>NZ_JAWZTE010000001.1:0-1097768 GCF_033875155.1 Actinocorallia sp. A-T 12471 | reverse complement strand
GGGTGGGGCCGAGGCCGAGGCCGAGGGCGGCGCGGGACCGGGGCGGGGGCGGGCGGGCCCGGGCGGGGGCCTGGGCGGGGGCCGGGGCGCTGAGCGTGGGGTTGGGTGGGGTCGGGGGCCGGGCAGGGGTGGGGTGGGTTAGGTGGGGGGGTTTAGGCGCCAGCCGGTGCGGGTTCGGGTGGTGAAGCCGGTGGCGGCGAGGAGGGCCAGGCGGCTGCGGGTGGTGGGGAGGTCCAGGGAGGCGGCTGCGGCTATGGCGTGGGTGGGGGTGCCTCGGGGGCCGGCGGGGATCGCTTCGAGGACCGCGCGGGTGTCGGGGTCCAGGTGGTCGCGGGGGAGGATGGGACGGCCGTCGGGGCGGTCGAGGCCCTCGCCGATCGGGCCTACCTCTTCCAGGACGTCGTCGACTCCGGTGACCAGCCTGGTATGCGGAGGGCTTGCCCGCAGGAGGTCGTGGCAGCCGCGCGACATCAGCGACGTCACCGGCCCCGGATAGGCCATCAGCTGACGGCCGAGCGACCTGGCGTGGTGCGCCGTGTTGAGCGCGCCGCTGCGCAGGTCGGCCTCCACCACGACGGTCCCCCTGGTCAGCGCCGCGATGACGCGGTTGCGCACAAGGAACCTCGGCCGCGTCGGGTGCGCCGTCGGCGGCCACTCGCTCACCAGAAGCCCCTTCGCCGCGATCTCGGCGAACAGCCCCTCATGACGCGGCGGATACGCGACGTCGACGCCGCTGGCGAGCACCGCGACGGTGTTCCCGTCCGCGGCCAGCGCCCCCCGGTGCGCCGCGCCGTCGATCCCGAGCGCACCGCCGCTCACGACGGTCCACCCCCGGTCGGAGAGCTCAGCCCCGAGATCGGCCGCCGCCCGTATCCCATACGGGGTCGCCGCCCTGGCCCCCACGACCGCGACCGACCTCAGGCACACCGCGCGCAGGTCAAGCTCGCCACGCACCCAGAGCAGCAGCGGCGCGGACTCCCCCAGCTGGTCGAGCGTCGAAGGCCACTCCGCGTCCCCTGGACAGACCACCCTCCCCCCGTACTGCGCGCAGATGAACAGCGCCCCCTCCAGATCGAACGCCCCCGCGCGCATCCCCCACCCGGTGACCTTCTTCTCCGTAGCCCCGCTCTCCCTGTGCACCCTTCCCCGCTGAATCGCCGCGACCGCCTCCACGGCCCCCAACGCCTTCACCATCCGCCACACGCTCACATCGCCCGGCTCACAGACCCCACTGAGCCAGACCCGAGCAACCCTCTCGTCCTCCATACCTTCCACTCCTCCCAAATCTCCAGCCAGCTTCCACACGACAACCCACCCCACCCACAAGCCCCCAGCCTCCCCAGCCAGGCACCCCCGCGCCCGCCCCTCCCACCCGAGCCACCGCACCAACACCCGTTCCACCCAAGCCACCCGCACGCTCCCATCGGAACGCACCCGCCCACAGCACGCTCCACCCCGCAGAGGCCACCAAGCACCCACACGCACCGCACACGGCACGCCGCACACGACACCCGCCGCACACGTGACCGGGCACGGTGGCGCGCGGACCCGCACAGGTCGTCGGCGCGCGCACGCGACGCGCACGCACACGCGCCCGTCCGCAGCACGCGCCGCCCCGCGCGGGCCACCGGGCGCACGCACGCGTGGCCGGATGTGGCACGCGCGACCCGTACAGGTCGCCGGGCGCATGCACGTGACGGGGACGGGCCCGTGACGGCCGTGGCCCGAGCTAGGGACGGGCACGTGTCGCTGGCGGGGACGCACTCGCACAGGCGCTAGGCGCGCAGTTCTGCGGGTGGGCCCGGGCAGTAAGGGTTTGTGAGGAGCCTCCTGGGGTTTGTTGGGGGCCCAGCGGACGGGGTGTGGGGGTCCGCTGGGCCTGGTGGGGGTGGGGCCGGGGTTGGGTTGGGGTGGGGGCGTTTCGGGGGTGGGTGGGGGGTTAGGTGGTGTGGCCCTGCCAGAAGGCGAGGGCTTCGGCGGTGTCCCAGGGGGCTGGGGAGTCGCGGCCCGCGAGGTCGGCGATGGTCCAGGCGGTGCGCAGGGCGCGGTCCATGCCTCGGGCGCTGAGGGAGCCGTCCTGGAGGGCTAGTTCCAGGGGGACCAGGGACTCCGGGGGCGGGGCGAAGCTGCGACGCAGCTCCGGGCCTGGGACCTCGCTGTTGGTGCGCCATGGCAGGCCCGCCATGCGTTTGAGCGCGCGTTCGCGTGCCTCCAGGACGCGGGCCGAGACCGTCGCGCTGGACTCGGCGGCCTCCAGGTCGTAGCGGAGCTCGGCGCGGGTGGCCGGGCTCAGCTCCAGCTTGAGGTCCACCCGGTCGAGGAGCGGGCCGGAGATGCGGGACAGGTAGCGCGAGCGGATCGCGGGAGTGCAGCGGCATTGCAGGACCTTCGCGGCGGCGCAGGGACAGGGATTGGCGGCCATCACCAGGGTGAACAGCGCGGGGAACTTGACGGTGAAAGCCGTACGGTCGATGCAGACCTCGCCCTGTTCCATGGGCTGCCGCATCGAGTCGAGCACCCCGCCTTGGAACTCTGGGGCCTCGTCCACGAACAGGACGCCCGCGTGGGCGAGGCTGATCGCGCCTGGCCGGACGCGGCGGCCCGAGCCGCCGCCGATCATCGCCGCGCGCGACGCGGTGTGGTGCGGCGCGTGGAACGGCGGATGGGCGACCAGCGGCTGGCCCGGCGGGAGGGTGCCCGCGACCGAGTGGATCGCGGTGACCTCAAGGGCGGTCTGCCGTTCCAGCGGCGGCAGCAGGCTGGGCAGCCGTTCGGCGAGCATGGTCTTGCCGCAGCCCGGTGGCCCGAGCAGGAACAGGTGGTGCCCGCCGGCCGCGCTGATCTCCAGCGCGCGCCTGCCCTCCGACTGCCCGCGCACGTCGGCGAGGTCGAGCGTCCCTCGACGGGTCCGCGCCGAATCCACCGGCGTGTAAGGCGGCGGCTCCGCTGGCCGTTCCGGCTCCTCAGGGACGGGTTCGCCGCGCAACTCGCACAGCAGCGCCCTGAGCGACGGCACCGCCAGCACCCGCACCCCCGGGACGAGTTCGGCCTCCTCCCGGTTGGCGAGCGGCACCACGACGGTGCGGAACCCCGCCTCAGCCGCCCCCAGGACCGCGGGAAGCGCCCCCCTGACGGCCCTGACGCGCCCGTCGAGCCCGAGTTCCCCGATCATGACCGGTTCCGCGCACGCCGCCACCGGCAGCACCCCCGCCGCGGCGAGGATCGCGACGGCGATGGCCAGATCGAACCCCGCGCCGGCCTTCGGCAGGTCGGCGGGTCCGAGCGCGACGGTCATGTGCCGGGTGGGCCAGTCCTCCCCCGAGTGCAGGATCGCCGCCCTGACGCGATCACGCGCCTCACTGAGCGCGGTATCAGGCAGCCCGACAAGATGCAGCCCAGGCGTTCCATTGGTGATCGCCGCCTCCACGTCGACCAGATGCCCGCGTACGCCGATGAGGCCGACGGAGCGGGTACGGGCGAGCGCCATCACGCCACCTCCCGCAAGTGCTCGACGGTGAAGCCCGCGGGCCCGCCGCCGACGAGGCCGATCAGGTCGATGCGGATGCCGGCCGCCCGGACGCCGTGTTCGCGGCTCCAGCGCAGCGCGAGTCGCCTTAAACGGCGTGCTTTCACGGGGGTCAGCGCCTCGGCGGGGTGGCCGAAGCCGACGTCTCTGCGGGTCTTGACCTCGCAGAAGACGTGGGTGCGCCCTTCCAGGGCGACTATGTCGAGCTCCCCTTCCGGGCACCGCCAGTTGCGGTCGAGCACCTGCCAGCCGAGCCGTCGCAGGTAGACGGTCGCGGCTTCCTCGCCGCGTCTGCCGAGTTCGTGGTTGGCGTTCATCGCCGATCACCTCCGCCCCCGACACTGCATCCACCCGACCGAACAAACCGGACCCGAATCAAATTCTGTGGATAACTTCAGCGAGGACGGCAGACAAAACGCCCGACAAAAGCGGACGAACCATGGCGATGAGGAGAAAGAAAAAAATTATCTAGTTCGGCAGTTGCAGATCGGGCTTGGCGAGTTCCTCGACGTTCACATCATGGAACGTGACGACCCTTACATTCTTCACAAACCGCGCCGGACGGTACATGTCCCAGACCCACGCGTCCTGCATGGTGACCTCGAAGTAGACCTCGCCGCCCTCCAGCGCCCGCACCTGGAGATCCACCGTGTTGGTCAGGTAGAACCGCCGTTCCGTCTCCACCACATAGGTGAACAGCCCGACGACGTCCCGGTATTCGCGATAGAGCTGCAGCTCCATCTCCGTCTCGTACTTCTCCAGGTCCTCAGCAGACATCGTCAGCCTCCTCGACACCCTGCAAGTGCCTCTCACCAGGCATTCCGCCTCCAAACCTGCGCTCCAGGGCCGCCGACTCCATGATCATCCGCTGACGGGCCCGCCAGCGACCACCACCTTCAGCCCTACCCCGAAGGCTAGTGGAGTCCTGTGGAGAAGGGCACAACATGATGGGCACGCCGGACCGCCGGACCGGCGACAACCGCTCAGAGCTGCTCACACGCAGGCCAACAGCCGAGGATCCCCCTCCGCGACGTCCCCACACTCAGCGTACGAACCGCCGAGAACACCCCCGGCGCGACCCCCAGCCCCCCGACAAGCCGGAAGATCGGCAGCCCTGCGGACCGGGCGAGGACCTGACCCCGTCGAAGCCCTGAGGCGATACGACATGACCGGAAGAGGACGCCGATTCGAAGATCCACCTCCCTCTCGCGGGTCGATGATCTTTCCTGCGGAACTTTATCGGATACATAGAAGGCAGTGGACATTGCTTCGTTTCTCCTCTCTCTTCTCGGTTGGCATCCTGTTCCTTTCCGTTGCGGCGTGCGGAGGGAGCGCGGACAAGCCTCAGACAGACCTGGAATCGGTCACGACGCCTCAGTCGGCTGCGGACTGGGCGCTTCCCCTGGATCGTTACATCGGAGGTTTCGACGAGCGCAAGACACTTTTCCAGGCTCTTGATCTCCTGGTCGGCGACTGTATGCGGGAGTACGGCGAATCGTGGACCAACACGACGATCAAGCCGACCGGCCTGGCGCGGGCACAGCAGCTGCTCGGCGCGTGGCGTGATGAGGCGAGCATCGAAAGGTACGGCTACCACCCCCCGGACGCCGAGCGGGAGGCCGCGGAGTTGGCGCTCGGGCCGCAGATGTTCGACCCTCCCGGTCCTGGCCTCACCGATGATCAGATGGCTGTGTTGACCACTGTGGATGGGGACTTGGGGTCGGGGAAACAAGGGCCCGAGGGGGGATGTGCGGGAGCGGCGTCGAAGAAACTCGGCTGGGGTGGCAAGCCCTATGACGTCTTCTCCCTCCCGGAGACCACCGAGGAGAACGCCCTCGCGCTGACGAAGGTAGACAGCCGTGTCCTCGCCGTCGAGGAGAACTGGGCGTCCTGCATGAAGGAAGCGGGGTTCGTCTATCGGAGTCCGGCGGAGGCGGAGGCGGACCCCCGCTGGTCGGGTGAGGGTTCCTCCGGTGAGCAGGGGTCTTCTGCGGAGTTCGCGACCGCCAAGGCCGATCACGCCTGCCAGGTCGAGGTGAACTACTCGGGGGTCCGGTTGGCCGTTCTGCGCGCCTATGAGGAACAGGGCATCGAGGAGAACGCGCCAGGGTTCGCGCAGTTCGAGTCGGACCTGAAGAAGCACCTGAAAAAGGCAGCAGAGATCGTCAGCCGGGGCTGAGCCCGGGTGGTGCATGCTCTTCGCCACCGACGCCTAGGGCATCCCCTTCGTTGCCAAGTGGGTCCACGTCGGCTGACCGTGGCAGGCACGTGCTGACCCCTCAGGGTCGGGGCGTGCCGGGTCACGGAGTCCGGCTCAGCCGCTCCTCACGCGGCCCCGTGCCGTCGCCCATGCGGGCGCGGACGTTGACGAAGGAGAAGCGGTGTTCCGGGCACGGGCCGTGGCCGGTGAGGGCGGCCATGTGCTCGGGGGTGCTGTAGCCCTTGTGCTCGTCGAAGCCGTACTGGGGATAGGTCTCGTGCAGGCCGCGCATGATCCGGTCCCTGGTGACCTTGGCGACGATGGACGCCGCGGCGATGCAGGCCACCGCGCGGTCCCCCTTGATCACCCGCAGGCTCGGCACCTCGAGGCCGGGCACCCCGAACCCGTCGCTCAGCACATATGACGGGTCCACCGGCAGCGCCCGGAGCGCCCGCCGCATCCCGGTGACGTTGCTGACGTGCAGCCCGACCCTGTCGATCTCCGTGCTCGGCACGACAAGCGCCGACCAGACGGCCCGCGCGACGATCTCCTCGTACAGCTCCTCGCGCCGCGGCTCGGTGAGCAGCTTGGAGTCCGCGAGGCCGGGGACCTTGAGCCCGTCGAGGATCACCGCGGCCACGACGAGCGGCCCGGCGCACGCGCCGCGGCCCGCCTCGTCCACTCCGGCGACGCGGGTGAAGCCGCCGTGCGCCAGGGCGCGCTCGTAGCCGTACATGCCGGCGTCCCGGCGCGGGGTGAACCGCAGGGGGCGGCGTGTCCCGGTGATCACGGGCGGTGCCGGTGAGAGCTCCTGTCCATATCCGGAACCTTACGCCCAGACGGGGACGACCACCCAACGCCCGCCGAGATCGCCCCTCAGTAGCGGCGCAGCAGGACCGGCGGCGACGCCACCGCGGCGAGCGGCGCGCTCCCCGATCCGCCCGCCCCCAGCGAGGGCTGCGCATAGGTGGCGGGGATCTCCAGGATCTTCCAGTTCCGCACCGGCCAGACCACCACGAACGCCCGCCCGATCACGCTGCTGACGGGGATCGTGCCCGCCCCCGGGTCGGCCTGGTGGCCGCGCGAGTCCCAGGACACCTCGCGGTGGTCGCCCATGACCCAGAGCCTTCCGGGCGGCACGACCACGTCGAACTTCTGGGACGACGGCACGTTCTGCTTACCGGTGGCCAGATCGGTGTACAGATAGGGCGTCTCGTCGAGCTTGACCCCGTTGACGGTGATCCGCCCGGTGGCCGCGTCACAGCAGACGACGTGGTCGCCCGGCACGCCCACGACCCGCTTGATGTAGTCCTTCTCCCCCGCGACGACCCCGAACGCCGTCCCCACGCCCCTCAGGACGCGCTGGACGGGATTGGTCGGCTCGGCCACGTCGACCTCGGGGTCCCAGCTCTCCAGGCCGCTGAAGACGACGATGTCGCCGCGCTCGACGTCGCGGAACTTGTACACGAGCTTGTTGACCAGGACCCGGTCGCCGATCTGGAGGGTCTCCTCCATGGACGACGACGGGATGTAGAACGCCTGCACGACAAAGGTCTTGATCACCAGGGCGAGGACCAGCGCCACCCCGATCAGCAGCGGCAGTTCCTTCCAGAAGGAACCCTGCTTCTTGTCCTTGCCTTCCTTGACGTTCTCGTCGCCGGAAGACTCCTCGGAGCCTCCGGTTCCCTCCCCCTCGTCGGCGCTGACGCCGTCGACATCGGAACGCACCGGTCTTCGATCCTCCCCGGACGCGCTCGGCCCTGGTTCTTCGTCGCTCATCAGGGACCGAGCCTAGCGCCGCCCGGTACGGCGGTCCCCGGGGACGGCCCCATGGGCAGGCCAAGAACGCCGAACGCCCGGCCCCAAAGAGGCCAGGCGTTCGGAAAGTCCCGTGGAGGGCGCGGACTAGAAGTCGCGCTTCTCCTTGATGCGGGCGGCCTTGCCGCGCAGGTTGCGCAGGTAGTACAGCTTGGCGCGCCGCACGTCGCCGCGGATGGTGACCTCGAGCTTCTCGATGGCCGGCAGGTTCAGCGGGAAGGTCCGCTCGACGCCGTAGCCGCCCTTGCTGACCTTGCGGACGGTGAAGGTCTCGCGCGCGCCGCCGCCCTGGCGGCGGATCACGACGCCCTCGAAGACCTGGATACGGCTGACCTTGCCCTCGGTGATGCGCACGTGCACCTTGACGGTGTCGCCGGGGCGGAAGCTCGGGAGGTCCGACCGCAGGGCGGCCTTCTCGATCTCCTGGATCAGGGTGTGCATGGAGTGTCCTTGCTTGGCTGGCCCGGACCGGAGAGGCCCCAGAGGTCAAGATGGGGGCGTCAGGCGCGGGGACGTGTGGGCGCGCGCGGAAGGCGCGCGACCGCTCTAGTCTGCCACAGGTTCGCGGTGCTCCTCCAAATCGGAGCGCTCCCGGCCCAGGTCAGGACTCGGCGGCGTCAGGACTGGGCGGCGTCAGGACTCGGCGGCGTGCCGGCCGGGGGTGGCCAGATCGCCATGGCCGAGCTCAGTGAGGAGCTTGCGGTCGTGCTTGTCCAGGGCCTTGGGGTCGAGGCGCGCGAGGAGGTCCGGCCGCAGGGCCGCGGTCCTGCGGAACGCCTCGTCGCGCCGCCAGCGCGCGATCTTCCCGTGGTGGCCCGACTTGAGGACGTCGGGCACCGCCCGCCCGCGCCAGACGGGCGGCTTGGTGTAGACGGGCCCTTCCACAAGGGTCTCCATCCGGCCGGGCGCGAAGGAGTCGTCGGAGACCGACTCGGCGTTGCCCAGCACGCCGGGCACGAGCCGGGAGACCGCCTCGACCATCACCAGGACGGCGACCTCTCCCCCGGCGAGCACGTAGTCGCCGATGCTGAGTTCGTGGACCTGCACGACGTCGCGGTAGTGGGCCATCACCCTTGAGTCGATGCCCTCGTAGCGCCCGCACGCGAACACAAGGTGCGGCGCGGAGGCGAGTTCACCAGCGACGGCCTGAGTGAACGGCCTGCCTGACGGGGTCGGGACGACGAGTCGGCTTTCGGGCGTGAGCACGTCGTCAAGGGCCTCGCCCCAGGGGTCGGGCTTCATGACCATGCCGGGGCCGCCGCCGTAAGGCGTGTCGTCCACGGTCCGGTGCCTGTCGTAGGCCCAGTCGCGCAGGTCGTGCACCCCGAACGACAGAAGCCCCTTGTCGGCGGCCTTGCCCAGCAGGGAGGCCGACAGGGGCGAGAAGTACTCGGGGAAGATCGTGATGACGTCGAAGCGCACAGAGAGGTCCGGTCTAGTCGAACAGCCCGCCGGGCGGGTCGACGACCAGGCGGCCGCCTTCGAGGTCGACCTCCGGGACGAGCGCCGCGACGAAAGGCACATAACGGTCACCGGCGGGGGTGTCCACCACAACGAGCACCTGCGCGTGGTGCAGGATCTCCGAGACCGTCCCGATCTCCTCGCCGGAGGTGGTGACGACCTTCAGCCCGATGAGCTGCTGGTCGTGGAAGTCGTCAGGATCTGACGAGGTGAGGATCTCCGCGGAGTCGATCACCAGATAGGTGCCGCGCAGCTCCTCGGCGCGGTCGCGGTCGGCGACGCCCGCGAAGCGGACGACGAGCCGTCCGCTGTGCCAGCGGGCCGTCGCGACGGTCAGCGGACCGGCCGACACGGGATCCGTGACGAGCGTCGCACCCGGCGCGAACCGGGCGTCGACGTCATCGGTGCGCACGTCGACGGTGACGTCGCCGCGGATCCCGTGCGGTTTGCCGATACGGCCCACTACCAACTGCACTGGTCAGCGGACCTCGTTGACGTCGAGCAGGTCCACCCGGACATAACGGCCGCCCGACAGGGCGCCCATGACCGTGCGGAGGGCCTTCGCGGTACGACCGCTCCGGCCGATGACCTTGCCGAGGTCCTCGGGGTGCACACGCACCTCGAGAACCCGGCCACCGCGGATCCGCTTGGCGCCCACCTGCACCTCGTCGGGGTGATCGACGATGCCGCGGACCAGGTGCTCGAGCGCTTCTTCGAGCACTTAGACCTCGCTCGGGGCTTCGGTCTCGGTGGACTCTTCCTTGGCCTCGGCCTTCTTCTTGGCCTTCGGCGTGGTGGCCGCGCCCTCGAGGTTCGCGGCCTCCTTGGCGGCGGCGGCGAACAGCTCGCCCTTGTCGGCCTTGGCCTCGGCGGTCTTCAGCGTGCCCTCGGCGCCGGGAAGGCCCTTGAACTTCTGCCAGTCGCCGGTGACCTTGAGCAGCTTCTCGACGGACTCGGTCGGCTGCGCGCCGACGCCCAGCCAGTACTGCACCCGCTCGGACGAGACCTCGATCAGCGAGGGCTCCTCCTTCGGGTGGTACTTGCCGATCTCCTCGATCGCACGACCGTCCCGCTTGGTGCGGGCGTCGGCGACGACGATGCGGTACTGGGCGCCGCGGATCTTACCGAGACGCTTGAGCTTGATCTTGACAGCCACGGGTGTGGTAACTCCGGTTTCAGTAACAGGAGAGAGACGACCGCAAGGGTGGGGACCAACGCGGCGCCGCTCAGATGGACTCCGGCCGCCAGAGCGAGAGAGGGCGCCTAACAAACCGGGTTTCCAGCACCCCATTCTGCCAGACGCCCGTGACTGCTCGTTCACACCACGCTCTGTTTTTTTGCCCGCCCTCCGGCCCTGGGGGCCTACGGGCGGGCTGGTGATCGGGCGCTTTGCGATCCTGGGCTGCCCCTCCGGCCCTGGGGGGCCTCCGGGGCAGCCCAGGGCGCCCGATCACGTGACTCGCCGCGCCTGACGGCGCTCCCTTAAATCCCCAGGTCATGGGGCCGCGCCTAGCGGCGCTCCGCTGGCTCGATTGGAGGGTCGGTGGGCTGGGTCAGTCGTTCTTCTTTTTGAAGTCGCCGAGGTCGGGCATTTGGAAGCCCGGGGGGAGTTGGGTGGGGAGGCCGCCGCCGAAGGCGGGGGGGAGGGCTCCCTGCTCGGGGCTGTCGGGCTTGGCGGCGGGGCCGAGGGCGCGCTTGCGGGGGTCGCCGGAGACGCGCTTGCCCTTCTTCTGCTTGGTCTGCTTGGCGGCCTTACCGCGGCGGGTGCCCGGCATGCCGGGGATGCCCATGCCGCCGGCCATGGCCTTCATCATCTTCTGCGCCTGGAAGAACCGGGTGACGAGCGAGTTCACCTCGCCGACCGTCGTACCCGAGCCCCTGGCGATGCGGGAGCGGCGGGACCCGTTGATGATCTTCGGCTCGGCGCGCTCGCCCGGCGTCATCGAGCGGATGATCGCCGCGACGCGGTCGAGGTCGCGGTCGTCGATCTGGTCGATCTGCTGCCGCATCTGTCCCATGCCGGGCAGCATGCCGAGAAGGTTCCCGATCGGGCCCATCTTCTGGATCATCATCATCTGCTGGAGGAAGTCATCCAGCGTGAAGTCCTCGCCCGAGGCCAGCTTCCCGGCCATCCGGGTCGCCTCCTCCTCGTCGAACTGGCGCTGCGCCTGCTCGATGAGGGTGAGGATGTCGCCCATGTCCAGGATGCGGCCTGCCATCCGGTCGGGGTGGAAGACGTCGAAGTCCTCGAGCTTCTCCCCGGTGGAGGCGAACATGATGGGACGGCCGGTGATCTGCCTGATCGACAGGGCCGCGCCGCCGCGCGCGTCGCCGTCGAGCTTGGTGAGGACGACGCCGTCGAAGCCGACGCCGTCCATGAACGCCTGCGCGGTGTTGACCGCGTCCTGGCCGACCATGGCGTCCACGACGAACAGGACCTCGTCCGGCTGGGTGCTCTGCCGGATGTCGATGGCCTGCTGCATCATCTCGGTGTCGATGCCGAGACGGCCCGCGGTGTCGATGAGGACCACGTCATGCTGGGCGCGCTTGGCCTCGATGATCGAGGACTGCGCGACGCGCACGGGGTCGCCGACGCCGTTGCCGGGCTCGGGCGCGAAGACCGGCACCCCGGCCCGCTCGCCCATGACCTGGAGCTGCTGGACGGCATTGGGACGCTGGAGGTCGGCGGCCACAAGGAGGGGCGTGTGGCCCTCTTCCTTCAGCCAGCGCGCGAGCTTGCCGGCCAGCGTCGTCTTACCGGCGCCCTGGAGGCCCGCCAGCATGATCACCGTCGGCGCGGTCTTGGCGAAGCGGATCCTGCGGGTCTCGCCGCCGAGGATCTCGATCAGCTCGTCGTTGACGATCTTGACGACCTGCTGCGCCGGGTTCAGCGCCTTGGAGACCTCGGCCCCCCGCGCGCGCTCCTTGACCTTCTCGACGAACTCCTTGACCACGGGAAGCGCGACGTCCGCCTCGAGGAGCGCGACCCTGATCTCCCGCGCGGTGGCGTTGATGTCGGACTCCGACAACCTGCCCTTGCCGCGCAGGTTGGTGAAGACCGAAGTCAGCCGATCGGAGAGATTCTCGAACACGGTCCGTCCTAGCTTGACGCGGGGAAAAGGAACGCGAACAGCCTACCTATCCGAAGCGGCCGTTCACGTAGTCGGCGGTGCGGGGGTCCGCGGGGTTGTCGAAGATCTCCGACGTGTCGCCAGATTCCACGATACGCCCGGGGGCGTCCTGTTCGGCGAGAAAGAACGCGCAGGTGTCGGACACGCGCTGCGCCTGCTGCATGTTGTGGGTGACGATGACGATCGTGACCTCGGCGGCGAGCTCGCCGATCGTCTCCTCGATCCTGCGGGTGGAGGTGGGGTCGAGCGCCGAGCACGGCTCGTCCATGAGCAGCACCTCGGGCGAGACCGCGAGGGACCTGGCGATGCACAGGCGCTGCTGCTGGCCGCCGGACAGCGCGCCGCCGGGGGCGCGGAGCCGCTTCTCGACCTCCTTCCACAGGCCCGCGCGGCGCAGGCACTGCTCGACGAGGGCGTCCTTGTCGGCGACCTTCATCCCTGAGAGCTTGAGCCCGGACGTCACGTTGTCGTAGATCGACATCGTGGGGAACGGGTTGGGCTTCTGGAAGACCATGCCGACGCGGCGGCGCACCTCGGTGATGCGGCGTCCCGGCGCGTAGATGTCGACGCCGTCGAGCGCGACCTCGCCCGCGAGCGACGCCGACGGGATCATCTCGTGCATCCGGTTGAGTATCCGGAGGAACGTGGACTTCCCGCAGCCGGACGGGCCGATCAGCGCCGTCACCCTGCCGGGTTCCATCGCGAGGTCGACCCGGTCGAGCACCTTGCGCTCGCCGAACCACGCGGACACGCCGGTGGCGACGAGTCCGCCCCCGGCGCGCGGCACCGGCGCGCCGAGGTTCAGCACGGTGTCGATCAGCGTGTTGTCAGTCATGTCGGTCATGTCAGGCCCGTCCAGTTTCACAGGGTGTTGGGGAGGAGCCGGGCGAGGCTCTCGTAGATGTTCCAGAGCACCGCCAGCAGGACGGGCGAGGAGATGACGTAGGTCGGCCACCTTGACCAGCGCAGGTAGGAGAAGGTTGTGAGGCCGATCGCCAGGAGGAGCGCCTCGGCCCACAGCAGCAGCGGGATCAGCGCGCCGAGGTCGCCGCTGAGGCCGACCTCCGACCTGTCGATCCGCGGCGGCTCCGCGGAGTTCCCCGCGACGGGCTGGCCGGTGAGCCGCGCCGTCACCAGGGCCTCGCCGCGCGGCGCGACGCCGCTGTCGGCGGTCACCAGCACCAGCGTCGACGACCCGGGGACCGGCGGCAGGATCGACGGACCCGTGCCGCTCACGGTGTAGGACGCCAGGCCCTGGCCGGTGATGACGGTGACGACGTCGCCGGTGTGCAGTTTGCCGAGGTCGCCGAACGGGCCGCCGTAGGTGCCCGCCCTGCCGAGGATCACGCTGACGCCGGGCTGGCCGGGCAGCGGGGTGTCGCGGCGGTGGCCGGGACCGTGCGCGAGGTCGGCGGAGGTCGTGCCCTCCACGACGACCTCGCGCAGCCCGAGCCTGGGGATCTCCAGGATCGCGACCGACTTCCCGGCGGCGATGGGCGGCGCCACCGGCGCGGTGCCCTCGGCGAGTTCCTTGCGGAAGTCGGCGTAGCGGGTGATCTGGTCGCGGTCGTGCTGGAGCGGCGAGAGCACCGCGAGGTAGGCCAGGAAGCCGAGCACGAACACGCCGAGCAGGCCGAGCGCCACGCCGGCCGCGCGCAGCGGCAGGTTGGCGGGCGACGGCTTGGGCGGCGTCGTCTCCTTCGGCGACTCCGTCACGGGGAGTTCTTCTACGGCGGTCACGGCTTGCGCCTCCTTCCCACGCCACGGGGGATCGCGAACGGCAGCCTGGGCGACGGCCGTGCCGGGACGGCGAGGCCGAACCGTCCCGCCGCGTACAGGATCGGGCCGAGCAGCGCCGCGCCGACGCCGCAGCCGAGCAGCGCGGGCAGCAGCCAGCCGAACAGCGCGGCGGCGTCGGCCGACAGGCGGCCGCCCATGGGCGCGGGCGCGCCCGCCTGGATCACCGGCAGCGTGGCGGGCTCCGGCGTGTCGGGCTCCACCGGGGCGGCGGGCGCGGCGGCCCCCGGCGGCTCGGGGATCTTGCCCTTCTGCGCGATGACGTTCTTGGCGGCCTTCTTCGTCTGCGCCCGCATCGCCGCGCTCAGGGGCACGTAGCCGACGGGCCGGGTGCCCGGCTTGATGCCCGCCTTCTGGCCGGGACCCGCCGCGTGCTCGAGGAACGCCGCGATCTTGCGCGCCTTCGCGGCCTCGACCCCGTTCGTGGGCACCTCGGCGTACTGCACGTGCGTCAGCGGGTACGCCTTCGGGTCCTTGGCGGTGTAGTCGGGCAGCTGGGTGACGCCGTCGGCGTTGGTCTTCAGGTGCTTCAGCGCCGCCGCCATCGACGCGTCGGTCGGCGCGACGTACTTGCCCGCGGCGTTGCGCAGCCGGGCGGCGGAGAACCGCAGCGCCTGGGCGTCGGAGGTGGACACGACGGCGAACAGCCCGCGGTTGCCGATCGCGTAGGGCCCGGTCTTCACGTAGTTGCCGTACTGGTCCTTGACGTAGTTCTCGCTGTTGTCCCGGTTCGTCACCAGATAGCGGGCGACGTCGGACAGGCCGAACACGGGGATGAACCCGTGGACGAACCGCTTGTCGGGGTCGCGGGAGACGAACGCGCTCGTCGGGAACTCCGCGCCCTTGAAGTTCCTGTTCACCGTCATCCCGCCCGGTGCCTTGGCGCCCTTGAGGAAGGCCGCGGCCTCGGGGTCGGCCGCCAACCAGCGCGTCAGCTCGTAGGTGAGGTCGTTGTCGCCGGAGACGACGGTCGGCCACGCCATGCTGGGCCAGGAGCGCTCGTCGCCGTTGAGCTTGAGGAACTCGGGGTCCTGGAAGATGTCCTGCGGGTTGCCCGCGGTCGCCTTGTTGCAGTCCTTCACGCCGGGACCGCAGGCGGCGTTCATCGAGTAGGACGTGGTCAGCAGCTTGGCGACGAGGCGCGGCGTCAGCTTGATCCCGGTGATCGGCTTGCCGGTGTCGGCGTCGTCGACGCGGTAGGCGACGGCGATGCCGGAGATCCCGACCGGCGCGTAGTCGAACGCGCGGGACGGCGCGGTGTCCTCCGGCCGTGACGTCAGGGCCACGTCGGTGCCGTTCGTCTGGAAGCTCGACCGCGCGAGCGGCTCGCCGAGCGAGGTGTAGTCGACGTCGAGGTCGGCCTTGGAGGTGCACAGGCCGGGCTGCCACCGCTCGATGAGCCGTTTGGCCTGCGGGGAGCCGGTGATGCGGAAGTCGGCGTCCTCAAGCGCGCAGGTCGCCGCGGTGACCGCGAAGCCGATCGGCGCGACGATCCGGTTGGCCCAGGCCCAGTCGGAGTCGAGGTACGCCTGGGTGGCGAGCTGGCCCGCAAGGGTCGGCCTGGTCGGGTCGCCGTCGTTGGGGATGACGACGATCGAGCAGTCGTCCACGGCGTCGCACGCGAGGCTCGCGGACTCGGCGATGGTGCGCACCTCGATGTCGGCGTAGCCGCGGCCGTTCGGCGCGGTCAGCGCGGTGACGGCGTTGGTCGGCCCGTCGGGCAGCACGCCGCCGCCCTTGGGCTTGTCGGGATAGGTGAACGAGCCCGAGCCGTAGCAGTCGGCGACGGACTCGGGCTGCTTGCCACGGCACTGGTAGACGCGCACGACGTGGGTCGTGCTGTCGCTGAGGAACGTGTCGGAGCTCGGCGTGAACCCCCGCCAGCTCACCCGGATCACCTGGTTGACCAGGTCGGTGGACTGGTCGAGCGTCACCTTGCCCTTGGTGTTGCCGGGGTACTCGGGCTCAGTGGGCGGGTCGGTGGGCTCGACGGGGGTCTCCGGGTCCGGCGAGGGCGACGGCGACTCCGACGGGCCAGGCGTGGCCGTCGGCGTCGCGGTCTCGCCGGTCTTGGGGTCGGCGGCGGCGGTCGCGCAGAACGCCAGGACGACGGCGGCCAGCGCGGCCGCGATCCTGCGCGTCATCGGGTGCCTCCGGCGCGACGGCGGCGGGCGTAGGCCGTCAGGACGGGCGGCAGGACCAGCGCGCCGAGCAGGACGGCCGTGGCGATGGCTCCGGCGGCCAGCGCCGTCCCGCTTTGCGCGGCGACCTCCACGGGTTCGGCGAAGGCGGTGGTGCCCGCGGCGACCACGGGGCCGTCCCCGACGGCCACGGCGGGCGTCGTGGCGTTCGCGGTGGGCGCGGCCGTCGCGCCGGGGCCCGCGGTGGCGGTGGTGCCCGCGCCCGGCTCGCCGCAGGGGATCTTGCCCTCCTGGTCGCACGCCTCGGGCTGCGGCGCGGTCTCCAGCAGCACGTTCTTGCCGCCCTCGAAGGTGGGGTTGTGGCACTTGGACAGGTCGGTGCCCGCGGTGATGTGGCCGGGGATGCGGTTGAGCTGCCGGTAGGCGGCCTCGACAAGGTTCTTGGGCAGCGGCGAGTAGCCGAGTTCGGGTGCCTTCTGCTGGCCCGCGCACAGGAAGTAGTCGATGAACGTCGAGAGCGTCTGGCCCTTCTCCTTGGTGAAGGGGGCCTGCGTCGACGTCGGGATGATCATGTAGGAGTAGCTCGACAGCGGATAAGCGCGCTTGTCCGCGCTGTTGTAGACGCCTTCGAGCTTCTGCGTCAGGTCCGAGTCGATCTCGGCCTTAGTGAGCGCCACGGCGACGTTGGACGCCGTCGGCAGCGTGAAGTACCCGGACTTGTTCTTCACCTTGACGACCGGGTAGCCCGCGTTGCGCGCGTAGGCGTACTCCACGTACGTGATCGCGCCTTCGCCGTAGCTGGCCGCCACGTAGGCGGCGACGCCGTTGGAGCCGTTCTGCTGCTTGCCGCCGGGCAGCGTCGGATAGTAGGAGGTGAGGCCCTTCTTCTTGAAGAAGGCACGCCACAGGTCGGGGTACTGGCCGTCCATCCACAGCGAGAACTGCGCGGTGGTGCCCGAGCCGTCCGAGCGGGTCACCGGGGTGATCTTCCGGTTCGGCATCTGGACGCCGTTCATGTCCTTGGTGATCGCCGGGTCGCTCCAGTTGGTGATCTTCCCGGTGAAGATCTTGGTGATGGTCTCGCCGGACAGCCGCAGGTTCTCCACCCGCTTGCCGTTCTTGGTGAGGTGGTACATGAAGGCGGTGCCGCCCGCGACGATCGGCATGTAGGCGTAGTCGCGCTTGCTGACCTCGGGCGGGCTGCCGTCCTCGGGACGCAGCTGGAACGGGATCTCCGAGACGGCGAAGTCGACCTGCGCGCTGCGGAAGTCGGTGCGGCCCGCCGTCGAGCCGGAGCCGGTGTAGTTGACGGTGATGCCGTTCTTCTTCACCGCCGCCGCCCACTGGTCGAGGGCGACCTGGCTCCAGGTCGAGCCGCTGCCGGTCACCGGCACGAAGTCGGCCGCGGCGGCGGGCCGCGCGCACGGGAAGGCGAGCAGGGACGCCAGGACGAGCGCCCCAAGACGTCGAACGCTCATGCGGACGTCTCCTTGTCGGATGTGAGGGGGAGGTCCCCGGACGGCGCGGTGGGCGTCTTGGCGGCCGCGCGGTCGGCCTTGGCGAGCCTGCGGCGGGCCCGGCGCGTCATCTGCCCGGGCGCCGCACCCCCCAGCAGCCGCGCGACGGTGAACAGCACGAGCACGACGAGCGCGAGGACGAGCGCCGCGCCGAACGCCCGCGACACCATGTCCGGCTGCGGGAACTTCACGTAGGTGTAGATGTAGAGGGGAAGGTTGGTCATGTTCCCCGAGAAGGGGTCGGCGTTCATGCCGCGCGCGAACCCGGCAGTCAGCAGGACGGGGGCGGTCTCGCCCACGCCGCGCGCCATCGCCAGCACGACGCCGGTCGCCAGGCCGGAGCGCGCGGTCGGCAGCACGACACGCCACACGACCTGCCACTGTCCCGCGCCCAGCGCGTAGGCGGCCTCGCGCAGCCCGCCGGGCACCAGCCGCAGCACGACCTCCGACGCCCTGGTGACGATCGGCACCATCATGATCGCGATCGCCAGGGCGGCGGCGAGGCCCGACTTCTGGAACCCGAACGTCAGGATGAACGCGGCGAGCACGAACAGCCCCGCGAGGACGGACGGGAGCGCGCTCATCGTGTCCACGATGAGCCGGACGGGCCGGGTCAGCCTCCCCCCGACCTCCACGAGGAACAGCGCGGTCGCGATGCCGAGCGGCACCGCGATCGCGACGCCGATGCCGAGCTGGATCAGCGACCCGACGACGGCGTGCAGGACGCCGCCGCTGGTCAGCGGGTCGAGCGCGCCGGTGTCCGACATCGTCTGGGTGAGGAAGTTGGAGTGCGCGAACGCCTGCGCGCCGCGCAGCACGGTGAACCCGAGGATCGCGGCGATGACGGTGACGCTCAGCGCGCCCGCGCTGTGCACGAGCACGCTGACGAGCCGGTCGACCGCCGCGAGCCGTCCGTGCTCGTGCGTCACGACGAGCGCGTACAGGACGAGGAACGCCGCGTACCAGCACACGGCGAAGCCGAGCGCGCCGGAGAACGGCAGCAGCCTGGTGAAGAGAATCCACACAAGGGCGAGGCTCGCCGCGGCGGCCCCGACGAGGGCGTAGCGGTCCTCGCGGACCGTGCCGCCCGGTCGGAAGCGGCCGCGCGTCGGGCGGGGCGGTGTCTCGGCGGCGGACGGGTCGGTGCGCGGTTCGGCGATGGTCATGGTCATGCCTCGGTCGAAGCGCCGGAGCGGCTGCGGTTGATGATCATGGCGGCGAAGAAGTTGATGACGAGCGTCAGCGCGAACAGCACGAGCCCTGCGGCCATGAGGGCCGACAGGCCGAAGTCGCTGGAGTCGGCGTAGCGCAGCGCGATGAGCGCGGAGATCGAGTTCCCGCCGCCTTCGAGGATGTGAAGGGTGGCCCGGAAGTCCGGGGAGATGATGAGGACGACCGCGATGGTCTCCCCCAGCGCGCGGCCGAGCGAGAGCATCGCCGCGCCGATGACGCCGCCGCGCCCGAACGGCAGGACGACTGTCCGGATCATGCCCCAGCGGGTCGAGCCGAGCGCGTAGGCGGCCTCCCGCTCCGCCTGCGGGGCCTGCGAGAAGACCTCGCGCGACAGCGAGCAGCAGATCGGGATCACCATCATCGCGACGACGATGCCCGCGATGAAGTGCGACGAGGTGTAGGAGCCGGGGTCGGCGTGGTCGGTGTCCACCCGGAAGAACGGGATGAAGGAGGCGTGGTCCGACAGCCAGCGCGAGACTCCGATCAGGCGCGGCTGCAGGAACGTCACCCCCCACAGCCCGTAGAGGATCGACGGGATCGCGGCCATGAGGTCGACGAGGGAGATGAGCGCGCGGCGCATGCCCGGGGCCGCGTACTCACTGATGTACAGCGCGGCGAGGACCGCGATGGGGACGCCCACCGCGAGCGCCGTCAGCGCGATCTCGATCGTGCCCGGCAGCACCGCGGCGATCCCGAAGTCGTGCAGCTCGGGGTCCCAGGACCGGGTGCCGAAGAAGTCGAGTCCCGCGGTTTCGAGCGCGGCGAAACCGCGCACGGCGAGGAACAGGCCGATGAAGCCGAGGATGACCAGGAGGGTCACGCCGGAGCCGCGCACGGCGGTCCGGAAGGCGGCGTCGACTGGCGCGAAACGCGCGGTGACGACGCGCCGCGGCTCGGCGGGCGCGGTGCCGGGCGCGGCCGGAGGGGCCATGCTCATCGTGGTAACCGTTCTGATGAGGACAGGGCCGAAGGCGGCCGGATCGCGCCGGTCGCCTTCGGCTCGTTGTGCGGAAGGTTCCGGCGTCAGGAGACCGCGCCGCAGCCGCCGCCGATCGGCTCGAAGCCGTAGGCGCGGATGGTCTTGGTCTGGTCGCAGAGGAAGCCGGTCTGGCCGAAGATCGGCTCGAACTTGGCGGCCTCGGCGGCGCGGACCACGTTGTAGACCAGGCGCAGGTGCTGGCGCGGGAAGTCCGAGGCGTTCAGGCGGATGTTCTTGCCCTTCACGCCGCCCTTCTTGGTGATGGTGATCTTGCCGGTGGTCGGCGAGACGCCGCCGATCTTGCCGAGCACGAGCTTGCCGTGGCGGTCGTTCTTGCCGTTGATCGCCTGGGCGATCCACTGGCCGATGGAGAACGGCGCGATGACGGCGCGGCCCGCGCCGACCTTCTTGCCGTCGTTCTCGATGTTGGTGGCCTTCTGGTTGACGCAGGAGCCGACCTGGGCGTCGGTCAGGCCGATCGCGCCGAGGAAGAACGAGCGGGTGCCGGAGCCGGCCTGCGGCAGCCACGGCTTGATGACGACGCGCTTCTTGCCGTTCTTCTTGCCGCCGACCTGGTCCCAGTAGCGGGCCGAGGCCGAGCACTTGTAGATGTTCGCGAGCTGCGACTTCTTCAGGTTCTTGGGCGCGAAGCTGTTGTAGTTCACCGCCCAGGTGACGCCGTCCTGCGCGAAGGCGTAGAAGGCCAGCGTGGCCTCGGTGCCGTCGGTCTTCTTCGCGCGCGAGGAGCGGGCGAAGTCGTAGGCGCCCTCGGTGTCGGCCTGCAGCGCCTTGATGCCGTTGCTGGAACCGACCACGCGCGCCCGCTTGGGCAGACCGGCCTTGGGCGTGAAGGTCGCCGAGCCCGTCGCGTTGAAGCTGGCGAGCCTGGCGGCCGGCTTCTTCTTGTTGTAGGCGGCGGCGAGCGCGTTCACCACGTCCTGGGTGGTGTCCGAACCGACCCCGACGAGGTCGGTCTTGGACGGGGTGAAGCCCGGGTCGGCGCTCGCCGGAGCCTGGACGACCGAGACGGCCAGCATGGCGGCCGCCACGCTGAGGACCATCTTCTTGAGCATTCTTCCTCCGCGAAGATGCTTCGGCGGCCATACCGCCGCCGGCGAACCGCTTGGCTCGCGGAGGTTCACCCTGGGCCCGTCAGACGAACGGCCGGCCCCCGATCACATGTCCATTCGCGGCTTGTTTGGCAAATTGCCCACGAACACCCCAGATGACGGTTCTCTCGCCGTTCAGCCAAGGGCGCTGATGATGTCCTCCTCGATCTCCGCGAGGAGGACGGGGTCGGTGACCGGGCCGCCGTCGTGGCCCACGACGTAGAACACGTCGACGGCCTCGGAGCCGAGCGTGTCGATCTTCGCGGCGCGGATGTGCAGGCCGCAGTCTCCCAGGACCCTGCCGATCCGCCACAGCAGGCCGGGCTGGTCGTGCGCGCGCACCTCGACCACGGTGGCGGTGCTCGACGCCTCCTCCACGAACGTGACGCGCGGCGGCGCGACCCGCACCCCGGGCCTGATCCGCACGGACTTGGCGCGCTTCTCCAGCCGGTCGGCGACGTCGAGGCGGCCGGCGAGGGCGCGGCGGAGGTCCGCCTCGATCGAGGCGGGCTCGGGCGGGCTGCCGAACTCGGGCTGCGCGGTGAACTCGATGACGGCGTTGCCGCCGCCCACGTCGCCGTGCGAGAACGTGCGCGCGGTGCGCAGGACGAGCCGGTGCATGGCGAGCACCCCGGCGGCCTGCCACAGCAGCCCCGGACGGTCCCACGCGACGATCGTGACGCTCAGCGAGCCGCCCGTGTGGCGCGCCCACGTCCCCCGGACGGCCGTGCTGCTCACCCGGACGGCGACTCCGTCATGCCGGGCCAGCGCGAGCTGCGCGGAGGTCGGGGCGGGCGTGCGCGGCGGCTCGTCACCGCGCAGGGCGGCGGCGGTGCGGCGGACGAGTTCGTCGATGAGGCGCGACTTCCAGGTGCCCCACGCGGCCGGGCCCGTCGCGCCCGCGTCGGCGGCGGCCAGGGCGTGCAGCAGCTCGAGCACGAGCGGCGTCTTGACGGCCTTGGCGACGGTCTCGATCGTCTGCGGGTCGTCCAAATCGCGGCGGGTCGCGGTGTCCGGAAGCAGCAGATGGTGCAGCACGACGGCTTCGAGCACCTCGACGTCCTCCTTGGGGAAGCCGAGGTAGGCGGCGATCTCGCGGGTGTACTCGGCCCCGACGATCGAGTGGTCGCGGCCCGAGCCGTCCTTGCCGATGTCGTGCAGGAACGCGCCGACGAGCAGCAGGTCAGGCCGGGAGGAGTCGCGGATGCGCGCGGCGACGCCCGCGGCGGCCTCCATCAGATGCCGGTCGACCGTCCACTTGTGGACGGCGTTGCGCTGCGGACGGTTCCGCACCCGGGTCCAGTCGGGGATCATCCGCACCACGAGCCCCGCCTGGTCGAGCCCCTCCCACACGGGGATGGCGGCGGCTCCGGCCCCCAGCAGGGACACCAGGGCCGTACGGGCGGACTCAGGCCACGGGACGGGCAGGCCGGTGAAGGACTTGGCGAGCTGGTCGAGCGTCGCCGGGGCGAGCGGCAGGCCCGCGTTGGCGGAGGCGGCCGCCGCGCGCAGCGGCATCGACGGGTCCGCCAGGTTCGCCCCGCGCGCCAGAACGACCTCGCCCTGGTACTCCACAAGGCCGTCGGCGATGGGCGTCCGCTCTGAGCGCGCGGGCGGGGTCCGGAAGCGTTCGACGTTGCGCCAGACGGTGTCGCCCGCGTAGGAGATGGTCCGCGCGGCCTCGGCCACCGCCCCGAGCAGGGCGATGCCGTCTTCGAGCCCTAGTTCCTCGGCGACGCCGTCCTGCTCCTGGAGCAGGAGGCGGTCGGCGGAACGGCCCGTGCGCTTGTGCAGCGCGTGACGGATGTCCAGAAGTGTGTTGTAGGCGGCCTTGACCTTCGGCGACGGCTCCGGCACCGCCCACGTCGCGACGACCGCCTGCATGACGTGCACGTCGCGCAGGCCGCCCTTGGCGTCCTTCACGTCGCCTTCGAGCAGGAACGCGAGTTCGCCGAGGCGCTCCCAGCGCTCGACCGTCATCTCGCGTAGTTCCGGCAACCTTGTGCGCGCGGAGGCGCGCCAATCTGCGAGCACCTTGGAGCGGAGGTCTTCTACGAGCGCACGGTCCCCCGCAAGGCACCTGCCGTACAGCAGCCCGAGAACAGCCTTCAGGTCCTCGGCCGCGACCGCCCTCGCCTCGGCGACGGTGCGCACCGAATGGTCGAGCTTGAGGCCCCTGTCCCAGACCGGGTACCAGATCTTCTCGGCGAGCTCCGCGATGTCCGCGCGCCCCTCGTGCAGCAGGACGAGGTCGACGTCGCCCCCCGGCGTGAGGTCCCTCCTGCCGAGGCTGCCGACCGCGACGAGCGCGACCCCCTCGGCGTCGGCGACCAGCCCCGCCAGCCACTCGTCGAGCTCGGCCGCGCGCGCGGCCCGTTCCGTCGCGAAACTCAGCACCTGCTTCACCTCTCCGCACAGAGTAAGGGGCGTCCCGGATGTGCTCCGGAACGCCCCTCGCGCTCTCCCCCGAACCCGACAGCCCCGGCCTAGAGGGCCTCGGCTCCGGTCTCGCCGGTCCGCACGCGGACCACCGTGTCGACCGTGGTCGACCAGACCTTGCCGTCGCCGATCTTGCCGGTCTGCGCGGCCTTCACGACCACGTCGATGACCTCTTCGGCGTCCTCGTCGTCGACGAGGATCTCCAGGCGGATCTTGGGCACGACGTCGACCTTGTACTCGGCGCCGCGGTAGACCTCGGTGTGGCCCTTCTGGCGGCCGAAGCCGCTGGCCTCACTGACGGTCATGCCCTTGACGCCGAAGGTCTCCAGGGCGGCCTTCACGTCGTCCAGCTTGAAAGGCTTGATGATGGCGGTGATGAGCTTCACGCGTCTGCCTCGACCTTCGAGTCGGCGGAGACCGGAGCGGGGGCGCCGCTGCGGCCACCGGAGGTGGAGGGCCCGAAGTCGTAGGCGGTCTCGGCGTGCTCGGCGAGGTCGATGCCGGACACCTCAGCCTCCTCGTCGACCCGGAAGCCCAGGGTCAGGTCAAGGACCTTACCGATGATGAAGGTGACGATGAACGAGTAGGCCAGCGTCGCGACCACGGCGAGGGCCTGCTTGCCGAGCAGCTCGATGCCGCCACCGGCCAGGAGGCTGTCCGCGCCGAAGGCGGCCGAGCCCCAGACGCCGATCGCCAGGGCGCCGATGACGCCGCCGACCAGGTGGACGCCGACGACGTCAAGGGAGTCGTCGTAGCCGAGCTTGTACTTGAGGCCGACGGCCACGGCGCAGATCGCGCCGGCGACGAGGCCCAGGACGAGCGCGCCGACCGGGGTCATGGCCGCGGCGGCCGGGGTGATCGCGACGAGACCGGCGACGATGCCGGACGCGATGCCCAGCGTGGTGGCCGCGCCGTCGCGGAGCTTCTCGACGATCAGCCAGCCGAAGCCCGCAGCGCCGGTGGCGACGATGGTGTTGAGGAACGCCAGCGAGGCGGTCTCGTTGGCGGCCAGGGCCGAACCACCGTTGAAGCCGAACCAGCCGAACCACAGCAGACCGGCGCCGAGCAGCACGAACGGCAGGTTGTGCGGACGCATCGGCTCCTTCGGCCAGCCCTTGCGCTTGCCGAGGACCAGGGCCAGGGCCAACGCGGCACAACCCGCGTTGATGTGGACGACCGTGCCACCGGCGAAGTCGATCGCGCCGAGCTTGAAGATCCAGCCCTCGGCGTTCCAGACCCAGTGCGCGATGGGCAGGTAGACCAGGGTCAGCCACACCGGGATGAAGACCACCCAGGTGAGGAACTTCGCCCGGTCGGCGATGGCGCCCGAGATCAGGGCGACGGTGATGATGGCGAAGGTCGCCTGGAAGGCGGCGAAGGCGAGGTCGGGAAGACCGTCGGTGACCGCGGTCTCAAGACCGACGAGGCCCCAGGCGTCGAGCCCGCCGAACAGGGCGGGGATGCCGCCCTCGCTGCCGAAGGCCACCGAGTAGCCCCAGAGCACCCAGACCATGCCCGCGACGGCCATGGACACGAAGCTCATCATCATCATGTTGAGGACGGACTTCGCGCGGGTCATGCCGCCGTAGAAGAACGCGAGGCCCGGGGTCATGAGCAACACGAGCGCCGCGCTCGCGAGTACCCACGCTGTGTTGCCGCTGTCGATTTCCATCAGGAAGAGCGCCCCTCCTAGTGCGGGATTTCCGTTCGCCCAGAAGACTCTTCCTTGGCCGTTTCACCCTCGCGGCACAGATGTTTCCGACGTGTGAAACATCCAGAACCGATGTTTCGCAAGTGTTTCCCCTCTCGCATCGTTCCAACGTCTGTCAAGTGATCATCCGAATGCACTCCGAAATGTGACAGGAGCGACATCTTTCCGGCACAGCGCCATCCGGGGACGAGTACGGCGCGGGGGCGGTGAACTGGGAAAAGGGCATGCGAAAGGGCCCGTGCCGCGCACGGGCCCCTCAGAAGGACGTCAGGGCTGTCGGTGGGTGCCGGTGTGCCCGGCTGCCCCTCCGGCGGCGTGCGTCCCGCTGGAGCCGGTCTGGGCCCCGGGAGCGCCGGGGTCGACCCATTCCATGCCGGGGACGTTCGACGCCTGCTTGTGCGCCATCGCGCCCCACAGGGCGAAACCGACGAGCGCGATGCTCGCGGCGATCGACAGGTACCAGCCGGCGTCGAGGCCGATTCCGGCGTCCGCGAGCGCGACCGCCTCGCTGCCGCCCAGCACGGGCGGGATGTCCAGCGCGTTACCGAACCGGAACGCGAAGACCACGCAGGCGATGAACGCGAGCACGCCGCAGATCGCCGCGCCCATCAGCATCCCGCGGCGGTTCCCGCTGGTCACCATCGCGGCCAGGGCCATCGCACCGGCGAGGAAGGCCAGGACGAGCGCGACCTTGCCCTCCCACACGCGGACGCCGCTCAAGGTCGCGGCGCTGAAGAACGTCACACTGAGCCACGGCAGCAGCGTGCCGATGAGCAGCACCCCCGCCGAGATCGCCGACGCCTTCGACGCCGTCGAGGTGATGCGTTGCTCGGCGGAGAGCATCGGCGGCATGGGCCGCCCCGACATTTCCCCGTGCATTCCGCCGGTCGTCTGGGCGGACGAACCGCTTACCGCGCTCCCCGGAGCGGCCTCTCCCCCTGCTGACGTCGCGCCATGCGGGCGCCTGGTCGGTGTTGACACTTCGATCCCCCCGATCCGTACGGGTTCGTGCCTATCTCCTCACGTAAGCACAGATCGAGGGGGAACGTTCCAAGCTCAGGTATCCAGAAAGCCTGGATTCCGGCAATTCGATCTTTCGCGCTTCTCAGCCGAGGATCGCGTCGACGAACGCGCCGGGTTCAAAAGGCGCGAGGTCGTCGGGGCCTTCGCCGAGGCCGACGAGCTTGACGGGGACGCCGAGTTCGCGCTGGACGGCGATGACGATGCCGCCCTTGGCGGTGCCGTCCATCTTGGTCAGGGCGATGCCGGTGATGTTGACGGCCTCGGCGAAGACACGGGCCTGGGTGAGGCCGTTCTGGCCGGTCGTGGCGTCCAGGACGAGCAGCACCTCGTCCACGGTCGCCTGCTTCTCGATCACCCGCTTGACCTTGCCGAGCTCGTCCATCAGGCCGACCTTGGTGTGCAGGCGGCCCGCGGTGTCCACGATGACGGTGTCGACGCCCTCGGCGATGCCCTCCTTGACCGCCTCGAACGCGACGCTGGCCGGGTCGCCGCCCTCGGGACCGCGCACGGTGTGCGCGCCCACCCGCTCGCCCCAGGTGGCGAGCTGGTCGGCCGCGGCGGCGCGGAAGGTGTCGGCCGCGCCCAGCACGACGGTCTTGCCGTCGCCCACCAGGACGCGGGCGAGCTTGCCCGTCGTCGTCGTCTTGCCGGTTCCGTTGACGCCGACGACCATGACGACCGCCGGGTTGCCGCTGCCGCCGTGCCTGTCGACCTTGAGGCCGCGCGGCATGTCCGGGCCGATCTGGGCGATCAGCTGCTCCCGCAGCAGCGCCCTGACCTCCTCCGGCGTGCGCTTGCCGTCCACCCGCACGCGGGTGCGCAGCTCGTCAACGATCATCCGCGACGGGGCCACGCCGACGTCGGCGGTGATCAGGATGTCCTCGATCTCGTCCCAGTCGTCGTCGGTGAGCGCGTCGCGCGACAGCAGGGCGAGCAGGCCCTGGCCCAGGGTGCTCTGCGAGCGGGCGAGCCTGGCGCGCAGGCGTTGGAGGCGGCCCGCGCTCGGCGGCGGCACCTCGATCTCGGGCGCGGCCGGCGCCTGTGCGGAGGGGGGTTCGGGGGCCGTGACGACCCCGCCCTCCCCGAGGTCCTCACCCGTGCCCGACGGCTTGGTGATCTGCGGCGTTTCCGGCGGCGCCTCGATGGTCGGCGCGTCCGAACGGGACCGCAACAGCGCGACAGTCCCGCCGACCGCGATGATCACGAGCAGCGCGATACCGAGAATCAGATATTCCATAGCCCGTCCAGTCTCGCAGACTCCGCCAATATCCCAGGCTCGGGACTCGGGCTGTGCGGGGCCTGGCTCCGCCCGGCCGCCCGGGTCCCGAACCCCGATATACCCGGCTCAGGACCCGGGCCCGGGTGTCAGGCGGGTTCGGCTTCGCGGAGGCGCTGGCTGATCACCTGGGAGACGCCGTCGCCGCGCATGCTGACGCCGTAGAGCGCGTCCGCGCCCTCCATGGTCCGCTTCTGGTGGGTGATGACGATGAGCTGTGACGACTCGCGCAGCTCCTCGAAGACGCCGATGAGCCGCTGCGTGTTGGTGTCGTCCAGCGCGGCCTCGACCTCGTCAAGCACGTAGAACGGGCTGGGCCGCGCCTTGAACACCGCGACGAGGAAGGCGATCGCGACGAGCGAGCGCTCCCCGCCGGAAAGCAGCGAAAGCCGCTTGACCTTCTTGCCCGGCGGCCGCGCGGCGACCTCGATGCCGGTGGTGAGCATGTCCTCGGGGTCGGTGAGGGACAGCGAGCCCTCGCCGCCGGGGAACAGCCGGGAGAAGATCCCCTCGAAGTGCTCTGCGGTCTCGGCGTACGCGGCGGCGAACACCTCCTGCACCCTCTGGTCGACGTCCTTGACGATGTCGAAGAGGTCCTTACGCGTCTTCTTCAGGTCCTCAAGCTGCGAGGTGAGGAACGCGTGCCGTTCCTCGAGCGCGGCGAACTCCTCGAGGGCGAGCGGGTTGACCTTGCCCAGCTGTGCCATCTGCCGCTCGGCGGCCTTCGCCCGCTTCTCCTGCACGGCCCGGTCGAACGGCTCGGGCGCGGCCTCGGGGTCCTGCGGCGGGACGGGCTGGTCGGGCCCGTACTCGGCGACGAGCCCCTCGACCTCCATCCCGTACTCCTCGAGCGCCTTCTCCTGGAGCCTTTCCAGCCGCAGGCGCTGTTCGGCCCGCGCGACCTCGCTGCCGTGCACCACGTTGACCAGCCGCTCAAGCTGGGTGGCGTACTCGCGGACCTGCCCGCGCACCACCTTCAGCTCCTCCTCGCGCGCGGCGCGGCGGCGCTCGGCCTCCTCCCGCTCGGCGATCGCGATCTCCAGCGACACCCCGATGCGGGCAAGGGCCGTGCGCGCGCCCTCCTGGACGGCCAGGGCGATCCGCGCCTGCTGCTGGCGGCGGCGGCGTCGCTCGACGGCCTGCGCGCGGCTGCGGCGCTCCTGCTCGGCCTGGCGCTCAAGGGCGTCGGCGCGTCCGGCGAGCGCCCCCGCGCGCTCCTCGGCGGTACGGACGGCGAGACGCGCCTCCATCTCCGCGCCGCGCAGCTCGGTGACGCGTTCGGCGAGCTCCTCGCGGATCTCGGTGTCGGGCTCCTCCTCGGGCTCGGCCTCCGCCTCGACCGCGTAACGCTCCTCCATCTCGGCGAGGCGCTCTGCGGTGGCGTCCCTGTTGTCTTCGGCGTCGCGTACGTTGCCCGCAAGGCGCTCGGCCTCCTGTCGGGCGGCCTGCGCGGCGGCCTGAAGCCTTGCCTCCTGCTTGGCCTCCTGCGCGGCGGCGGCATCGGCCTCGCGCAGCCGGGCGCGGACCCCGTCAAGGTCGGACTGCGCCCTGCCCACGGCCGCCTCGGCCGCCGTCGCCAGCGCCTGCGCCTCCTCGACGGCCAGCTGCGCCTCGGCCTCGGCCTCGGACGCCTCCTCAAGGGCGGCGGCGCTCAGCTCGGCCGCCTCACGTGCCCTGGTGAGGTCCGCGACGGCCTCGTCAAGCGAGGCGCGCATCTGCAGCGGCCCTTGGCCGCTGGAGGACCCCGCGCGCGCCCAGTGCGCGCCGAGCAGCCTGCCGTCGCGGGTGACCGCGCGCAGCGCCGGCGAGGCGGCGACGATCTCACGGGCCAGCGCCGGGTCCTCGACCACGACGACGCCTTCCAGGAGCCGGTCGAGCGCCGGACGCAAAGATTCCGGGACCGTCACCAGCTCGGCCGCCCACACCCCGCCGGACGGGCACGCCTGGCCGCTGCCGGGGACCTTCGGCGCTGAGCCGATCACCAGGCCCGCCGCCGCCCCCCGCTCACCGAGGAACGCAAGGGCGTGGGCGGCCGCGTCAAGCGAGGTCACCGTGATCGCCTCGGTCAGCGCGCCCAGCACCGCCGCGATCGCCGCCTCCGCGCCGGGCCGAACGGTCAACGAGGCGGCCAGCGTGCCCTCGACACCCGCGATCCCCGACGACAGCAGCTCCTCGCCGCCGTCGGCGGCCGAGCCGAGCCCGAGTTCGAGCGCCTCGATCCGTGCCTGGAGCGCGGTGACCTCCTTCTGCGCGCGCTGGTCGGCGGCGCGCGCCGCCCCGATCTGCTCGCGGGCCGCCTTGAGCGCCCCGCGCGGCCCCGCGACGCCCTCGCGCGCCGCCGCCGCGCCGTCCTTGGCCTCCGCCAGCGCCGCCTCGGCCAGCTCAAGTTCGGCGGCGAGGGCGGGATCGGCCTCGATCTCGGACTGGAAGGCGGCGGCCTCGGCGAGCGCGGCCTCCGCGCGGTCCTCGGCGGCAAGGCGGGCCTCGGTGAGCCTGCCGATCTCCGCGCCCGCCGCCTGGAGCCTCGAGCGCAGCGCGTCGAGCGCGGACCGCTGCCTGGCCAGGGACTCGCGGCGCTCGGCGGCGGCGCGGGCGAGCTGCTGGATACGGCGGTCCTCGGCGGCAAGGGCCGACTCGGCCCCCGCGCGCTCTGCGACCGCCTCGTCAAGCGCGCCCTGCGCCTCCTCAAGCCGCTCGGCGAGCACCTCTTCCTGGGCGCGCGCTTCCTCGGCCTCGCGCTCAAGGTCTTCGGGGTCGCGGCCGAACCGCTCCTCGTCCTGGAAGCCTGTCGCGCCGCGGTGCCGCTCGGCCGCCAGATCCGCGACGCCGCGCAGCCGTTCCTTCAGCGACGACAGCCGGAACCAGGTCTCCTGCACGGCGGCCAGCACCGGCGCGGCCTCGGCGGCTTCTGCGTCGAGCTGTTCTTCGCGGGTCTGCGCGGTGGCAAGGGCGGCCTCCACCTCGGCGCGCCGCCTGCGCACCGACTCCTCGTCGGCCGCCTCGCGCTCGATCTTGGCCGAGAGCGTCACGAGGTCGTCGGCGAGCAGCCGCAGCTTGGCGTCGCGCAGCTCGGCCTGGATGACGGCCGCGCGCCGCGCGATCTCGGCCTGCTTGCCCAGCGGCTTGAGCTGACGGCGCAGCTCGGCGGTGAGGTCCTGGACGCGGGTCAGGTTGGCCTGCATCGCGTCGAGCTTGCGGAGCGCCTTCTCCTTGCGCTTGCGGTGCTTCAGGACGCCCGCGGCCTCCTCGACGATCGCGCGCCGCCCCTCGGGACCGGCGTTGAGCACCTGGTCGAGCTGGCCCTGGCCGATGATCACGTGCATCTCGCGGCCGATGCCGGAGTCGGACAGCAGTTCCTGCACGTCCAGCAGCCGACAGCCGTCGCCGTTGATCGAGTACTCGCTGGAGCCCGACCGGAACATCAGCCGGCTGATCGTCACCTCGGAGTAGTCGATCGGCAGGGCGCCGTCGGAGTTGTCAATGGTCAGCACGACCTCGGCGCGGCCGAGCGGGGCCCGGTTGGCCGTCCCGGCGAAAATGACGTCCTCCATCTTGCCGCCGCGCAGCGACTTGGCCCCCTGCTCGCCCATCACCCAGGCGAGGGCGTCGACCACGTTGGACTTGCCCGAGCCGTTCGGGCCGACCACACAGGTGATGCCCGGCTCGAAGCGCAGCGTGGTCGAGGAGGCGAAGGACTTGAACCCGCGCAGGGTCAGGCTCTTGAGATACACGCGCGGACGCTCCCCCTCACGGACACGGCCCCGGCGGCGGGCCGGAGTGACCAGCGGTCGCCGGGAGTGAAGGAAGCAGCTTAACCCCGGTGCCCGGCTTCCCCATCGTCCCATCGGACGACGACGCGCACCGAGGTTTTCCACAGCCGTGACGAAAAGCTGAGAAATGACAAAAGGGACGCCATTGTCATCGACGTCCCTGTCTGTCGGTATCCGGGGTGTGACCGTGTGCGGACTGGTCTTGGAATTGTGTCCCGGATACAGCCCGCTCAGGTGAGCGCGGGCTCGCGATCGACGGAGTGCACGGCCTCAGACGAGCTGAGGGCTTCGTTCTCCTCCTGGAGCCGAACGAGTTCGGCTTCCAGGTCCCGTACCCGCCGCTGGAGACGTCGCATCTCCGCGACCATCCGGGGGTCGGGACCGCCGACGTGGCCGAGTAGAGCCTTCGCCATGATTGAGGGTCCTCCACGCTGAGTAACCAGCAGAGATCACACTGCACTCATGATAGGGCAGCGGTTATCAACTCGACTAGAGTCGCACTGGCCGGGACGCCGGTCAAGTCGTACGTCACAGACCCGTAACAACCCTGTCGTAAAGAGTTTAGCAGGTCTGGCGCGGATTGCCAGTCGGTCATCTTTCCACGAAACCCTCAACATTACCGCGCGCCACATCCCACCGCTCGGTGACGCCGTCGACACGCCCCGGCGTGTCGCCGGAACGCAGCAGTTCAAGCAGCCTTTCACAGGCCGCCTTGTCCCCCTCAGCGACGACCTCGACCCGCCCGTCGCGCAGATTCCCCGCCGACCCGACGAGGCCGAGTTCCAGCGCCCGCGCCCGCGTCCACCAGCGGAAACCGACGCCCTGCACCTTGCCGCGCACCCAGGCCGTCAGCCTGACGCCCTCCCCCGCCGCCATCACGACGCCCGCGCCGCGCCGCGCGGCCTCGGCTGGCACTTCGGGCAGCTGTAGGACGACCGGTTCATGAAGACCTCCCGGCGGATCGGGCTTCCGCAGCGCGCACAGGGCTCGTCACGGCGGCCGTAGGCGTTCAGGGAGCGCTCGAAGTACCCGCTCTCCCCGTTGACGTTGACGTACAGGCTGTCAAAGGACGTCCCGCCCGCCTCCAGCGCCGCGCCCATGACCTCGCGGACTGAGGCGAGCAGCTCGGCCGTCTTCGGCCGGGTGAGGGTCGAGGTCAGCCGTTCGCCGTGCAGCTTCGCCAGCCACAGCGCCTCGTCGGCGTAGATGTTGCCGACGCCGCTGATCAGCGACTGGTCGAGCAGCGCCCGCTTCACCCCGGTCTGCTTGCGTTTCATGGCCTTGAAGAACGCCTCGTCGTCGAACGCGTCCTCGAACGGGTCCGGCGCGATGTGCGCGATCACGTCGGGGACCGGGTGGGGGCCGCACGACGGGTCGGGCACGAGCGGGCAGACCATGAGATGCCCGAACGTCCGCTGGTCCACGAAGCGCAGGTCGGTGCCGTCCGGCGTGCCGGTGTCGGTGAAGGTGAAACGGACCCTCAGGTGCTTCTGCTGCGGCGCGGCGGCCTCCCCCACGAGCAGCTGGCCGCTCATGCCCAGATGGGCGAGCACAGCGCCGTCGCCGTAAGGCAGCCACAGGTACTTGCCGCGCCGCTGCGGCGCGCCGAGGGTGACCCCGGCCAAGCGCGCGGAGAACTCCGACTCGCCCGGCAGGAACCTGCGGATCGCGCGCGGATGCAGCACCTCCACGGTCGAGACGGTCCGGCCGGCGACCCAGCTGTCCAGGCCGCGCCGGACCACCTCGACCTCGGGAAGTTCAGGCATCGCCGCCCTTGGCCCCGGTCGGCTTGCCGTTGGACCGCTGCGCCGTCTTGGCCGCCGACTTCTCCGCGACGGTCTTGGCGGCGGCGTCGAGCCCGGCGCGGATCTCCGTCCAGGCGGCCTCGGCGGCCTTCTGCTCGGCGTCCTTCTTGCTGCGCCCCTCGCCCTGGCCGTAGGCCCGGCCGCCGACCCGCACCGAGGCGCGGAACGTCTTCTGGTGGTCGGGGCCGCTCTCGTCCACGTGGTACTCCGGGACGCCGAGGCCCTCGTCGGCCGTCAGCTCCTGGAGCGAGGTCTTCCAGTCGAGGCCCGCGCCGAGCTTGGCCGAGCTGGCGATCAGGCCGTCGAACAGCCGGTGCACCAGCGCGGAAGCCTCCCCGAGGCCCTGGTCGAGGTAGACGCAGCCGATCAGCGCCTCGAGGGTGTCGGCGAGGATCGAGGACTTGTCGCGGCCCCCGGTCCCCTCCTCGCCCCTGCCGAGCCTGATGTGCGCGCCGAGGTCGAGGCCCCGGGCGACGCCCGCGAGCGCCTTCATGTTCACCACGGCGGCGCGCAGCTTGGCCAGCTGGCCCTCGGGCAGATCCGGGTGCCCCCGGTAGAGCGTGTCGGTGACGACGAGGCCGAGCACCGAGTCGCCGAGGAACTCAAGGCGCTCGTTCGTCGGCAGGCCGCCGTTCTCGTACGCGTACGACCTGTGCGTCAGCGCCCGCTCCAGCAGCGCGGGATCGAGCGTGAGCCCGATCCGCTCCTCAAGCGCGGCGGTGGGTACGGTCATTCCAGCTCCTCACATGACGAGGCCCGCGGGCCGGGATGAGGGCGGAACCTGCGCGTCCACGAGGACATCCGGGGGACGAGGTGCGCGCCGGCGAGATCCGGCGTGCACCACGGCCTCAGGTGGCCTCCCGCGAGGTGGCGCCCCTGTGACGAAAACCGGGGGACGGCCCCACACGCGACAGCGTGCGGCACCGACCCCCGGGGACGGGTCTCGCGGCGGCGGCTAGGCCGTCTCGACGACCTGCCGCTTGTTGTAGGTGCCGCAGTTGGAGCAGGCCACGTGCGGCAGCTTCTGGTCACGGCACTGCGGGCACTCGACCAGCGCGATGCGCGGGGCCTTCCACTGCGAACGGCGGTGGCGGGTGTTGCTGCGGGACTTCTTCCGCTTCGGGACGGCCATTTGTCAGCCCTCCTGGCTTTCTTCTCGTGTTTCGGCAAGGCCCTGCAATGCCGCCCACCGGGGGTCGGCGACGTCGTGCGAGTGTTCGGGGCCTGCGTCGGCCAGCCGCTCACCGCACTCCGCGCAGAGGCCGGGACAGTCGTCCTGGCACAGGGGGGACAACGGCAGCGCGAGCACCGCCGCGTCCCGGAGCACCGGCTCCAGATCGAGGAGATCCCCGTCAAGACGGCGTTCGTCGTCGTCGGCACCCGCCCCTGAGCGGGTGTCGTCGTAGACGAACAGTTCCTGGAAATCCACCTCCAGTGTGAAGGAGATGTCGTCCAGGCAGCGTGCGCACTCACCCTCGATGGGCATGAACGCCGTGCCCGAGACGAGCACGCCCTCCATCACCGATTCGAGCCGAAGGTCGACCTCGATCTCGGCGTCCGTGGGAACGCCGACCATTTCGACGCCCAGACCCTCCGGTGCCGGGGGGGTGATCCGCTGTTCCTTCATCGATCCCGGTCGGCGGCCGAGCGTCCTCGTGTCGACGACGAGCGGCGCCTTGGGATCGAGGCTGGACAGGGCTCCCCCTTCAGGGCTCAGCTCGGGAACCGGCTTTACGCCGGTCCGAGAGAACACGTGTGCACGGTCGGATCGCCACGTCAGGCATGGCCGATGGACAAGGATACCGGTGTCGGGGCGCGCACCCCAACTCGAGACCTCGTCAGGGGTCCGGACGGCCCGGCGAAGGCCGCGTCAGGGGTCGGCTCAGGCGTCCTTGAGACGCTCGATCAGCCTGTCGTGGACCAGCACGGGCACCAGGCCCGCGACGTCGCCGCCCCAGCGGACGACCTCCTTCATCAGGCTCGACGAAAGGAAGGCGTACTCGGGGCTCGTCGCCATGAACAGCGTCTCCACGCCCGACATGCGGTTGTTCATCTGGGCGATCTGGAGCTCGTAGTCGTAGTCGGTGACCGCGCGCAGGCCACGGACGATCACGGGGATGTCGTGCTGCTTGCAGTAGTCGACCGTCAGCCCCCGGAAGGAGTCGACCTTGACGTTGCCGAGGTCGCGGGTGACCTCGCGGATCATGTCGAGCCGCTCCTCGATGGAGAACAGGCCCTTCTTGGCGAGGTTGATCGACACCATCACCACGACCTCGTCGTACAGGCGCGAGGCACGGCTGATGATGTCGAGATGACCATTGGTCACCGGGTCGAAGGAGCCCGGACACACGACTCGGCGCACGACCATCAAATCCTTTCGGAGCGGACGGCGCGAAGGTACCAAACGGCACTTCCCCGGTACGCGGCGGGGCGAGCCGGGGGCGTCCGGGGGCCGGAACCGTCAGCTCAGCGCGGCGGCGATGTCGGCCATGATCGGACCGGCGGCGGTGCCTCCGTAGCCCGTGCCCTGGGTCATCACCGCGATGGCGTGCGGGCCGGACGTGGCGTAGCCGACGAACCAGCGGTCGTTGTAGGCCGCGCCGTCGACGTCGGCGGTGCCGGTCTTGCCCGCGACGCCCCTGCCCCTGAGGTTCGTCGCGGTCCCCTGGCTGACGACGGCCGCCATCATCTCCTTGAGCTCGGCCGCTCGGGCGGCAGTCACCGCCCTGCCGAACACGATGGGCTCGGTCTCCTCGATGGTCGAGCCGCGCACGGTGATCTTCTCCACGAGGTGGGGGCGCATGACGACGCCGCCGTTGGCGACCGCGCCCGCGACGAGGGCCATCTGGAGCACGGTCGCGACGTTCGCGCCCTGCCCGTAGGAGGCGAGGGCGGTCTGTGCGGCGTCGGTCTCAGGGAAGTCGCTGGCTACGGCGGTCAGGCCGGGCGCGTACTCGAAGCGTGTGCCGTAGCCGAAGGCGGTCGCCTGCTCCCGCATCCCTGCGTTGCCGACCTCCTCGGCCCCGATCTCGGCGAACGTCGTGTTGCAGGACTGGGCGAAGGCGTTCAGGAGCGTCGTCCTGGCCTGGCCGCAGCCGCCCGAGTCGTGGCTGTTGCCGATGACCGTCGCGGTGCCCGGCAGCCGGTAGGACGCGCCCGCCGGCACCGTGCCGTTCTCGGCGATGCCGGCGGCGAGCGCGGCGGCGGCCGTCACGATCTTGAAGGAGGAGCCGGGCGGGTACAGCTCGCGGGTCGCCTTGTTGAGCAGGGGGTTCCCGGTCGTGCCCTCAAGGCGCTTAAGCGCGCTGCTGGCGGCCTTCACGTCGCGGACGGCGACGTCCTCAGGGTCGTAGGAGGGGTAGGACGCCATCACCTCGATCGCGCCGGTCTCGGCGTTCACCGCGACGGCGGCGGCCTGTAGGGAAGTGCTCGCCTTCAGCTCCCGGTAGGCGACGCGTTGGGCGCGGGGCACGATCGTGGTGTGGACGTCGCCGCCCTTGGGGAGCTTGCCCGTCACCCAGTCGACCAGGCCGCGCACCGAGACGCGGCCGTCGGTGCCGTCAAGGACGCCGTTCATGGCGTGCTCGAGGCCCGTGGTGCTGAACGCGCCGAAGTAGCCGGTGACCGGGGAGAAGACCTCGCCCTCCCGGTAGTGCCGGTCGAACGTCTTGCCGTCCGCGTTGCGCTCGGAATAGGCGACCCGGACGTTCCCGGCGAGGATCGCGCCCCTGTCGCGCTCGTACTGGCGGTTGAACTGGCGCGCGTTGCGGCTGTCCTGGCGCAGGTCGTCGGACTGGAACGCCATGATCACCGTCACCTGGACCATGATCGCGAAGATCATGCCGAGCGCGACCACCGCGGTACGCCTGAGCTGGACGTTCACACCGGCCGACGCTAACCGGTGGCGGGGAAAGCGAAGGGAAAGCGGGACTACGCGGAGTGCTCGAAGGACGCGTAGTGGAAGACGGCCTCGCCGTACTTGCGGTCCCGCTCCGGGACATAGCCTTCCGGCCACTTCAGCGCCGGACCCCTGCTCGCCCGCTCCACCGCGACGAGTGCGCCGTCGGAGAGCCAGCCGTTGTCCCGGAGCCCTTCCAGGATCTCCACGACCGTCTCATCCGGGACCGCGTAAGGCGGGTCGGCGAACACGAAGTCGTAGGACGCCTCGGGCGCGGTCCGCACAAGCCGCTCGACCCTGTCGGTGACGAGCCGCGCCCCCGGCAGGCCCAGCACGTCGATGTTCTCCCGGATCACCCGCGCCGCCTTCGGATGCGACTCCACGAGCAGCGCGTGCGCCGCCCCCCGCGAAAGCGCCTCGAGCCCCACGGCCCCCGACCCCGCGAACAGATCAACCGCCCGCACGCCCTCCAACGACCCCAGCAACGCCTGCACGGTGGAGAACAGCCCCTCCCGCGCCCGATCACTCGTAGGCCGCGTATCCCGCCCCTCCGGCGTCCGCAACCTCCGCCCCCCGGCCACCCCGGCAATAACCCTCGTCATAGAACCCGAGCCTAGTTGTCCCCTGGCCGGGCGACGCTCTGGGAACCTCCGGCCCCGGGCCGAACTGGAACCTCCGCGGGTTCCAGCCCAGCCGGGGCCACGGCCTTCGGGCTTAACGCTGAGAGTGATCGGGCGCGCCGTCGCCTGGACCGGAGCCTTGTGAGCCGCAAGGCGAGCAAGGCGGAGGGAAGACGGCGGCTAAGAGCGCCCGATCACCGCCGCAGCGGAGCTGCGGCAGTTGAACACAGCCCAGCGGACTTGGGTGCGGACGCCGGGGTCGGGGTCGGTTAGGGCTTCGGTTAGGGCGGCTAGGACGTTGGGGTCGTGGGAGGCCCACTGTTCGAGGGACTGGACGGCTTCGCGGCGGACGTCGACCACGGGGTCGCGGAGGGCTGCGGAGAGGGGGGACGCGGCTTCGGCGGCGGGGGCTCCGGCGAGGACGCGGGCGGCGCGCTTGCGCACCTGCCAGCTGCTGTGCCTGAGGGCGCGCAGGGCGGGCGGGACGAGGGCGTCCGGGAGTCCGAGCGCGGCGGCGGCGTCGAGGGCGGCGAGCCGGACGACGGGGTCGTGGTCGTCCAGGAGCTGGTCGAGTCCGTCGGCGCTGTCGAGGCGGGCGAGCCCGTCGGCGACAGCGACGCGGACGTCGCGCGCGGGGTCGTCGGCGGCCTCGCGGACGGCGTCGGCCGCGCGCAGCGACGTCAGCGCGAGGACCGCCTGGGCGCGGATCTGGGGCTCGTCGTCGGCGAGGCCCTGGGCGTACAGCGCGCGGTGCGCGTCGGCGAGCAGCGTCAGGTGCGCCTTGGCGGTGCCGCGCACGAGCGGGTCCTTGCCTCCGGCGGCGGCGAGGCGCAGCGCGTCGATGCCGTCCTCGCCGACGGGCGGGCGCAGCGTGGCGAGGGCGAGCGCGGCGGCGGCGCGCACCTCGGCGTCCTCGTCGGCGAGCGCCCAGGCGAGGGCGTCTCCCGCGCCGCCGAGCGCGGTCTCGCCGAGCAGTTCGACGGCGGCGCGGCGGATGCGGGGGTCGGGGTCGCGGAGGTACTCCTCCAGGACGGTCAGGTCGGACATGGGTTCTCTCTCCTTCTGGGTCGGCCTGCGGCGTGGTTCAGCTGCGGCGACACAGACAGCTCGCCTGGCGTCGGAGGTCGACGTGCAGGCGGCCTACCAGAAGAAGCACGCTCATAAGGAAGATGTTCGCCCACATCCCCCATAAAGTCAACCTGTTTAGTAGGCAATACCTCGTGGGGGCGGTTTAACGCCGACCCATACCGGAGTTCAGGTCTTGTCGAGATAGTCCGCGCGCTCGTCGGTCAGCAGTTCGGCGAGCGCCGCCGACAGCGCGGGATGCGCCTTGAGGTCGGAATCCTCCGCGACGATCCGGGTGGCCTCCTTGCGCGCGGCGGCGATGACCCGCTCGTCGTACTGGAGGGTGAGCAGCCGCAGCGACGAGCGGCTGCCGGACTGCGCGGCCCCGAGGATGTCGCCCTCCCTGCGCTGCTCGAGGTCGAGCCGGGACAGCTCGAAGCCGTCGGTGGTCGAGGCGACGGCGTCGAGCCGCCGGCGCGACGGGGCGTCGGGGGGCGCGTCGGTGACCAGCAGGCAGAGTCCGGGCAGCCCGCCACGGCCGACCCGGCCGCGCAGCTGGTGCAGCTGGGAGACGCCGAAGCGGTCCGCGTCCATGATCATCATCAGTGTCGCGTTGGGGACGTCGACGCCGACCTCGATGACCGTGGTGGCCAGCAGCACGTCGGTCTCGCCGGAGGCGAAGCGCCGCATCGCCGCCTCCTTGTCGTCGGGGTGCATGCGCCCGTGCAGGACGTCTATACGCAACCCCTTCAGCAGCTCGCCTTCCAGCATCGGCAGCAGCTCCATAACGGCGAGCGGAGGTCTGTCCTCTCCTTCCTCGCGCGCAGGCTCGTCGGCCTCACCGATGCGAGGGCAGACGATGTACGCCTGTCTGCCTTGCGCGGCTTCCTCACGGATGCGGTCCCAGGCACGCGCGAGGAACGCGGGCTTCTCCGCCGGGACCACATGTGTGGCGATCGGAGAGCGGCCCTCGGGAAGCTGGGCGAGGACCGAGGTGTCGAGGTCGCCGAAGACGGTCATCGCGACCGTGCGCGGGATCGGCGTCGCCGTCATGACGAGCACGTGCGGCCGCCCTCCGGCGACCTTCTCCCGCAGCGCGTCACGCTGCTCGACGCCGAACCTGTGCTGCTCGTCCACCACGATCAGGCCGAGATCGGCGAACTGGACGTGCTCCTGGATGAGCGCGTGGGTGCCCACGACGATCCCCGCGCTCCCCGAGGCCGCCTCGAGCAGGGCAGCGCGCTTGACCTTCGCGCCTTGCGAGCCCGTCAGCAGGGCCACCTTCGTCGCGCCCTCCGCGCCGTCGATCTGCCCGGCGCGGCCGAGCGGGCCGAGCAGGGCCTGGATCGAGCGGTAGTGCTGCTGGGCGAGGACCTCGGTGGGCGCGAGCAGGGCGGCCTGGCCGCCGCCGTCGACGACCTGGAGCATCGCGCGCAACGCGACGACGGTCTTGCCCGCGCCGACGTCGCCCTGCAGCAGCCGGTGCATGGGGTGCTCGCGCGCCAGGTCGGCCGCGATCTCCGCGCCCACCTCGACCTGCCCCTCGGTGAGGGTGAACGGCAGCGTCGCGTCGAAGGCGGCGCGCAGGCCGTCGGGACGGTCGGGGCGCGGCGTCGCGGGCAGGTCGGCGGCGGCCGCGCGACGCAGCGCGAGGGCGAGCTGGACGTAGAACGCCTCGTCCCACTTGAGCCGTTTGCGCGCGGCCTTCAGCTCGTCGTCGTCCTTGGGCCGGTGGATGCCCTCGATCGCCGCGCTCAGCGAGACCAGGCCGCGCCTGGCCAGCAGCTCGGCGGGCATCGGGTCGGGCAGCTCGAGGCCGGGGCCGAGCGCGTAGTCGACGGCCTTCTTGATCTTCCAGGACGGCAGGTCCTTGGTCGCCGGATAAAGCGGGATAGGGCGTGCCGCGTACTCCTCGACGGTTTCCGCAGTGGCCCGTCCCGGTATGACCTCGTAGTCCGGGTGGTTGAGCTGGACCTTGTTGCGGAAGATCCCGACACGTCCGGCGATCATCGCCAGGACGCCGGGCTGAAGATCCGCGCCCGCCTTGTGCACGCCGGTCCCGAAGAAGGTGAGCGCGATGCGGCGGCCCGTCGCGTCCTCGACGGTGACCTCGAGCAGCTGGAACGGCCGCTTGGTGATCTTGCGCTGGCGGGCGTCGACGACACGTCCGACGATCGTCACGTCCTCGCCCTCGGCGAGGGACGCGAGGTCGGTGAGCTCCCCGTGGCGCACGTACCTGCGCGGATAGTGCCGCAGCAGGTCGCCGACCGTCGCCATGTCCCACTTGCTCTTGAGGACCTTGGCGGTCTTGTCGCCGACGGTCTTCCCGAGGTCGTCTGCGAGAGTCACGCGGTCCATTACATCCGATGGGACCGACATCGGCCGACCGGGCGATCACGGCCGGGATCCAGCAGGGTAAAGATCAGGGGAATCGGCTTGCCCAAAACAGTAAAAAGGGGACACGCTGGTAGCGTGCCTTAGATCACCCACAATGAAGTGGAGCATCACCTCATGGTCGCTTTGACCACCACCCCCACCACGCGGGGGCACCTGGGCCTCCTCAGTTCGCTGGCCGACCGGCTCACCCCGCACGGCCTGCGCGCCAGGCTCGAACAGCCCATCGGCCGCCCGCCCGCACTGCACGTCAGCAATCCCGCCGCTCCCGGCGTCACCGAAGAGATCGTGCTCGAAGACGAGTCGCTCTGGTGGCCCTGGGGAGACCGGATCTCCGCCGCCGCCGACCTCGACGTGGCCACCGCCAGCGTCTGCCGGGTCCTCGGCGTGCCGCTCTACTCGACCCCGAAGAGCACCGGATACAGGACCTGGCCGCCGTCGTAGACGGTCAGCTCCACGTCGGGCCGTTGCGCCCGCAGCCCTTCGGCGATCCCGGCGGCGAACCCCGCCGGGACGCCGGTCCCGGTGACCACCGTCACCACCTCGCCGCCGCCCGACAGCATCCGGGCGAGCACCTGCCCCGCCACCTCGGCCATCGACGCGCCGATCAGGACCACGTCGCCCTCGATCAGGCCGAGCACGTCGCCGGCGCGGCAGACGCCGACGCTCGTCATCGCCTCGCCGTCGGCCACCCTTATCGCGCCGAAGCGGGTCGCCAGCGCGGTTCCGGTCATCGCGATGACGTCGTCGCGGAAGTGCCGCAGCGGGTCGTGCACGGCGAGCGCGGCAAGGCCCTGCACCGACGCCTTCGTCGGGATCACCGAGATGCGCACGCCGCTTTCGCGCGCGCGTACGGCGGCGGCCTCGGCGAGCGCGAGGACCTCGGGCTCGTTCGGCAGGACGGCGACCTCGTCTCCCGCGCCGAGGATGGCCTCCACGAGGACGGCCAAGGGCGGCATCCCGCCTGAGGGACGGCGTACGACGACCGCCCCCGCCTCCTCGAAGAGGGCGGCGAGCCCGTCGGCGGCCGTCACCGCCACGATGCCGCGCCCTGTGCAGGGGGCCTTGGGACGGCTTGAGCCGCCCAGATAGGTGACGCGAATCCTGCGGGTGCGTCCGGCCTCCAGTCCCGCCTCGATGGCCGCGCCCGCGTCGTTCACGTGGACATGGACGTTCCACAGGCCGTCGGCTCCGACGACCACGAGGGAGTCGCCGAGTCCGTCGAGCGCCTTGCGCAGCGCGGGGACGCGGGACTCCTCGGCCTCCAGCAGGTACATCACCTCGTACCCGGGCCCTTCGGTCTCCCGTGGGCCGCGTCCCTGAGCGGGGATGACGAAGGTCGGCTCTGTGCGCGCGGGGACCTCGTACCGCTCGGGGTACTCCTCGGTGACTACTGCGGCCAAGGCGTCGAGGATGACGCACAGGCCCGCCGCGCCCGCGTCCACGACGCCGTGCTCGGCGAGCAGAGGCAGGCTCTCGGGGGTCGTGCGCAGCGCCTCGCGCGCCCCGCGCACCGCCGCGGCGAGCGTCCCCGCGAGGCCGTGCTCGGCGGGGCCGCGTGCGGCGGAAGCCGCCGCGTCGAGCACGGTGAGGATGGTGCCCTCCGAGGGCCGCGACACCGAGGCGCGGGCCTGCCGCGCGGCATGCGCGAGGCCGTCGGCGAGGTCGGGGCCGGACGCCGGGGGGCGCGGGCCGAGCGCGTCGGCGAGGCCGCACAGCACCTGGCTGACGATCACCCCCGAGTTGCCGCGCGCGCCCACCAGCGCGCCGCGCCCGAGCGCCCGCCAGACCTCCTCCGGCGACGCCGTCGGCGGCAGCGCCTCGACCGCCTCGGCCCCGGCCAGCAGGGTCAGGTGCAGGTTGACGCCGGTGTCGCGGTCGGGCACGGGGAAGACGTTGAGCGCGTCGATCTCGGCGCGGGCGCGGCCGAGCGCGTCGGCGGCCAGGCGCGCCCACCGGCGCACCGAGGGCCCGTCCAGGGCGTCGGGCACGGGGGACCCCTTTCCCGGTCAGGCACAGGGTGCTGCCGCGCGGCGCGCCGGCGGGTCCTGTGTCCCGGCAAAGCCTATGCTGAGCCGACGATCCCGGCATTCCGGACGGCCGACGTCGGGGGAACCGGCCTCGATTCGCCTAGTCGCGGCGGGTTCGGCTACGCTGTTCCGAGCGTCCCCCTGCGCGGGGACCTTTTCCGTGTAGCGCCCCGGCCGAAGATCGCCCGGGGTGCCCGTTTTCTCGACTGTTTGGAGTTACCGTGGCTGCCAACTGCGAAGTGTGCGGCAAGGGCCCCGGCTTCGGTATGAGCGTGTCCCACTCGCACCGTCGCACCCCGCGCCGCTGGAACCCCAACATCCAGCGCATCCGCGCCGTGGTCGCGGGCACGACCAAGCGCGTCAACGTCTGCACCTCCTGCCTCAAGGCCGGCAAGGTCCAGCGTCCGCTGGCCCGCTAGTCGCGAGCAAGGCGTCCAAGACCCGGTGAGCGCACTCACCGGGTCTTTTCGCGTCCCCGGGGTCAGGGGGTCGGGCGGGTCTGCCAGGCGTGGTCCACGGGGCCGATGCCCGCGCCGAGGGGGAAGCCAGCGCGGATCGCGCCGGAGATGTAGGTCTTGCTCGCCGCGACCGCCTCGGGGACGGTGAGGCCGAGGGCCAGGTGCGAGGCGATCGCCGAGGCGAGGGTGCAGCCTGTGCCGTGCGTGTGCCGGTTGTCGTAGCGCTCGTCGGAGTACAGGTGGGTCTGCGACCCGTCGTACAGCAGGTCCACCGGACGCGTAGGCAGGTGGCCGCCCTTGATGAGCACCCACTGCGGCCCGAACTCCTTGACGGCTTCGGCGGCCCGGAGCAGGTCGTCCTCGGACTCGACCTTCACACCGGTGAGGAGCTCGACCTCCCACAGGTTGGGCGTGACGACCGTGGCCAAAGGCAGCAGCTCGTTACGGACCGCGTCAACGGCCTCGGGGGCGAGCAGCGTGTCGCCGTGCTTGCTGACGCCGACGGGGTCGACCACGAGCGGCGCGTCATAGCGGCCGAGGTGCTCGGCGACGGTCTCCACCAGGACGGTCGAGGCGAGCATCCCCGTCTTCACCGCCTGCGCGCCGATGTCGGACAGCACCGAGTCGAGCTGCGCGGCGACGGCCTCGGGAGGCAGCTCCCAGTAGCCCTGGACGCCCAGGGAGTTCTGCGCGGTCACCGCGCAGATGACGCTCATCCCGTGCACCCCGAGGGCGAGCATCGTCTTGAGGTCGGCCTGGATTCCTGCGCCGCCTCCGGAGTCAGAGCCGGCGACGGTAAGGACACGGGGAGGAGCGGTAACCATAACCGGAAGCCTAATAGAGGCTCCCGGGACCTGGCCTTCCGGAGCCGGCGCCCGTCAGCGGCACTTGAGGCCGTTGACGCGGCAGCCCGTCGGGTTCGACCACGCGCCCTCGCCGGTGAACCTTACGCGCAGCGTCTCGCCGGCCCCGATCGGCGTCGTCCCCGACAGGACGGTCGTGCCGCCGTTGGCGGCGACCGTCTGCACCGTCGCGCCCTCGGCCCCGTGCACGACCGCGTTGGGAAGCCGGAACCTGACCTTCCACGCGGCGATCGCCTTGTCGTCGGTGTTGCGCAGCGTCACGTAGGCGGCGAAGCCGCTGCCCGTCGTCTTGTCGAGCCGGAAAGTCGCGCGCAGCCCCGGCGGGACCACCGAGCGCTCGGACTCGCCGCCGGGCACTGCGGCCTGCGCGGTCCCGGGCGTCTGGAGGTCGGCGCGCAGCGGCTCACAGCCCGCGCACGCCGCCGACTCCTGCCGCGCCGAGTCCGGCGGCGCGGCGAAGTTGAGCGCGATGTCCTGCGTGAGGAATGCCGCGGTGATGACGCCGATGGCGCCCACCCCCGCGAGCACCGGCATCAGCGGGGTCCGTCCGATCCAGGCCATCCGCACCTTCTTGGCCGGGGAGGGCGCCGGGGGTTCGGTGGTGTGCACCGGACGGTCCCAGAACTTGGTGTGTCGTCCCATCCCATTCCTCTTCGTTCCTGGGATGTATACCAAAACCACACCAAGCGCGCCTACCGGATGACCAAGGCGGACGGCCCTAAGCCTCTTGTTTTTACAAAACTCTTATATTCGGGGAATGCCGCTCACGCACCGAAATGGTCCCAGCCGCCTCCGGCGAACGCCCTGCCGTCCACGGTGACGGCCCCCGGCTCGCCCTCCCTGACCTCGCCGACCACCCGCCACTCGGGCGGCAGCCCGGCGTCGGCGGGGAACGTCGCGGCGAAGGCGTGGTCGTCGCCGCCCGTCAGCGCCTCGGCGAGCCCGACGCCCGGGTCGCGCGGCACCCTGGCCGCCGCGAGCTCGATCCGGACGGCGCTGGCGCGGGCGACGTGGCCGAGGTCCTGGACGAGCCCGTCGGAGACGTCGACGAGCGAGGTCGCGCCGAGCGCCCGCGCCTCGCCGCCCGCCGAGTAGGGCGGCAGCGGCCGCCGGTGGGCGTCCACGAACGGCCCTGAGGCGGCCGAGGAGACCTCGAGGGCCGCGAGCCCCATCGCGGCCCAGCCGAGCCGTCCGCGCACCGCCACGATCTCTCCGGGGCGCGCGCCGGACCGGGTGAGCGGCGCCGCGCCGCCCAGATCGCCGAGCGCGGTCACCGCGACGGTGATCGCCGGGGTGCGCACCGTGTCGCCGCCGACGATCGAGACGCCGAGGAGCGCGCACTCGTCGCGCAGGCCGTCGCTGAGCCCGTCGGCCCAGGCGACGTCGAGGTCGGCGGGCGCGCCGAACCCGATCAGCAGCGCGGTGGGCCGCGCGCCCATCGCGACGACGTCGGCGAGGTTCTGCGCGGCGGCCTTGCGCCCCACGTCGTAGGCCGACGACCAGTCCGTACGGAAATGCCGGCCTTCGACGAGCATGTCGGCGGTCGCGACGACCCTGCCGTCCGGGGCGCGCAGGACCGCGGCGTCGTCGCCCGGCCCCAGCTCCACGAGGGGTCCCTGGGGATACCGCCCGGTGACCCTGCGGATCAACCCGAACTCGCCCATCTCACCGATCTCTATGACGACCCTCCCTCTCAAGTTCCAGGCAGGACCAAGGTACGGTGAACCCCCGGACGCTCTTTCTCCCACCCCACAGCCGGGGAGACGCGATGGTGCAGGCGTACATCCTGATCCAGACCGAGGTCGGCAGGGCCGCCGAGGTGGCCCGCACGATCGCGGTGATCGAAGGCGCCGTCGAGGCCGACGACGTCACCGGCCCCTATGACGTGATCGTCAAGGCCGAGGCGTCGAACATGGACGATCTGGGCAAGCTCGTCGTCGCGCGCATCCAGGGGGTACCCGGGATCACCCGGACGCTGACGTGTCCTATCGTGCACCTGTGAGTCCCGCCAGATCCGCCGCGTCCCACGGGCCCCTCCTCGCCGCCGCTGTCGCGCTCGGCCTTCTCGTGTCCGGCTGCTCGGGCGGGCCCGTCCAGGTGCCCGTCCCCTCCCCCGACGCGGCCGAGGCCGCCCTGTGCGAGACGCTGTCCTACCCGGAGAAGGTCAACGGCCTTGAGCGGCGCGAGACTGACCCGTCGTCCCCGTATGTGGCGGCGTGGGGCAGTCCGGCGATCGCGGTGCGGTGCGGGGTGGCCCGTCCGACCGACCCGGATTCCGGGCTGATCGAGCGGATCGTGACCGTCGACGGGCTCGACTGGCTGCCCGCCGCCGGTGACAGGCCGTCCACCTGGACCCTCGTCGCGCGGAACGTCTACGTGGAGGTGACGATCCCGCAGGAGTACACCCCCGCCGGGAGCCCGCCCGGCGAACTGCTCACCGAGTTCACCTCGACGCTCGACGCCCTGCCGAAGAAGCCCGAGGACCAGTACTAGCGCGCTCAGGCGGGCATCAGCAGCGGGCCCGTCACGTGGAACCGCTCGACGCCGCGTTTGGTGAGGTTGACGCGCAGGTCTATCCAGCCGTCCAGGGCGGTGCAGCCGTCGCCGAAGTGCAGGTCGCCCGCCGAGAGCTTCGCACCGCGCACGTGCACCGGGAGCACGATCCGCGATCCGGCGGTGAGCCGCGCGTCGGCGCACGAGCCGACGATCTGCCCGGCCAGCGCCGCCGAGCGCAGCGCCCGCGCCGCGACGGGCTGGTAGTCGGCCAGGCCGGGCCGCACCCTGCCCAGCAGGGGCCCGTCGGGCTCGACCTCGACCGGCAGCGCGTCGTCGCCGGGGGCGCAGCCGAGCACGCCGGGATGCGCGCCGAGCGCCGGACCGCCGTCGGCTCTTCCGATGCCGAGGACGTCGACCACGATGACGTCGCCGGGCTCCGCGCCGACCACGGCGATCGGCCCGCACAGCAGCGCCTCGCGGGCGCCCCAGAAGCCACGGCACTCCATGCGCACCGACCCGCCGGAGATCACCTCGGCGACCGCGGGGATCTCGGGGTGCCACCGGGTGTGCCCGGGCACGGTCTGCGCGCCGTACGACAGCAGCGGCACGAAGCCCCCTTTTTCTCGCTGGTCCGGGCCGCGCCCAGGCGGGCCCGAACGCCCTCGCCTGTCCGGCCGGAAGAAACAACTAGCCAAGGAGATAGTGCACCGTGCGCTGTTTCGGACCCGTTTCCCGGCTTTTACAGCGCGGTAAGTGTCATCTCACTCTCTGAGACCGATCGGCCACCGCCAACCGAGAGGCGTCAGGCGACATCTGAGATGTATGCGACGCATGATGACACCGGTCGTGCTGCTTCTGGCCACGGCCTGTTCAGTCTCCGCCGCCGACACCTCACCCGGCCTGCACAGCAGGCAGGACTGCGCGGCACTGCTCGACTCCCTGCGCTCGGCCGCCGTCGAGCGCACCGGACCCCTCGGCCTCGTGCCGGGCGGGCCGGACCCGGGACCGCCCCCCGCGCTCGAGGTGCCGGCGTACGACCCCTCCACCTCCGACGTGGACCTTCCCGACCAGGTCGCCCGCAGCGGGCCCCAGGTGCTGTTCGTCTCCGGCCGCACGCTGCTCGTGCTGCGCGCGCGTGACGGATCGGTCCAGCGCAGGCTCCGGCTGCCCAAGGGCTACGAGTCCGCCAGGGTCGTCACCGACGGCCGCAGGGCGCTCCTGCTCGCCGACCACGACCCGGACGGCGCCGAGCCCGCGACGCCGTCGGCCCGGGTCCTCACCGTCGATCTGAGCGCGTTCCGGATCACCGGTGAGCTCAGGATGCCGGGCTCGCTCGCCGACGCGCGGCGCGCGGGCCCGCTCGTCCGCGTCTCGGTGCGGGCGCTGCCCCGGCTCGAGTTCCCCGCGCCGCCCCCGCCGCGTGAGCGGGCGAGCCCCGACTTCGCGCCGCGGGCCCGTCAGCACAACCGGGACATCGTGCGCGAAGCGCCCGCCGAGGCGTTCCACCCGTCCTACGACGTGACGTCCGGCGGGGAGACGACCCGGCACAAGGTGCCGTGCCAGCGCATCAACCGGCCCGTCGGCGACCGCGCCTCGTCGGTCCTCACCGTGTTCACCTTCGACCTGTCACGGCCGATCGGCGACGCCTCGCCCGTCGCGATCGCGGGCGGTCCCGCCACCGTCCACGGGACGGCGGCGCACCTCTTCGTCGCCGAGTCCGACCCCGCCTCGGTCACCACCCGCGTCCACCGCCTCGACCTGACCAGGCCGCGCCCCCTGTACGTCGGGTCCGGGTCAGTCACGGGCGAGATCCTCGACGGGGAGGCCATGTCGGAGCACGACGGGTACCTCCGCCTCGCGGTCGGCGACCCCGACCGCACCCAGGGCGACCTGTACATCCTGGAAACTGACGGGCCGGTCCTGGACCCGGTAGGCAAGCTCACCGATATCAGCGGCGACAACGGCATCCGCTCGGTGACGTTCCTCGGGGCGCGCGCTTACGTCACGACCACGCGCGCGCAAGGCCCGCTCCCGGCTCTCGACCTCGCCAACCCGTACAAGCCGCGCCGCGACGGCGACGTCGCCTTCCCCGCGGCGTCCACGCGGCTGCTCCCCTCGTCCGACGGGCGGTTCCTCGCCGTCGGACAGCCGCGCACGGGCAGGGGGACGCCGCGCGGCCTGCGCGTCTCGCTGTTCGAGCCGGGTCCCGGCAAGCACGTCAGGCTCGCCGACTTCCGCAGGCCCGGCATGCCGGGGGCGCGCGTGGAAGACGACCCGTACGCCTACTGGCACGACGCCGCGTCCGGCGTCACCGTCCTGCCGACCGTGCCCAACGGGGCGGTTGTGCTGTCCGTCACGCGGGACGCAGGCATCCGGCAGTTGGGCCGTATCTCCCACCGGCCCTCCTCGACCGGCGTTTACCGCGCCCTCCTTGTGGACGACGCCTTGTGGACGTTCTCCTCCGAGGGCGTCATGGTGCACGACGCGCGCACGCTGAAGCGGCGCGCCTGGACCGCTCTGTAGGACCCGAAGCAACGCGCGAGGCCCAGGGACCCGTCTGGACGGGTATGCGACGTACCCTCCCCCTGGCCGCGCTCCTCCTCGTGCCGGGCCTGATCCTCGCCGCCGCCTCGGTGGGCGCACCGCCGCCGGGCAAGGCCCCCCTGGTCCTCTCCGATTACCGGCTCGTCTCCTACGCGGGCTGCGACGACCTCCTGGACTCCCTGCGCGCCGCGACGCTGCCCCGCGTGGACGCCTACGGCGGCGTCTCCAACGGCTACGCCCACCTCGACGACTCTCTCGCGCGCAGCGAACCGGGATTCCTGTTCCGCGAAGAGAGCTCCGCCCAGCCCGTGGACGCCTTGGCCTCCGGCGCGCAAGCCGATTCCTCCGGATACTCCTCGACCAACACCCACACCCCGGGCGTCGACGAGCCCGACGAGGTCAAGACCGACGGCCGGCGCGTGCTCCTGGCCGCGGACAACACCCTGCTCGTCCTCGACGCCCGCACCGGCGACGTCGCGGCGAAGATCGCCCTCCCCAAGGGCTTCCACCGGGGCTCACGGCTGCTGCTGCACGGCGACACCGTGCTCGTGCTCAACTCGGTGCAGGGCGGCTACGGCGGCCCGGCCGTGGACTTCATCGGCATGCCGGGCTCCGGGGAGACGCACGGGGTCCAGGTCGACCTCACCAAGCGCGCGGTGGTCTCCGAGTTGAAGGTGCGCGGTGCGCTCGTGGACGCCCGTCAGGTCGGCTCCACCGTGCGCCTCGTGCTGAGCGGGATGCCCCGCCTCGACCTTCCCGAGCCCAAGGAACGTGACTTCAACAACTGGGGGAAGGCCGAGCCCCGCCTTCTCCAGCGCAACCGCGACCTCGTACGCGAGGCTCCCCTTGAGTCGTTCCAGCCGTCCTACACGGTGACCGGTCCCGACGGCCTGCCTCTGGAACGCCGCGTGCCCTGCGAGCGGATCAGCCACCCCGCCGACGCCGACGGCGTCGCCATGACCACGATCATGTCGTTCGACATGTCCCGGCCGCTGTCCGACATCAGCGACTCCGGCACCACCTCCGTGGTCTCCGGGGGCGGCGAGACCGTCTACGGGACGGCCGACAGCCTGTACGTCACCGAGACCAACAGCGCCGCGCCGATCCCGGACGAGCCGACGCGGCTGTCGCGTCCCGAGCCGGAGAAGACCCGCGTCCACAGGTTCGCCTTCACCGGGACCGAGCCGCGCTACACCGGCTCGGGCGCGGTGCCCGGCTGGCTGCTCAACCAGTACTCGCTGTCGGAGCACAACGGGCACCTGCGCGTCGCGGTCACCGACCACGCGGCGGAGTCGAGCAGCGTGCACACGCTCAAGATCGACGGGCCTGAGCTGACGACCGTCGGGTCGGTCGAGGGGCTCGGCAAGGGCGAGCGGATCTACTCGGTGCGCTTCATCGGCGACCGCGGCTACGTCGTCACGTTCAAGCAGACCGACCCGCTGTACACGCTCGACCTGTCCGACCCGGCCAAGCCGCGCAGCCTCGGCGAGCTGAAGATCACCGGCTACTCCGCCTACCTGCACCCGACGGACGAGGGCCGTCTCCTCGGCATCGGCCAGGAGGCGACGAAGCAGGGCAGGACGCGCGGGTTCCAGGCGTCCCTGTTCGACGTGTCCGGCGACGCCCCCACCCGCCTGTCCCAGCTGCACCTGCCGAAGACGGCGGCCGCGGTGGCCGAGTACGACGCCCACGGCTTCCTGTACTGGCCGCAGACCGGCCTGACGGTCCTGCCCACCTGGCAGGAGGCCGTTGTCCTCAAGGTGACGCCGGAGAAGATCACCAACGTCGGCTCGATCATCCACCCGGACAGGGACGGCCAGATCACCCGCGCCGTCTACATCGACGGCTCGGTCTGGACGTTCTCCTGGGCGGGCGTCCGCATCAGCGACGCCGAGACGCTGAAGCGCGAGAAGTGGATTCCGCTGCCCGAGCAGTGAGATGAGGCCCGCCCGGACGCCTGAGGCGTCCGGGCGGGGACCTCAGCGCAGGCCGAGCGAGCGGTGCAGAGCCGTCTGGAGAAGCCGGTCCACCAGCTCGGAGTACTCGAGCCCGGTCGCCGCCCACATCTGCGGGAACGCCGACGTCGGCGTGAACCCGGGCATCGTGTTGATCTCGTTGAGCACCAGCTCGTGCTCGGGCGTGACGAAGAAGTCGACCCTGGCCAGGCCCTCGCAGCCGAGCGCGTCGAAGGCCCGCACGGCCGTCGCGCGCAGCCGCTCGACGACCTCGGCCGGCAGGGACGCCGGGATCTCCAGCCGTGAGGTGCCGTCGAGGTACTTGGTCTCGAAATCGTAGAAGTCGTGCTCGCCGATCATGACGATCTCGGCGGGAAGGCTCGCCTCGTTGGGCCCGTCGCCGACGCCCTCGAGGACGCCGCACTCGACCTCGACGCCCTCGACGGCGGCCTCGATGATCAGTTTGGGGTCGTGCTCGCGGGCCGCCTCGATCGCCGGAATCAGGTCCTCGGCGCGGCTGACCTTCGAGATGCCCATGCTCGACCCGGCGCGGGCCGGCTTGACGAACACGGGCCAGCCGAGCTGCTTGACCTCATCCAACTTGCGTTCGCGCTCGAGCCGCCATTCGCGGTCGGTGATGATCACGTACGGGCCGACCGGCAGGCCCTGGGCCTGCCAGACCAGCTTCATGAACGCCTTGTCCATGCCGACGGCGCTGGCCAGCACGCCCGCGCCGACATAGCGCAGGCCCGCGAGCTCGAGCATCCCCTGGATGGTGCCGTCCTCGCCGTATGGGCCGTGCAGGAGCGGCAGGACTACGTCGACCTTGCCCAGCGCGCGGGGTATCTCGTGCGGTTCGATGGCGACGAGGCCCGCGGCGTCGGGGTCGAACGGCAGCGCGAGCGCGGGGCCGTCGCCGGAGACCTCGGGAAGTGCCCCGTCGGTGATCGCCAGACGTTCGTCGCGGGCCAGGACCCACCGTCCGTCACGGGCGATGCCCACCGGCAGGACCTCGTAGCGGTCGGGGTCGATGGCCGCCATGACGCTGCCCGCGGTGACGCAGGAGATGGCGTGCTCTGAGCTTCGGCCGCCGAACACCACGGCGACTGTGATCTTTTCCGGCATGATGCTCCGACTCTATCGCCCTCAGCGGCCGGTCAGCCGGTCACCGCCTCCTCGGTGAGACGTCCGGAGCCCGCCGTCGCACTCCCAGGGTGGGCCACGCCCGGCAGCGTGTCGAGGGCCTCCACGGCGTCGCGGATGAGGTCGTCGGCGTCCTCGAGGCCGATGGAGAACCGCACGGCCGAGGGCGCGACGCCGCCTCCGGCGAGCAGTGCGTCGTCACGGCCGGTCAGCGCGGTGGTCGCGACGTGCGCGACTGTGGTGCGGGTGCCGCCGAAGGACGTCGCGGGACGGGCGAGGCGCAGCGCGTCGCAGAACGCGGTCCCGGCCTCCCGGCCGCCGTGCGGGGTGACGGTCACCAGCGCGCCGAAGCGGGTGCCCTCGGGGCCCTTGTCGAACAGCCGCCGGGCGAGGGCATGCCCGGCGTGTCCGGAAAGGCCCGGGTAGTCCACCGCGGCGACCGCCGGGTGCCGCACGAGCGCGGCGGCGAACTGCGAGGCGGTGTCGCACTGCCTGCGCACCCGCAAAGGCAGCGTCTCGAGGCCGCGCCGCAGCAGGAAGGCGTCGTCCGGGCCGAGCACCGCGCCCGTGGCGACCCGCACCCTGCGCAACTCCTCCACCAGCTCGGCGCGGCCCGCGACGACCCCGCCGACGGCGTCGCCGTGCCCGCCCAGGTACTTGGTCGCCGAGTGCACCACGAGATCCGCCCCGTACTCCAGGGGACGGCACAGCACCGGCGTCGCGACCGTCGAGTCGACCGCGAGCAGCGCGCCGCGCCCGCGCGCGAGTGCCGCCAGCGCGGGAAGGTCGGCGACCTCCATGCCCGGCGTGGACAGCGCCTCGGCCCACACCAGCCGCGTCGTCGGCCGCATGGCCGCCTCGACGCGCTCGGGATCGGCGAAGTCCACGAAGTCGGCGCTCACCCCGAACCGGGACATCAGCCCCGCCAGCAGCTCGTACACCCCGCCGTACAGCGCGCGCGGGGCGACGACATGGCTTCCGGACCTGGTGAAGGCGAGCAGCACCGCGCTGACGGCGGCCATCCCCGAGGCGAACGCCTGCGCCCTGACGCCCTCGACGGTCGCCCCTTCGAGCGCGGCGACGGCGTCGGCGAACGCGTCGCAGGTGGGGTTGTCGACGCGGCCGTAGAGGTACCCGCCGCCCTCGTGGACGAGGTCGGCGTGCTCGCCCGCGCCGGAGAAGGCGAAGCCGCTCGTGCGGTAGACGGGCAGCCCGGACGGCCGCTGTGCCGGGACCGGCGGCTCGGGAAGCTGGACGGCCCGGGTGTTCTCACCCCTCGTTCTCCTACGCATCGCGACAATGATGTCACGAAACGTGTTCTCGGGGGGCTAGACGCCGTAACGCTCGGGTTTGGGCGAGCGCGACATGAGCTTCAGGTACGCCTCCTCGATCGGCACCCCGTCGTGCATGACGGCGGCGACGACCTCGGTGATCGGCATCTCGACGGCGTGTTCGCGGGCCAGCGTGAGGATCGGCCGCGCGGACTTGACGCCCTCGGCGGTCTGCTTGGTCACCGCGATGACCTCTTCGAGCGTCATCCCCCGGCCCAGGTTCTCCCCGAACGTACGGTTCCGCGAGAACGGCGAGCTGCACGTGCCGACGAGGTCGCCGAGCCCGGCGAGGCCGGCGAACGTCGGCTCCTGCGCGCCTAGCGTGACGCCGAGGCGGATGATCTCGGCCAGGCCGCGCGTCATCAGCAGCGCCTTGGTGCTGTCGCCGAAGCCGAGGCCGGTGGCGATGCCGACGCACAGGGCGATGACGTTCTTCACCGCGCCGCCGACCTCGCAGCCGATCACGTCGGTGCTGGTGTAGACGCGGAAGTACGGGTTCATGCAGGCGGCCTGGAGGCGGAGCGCGGTCTCCTCGTCGGCGCAGGCGGCCACGGCAGCGCCGGGCTCCTCGCGGGCGATCTCCGGCGCGAGGTTCGGCCCGCACACCACGCCGACGCGCTCAGGACCGACCCCGAGCACCTCGGTGATCACCTGCGACATGCGCAGGCTGGTGCCCGACTCGATGCCCTTCATCAGGCTGACCAGCACCGCGCCGTCGGGGATCATGGGCGCCCAGGCCGCGAGGTTCTCCCGCAGCGTCTGCGCCGGGACCGCGAGGCAGACGAACTCCGCGCCCTCGAGCGCCTCCGCCACGGAGGTCGTCGCGCGCAGCCCTGCGGGCAGCGTCACTCCGGGCAGGTACTCGCTGTTCTCGTGCCGCTCGTTGATCTCCCGCGTGACCTCGGTGCGGCGGCCCCAAAGCATCACGTCGCTTCCGGCGTCCACCAGGACCTTCGCGAAGACCGTCCCCCAGGACCCGGCTCCCATCACCGCAACGCGCGTCACGTCTGTCTACGCTCCTCATGGACGTACGGTCTTTCGGGCGGCGCCTGCTCGCGCAGCTCGCCCAGCAACCCCGTGATCTTCCGCATGATCTCATCGGTCGCCGCTCTGAGGGTATCGGCGTCGGCGGCCGCCTCCGCATAAGCGGTGAGGTCGACGGGCGCGCCAGCCGCCACCCGCATGGTCTTGCGCGGCAGGAGGCGGAGCCCGCCGGAGCGGTAAGGCAGCAGCTCGTGGGCGCCCCACTGCGCCACCGGGATCACCGGAGCGCCGGTCTCCAGGGCGAGGCGGGCGGCGCCGGTCTTGGCGCGCATCGGCCACAGCAGCGGATCGCGGGTGCAGGTCCCCTCAGGATAGAAGATCACGCACTGGCCCGCCGCGAGCGCCGCACGCGCGCCCTCGAGCGACCGGGCCGCGCCCTCGGTGCCGCGCGCCACGGGGATCTGCCCGGACGCCGCGAGCAGCGCGCCGACGAGCGGCACGCGGAACAGCGCGTCCTTGGCGAGGAACACGGGGAAGCGGCCCGCCTTGTAGACGAAGTGACCGAGGGCGAGCGGGTCGGCCTCCGACAGGTGGTTGGCCGCGAGGATGACGCCGCCGCGCCGGGGGATCATGTCGCGCCCGCGCCAGCGCCGTCCGAGCAGCGCCCACAGGAGCGGCCGCAGGAGGGCGACGATGAACAGCCTCCAGCCTCCGGAGAACCGGTAGGCGGCGAAGACGGAAGAAGAGCCGGGGAGCATGGGCGGCGTCCTTCCTGGCGGGGTGGCGGCGGAACGGCGACCGGAACACCATAATGTCGTCTTTGTCATGTCGAACACCGTCGCCGCCGCATGGGCGCTGATCGTCCCGGTGAAACCGCCGACGCTCGGCAAGTCACGGCTGGCCGACGACGCCGGGGCGCACCGCGCCGCGCTCGCGCTCGCGGTCGCGCTGGACACCGTCGAAGCCGCCCTGCGCTGCGAGGCGGTAAGCCAGGTCCTCGTAGTGACCGCCGACCCTTCGGCCGCCGACGGGTTCACCGCCCTTGGCGCGCGCGTCCTGCGCGAAGGCTCCCCGCAGGGGCTGAACTCCGCCCTGCGGCAGGGGGCCGAGGCCGTGGGCTCCGCGACGGCTCGGGCGGCGCTCCAAGCCGACCTTCCCGCGCTGCGTCCTGCGGAGTTGTCTTACGCGCTGTCCGCCGCGTCGGCCTTCCCGCACGCGTTCCTCGCCGACAGCGCGGGCACCGGAACCGTCCTGTACACGGCGCTTCCCGGGGAGCCCTTCTCGCCCGCGTTCGGCGGGGCGTCGCGGGCGCGTCATCTGGCGACGGGAGCCGCCGAGCTGCCTTTGGCCGACCTGGACAGCGTCCGTACCGACGTCGACACCCTTGACGACCTCAGGGCCGCCCTCGCCCTGGGCGCGGGACCGCGTACCCGGCGCGTCGCCTCCCGCATTCTCCCTGCCCCCTCAGCCGACCGGCTCCCCTAGCGCGCACATCGGACGGACGCGCGTCGGGCTAGGGTGACTGCCATGCAGGGCACCGTGAAGGACTTCGACACCGCGACGGCCTCCGGCAGCGTGCTGCTCGACGACGGGAGCGAACTCCCCTTCGACGGCGACGCCTTCGCCGCAGGCGGTCTGCGCCTCCTGCGCTTCGGCCAGCGGGTGAACCTCGCCTTCGACGGCGTCAGGATCACCGCCATCACGCTGTCCACCCTCCCGCTCCCCTGACGCCCCCGCCGCGCCGTCCCCGGGAACACGAAAACGCCCGCACAACCGGCGTGCGGGCGTCTCGCGTCTAGCTCTACTTGCCGGCGACCAGGTTCTTGAAGTCGGCGCCGGCCTTGAACTTGGGCACCGACGTCGCGGCGACCTCGATCGTCTTGCCCGTCGCGGGGTTCCGCGCGGTACGGGCGGGGCGGTGCGCCTTCTCGAACGAACCGAATCCGGTGATGGCCACCTTCTCGCCCTTTGCCACCGTCGTCTGGATCGTGTCGAGGAACGCCTCGACGGCTTCGGCGGCGTCCTTCTTGCTGCCGTTCAGCCGTTCGGCGATCGCGTCGACCAGCTCACGCTTGTTCATAGGGTTTACTCCTCCGGCTTCCCCCGTTGCGACCCCGAAACTAAGGGCATCCACCGGGCCGCACAATCACCTTGTCGTGAGTTTTCCCATGTCATGGGCGAATCCAAAGGCAGATATCGCCCTGCTTATGGTGATTCGTTGGGAAAAGTCGCTCGGCCTCAGGAGCGGGTCGGACCCGCGTCGACGTCGGCGTCGTCGGCCTCGATGAAGGTGTCGATGAAGGCCGACAGCCGCCGCGCGGCCAGCTCGTGATCGCGCTTGGCGAGGTCGGTGATCGCCAGGAGCTGGCGGTGCAGCCGCTGTCTCGACTCGCGCGGCAGCGGCGAGATCCGCTGGTGCGCGGTGCGCAGCTGGGCCGCGAGCAGCATCAGGACCGGGTCGTCCCAGGCCGGTCCGTACCGGTCATCCTCAGCACCCATGTCGTCATTGTCGCAGCCGCCTCCGACAGCCGAACCGCTTGGGACCCCAAAGCCCACCGGACAGCGCGAAAACGGACGCGCGCCCCCAGAACTGTACGTTCGGGGGGCGCGCGCTCGGACGAACGGCGGCCGCGCGTGGTGGGCGGCCGCCCATCACTCGGCCTTGGTGCGGGCCGGGGTCTTGGCGGAGCCTCGCGGGCGGCCTAGAGCGTGGCGGGCAGCCAGGCCGGACGCGCCTGCTCGAAGGCGGCGATGTCGTCGGCGTGGCGGAGCGTCAGGCCGATGTCGTCAAGGCCCTCGATCAGCCGCCAGCGGGTGTAGTCGTCGAGGTCGAAGGAGGCGACGAGCTCGCCGCAGCGGACCTCGCGGGCCTCCAGGTCGACGGTGATCTCCGTGGTCGGGTCGGCCTCGGCGGCCGCCTGCAGCTCCTCCACGATCTTCTCGTCAAGGATCACGGGCAGCAGGCCCATCTTGGTGGAGTTGTTGCGGAAGATGTCGCCGAAGCGCGGCGCGATCACGACCCGGAAGCCGTACTGCTGCAGCGCCCACACCGCGTGCTCACGCGACGAGCCGGTGCCGAAGTCCGGGCCCGCGACCAGGATCGACGCGCCCTCGTAGGCCGGGTTGTTCAGGACGAACGAGGGGTCCTCGCGCCAGACCGAGAACAGGCCCTTGTCGAAGCCGGTGCGCGAGACCATCTTCAGCCACACGGCCGGGATGATCTGGTCGGTGTCGACGTTGCTGCGCCGCAGCGGCACCGCGCGGCCCGTGTGGACGGTGAACTTCTCCATCGTGGATCTCCTTGTCAGGCCGGGCGGCTACAGGTCGGCGGGGGCCGCGAGGCGCCCCTTGACGGCGGTGGCCGCGGCGACGGCCGGGGACACCAGGTGGGTGCGTCCGCCCTTGCCCTGGCGGCCCTCGAAGTTGCGGTTCGAGGTCGACGCGCTGCGCTCGCCCGCGACCAGCTTGTCCGGGTTCATCGCCAGGCACATCGAGCAGCCCGCCTCACGCCACTCCGCGCCGGCCTCGGTGAAGACCTGGTCGAGGCCCTCGGCCTCGGCCTGGAGCTTGACCTTGACCGAGCCGGGCACGATCAGCGCGCGCAGGCCGTCGGCGACCTTGCGGCCCTTCAGCACCTCGGCGACGGCCCGCAGGTCCTCGATCCTGCCGTTGGTGCAGGAGCCGACGAAGACCGTGTCGACCTTGACGTCGCGCAGCGCGGTGCCGGCCTCCAGGCCCATGTACTCCAGCGCGCGCTCGGCGGCCTGGCGCTCGGCCGGGTCGGTGAACTCCTCGGGCGACGGCACCGACGCGCCCAGCGGCAGGCCCTGGCCCGGGTTGGTGCCCCAGGTGACGAACGGGGTCAGCGTGGAGGCGTCGATGACGACCTCCTTGTCGAACACCGCGTCGTCGTCGGTCTTCAGGGTCTTCCAGTACTCGACGGCCTTGTCCCACTCCGCGCCCTTCGGGGCGTGGTCGCGGTCCTTCAGGTAGGCGAAGGTGACCTCGTCGGGGGCGATCATGCCGGCGCGCGCGCCCGCCTCGATCGACATGTTGCAGACCGTCATGCGGCCTTCCATCGACAGGTCGCGGATCGCCTGGCCGCGGTACTCGATGATGTAGCCCTGGCCGCCGCCGGTGCCGATCTCGGCGATGATCGCCAGGATCAGGTCCTTGGCCGTGACGCCGGCCGGCAGCGCGCCCTCGACGGTGACGGCCATCATCTTCGGCTTGATCTGCGGCAGCGTCTGGGTGGCCAGGACGTGCTCGACCTCGGACGTGCCGATGCCGTGCGCGAGCGCGCCGAACGCGCCGTGCGTTGAGGTGTGGGAGTCGCCGCAGACCACGGTCATGCCGGGCTGGGTCAGGCCCAGCTGCGGGCCGATCACGTGCACGATGCCCTGGCCGCCGTCGCCCATCGGGTGCAGGCGCAGCCCGAATTCCGAGGCGTTCTTGCGCAGCGTCTCGACCTGGGTCCGCGAGACCGGGTCGGCGATCGGCTGGTCGATGTTCTGGGTGGGGACGTTGTGGTCCTCGGTCGCGATCGTCAGGTCGGGGCGGCGGACCTGGCGGCCGGACATGCGCAGGCCGTCGAACGCCTGCGGCGAGGTGACCTCGTGAACGAGGTGCAGGTCGATGTAGAGGAGGTCGGGCTCGCCCTCGACCCGACGCACGACGTGCGCGTCGTAAACCTTGTCGGCCAGTGTGCGGCCCATCGGTGCACCTCTCTCCGTTGAGATCTTCATCATCGTCCCCCCGAGTTGCGTCTCATCTATCGAGACGGCAATATCGAGGTATGGACAACTCTAGCGGAGTCGGCGTACTGGACAAAGCAGTTCTCGTCCTCAACGCCCTCGAAGCCGGCCCCGCGTCACTGGCCCAGCTCGTCACGGCCACCGGCTTGGCCCGCCCCACGGCCCATCGGCTCGCCGTCGCCCTCGAGCACCACAGGATCGTGCACCGCGACACGCAGGGCCGCTTCATCCTCGGGCCGCGCCTGGCGGAACTGGCCGTCGCGGCGGGCGAGGACAGGCTCCTGGCGATCGCCCAGCCCGTCCTCACGCAGCTGCGCGACCTCACCGGGGAGTCCGCCCAGCTTTACCGTCGGCAGGGCGACGTGCGCGTGTGCGTCGCGGCGGCGGAACGGTCCAGCGGCCTTCGGGACACGGTACCCGTCGGCGCGTCGCTGCCCATGACCGCCGGATCGGCCGCCCAGGTCCTGCTGGCCTGGGAGGAGCCCGACCGGCTGCACCGCGGCCTGCGCGGCGCGAAGTTCAGCGCCGCGACCCTCGCCTCGGTCCGCCGCCGCAACTGGGCCCAGTCCGTGGGCGAGCGCGAGCCCGGCGTCGGCTCGGTCTCCGCGCCCGTCCGGGGCAACGGCGGCCGCGTCATCGCCGCGATCTCCGTCTCCGGCCCGCTGGAACGCCTCAGCCGCTCCCCCGGACGCACCCACGCCGGCCCCGTCGTCGCGGCCGCCGAGAAGATCTCCGAGTCCATGCGCCGCAGCGCCTAATTCGCGACCGTCAGGCGCAGCTTGCTGTGCGGGGACGGGCCCGCCTCCCAGTCGTCCATGAACAGGGCCTTGAGGCCGTGGGCCTCGGCAAGGGCGGTGAGGGTGTCGGTGCGGTAGTAGAAGTCCTCCTGGAGCACCTGGTGGTCGGCGCGCTCGGTGCGGTCGAAGGTCAGGTCGAAGAACGCGTCGGGACGCATGATCCGGCCCACGTGCGCGAAGCACTCGTCTATCACTTCGATGGGTGTGTGGTTGAACACACTGTGCGCGTGGACGACGTCGAAGTGGGCGTCAGGCAGGCTGGAGAAGGTGAGGTCGGCCACCAGCGTCAGGTGCGGGAGCTTGTCTTGCAGGCCGTACTGGACGACGGTGTCGGACGCCGCAAGGAGGATGTCCGGCGAGATGTCCACGCCGTGGTAGCGGCCGGCGTCCAGGTAGCGGATCAAGCGCCAGCCCGCGCGCAGGTTCCCGCAGCCGATCTCCAGCACCGAGTGACCGGGCAGGAGGCCGTGCGCGCGCAGATAGTCGAACTGACGCCGCCCGTTGCGCAGCCAGTGACCGTGACTCGGACTGCCGACGGCGTCGAACGGGCTCTTGTCGGCCACCTCCGCGCGCATGACCTCCCGGTAGTAGGCGACATGGTCCGGCGCGCCCGCGCGCAGCACAAGGTCGCGGGCGTACCGGCTCAGGTAGGGCCGGATGCGCGACGGATGCCGCATCGCGTGCCCCACCTGGAACAGAAGACTCGAGCGCTGACGCTGCGTGAAGGCCATGGCACGATTCGTACACCCTGGGTGACGGTCGTGCCACTCGAACGTCAGGCGGCGGTCACGTCGTTACGCGTACAGGCCGTCGATCTCGTCGGCGTACTTCTCGTGGATGGGCTTGCGGCGCAGCTTCATCGTCGGGGTGAGCTCGTCGCCGCCCGGCTCCCAGTAGCCGCCGACGATCGTGAACTTCTTGATCTGCTCCACCCGCGACAGCTTCGCGTTCGCCTTGTCCACGCCCTCCTGGACCTGCGCGATCAGGGCGGGGTCCTTGGCGAGCACGTCAGGGTCGGCGGAGATGCCGTTGGCGGCCGCGTAGCCCGCCGCGCCGTCGGGGTCGAGGGAGAAGACCGCGACGTTGTAGGGCCGTCCGTCGCCGACCACGATGATCCCGCCGAGCAGCGGGTTGTGCGCCCGCAACGTGTTCTCGATGTTGCTCGGCGACATGTTCTTGCCGGCCGCGTTGATGATCAGTTCCTTCTTGCGGTCGACCAGCGTGACATAGCCGTCGGCGTCGACCGTCGCGACGTCGCCGGTGTGCAGCCAGCCTTCGGCGTCGATCGCCTCGGCGGTCTTGTCCGGGTCGTTGCGGTAGCCCTTCATCACCCACGGGCCGCGCACCAGCAGCTCGCCGTCCTCGGCGATCCTGACCTCCAGGCCCGGCAGCGGCCTGCCGACGGTCCCGATGCGCGGCGCGTCGATCGGGTTGGAGATCGCCACCGACGTCACCTCGGTCATCCCCCACGCCTCCACGACCCGCAGGCCCATCGCGAGCAGGAACTCGAGGGTCTCCTTCGGCGCGGCGGCCGCGCCGGAGAAGGCGTAGCGCATCTCGTCAAGGCCGAGGAGCTGGCGGATCGTGGCGAAGACGAGCTGGTCGGCCAGCTCGTACTCCTTGGCGAGTTCCTCGGGCACCGGCTCGCCCGCCTGCTCCAGGCGCACCTTGCGCAGGCCGACGTCGAACGCCCACTCGGCGGCCTTGCGCTTCTCCTCGTCGGCCCCGGCCAGCAGCGCCTGGATGCCGTTCTTCATCTTCTCCCACACGCGCGGGACCGCCGCCCAGACCGTCGGACGGACCTCGCCGAGCGCGCCCAGGATCTGGGTGATGTCGGCGACCGACGTCACGACAGTGCCGTGCAGCATGTGCAGCCAGTGCGAGGCCATCCGGTCGACCGCGTGCGCCGACGGCAGGTAGGACGTGACGCGGTCGCCGCGCCTGACCTCGAAGCCCTGCGCGAGCGCGTAGGCGTTGGCCAGGGCGGCCCGGTGGGTCGTCTCCACGCCCTTGGGCGGGCCCGTCGTGCCCGAGGTGTAGATGAGCGTGATGACGGCGTCGGGGTCGGCCTTCCGCCACGCGGCCTCGAAGTCGAACTCCTCGTCCGGCTCGAGCGCGTCGAGGTCGGCGACGTCGATGAGGTGGTCGAGGGAGGCCGCGCCGCCCTCGGTGAGCCGTCCGACGAACTGCTCCTCGGCGACCGCGATCTTCGGGCCCGCGTGGCCGATGATGTAGGCGATCTGCTCCGGCGAGCTGGTGTTGTAGATCGAGAACGGGATCGCGCCGAGGTGCAGGGCCGCGCTGTCCACGAAGTTGAACTCCGGGCGGTTGGTCAGCATGAGCGCGATCCTGTCGCCCGGGCGAAGGCCGAGCTTGTGAAGCGCGCGCGCTAGGCGCTCCACCTTCGCGGCGTACTGCGCCCACGTGTAGCTCTGGGCTCCGCCCGGAGTACGCAGGGCCACCTCGTCGGGGATCTCGGCGACCGTCTTCTGGAACGCCTCTACGAGGGTCTTGGGGTGGGACATGGGCGGGCTCCCGGGGAGAGTCGGAGTGCGGTGCGGTGCGGGGGGTCCTGCTCTGCTTGCCGGTCTTGCTTGCCTGCGTCTACGGGTTGCTTCTGTGGTGCTGCTGCTGTGGGGCTACTTGGTGAGGGCTCGTGCCGTGCCGTAGTCCGCCTTGCCGTTGGGCAGGCGAAGGTCGCGCTCGGTACGGACGAACGTCTTGGGGATCTTGTAACGGGCCAGACGCGCCGCGCACGCCGCGCGCAGGTCGTCGTCCGACAGGTCCTCGGTGAGCCTGACCACCGCGACGATCTCGGTGCCCCACCGCTCCGAGGGGCGGCCGAGCACCAGCGCCTCGGCGACCCCGGGCAGCGCCCGCACGACGGCCTCGACCTCCTCGGCGAACACCTTCTCGCCGCCGGTGTTGATCGTCATCGAGTCGCGGCCGTGCATCTCGATCGTCCCGTCGGCGAGGTGCCGCGCGCGGTCGCCGGGCAGCACCCAGCGGCGTCCGCCGATCTCCAGGAACGTCGCGGCGGTCTTCGCGCCGTCGCCGAGGTAGCCGAGCGGGATGGAGCCGCCCTTGGCGAGCCAGCCGAGCTCGGCGTCACCGGGGGCGAGCAGGCGGGCGCGGTCCTCGCTGACGACCGCCGCGCCCGGCGTCGCCTGGAAGGGGGTGTCGCCCGCGCCGTAGCGGGTGATGTGCAGGCCGCTTTCGGACGACCCGACCACGTCGAAGATCTTGGTGTGCGGCATCAGCTCGGCGAGCCGCGCCTTGGTCGCCGGGTTGATCGCCGCGCCCGAGTTGATCAGATGTCGGATGCGCGAGGTGTCGCGCGGGGCGCGCTCCAGCTCGGCGACCAGGGGGCGGACGAACGCGTCGCCGACGACCGGGATGCGGGTCGCGCCCTCGCGCTCCATCAGGTCGAGGGTGCCGACGGGGTCGAACCTGTCGACGGCGTCGGGGATGAGGACCGTCGCGCCGCCGAGCCAGCCGCCCAGGGCCGTCCAGGTGCCTGAGCCGTGCATCATCGGCGGGAGGACGAGCACCTTCGCGCTCTGCCTGGCGACGGCGATATCCACGACTTCGCTTAGGGACTCGTAGCTTGAGCCGTCCTTGCGGAGGATGCCTAGCGGGCCCTCCACGAGGTCCTCTATCCGCCACAGGACGCCCTTAGGCATGCCGGTGGTACCGCCGGTGTACAGGATGTGCAGGTCGTCGCCGTCCGGGACGGCGTCAGGCGCTCCCTCGGGGGCGGCGGCGAGGGCGTCGTCGTAGTCGAGCGCGCCGGGCAGGAGGGGGTTGCCCGAGTCGTCGGCGACCTGGAGGAGGAGCGGCCGCTCCGCGAGGGAGGGCAGCACGCGTTCCACGGCCGGCGCGAACGCCGCGTGGTAGAGGATCGCCTTCGGGCGCGCGTCGTTGAACAGGTAGACGAGTTCGTCGTCCACGTACCTGTAGTTGACGTTGAAGGGGGCCACCCGCGCGCGGTGCGCGCCGACGAGCCCTTCCAGGTAGGCGGGGCCGTTGTGCAGGTAGAGGGCGAGGTGGTCGTGGTTCGACGTCCACGGCTCGGCGCGCTCTCCGGTGCGGCCGAGGCCGTGGGCGTCAAGGACGCGGGCGAGCCGCCGCACGCGGTCGGCGGTCTCGGCGAAGGTGCGGCGGGTGTCGCGCCAGACCACCGCCTCGCGCGCGGGGATCGCGTCGGCTATCGCTTCGAACAGGTTCGCCAGATCCAACCTAGCCATCCGGTGCGATCCCCCTTCTGAGTGACTTCCGGTAGTAAATCATCACTTACCGGTCATATAGAAGACGGATCTCACCCTAGAGTGACCAGGGCCACTCCCGTCAACGCCATCCCCAGGCCGAACCGCTGCGCCGCGCGCAGCCGCTCGCCGTGCACGACCCGCGCCAGCAGCACGGTGACCGCCGGGTAGAGCGAGGTCAGCACCGCCACGACGGTGAGCAGCCCCGCCGTGCTCGCGCGGAAGTACGCGACGTTCGCGCCGACGTCGATGACCGCCGCCGCGACGACGAGCGCGAACGTCCCCTTGACGCGCAGGGCGGCGCGCGGGTTCGTCGTCTTGCCGCGCGCCGCGAGGATCGCGAGGAGCACCACGAGGAGGACCCCGGCGCGCGAGGAGACCAGCGGCCACAGGCCCGCGCCGTCCCCCGCCTGGTGCAGCAGCACGAAGAACACCCCGAAGCCGAGCCCGGCGAGCAGCGCGAGCCCCGGACCCTCGGTGATCCGCCACCGGACCCGTCCGCCGCCCGGCTCCCTGCTGACGAACCCGATCGCGCCGACGCACAGCGCGACCCCGGCCAGCACCCGCGCCTCGGGCCGCTCCCCGAGCCCGAGGCCGACCGCGACCGGGACGACGGTCCCGACCATCGCCTCCACCGGGGCCACCACGCTCATCGGCCCCATCGCCAGCGCGCGGTAGAACGCGAGGAACCCGATCCCGCTGGCCAGACCCGACGCGAACCCCCACGCCAGCCCCGCGCCCGTCGGCGTCCCGCCCGCGAGGCCCGCGACCACCGCCGTGCAGCCGAGCCCGAGCGGAATGCTCACCAGCAGCACGGTCAGCGCCCCGGCCCGCCGCGAGGCGGCCCCGCCCACAAAGTCCCCGACCCCGTACATGACCGCGGCCGCAAGCGCCAGAAACGTCACCATGAGCCCCAAACCGTAACCCGCCCACCCCCACACCACGGCCCCCAGCCCCACCCAAAAAAGTTATCCACAGATTGTGCCCAACCCCGTTCGGAGCGTCGCGACGGGCGCATGCTGGGGGCATGACGAACACGATCACCACACAGCCCAAAACCACCCAACCCCCCACAAACCGACACCCCGAACCACCCACCCACCGGCCCCCGGAAGCAAGCACCGCGCCCCGCCCCCACACGACCCACGACGCCTGCCGGGACCCGGGAGGCAACGCCGCGACCCGCCCCTGCGCGATCCGCGACGCCCGTCGGGGAGGGCGCGCGGGTCCCGGGGCGGCGGCGCGCTCGCGTCCGCTAGGCGTTCGTCTGGCCGAGGCGGACGCGGTTGCCGAACGGGTCGCGCAGGCCGCAGTCGATGCCGTAGGGGCGTTCCGTCGGTTCCTCGGTGAACTCCACGCCGCGCGCGAGCAGCGTCTCGTAGGTCTTGCGGCAGTCGTCCGTGGTGAGGATCAGCCAGCCGCCCATCGCACCCTTGGTCAGCAGGTCACGCACCTGCGCGGCGGTCTCCTCCGACATCGCCGGAGGGCCAGGCTTCTCCAGGAGGATCTGCCGCTCGGGGTGCCCGGGGACGCACACGGTCAGCCAGCGCATGAAGCCCAGGTCCACGTCGACGGCGACCTCGAGGCCGAGCTTGCCGACGTAGAAGTCGAGGGCCTCATCCTGGTCGAGGACAAAGATCTGCGATTGCGTGATGGCGTTGAACATGGGGACAACGCTAGGGCGTGCGGACCTCGCGTACTTCTCCAAAACCGATCAATCCGCGGCCTCGGCCACGCCGTCCTGCGGGTCTTGGCGCGGCCTGGTCCAGGCCATCGTGAAGCAGGTCGGCGCCCCCGCCCGCACCGCGTTCTTCCGGTACTCGCGCGGCGAGCTGCCGACGATCCCGCGGAACGTCCGGCTGAACGTGCCGAGGCTGTTGAACCCCACCTCAAAACAGATGTCGGTCACCGGGCGGTCGGTGTCGCGCAGCAGGAACATCGCCCGCTCCACCCTGCGCCGCTGCAGGTACCTGTGCGGCGTCTCCCCGAACGTCGCCCGGAAGGTGCGGGAGAAGTGCGCCTCGGAGACATGCGCGATCCGCGCCAGCGCGGGCACGTCAAGGGGCCGCGCATACGCCCGGTCCATCGCGTCCCGCGCCCGCAACATCCTCCGATTGGAGTCCTCCACACCCGCATTCACGCACCCCATACCACCACACCACCCCCACCCACCCAACCCTCCACCAACCCCACCCCCACACGCTCAGCCGAAAAGACCCAACCCGCCCCCGCCACCACGCGGCCAGTCGGAGAAGCCCGACCCGGCCTCGCCGCCGCGCGGCCACTCGGAGAGCCCCAACCCGACCCCGCCACCGCGCGGCCAGTCGGGCAGGCCCGACCCGACGCCGGTCCCGTCGCCGCGCGGCCACCCGGAAAGACCCGACCCGACCCCGCCACCACGCGGCCAGTTGGAGAAGCCCGACCCGGCCTCGTCGCCGTCCGGTCAGTCGGAAAGACCCGACCCGACGCCGACGCCACTCGGTCAGTCGGGCAGGCCCGACCCGACGCCGGTCCCGACGCCGCGCGGTCAGGCGGGGAGGAGGGAGGCGAGGATCGTGCAGCCTCGGCGAAGCTCCTGCATGGTGGCCGTGGCGTAGCCGAGGACGAGACCGTGGTTGTCGTGGTCGCCCCGGGTGTAGCGCCTTGTGTCGTCAACGAGCACTCCGCGCGCCAACGCGGCCTCGGCCAGCCCGGCGAGGCGATCGCGCGCGACCGGGACCATCACGTGCAGCCCCGCGGTGTCACCGGTGACCCGGTCTCCAAGGATCTCCACGACCAGCGCCCGCCTACGCGCGTACTCAAGCCGCATCCTGCGCAGATGGCGGTCGAGGTCGCCGCGCTCCAACAACTCGGCCATGGCGTGCTGGACGGGCACGCTCGTGCGGTCCACGAGGTCGCGGCGCAGTTCCGCGATCCGGTCGATGGTCCCGGGCTCCGCGACGATCCAGCCGATCCCCGGGTCCGGGCTGAGCGTCTTGGACAGCGTGCCGAGCAGCACGACCCGCGAGGGGTCGAGCCCGTAGAGCGCGGGCAGCGGCGCGACGTCGTAACGGAACTCGGCGTCATAGTCGTCCTCGACGATGAGCGCCCCCGTCCGCCACGCCCACTCCAACAGCCGCTCCCTGCGCGCGATCGGCAACCGCCCGCCGAGCGGATACTGATGCGCGGGCGTCGTGTACAGCAGCGCGAGATCATCGGGCAGGCCGTCGACAAGAATCCCCTCCCGGTCCACCGGACACGCGACGGTCTCCGCCCCCCGCGCCGCGAAGATCGACCTGGCCCTCCCATACCCGGGATCCTCAACCCCCGCCCGTCGCCCCGCCGCGAACAACGCGGCGACAAGATCAAGCCCATTCCCCGTCCCCCGCGTAACGATCACGTTCTCCGGCCCCGCCACAACCCCGCGCGCCCGCCGCAAATGCTCACAAAGCAACACCCGCAACCGCGCCAACCCCCGCGGATCCGGATCATCCCCCGGCGGCCACCCCCCGACCGCCCGCCACGCCCGCCGCCACGCCGCCTCCGAATACCCCCTCACCCACGACCCCCCGGGCCGCAGATCAACCAACCCCACCCCCCGAGCCTCCCCCCTCCCAACACCCCCAACACGACCAGCCCCCCCAACCCCACCGAAGCTCCCGGCACCACCAGAACTCCCGGCACCGTCACAGCTCCCGGTACCACCAGAGGTCCCGGCACCACCGAAGGCCCCGGCACCGCCGGAGGTCTCGGCACCACCGGAGGTCTCGGTACCGCCAGAATTCCCGGCACCGCCACAGCTCCCGGCATCACCGGAGGTCTCGGTACCGCCAGAACCCCCGGCACCGCCGAAGGCCCCGGCACCGCTAGAGCTCCCGGCGCTACCGGAGGCTCCGGCACCGCCTGCGCTCCCGGCACCGCCGAAGGTCTCGGCGTCGCCGAAGGGCCTGGCATAGCCAGGACGCGTGGCACCGTCGGAGATCCCGGCGGCGCCGGCAGACGCGGCAGTGCTGACGGTCCCGGCGCCGCTGGGAGACGCGGCGATACCGACGGTCCCGGTGGCGTTGGCGCTTCCGGCGTCGCCGGAGGTCCGGGCGGTACCGGGGGAACTGGCTCCGTCGGAGGGCTTGGTGTCGACCACGTAGGTGCCGGAGCCGTGGCGGCCTTCCAGCCAGCCTTCGGCGTAGAGCTGTTGGTACGCCTCGGTGACGACGGTTCGGCTGACGGAGAGGTCGGCGGCGAGGGCCCGGCTGGAGGGGAGGCGTTCGCCCGCCGGGAGTCCGCCCGCGCGGATCAGCCGGCGCAGCGCGTTGGCGAGCTGGACGTGCAGGGGCTCGGGCAGGGCGCGGTCCAGGAGGAGGGGCAGGTCTGCGTGGGTCCTTGCCATGTGCGCGGGCCTCCCGGACAGAAAGTGGTCTTCGAGTATCGGTACGAAGTGGCCATGTAATACCGGTCCACTTGGTCGAAGGATAGGGGGCATGCTTTCCGCTACCGAACGCACCCGGCTGCGCCGGGGTGCGCACCGCGCGTCCACCGACCCGGCCGATCTGCACGCGATCCTCGACGCCGGACTCGTCTGCCACCTCGGGGTGGTGCGGCCGGACGGCGCGCCCATGGTCGTGCCGACGGGCTACGGCAGGATCGGCGACACCCTGTACCTGCACGGCTCCACGGGCGCGCGCTCACTGCGGCTGGAGGGCGAGGTGTGCGTGACGGTGACCCATCTCGACGGGATCGTCCTGGCGAGGTCGGCGTTCCACCACTCGCTCAACTACCGCTCGGCGATGATCTACGGCGTCCCCCGCAAGGTCACCGACCCCGACGAGCGGCTCGCCGCCCTGCGCGCGATCACCGAGCAGCTCGCCCCAGGCCAGTGGGACGTCGTCCGCGCCCCCACCCGCAAGGAACTCGCCGCAACCCTAGTAGTAGCCCTTCCCCTAACCGAGTCCTCAGTCAAAATCCGCACCGGCCCCCCCATAGACGACGAAGACGACTACTCCCTGCCCATCTGGGCCGGCGTCCTCCCCCTCCACACCACCTTCGGCACCCCCCACCCCGACCCCCTCCTCCCCCCCACCACCCCCACCCCCACCCACATCACAACCCGCCCCCACCCCTCCCCACCCACCTAACCCCACCCACCCCACCCCTCCTCCCCCACCCAAAACCCACCCAGCCCGACCCCCTACTCCCCACAAGACCCACACAGCCCAAAACCTAAGCCTCAGACCTACGCCCCATGAACCCCGCCCACCACGCCCGCCCGCCGCAAAGCCCAACCGGCGCACACCTGCACAACGCAGAACGCGCAGCGCGCCCACGCAACGCAAGGCCCAGACGGCAAGGAGCCCACGCGCGCGCAGCCCACAGGGCGTGCAGCCTGCGCGGACGTCTGCGCGACGCGGAACGCGCAGCGTGCCTGCTCGACCCGGAGCCCGGGCAGCTCGGAGCCCGCACGGCGTGCCGTCCCCGCGAACACCCGCGGCGCAAAGCACGGGCCTACGCGACCCGAGCTCCATGCGGCAAAGAGCCCATGCGGCGCGGAGCTCATGCGGCACGCTCGGCCGTCGCGAAACCCGCGCCGCGCGAAGCCCGTGCGGACAACCGCGCGACGCGGAGCGCGCAGCGGGCCTTGCACGACGCGGAAACCGGGCGGCACGGTGCCCGGGCAGCACGGAGCGCGCAGAGCGTGAAGCCCACGCGGCACTCCTGCCCGCCGCGAAGCGCGGGCGACTCGGAAACCGCGCGGCGCGAAGCTCACACAAACAACCGCGCGACGCAGAGCGCGAAGCGGGCCTACGCGACGGGAGGGCCGGGCGGCAAGGAGCCCACGCGGCGTGCAGCCTGACCGGCACGCCTGCCCGGTGCGAAACCCGCGCGGCGTGAAGCCCGTGTGGACGCCTGCGCGACGCGGAGCGCGCAGCGGGCCTGTGCGACGCAAAACCCGGGCGGCGTGGAGTCTGCGTGGTATGCCTGTCTGTTGTTGGGCCCAGGTGCCTCGCCTGCGTCGCGTGAAATCCGCGCGGACGGCTGTGTGGCGGGCCTGCGCGGTGTGAAGTCTGCGGGGCGTGGAGCGCGGGCGGCGGGCCTGCCCGTCGTGGAGACCACGCGGCGCGGAGCGCGCGGCGGGCCTGCGGGGCGCGAAGCCCGGGCGGGACGGTGCCCGGCTAGCGCGGAGCCCGCGCGAATACCTGGCGGCGCGGAGTCTGCGCGTGTGCGGGGAGGTCGGGTGGTGAGCCTGGCCTGTTGCGGAGCCCGGGCGGCGCGAGCCCACGCGGACTTCTGCGCGGCGCGGAGCGCGCGGTGGGGCTGCGGCGCGCGAAGCCTAGGCAGCATGGAGCCCTCACCGGCGTGTAGCCCGCGTGAACGGCTGGGCGGTGCGGAGTGCGCGGAGGGCTGCGGGGTGCGAAGCCTGGGTGGCACGGAGCCTGGGGGGCGTGGGATCCGGGCGGCATGCGTTTCGTTGTGAGGTTCGGGTGGCGCGGAGTAGGTGGGGTGCGGGACCTGGGCGGCGGGTCCGGGGGGCGGGGAGCTTGGGGGTGGGGTGCTTGTTTTGGGGCTCGCGTAGCGCGGGAGTCGGGTGGCGCGGAGGTTGGGCGGTGCGGAAGTCGGGGGGTGCGGAGCTTGGGGGGTGCGGAGCCTGGGTGGCGCGGAGGTTGGGGGGGTGGGGGTGGGTGTTGGGGAGGGTGGGGGTGGGGGGTGGTTTGGAGGGGAGGGGTGGTTGGTTGGTGGGGGTGGGGGTTTGTTGGGGGGGATGTGGAAAAGGGGTGGGGGTTTCTGGGAGATTGGGGGGATGGGGACGGAGGGGTTGTCGGAGGTTGAGCGGAGGCTTTGGGAGTGTTATCCGGATGGGGCGACGTTGGATTTGTCGCGGGAGGAGGGGGATCGGCGGATTCGGGCGCGGGTGATCGCGGCGTTGCTGTTGGGGGCCTCGGAGGCGGTGCCGGGGAGGTCGCCGGGGGTGCGGTTGCGGGGGGCGCGGGTCGTGGGGCGGCTTGAGCTGCGGGCGGCGACGGTCGGGTGCCCGGTGGTGCTGACCGAGTGCGAGCTCGACGAGGCTCCGCAGTTCATGGAGTCGACGACGAAGACCGTGCGGTTCGTGCGGTGCACGATGCCGGGGCTCGGGCTCGCGCGGCTGCACCTCGACGGGCTGCTGTCGCTGCGGGGTTCGGTCATCGCCGGGGAGGTGCGGCTCGACCACGCGCGGATCGAGGGCGAGATCCACATGACCGGCGCGCAGATCGGCGCCGGGCCCGGGAAGACCGCGCTTTACGGGGAGGGTCTGCGGGTCAGCGGTACCGCGAACTTCAATCGGGGGTTCAACGCGCGGGGCAGCGTGCATCTGACGCACGCGCGGTTCGGCGGCAGGCTGAACTTCGGGGAGGCCGCCGTGGAGGCCGCCGACCAGTGGGCCGCGCTGCTCGTGGACAACGCCCAGATCGAGGGGCCGTTCTCGCTGACGAACGCGTCGGTGCGCAATCCGGGGCGGGTGTCGGTGAGCGCGGGCGGCATCACCGCGCACGGCTCGGTGTGGATGAACCGGGGGTTCAGCGCCGAGGGCGAGGTGAGGCTCATCGGGGCGACGCTGCGCGGGCATCTGACGCTGAACGACGCGCGGCTCGACCGGGCGTCGCTGAACCTAGAGGGCGCGGTGATCTCGGGGCTCGAGGGGCGCGGCCTCGTCGTCGCGGGCGGGCAGGTCAGGCTGGTGAACGCGCAGCTCATCAGCGACGTCGTGCTGCCTGGCGCGCGCGTCACCGCCGGGCCGGACGGGGTCGCCCTGTCCGCCGACGGCATGACCGCCGCGACGGTGAAGCTCGACGGCCTGCACGCGACGGGCAGGGTCTCGCTGCGCAACACCCGGATCGGCGAGGTCGAGATCGACCAGGCGGTCCTCGTCGCGGGCCTTGACGGTTACGCGCTGCGGCTCGACCGCGCGCACGCGGGCGCGTTGTCGGCCGAAGGCGTCACGACCGAGGGACGGGTGACGCTGCGCGGCGCGACCTTCACGGGCGGGGTGCGGTTCGGCGAGTCCCGGCTGACGGCGGGCGACGACGGTCTCGCGTTCGTCGCCGACGGCATGGACGCCGCCCAGTTGTCCCTCAACTCCGCCTACGCGACGGGCCTCGTGTCCCTTGACGACGCCCGGATCACCGGCGAGGTCGACCTGCGCGGCATCGTCCTCGAGGGCGACACCGAGGGTTCGGCACTGACCGCTGCGGGACTTCAGGCGGGCGGCGTACGCGCGGCCCGCCTACGCGCCCAAGGGCTGCTCACCTTCGATGACGCACAGGTCACCAGAGAGATCGACTTCTCTTCCGTGTCCGTCTCGACCGACGCCACCGGCCTGTGCCTTTCGGCCGACGGATTGTCCTCGGGCGGCCTGAAGCTCGAGTCGGCAAGGGCGGGCGGCCGGATCTCGCTGCGCGCGGCCGCGATCTCCGGCGACGTCAACCTGATCGCCGCCGAGGTCGGCCGCGACCTCGAAGGCCGCGCGCTGTCAGCGGACGGCCTCCAGGCGGTGCACGTGCTCGGCTGGGACGCGCGGATCGACGGCAGGATCTCGCTGCGCGGCGCGCAGATCGTCGGCGATCTGGACCTGCGCCAGGCGCGGGTGTCCTCCGGGTTGAGCGGCGTGTCGCTGGTGGCGGGCGGGATGAGCGCGGCGCGGGTGAACCTCGACGACATGCACGCCGCGGGCCGTGTGTCGATGCGCGGCACCCAGATAGCGCGCGACATCTCGGCGCGCAACGCCCACGCGACGGCCGACGAGAAGGGCTACGCGTTCACGGTCGAGGGTTCGACCGCCGTCAACATCTACCTTTCGGGGCTCGTCGCCGACGGCATCGTGTCGGTGCGCGCGACGAACGTCAGCAGCGTCATCGACCTCGCCGAGGCGGTCCTGACGACCCCGGGCGGGATCGCGCTCGGCGCGGACTGGCTCACGGCGGGCGGGATCTGGGCGCCCGGCCTGTCGGCGGTGGGCCGGATCATGCTGCGCGGCTCGCAGGTGAGCGGTGAGATCCGGATCGAGAACTCGAGGCTTGAGGGCGACGGCGCGAAGGCGATCGTCGCCGACGGCCTGAGCGCGGGCTCGCTGCGGATGAACCACGCCAAGGTGACGGGCGAGGTCGCGCTGCGCGGCGCGCGGATAGTCGACATGGTCGACGGCAGGGACGCCGAGTTCTCCCATCCCGGCGACGTCGCGCTGCGGCTGTCGCTCGCCGACGTGACCGGCGACGTGTTCCTCGGCCGCGCGCGGATCGACGGGGTGCTGCGGGTCGCGGAGGCGAAGATAGGCCGCATCCTTCAGCTCACCGACGCCGACCTGGAGAACCCGGGAGGGCACGCGGTGGAGGCGCGCGGCCTGCAGGCCGGACGTCTGACGCTGCGTCCCGACAAGCTCGTCGGCGCCATCGACCTCGAGCACGCCAGGCTCGGCGTGCTGCGCGACGACCCCACGTCCTGGCCGGAGGTCATCGGCCTCAACGGCCTCACCTACGAGGCGCTCGAGCCGCGCCTCAGCGCCGAGCAGCGGCTCGACTGGCTGCGCCGCGACGACGACGGCTTCCAGCCACAGCCTTACGAGCAGCTCGCCGCGCACTACACGAGCACGGGCCAGGAGCGTGAGGCGCAGGCCGTCCTGCTGGCCAGGGAGCGGCGGCAGACCGACAACTCGTCGTGGACGGGACGCGTGTGGGGCCGTCTCCAGGACGTCACGGTCGGGTTCGGCTACCAGCCGCTGCGCGCGGCGACGTGGCTCGCGGTCATCGTCGCGCTCGGCTCGCTGGTGTTCGCCTTCTCCCCGCCCGAGCCGATCAAGGACGACGAGCACCCGCACTTCAACGCGGTCATCTACACGCTCGACCTGCTGCTGCCGATCGTCGACCTCGGCCAGGAACGCGCGTTCAACCCGGCGGGCGCGCACCAGTGGCTCTCGTTCCTGCTGGTCGCCGCCGGATGGATCTTCGCGACGACCATCGCCGCGGCCGCCGCCCGCACGATAGGCCGCCGCTGACGCCGCAAGCCCGGCCCCGCGAACGCGGAGCCGGGCGGTAGGCGACCGGGCTAGAGGGCCCGGGGACGGGAGAGCGCGAGGCCGAGGCCGAGGAGCGCCACGGCCAGCGGCCCGGGGAAGCCCGCCATGTACTGCAGGGGTGACATTCCCGTCACCAGGGCGAGCCCGCCGAGGACGAGGCCGACGACGCCGATCCACGTCGGGACCGCCTTGTGGCGCAGCGCGGCGACCGCGACGGTCACGCCGGTGAGGCCCGAGCCGACCCACAGCCACGGGATCGTGCCGACCCAGTGGGAGCCCATGGTCAGGAACTCGTCGGACAGGGTGCCGTCCTCGCCGTAGCCGAAGATCAGTTCGGTGTCGAGGCCGGTGCCCATGAGGGTCGCGACGGCCGTCAGCAGGAGGCCGGAGAACGCGACGAGGGGCAGGACGCTGTCGGCGGGCAGCGCGCCGCGCAGCCTGCGGTACAGGCCCGCGCCGAACACCGGGAGCAGCACCGTGGCGACCATCAGCGTGACGTGCATGACGATGATGGCGTTGGTGTGCTCGCCGAGTCCCTTGGCGACCTGGGCGGGGTCGTGGACGGTCTTCGGGTCGTAGGCCGCGCTGATGGCCATGCTGGCCTGGATTCCGGCGAGGCCGGCGACGCCCGCGGCCGCGCCCGCCCACGCCCACAGCGTCGATCCTCCCGCCGCGCTCGCCCGCGTCCGCCCGATCTGCTGTCTGCCCGCTGTCTCCGTCATCTTTCCGCCCGTTCTGAAGGTCCGTGCCGCCCGGTCGGCGGCAGGGCTCAACAGTCGCGGCCCGGACGTCCCGCGGGCCAGAGACCGCGGTCGTGGCCCGTGCGGAGCGCCGATCCGGACCGGCGTCCCGCGCCGCCGCACACCGCGCGGGCGGAACGCGGGACGCGGCACGGGCGGTGCGCGGGACCGCGCGCGGGACGCCGCACGGGACAAGCCGCGAAATCGCGCACGAAACCGCGTCATGGTCCGGGAGTTCGGGCGTCTGTCAGGAGAATCCCGAGGAAGGAGCCTCAATGTACGCCCGATCGCGTACCTGGAATCTCGACGACGTGCCCGCCCCGGTGCGGCACGCGCGCGGCGCGGCGGTCAGCACGCTCACCGAGTGGGGTCTCGCCGCGCTCGCCGACACCGCCGCCCTGCTGGTCTCCGAGCTCGTGACGAACGCGGTCCGGCACGGCAAGCCTCCGGTGCGGCTCACCCTGTCGGTGCGGGACGGCGTCCTCGGCGTCGGCGTCCGCGACGCGCTGCGCGACCCGCCCGCGCCGCGGCCGGGTGACGAGACCGGCGGTTTCGGTCTCACCGTGCTCAGCGCGCTGGCCGAGCTGACGACCACGCCGTTGCCGACGGGCAAGCTCGTCGAAGCGCGGCTGCGGCTTGTCCGGTGAGCGGGTGAGCCGGTGAGCGAACCGCCGGGTTCGTGGGGGTTCGTCGTGCGACGATGGTCGCATGGACCACTCCCCCGGCACAGTCGTCGCGGAGCGCTACCGGCTCATCCGGATCCTCGGCCGCGGCGGGATGGGCGTCGTCTGGCAGGCCGCCGATGAGCGGCTGCGCAGGGATGTCGCCCTGAAGCAGCTCGTCCTGCCGCCGGGGCTGAGCGACGAGACCCGCGACCAGCTCGTGGCGCGGGTCGAGCGCGAGGCCCTGGCGGCGGCGCGGCTGAAGCACCCGGGCATCGTCACCGTCCACGACAGGGTGACCGACGCCGGGGGCATCCCGTGGATCGTCATGGAGTTCGTGCGCGGGCGCTCGCTCGCCGACGCCGTCGCCGCCGACGGGCCCCTCGCGCCCGCCGAGGCCGCGCGGATCGGCCGGGCGGTCCTGGCGGCGCTGGAGACCGCGCACGCGCACGGGGTGGTGCACCGGGACATCAAGCCAGCGAACATCCTGCTCGAGGACGACAGGGTCGTCCTCACCGACTTCGGGATCGCCGCGGTCGAGGGCGAGGGGCACCTCACCCAGACGGGGTCGCTCCTCGGCACGCCGAGCTACATGGCGCCCGAGCAGGTCGCCGCCCAGCCCGTCACCTCCGCGGCCGACCTTTGGGCGCTCGGGGCGACCCTGTACTACGCCGTCGAGGGACGGCCTCCGTTCGAGGCCCCGACGGCGAGCGCGGTCTTCCTCGCGATCGTGCAGCAGACGCCTGCGCCGCCCGCCAACGCCGGACCCCTCACCCCGGTTCTGGAAGCCCTCCTCACCAAGGAGCCTTCCGCGCGCCCGACGGCCGGGGAAGCCGCCGAGTTGCTCAGCCTTCCGCCCGGCTCGACCGTACGGCTCCCTCCGGCGAGCCCGCCCCCGTGGACGCTGCCTCCGCACGTGCCGCAGACCTCGCCCCCGACGCCCCCGCCCGCCCAGCCGTACACGCCGGCCCCGTACGTGCCGCCGCGCGGCGGACGAGGCGGGGCCGCCTGGGTCGTCGCCGCCTGCGCGGGCGTCATCGCGGTCCTTGCTGCCGCCGCGCTGCTGATCCCGGACGGCTCGCCCGAAGGGTCGGGGCCGTCCACGGCGAACGGCGCACCGCTGCCGCCCGGCCAGTCGTCCGGCGGGCAACAGCCGTCGTCCGCCACGCCCACCGCGTCCGCCACGCCCACCGCGCTGACCGCGCTGACCGAGGTGCCCGAGTTCTTCGTCGGCACATGGATCGGCGAGATCACCGGCGCGCAGATCCGCAGGATGGAGATCGACAAGGGCAAGATCGGCGAGGTCGTCGTGGAGACGCGGACCGAGAGCGACGGCGCGCGCTGCGAGGGCGAGGGCACCCTGGTCTGGGCCGACGCCGACAAGATCGTGCTGCGCACCACGGTGACCGACAGCGACCCCGAGGGCGCGTGCGCGTCCGTCGGCCGCCAGACGCTCACCCGGCAGGACGACGGCTCGGTGGCCTACGAGTCCGACAGCGCCGACGGCGTCCTGCTGCGCGAGGGCTGACGGCCGCTCAGACGAGGCCGCTCAGGCGAGGCGGCGCAGGTGCGCGGGCAGCGGCCCGGCGTGCGCGACGGTCAGCCGACGGGTGGCGCGGGTGACCGCGACATACAGGTCGTGCCCACCCGAGTCGGACTCCGCGACGATCCCCGCCGGATCGGCGACGATGACGGCGTCGAACTCGAGCCCCTTCGACTGCCCGGCCGTGAGCACGACGACGGGCTCGTCAAGCGACTCGGGCGTGACGCCGGTCGGCGCGTCGGGCAGCGCGGCGGCGACCAGCGGAAGCCAGGCCGCCGACGTGATGACGGCGACCCGCCCTTCCCCGACCCGTACGCGTTCTGCCTCCACGAGCGCGGGCAGCTCGGAAGCCGAGTCGACGGCTACGGCCGTCGGAGGGTCGCCCTCCTCACGCACCGACTTCGGCGCTTCGGCCTTGGGGTCCACCTGGGCGAGGACATCTTCGGCGAGCCGCATGATGCCCGCGGGCGTCCGGTAGTTGACAAGGAGCCTGAGCTCACGCCAGCGGTCCCCCACGTACGGCGAGAGCATCTCCCCCCACGACCTCGCCCCCGCCGCGTTGCCGGTCTGCGCGAGGTCCCCGACGACGGTCATCGAGCGGGTGGGCACGCGCCGCATGACGGCCCGCCAGGCCATCGCCGACAGCTCCTGCGCCTCGTCCACGATGATGTGCCCGTAGGCCCAGTCCCGGTCCGCGAGCCGTTCGGCGGCGGTGACGGGCCCGCGGTCCTCCCGCTGCCGTTCTGCGAGGTCGGCGGCGGTCACGCCCTCGACCCCGGTCACCTGGAGCACCCCGAGCGCGTACCTGACCTCCTCCTCACGCAACGACTCCTCGCGGCGTTCCCTCGCCCGCTCCTCCCTGTCGTCGTAGCCGAGCAGTTCTGCCGCCTCGTCAAGGAGGGGCACGTCCGCGAGCGTCCAGGCCGCGCCCGGCTCCCGGTGCAGCGCGGCGAAGCCCGCCCCTTCAAGGAACTCTCGGTCGGCGTACAGGTCGGCAAGGAACTCCTGCGGGGTGAACTCCGGCCACAGCCCGTCGATGAGCGCGCGCACGGCGGGGTCCTGCCAGAGGACCTCCTTGGCGTACTCGGCGTCGTGCTCGTCGCGCAGCAGGGAGGAGTCGTCCTCGAGGATCTCCTTGAGCTCCTTGGTGAGGCCGCCCTCTTCGAGAAGCTTCAGCAGGGGTTCGTCGGCGGACTTCTCCATCCGCTCGAGCTGGTCCTCGGCGAGCGCGGCCAGCACGTCGTGGACGAAGACCCGCCTCTGGATGTTGTGCGGGGCGCGCAAGGAGAGCGCGTGCTCGTGCGCGCGCAGGGCGGCGACGGCGCTGAGCGTGACCGGCATCCCGTCGGCCTCGATCGTGACGTCGTCGCCGGGGACCGGCCTGCGGCGGTCGAGCGCGGCGCGCAGGAGGTCGGCCATCTCCGGGCCGCCCTTCACCACCGCGACGCGCGGCGGGTCCACGGCGGTGGCGTGGACGCCGGGGAACAGCTCGCCGGGCGTCGCGAGGCCGACGTCGGTCTCGCCGAGGCCGGGCAGGACACGTTCGATGTAGCGCAGGAACGTCGGGTTCGGACCGATGATGAGGACGCCCCTGCGGCTCAGGGTCTCGCGGTGCGTGTAGAGCAGGTAGGCGGCCCGGTGCAGCGCGGCGACGGTCTTGCCGGTGCCCGGCCCGCCCTGGACGACGAGGACGCCCTGGAAGGCCGCCCTGACCACCTCGTCCTGCTCGGACTGGATCGTGGCGACCACGTCGCTCATCCGGCCGGTGCGGCCCTTGCGCAGGGTCGCCAGCAGCGCCGCCTCGCCGACGAGCCCGTCGCGGTCGGCGGGACGCATCCCGGCGAGGTCGAACACCTCGTCGTCGAGGTCGACCACGCGACGGCCCCGGGTGTGGATGTGCCTGCGCCGGGTCAGCGGTCCGGGGTCGAAGGACGTCGCGGTGTAGAACGGGCGTGCTGCCGGCGCGCGCCAGTCGATCAAGACGGGTTCGCCCTCCTCGTCGCGCAGCCCCATCCTTCCGACATAGAGGGTGTCGCCGTCCCTCGCGTCGATCCTGCCGAAGCACAGGCCGTGCTCGACGGCGGCGAACTGGGCGAGGGCCCGGTACCGCTCGTACTCGGCGGTCTCGCGGTCGACCCGCTGCTGGAACCCGCCACCGCCCCCGGCCTGCGCCCGCGCCGACCGCTCGGCCCGCTCGCGCGCCGCGTCGAGCAGCCCGTAGAGCCAGGTGACCTTCCGCTGTTCCCGCTGGATCGCGCTTTCCACCAAGACCTAGCCGCCTTTGCACCGCAGCCGAAGAAGCCCCGATCCCTACCGGGATCGGGGCTCTCGCTAACGTACCTCCGAGCGGATTCGAACCGCCGCTACCGCCTTGAGAGGGCGGCGTCCTGGGCCACTAGACGACGGAGGCAGGGCCTGGGTGTTCAGTTGTCCTGCGGGTACTGCTTTCTTCACTTCCTGGGAAGTGGTACCTCCGAGCGGATTCGAACCGCCGCTACCGCCTTGAGAGGGCGGCGTCCTAGGCCACTAGACGACGGAGGCGCAGAGCCGATCCCCGATGGGATCAGGGGACTCGTTCCAGATCACCGGGCTCATCTTCGACCCGGCGCTCCAGCGAGGTAAACAATACCGGCTTCCCAGCCCAACGCAAAACGCGTTCCTCTGTACCCCCTGAACACCCTCTCCACGCCCCTGAACGCCCCTCACCGGCCGAGCCGGAAGAACCTGCCCGGACGGCCCTGTCCCGCCGCCTCGGCCGCCAGACGGCCGGCCAGCGCCTCACGCGGCCCCCTGGGCAGGCCGAGCCGCGCGACGAGGGGGCCGCCGAAGTGCTCGGCGAGCGAGATCCCGGCGTCGTCCCGGCAGTGGTGCAGGGCCGCCGCGAACAGCGCGGGCGGCGGCAGCGGGCCGCGGTCCGGCACGGTGATCGCGGTGAACTCCTCGGGGCCGAGCCCTTCGGGGTGGGCGGCCCGCAGGAGCCCGCCGAACAGCCGGAACTGCCGCGCCCCGTCGTCCGGATACAGCCGCATGACGGCGTCGCCGAGGTACCCGTGCGCGGCGACGGCCTCGCCGGGATCTCCCCCGTGCCCGACGAGGTCGAGGATCTTCTCGAAGGTCTCGGCGTCCGTGCCGGGCCGCGCCGCGACGTCGAGCAGCGCGCCGGGGTCGAGGTGGGCGAGCAGCCCGTGAAACTCCTCGGGCCGCAGCAGCCCGTCGAACTCCTCGACGTCCGACGCCCGCGCGCGCATGACCCCGGCGAGCGGCCCGTGCAGGGTCCCGGCCATCCGGCGCGCCTCGGTGACGGCCTCGGCGGTGATCCTCGTCCCTACCGAGAGCGCGAGCAGCACCCCGTACATCTCCTCGCGCGTCCGCGTGGGCAGGCGCGCGCCCGCGGCGGCGGCCAGCAGCCCGTAAGAGCCGATGATCTCAAGCCGCTCAGCACGGTGGTCGACGGGCTGTGGAAGGCCGGACAGCGCCTTCAGCTCCGCGAGGCACGCGGTGAGGTCATCGACCGCGCCGACGCGCAGGGCGGCGGCGAGCCTGTCGAGGTCGGGACGGACGGACGAGCCCTCCGCCGCCCTCCGGACCGCGGAAGGCAGCGGGACGGTCCCGTCGAGCGCATACAGGACGGCCTCGGGGTCGTTGAACGACATCGGTGAGGTGACCGACGCAAGCGCGCGCACGAGCACGTCACGGCTTGAGTGGGCGGCGAGGAGGTCGAGGTACGCACGCGGCGTGGAGGGGTGCTCTGGCAGCTCGGGCTGCCGCCCCCAGACGACGCTGTGGCCCCGGAGCCGCGGGGTCTGCGCGAACGACAGCCGGATGCCGTGGTCGGTGGTGCCGCTCACCCATGTCGAGACCGAGAGCCTGGCCCGCAGGCCGAACGGGAGCAGCGCGGCGACGTCGTCGAGGAAGCCGATGCGCTCGGCGAGGCCGAGGTCGCCGGGGTCGAGGACGGCGACCGGCTCGCCCGTCAGCAGCAGCGCGGCGGTGGTCAGCGCCTGGTCGCCGGGCCGTCGCGCGCCGCCCTGTCCTGCGAAGGTCACCGACAGCGCGCCCTCGGCGGGCAGTTCGACCCCGGCAAGGGCCTCGTAGAGGTCGCGGTATCCGATCCCGCCCAAGGCGAGTCCCGCATACGACAGGCAGAACAGCCGCCGACGCACCCCGAGCCTTCCGTACCTGTCGGGCACCGGAGCGGGCTCGTGCACGATCAGGCAGACCCGCGCCCTGACGTCCTGGCCGAGCCACCCGATCGTCACCTGCGGCAGGTCCTCCGGCGTGCCGACGGCGTAACGGTCGAGCACCCTCTCGAAGTCGCCCTTGCGCAGCTCCCCCGGCCCGTGCCGCACCCCCTTGCCGGGGTCGGCGCACGCCCACTCGACCCCGAGCGTGATCCCGTCCGCCATCCCGCCTCCTCGCTAGATGAGCACGATCAACGCGGCCACGAGGGCCACGACGACCGCGAAGAGGAACAACCCGACGCCTATGACCGTCGCGTGCCCGGACACGAACTCCACGGCCCTCGCGAACCTGCCCGGGCGCGCGTCCTCCGGCGCGTGCCGGGCGCCTGCCTGGGCGACCTGGGCGGGCGAGTACACCGGCACGGGCACGTCCTCAAGCGTCCGCAGGACCCGCACTCTCTCCTTCGGATCGAACGCCGCCTTGTCGACCATGACCGCGAGGAAGTTGTGGACCAGGGCCGCCCCCGCCCCCTGGCCGTAGCGCGCGGCCGCCGCCGCGACGAGCGAGAGCGTCGGCATGACCCGTCGCGGGGTCAGGGCCTCCTGGAGCTGGTGCGGCCCGAAGTCACCGGGGTAGGCGAGCCAAAGAAGGTTCTGGAGGCGCTCGAACTGGATGTCCTCGGAGCCCGGGTACATGTCGCGCCACCTGTCGCACAGGAAGACGGACTCCACAAGCGCCTCGGTCAGCTCCCCGGAAGGCGGGCAGCGCAGGAGCGCGCGGTAGAGCTCCTCGCGCAGCGACCTGTCGGTCTCGGGATCGGCGGCGACCGCGACGATCTCGTGCGCCCCCGCGTTGCCCAGCAGCGCCTCGAGCTCTCCCGGCGAGTGCTGTCTGGCGAGCGTGAACCTGAGCCGCCGGCTCACGGGAGCCAGCCTGCTCAGGGCGAGGGCGTGTTCGCCGGTGTAGGAGTCACGGCCCACGAACTCGAGGATCTGCTCATATCCGCGATCGGTGAGCACCCTTTGGAAGCAGAGCGCGAACAGCGCGCGGTACAGCTCGATCCGTGCGGGACCTTCGACGGCGACGTTGCGGGACAGCAGCCGGTGCATCATGACGCCGTCGCGAAGCCGCCGCCTCACCGGCTCCGGAGGGTCGACCTTGCTGTCGAGGCTCAGCTGGTTGAGGAAGGACCCGGCCTTCTCCCTCTCCCCCGCCTTCAGGGCCGCCGCGAGCCCCTCCACGGCCGCCACGGGGTCCGACGTCGCCGGTCCGTCGCCGCCCGCGCGGGCCTCGGGCCGCTCCCGCAGGAGCGCGGCGAGCAGCTGGTGCGGGTCCTCGAACGAGACGGGGGCGACCGCCTCGGCCAGCCGTCGCACGACGTGATCGCGCCGGACGCCCTCGCGGATTCGCTGGCCGTACTGCTCGGCGATTCGCAGGTCGAGTGGTGCGGGCAGGTCGCGGGGGTCCTCGCGGGTGGTGGTGTTCCAGAAGAGGTTGTAGGAGTCCTCGCGGGGTTCGTCGGTGAAGGAGAGCCTGATCTTGTGGTCGGCGGTCGAGCTCGTCCAGGTGGAGGCCGAGAACCTGGTGCGGACGCCGTAGGGCAGGAGGGCGGCGACGGCGTCGATGAAGCGGAGCCTGTCGTGCAGGCTGACGCGGTCGTCGGCGACGACGCAGACGGGTTTGCGGCTGACGAGCAGTTCCGCGGCGTTCTCGGCCTTCTGGGGGATGTCGATCAGCTCGGGGCGCAGCGGCCGCGCCTCGACCACGACGGGCCCGCCGTCCTCCGGCAGCTCGACGTCCCAGAACCTGGTGAACAGGTCGAGATAGGAGACCGGGCGGGCCCTGAGCGCGTCGTAGGGGACGCAGAAGAACCGGGTCTCACTGACCCTGCGGCCGACCCTGTCGGGCCGGTCAGAAGCCTCCTGGATGCCGATCCCGACCCAATCGGCCTGCCGCTGGCCCGCCCACCCGATCGTCACCTGCGGCAGCCGCTCGGGGGTGCCCGGCGAGAAGCGCTGGAGCAGCCTGTGGAAGTTCTCCCTGCTGAAGTGCGCGCCGCTGAACGCGAGCACCTCGTAGCCGCGGTCGTCCTCGCGCTTGCCCCACCTTGCCCACTCGGCGCTGATCCGCACGAGGTCGCCGCCCATGTCAGGTCCCCTTCTCCGAGGTAAGCCGCTCCCCCAGCCAGATCAGGGGTTCGAGCACGTTGATCGGGTTGACCGCGCCGCGGATGCGTTTGAAGCCGCCGGCGTCCACCATGTCGTTCTGGAAGTCCGCGGCGTCGAACGTGCCGGTGTCCTTGGCGACGTGGAAGCCGATCGCGGAGGTGACGAAGTACCTGGTGCGCTCGGGCAGGAAGTACCGCTCGATGGAGTTGAGCACCATCTCGGCGTCGCCGGTCGCGGAGACCCGGCACAGCTCGGTGAACAGCTGCCTCGCGTCCTCGCCGCCGACCCTGGGGAAGTCGAGCGGGTCGTCGGGGTCGAACTGGATCAGGTCGAGCCGGTCGGCGGTCTCCAGCACGCGCGGCTCGTCGAACTTGGTGATGACGACGGCGAGGTGGTGCGGGAGCCGTCCGCCGACGAACTCGGCGTTCTCCATGACGTGCTGGGACAGATGCGACAGCACCCCGAAGAAGTGCGTGAAGGAGTCGCCCTCCTCGAACTCGCGTACGGGGTCGAACAGGAAGATGATGCCGCCGCTGTGCACAAGGTTGTCTATGAGGCCCTTGGGCGGGGACACCAGGGTGGAGGAGTACCCCTCCCCGCCGAGGTCGGCGAGGTCGAGGGCGATGCGCACCTCCTGCTTCTCCGCGCGCATCAGCCGCCGCCATCGGCGGACCGTACGCTCCCCGACAAGCCGCCAGCGGTACTGCTCGATCACCAGGTCCGACGCCTTGGGGAACACCCGGTCCTTGGTGAGTTTGGTCGTGAAGTTCACCAGCGCGTTGGTGGAGGGGGTGTCGGCCCCGACGACCTTCCAGCCGACGTCGCGGCGGCCGAGCGCGATGCTGAGCGCGGCGAGGAACGTCGTCTTGCCGCAGGCCGGGGCGCCCCACATCACGATGCCCGCCTTGTGCGGCCCTTCCTGGCCGCCGATGGCCTGCGCCACCCGACTCACCCCGTCTCACTCAGTGGGAACGCGTACTGTTCGCCCCGCCCGGCGAGCCGCAAGGCGGCCGCGACGCCTTCCTGGTCCCTGGCGGCCGCGTCGAACAGCGCGCCGGGGGCGAGTTCGCGCCAGAACCCGGGGGCCTCGCGCCCGTCGCGGACCGCGGCGATCCGCACGCCGCGCCCGCGCAGGGCGGCGGCGAGCGAGCTCCAGTCGTGCCGGCGCGGGCAGGGCAGGATCTGCGACGGGTGCACCCGCGGCGGGAACGGCGGCCGCGCGCCCACGACGAGCAGCGCGGTGTCCGAGGCCCGCGCGGCGAGTTGCGCGGCGACGAGCGCGAACGCGCACTCGAGCCGCGCGGCGAGCGGGTATCCCTCGGTCGCGACGGGTCTGCGTTCCAGCTCGGCGAGCCGGTCGAGGAACACCGGGACGGGCTCGGCCCAGCACAGGACCTCGGGCGCGGAGCCGTCGCCCGCGCGCGGGAAGGTGTGCGGGCCGTAGCCGACAAGCGATATGCGGGTTCCCACCGGGCAGGTCTGGACGAGGCTGCGCAGCATCGCGACGCGCTCGGACATGGTCTGCCGCGTCGTCCCCGGCGACCCCGTCTCGACCGCGCAGACGAGGTGGCGCGTCGTCCCCTCGGGACGCGGCGCGCGCCTGCCCGGCAGGGCGTCGACCAGTTCGGCCCACGGCCGCGCCTCGGGGACGACAGTGCCCGGGACGTCGGGGAAGCCGACCCGGCCCGGCCCGGCGAGGTCGACGCGCAGGTCGCGCGCGGCGGGTGCGGTGTGCGCGCGCAGCACGGACACCGGACGGAAGACGCGCTCCCAGGGGGTGCTCGCCACGACGGCCAGTACTGTGCCGTCCTCCTCGCGCGCCGTGAAGCGGACAGGTACGCGTGCGGTTGCGCCGCGCTGGGTGCCCATCGGGAACAGCGGCACCGCGCCGAGTTCAAGCCGTCCGCCTACGGTCGCGCGCAAGGTGACTAGCTCGTACATCTGGGTAAGCGGCTCGTCGGCTATCGCCGTGCCGAGCGCGTCGCGCACCGGGGCCGCCGAGACGATGACGCGCCGCCCGCCGACCTCGGCGAACGCCAGGTCCGGGGCCGCCACGACGAGCACCGCGTCGGTTTCCGCGACGCCGACGCGGGCGAGCGCCGAATTCACCGTCGCGGGCCCGTAACGCTCCCCGGATTCGGTGAGGGAATCCGGGGAGAAGGACGCCCGACGCGCACGGGGAATCCCCATGTCATCGCGTTTCACCTTCCACACGGAAATCCGTTCTCCGGTCACCGACACGACGATGAGCGCGCGTCCTTCCGCGGTCTTCGCGAGTGCTCCGGCAAGCGCCTTGCCCAGGTCCTCATCAGGCGCAGGCAACCGTCCCCCTCCGCTCATTCGGAGGAATGCTAGCCGAACCGATCACGCCGCATACGTCATGTCGGACCGCAATGCCGCACTCTGCCACGCCTGACACAGATTGGCCGCAATCGGCCATCGGTGTCACTCCCTTAACAACGGTCATTTCGGCTACCCGGCGAACTAGGGTGACCGTCGGAGAAGCCGAGACGCCGGGGTAAAGGGGAACGGCGTCCTGCCGAGGGGCGAGGTCTTGCGCGATTTTCTGATCATCCTGTCCGGGGCCAATCGCAAGGTCCTGGCACAGTGCCCCAGCGAGCGTCCCAAATTCCAGGGCATCGGCGGCGCGGTCCTCACCACAGCGGTCCTCGCGGTCTTCTCGATGTGGTTCGCGCTGTCCAGCGCGGTCGGCGTCTCGGCCCCCGTCGCGCTGCCCGTGGCGCTGGTGTGGGGCGTGATGATCCTCGGCATCGACCGGTGGCTGGTCAGCACCCTGCCGACCGAGGGCGCGCGCAGGTTCCGCACCGCAGCGCCGCGCGTCGCGATGGCCCTGCTCATGGGCTTCGTCATCTCCACCCCGCTGGTGCTGCGGATCTTCGAGTCGGAGATCAACGCGCAGATGGTGGTGATCAAGCAGCGCGACATGAACGCCTTCGTCGAGCGGCAGAAGAGCGGCGCGAACGGCAAGGACGTCGCCACGCTGCGCGAAGAGGTCGAGCGCCTCCAGGACGTCATCGCCAAGAACGGCGACGTGCCCGCCGACCCCGCGACCGACGCGCGCGTCGTCGCCCTGACGGCGGAGTTGAAGGACGCGCGCAAGGACATGCAGACCCACTACGACAAATGGCAGTGCCAGCTTTACGGCGGGGCCGGATGCACCAAAAAGGGCCAGGGCCCCTTGGCCGACGCGAGCCGGAACGCCTACGAGAAGGCGCGCAAACGCGTCACGTCGATCACCGGCCAGATCGAGGACCGCAAGGACGAACTCGCCGCCAATGACGAGCAGACGCGCGAGAACCGCGTCGGGGAGGCGACCGAGGCTTTGCCCGCCGCCAAGGAGCAGCTCGACGCCGCGGTTCAGCGGCAGACCGACCTGCAGACGCAGTTCGACCTGGAGAACAAGGCGGCGAACGGCCTGCTCATCAGGTTGAAGGCGCTGAACGAGATCACCGGGAGCAATGCCACGCTGGTCGGCGCGCGCGTTCTGCTGTTCCTTCTGTTCCTGCTCTTCGAATGCCTTCCGGTACTGGTCAAGCTGATGCTGCGGGCGGAGAACTACGAGCGCATCCTGGATATCGAAAAACGCGACGAGCTGCGCCGCGCGCGCGGCAATTACTCGCGGCTCAGGCTCGGCGGCTCCGGCGGTTCCGGCGCGGGCGGCGAATGGACGCTCGGCGACACCTGGAAACGCGACCCGCGGCCCGCCGACGGCACGGCGCAGCCCCCGGCGGACGCGGCAGATCCCGGCGCGGCGCGGCGCGGCGAACGCGTCACCCCGCAGCGGACGACGACGCTCCCGCTGCCGCCCGACGAGGCCCCCGGCGGCTCCGACGCCCACACCTCGGTCGACCACGTGAAGATCCGCGACATGCGCGACTTGGACAGGTCGCCGTTCGACGTCCCCGGCGACGGGCTCGGCGACGACGACGATCTCTTCGGCGACGAGAAGTTCTGAGGATGGAACGCGTCCTCGGTGAAAGGTTCCGTCTTGTCTCACGGCTCGGCAGGGGCGGCATGGGCAGCGTCTGGCTCGCCGAGGACGCGATGCTCGACCGCAGGGTCGCGCTGAAGGAGCTGGTCCGCCAGCGCGACCCGCGCGACCACGAGGCGTTCCGGCGCAGGGCGCTGCGCGAGGCGCGGGCGCTGGCGCGGCTCAGGCATCCGGCGATCGTCCAGGTCTACGACGTGATCATCGACGCCGGCGACCCGTGGATCGTCATGGAGTACGTGCCCGGCAGGTCGCTCGCCGAGGTCATCGCGGCCGAGAAGCGGGTGGACGAGCGCGTCGCGGCGCAGATCGGGCTGCGCGTGGCGGGGGCGCTGAACGCCGCGCACAAGGCGGGGGTGCTGCACCGCGACGTGAAGCCGCACAACATCCTGCTGTCGCCGGACGAGCGCGTGTACCTCGTCGACTTCGGCATCGCGAGCCTGACCGGCGCGGACCCGATGACCGAGGCGCACATGATGATCGGCACCGTCGAGTACATGGCCCCGGAGCGGTTCGCGGGCAAGGAGGCGCAGCCGCCCGGCGACCTGTGGTCCCTCGGCGTCACGCTGTTCCAGGCGCTCGAGGGGTACTCGCCGTTCCGTCCCGACGAGGCGATGGAGCTCCCCGCGACGATCCACGCGGTGGTGAACGGCAAGGTCCCCGATCCCGTCCGGGCGGGGGCCCTCGCGCCGGTGCTGCGCCGTCTGCTCGACCGCGACCCGCTGCGCCGCATGACGCTGACCGAGCTGGCCAGGGCGCTGCGCGACGTCCTGCACCCCAGGGAGCCGATCCCGACGTTCCCGGAGGTGTCCAGGCCAGAGCCACGGCCGCTGATCCCGCCGCCCGCCGAGCGCGCATCCGCGATCCTTGACGCCGCCTCGTTCACCGACCGGCTCGCGCTCATCACCGCGCTCATCGGCAGTGAGGCCGCCGCCGACGTCGTCGGGCTGCTCCCGGCCGCGCTCGTGGGGCGCGCGCTCGGCCATCTGTCGCCGAGCCAGGTCGCCGCGCTGCTCGACGCGCTGGGGCCGGCCGCGCAGGCGGCGGTCATCGCCGAGACCGACTCGCGCACCGCGGCCGGGGTCGTCAGCGGGATGCCGGTGCCGGAGGCGGCGGGCGTCATCGCGGCGCTGCCGCTGGAGCAGGCCGCGGCCGTCCTCACCTATGTGCCGCCGCGCGCCACCGCCGCGATCCTCGCCTCGGGCTCCGACGCCCGCGCGGCGGCCCTGCTCGCGGCGCTGTCGGACTCGGTGCGCACCCAGGTGCTGCGGCACCGCTGACGCGACGGGTCAGCGCGCGCCGAGCAGGTCGAACCAGCTCGAGGCGAGCTCCTCGATCATCTGTTCGCGGTCGAGCTTCCAGTCCGCCGAACCCCAGTTCTGCGCGACGTAGTCGAGCTGGGCCATCGCCAGGACGCCCCGGAAGCGGCGCTGGTGCGGCGCGAAGCGGCCCGCCGCGACGAGCCCGTCCTCGACGTCGCTGATCGCCTCCTCGAGCCACCGCTCGACGAGATCGCGCAGCTCGGGTTCTGCGGCGGCGGCCTGGCGGCCGATCCGGATGATCGGGTGGATCGCGGGCCACTGCTCGGACGTGCGGCGCAGCCATGCCTCGAGCGCCTCGCGGCTGCCCTCGCGCACCGCCTCCACGAGGCCGAGCGCGGTCGAGCCGTGTTCGGCGGACCGCTCGCGTTGCAGCACCTCGTTGAGCCGTTCGGCTACCAGCGCCTTCATCAGCTCGCCCTTGGACGGGAAGTGCGCGTAGAAGGTCATCCGCGTGGTGCCGACCTCGCCGGCGATGTCCTCGACCGTGCTGGCGACGTAGCCCTTGCCGGTGAACATCTTGAGCCCGGCGTCGAGCAGCATCCGCCGGGTCATTTCCTTCTTCGCTTCGCGCAGGCTGGCCACCGGAGCACCCTAGCGCAGGCCGGGCCCGGGCCTTCCATCAAGCCTCCTCACGGTACACGGCCAAAAGTAACTTGACGCTATGTAAGTCGATATGACACCGTGCACGTCACACCGGGGTGACCTCGATCACAGACGCCCACTCCCCCGATCTGTGACGGCCGCGCCCCCGCTTCGACAAGGAGTTCCCTCCCATGGCCAAGAACCCGTTGCCCGGCGCGCGCACGCCGGGCTACACCCCAACGGTGATCGCAGGCTGCTTCGCCGTACTGCTCGCCCAGGTGGCCTACTCACTGCCCGGCGCGCTGAACGGCACGTTCCAGCAGGAGTTCGCGACGACCGGGTCGCAGCTCACCTGGATCACCGCGGCCTTCGCCATCCCCATGGTCGTGCTCGAGCTGACCACCGGCGTCATCGGCGACATGTTCGGCCGCAAGCGGCTGCTCCAGGCGGGCGCGGCCCTGACCGTCGTCGGCTCGCTGGTCTGCGCGGTGGCGGGCACCGTCCAGGCGATGTGGGCGGGCATGGTCGTCGCCGGGCTCGGCGCGGCGATCCTCTACCCGATCTCGCTGGCGATGATCGCCGCGGTCGCGCCCGACGAGGCGGGCCGCGCCAAGGCGATCGCGCTGTGGGCGGGCTTCCTGTCCATCGGCGCCGCGGTCTCGCCGCTGCTCGGCGGGGTCTTCGCCGAGGGCGGCAACTGGCGCGGCGCGTACGGCGTCGTCATCGCCGCCGCGATCGTGTCGATCCTCATCACCTTCAAGGCCACCGATTCCTCCGCGCCCGAGGGCCGCAAGCTCGACATCCCGGGCCAGGTGACGCTCGCGGTCGGCCTCGTCGCGCTGCTGTTCGCCGCCACCCAGGGCTCGGAGACCGGCTTCGCCGACCCGAAGATCATCGCCGCGACCGTCGCGGGCGTCGTGCTGCTCGCGGCGTTCGTGGTGATCGAGCTGCGCGCCGAGGTGCCGCTGCTCAACCTGCGGCTGTTCGCCAACCGCGCCTACGCGATCGTGGCGATCGCGACGGTGATCGGCATGTTCGCGTTCCTGGCGATCTGCTACTCGATGAGCATCTGGCTCGGCGCGATCCAGCACCAGAGCGCGCTCAAGATCGGCTTCCTGTTCCTGTTCATCCAGGGACCCGCGCTGCTGTTCGTGCCCGTCGTGTCGCATCTGATCCGCAATGTCGCGCCGCGCTGGGTGCTGAGCGTGGGCTTCGCGTTCATCGCCGTCGCCGGGCTCTGGTGCTCCACCTTCGACGTCGCGGACCTGAGCTGGACCCGGTTCATCGCGCCGATGACCGTCATGGGCTTCGGCTTCGCGCTGACCGTCGGCTCGATCACCGCGGTGGCGATCAACACGGTCCCGGTCAGGCTCGCGGGCATGGCCAGCGCCACCACGAACCTGCTGCGCGACCTCGGTTTCGCGCTCGGTCCCGTGCTCATCGCCGCGCTGGCGATCAGCAAGGCCAACGGCGACATGACCGACGGACTCGGCGGGGCGATCGGCGCGTCCGGGCTCGAAGCCCCCTACTCCGACATCGCGGGAGGCATCGCGCACAACGCCGGCGCGATGGCGATCAACTCGATGCCCGTCGTGCCGGGTCCCGGCCCGGACGCCCCGCCCGTGCCGATGCCGCAGCAGCTGACCGAGCTCGCGTTCACCGCGCTGGGCGGCGCGTACAGCACGGCCTTCCTCGTCGCGGGGCTGTGCGCGGCGGCGGCGGGCGTGCTGACCCTCGTCGGCCTGTTCGGCAGGACCGACAAGGCGTCCGTGGGTCTCGCGGCCGACGGCGACGGCTCGCCCGACCTCGTCGGCGCGTGAGTCAGCCCACTTAAAGCGGCGCCGGGAAGCGGCCTCCGCCCCGACGGGCGGGGGCCTTTCGCGAGGTCAACCAGCATTACATGCTGCTTATTGAGTTGACATGACGTCAACTCAGGTGACAGCATTCACAGCGAAGGCGTGATCACGGTCACTCGCCGAGACCAGAAGGAGCACCAGTGATGGGTAGGCAGTCCGCCGGGGACACCGGCGCGGTCAACACGGTCCTCGGCCCGGTCCCCGCGCGGGAGCTCGGGGTCGTCGCGGTCCACGAGGCGCTGCTGTCGGTGGTCCCCGGCGCGGAGCACGCGTTCGACGTGGTCATCGACCGCGCCGAGGTCTTCGCGGCCATCGCGGGCAAGCTGCGCGAGTTCCGCGCGCACGGCGGCGGCACCGTCGTGGACGCGGCCGGCATGTTCCACGGCCGGGACGTGCGGCTGTACGAGGCGCTCTCGCGCGCGACCGGCGTGCACATCGTCGCCTCCACCGGGCAGGGCCCCGAGGAGATGCTCGGCGGCTACTTCCTTACCCCGCAGACCAACCCGCCGACCCCGTGGCCGGCCGAGCGGTTCGCCGAGCTCTTCGCCAAGGAGGCCGCCGAGGGCATGGTCGTGCCACGGGTCGAGCGGCGCGGCGCTGCCGGGCTCGTCGCCACCGCGGCGACCCGTACCGGCATGACCGCGACCGACGAGAGCCTGCTGCGCGGCGCGGCCCGCGCGGCGCTGGCCACCGGCGTCCCGGTCTCGCTGCGCTTCGGCGGCGACGCGGTGCGCGAGCTTGACGTCGTGCTTGACGAGGGGATCGCCGCCGATCGCGTCGTCGTCGGCGGGCTCGACCGGGCGGAGGCCGTCGCGGCGGGCGTGCCCTTCGAGGTCGCGCGGCGCGGCGCGTACGTCGCGATCGACCATGTCGGCACCGAGGACGCCGCCCATGTCACCGACGCCGAGCGCGCCGAGCTCGTCGCGGGGCTCGTCGCGGAAGGGCACGGCGGGCGCGTCCTGGTGTCCAGCAACGCCACCGGCGTCGCCAAGGGACACGAAGGCAACGACCTGCCTTACAGCCATGTCCTTACCGCGTTCGTCCCCCTGCTCAAGGCCGCGGGCCTCGCCGACGAGGACGTCAGGCGCATCCTCGTCGCCAACCCCAGCGCCCTGCTGTCGGTGCGCTGAGCACCCAGAACCCCTATCCGAGGTGAGTGTTGTGTCGAGAGTGAACACGGTCCTGGGAGCGATCCCGACCGAGGAGCTGGGTCTTGTGGCCGTCCACGAGCACATCGGCTACGGCATGCCGGGCTCCGAGCTGGACACCCGGTGGTGGAAGACGCCCGAGGAGCGTTACGCCGAGACCGTCCCGAAGCTGCGGAAGTTCCACGAGTACGGCGGCGGCACGTTCGTCGACGCGACGGGCATCTGCAACGGCCGCGACGTCGACTACTACAGGTCGCTGTCGGCCAAGACCGGCGTGCACATCGTCGCCTCCACCGGCTTCGTCGGCGGCGACACCGCGCTGCCGTTCTTCGCGCGCGCCAGCGTCGACTACCTCGCCGCGCACTTCACGCACGAGATCACCGTCGGGATCGGCGACAGCGGCGCGAAGGCCGGGATCATCAAGGTCGGCGTCAGCCGGGGCGGCAGGATGACCGACCTCGACAAGCGCATCTACCGCGCGGCGGCGCGCGCCGCCAAGGCCACCGGCGTCGGCGTCCTCACCCACCTCGCGATCGACGCCGAGAACGCCATCGCCATCTTCAACGAGGAGGGGCTCCCCCTCGACCGTGTGCTCTTCGGCCATGTGGACGACGGCGTCAACGCCGACAAGACCCGCGACACCTGGATCGCCGAGCAGGGCGGCCGGATCGGCTTCGACACCTTCGGCTACGAGACCGAGCTCCCCGACCCGCCGTTCTGGGCGCGGCCGCGCAAGGAACGCCTCGACCACTTCCTGCGGTTCATCGGCGGCGAGGGCCGCATCAGGCAGGTGCTCGCCTCCGCCGACGCCAACTGCTCGGCGCTCGGCTGGCCGGGGGTGAAGGGCCACACCGTGAACTACATCTTCGAGGACCTCATTCCCGACCTGCGCGCGGCGGGCCTTGACGAGGCCGCGATCAGGACGATCTTCGTCGACAACCCCGCCGACTTCCTCTCGATCAAGAACTGAAGGACCACCCGATGTTGCCTCAAGACCTCAAGAACCTGACCATCGCCATCGTCGGCGCGGGGTACGGCGGCGCGGCGGCGGCCAAGGCGCTCAGCCTGCTCGGCGCGAACGTCACGGTGTACGAGCAGGCGAGCGCGATCCGCGAGGTCGGCGCGGGCATCGGCCTGCGCCCCTCCACGATGGCGCGGTTCCGCGAGTGGGGCATCGCCGAGGCCATCCAGCGGGTCAGCTCGCCGAGCGACCACTTCTCGATCCTCACCGCGACGGGCGAGCCGATCATGCGCGAGGAGTGGCCGGAGAAGGACGTGTTCGGGCTGACCACCCACCTGATCCACCGCGGCGACTTCATCGAGGCGCTGCTGTCGGCGCTGCCCGAGGGCATGGTCAGGCTCGGCCACAAACTCGCCGCGATCCACGACAACGGCGACGCCTCGGTGCTGACGTTCACGAACGGGACGAGCGTCGAGGCCGATCTCGTCGTCGGCGCGGACGGCATCAAGTCCGTCGTGCGCGAGCAGCTGTTCAGCACCGCGCAGCCGGTGTTCTCCGGCGAGCACGCCTACCGCGCGGTCATCGACGTCGAGGCCGCCTACGGCATGGCCGTGGACGACAACCTCCGCATGTACATCGGGCGCGGCACCAAGGTCTACCTGCTGCCGCTGCGCCACCGCGGCCAGGTCTCCTTCGACATCACCGCGCTGTGCCCGGACGGAACCTGGGCCCCGAGCGTCACCAAGGAAGACATGTTGAAGACCGTCGAGGGCTTTGACGAGCGGATCGTCAACATCACCCGCGACCTCGACATGGACACCGTCAACTGCCGCGCGGTCTACGACATCGACCCCGTCGCCACATGGCACTCCGGCTCGGTCGTGCTGGTCGGCGACGCCGCCCACTCGATGCTGCACCACCAGGGCCAGGGCGCGAACTCCGCGATCCTCGACGCCGGCGCGCTGGCCGACGCGCTGCGCGACGCCGGGTCCGTCAGGGAGGCGTTGGCGCACTACCAGGCCGCCCGCAAGCCCGTCACCGACGAGCTGCAGCGGATCTCGCGCCAGGGCTGGACCGAGGACGAGGTGAACGACGTGTTCCCCGGCCAGAAGCCCGCGTCCCAGAGCTTCGAGAGCCAGGGGGTCTGAACCGTGCCGCTGCATCCCGAGATCGCCAGGATCGTCGCCTCCCTCCCCGCGCCGCCGCCGGGGCCGCTGAACCCCGTGGCGATGCGCGCGGGTGAGGAGGCCCAGGTCCCGCGCGTCGCCGAGCGGCTGCCGCTGTACGCGGTCGAGGACGTCACCGCGAAGACCGCCGTCGGCGACGTGCCCGTGCGGATCTACACGCCGGTCGAGGCCGCGTCCTACGGCGTCATCGTCTACTTCCACGGCGGCGCGTTCTTCCTGGGCAGCCTCGAGACGCACGACCATGTCGCAAGGCAGCTCGCCAAGGAGACCGGGTGCAAGGTCGTCTCCGTGGGCTACCGGCTCGCGCCCGAGAACGCCTTCCCCGCCGGGCTCGACGACTGCTACAGCGTCGTCCGCTGGGCGGCCGAGAACGGCGACGCCCTCGCATGGGACGGCCGCACCCTCGCCCTCGCCGGTGACAGCTCGGGCGGCACGTTCGTCGCCGCCGTCGCCGCGCTGGCTCACGACGAAGGGTTCCGGCAGATCACCCACCAGGTGATGTTCTACCCGTCGCTCGATCTCGACTTCGACGTCGAGCGGTACGCGTCGCTGCGGGAGAACGCCGTCGGCTACGGGCTGGAGACCGCGGGGCTGAAGCCGTTCAACGCCTTCTACCTCGACAGCGGCGCCGACCCCGCCGACCCGCGCGTCTCCCCGATCAAACGCGCCGACCTCACCGGGCTGCCGCCCGCGCTGATCGTCACCGGCGAGTTCGACCCGATGCGCGACGAGGGCGAGCTGTACGGCGCGCGCCTGCGGGAAGCCGGGGTCGACGTGACCGTCAGCAGGTACGCGGGCGCGGGACACGGGTTCGTCCAGCACTTCGCGTGGATCCCCGAGTACCACAGGGCCTACGCCGAGACCCGCGAGTTCCTGGAGCGCTGAGACCCATGACAGAACCGGGGAAAATCCACCCGATCGTCTCCCCGTGGGGCAGATTCGGCCTGTACAGCTTCTACATCGACGCGCCCGAACCCGCCATCGTCGACACCGGCATCGCGTCCTCGCCCGCCGAGGGCATGGCCCCGGCCCTCGCGGCGATCGGGCGCAGGATCGAGGACGTGCGCTGGATCCTGCTGACACACGGGCACATCGACCACGTCGGCGGGGCGCACGCCCTGTGGGAGCTGACCGGGCGGCGGGCGCGGGTCGTCATCCACGAAGCCGACGCGCCGCTGCTGCGCTCGCGCCGCGCGCACGTCGAGGAGTACCTGGCCGGGCGCGGGCGGTACCTGCGCGACCCCGAGGGGGCGGCGAAGGTCGCGGGCGCGGCGGAGGCCGTCATCTCCGGGGAGATGGAGCCGGGCATGACCGTCCGGGGCGGGGAGACGATCTCGCTGGGCGGGGGCGTCGAGGTATCCGTCCATGCGATTCCTGGGCATACGCCGGGGTCCGTCGCCTATGTGCTCGACGGGGCCGCGTTCGTCGGCGACGCCGTCCAGGTGCACGGGGCGGCCAACGGGTTCCCCGGTTTCACGGACCCCGCCGCGTACCGCGCGAGCCTTGCCTACCTGCGTGATGAGGTCCGGCCGAGCCGTCTGTACCTCGGACATCCCTACCGGCGGGCTGACGGCGTCGCGTACGGGGTCGAACTCGACGCCGCGCAGGCCGCCGAGGCGCTGCGCGAGAGCCTCGAGATCGAAAACCGGGTCGGCCAAGCCGCCCACGCCTGCCTGTGCGCGGGACTCACCGAGACCGACTCGGCGTACTCGCCGTTCGAACCCGTCGCCAGGGACATCGGGTACACCGCCGACCCGACGCTCGAGCCGTCGCCGTTCTTCACGTCGCTGCACGGCTACCGCACGCACTTCACCCACGAAGGAGCCTCGCATGGCTGACCTCCACACCGTCCAGGCGGGCCTCGACAAGATCGCCGTCCGCAAGGACCTCCGTGTGCCGATGCGCGACGGCGTCACCCTCGCCGCCGACGCCTACCAGGGCCTCGACGACAGGCCGCGGCCCGCGCTCGTCGCGCTCAGCCCGTACGGCAAGGAGCTCCAGGCGCTCGCGCTCACCACCCCGCCGCAGCGGCGGCCCTCCCCGATGTGGGACGGCTGCATCGAGGCGGGCGACATCGCGCGGGTCGTCAAAGAGGACTATGTCCACGTCATCGGCGACCTGCGCGGCTCGGGCGCGTCCGAGGGCGAGCACATCGGCAACTACAACGCAGGCGGCGTCTCCCTCGGCCAGGACGCCCACGACTTCATCGAATGGGTCGCCGCCCAGCCGTGGTGCGACGGCAACGTCGGCATGATCGGCATCTCCTACTTCGGGTCAATGCAGATCCTCGCCGCCGCCGAGCGTCCGCCGAGCCTCAAGGCGATCTTCGTCAGCGGCGGCCACTACGACTTCTACGAGACCACCTACCACGGCGGCGTCATGTGGTTCATGCCGCGCGCGGCCCGCGAAGGCAGGGGCGGCGACTCCGGCTGGGCGTTCACCGACCGCGTCAAGTCGCGGATGCTGGAGACGTACTCCCCCGAGGAGATCAGAGAACGCGTCTCCCGACGCCTCCAGGACCCCGACGTCGCCGCCTGGCCCAACCTCGTGCACGTCCTGCACTACCCGACCAACCACGAGGCGTGGTTCGACATCGTCATGAACGACCTCGACGGCGACTGGTACGAGGAGCGCAACCCCGTCAACCTCGCCGCGAACATCGACATCCCCGTCTGGCTCCAGATCGACCAGGGCCGCGGCTGGACCCTCGACGGCACCATCGAGACCTTCAACGCGCTCAAGGGACCGAAGAAGCTGGACATCGGCCCCTATCCGCCGATGCAGTCGCGGCCCTTCATCGAAGAGCACGACAAGATGTTCCGCTGGTACGAGTACTGGATCAAGGGCGTCGACAACGGGATCATGGACGATCCCGCCGTCACCGTCCACGTCGAGGGGTCGCGCGAGTACGTCACCGGCGCGCAGTGGCCGCCGAAGGACGTCGAGCACAGGCCGCTCTACCTGCGGCCGCGCGGCAAGCTGTCCGCCGAGCCCGAGCCGATGGGCCCCGAGCACGCCGCCCCAGACGGCTTCTACCAGGCCCCGCTCACCGTCACCGACAAGGTCGAGACCCTGACCTGGGCCACCGAGCCGTTCACCGCGCCGACCGAGCTGATCGGCCAGGGCGCGGCACACCTCTTCGCCGAGATCGACCAGCCCGACACCAACTTCATCCTCCGCATCTGGGACGAGGCCCCCGGCGGCAAGCGGCAGCTCATCACCACCGCCTACCTCAAGGCGTCCCACCGCGAACTCGACCCCGCCCGCACCACCGACGGCGACCCGCACCACCCGCACACCCGCGCCGTCCCCGTCACCCCGGGCGTCATCGAGGAGTACGTCCTGCGCGTCTACCCCTTCGCCGCGACATTCCTGCCCGGCCACCGCCTCGTCGCCGAACTCTCCAACAACGAGCCCCTCGCCGACGCCCACAACGCCCTCCTCCCACCTGACGCCTTCCACCTCCCCGTCGGCCGCCCCGTCACCCACAAGATCTACCGCGACGCCGCCCACCCCTCCCGCCTCCTCCTCCCCTTCACCACCCGCTAGCCCTACGGAACGATCCCGAGAACCGGACGAAGCCAAGCGCTTCGTCCGGCTTTCGGCGTCTCCCGGGAGGTCGCGGCGGGTTGAAGGGTTGTGCTTGAGGGGGATCGTGAATGCCTTTCTGTTCAGGGCCGGGTGCATAGGCTACTTTTTAGACCGTCTTGACAGGGAATGGGGTGATGGTGTGGCTGTGGTACCCGCGGCGGTGAGCCTGCGCGGCGTCGGACGGAGCTTTCCCAGCGTCGGAAAGGGCGAGCCGCACCCGGTGCTCGACTCCATTGACCTGGAGATCGCGCCCGGCGAGATCGTCGCGCTGCTCGGGCCGTCAGGCTGCGGCAAGTCGACGCTGCTCAGGCTGATCTCCGGCCTCGACAAACCGTCCGAGGGACAGGTGCTCCTCGACGGCCAGACCGTCGACGGCGTCGACCAGCGCACCGCGATCGTCTTCCAGGAACCCCGGCTGCTGCCCTGGCGCGACCTCACCGGCAACGTCGCGCTCGGCCTGCCCAAGGGCCGCGACCGCGCGGAGGCCGAACGCTGGCTCGACCTCGTCGGGCTCGCCGGCTTCCACGGGCACCGGCCGCGTCAGGTGTCCGGCGGCATGGCCCAGCGGGTCGCGCTCGCCAGGGCGCTGGCACGCGACCCCGGCGTCCTGCTCCTCGACGAGCCCTTCGCCGCACTCGACGCCCTCACCAGACTGCGAATGCAGGACCTCCTTGACGAGGTGCGCGGTGAGAGCACAGTCGTCATGGTCACCCACGACGTCGGCGAGGCCCTGCACCTCGCCGACCGGATCGTCCTGCTCAGGACCCAGCCAGGCGGCGCGGTGATCAACTCGGTCACCGAGATCCGCGAACCCCGGCCGCGCGACCGGGGCGGCCCCGCCCTCGCCGCGCTCAGCGCCGACCTCCTCGAACAGCTGGGTGTCCCCAGCCACCACACCAAGGAACAGGAGACAGCCCAATGATCAGAACGGCCGCCGCCCTCGCCGCCGTCGCCCTCCTCGCGGCGGGCTGCTCCTCCTCCGCGGAGGACGGCAAGCCCGAGGTCAAACTCGACTACGCCTACTACAACCCGGCGAGCCTCGTCATCCGCGAGCAAGGCTGGCTGGAGAAGGACGGCCTCGACGTCACGTGGGTGCTGTCGGCGGGCAGCAACAAGGCGAACGAGAACCTGCGGGCCGGCACCGTCGACGTCGGATCGACCGCCGGCGCGGCCGCGCTCCAGGCCCGCGCCAACGGGACGCCCATCAAGGCCATCGAGATCTACAGCCATCCGGAGTGGACCGCGCTGGTCACCGGCAAGGACTCCTCGATCACGTCGGTCACCCAGCTCAAGGGCAAGAAGGTCGCCGCGACCAAGGGGACCGACCCGTACTTCTTCCTCCTTCAGGCGCTGCGCGAACACGGGCTGTCCGGCGGCGACGTCGAGGTCGTCAACCTCCAGCACGCCGACGGCGAGGCCGCCCTGAAGCGCGGCGACGTCGCGGCCTGGGCCGGACTCGACCCGATCATGGCGACGTCCGAGGTCGGCTCGGGGTCCAAGCTCTTCTACCGCAACACCGGATTCACCTCCTACGGGTTCCTCAACGCCCGCGAAGCCTTCATCAAGGACCACCCCGACCTCGCGCAGAAGGTCGTCGACGCCTACCAGAAGGCGCGCGAGTGGATCACCGCGAACCCTGACGAGGCGGTCGCGCTCCTCGCGAAGGAATCCGGCGTCTCGCCCGAGGTGGCGAAGGTCGTGCTGACGCAGCGCACCGACTTCACCGTCAGCCCGGTCCCCGGCGACGCGCAGCGCACCGTGCTCGAGCGGATCCTGCCCGTCCTGGTGGACGAGGGCCAGGTGAAGGACGAGTCCTCGGCCAAGACCGCGCTGGACACCCTGTTCGATCCGCAGTTCGCCCAGAAGGCCACCGCTCCGTGAGAGCACCACGCGTGAGAGCACTACCCGTCAAGGGGCTCGTCGTCCCGCTCGGCCTGCTCGTCCTCTGGCAGACCGCGGTGACGACGGGCCTCTACGGCAGGGAGCAACTCCCCCCGCCGTCCGACCTCGTCGAGGCGGGGGCCGAGCTGATCCGTCGCGGCGAACTCTGGCAGCACCTCGCGGTGAGCTGCCGCCGCGTCCTCACCGGCTTCCTCCTCGGCGCGACCGCCGCCCTGGTCCTCGGCGCGCTCGTCGGCATGGTCAAACCGGTCCGCGACCTCGCCGCCCCGACGATCGCCGCGGTCCGGGCCGTCCCCTCCCTGGCCTGGGTCCCCCTGCTCGTCCTCTGGATGGGCATCGGCGAAGGCCCCAAGATCACCCTCGTCGCGATCGGCGCGTTCTTCCCCATCTACACCACGGTCTCGGCGGCCCTCGCCCACGCCGACGCCCACCTCCTGGAAGTAGGCCGCGCCTACGGCCTCCAGGGCCCCACCCTCCTCACCCGCATCCTCCTGCCCAGCATCGCCCCCGCCGCCTTCGCCGGCCTCCGCCTCGGCCTGGCCCAAGCCTGGCTCTTCCTCGTCGCCGCCGAACTCATCGCCTCCGCCGCCGGCCTCGGCTTCCTCCTGGTCGACAGCCAGAACACCGGCCGAACCGACATCCTCCTCCTCTCCATCCTCCTCCTGGCACTCCTGGGCAAACTCACCGACACCGCCCTTGGCCTCCTCGAACGCCGCATTCCGACCTGAGAACGGCCCCCGCCGGTCATGCCGCGGGGGCCGTCAGGGCGTCTGCTCCGTCAGGGGACGGACACGGTGGCGGCGGCCTGGTAGGCGGCGTTCTCCTGGTTCGTGAAGTTGGTGCCAGCCATATAGGGGCTGGGGGCCCGGAGTTCGATGTCGGCGATGGCGTCGAGGCCGCCCGCGCTGGACTGGGCGAAATGGGAGGTGACGCCGACCAGGAAGCCCTCCCCGGTGACGGGGTCGAGGTCCTTGAACCAGGGACCGCCACTGGCCCCCGGGCTGAACTGGGTCTTCATGATGTTGTTGTTGGTCTGCCACCACCACTCGTAGCCGATCCACGACGCGCCCTGGCTGTACATCAGCGTGCGGCCGTCGTAGATGCGCTGGTTCACGGCTGGCACATTGTTGACGTTCGGGGCGCCGTTGATGACCCTTGTGCCGTCGGCTGCGGTGTTGGGCCCGCTGTAGCTCTTGAAATTGACAGTCGGGAAGCCGAAATTGACGCGCGGTGCGGCACGGGGCTGGTTGAACGCGATCGGCTGCCCGCCGACGACGTCCTCGATCGGCCGGGAATCCGCCGGATTGTCGACGACCATCGCGGCCATGTCGTGGTCATTCACGTGGTTGGCCTTGCCCGTCCACCCCTCGGTGAGCCAGGCCCGCGTCACCGGCCAGACCCCGTAAGGCGCGACGTCCGCACCGATCGCCGGCCCGGTCTCCGCACTGGCCCCCGGCGCGAGCCGCGGCAGGTTCTCACCACGGAACCCGGGGATGAACAGGACGCTCGTCGCGATGACGTTGAGCCCGGGGTCGATATTGCTCCCCCAGTTGACGCGCAGACAGTGCGCCGCGGTGACAACGACGCTCTTGTTCTGGCTTCGCACCACAGTCGCGGTACAGGGCGCGAGCGTCTCCCAGTTCACCCCATCCGCATTGCGCATCCGCATCACCAGTTTCCCGGTGGTCCGCCGCACCGTGTCCGACCCGCCCCAAGGCCGCGCGGTGTCATCCCACCCCGCCGCAGGCGCGACCGCGTCGGTCCCGTCACTGTTCTCATTGAGCCCGGCGGCCGCAAGCCGATTGAGATTCCAATAATCCACCTGCTCCTGCAACGCCACCGAGTAACCCGCACCCAGCGGCACAAACTGAATCTCCCCAGGCCCCACGGCATGCGCCGCCGACGCCGCACCCGCCGCCAACACAGTGCCGGCAACAGCCACACCAGCACCCCGCCGACACACAAACAACCACAACCTCATAAAACCTCCCCATCATCCCAAAACACCACCAACCTAACACCCAACCCCACCACCCCCCGCCCCGACCCAACACCCCACCTTTTCCGGACAGAACCAACCCACAAATAAGCCCCCACCAAAAAAGACCCCACCCCCCAACCCACCCAAACCCCACCACCTAAAAGCAACCACAACACCGACCCCAACGACGACATCCCCCTCCCCATCGAACACATCCACCGCCCCTACGACTTCCTGGAACCCGGCGACGAACTCGCCGACGCCACCGCCCGCGCCTAACACTTCCACCCCCCCTGGACCTGGCACCCCTTCGACCAAACAGCCCCCACCACCCCACCCGGCCCCTAACCCTCCTAACCCGCCAAGCCCACCCCACCCCCCCGCCACCAAATTCATCCACCACACCACAACAACCAACTCCCACCACCAAGTCACCCTCTGGACCAACCTCACCCAAGCGCACCCCACCCCGAACTGAGGTACCAGGACTCGAACCTAGAAGAACTGAACCAGGATCAGCCCATAACCCCCAAACTCCCGCCGCAACGCCGCCCCTTCCGTCACGGAAAATGAGCTCTCACCAGCCATACCCCCCCACGCGCTTCAATCCCATGTCTGGCCGTCGGCCATCAGATCCGGCCAGCGTCGGCCGCTCGCTCCCAATGCGCTCCCAAGCGGCCACCTGCCACGGCTCTTCAATGGGTTACCAACAGGCGCCGATACCGGCGTCCAGTCGCCTGCCGGCAAGCAGAAGACAGCGCGATCAAGAGAGCCGGCAGTAACGGGCCGTCTTGGGCAGCCGCGATCCACCCGACCCTGCCCCCGGATCACCGTTTCGGATACTCCAAAATCTATAGGAAATATATCCTTAAATGCCCAGATAATCAACCCGCACCACAGCACTTCAACATCTGATGCGCTCCCACCAGCAACAACACCACTCCCCCCATCAGCCCTTCGCGCGGTTGCCAACCGCCTGGCTCTGCAAGCGTCATAGTCCGAATCTCAAAACGCACTGACCTAGCACATCCCCATATGTACCGCGTTTCATTGTTTTGACGGACAAAACGGCGGCGGCAAGGTAGAACAGCGCATAGAAGCCCGTAGTCCGTCACGAAATGTCCTTCTTGCCAGCTCATCCACTGGGCGGCAGTCCTTACCGCTGATGGCCGAACGGGCTTCGTGCAGGGGTGCACTAGCTCAACGACCGTCGGGGCGCCACGTTCGGAGTCGTGGTTCCGCCGGGTCGGCTGACAGGGAAGGTGAAAGCGCAGTATGACGATCTGGGCCGAACAGCGTCCGCGCGAGCAGAAAGGTTCGGCCCTGTCGCCGGTCCCGGATCCTGGTCAGGTCGTCAACGTTCGTGGATCCACCTGGGCCGTGACGGATGTGCGCACCCAGGGCCTGCCCCGTAGCCCGGCCGATGAAGGCGCTGCGCATTTGGCACATGTCGTCGTGCTTCAGTCTCTGGAAGAAGATCGCAGAGGTGACGAACTCTCTGTCGTCTGGGAACTGGAAGTCGGCCACACCGTAGCACCAGATCAGGGACTCCCGGAGACCATCCGGGGGGACGACTTCGACGATCCCAACAGGCTCGCGGCCTTCGTTGATGCGGTGCGCTGGGGCGCTGTCACTTCAGCGGACAGCGACTCCTACCAAGCGCCATTTCGTAGTGGCGCGAACGTGGAGGCCTACCAATTGGAACCTCTGCGCCGCGCCCTTCAATCGTCTCGCACAAACCTCCTTCTCGCCGATGACGTAGGGCTCGGAAAGACCATCGAGGCGGGCCTGGTCATCCAGGAACTTCTGCTGCGGCACAGAGCCCGTTCGGTCATCATCGTCTGCCCACCGAGCCTCGCGTTGAAGTGGCAGGACGAGATGCGCGAGAAGTTCGGCCTGGACTTCGTCATCGTGAACCGGGAGCTGATGGCGGAGGTTCGGCGCAGCCATGGGCTGCACGCCAACCCTTTTCGGCTCTTCCCGCGCGTCATCGTCAGCCTTTCCTGGCTGCCCACCTTGCGCGCGCAGCGTCTGCTGCGCTCCGTGTACGCCGACGCGCGGGATACGGCCACCGCTCGGCGCTTCGCGTTCGATGTCCTGGTGGTCGATGAGGCCCATCATGTGGCGCCGGCGAGCCCCAGCTCCGCAGATGGCCGCCGGGGCTACGCAATCGACAGCCAGCGCACGACCGCTACTCGGCAACTGGCGGAGAAGTGCGAGCACCGTCTGTTCCTCAGCGCGACACCGCACAACGGCTACTCGGAGTCCTTCACGGCGCTGCTGGAGATGATCGACGGGCGCCGGTTCACCCGGGGCGCCCTACTCGATGAGCGGGCGCTCCGCGAGGTGACGGTGCGGCGGCTGAAGACCGAACTCAAGGACAAGGGGTTCAAGGCCCGCCTGCTCAAGCCGATCCCGTTCTCCCCAGATACCGACGAGCAGAAGCAGTTCGCGCTACTGGAACGCATCCTGGCGGAGAGCGCTCGAGCCAACGGGAAGAAGCGATCCGGCGACATCGTGGCGATGCTCTTGAAGAAGCGCTTCTTGTCGAGCCCGTGGTCGTTCGCCCGCACGCTGGAACTCTACGAACAGTCCAGCTTGGCCGGCTCCCTACCCGATCTGGAGAACGACGAGTACTACCAGGAGATCCTCGGGAGCGGCCAGTCCGACGAGGAAGAGGGCCACTCCGATCACCCCGAGTTCACCGCCTTGCGGAACAGCAAGCGCTCCGACCCTCTGGTCTCCGCGACCGCCGAAGAGATCTCAGCTCTCGTCTCTTGGGGGCGCGGCTATCAGGATCGCCCGGACGCACGCCTCCGGGCACTGATCGACTTCATCGACGAGGTCTGCCGGCCAGACGGCACTTCGTGGACCGACGAGCGAGTAGTCGTGTTCACCGAGTACGCCACCACCCTGGATTGGATCAGCAGAGTCCTCGTCCAACACGGTTACGGAGAGGTTCTCGCGTCCATCCAGGGTTCGACGCCGACGGAGGACCGCGAGGAGATCCGCGCCCGGTTCACCGAAGATCCCGGCAAAGAGCGCGTTCGCGTACTTATCGCTACGGATTCCGCCGGAGAGGGAATCGACCTCCAGGCACACTGTCACCGGCTGATCAACTTCGACGTCCCGTTCAATCCTTCGAGGCTGGAACAGCGGATCGGCCGCATCGACCGCTACGGGCAGGAGCATCCGCCTGAGATCTACCAGTTCCAACCGAACTCGACATCGACCACCTACGCCGCGGACATGGATTTCATGCGGCGGATCGCAGAGAAGGTCGGCAGCGTCGCGCAGGATCTCGGGTCGGTCAACCAGGTCATCGACGCGGAGTTGCAGGAGCACTTCAGCCCGACCGGGGCGCGCAAGGCGAAGGCCGTAGATCGTTCTGGTGGCGACGCGATCATTACCCGGGCGCTCGCCGGCGGCATGGAGCTCAACCGTCATCTGACCGAACTCTCGCGCACATACAGCGAGCGCAAGCTGGAGATGCACCTGACGCCGGGCAACGCCCGGCGGGTGGTGGACACCGCTCTGGAGCTCGCTGCCCAACCTCCGCTTCAGGAGATCGACGACGAGCGCACCGACGCCAAGGTGTTCACGATCCCGGCGCTCGGGCCGTCGTGGCAGCACGCGCTCGACGGCCTGGACACGCGTCTGCATCCCGGCGTTCTACGGCCGATCACCTTCGACGACGAGGCAGCACGAGGGCGCACTGATCTGGTGCACGTCCACCTCGGCCATGCGCTCATGCAGCGGTCAGCCCGGCTCCTGCGCGGCGCCTTGTTCGGGGTCGATTCGCCAGTTCACCGCGTGACGGCGGTGGTGGTGGACGATCTTCCGCAATCGTGCGTAGCCGCCGTATCCCGCCTTGTCCTGGTCGGACGGGGAGGCCTACGCCTGCACGAGGAGGTCTTCCTCACCGGAGTACGTCTCCGAGGTCAGGCGATGGCTGAGGCGAAGGTCGAGGAGGTTCTCGACAAGGCACTGGATTCCGAGCATCTGGTGCTCGCGAACGCAGAGGTTCGAGCTGCGCTCTCCGCCGCTTGGAGCGCGGATGAGTCTCGGTTGAGAGGGCGGCTGCTCACCGCGGTGGCACGTCGCGCCGAGTCCCACCAGAGCCGGGTCACCGATGCCCTGCACGCGCGGAGGGATTCGGACATCGTCCGCGCGCAGGAAATCTTCGCGGCCTTCCGTGTCAACCTCTCCGAGTCCCGCAGCAGGTTGGCCCGGGAGATCCGCGCGCAGGAAGAGCAGCTGTTCACCGACGAACAGCAAGCGCAGCGCCGTCGTGACCTGCGCGCCATGGAGGACCGTCTGGCGAGTCTCCAGGAAGAAGAGCATCGGGAAATCGCCGTGATCAAGGAGCGATACGCCGACGTCAAGCCGCACGTGTCCGCGGCTGCCGTCGTCTTCTCGTTGACCCCGGCCGACGCGGAATCAGGAAGGACCTGGTCGTGAAGCGTAAGCTCTCTGGATCTTCGAGGTCTTCCGACCTCCACCGGCCTTGGCTGCAACTCGTCGACACCGACGGCCCTTTCCTCTCCCCTCCCATCCTCGCTCGGGTCTGGCCGCAAGGCATTCCCCAGTTGGGCTCGGACCAAGCAGCTCTGCTTCGCGAAGCCGTACCCGCGTTCGAGAATGCCTGGGAAGCGTGGGACCTTCACCGAAGCGACCAGGCATCATGCGATCGCTACGAAGACGCCCGCGATACGTGGGTGGAACTCGTCCTGCGGGACGTCCTCGGCTGGGGTGACCACTATGCGACGGATCTAGCCAGAACATCATTCGCAGGGCTCGCCGCGGGGGTTCGTTCACCCGACCACAGAGTCACCGTCCGACCGACGGGGGTTCTCGCACGTGGTGAGCTTCTCGGCGCGCTGGTCCTCGTCGTCGAACCTGTCGACTCGCTGCGCGATCCGCTCAACGATGGCTGGGCGGTCAGCCCGATCGACCGTATGGAAGAACTGCTACGGCAGGCGGGGGCTCCGATCGGAGTCGTCACCGACGGCCGATGGTGGGCGATCGTCAGCGCCCGGAAGAACACGATGCTCGCCTCGGGCGTCGTCGACGCGCATCTGTGGTTCGAGGAGACTCGTGCCCGCGACGCCTTCATTGAGCTCCTCCGCCTCCGCCGCTTGCTCGGAGGTCGGCCCGAGGATCGGCTCACTGAACTGTTCGGCGACTCCGTCGCCGCCGCGGAAGAGGTCACCGAGGCGCTCGGCGTTCAGGTCCGGCGAGCCGTGGAACTGCTCGTGAAGGCGCTCTCAGAGGCCGCCCTGGATACTGTCCGACACGGTGACCCCGATCCTCTCCCGGAGGATCGCGGGAAGCTCTACGAGGCCGCCGTGACGGTGATGATGCGGGTGGTCTTCCTCCTCTTCGCCGAAGAACGCGGCCTGCTTCCCCAAAGCGAGCTGTTCACGATGGGTTATGGCATCAGCGGTGAACTGGACCGTCTTGAGCGACGCGAGCAGGACGAGCGCAGAGAGTCCCTCGACAACACCCACCTCACCTGGCACAGGCTTCTCTCGACCTCCTTGGCTCTCTCCCAGGGAGCCTCGTTCGAGGATCTGCGCCTGCCTTCCTACGGCGGCTCGTTGTTCGATCCCGACCGATTCCCGTTCCTTATGGATCGCACGCCTCGTGGAAGGCTCGCCATCACGGTGAGCGACCTGGTGATGCTTGAGGTGCTTCGCTCGGTCCAGCTCGCCCAGCTCCGCGGGGAGCCGGCCCGACGCATTTCCTTCCGAGACATCGATGTCGAGCAGATCGGCTACATCTACGAGGGCCTTCTCGGTTATACGAGCAAGGAAGTCGACGAGGTCGTCGTAGGACTCGTCGGCAAGCTCGGTGAGGAACCAGAGATCTCGCTGACCGAACTCGAAGCACTCGCCTCCAAGAACGTCGAGCCAGCGGCCATGGCGGAGGCGCTCCTCGCTTGGACCAAGGTGAACCAGCCCGCCGCCAGCGCCCCTTCGAGGGCGGCGCTGACCAAGGCGATCCGCGACAACCACCTCGTCGAGGATGTCGAACGCGCCCTACGCGCGGCAACCGCCGATGAAGGTCTACGCGATCGCCTACGGCCGTTCATCGGCATCATCCGTCGAGACCTGCGCAATCGGCCCTTCGTCGTCGAGCCCGGCGGGGTACTCCTGACCGAGACTCCCTCGCGAGCCAATGCCGGGGCGCACTACACGCCCAAGGACCTGGCGGAAAAGGTCGTCACGTACTCCCTGCAACCTCTCGTGTTCAATCCCGGACCTCATCAGACAGCTGATCACGATGCATGGGAGCTCGTCTCCTCCGAGGACATACTCGACCTCAAGATCGCGGACATCGCCTGTGGCTCTGGCGCGTTTCTCGTTGCCGCAGCCCGGTACCTGGCTGCCCGGCTCGTCGAGGCATGGAGGCACGAGCGCGTGGCGACCGGGGCTGCGCATGACCTCTACGTCCACGCGATCAGGCTGGTCGTCGCGCGATGCCTGTATGGCGCAGATATCAATGCCATGGCCGTGGAGATGTGCAAGCTGTCCCTGTGGCTGGTCTCTCTTGACCCGAAACTGCCGTTCTCCTTTGTCGACGACAAGGTGCTACACGGCAACTCACTCCTCGGCCTGACTGACGCGGAACAGCTCCGAGCGCTGCACATCACGCCTGCCAAAGCCGAAGCGGCACCCCTCTTCGACCTCGGCGCGGGGAACGACGCGATCCGTCACCTCGACATCGACGGCGTCCTCGCGCGTGCAAGCCGGTTGCGCACCAACTTGGCGACCGAGGTCAACGACGATGACCCACAGCGGTCCGCCACCACCAAGCGCCGGCAGTGGCGCGAGTACCAGGACCTCACCCGCCAGCTCGCGAACGTCGCGGACGGCATCATCGCCGCCGGCCTGCGGCTCGGAGGAAAAGCCGGCAAGAGCCTCACCGAGGCGTACGAGAACCTGCGCATCGCGGTGGGGTTGGCTTACCCAGCCGATGACCGTGAGCCAGACTTCGCGATGCTCGACGGGCTCGTCTCCGCCGGGCTCACCCCCACAGTCGCCACTGACTACGCCCGTTGGGAGCCCTTGCACTGGATACTCGCCGTGCCGGACGTCATGGAGCGCGGGGGCTTCGACGCCATCATCGGTAACCCCCCATATCTCGGTGGGCAGAAGCTCACCGGCGCCATGGGCACCAATGTTCGCGACTGGTTCGTCAACACCATCGCGAACGGCCGCAAGGGCAGCGCCGACCTGGTCGCCTACTTCGAACTGCGCACCCACCAACTCCTGTCCCCCCGCGGATACTCGGGCTTGATCGCCACCAACACCCTGGCCCAGGGGGATACCCGCGAAGTCGGCTTGGACCAGATCACCGAGAGCGGCGTCGAGATCCTGCGTGCGATCAAGAGCGAACGCTGGCCGTCAGCATCAGCAGCCCTCGAATACTGCGCGGTGTGGACGAGCAAGAGGCCCGCGGACCCCAGCGCCGTCCGCGTCCTCGACAACGAACCTGTCACCGGCATCACCTCCTCACTCGACCGCAAGTCCCGCGTCACGGGCCGCCCGTTCCGGCTGGTAGCCAACAAGGGCCGCTCTTACATCGGTTCCTACGTCCTGGGGACCGGCTTCGTCATGCCGCCTGAGCAGGCGCAGGAGTTGATCGAGCGTGACCCTCGGAACAAGGACGTCCTGTTCCCCTACCTCAACGGCGAGGACCTCAACTCCCGCCCAGACTCATCCGCGAGCCGCTGGGTGATCAACTTCCACGACTGGTCCGAAGAGCGGGCCCGGAGCTACCCAGAAGTATTCGACATCGTCGAACGCCTCGTGAAACCCGTCCGCGCAACCAACAGCCGACCTGCTCGCCGAGACCGCTGGTGGCAGTACGCAGAGCGTGCTCCGAAGCTCTATGACGCCATAAAAGATCTTGACCGTGTCCTAGTGGTAGCTCTCGTCAGCAAGACACTCATGCCTACATGGACCTCAAACCGCCAGGTCCTATCCCATAAGCTTGGCATATTTTCGGTCGACGGGGATGAGCATCTTGCATTTATGTCCAGCTCATTCCACAGCGCGTGGGCGTGGAGGAATTCTTCAACAATGAAGGCCGATCTCAACTATTCCCCGTCTGATGTGTATGAGACGCTACCCAAACCGCACCTCGACTCAGAGGTCTCACATCTAGGAGCAGAGCTTTATAGAATAAGATCGAAAGCCATGATGGAGCGCGGCGAGGGGCTAACAAAGATCTACAACCATGTTCATAACCCTCATGTGGCCGAGGCGGGGATCGAGAAAATTCGAGAGGTTCATGAGCTGATAGACCGCGCAATTGCTAATGCGTATGGTTGGCAAGACCTGGATATCCAGCATGGCTTCTATGAATCGAGACAGAGGGTTTTCCTTGGCCTGCAGGCCCCCGCAAAATCGGAGATTCTCGACCGACTCTTGGAGTTGAATCACGAGCGCTACAAGCTCGAACTTGCAGAGAGATGACCACCTTCCTCTGGGTCGCAGTTTCGGCTGCCAGAGGGGAGGCCTCGGAGGGGAACAGCTAGCCGAGCTGGCTATGCGTCTGATGGTTATGCTCAAGAAGGCGGTCTAGGATCTCCTTCTGAATAGGCTTCGGGAAGGTTCGGCGAATCCCGTGCATTCCTGGGAAAAACTCCCATTCTAGGTCGAGATCGCCCCACCCGTAAGCCCTTGCAGTTTCCATATCTAGCCGATCATGCACATGCCGCAGATTCTCTATATCGCCATCCTTGACCCTCGGGTCATGAAGCATATTGTATAGCTTTGTTAGGCCAATCCGGCGCTCAGACATGATCTCGGATCGCATATTGGCCAGATCCAAGCCCGGGGTAAATAGCTCACTCGATAGAGAAATCTGTGGATATGGAAATGTTTCATATACATCCGACGGAGTGTAACGCAGGTCTCCTTTAAGGCTCGACCCCCAGGTGCTTGCCCATAGATAATGTATTCCACTGCTAATTAGAGCGAGTTCGGAAATATCATCGCTGGAAAATACGACAACTGTCTCACTGATAACCTGTCCTGTTCGAACAAAGACTGGTATGCAGGTTTTGCTAACGCGAGCTACCACTAGGAACGGACATAAGCCGCTTAATGCTAAATTAGTAGCCAAGAGGACTTAACATACATACCGTAGCGATCGGATGGTGGCTCCTTGGTTGACATCTCATGCACAGGATGTCAACCATTTTCACATGGTGATCGAGAGGTACATCGCGGCGCAGCGCGCCGACGGGTATGCGGCCAACACCATCCGTGCCCGGGTGAACTGCATCAAGGCCATCGCCAAGTACTTCGGCCTGCCGCCCGATGCGATCAGGCCCGACCACGTGCAGACCTACTTCTCCTCTCGCTCGCTCACCAACTGGACTCGTCGGACCTACCTCAACCATCTCGCTTCCTTCGGGCGGTGGCTCGGCAACAACCTCATCGAGGGCCTGAGGAAACCTCCTGCTCCTCGATCAACGCCTGATCCGATTGCCGAGGGAGATCTCAGGGACTTGCTCCGTTCAACGCGTCGCCCCGACCACAAGGCTTGGGTACTGCTTGGCGCGTTCTGCGGCCTGCGCGCTCACGAGACGGCCAAGCTCCGTGCCGAAGACTTGCATGAAACCGGCGACGGACAGACCGTCTTGCGCGTGGTCGGGAAGGGAGGCAGAACCGACGTCATCCCCGTGCCACCGGTGGTGCTGGCAGCCCTCGATCGTGAAGGTCGTGGACGCTTCTGGCCGGACCTCCGTCCGGAGAAGGTCTCCCGCTCGATTTCGCGTGCTGCTGCCGCCATCGGCGTCAAGATGCGCTACCACCAGCTGCGCCATCGATTCGGAACGGCCGTCTATCGAGCTTCCGGCCAGGACCTGCTGATGACGCAACGCCTCATGCGCCATGCTTCTCCGGCGACGACAGCCGGCTACGCGGCCGTAGCCGACGATCGTTTCCAGGACGTTGTTCGTGATCTTCCCGGAGCCCTCGCCGCCTGAGACCAGCACAGACGCCGCAACTCCGAAGTACAACGATGGAACGGAGCGGCGTACATACATGGCGATTTCAGTCCGAAATGCCACTTTCCCGCGATAGCGTCAGATGAGCCGTCGCGGGACACTCCTCAGGAATCCGATCGGGGTGCTCTGAAGGGCCGCGATCGAACTTTTGCGAGGAGCATCCGGAGTGACCGTCCCCCGCTTCGCAGATCAGACCCCGTATCCCTTCGTCCACGATCTGGACGGCGGGTCGCGAACGGTTCGAGAGAACCTGGTCGACATCCTCGAACGCGAACTCCTCGGACCGATCGGCGGCCCGCAGGAGGTCCTTGACGGCCCTCCTGATGCGGCTTACCTCGTCGGCCGCATCGCCCCGTTCAAGCTCGCGGCCGGACGTACAGACCCCGGCTCCGCGAACTCGGACGAAGCGGATACAGACGTCGGCGACGCCATCGACGCGGACGAAGGCAGAGGCGTGCCGACCGCCTCCTCGTCCGAGGACGGTGGGACGGAGGACCAGCCGCAACAGCGCGGATTGATGATTCCGGCCTCGATGGGGCTCCGGTTCCAGGTTCCGCACGACCTCACGGCGTTCACGGTCACCGCCTCATGGGGCATGTACCAGAGCGTTCCGGTGGATCCCGCGGCCGCCGACGGGTCCCGTGGCCGCAGGTACAAGCGCACGCCGATCGAGATCCCCGTATCGATCGCAGTGGCAGACCTCAAAGCCGGGGTGACGAAGAGCGTCCCCTTGAAGGACGAAATCGTCCTCCGGGTCGACCGACACGACGACCCTGAGCACCGTCGTCTGATCATCGAGATCGCGCTGTGCAACGATCGCGAGACGCCCCGCAAGATTCCGGTCGAAGCCTGGCTGTACCAGACCAGGTTGGCAGTGACCGCCCACGGCCAGGAGGTCTTCCTCCCCGTCTCCGATGCCATGGAGGACACCTACCGTGAGACGGATGAGGAGCTGGAGCGGCTGAATCTGCAGTACCGCGACCGGTTGGAGTTCGCGGTCGGCCGTACTTGCTCGGTCGACTGGAAGGTGGCTGACGGCGCCCGTCGCGCCAGTGCGGTCTGGACGACCTGGCTCCCGACCTGCCAGACGCCGCAGACGACCGCGGAGGAGATCAGCGAGGCCCTTCTCGACATGGCCGAGCTGGCCGTCGCGAGCCGTGAGGCGCTGCGTTCCGGTCTGTCACCCATCGTCGACGGCTATGCGAGGTGGCTTGACGCGGAAGAGCGGCGTACGGAGTCCCTTCCCGAACATCTCAGAAGGGTCGGCCGGGATACCGTCGACGACGCGCGCGGGGTACAGGAACAGCTCTCGGAGGGATTGGAGCACCTGCTCCGCGACGAAGACGCCCTCCTCTGCTTCCGGTTCATGAACAGGGTCATGGCCGACCAGCGTGTGCACACGCAGATCGGAGAGCTCCGAGCCAAGAACCCGAGCCTGAGCATCGAGGCGGCAAGAGCAGCGGTACTCGGCGAAGATCCGTCCCGGGCGCACTCATGGCGCACGTTCCAGCTCGCCTTCATCCTGATGCAGCTGCCGCTTTTGACCGATCCGGGATCTGCCCGCCGCTCCGGCGACCTGGCCAAAGCACAGCTGTTGTTCTTCCCGACGGGTGGTGGAAAGACCGAGGCGTACCTGGGACTCGCCGCCTATACGTTCGCCATCCGCCGTCGGCAGGGACGGCTGGAGACCCCGGATGGCCCATTGAACGGTGGTTCCGGTGTCGCCGTGCTGATGCGCTACACACTGCGGCTTCTCACGGCGCAGCAGTTTCAGCGTGCCGCCGCGCTGGTGTGCGCTGCGGAGCTGGCGCGGCTGGCGTCTCCGGAGGTCTGGGGTGATGAGCCTTTCCGTATCGGTCTGTGGGTGGGTACCGATGTGAGCCCCAAGAACTACGGTGAAGCGGAAACACAGCTGGAGAAGGCCAACGATCGCTCCGGCCACCGTGTGACCGTCCTCCAGATCCAGCGGTGCCCCTGGTGCGGCAACAAGATCGGCCCGTCCACCGTCAAGGCCAAAAGAGCCACGCGGCGTATCCATGTGCGTTGCAGCGACGAGCTGGCGGAATGCCCGTTCGCCGAGGGCGGCACGGTTGAGGAAGGCTTGCCGGTCCTCACCGTCGACGAAGAGATCTACCGGCTCACTCCGTCCTTCCTCATCGCGACGGTCGACAAGTTCGCCCGCCTGGCCCGTGAGGGCGAAGCCGCATCACTGTTCGGCTACGTGTCCCGACGGTGCTTGAGGCACGGCTACGTCCATCAGGACTCGCAGTCCTGCAAGATCACCGACAGCCGGAAACACCCGTCCGAGGAGGGCCGCCCCCCGGAAGGCGTCAGTCCGGTCGAGCGTTTGCGTCCACCGGACCTGATCATCCAAGACGAACTCCATCTGATCACCGGCGCTCTTGGCACGACCGTGGGGCTCTTCGAGGTCGCGATCGACGTGATGGCCGCCTGGCGCGATTCACACGGCGATCCCGTTCGTCCCCTCGTCGTGGCCTCGACCGCAACCGCCCGCCGTGCGTCCGATCAGGTCCGGGCGCTTTACGGACGTGGCATGACGATCTTCCCCCCGCAGGTCCTCGACGTGGGAAAGACCTTCTTCTCCAAGGAGGAACCGGTCTCGGAGCTCTTTCCCGGCCGACGCTACATCGGCATCAGCACCACCGGGGTCCGGCTGACCACGGCGGAGATCCGCGTCTCGGAAGTCCTCATGGCGGGCGCTCAGGCTCTGTTCGACGTCGCGGGTGCCGCCGCCGACCCTTATATGACCCTGGTCGGCTACTTCAGCTCAACACGCGAACTCGCCGGCATGGCCCGCTACCTGGGCGACGACATCCAGACTGCTCTCGCCAAGGGTCGTCCTTGGTCGCCGCTCCCACGTCGTTTCGGCACCGACTACGGGTCCCTGCATACCGCGGAGCTGACCTCGCGAGTGTCCAGCTCCGACATCACCGGCACCTTGGATCAGATGGCGGTCCCCTTCGACGTCGCCTTCGACTCCGCCGAGGGAAGGCAGAATCTGCGGGCGCTGCGGCAGGCGGGCAAGCGCGCTCCGACCCGCGAGGCGAACCCCTACGACACGATCTTGGCCACGTCCATGCTCCAGGTCGGGGTGGACGTCACGCGGCTCGGTCTGATGCTCGTCGTGGGTCAGCCGAAGAACACCGCGGAGTACATCCAGGCGTCCTCTCGCGTCGGCCGCTCCGCCGGCAAACCGGGCCTGGTGGTCTCTCTGGGCAACTGGGCGCGCCCTCGCGACCTCGCTCACTTCGAGCAGTTCCGGCACTACCACGAGACCTTCTACGCGAAGGTGGAAGCCCTGTCGGTCACCCCGTTCTCGGTCACCTCTCTGGAGCGTGGCCTGGACGGCTTGCTCGTCAGCGCAGCGCGAGTCCGGCAAGCCGCGCAGCGCGACAGCCTGTCGCATGAGGAGGGCGCGGGCCTGATCGTGCGGGAGCACGCCTTCACTGAGCAGCTGATCAACGCCCTGGTCGAGCGGGTGGAGCGCGCATCCGACGAAGACTCAGCCGACCGGGCGAGGCAGCAGTTGCGCAACCGACGCGATCAGTGGGAGAAGCGGCGCGATTACCTCGCGAACCATCAGATACGGCTCGCCTACGAACGCGTCTCGGACAAGTCCGCGTTCGACACCCTCATGATCAGTGCCGAGAACGTCAAGGCGGCGAGGGTCAGCAAGAACGCTCCCCCTTTCACCGTCGCCAACTCCATGCGTGAGGTGCAGCCGGAGATCAATCTCCTGGTCAGCCCGATCAAGGAGAACCTGATCTTCACCGAACCCCACGACGCCCCTGGGTGGGAATTCACCGCGCTCAAGGAGGAGTCATGACCGCTGAACCTCTCACCGAGGGTCAGTTCCTCTACGACGAGTCCAACGCAGTCGACCCCCTGGGCGACGCTGAACGGCTCGCTTCCACAGGTCAGAAGCACAATCGGGCCAAAGTCGGCTCTGGGCGCCCCTCTTCACTGCTCTACACCTACGGCCCCGGCGCCATCATGGATCTACCGCAGTTCACGATCATGCCCTCGGGTTTCGACGACTGGGATCGAATATGGAGGCGTCGTGACGAGCCCCAAGAGATTCAGGCGCCACGACTCCGCCGGGCTGTGGGCACGTTGCTGAAGTCCCAGGACATCACCCTCCGGTTCTTCCCGTGGCAGCCGAAGAAGACAAGCATGTCAACGGAGGGCAGCGATCTGGGTGTGCCGGCGAGGGTCTTCCCGCAATGGCTTCGGTGCACCGGCTGCGACATGCTCGGCCCTCTCGCCAAGTTCGAGTACCGCAACACCCATCCGTTCCGCCCCGACCTTGCCTGCTTTGAGCATGTTCGGTGTCCTGGGCGGCCGGGCGCCAGGACGTCAGGGAAGAACACCCGTCGCACGGCAGTGCCGGCACGATATCTCCTCGCCTGTATCGACGGGCATCTTGACGAATTCCCCTACGACCTCTGGGTCCACCATGGGAGGACCTGTTCTCAGGCGGAGTTCCCCAGCCTGAGAATGGTCGACCGGATGGCGGGCAAAGGTGCGTCCGCAGTCATCCACTGCGGGTCGTGCGACCAGCGGCGACCCATGAACGAAGCCCAGGGCGAGGCCGCTCGGGCCAAGCTGCCGCGCTGCCGTGGACGCCATCCCCATCTCGACGCGTTCAAGCCCGGAGGGTGCCGCCACGAGACCAGGTTGATGCTGGTGGGCGCCTCGAACCTCTGGTTCCCTGCCACCCAGTCGGTCATCGTCATGCCCGCCGAATCCATTGAGGAAGGCCACAGCGATCTGGCCGACAAGGTCCGGATAGCGCTCGGCGAGGAGAAGCTCGCAAAGTATGGCAAGGACCTGGAGACCCTGCGCGACGTACTGGGTGGCAAAGTCGACGTCGCCGGCTTGTCTGATGACGAACTCGCCGAGGTCGTCACGGCCGCGGCGGTGCCTCCGCCGACCGAGCCAGAGCAAGAAGAGCGTCAGCGCGCCTGGGATCCGGTCGTCAGCCTGCTTCTCCCCGAATGGCGCTACCTGCAACGGGATGTTCCGGGCCCGAGGGTCGAAGACCCCTCCAGCGGCCTCACGCTCTCCAAGCGTGGCCTCGATCCCGACCTGCCGAACGAGATCACCCGTGTGCTCGCGGTCGAGCGTCTGCGCAAGGTCAACGCGCTGATCGGGTTCACTCGCATCGACGCAACCGACCGTGTAGGCGATCTACAGCGCCGCCTCGTCCCGTTGACGCGGTCTCCTCGCCCAACCTGGACCGTCGCCACCGAGGACCGAGGAGAGGGGATCTTTCTACAACTCGACGACAGGGCCGTGGCCAAGTGGGAAGCCGCGATCAAAGACACGGAGATCTGGGAGGCTCACCGGGCCGCACACGATCGGAACTTCCGCCGCCGATTCTCGGACACGGCAGAGTACATCAACCCGGATGACCGGCTGCGGCCCCCTCGGTACTGGCTTGTTCACACCTTCGCCCACGTGCTGATCCGCGAGATGGCCATGACCTGTGGGTACTCCGCGGCCAGTCTCAGCGAGCGGTTGTACGCGTGGCCGGAGGCCGATGAACACGCCGCGGCGGCCGGCTTGCTGATCTGCACCACGGCCTCCGACAGCGATGGAACGTTGGGCGGTCTCGTCCAGTTGAGCGACCCCGGCGAACTCCAACGAGTGGTGTCCAACGCCCTCTACCGCGCTGCACGCTGTTCTTCAGATCCGATCTGCGCGACGCGTACTCCGCAGGATCCGGAGGACTTCCTCCACGGTGCAGCATGTCACTGCTGCGTCATGGCCTCGGAGACCTCCTGTGAGCGCGCCAACCGCTTCCTCGACCGCCGATTCCTCATCGACCTCCCCGGGAGCGGACTTGGCTTCTTCGGACGTGCCGATTGACCCCGCAGCGGCAAGGCGTCTCGGTTCGCTCCTGACCGGTACCGAGGCCCGTGGCATAGCCGACCGGCTCACCGCCGGCGAGAGCATGGCAGCCGCTCTTCTGGTCGTCAGTGCGACTCGCCGCCGCGAGGTCCGATCGCTCCTGGAGACCGGGCTCCTAGCGGGGCTCCCTGGTCGAGCACACATGATCGCGCTACTAAGAGCGATCGAAGGCGCCCGGTCGGTCCTCACCTCACTTGACATGCTCTGGACGATGCCTGGGCATCTAGCCAGGTCAGGACCACTCACCAGTTCCGTCGCGCACCTCGTTGACAGCGCACGCCAATCGGTCACCTGCTCGACCTTCAATTTCCAACGGTCGTCCAGCCTCTGGGAGGCGTTGAGGCGCGCGGCGCACCGCCCGGAATGCGAAGTCCGTGTCTACCTCGACACCCCCGCAGCCGACCAACGATCGAGCTCGCGCTCTCCGAGCACCGCCGAAGTGGCAGCCCATCTACACCCCGGAGTCGTCCTACGGACGAAACAATTCGACGGAGACATGGTGCGCAACCACGCCAAACTCATCGCGGTAGATCACCGCTTGCTCCTCGTGACCAGCGCGAACTTCTCCCGGAGCGCGGAGCACAGCAACGTCGAGTTCGGAGTGGTCATCGACGATCCCGGCCTCACCGAGGCTGTAGAGCGGCAACTCCATCTTGCCGTAGGAATTCTGTATGAGCCGGTCCCCATGGAGTGACGATGACTCGAACAAGGCCCAGCGGACCCGTTGCCCCCCGGGCATCCCCGGCCCCGGCCATCGGCGAGGCATCTCCATGATGCGGTAACAGACGCACCCATACCTCCGACAAAGCACTTGCCTAGGTCCTCAAGAGGATGGGAACGCCGCCCTCCCGTTCGACGACATTGAGCACGCCCAAACCACCCATTTACGGCCCGACCCGATATAGATAATTCAGCACGGCAACCCGCCGAAGAAAACGGACCTTCCGCCCCCTTCGAAACAGGGCGTCGTTATCATCTTTCGCGTGGCGAGAAATCCGCGCAGACGAATCCCCCCAAAGACACGGCGAGCGCTCTTCGACGCCACCGACAGGCTGTGCACTCTATGCCACAGACCCCTGGACATAGCGGGCGGTTCGCGACATATAGGCGAAATGGGCCATATCGCCCCCCACTCCCCGAACGGGCCTCGGAGCAGCGCGGCCAGGCCTGCCGAGATCGACGGCATCGACAACCTCATCCTGTTGTGTCCAAGCTGTCATCAGACCGTGGACAAGGAGCCGGGCCTATGGCCCGAGGTAGATCTCCACGCCATCAAGGCCGAGTACGAGGGGTGGGTGGCAGTCCTAAGGACTTGGCCAGAACCTACGAAACCTCCTGAGGAGGAGTTCCTTGGCCTCGGTGAAACCGTCGAGGCGGGGGACGTCACCTACCGGATCGTGGGCGATCCCGAGGAGGAATGGTCCGCCGACAACAAGGCGGTCATATCCCGAGCGTTCGCTCTTGCCCTCAACGGCCGCCATGCCTGGATTCTGAGGTCCGCCGCTCGCACGGCCGACCCTGAGTCCGAGCGACGGCGCGCCATCCTGATCGCCGAAGCAGATCTCCTGGCTGAAGGGCTCCCCGGCTTGCCGCCGCTTCTCGCCGCCGAGACCGCGCCCGGATCTGCCGTAGTGATCATCGAAGTGCCCTCCCACACGACCATGGGCGGCTTCTACGCCGGACGGGGGCGGGAAGCCGAGGCCGTGCGGGTCCTGGGGGCCGGGCTCGGCAGGCTCTGCACCGGGCTGGCCTCCCTGCATTCCCGAGGGCTGGCCCACGGAGACCTCGGCTTGGACTCGATCATGACCGATCGCGAGGGGCGGCTCTTCCTGCGAGACACCGGCCAGGCGGTGCTGGGCGATGCCGAACCCGCCGAGGACGTCCAGCGGTTGGCCGAACTCATCCATCTGACCGTGACGGGACGCCTGCCCGTCCCTCTCGTCTCTGCCTCCGTCCTAAATCCTGCCGTCACCGAGAGGTTCGCCCGAGCACTCGGCCGCGCGCTCTCCCCCCAACCGGAAGAGCGCGGCAGCGTTGAAGACCTCGCCATGGGGCTGTGTCCCTGACTCAAAGGAGCAGAGCATGGAAGGTACGTTCGTCGAACTCGGCCCCGAGGCCGGTCTCGTCCGGTCCTCGAAGTTCCCCGGCACACTACTCAAGCAACGTGAACGCCACCCTCTGCTGCCCGGCCTGGAAGGGATCAGCCAGGATCTGTGGGGGATCGGTCCGCAAGACTTGGTTCCGGCCCGCCTGGAACGCGGCCGGGACGGCCGCGGCGATTCTCTCAAAATCTACATCGACGGTCGCTACGCCCTCCGGATCTTTCACACCAGGGACCAGCGCGGCTACTGGGTCGGTGGCATCCATCCGATGCATTTCGACGACCACGACCAGATCGTCCGAGGCGGTCTGCTTCTGCACGCCGGGTGCTGGCGGGTGTACAACCACCCCCGCGAACTGCGCCACTTCTCCGGGTGGCCAGCCGTCCAGGCGGCATGGGCCGCTCGAACCTCCGGCCAGACCACCGCCGGTGAGCCCACCCCGAACGCCCACGTCCGCTATCTCGACCGGCTCGCGACCCTCATTGACCAGGGACGGCGCATCGAGGCCGCGGGCGGTTCCGGTCCCCGCGTCCTCTACCGAAGGGTGACCTCGGTCGCCGCGACCCGAAGATCCGCCCGGTCCGTCCATTCCTTCCAACTCATCGACGCCAACCGTCTGACAGCCGGTGCTCGTGTCCATATCGACGGCGAACCCGACCTACGCGGCCGAGTCGAGCGGATCGACGAGGGCGTGGCCAAGGTCCGGTTCGAGCGGCCGGTGGACTTCGCCCGCATTCCCGAGACAGGCGCCCTCACCGAATCCCCCAACCTGGTCACCTTCGACAAGCAGCGTGAGGCCATCGAAATCCTGCGTGAGGGCCGCTCACGTAATCCCCTGTTGCTGACCTCGCTGGTCGATCGGAGGTTCCAACGCTTCGTCCCGGTCGGCGGGGAGCCGCCCACAGAGGCCCTTGACGACAGTCAGTTGAGGGCCTTCCACAAGGCGCTGGCCGTGCCCGACCTCGCGCTGATCCAGGGGCCGCCGGGTACTGGCAAGACGCACACGATCCGGCAGATCGTCTTGGCGTGCGCGATCCAGGGCCGAAAGGTCCTGATCTCCTCGTACACCAACCGGGCCGTCGACAACGTGCTCAAGGACCTGCCGGACGATCTGCTCGTCCTGCGGGTCGGCCGAGAGGACAGCATAACTCCGGGCTGCGAGCGACTGACGCTCGAAGCCCGCGCGGTCGAGCTTCAGCGGCTGATAGCCGCACGGACCGAACCCTCCCTGGAACGTTACGGCTCCGCCGCCCCGGACGGCACGGCCGACGCCCTGTTCCGCCAGCTCGCAGCCGATCTCGGCCGTCTGGAGGAGGCGACAGCGGACGTTCATCGCAGCGCCGCCACTGTGACCGAACGCGACTCTGCCGTGACCGGTCACCTTGGGCAGCGGATGGACTCCCTACTCGAAGCGGGCCAACGACACGAAGAAGTGCTCACCGGTCATGTCCACGAGTTGCAGCGCCTCGATCACGCCCTGGGCGGAGCCCGGCGTATCGCGGGACTCCCCCTCATCGGTGTGTTCTTCCGCCGCAGGGCGGTCCGCTTGGAGCGGGACCGGGCCGCAGCAAGCACCCAGGTCGACGCGGTCCGGCGCGTGCTCGACTCCATCACCCACGATCGAAACCTGGTCGAGGCCGAGATGGACCGACTCCGTGCGACCCATCCCGAGCTTGTGGCGGTCCGCCAGGCGCATGACCGCGCCCTGGCCGAGCAGCGATTGCGCGCCGAACGGGCCGCACAGGTCACGGTGCCCCTGCGGGACCTGCTCGAAGGCGAGTTGCCCACCGTCACCGCGGACCCGACGAGTCTGGCGACCTTCCAGACCGCCGCGGGCTCGGCGCTCGCCCTGATGCGACGCAGACTGGATCTGCTGACGTCCTGGCGCGCTCAGCTCGACAGACGGACCGAGCAACTCTACGGCGAGTTGGTGCGATACGCCGACGTCGTCGGTGCCACCTGCATCGGCAGCGCCACAAGCGAGCATCTCGACGACGTCGGCTTCGACCTGACCATCGTCGACGAAGCGGGTCAGATCAGCACCGCGGACCTGCTCGTCCCGTTGGTCCGGGCTCAGCGCGCCGTGCTCGTGGGCGACCATGTGCAGCTACCTCCTTTGCCCGACACCAGGCTGGTCAACTGGACACTAGCCGAGCACCCTGACGAGCCCGAGCTGACGAGACTCCTCACGCATAGCGCTTTCGAGACGCTGTTCCCCTCCCTGCCCGAGGAGAACAAGGAGGTACTGCGTTACCAGCGCCGGATGCCAGAATCCCTGGCCCGGTTCATCTCCGCCCACTTCTACGGCGGTTTCCTCCAGAGCGACGTACGACGGGTCCACCACGACGACTTGTTCACCGCTCCCATGGCGTTGATCGACACCGCGGAGCTTCCGCAGCGCGAACGACGGGACCGCAAGCCCCGCCCGCCCGAGACCTGGCCCAAGGACAGCCGTCTCAACGAAGCCGAGGCCCGGCTCCTGACGCTGCTGGCAGCCCATTACCACTCCCGGTCCGACGACTGGGCGGTGATCCTTCCCTACTCAGCCCAGATCGGGCTGGTCACCAACCTGCTGTCCAAGAGCATCGGCGACGAGGACGCGGTCGCCCGCAGGGTCGCGACCGTCGACTCCTTCCAAGGCGGCCAGCACGACACGATCCTGTTCGGGTTCACCCTCAGCAACCCCCAGCGGGAGATCGGCTTCCTGCGGGAGGTCCGGCGCTCGAACGTCGCCTTCTCTCGCGCCAAGCAGCGGCTGATCCTCGTCGGTGACCTGTCCACGCTCCTCAACGCCACAGACCCGGGATTCCGCGATATGGCGCAGGCCCTGCACCACCACGTCCGGCAGGAAGGCGATCTGCGAAGCTACCGCGATGTCATGAGCCGCCTCGGGGAAGACTCATGAGCAAGACATCCGCCGACATTCTGTATGCCCAGGCCCGCGCCGTGGAACACGCTGCGGCGCTGCCAGGGATTCGGCCGCTGCGGGTCCACGCGCTCGCCTTCCCCCTGCACAGCGCCGAACTGTCTGCCACGATCGAGGAACGCGGCCCATTCGATCTACTGGACCGCTACGTCGGACTCGCCATCGCCGAAGCCGGCTTCACCGACCGCCAGCAGATCGCCGAGTTCCTGGGCGTCACCGAGCAGATGGTCGATCGGGTGCTGCGCTTCCTGGGCGGCATCGGCCATCTGGGCGGCACCAGCGATCATCTGGTCCTCACCGAACGGGGGCTGCGCGCGGTCCGCGACGACCGCCGCTACACCGAGAAGGAGGAGCGGCTGCGCCTCTACTTCGACGGTGTGCGGTGCGGACCGCTGCGCACCGCACACTACGCCCACGGCGTCCGGATACTCGACCGGGACGCGGCCCACGCCCAGCGGGCGTTCCGCCTCCTTCCCGAGACCTGTGGCTTCCGCCCAAACGCTGTCGGCGAACTCACCGCCCGTCCTGACCGAGGCGACTACGACCTGCCCGACGAGTTGCTGAACCTCAAGGTCCTCGAAGTGAGCCGGGCGTTCCTGCCCTTCTACGCCATCAGGGCTTACGACCGCGAACGTCTCACGACGCTTGTCTACTCCGGCGTCACCGACCTGCGCGACCATCACCTGGAGAAGATCTTCAACTCCTGGCCGACGGCCACCCGCGTATTGGAGGACGCCGACAGCGACAGCCCCCGTGATCACTTCAAGGAATGGATGCGCGAGCGGGGAATCGACCCGCGGTCCCTCTCCCGGGCCAGCGACCAGAGCTTCCGGCTCTCCCTCCCACCTTCCCGATACACCGACCAGAACACTGGCAGCCGGGGCAAGGGTGACTTCTCACTCTCCATGCTCGGCTCCTACGTGGCCCCCCGCAGCCATGTCCTCCAACTGTGGTGCGATCACACCCCGACCCGAACAAAAGCCGTCTTGAACCGGGCCTTGGCCTACGCCACGGCGACCCGGCGCACCACGGCGGACATCGAGGAGTTCCTCGAACGCGTCTGCCGCCAACTCGAACCGGATTCGGCCGTCACCCTTTCCGACCTTCGCACGCACGCCCGCCGTGCCGGATACGGCACTCTCGACTTTGAGGAGTGAGCGAAATAGGACTCTTCTCACCCGGAATCCATCCGGAGGACGCCATATCCCTCCACAACGCATCGCTGCTCTACCGGTCTCTGCTAAAGGGCGGACCGATGCCGTTCGTACAGGCCCCTCCGGGAACTCCTCTTCGTCCGGGCGAGCACGTCCACCTCACCACGAGGCTGTCTCATGAGGTTAGGCTCCCTCCCCCTGAGGCGGATCTCCCCGGGGCCGAGACGCTCATCCACGCCTCCCGAATCCTCCGCAACATGCTGGGCGACCCGCGACGCCGCACCTTCGCAGAACTGCCCTCCGCAGCTCACTGGCGCACCCACGGCACCTTCCTGACGCTTCTCACCAGCGAAGGCATCCTCGCGTGCGCGGGAACCGGCTGGATCCGGCTACCTCTGCGCGACTTCACCAGGGTGTGGGCACGGCCAAAGGAACGCGCTGTGATCTTGGAAATGCATGGCCTGTCCCCAGTCCGGCTATCAGGCCCCTGGGCGACTTTTGCCGCTGTTGCCCTTGTCAGCCTCGTCTCTGGCCGAGCCCACCTGGCTCAGCTCCCCGAACTGCACTTCCTACACCACGTCCGACCACCCATCGTTCCGCTGCCTCTTCCCCGCGAGTACCGCCGAAGAGTCCCGTACTCCTCCTACGAGGATGACAACTACGACTACGACTACGACTACGACTACGACGATGATTACTATGACCGACTCGAACAGCAAAGGCGCTGGGACGAGGAGGACGAGCGCAGGAGGCGAGAGGAGGAAGAAGAGGAGGACACGCGCAGGAGACAGCAGCAGATAGAAGAGGAGGACGATTATTACTACGAAAGATCCTGGCGCGACGAGGACTAAAGGGTCTTCCGTTGCCATATTCTAAGAAATCATAGGATTCCAGATGCGGCGTTGAGGGAGAAGGCTGTCCTCTGTGATCTGGACGGCTCTCTCTGGCCGTAGACCGCAGGAGAGCATCGAGCCGTAGGGGGCCATCGACCGTGCTCCCAATGCGCGCCCGCAGGGGCCGGGAATGACGAAGGCGCGTCCTCTTTAGAGAGACGCGCCGTGGGTCGAAGTTTTTAGCTGGGGTACCAGGACTCGAACCTAGAATAACTGAACCAGAATCAGTCGTGTTGCCGATTACACCATACCCCATCGCGGTGGGGGGCTCCCTGGTGGGGGGCTCCCTGGCGACCGTTGGAAGCTTACAGGATGGTGGGAGTGGTCGGCAAAACGGTTAGGGGCGGGAGTGGACTGTGTTGGTGAGGGTGCCGATGGTGGGGATGTCGATGGTGACGGTGTCGCCGATGTCGAGGGGACCGATGCCCTCGGGGGTGCCGGTGAGGATGACGTCGCCGGGGAGGAGGGTCATGACCTGGGTGATGTGGGCGATGAGGGTGGGGATGGGGTGGATCATGGCGGAGGTGCGGGAGTCCTGGCGGACCTCGCCGTTGACGAGGGTGCGGAGGGGGAGGTCGGAGGGGTCGACGTCGGTGACGAGGTAGGGGCCGAGGGGGCAGAAGGTGTCGAAGCCCTTGGCGCGGGTCCACTGGCCGTCTTTTTTCTGGAGGTCGCGGGCCGTGACGTCGTTCGCGCAGGTGTAGCCGAAGATGACCTCGTGGGCGCGGGCGACGGAGACGTCACGGCAGACCCGGCCGATGACGACGGCGAGCTCGCCCTCGTAGTCGACGCGCTGGGACAGCTTCTCCGGGTAGAGGATCGCCTGGTTCGGCCCGATCACCGACGTCGACGGCTTGCTGAAGATCAGCGGCTCGACTGGCGGTTCCGAGCCCATCTCGCGGGCGTGCTCGGCGTAGTTGCGGCCGACGGCGATGATCTTGTTCGGGATGATCGGCGCGAGGAGCCGCACGTCCTCAAGGGGGATGCGGGCCCCCGTGAAGGTGATGTCGCCGAGGAGCGGGTGCGCGGTGATCGCCGCGATCTCCTCCCCCTCGACGACCCCGAAAGCGACTTCTTCCCCGATGGCGAACCTAGCGATGCGCATCAGCCCAGTTTTCCACAGGGCCGGGTCAGAACCCGCAGGGTGTGCCGCCGAACGCGCAGTCCTGCGGCCGTGACGGGCTCCCGCCGCCGCCGAACCTGATCTCGACGCTCGCGCCCGGCTGGATCGGCGACGTGGCCGCGTCGCTCACGATCGTGACGTCGTTGCCGGGGTCGGTGAGCCGCCCGCCCCACACGTTGCGGATGTACGCGCCGGGATACGTGAAGGTGACGGTCCACGACGGGATGACGCTGCCCGTCCCGTTCGTGAGCGTGAGGGTCCCCTCGAAGTACCCGGTCGCGACCTCGACGGTCTCGTACACGACGCCGACCCCGTCGGGGGTGACCCCCGACAGCACCCCGTCCGACGGCTGTGCGCTCGGCGCGGCGCTCGTCGGCGCGGCCCCGGACGCGGGTGCGCTCTGCGGCCGACGTGACGCCTCGGGCCAGATGAGCGCCGCGACGACCCCGATCACCAGCAGCCCGCTGACGATCACACCCGGGATGACAAGCCCTACCTTCCCCTTCGGCTTCGGCGGCTTGTGCAGCGCCTCGGCGAGGATCGGCGAGATCGGCGGGTGGACGCGCATGTCCCCGCGTGTGGCCCCGTCGCCGGCCGTGGGCGCGCGCCCGAGCAGTTCCATGAGGACGGGCAGCGGAGGCTGCGGCCCGGTCTCGTCGTCGGCTCCGACGACGGGTCCGAACACCACGTCGGGCTCCGGCCTTGGCGGCGGTAGCAGCGGCAGCGCCAGCGGCCCGGTGTCGTCATCGTCTACGACAGTCGTCTCCCCGACGCCCTTACCGGCCACAGGTACGTCACGCTGCCTGACGGGCTTGTCTACGACGGTCCACTCCGACGGATCCCCCTGTACGCCGTCTACGACCGTCTCTTCGAGCTCCTCCTTGGCCTTCGCCGCGGCGACCGCCACCGGGACGTCGTCCCTCGGCCTGTCACGCCGGACCCTGGCCCTGCCCGGCAACGGCAGGTCCCCGCGCGTGGCCCGCTCCTTCTCGCCGCCCACCCCTGCTCCTCCCCGCCCGTCCGACGTGTCCCACCGAGTTCCGACGCCCCGCCCACGCGACGGGTTCGCCAGCCCTCCCGGCAACGTGCGAGGCCGTCCGCCCGACGCCCGTTCCGTCCGGTACGACCGGGTCCGGCCAGCGCCGAGCCCCGCACGCCACAGCGCGGGTGCGCCCCCGCGCGCGCCGCCGCCCCCAGTACCGTGGGTTTCCGTGCCCGGCTTGATCGGGGCCGGGCCCGACGAAGGAGACGATGACGTGTCGGTCGTGAAGATCAACGTGTTGACGGTGCCCGAGGGGATGGGCGCGGAGCTGGAGAAGCGGTTCGGGGCGCGCGCCGGGCTTGTTGAGGGTTCGGATGGTTTTGAGGGCTTCGAGCTGCTGCGTCCCACGGACGGCACGGACAAGTACCTCGTCTACACCCGCTGGCGCAGCGAGGAGGACTTCGAGAACTGGACGAAGAGCTCGGCGTTCGTCCAGGGCCACGCCAAGGCGGCGGCCGACGCGCAGGCGTCCGGCCAGGGCCACGGGCACGGACACGGCCACGGGCACGGCGGCCCGGCCTCGACGGCCGCTGAGCTATGGGGCTTCGAGGTCATCCAGAAGGTGGAGCCGAAGTAAGCGCGCGGGCCGGTGCGATCAGCGATCGCACCGGCCCGACGAGGCGGCCGGTCAGGCCCGGATGTCCTCGAAGTCCGGATGCCGGGACATGTACTCCTTCACGAACGGGCAGCGCGGGACGACCTTGAACCCCCGCGCCCGCGCGTCCTCGAGTTCGCCCCGCACGAGCCTGCTGCCGAGCCCCTGGCCCTCGTAGGCCATGTCGATCTCGGTGTGCAGGAACGTGATCACACCCTGCCGCAGCGTGTACGTGGAGAAGCCCGCGAGCTCCCCGTCGTCGGTGAAGACCTCGTACCTCTGTCGCTGCGGGTTGTCCGCTACCTTAGGCATGATCGGGTTTCTACCAAATTCAGGACGCGTCGTAACCCGCGCGGAGCAGGCAGTAGGTCACGGCCTCCTCCAGCGCCTCCCACGACGCCGCGATGATGTTCTCCCCGACGCCGACGGTCCCCCACTCGGCCTTGCCGTCGGAGGAGTCGATGAGGACCCGGGTGACGGCGTCGGTGCCGTGCGACCCCTCGAGGATCCGCACCCGGAAGTCGACGAGCTCGAGCGTCGCAAGCTCCGGGTACAGCCGCTCGAGCGCGACCCGCAGGGCCGTGTCGAGCGCGTTGACGGGCCCGTTGCCCTCGCCGGTCGACACGATCCGCTCGCCCTTGGCGTGCACCTTGACGGTCGCCTCGCTGACCTGCACCCCGTCCGGCCGCTGCTCCACGATCACGCGCCACGACTCGACCTTGAAGTACGACGTCTTCGCCCCGGCGAGCTCCTCGCGCAGCAGCAGCTCGAACGACGCGTCCGCGGCCTCGAAGGTGTACCCGCGCGACTCGAGGTCCTTCACCCGCGTGACGACCTCCGCGGCCTTCTCCCCCGAAAGGTCGTAGCCCAGCTCCTTGCCCTTCAGCTCGACCGAAGCCCGCCCCGACATCGAGGACACCAGCATCCGCATGTCGTTGCCGACCTTCGCCGGGTCGATGTGCTGGTACAGGTCGGGGTCGACCTTGACGGCCGAGGCGTGCAGCCCGGCCTTGTGCGCGAAAGCCGAGTACCCGACATACGGGGCCTGCGACCCGAGGGTCATATTGGTGACTTCCGAGACGGCGTGCGCGATCCGGGTCATGTCGGCGAGCTGGTCGGCGCTGACGAGGTCCATCCCGCGCTTCAGCTGGAGGTTGCCGACGACGGTGAAGAGGTTGGCGTTGCCCGACCGCTCCCCGTACCCGTTCGCGCAGCCCTGGACGTGGGTCGCGCCCGCCCGGACGGCGGCCAGGGAGTTGGCGACGGCGCAGCCGGAGTCGTCGTGGCAGTGGATGCCGACGCGCGCGCCGGACGACACGACGTCGTGGACCACGTCGGCGAGCTCGTCGGGGAGCATGCCGCCGTTGGTGTCGCACAGCGCGACGACGTCGGCCCCGGCCTCGGCGGCGGCGAGGACGGCCTCGAGGGCGTACGCGCGGTTGGCCTTGTAGCCGTCGAAGAAGTGCTCGGCGTCCACGAAGACCCGCTGGCCCTCGGCCCGCAGGTGCGCGACGGTGTCGCGGATCATCGCAAGGTTCTCCGCGAGGGTCGTGCGCAGCGCGAGTTCGACGTGCCTGTCGTGCGCCTTGGCCACCAGCGTGACGACCGGGGCGCGCGAGTCGCGCAGCGCGGCGACCTGCGGGTCGTCGGCGGCCTTCAGTCCGGCGCGGCGGGTCGCGCCGAACGCGGCGAGCTTGGCGTGCTTCAGGTCGAGTTCGGTGCGGGCGAGCCGGAAGAACTCGGTGTCCTTCGGGTTCGCGCCGGGCCAGCCGCCCTCGATGAAGCCCACGCCGAGCGCGTCGAGGTGCCGGGCGATCACCAGCTTGTCCTGCACACTCAGGTTCAGTCCCTCCTGCTGGGATCCGTCCCGCAGGGTGGTGTCGTAGACGTGGAAGCCGTCGCTCATCGGTGGGTGCCCCTCAGATCGCAAGGTCCGGCGAAACAAAAAGACCCCCCACGGGACGTGAGAGGTCTGCGCGCCGGCGATGTCCTTTTAGCCGACGCGCCGTCCGATAATGATCAGGCCGGAGCGCATAACGCTACGCAGTCTGCCACACGTGTTACGAGCCCGTCACACGGATCTCACATTACGAGACACACATCACAAGGGCCGGACGCGCGCGGCGTCCGGCCCTCTGGTGGTCAGCTCAGGCGAGCCGGCTGATCCACTTGTAGGGGTCGGGGCGGTTGCCGTACTGGATGCCGACGAGTTCTTCGCGGAGGCGGAGGGTGACGGGGCCGCCCTCGGTGGAGATGGTGAACTCGCCGTCCGCGCCCTTGACGCGGCCGACGGGGGTGATGACGGCGGCGGTGCCGCAGGCGAAGACCTCGGTGAGCGCGCCGGAGGCGACGTCGTCGCGCCACTGCTCGACGCTGATCGGCTCCTCCGACACCTTGATCCCGAGGTCGGGCGCGAGGCGAAGAAGAGAGTCCCTGGTGATCCCGGGAAGGATCGTGCCGGTGGCCGGCGGCGTGATCACCCGGGCGTCCGCGCCTGAGCCGTAAACGAAGAAGAGGTTCATGCCGCCCATCTCCTCCACCCAGCGGTGCTCGGCGGCGTCCAGCCAGACGACCTGGTCGCAGCCCTGCGCGACGGCCTCCTGCTGCGCGACGAACGCCGCGGCGTAGTTGCCGCCGCACTTGGCGAAGCCCGTGCCGCCGGGCGCGGCCCTGGTGTACTCGGTCGACAGCCACACCGACACCGGCTTGATCGCGCCGGAGAAGTACGCGGCCGACGGCGAGGCGATCACACAGAACAGGTACTTGCTCGACGGGTAGTTGACGCCCATGCCCGTCTCGGTCGCGATGATGAACGGCCGCAGGTACAGGCTGTGGCCCTCACGGGTCGGCACCCAGTCGCGGTCGGCGTCGACCAGCAGCCGCAGCGCCTCGACGAAGGTCTCCTCCGGCAGCTCCGGCATGGCCATGCGGCGGCACGAGACGTTGAAGCGCGCCGCGTTGGCCTCGGGCCGGAAGCTGACGATGGAGCCGTCGGGCTGGCGGTACGCCTTGAGGCCCTCGAACAGCTCCTGGGCGTAGTGGAAAACCTTGGTGGCCGGGTCCAGGGAGAGCGGACCGTACGGCCGGAGCTGGGCGTCGTGCCAGCCGCGTTCGGTGTCCCACTCGATGGTGATCATGTGTTCGGTGAACACCTGCCCGAACCCGGGCTCGGCAAGCACCGCCTCCCGCTCCTCGGGGGACCTGCGCTGCTCGGCGAGCTTGACGGTGAACTCGATCATGTCTGTCCAAACCTCTTCCGGGTCACCGGGGAACGACCTCCGGTGCACTCCATTGTGTGCTCTGTCTCACGTTCACGCGAGCGGGCCTCGGGGGACGCGGCGCACACACCCGGGAAAGCCGAGAACGGGCGCGCCGCGTCGGCGGCACGCCCGTCCTTGAGGCCCCTTGGGGGAAGATCCTTCGAGGAACCAGGTGGCTGCCGCCTACCCGGCTACTCGCTTGGCGATCGCGTCGCCGACCTGCTGGGTGCTGCGCGCGCCGGTCCGCTCGGTCAGGTCGTCGCCGACGGCCTTCTCGATCTTGCGCGCGGCCTCGGGCAGGCCGAGGTGCTCGAGGAGCATCGCGACGGACAGGATGGTGGCCGTGGGGTCGGCCTTGCCCTGGCCCGCGATGTCGGGGGCGCTGCCGTGGACCGGCTCGAACATCGACGGCGCGGTCCTGTCGGGGTTGACGTTGCCGGACGCCGCGAGGCCGATGCCGCCCGCGATGGCCGCGCCGATGTCGGTGATGATGTCGCCGAACAGGTTGTCGGTGACGATCACGTCGAACCGCGACGGGTTGTTCACGAAGAACATGGTCGCCGCGTCGACGTGCATGTAGTCGGTGGTGACCTCGGGGAACTCCGCGCCGACCTGCTTGAGGATCCGCTGGTACAGCTCGCCCGCGAAGGTCAGCACGTTGTCCTTGTGGACCAGCGTGAGCTTCTTGCGCGGCCGGCCCGCGGCGATCTGGAAGGCGTACCGCACGACGCGCTCGACGCCGAAGGCGGTGTTGACGCTCTCCTGGGTGGCGATCTCGTGCGGGGTGCCCTTGCGCAGCACGCCGCCGACGCCGGTGTACGGCCCCTCGGTGCCCTCGCGGACGACGATCATGTCGATGTCCTCGGGGGCGACGTCCGCCAGCGGGGTCTGCACACCGGGGAACAGCTTGACCGGGCGCAGGTTCACGTAGTGGTCGAGGGCGAAGCGCAGCTTCAGCAGCAGCCCGCGCTCCAGGGTGCCCGACGGGACCGTCGGGTCGCCGACCGCGCCGAGGAGGATGGCGTCCTGCCCGCGGATCTCCTCGAGGACCGAGTCCGGGAGGACCTCGCCGGTCCTGTGCCACCGGGCCGCGCCCAGGTCGTAGGCGGTCTGCTCGATCGCCAGGTCATACTGACCGGCGATCACGTCGAGGACCTTCAGGCCCTCGGCGACGACCTCGGGACCGATGCCGTCACCGGCGACGACTGCGAGTCGGATGTTGCGGGTTGCCATGGCGGCATTCTAGTGCATCCGTCTCAGTCATCGGTCATCCGTCTCACATTTCAGAACATGTCCGGCATCGCGCCGACGCAATGACCTGGGGAGTGGCCTGGGAAGTGGCCTGGAACGCTCCCCCGCCTGCTTGACGAACCGCCGCGCGGCAGAGGACCCTCCAAAGGACAAATACATACAGAGGCGACGGTGTGCAGGAACCCGGTGAGAGTCCGGGACGGTCCCGCCACTGTGATCCGGCCACGGCCGGAGAGTCAGGACACTGACCCGTCGTCCTCCCTGGTTCGGGGCGAGGCACCCCGAAAGGAGACCCCTATGAGCACCCCCGAGACGACGGCGGGAGCGGGCGCGCAGCCCGCGTCCGTCAGCGACGTCCGCAACTTCGTGTTCCTGGCCATCGCCGTCGTGCTGGCGTTCGCCACCCTCTACGCCCTTTTCTTCGCACCGCAGACCGTCCTGCACGAGCTCGCGCACGACGGTAGGCACCTCTTCGGCGCGCCCTGCCACTGATGGCCGCCGAACTCCTGCCCCGCCTGATCGGCCGGGGCGTCATCGCCGGTGCCCTCGCGGGCCTCATCTCGGGCGGTTTCGGCTTCTTCGTCGCCGAACCCGTCATGGACCGCGCCGTCGAGCTCGAAGGCGAGCGTTCGGCGGCCGAGGCCGCCGCGTCGGGCGTCCACGAGCACGCCGAGGAGGTGTTCACCCGCACCGAGCAGCACTTCGGACTCGTCCTGTCGTCGGTCGGGGCGGGCATCGCCCTGGGCATCCTGTTCGCCGCCGTCTACTGGGCGGTCTTCCGCCGCACGTCCGATGAGCGGCCCTGGCAGCGTTCCCTGACGCTCGCCGGAGCCGCGTTCGCGGGCTTCTGGCTGCTCCCGTTCGTCCGCTACCCGGCCAATCCTCCGGGCGTCGGCGACGAGGGCACGCTGGAGCAGCGGACCGTCACGTGGGCCGCCGCCATCGTCATCGGCCTCGCGGCGATGTTCGTCGCGTGGCGGGTGAACGCGGCGCTGCGGGTGAAGCCCGACCATCTCCGGCAGCTCGCGACCGGCGCGGTCGGCGTCGTCGGGCTCGCCGTGCTGTTCCTGCTCCCGGCCAACCCCGACGAGCTTCCGGTGCCGCCGGAGCTGCTGTGGGACTTCCGGATTCTGGCGGCCGCCTCAGCCGTCATCCTCTGGACGTCGCTCGGCGTGGTGTTCGGCCTGCTCGGACTGCGCGCGGCGGCTCCCGTCGCCGTCGCGCAGCCGGCGCACGCGGACGCCTAGTCCGCACGCGAGCGCCGGGCGGCACGCAGCCGCCCGGCGCTTCGTGCGTTCAGACCGGCGGTGACAGCAGCACCGCGAGCCGCTCGGGCCCCGAGACGCCAAGGCGCGCGCAGATCTCGGCGATCTGCTCGGCGACGGCCTTGGCCGGCATCGCCATCTGCTCGGCGATCTCCGGCTCGGTGCGGCCCGCCGCGACGAGTTCGGCCATCTCGTACTGGATGCGGCTGAGGTCGGGCACGGCGGCGGTGCGCAGCGCGGGCGTGCGGACCTGGTCCGAGCGCTGGGCGAGCACCCAGGCCCTGGTCCCGGCCGCGGCGGCCTGCTGCTTGTCCCAGTGCACCTCGGCGGCCTGCGCGGCGGCCTCGGCCGCGTGCAGCGCCATGCCGAGCTCCTCGAACTCGAACGACACGCCGATCAGGCCCGACCAGTCGCCCGCCGCCGACGCCTCGGCGTGCCGCGCGCACAGCGCGGCGAGGTCGCCCTCGGCGTCCTCGGCGAGGTGGGCGAGCCGGTCGGCGACGACGCCGGCCGCGCCGAGCCTGACGACGTCGTGCAGGGCCGTCAGCGCATAGGGCCGCAGCTCAAGGGCCTCGGCGGCGGCCGCTGCGTCGAGCAGGCCGTGGACTGCCGCGCCGGTCGCGCCCTGGGCGACGAGCAGCCAGGGGCGGGCGAGCGCGACGGGGAACCACAGCGCGCGCAGCGTCGGCAGGGCGCGGCGGTCGGCCTCGGCGAGCGCGTGCCGTGCCGTCGCGAGGTCGCCCGCGAGCGCGGCGGAGTGCGCGAGCTCGCCCAGGCAAGGACCGGCGAACAGCGACCTGCCGCGCTCGAGCATCCGCGCGCCGTCCCAGCCCTCGCGCAGCGCGGCGTGCACCTGGCCGCGCGCGCGGGCCACGCGGGCGCGGGTCGCGGCGCGCGCGACGGGATCGTCGGACGGGACGCCGTGCTCGGCGGCGGCGTCGAGGTCGCCGACGCTGATCCACACCCAGGACCGCGCGAACTCGAGCAGCGGCCCGGACTCGGGGGCGTGCTCGTGCCAGTGGTCGGCGTGGCGCAGCCCGGCGCGCACCTTGTCGAGCGCGGCCGTGGCCTGGCCGGTGAGCGCGGCGGTGACCGCCTCGACGGTGTCGATCCGCGCGCGGATCGCCGGGTCGGCGTCGCTGAGCTCGGCGGCGTCGTCGGCGAGGTCGAACGCCTCGCGGCTGCTCGCCCGGTGCACCGCGAACGCCGCGCGCTGCGCGAGCAGCCGCTGACGCGCGGCGGGCATCCCGACGGTCTCCAACGCGACGGACAGGACCCGGTCGGCGTCCTCGGCGCGGCCCAGCCCGTAGGCGAGGACGGCCGCGCGGGCGCAGGCGAGCACGGTGCGCGCCTTGTCCTCGGGGCGGCGCGGCGCGTCGGCGAGCATCAGCTCGGCCTCTTCCGGCGCGCCGAGCGAGGCGAGCAGCGACGCGCGCGCGATGGCCTCTTCAAGGGAGGCGGGCCCCTCGCCTGAGCGCGCGGGCACCTCCTTCCACTGGCCGCCGTCCAGGACGCCGGTGGCGCGTCCGGCGCGCAGCAGCTCGTGCAACAGCCGCAGGTCGCCGCCGGTCGCCTCGGCGAGGTACTCGCCGGTGGGCTCGTCCACCTCGGCGAGCCCGGCAAGGTCGGCCAGCGGGGCGAGCTCGACCTTGCCGAGCGCGAGCCCGGCCAGCGCCTCGGGCAGCTCACGGCCCGCGGCGACGAGCCTGACGCGTCCGGTGGCGACGAGTTCGGCGAGCAGCAGGCCCGAGTCGGCGTCGAGGTCGTGCACGTCGTCGGCGGCGACGGTGAAGGTGCCCTCGCCCGCGCGCGTCAGCAGCGCCTCGACCGCCCCCGCGACGTCCTTGACGGGCGTGCGTATCGGCAGGAGATGGGCGAACGCCCCGAACCGGACGGCGGGGGCCTGGCCCGCCCTGGCCTCGAGGACCGGCGTGTCCACCGTCGCGGCGAACTCGTGCAGCAGCCTCGACTTGCCGACGCCGCCCGGCCCGACGATGACGGCCCCCGCGAGCGACGGGTCGAGCACCGCCGTCCGCACCTCGGCCATGTCGGCGTCCCTGCCGCGCAGCGGCCACGCGGTGCCCACATCGGGAGCGAAGATTCCCCAGCGCGTCACGACAAGCCCTCAACTCTCGGTTGCGTCCCGGGCCACACCTCGACCTCGCGGTCACGGACCATCTGACGCCTGCCTTCTGCCGACGGTTCGCAGTTCACCAGTGTCTTTTACAGCGGGCAGTCGCCGCATTTCTCGCCGCCGGGCGGAACTCTCTAAAACAGGCGGCAGCCCTTACGCGGCCGTGAGGAAGTCAAGACAACCGCCAGAGGCGACGGTTCAAGCATCGCATCACGCGCCGCCGCGCCGCCCGACCGCTTCCGGACAGCCGCGGCCCCGCGACCAGCGGTAACGAAGAACGCCCGCCCGGACGAGCCGGGCGGGCGTGTCTTACGCGTCAGAGGGTCACTCGCCGAGCTCGACCCGGCGGACCAGGCCCGCGCCGATCTCCTCGGCGATGGACTCCAGCACGTTCTGGTCGATCGCGGAGTCGACGGTCAGCACGGTCAGCGCTTTGCCGCCCTTGGCGTCACGGCCGACCTGCATGCCCGCGATGTTGATGCCGCGGTCGCCGAGCAGCTTGCCGATGACGCCGATGACGCCCGGCTTGTCGATGTAGCCGAGGATCGCCATGTGCGGCGCGGGCGACAGCTCGACGTCGAAGCCGTTGATCTCGACGATCCGCTCCCAGTTGCGCGGACCGGACAGGGTGCCGGAGACCGAGACGACCTCGCCGTCGGCCATGGTGCCCTTGACGGTGATGACGTTGCGCCACGCCGGGGACTCCTCGCTGGTGACCAGCGAGACCTCCACGCCGCGCTCGGAGGCGACCAGCGGCGCGTTGACGAAGGTCACCGACTCCTCGACGACGTCGGAGAACACGCCCTTCAGCGCCGCCAGCTCGATCACCTTGACGTCGTGGGCGGTGATCTCGCCGCGCACGATCACGTCGAGCCGGACCGGGACGCCGGCGGCCAGCGCGGTGAACACGCGGCCCAGCTTCTCGGCGAGCGGCAGACCCGGCTTGACGTCCTCGGCGACCGCGCCGCCCTGCACGTTGACCGCGTCCGGCACGAACTCGCCCGACAGCGCGAGCTTGACCGACTTGGCGACCTGCGTGCCCGCCTTCTCCTGCGCCTCGTGGGTGGACGCGCCGAGGTGCGGGGTGACGACGATGTTGTCGTGCTTGAACAGCGGGCTCTCGGTCATCGGCTCGCTGGAGAACACGTCGAGACCGGCGCCGGCGACGCGGCCCTCGGTGAGGGCCAGGTCGAGCGCGGCCTCGTCCACGATCCCGCCGCGCGCGGCGTTGACGATCCGCACCTCCGGCTTGACCATGTGCAGCTCGCGGTCGCCGATGAGACCGAGGGTCTCCTTGGTCTTGGGCAGGTGGACGGTGATGAAGTCCGCCTGGGTGAGCAGCTCATCCAGCGAGACCAGCTTGACGCCCAGCTGCGCGGCGCGCGCGGCCTGGATGTAGGGGTCGTAGGCGATGACGTCCATGTCGAACCCGGCGAGGCGCTGGGCGACCAGGACGCCGATGCGGCCGAGGCCGAGCACGCCGACGGTCTTGCCCTGGAGCTCGACGCCGGTGTACTTGGAGCGCTTCCACTCGCCCTGCTTGAGCGCGGAGTGGCCCTGCGGGACGTTGCGGGCCGTGGCGAGCAGCAGCGCGATGGCGTGCTCGGCGGCGGTGACGATGTTGGAGGTGGGCGCGTTGACGACCATCACGCCCGCCTTGGTGGCGGCTTCGACGTCGACGTTGTCCAGCCCGACGCCGGCGCGGGCGACGACCCGCAGGCGCTTGGCGTGGTCGAAGACCTCCGCGTTGGCCTTGGTGGCCGAACGGATGATCAGGGCGTCGACGTCGGCGACGGCGGGCAGCAGAGCGGCGCGGTCGGCACCGTCCACGTAACGGACCTCGAAGTCGTTCTCCAGGACGGCGATACCGGCCGGAGACAGCTCTTCGGCTACGAGGACGACTGGCTTGCTCAACGTGGGAGTCCTTGAGGTGAGATCTTTGCAGGTGAAAGGCCGCCACGCCCTCGTGCCGCGCCCGTGGTCCACTCTATCCCCGCCGGGGCGTCAGGCCCGACGGGACCGCCCCAACTCCCAGAAACGGCGAGGTCGGGGCAGGGGCGTGGAGTCGATGCCGATCCACAGGCCGTCGGACAGGTCGAGGGTGACGCCGTCGCGCGGCTTGGGCGGCTTGAAGCCGTCGGCCTTGACTGTGCCGAAGGGGGCGGTGCGGCGCAGGCCGAGCACCGTCACCTCGACGTCGACGGTCCACAGGCCGGTTCCGGGAGGTTCCAGGACGTACTCGAACTCCTCCCCCGTCGTGGAGACGGCGTGCTCGACGCTCTCGTCGCCGTCGCGCAGGATGAGCTTGACGGCCTGGCCGCGCGCCTGCACCCGGGAGATCGCCGCCCGTCCGGCGATTTTGAGCCGTCCGCTCCGGTCCCACGACAGGCCGCTGATGACGTGTTCGACGCCGACCTCGTCGGTGATGTCGGCGTCCTGGCGGGGCACGCCGCGCAGGTAGGGGTAGACGGCGTACACCCTGCCGCCCACGACGACCGCGCCTTCCTTGCGTCCGGCGAGCTCGTCGGCGATGAGCCGTTCCAGCTCCTCGAACAGCTCGTTCTCGATGCAGAACGCGCGCAGCCGCTGGCCCTCCGGCAGCTCCTGCCTGACCTCGGCGGTGAGCAGGCCCCCGAGCATCCCCTTGGTGGCGGTCACCACCTGCCTGCGCACGGGCTGCTCCACCTCGAGGAAACGCTGGTCGTACACGCGAAGGATCTCGCGGGTGATGCTGAGGGTCGGTGTCGTCGTCACTGGTGAAGGGCTCCGCTTTGGGATGGATGGCGCTGCGGACAACCCTGAACGGTAGGCCCGGACGGCCTTTTCGCGCGACTCCGACACGGCCCGCGCCGATCTGGGCGGCCTCGCCCCCTTGTCGGATACATACTCGGTATGCATACTCAGTATGTATGTCGATCCGTCACGGCCTACTGGCGCTCCTCGCCCGAGGGCCCCGCTACGGCTACCAGTTGCGCGCCGAGTTCGAGGCGGCGACCGGCGGCGCGTGGCCGCTGAACATCGGGCAGGTCTACACCACCCTCGGCAGACTCGAACGCGACGGGCTCGTCGAGCACGCCGAGACCGACGCCGAAGGCCGCCAGTGCTACGCCGCCACCGAAGTCGGCCGCGCCGAGGCGTCCCGCTGGTTCACCGCCCCCATCACCCGGGCCGACCGGCCGCGCGACGAACTCGTCGTCAAGCTCGCGCTCGCGCTCGCCGGACCCGGCGTCGACGTGCGCGCCGTCGTCCAGGTGCAGCGCGCGGCGACGCTCGCGGCGATGCGCGACCTCACCCGGCGCAAACTCGGCGCGGCCGACCCCGCCCAGGCGCTCGTCATCGACGCGCAGATCTTCCAGGCGGAAGCCGAGATCCGGTGGCTCGACCACTGCGAACGCACCCTCGCCGCCCGCTGACTCCCCGAATCCCTCCAACCCGAGGAACGCCCATGAGTGTGCTCGACCTCCGCGACGTCCATCGCGACTTCGGAAGCGGAGCCTCCCTCGTCCACGCCCTGCGCGGTCTGTCCTTGACGGTCGAGGCCGGCGAGTTCGTCGCCGTCATGGGCGCGTCGGGCTCCGGCAAGACGACACTGCTCAACGTCGCGGGCGGGCTCGAGCGTCCGACGCGCGGCGAGGTGCTCGTCGCCGAACGGCTGCTCACCGGCGACCGCGTCCAGCTCGCCGCGCTGCGCCGCCGCACCGTCGGCTATGTCTTCCAGGACCTCAACCTCATCCCCGCGCTCAGCGCGCTGGAGAACGTCATGCTCCCGCGTGAGCTCGACGGCGTCCGCACCGCACAGGCCCGCACCGAGGCGTACGCCGCGCTCACCGAGGTCGGGCTCGGCGACGCCGCCGACCGCTTCCCCGACCAGCTGTCCGGCGGGCAGCGGCAGCGCGTCGCGATCGCCCGCGCGCTCGTCGGCGAACGCGCCCTCCTGCTCGCCGACGAACCAGCCGGCTCCCTCGACTCCACCACCGGCGAGGAGATCATGAAGGTCCTGCGCGCGCGCTGCGACGCCGGAGCCTCCTGCCTGATGGCCACGCACGAGTCACGGCACGCCGCCTACGCCGACCGCGTCGTCTTCCTGCACGACGGCGCGCTCACCGAGGAGCCCGCCCGATGAGCTCCCGCACCGCACTGCTGCGCATCGCCCTGCGCGACGCCCTCGCCGCCAAGGGCCGCAGCGCCCTCATCATCGCGATGATCGCCCTCCCGATCGCCGCGATCGTCGGGCTCCAGCACCTCTGGGGCGACGACGGCAACAGCCAGGGGTCCTTCCCCTTCGAGACCGGGACGCCGACGGCGACCGCCATCAGCGGGCTGCTCGTGACGATGATCGTGCTGGAGACCGTCCTGCTGGCCGGGCCCGCGTTCGCCGTCGGACTGCGGCGACAGCGGCTCCTGCTCGCCAGGATCTCCGCCGCGGGCGGCACCCCCGGACAGCTGCGCGCGGTCGTCCTCGGCGGCGGGCTCGTCCTCGGCGCGATCGCCGCGGTCACCGGCACCGTCCTCGGGTTCGGCCTCGCGCTCGGCCTGCGCGCCATCATCGAGCCGCAGCGCGCCACCCCTCTGCACCCGTGGACGTTCCGTCCCGGCGGCATCGTCTTCGTCGTCGTGCTCGCGCTGGTAAGCGCGCTTGCGGCCGCGTGGCTTCCGGCGCGGGACGCCGGGCGCACCGACCCGGCCGCCGTCCTCGCCGGACGGCGTGAGGAGCCGCGCGTCAGCCGGGGCGTGCCCGTCCTCGGGGCGCTGCTCATCGTCGGCGGGCTCGGGTTCATCTGGGCGACGCTGTGGGAGCTGCGCGAGCTCGGGCCCGCGCTCGGCACCGTCCCGCTGGTCCTCGGGTTCGTACTGCTGACGCCGATGGCCGTCGCCGTCTGCGCCCACTTCGCCGGACGGCTCCCGCTGCCGCTGCGGATCGCCGTCCGCGACGCCGGACGCAACCGCGCCCGCACCGCGCCCGCCGTCGCCGCCGTCATGGCGACCGTCGCGGCGTTCACCGCCCTGTCCATCGGCATGGCGAGCGACCTGGAACAGGAACGCCTCGAGTACGTCCCACGCACGGCCGAGGGCAACACGGTCATCGGCGGGTTCTCCGGGGCCGAGACCGAGGCCGTCGCCGCCGCCGCGAGCAGCGCCCTGCCCGGCGCGACAGTGCACCGCCTCGCCGGCCTTGACGAGTCCGTGCGCGCGCTATCCCCCGACTGTTCCTGCTCCTACTACGGACCGCAGAACCTGCCGTTCGGCACACGTCACCTGGTCGGCGGCCCCGAGACCGCGGCGCTCCTCCTCGGCGTCGACGATCCCACGGTCAACGCCGCGCTCACCCGGGGCGAGGCAGTCGTCTTCGACCGCACGATGCTCAAGGACGCCCGGGTCCGCTTCGCGTACCACTCCCCCGAGAGCTACCTCCCGGACGCCCCCGAGAACCCGCCCACCGCGACGCCGGGCGACACGGCCGAGCCGTCCGAGGCCCCGGTGTTCCCCGCGACGCTCTCGCCGCGCCCGGTCGGCCCCGAGCTGGTCAGCCTGCTGCCACCCGCGCTGGCCGACAGAACAGACCTCCCGACCCGCACCACCGCCCTGATCATCACCAAGCCGCTCACCGACGCCCAGGCCGACCGCCTCAAGAACGCGATCGCCCCCTTCGACGTCCGCCTGTACACCGAGACCGGCTACCACCGCGACGGCGACACCGTCGTCGCCCTCGCCCTCACCGGCACCGCCGCGTTCCTCGTCCTCCTGGCCACCCTCATCGCCACGGCCCTGGCCGCCGCGGACTCCCGTCCCGACATGACGACCCTCACCGTCCTCGGCGCCCGCCCCCGCACCCTCCGCCTCATCCGCGCCTCCCAAACCGCCTTCGTAGCCCTCCTGGGCTGCGCCCTCGGCCTCCTGGCCGGCCTCCCCCCCGGCATAGCCGTAACCCGCCCCCTAACCACCCCCACCGACTCCCCCTACCTAACAACCCCCCACGGCCCCCTAACCGAAATCCCCTGGCTCCCCCTAACCGCCCTCTGCCTGGCCCTCCCCCTCCTCACCTCCCTCCTCGCCGCCGCCTCCCCCCACCCCACCCCCAAACCCCCCCACCACCCCCTCTAACCCCAAGGGGCCTCCCCCCGGGAGGCCCCCCCTACGCCGCGAAAGCGTCAGCCGTCGAACACGTCGGCCGCCTTCTCGACCGTGAACGCACGGTCGAGCCAGCGGTCCAGCGTCTCCAGGTCCGCGCACGCGAGTATCCGCGCCCGCTCCTCCGCCGACACGCACACCCCACGCCGCTGAAGCGCCATCACGACGAACTCGGCCTGCTTCTCCGCCGCCCCCTCGGCTTTGCCCTCGGCCCTGAGCCGCTGAGCGAGACGGCTGGTGTACTGAAAGTCCTTGATGACCACAAGTTCCTCCACATGTTCTCGTCCACTTCCCCTCAGGGAAGCGGCGATGATTTCACTGTACTGGGCCGCGGTGTCGGGATCTATGGTCGCGAGCGCCGCGAAAACAGCGTCCAGAACCACGACCCCACCCGGTTCGTCCCCGAACGTGAGAGCGGAAAGGACCGCGAGCTCAATGTTCCCCGCGGCCTCGGCGACCGTGGTGATCCGGTCGATGTGCTCGGGGGTCACGACGAGCGGGTAGAGCACAAAGCCGGGATGGCCGACCTCGAACCCGGCGGCGCACCAGGTGCGCACGTTCTCGTCGGTGGTGAGCACCAGCAGGACGACGGGGCAACGCAGGTCGTGGAACAGCCGGACGACGTACATGGGCCACGCGAAGCGGCGTGATTCGTCCTTGCGCAACTGGACCTCGAAGCACACCGCGAACTCGGTCTTGCCGTCACCGCCCCGGAACAGGACGGTGCGGTCCCTGGTCAGTTCGAGTGGCTTTAGGACGTTGCAGTCTTCTGAGCCGAGGACCGGCACGCAGCCTTCCGGGGGTTTGATTCCCAGTCGTTCGCAGAAGTGCGCGGCGAGTGACGGGTTCTCCCTGATGAGGAGTGTCCGCGCCTCGTGTGGTGTGGAAACTGGCATGGGTGTGACGCTAGGGGAGGCTTCCGCGATCGTTCTAGGAAATCCGAATTTCCGGAATTCTTATTGTGTGGATTTGTTGTGAAAAGATAAGAATGTCGAGAAAGTGAGGCCCCTTTCCTTCAGGGAAAGGGGCCGGGGTTCAGAGGATTATTACGGTTTTGCCGTTGGAGTGGGTGGTGCGGAGGGTGGTGATGGTGGCGGGGGCGTCGTCAAGGCGGATTTCGTGGTCTATGTGGACTTTGAGGCGGCCGCCGTCGGCCAGTTCGGCCAGGAGGGCGAGGAGTTCGGGGGTTGCGCGGTTGTAGAGGTTCGCGCCTTGGATGTCGATCGCGGCGAGGGCGTCGGGGTCGGCCGCGCCGAGGGTGCTGATGTAGATGCCGCCGCGGCGGAGGACGGCCACGAGGGGGGTGTCGCCCCTGGTGTGGGTGACGAGGTCGATGACGACGTCGATGCCGCCCGGGTGGGACTCAAGGACGTCCTGGATGACCGAGTCGCGGGTGAAGTCGATGGTCTCCGTCGCGCCGAGCTCCAGCATGTAGTCCGACATGTCGGGATCGGCGGTGGCGATGACGTGCGCGCCCTTGTTCGCGGCGAGCTGGACGGCCGACTGCCCGACGCCGCCGGTCGCGCCGTTGATCAGCACGACGGTGCCCGGTTCGATCTTGGTCGTCTCGACGAGGTTGTAGGCGGTGCTGCTCGCCGTCGGGAGGGCGGCGGCCCAGGTGTAGGGCAGGCCCTCGGGGAACTTCGCGACGGGTCCGTGCTCATCGGCCACGGCGTAGTCCGCGTACGACCCAAGACCCTGCTGGACGCGCATGAACTGGCCGTAGACGGCGTCGCCGACCTTGAACCTGCTGACGCCCGCGCCGACCCGCTCGACCACGCCCGCGCCGTCCGAGCCCATGATCATCGGGAAGTGGTGGTCGACGGAGTCGCGCATGGCGCCGTCGGCGGCCTTCCAGTCGAACGGGTTGATCCCGGCGACCCTGAGCCGCACGAGGATCTCGCCGGGGCCCGCCTCGGGCGCGGGAAGCTCCATCAGCTCGGGCTCCGCCCCGAAGTCCCGCACGGCAACAGCACGCATCTCGTCTCCCCCCGAAGACCGGTTCGCCTACCGCACGAGACCTACCCACCCCCGCCCGTCCCGCACACCCGCGCACCCCGGAAAACGACGAACCGCCCGCCTCCCCGGAAAGGGGCGGCGGGCGGGCGCTGAGCCGAACGTCAGTCGTTCAGCCAGGAGAACATCGGGCGCAGCTTGGCGCCGGTGACCTCGATCGGGTGGGAGCCGAGCTCCTCGCGGTACTTCAGGTGGTTCGGCTGGCCGGCGTCGAACTCCGTCACCAGCTCCTTGACGAACTCGCCGGACTGGATCTCGGCGAGGATCTTCTTCATCTCCGCCTTGGTGTCGGCGGTGATGATGCGCGGGCCGCGGGTGTAGCCGCCGAACTCAGCGGTGTCGGACACCGACCAGTACATCTTCTGGATGCCGCCCTCGTAGATGAGGTCGACGATCAGCTTGAGCTCGTGCAGGCACTCGAAGTAGGCGACCTCGGGCTGGTAGCCGGCCTCGACCAGGACCTCGAAGCCGGTCTTGATCAGCTCGGCGGTGCCGCCGCACAGCACGGCCTGCTCGCCGAACAGGTCGGTCTCGGTCTCCTCGGTGAAGGTGGTCTTGATGCCGCCCGCGCGCAGACCGCCGATGCCCTTGGCGTACGACAGGGCCAGCGGCCAGGCGTTGCCGGACTCGTCCTTCTCCACCGCGACGATCACCGGGACGCCCCGGCCGTCCTCGAACTGGCGGCGGACCAGGTGGCCCGGGCCCTTGGGGGCGACCATGGCGACGTCCACGCCCGCCGGCGGCTCGATCAGGCCGAAGCGGATGTTCAGGCCGTGGCCGAAGAAGAGCGCGTCGCCCTCCGCCAGCTCGGGCTTGATGTCGTTCTCATAGATGCCGCGCTGCAGGTGGTCCGGCGCGAGGATCATGATCAGGTTCGCTTCGGCGGCCGCCTCGCGGGGCGTGAGCACGCGCAGGCCGTCGGCCTCGGCCTTGGCCCGGGACTTCGATCCCTCGGGCAGGCCGACCCGCACGTCGACGCCGGAGTCGCGCAGGGAGAGCGCGTGCGCGTGACCCTGGGAGCCGTAGCCGATCACCGCGACGCTCTTGCCCTGGATGATGCTCAGGTCAGCGTCGTTGTCGTAGAACATCTCAGCCATGGTGGGGCTGTTGCCTTTCTCGTGGGTTACGCGCTGCGCGATTCGAGCGCACGCAGCGAACGATCGGAGATGGAGCGGGCGCCGCGGCCGACCGCGATGATGCCCGACTGCACAAGTTCCTTGATACCGAACGGCTCGAGGCACTTCAGCAGCGCCTCTAGCTTGTCACGGTTGCCGGTCGCCTCGATCGTCAGCGCGTCGTGGGCGACGTCGACGACCTTGGCCCGGAACATCTGGACGATCTCCAGGACCTGGGAGCGGATCTCGGCGGAGGTGGCGACCTTGACGAGGATCAGCTCGCGCTGCACCGACGACGACGGGTCGAGCTCCACGATCTTGAGCACGTTGACGAGCTTGTTCAGCTGCTTGGTGACCTGCTCCAGCGGAAGGTCGTGGACGTCCACGACGATCGTGATCCGGGAGATCTCCGGGTGCTCGGTCTCGCCGACGGCGAGGGAGTCGATGTTGAAGCCGCGGCGGGAGAACAGACCCGCTATGCGGACCAGGACCCCCGGCTTGTTCTCGACGAGAACGGAGAGTGTGTGCCGGCTCATCAGTCTTCGTGCTCCCACTTCGGCGCGAGGTCCCGCGCGTACTTGATGTCGTCGTTGCTAGAGCCCGCCGCGACCATCGGCCAGACCATCGCGTCGTCGTGGACGACGAAGTCGATGACGACCGGGCGGTCGTTGATCGCCATCGCCTTCTCGATGGCGGCGTCGACCTCTTCGGCGCGCTCGACCCGCAGGCCCTCGCAGCCGTAGGCGTCGGCGAGCTTCACGAAGTCGGGGATGCGCTTGGAGTGCAGCTTGGTGTTGGAGTAGCGGCCGTCGTAGAAGAGGGTCTGCCACTGCCGGACCATGCCGAGGTTACCGTTGTTGATGAGGGCGATCTTGATCGGGATGCCCTCGACGGCGCAGGTGACGAGCTCCTGGTTGGTCATCTGGAAGCAGCCGTCGCCGTCGATGGCCCACACGACCTTGTCGGGCGCGCCGACCTTGGCGCCCATCGCGGCCGGGACGGCGAAGCCCATGGTCCCCGCGCCGCCGGAGTTGATGAACGACCCGGGCTGCTCATAGGCGATGAACTGCGACGCCCACATCTGGTGCTGGCCGACGCCCGCGCAGTACAGCGCGTCGGGTCCGGCGATCTTGCCGAGCCGTTCGATGACGTACTGGGGGGCGAGCTCCCCGTTCGGGGGGGTGTCGTAGCCGAGCGCGTAGGTCTCCTTCCACGCGTTCAGCTGCTTCCACCAGGCGGCGTAGTCGGCGGTGCGGCCGGCGGCCTGCTCGGCCTGGATCGCGACGATGAGGTCGGCGATGACCTCGCGGGCGTCGCCGACGATGGGGACGTCGGCGTGCCGGTTCTTGGAGATCTCGGCGGGGTCGATGTCGGCGTGCACGACCGTGGCGTACGGGGCGAAGGAGTCGAGGTCGCCGGTGACGCGGTCGTCAAAACGCGCGCCGAGGGCGACGATGAGGTCGGCCTTCTGGAGCGCGCCGACCGCGCCGACGGTGCCGTGCATGCCGGGCATGCCCATGTGCTGCGGGTGGCCGTCGGGGAACGCCCCCAGCGCCATCAGCGTGGTGATGACCGGCGCGCCGGTCAGTTCGGCCAGGACCCGCAGCTCCTCGGACGCGCGCGCCTTGATGACGCCGCCGCCGACATAAAGGACGGGCCGCTTGGCGTCCGTGATCAGCCGGGCCGCCTCGCGGACCTGCTTGGAGTGCGGCCGGGTGACGGGACGGTAGCCCGGAAGCCGCATCTCCTCGCCCCACACGAACTCGAACGTGGCCTGCAGCGCGTCCTTGGCGATGTCGACCAGGACGGGCCCGGGACGTCCGGTGCCCGCGATGTGGAACGCCTCGACGATGGTCCGCGCGATGTCACGCGGGTCGGTGACGAGGAAGTTGTGCTTGGTGATCGGCAGGGTGATGCCGGAGATGTCGGCTTCCTGGAAGGCGTCGGTGCCGATCGCCTTGGACGACACCTGCCCGGTGATCGCGACCATCGGGACGGAGTCCATGTAGGCGTCGGCGATCGGCGTCACCAGGTTGGTCGCGCCGGGCCCCGACGTCGCCATACAGACCCCGACGCGGCCCGTGGCCTGGGCGTAGCCCTGCGCGGCGTGGCCCGCGCCCTGCTCGTGCCTGACCAGGATGTGCCGCAGCTTCTGCGAGTCGTAGAGCGGGTCGTAGGCCGGAAGGATCGCCCCGCCCGGAATCCCGAACACGGTGTCGACGCCGACGTTCTCCAAGGCACGGACCAGTGCCTGAGCCCCGGTCATCTGCTCGGTCATCTGTATTTCCTTCGGAAGGAGGGAGGAGGGTCTCGGTTGCGGCCGATCTGCGGTTCCCGGCCAACGGGGTTCCCGGCCAACAAAAAACCCCTCGCGCCGCGAGGCGGTCGAGGGGAGCGCGCATGCCGGGAGCTTGGCTCAGGCCGCGCGCCTGCCAAGTACTACGAGGATGCGGAAGCTGTTCTGCACACGTCTACTTTTGCCGATGTGACACCTCCAGGTCAAATCCATGTTGCAGATATCTCAGGAGGTGAGATAGAAGGCGCTCGATCAGCCGGCCTGGACGCCGGGCATCGGCACGACGCCGGGCCTGATCTCGGCGTCGATCCGGGCCGCGGACATGGGCCTGGCCAGGTGGTATCCCTGGCCGCGGTGGCAGCCCATCAGCCGCAGCGCCTCCTGCTGCGCGGCGCTCTCGACGCCCTCGGCGACGACGGTCAGGCCGAGCTCCGACCCGAGCCTGATGATCGTCCGGGTGAGGAGGGTGCGGGTCTCGTCGCCGTCGAGGCCCGCGGTGAACGACGGGTCGATCTTGATGACGTCGACGGGGAGCTGGCCGAGGAAGGCGAGGGAGGCGTAGCCGGTGCCGAAGTCGTCGATCGCCAGGCGGACGCCGAGGTCGCGCAGGGCCGACAGGCGTTCGCCGTGCTGGTCGCCGCCCTGGATCTGCTCGACAAGGACCTCCTCCTTGACCTCGAGGGTGAGGGCGTGCGGCGGGAGGCCGGTCTCGGTGAGCGCGGCGGCGACGGTCGCGGCGAACTTGGGCGCGGAGATCTGGCGCGCGGTGAAGTTCACCGAAAGGCCGATCTCCCAGCCCTCGGCCCGCCAGCGCGCGGCCTGGCCGCACGCCTCACGCAGAATCCACGAGCCGAGCGGGACGATCAGGCCGGACTCCTCGGCGGCGTCAAGGAACTCCTCGGGCGGCACCTGGCGGCCGTCCCTGCGCCAGCGGGCCAGCGCCTCGACGCCGGTGACGCGGCCGTCGGCGAGGTCCATGACCGGCTGGAAGGCGACCTCGAACTCCTCGTCGGCAAGCGCGCGCTGGAGGTCGCTGCTCAGCTCCATCCTGCGCACGACCGCGGCGTGCATCTGGGTCGCGAACACCTCGACGCGTCCGCCGCCCAGCTCCTTGGCCCTGGTCATGGCGAGGTCGCCGTTGCGGATCAGGGAGGCCGAGCCCGTCTCGTCAAGGCTGTGCGCCTCGGTGGTGGAGGCGAGGTCGCCGTCGGCGAAGGCGACGCCCACGCCGGCCGTCAGGGCGATGCCGCGCTCGCCGACCCGGTAGGGCTCGGCCGACAGGACGCGCAGGAGGCGTTCGGCGAGGTCGACCACGGCCTGGGGTTCGGCGGCGGTCTCCACCAGGACGGCGAACTCGTCGCCGCCCCAGCGCGCGACAGTGTCGTCGGCGGGGACCGCCGCGCGCAGGCGTCGGGCGGCCTGGGCGAGCACCTGGTCTCCGGCGGCGTGCCCGGCCGAGTCGTTGACGGCGGTGAAACCGTCGAGGTCGACGAAGATCACCGCGCTGACCGGGCCGCGCCTGGCCAGCACCTGACGGGTCCGCTCCTCCAGGTAGGCGCGGTTGGGCAGGCCGGTGAGGCCGTCATGGAAGGTCAGGTGGTCGACCTGGCGCTTGAGCGCGGCCTCCTCCGACAGGTCCCGGACGGTGATCAGCACACGTCCCGGGGCATACCGGGAGAAGGTGGATTCGGTGGGGAGCCAGGTGCCGTCCTCGGTGCGCAGGCGGCAGGCAAGGCGCAGCGGCTCACGCGCGCCCTCGTCGCAGCGGTTCAGCGCGGCGACGACGTCGGCGACGTCCTCGGAGTGCAGCAGCTCGGTCAGCGGGCGGCCCAGCAGATCCGGCAGCGCGTGCCCGGTCGTCCACTGCTCGCCCGCGTTGACGTACTGGACGGTGCCGGGCTCGTCGCAGATCAGCACGAGGTCCTCGACGCTCTCGGCGAGCGCCCTGAAGTGCTCCTCGCCCGCCCTGATCTCCGACTTCAGCCTGTCGTTCTCGCGCAGCAGGTCCGTCAGCCTGGCGATGAGGACGAGCAGGGCGGTCCCCGCGACGATCAGCACGACCGGCTCGACCGGGCGGCTCCCCGTCAGGGTGTGCCCGGCGACGAACATCGCGGCGGCCCCGGCCAGCAGCGCGGGCGCGATCCCGGGGCCGACCATCCTGCCGCGGCCGCCGCCCCTGCGGGAGCGCGCGCCGATCCAGGGGGCCGCGCCGAGCAGCAGCAGGCCGCCGAAGCGGAACACGTCGCCGATCACCGAGCCGCCGTTCTCCAGCCGGACCGCCGTGTTGATCACGTCGCCGGCGGCGAGGGCGAGCAGCGCGAGGTAGGCGATGACGGCCGTCGGACGCTGCCTGCGGGCCGCGCCGAGCACGAACGGAAGCAGCGCGCACAGCAGCGCGATGTCCAGCAGCGGGAAGACGAGTTCCAGAAGGAACTGGACGGGGGACTCCCCCGACAGCCGGAAGAGGTTCCCGAAGATCGCATCCCAACCCAGGACAAATAGGGCGACCGCGCACACATACGAATCAGCGCCATGTCTCAGCCACTGTCTGGGCGAACGCGGCAATCGCGTCGGAACCACAAAACCCGCGGCGAACGCGACGATCGCCGCGACGCCGAACAGATCGGCGAGCGAAAGCGACATCGCCTGGCCGGGAAGGACGAGCTGGGACACCGCGCGCACGATCGCGCTCACGCCCCACAACCCCGCCGCCGCGCCGAACCAGCGCCACGAGGCGGTGTCCCCCGGCTTGTGCCAGGCGGCGTACAGGAGGCTGCCGCACGCGGCCGCGCCCGCGCCCGCCGCGAACCAGTCACTGGTCCAGCCGAGCAGCGCCCCGATCGCGTACAGACCGCCCAGGCCGAAGACGATGGTCAGCGGCAGCGCCTGCGCCGGCAGTCGGCGCGGCGAATCCTCGCCAGTCATCGTCGTTCGTGCTCCTGGTTCGCGCGGCTCGCCGTACGCGGCGTGGCATGGGCGGTAGGCGGCGCTGCCTGTCCGAGCGCCGACCCGTGTCGGCACCGTGCCCATCAATCTACGTTCCGTAGGTCACGGACCGATTGAGGGTGAGTGCCCATCCGGCGACAGAATCTCACGGCGAGTAATCGCGGCTGGGCAGCCGCCGCCCCCGCTTGCCGTTTTGTGATCGGGAAGACAGCCGATTGACCCCATGGGGACACAGCGTGATCACCGCGGGGTGACGGCCGTCCGCCGCATGGGCGCGCGGCCGTCACCGTGTGTCGCGGGTCACGTCCGCGGGTCAGGACTGGCCGAGCCGCTCGAGGATCAGTTCACGGGCGCGGCCTGCGTCGGCCTGGCCCCGGCTCGCCTTCATGATCGCGCCGACCAGCGCGCCCGCCGCCGCGACCTTGCCGTCGCGGACCTTCTGCGCGGCGTCGGCGTTCTCGGCGATCACCTGGTCGACCAGGGCGAGCAGCGCGCCCTCGTCGCTGACCACCTTCAGACCGCGCGCCGCGACGACCTCGTCGGGCGAGCCCTCACCGGCAAGGACGCCCTCGAACACCTTGCGGGCGAGCTTGTCGTTCAGCTCACCGGCGTCCACCAGCGCCTGGATGCGCGCGACCTGGCCCGAGGTGATCGGCAGCGCCGACAGCTCGACGCCCTGGGCCGTCGCGGTCCGCGAAAGCTCGTTCATCCACCACTTGCGCGCGGCGGCCGGCGACGCGCCCTCGGCGATCGTCTCCTCGATGAGGTCGAGCGCGCCCGCGTTGATCACGTCACGCAGCTCCTCGTCGCTCAGCGACCAGGCCGCCTTCACCCTGACGCGCCGGGCGGCGGGCAGCTCGGGCAGCGTCGCGCGGATCTCCTCGACCCACGCCCGCGACGGGGCCACCGGCACCAGGTCCGGCTCGGGGAAGTAGCGGTAGTCCTGCGCCTCCTCCTTGGACCGGCCGGGGCTGGTGGACCCGTCGTTCTCGTGGAAGTGGCGGGTCTCCTGGACGATCTTGCCCCCGGCGTCGAGGACCCCGGCCTGCCGCTCGATCTCGAACCTGACCGAACGCTCCACGCTGCGCAGCGAGTTGACGTTCTTGGTCTCGGTCCGGGTGCCCCACTCGGCCGCGCCCTTCGGCATGAGCGACACGTTCACGTCGCACCGCATGGAGCCCTCCTCCATGCGCACGTCCGACGCGCCAAGCGCCCGCACCAGCTCACGCAGCTCGGTGGCGTAGGCCCGCGCGACGAGCGGGGCCTTCTCCTCCGTCGCCTCGATCGGCTTGGTGACGATCTCGATCAGCGGGATGCCCGACCGGTTGTAGTCGACCAGCGAGTGGTCGGCCCCGTGGATCCGCCCGGTCGCCCCGCCGACGTGCGTCGACTTGCCGGTGTCCTCCTCCAGGTGCGCCCGCTCGATCCCGATCCGGTACGTCTCCCCCTCGACCTCGACGTCCAGGTACCCGTCGAAGCAGATCGGCTCGTCGTACTGCGAGATCTGGAAGTCCTTCGGCATATCCGGATAGAAGTAGTTCTTCCGCGCGAACCGACACCACTCGGCGATGTCACAGTTCAGCGCGAGCCCGATCCGAATCGCGAACTCGATCGCCCGCTCATTCACCACGGGCAACGCCCCCGGCAGCCCAAGACACACCGGGCACACCTGCGAGTTCGCCCCCGCCCCGAACCCCGTCGCACACCCACAGAACATCTTCGACGCGGTCCCCAACTCAATATGCGTCTCAATCCCCAACACCGGCGAGTACCTGCTCAGCGCCTCACCAAACGGAACCAACGTACTCACAGATACTTCAGTCCTTTCAAAGCTCTCTCGGTCTCCGCGGCCCACCGCGCGAAGGCGGGCACCCGGTTCAGCGCTGCCAGGTCGATCTCGTCGCCGAGCATCTCAAAATAGTCGGTGGGCCGCCTGACTCCGGCAGCCCGCAGCACCCTGGCCAGCAGGATCTTGGGCGCGGGCTCCCGCTCCAGATCCGCGACCTTCGGCAGGAGCGACACGTCGGCTCCCCGGATGCCCCGGAAGGCACGCGGGTCGGCGAGCATCCAGGTCTCCGTCTCGCGCTTCGGCACGAGGACGACGGTCGGGCACGCCAGGAGTTCCCGCAGCGCCTCCGCCTCACGTCGCTCATGGTGGTCCGCGTGCACGAAGACAAGGTCGCAGACCTGGCCAAGGCTCCGCGCCGCCTCAACAAACCGCTCCTTGCCGTGCTTCTTCACGCACTCCGACGCCAGAGTCGGCCTGAGGTCGACGAACGTGCCGCTCCGCGCCGTCAGCAACCGGTTCAGGAACCTGTCTATCACCGGGACGAGGAAGTCCACATCGGAGACGCCCTCGGCCACGAGTCCCGGCTCCAAGGGTCGGCTCATCGGTCCTCCGGGCGGACCGTGCCCAGGAAGCGGCGGACGTCGAAGGGGGTCGCGGCGGCGCCTCGCTCGCCGCCGTCCAGGATCGGGAGGACGCGGGTCACCCGTGAGGCGCGGTGCTTGGCGCCGTCGATGCGCGTCACCATGTCGGTGAAGCGCAGGCTGTCCCGGGTCTCCGCCCACAGGGCCGAGACCAGGACCGGCGAGTGCGACGTCACGATGACCTGCCGCAGGCTCGTGATCGGCGCGTCGGCCGACGGGTCGACAAGATCCCTGGTGAGCCTGCGGACCAGTTCGGCGAGCCTGCCCGGATGGAATCCGTTCTCCACCTCCTCGACCACCATGACCCCCGGGGAGCGGGCGTCATGCGAGACGGCGAGCAGGCCGAGCGCGCGCAGCGTGCCGTCCGACAGGACCCTGGGCAGCACCGAGCCGGTGTCGGCGAGGACCGCGTCGAAGTCGTACTCCTGACGGCGCTGGTCGAGCAGCGGCTTGATGTCGCGCAGACCCGGGATCAGGGCGATGAGGTCGGCTCTCAGCTTCCAGAGGACGTCGTCCTCCTCCAGGCGGTGCAGCACCGCCGCAAGGTTCCGGCCGTTCAGCGCAAGCGGATCATGATCGGGCGCGGGCACCGGCAGCCGCATCAGATGCGGCTCGAGCACATACGGACGCCATGACCGGGCCTCTGCCCTGGCCTGGTGGATCAGGTCCGGATCTGGGTTCCGGTCGAGCAGGGATGTCGTGGTCTCCACGACCACGCGTCCGTCCCTGGGCTCGGGGATGAGCACCAGGAGGCTCGCCATGAACGCGTCGGACGCGTGCGCGAGTCCCGGGACGTCCGCGGCGGCGTCCGGGGCGTGACTCGACAGGTCGCACACGCTGACGAACGGTTCGCCGTCGGACTTCTCCAGCACGAGCCGGCATGTCATCGGCACCGGGCCGTCGTCCCCCGGCTCGGCGGCGAGCATCGTGACCGTGATCGACACCTGGTCGACGGTGGTGCCGTCGTTGAACCTGTGGAACATGTCGAGCGCGGAGCCCCGTCCGTGCCTGGTGAGGGCGCGTTGGGGGCCGAACTCGACGGCGTCGGCCATGAGGGTCAGGGCGTCGAAGAGGTTGGATTTGCCGGAGGCGTTGGGGCCGATGAGGGCCAGGAAGGGGGGGACGTCGAGGGTGAAGTCCAGGAAGGACTTGAAGCCGTTGATCTTGATGTTGGTGATCATTTGACGTCCCCCCTTCGCGGGCCTAGAGGGCTGGGGCCTTGGTCAGGAGGGGGGACTTCCAGCGGGACTCCAGGGCGGACTCGATGGCGGCGGCTACGCGGTAGCAGCGGTCGTCGGCGAGGGTGGGGGCCATGATCTGGAGGCCGACGGGGAGGTCGTCCTCGTCGGCGAGGCCGCAGGGGATGGAGATCGCGGCGTTGCCCGCCATGTTGGACGGGATGGTGCACAGGTCGGCCAGGTACATGGCCATGGGGTCGTCGGCGCGCTCCCCGATGGGGAAGGCGGTGGTGGGCGTCGTCGGGGAGATGAGGACGTCCACCTGGGCGAAGGCCGCGTCGAAGTCGCGCGTGATGAGGGTGCGGACCTGCTGGGCCTTGCCGTAGTAGGCGTCGTAGTAGCCGGACGACAGGGCGTAGGTGCCCAGGATGATGCGGCGCTTGACCTCGGGGCCGAACCCGGCGGCGCGGGTGAGGGCCATGACCTCCTCGGCCGAGCGGGTGCCGTCGTCGCCGACGCGCAGGCCGTAGCGCATCGCGTCGAAGCGCGCGAGGTTGGACGACGCCTCCGACGGCGCGATCAGGTAGTAGGACGCCAGCGCGTACGTGAACGCCGGGCAGGAGACCTCGACGACCTTCGCGCCCAGCGATTCGAGCAGCTCGACTGTCTCGTTGAACCGGTTGAGCACGCCCGGCTGGTAGCCCTCGCCGCCGAACTCCTTGACGACGCCGACGCGCAGCCCCGCCACGTCGCCCTGCCGGGCGGCGGCCACGACCGCGGGGACCGGCTCGTTGACGGAGGTCGAGTCGCGCGGGTCGTACCCGGAGAACGCCTCGTGCAGCAGCGCCGCGTCGAGGACGTTGCGGGCGAACGGCCCGGGGGTGTCGAGCGAGGACGCGAACGCCACAAGCCCGTACCGGGACGATCCGCCATAGGTCGGCTTCATCCCCACGATCCCGGTGACGGCGGCGGGCTGCCGGATGGAGCCGCCCGTGTCGGTGCCGGTGGCCAGCGGGGCCTCGTAGGCGGCGACGGCCGCCGACGAGCCGCCGGACGAGCCGCCCGGGACGCGGTCGAGGTCCCACGGGTTGCGGGTGGGGCCGAAGGCGCTGTTCTCGGTGGACGAGCCCATCGCGAACTCGTCCATGTTGGTCTTGCCGAGGATCACCAGGCCGGCGGCGCGCAGCCGCTCGGTGACCGTGGCGTCGTACGGCGGCACCCAGCCTTCGAGGATCTTCGACGCGCACGTGGTGGGCATGTCCCGCGTGGTGAACACGTCCTTGTGCGCGATGGGCACTCCGGCGAGCGGGCCGAGCTCCTCGCCGGCGGCGCGGCGGCGGTCGACGTCGGCGGCCTGCGCCAGCGCGGACTCGGCGGCGATGTGCAGGAACGCGTTGACCCTGCCCTCGACCTGCTCGATCCGCTCGAGGTGGGCCTGGGCGACCTCGACGGCGGTCGTCTCGCCCGACGCGATGAGCGCGCCGAGCTCGGCTGCGGTCTTGAAGATCATTCGTCCTCCTCCAGGATGCGCGGCACCCGGAACCGCGAGGACTCGGCGGCGGGCGCGCCGGAGAGCGCCTCGGCGGCGCTGAGCGACGGGCGCACCTCGTCGGCGCGGAAGACGTTGGTCAGCGGCAGCGCGTGGGTGGTCGGCGGGATGTCCTCGGCCGCCACCTCCTGCACCCGGGCGACGGCGGACACGATCGCGTCGAGCTGGACGGCGAAGTGGTCGAGCTCATCGTCGCCGAGCGCCAGCCTGGAGAGCCGGGCGAGGTGCGCGACCTCGTCACGGGTGATGGTCATGGAAAGGGCCGTTCCGGAGTGATCGACTGGGATTCCCTCCCATCCTATGGCCACCGGGCCCCGCGCCCGGCGCGAACGGCGACGGCGGCGCGCGCTCAGCGCGGCGCGGCGGCCGGGGACAGCGGGAGCCGTCCGCGCATCCACTCGGTGGCCTCGGCGGGTTCCATGGGACGCCCGAGGTGCCAGCCCTGCCCTGTGTCGCATCCCATCTCCGCCAGGCGCGCGGCGGTCTCTGCGTCCTCGACGCCCTCGGCGACCGACCTGAGCCCGAGGGTCCTGACGAGGTCGATGATCGACCTGACGATGACGGCGTCCTCGGCCGAGTCGGTGAGCCGTCTGACGAAGGACGCGTCGATCTTCACCTCGCGCACGGGAAGCCGCTTCAGCCGGACGAGCGAGGAGTACCCGGTCCCGAAGTCGTCAAGGCTCAGCGGAATCCCCAGTTCGGCGAGCGCCCGCACGGTCTCCGACGCGTAAGCCGACTCGTTCATCAGGATGCGTTCGGTGATCTCAAGCCCGAACGCGTCCGCGGGCAGCCTGCGCGCCATCAGCTCCCCGGTGATCGTCTCGGCGAGCTGCCCGTCAAGGAGGTCCCTCCCCGAGACGTTCACGCTGACCTGGACGGTGAGCCCGTCGGACCACCAGGCGTGCGCCTGGGCGAGCGCGTCGCGCACGACCGAGTGGGTGATCGCCTTCATCAGGTAGGTCTGCTCGGCGAGCGGCAGGAATTCCTCGGGCCCGAGCACGCCGCGCTCTGGGTGCCGCCAGCGCAGCAGCCCTTCCATGCCGAGCAGCCTGCCGTCGGAGAGTTGGACCTTGGGCTGGTAGTGCAGTTCGAGTTCGCGCCGGTCGATGCCGCGCCGCAGGTCGCCGAGCAGGCCGAGCCTGGCGGGCGAGTTGCGGTCGCTGGCGGGTGAGTAGATCTCGACGCCCGCGCGCGACTCCTTGGCGACGTACATGGCGACGTCGGCGCGTTGCAGGAGCAGTTCGAAGTCGGGCGCGTGGTCGGGGCTGAGCGCGATGCCGACGCTGCCTTCGAGGTCGAAGCTCATGCCGTCGAGGCGCACCGGTTCGCTGAGGGCGGCGCGGAGCCTGACGGCGACCTCGCGGGCGGCGTGCACGTCGCGGACCGAGGGCAGCAGGACGGCGAACTCATCCCCACCGAGCCGCGCGACGAGGTCGCCGGGCCGGACGCTGTGCGTGAGCCGGTGGGCGATGATCTGCAGGAGCCGGTCGCCGGTGGGGTGGCCGAGGGTGTCGTTGACCTCCTTGAACCTGTCGAGGTCGATGAGGAACAGCCCGACCTTCTGCAGCCGGTCGCCGCGCGCCTCGCGCAACTGACGGGCCAGCAGCGCCTCCTCGGCGCGCAGGAACAGCAGTTTGCGGTTGGGCAGCCCGGTGAGGCCGTCGTGCAGCGCCTGGTGTTCGCGTCGGACGGAGGCGGCCGCGGTGAGGTAGACGGCGGTGAACGGCAGGATGATCAGCGGGACGAACGCCGGGGAGCGGTCCACGACCACCACGACGATCGGGGCCAGGCCGAGCAGCGCGAGGTGGGCGAGGACCTGGTAGGCGAGGTCGAACCTGAGGACCCGGACGAGGCCGACGCGCTCGTGCAGCGCGACGGCCCCGGCGACGAGGACGTCGTTGACGAGGAAGTACGTCATCCCGGCGAGCATGACCGCGGCGAGGTCGTCGCCCTGCGGGACCCACACGTGCGCCGGGTCCGCGCCCGCCCCGAACCCCCACAGGACGGCGGCCGCGGCGGCCTGCGCGACCGCGTACTGGGCGACGTTGAACGCGGTCCGGTGCGGCGAGTGCCGTCGGAAGACCCCGCAGATGACGAGCGCGACGCCCTGGAGCAGCAGGGACATCGGCAGGCCCGCGTACAGCAGGGTGGCGAAGGTGAACGTGGTCGACGTGGACGCGCCGTTGTTCTCGTTGGACCCGGGCGTGATGATCGGTTTCAGCTCGCCGAAGACCACGAACCCGGCGAGCAGCCAGAAGCGCGGCTCGTTGAGCAGCGTCTCAAGGTCGTGGCCGGTGAGCTGGGGCAGGGTGAACAGCAGCAACAGGGTGCCGGCGGCGGTGACCGCGGTCAGGTAGAGCCACAGCGGCGAGCCGAGGCGGGGCCGCGTGTCCCGCGTGTTGTTCGGGTCCTTCATTCAGCTTCCTCAGGGACACACCGGATTGAGGTTCAAACAGGTGCTCATGAGGAGAGTACGGCTTTGACTCAGCTTTACGAAACCGGATGCGTACGTTCTGTTACTCACCGATTGATAGTGAAATCGGCATTTGTGCCGGTTTTTCGCCTAGCCTAAGGGCCTTCCCCACCGAAATCCGGTTACTCCTGGTTCAGGGTTACGGCCTTGGCCGCATCCGGCCCCTGATCGATCAGGATCTGGAAACCGGCCTCGTCGAGGATGGGGACGCCCAGCTCAAGGGCCTTGGCGTGCTTGGAGCCCGCGTTCTCGCCGACCACGACGAACGATGTCTTCTTCGACACAGAGCCCGCCGCCTTGCCGCCCAGGTTCTGGATCGCCTCCTTGGCCGAATCCCTGCTGAACCCCTCGAGCGAGCCGGTGACGACGATCGTCAGGCCCGCCAGGGGACGCGGCAGGTCCTCGGCCGTCGCGTCCTCCAGGACGACGCCCGCCGCCCGCCACTTGTCCACGATCTCGCGGTGCCAGTCGACCTGCCACCACTCGATGATCGACCTGGCGATGGTCGGGCCGACGCCGTCGACCGCCGTCAGCTCCTCCTCGGTGGCGCTGAAGATCCGGTCGAACGAGCGGAGCTCGCGGGCGAGGTCCTGGGCGGCGCGCGGCCCGACGTGCCGGATCGACAGCGCGACGAGGAACCGCCACAGCGGCTTGGTCTTGGCCTTCTCCAGCTCGGCGAACAGGGTCTCCACGACCTTCTTCGGGCTGCCGTCCTTGTTGACGAAGAAGGTGACGACCTTGTCTTCCCCGGTCTTGGGGTCGATCTTGGGCGTGCCTGAGTCCTGGTCGAGCACGAGGCTGCGGATGGGCAGCAGCTTCTCGACGGTCAGGTGGAACAGGTCGCCCTCGTCCTTGACGGGCGCGTCGACCGGCTCGAGCGGCTGGGTGAGCGCGGTCGCCGCGACGTAGCCGAGCGCCTCGATGTCGAGGACCGTGCGGCGGCCCATGAAGTAGATCCGCTCGCGCAGCTGGCCCGGGCAGGTGCGGGTGTTGGGGCAGCGGATGTCCTTGTCGCCCTCCTTGGCGTAGGCCAGGGCGGTGTGGCATTCCGGGCAGTGCGTCGGCATGACGAACGCGCGCTCGGTGCCGTCGCGCAGCTCGGCGACCGGGCCGACGATCTCGGGGATGACGTCGCCCGCCTTGCGCAGCACGACGGTGTCGCCGATCAGCACGCCCTTGCGCACCACCTCGAACGCGTTGTGCAGGGTGGCCCGCTCGACGGTCGAGCCCGCGACCGACACCGGCTCCATCAGCCCCCACGGGGTGACGCGGCCGGTGCGTCCGACGCCGACCTTGATGTCGAGCAGCTTGGTGCGCACCTCCTCGGGCGGGTACTTGAACGCGATCGCCCAGCGCGGCGCGCGGCTGGTGGACCCCAGCCGCCGCTGCACCGACAGCGCGTTGACCTTCACCACGACGCCGTCGATCTCATAGGGCGGCTCGTGCCTGTGCTCGCCGTAGTAGGCGATGTACTCCTTGACCTCCGCGACGTCGGGAACCACCCGGTACCGCTCGCTGACGGGCAGGCCCCAGGCCGCCAGCAGTTCGTAGACGGCGCTCTGGCTCTCCGGCACGGCGGGACCGCCCCGCCAGGCCCCGAAGCCGTGCACGATCAGCGTGAGGGGCCGCTGGGCGGTGATGCGCGGGTCCTTCTGGCGCAGCGCCCCGGCGGCGGTGTTGCGGGGGTTGCGGAACGGCTCCTCCCCCGCCGCCGCGCGGTCGACGTTCAGCTTCTTGAACACCTCGACCGGCATGAACACCTCGCCGCGGATCTCCACGAGCTCGGGCACGTCGTCCCCGGCGAGCACGAGCGGGACCGACGGCATCGTCTTGACGTTGTTGGTCACGTCCTCGCCCACGACGCCGTCGCCCCGGGTGACGCCGCGCACCAGCCTGCCGTTCTCGTAGGTGAGCGCGATGGCCAGGCCGTCGATCTTCAGCTCGCACAGGTACCCGCCGACGGGCGCGCCCTCAAGGGACGCCTCAAGGCGCTCGGCCCACACCGACAGCTCGGCGTCGTCCATCGCGTTGTCGAGGCTCTGCATGCGCTCGATGTGCGGGACCGAGGCGAACTCGGTGGTGATCGGGGTGCCGACGGTCTGCGTCGGGGAGTCGGGGGTGACGAGTTCGGGGAACATCCGCTCGATGTCCTCGATCTCGCGCATCTTCACGTCGTAGTCGATGTCGCTGAGCGTGGGGTTGGCGAGGATGTAGTACTGGTAGCTCGCCTCGCGCAGCTCACGAGAGAGCTCGGCGTGCCGCTCGGCGTACTGCTCGGCGTCCATCCGCAAAACCTCCGGCTCCGGGTGCGGCGGGTGTCGGGCCCCGCCGCGCGTGCGCCCCTATCTTCCCGCCCGGGTCTGACAGTTTCCGCCGGTCACTCCGGGGTGTCGGCGAGGCTCCGCGCCGCCCGCACGCAGTGCGCCAGGGCTTGTCGGACATATCTGGGCGAAGCCCCGGCCAGGCCGCATGTGGGCGTCACCACGACCTGGCGTGCGATCTCCCCGGGCGGGAAACCGAGCCGCCGCCACAGGTCGCGGACCGGCGCGACCGACCGCGCGGGCTCGGGCAGCCGCGCGTCGACGCCGGGCACGACGCCGAACAGGAACCCGATCCCGCCCTCGATGGCCTCGCCGATGACGTCGTCGTCGCGGGCCGGGATCGCGGAGATCTCGACGGACAGGGCCTTGGCCCCCGCCCCGAGCAGCAGCCCGAACGGGACGTCCTTCGCGCAGCAGTGCACGATCGGGAACGCGTCGGAGGCTTCCAGGACGGTCCGCAGGCCCTCTTCGGCGACGGGCGGGTGGATCGAGCGCAGGGTGCGGAACCCGCTCGGCGTCGGGACACGTCCGGCGAGGACGGCAGGGAGGGCGGGCTCGTCCACCTGGAGCAGGACCTCGGCGCGCGGAAGGCGGCGGCGCACCTCGGCGACGTGCCTGGCCACCCCCTCGGCCAGGGACTCGGTCAGGTCGCGTACCGCGCCCGCGTCGCGCAGCGCACGCGCGCCCGACCGCAGCTCGATCGAGGCGGCCATGGTCCACGGCCCCGCCACCTGGATCTTGACGGGTCCCTCCGGCGCCTGCTCTTCGAGCAGGTCGAGGTCCCACTTCATGAAGTCGTGCGCGCGGCGCAGGTCGAGGCCGGGACGGTCGGCGAACCGCCACCCCGACGGCTGGAGGTGGACGGGCAGCTCAACGAGCAGCCCGGCGGACCTGCCGATCATGTCCGCGCCGGGTCCGCGGTCGGGCAGTTCGGGCAGATGCGGCAGCGGAAGCTCGCCGAAGGCGATCTTCGCGACCTCGGCGGCGTCGGTTCCGGGATAGGAACCCACGCCGGTGGCGCTCGCGTCGTGCCAGGGAAGACTCACCCGCCCATTCTGCCCGCCATTCCGTTCTGCCCACCATTCCATGAGCCGCCTCCGTGCCCTATCCTGCGTCGCCATGCGCGCCCCCCGACCCGGCAGGGTCCCAAGGTCAGGCCCCCGGGTCCGCCGTGCCGCGATCCGCCTCGTCCGCGCGGCCCTCGCGGCGGTCCTGGTGACCGTCCCGGTGCAGGCGTGCGGCGGCTACACGCCCCCCGGACGGCTCAACACCCCTCCCCTGCCGACGCCCGACATCTGCGCCGGGCTCCCCGCCGAACTCGTCGCGGACGCTCTCGGCGGCAAGCCCTCCACCTGCGGTTCGGCCACCGAGGACGGGACGCACGCGGCGCGCTTCACGACCGCGAAGGGCAAGGGCGCGTCCCTCGTCGTCTCCTATCTCAGCCGCTACTCCGCCGACACGGGGTTGGACCTGTGGGAGATCTACGGCTACGTCGAGAAGGAGCGGGTCACGCTGATCGGCGTGGGCGAGGACGCGGTCTTCGACCCCAAGACCGGCGTCGCGGCGGCCGTCGAGGGCCATCTCATCGTGCGGGCGATCGTTCAGACGTCCGACGGGGTCCGCAAGGACGACGAGGTCGCCGGGAAGCTCATGCCGGTGCTCGAGGCAGCCCTCGTCCTCGGCGGCACCTTCGCCACCTCCAAGCCCAGGACCGCCGAGCCGTCCCGCCACCCCTCCGCTCCCGTAATAGCCCCGTAACCACGAGTTCTCATGTCCGTATCCTGCCTTATGCCGGACATGTGAATGTGACGCGGGTTACTCTCCTGGAACGGTCCGAAACCTGGACACGCCGATGAAGGGAGTTGCGGGCAATGACGAGCCTTGGACTGCTCGCCGGAGCACTGACCACGGGCTGCTGGCTCCCCCAGCTGCTGCGCTCCTGGCGCACCCGTTCCACCGAAGACATCTCCTGGACGTACCTGGCGCTGCTCGGCACTGGCATCGTGCTGTGGCTCGCCTACGGCCTGATGAGCGACGACCTCGCCCTCATCGCGGCCAATGGGCTCACCCTGCTGTTCATCACGCTCATCGCCGCGATGAAGTCGCGCGAGACCCCCCGCCCCCGCGTCGCCGCAGACCCGGCGACCGACACCCTCGCGGGCCGCTAGCACCCCGGGCCCCGAACCACCCGAATCCCCACAACACCCGAATCCCCGCACCGCACGAATCCCGCACCGCACGATCCCCGCGCACACGCACCGCACGAATCCCGCACAGCAACGAATTCCGCGCAGCACTGATCCCCGCACAGCGAGGACCTCCGCAGGCACGAGCCGCACCGCACGCGGACCGGACGCCACCCCCCGCCCGGTCCGCCGCCAAGTCAGCCGACGGGCGGCGCGAAAGACAGCACCTTCGGGGAGACCCCGGTCAGGAGACCGCGGCGACCCGCGAGGCCGCCACGATCGTCGCCGAGCCCAGCACGAGATCCCCGGCGTACAGCACCGCCGCCTGGCCCGGCGCGACGCCGCGCGCGGCCTGCCGCAGCCGCAGCCGCAGCACGCCGTCCGCGAGCGTGGGAACGCACTCGTACACCTCGCCGTGCGCGCGCAGCTGCACCGAGCACAGCTCGGGAAGCGGCCCGTCGAGGCCGACGATCCGGTCGGCGACGATCTCGGTGACGTCGAGCGCCTCCTTCGGCCCGACCCGGACGGTATTGGTCACCGGCGAGATGTCCAGCACGTACCTGGGCTTGCCGTCCGGCGCGGGCGTGCCGATCCGCAGGCCCTTGCGCTGCCCGACGGTGAAGCCGTACGCGCCCTCGTGCTCGCCGACGACCTCGCCTGACTCGTCGACGATCGGGCCCTTGGCCGTGCCGAGCCGGGACGCAAGGAACCCCCGGGTGTCGCCGTCGGCGATGAAGCAGATGTCGTGGCTGTCCGGCTTGTCGGCCACCAGCAGGTCGCGCCTGGCGGCCTCGGCCCTGATCTCGGCCTTGGTGGTGTCGCCGAGCGGGAACAGCGCGTGCCGCAGCTGCTCGCGGGTGCACACCGCAAGCACGTACGACTGGTCCTTGCCCGGGTCGACGCCCCGGCTGAGCACGCCGTCGGACACCTGCGCGTAGTGGCCGGTGCAGACCGCGTCGAAGCCGAGCGCGAGCGCCCTGTCGAGCAGTGCCGCGAACTTGATCTTCTCGTTGCAGCGCAGGCACGGGTTCGGGGTGCGACCTGCGGCGTACTCGGCGACGAAGTCCTCGACCACGTCGGAGGCGAACCGCTCGGCCATGTCCCACACGTAGAAGGGGATGCCGATCACGTCGGCGGCGCGGCGGGCGTCGCGGGAGTCCTCGACGGTGCAGCAGCCGCGCGCGCCCGTCCGGTAGGACTGCGGATTGGCCGACAGGGCCATGTGGACGCCGGTGACGTCGTGGCCGGCCTCGGCGGCCCTTGCCGCGGCGACGGCGGAGTCGACGCCGCCGGACATGGCGGCGAGCACGCGAAGAGTCATGGTGCTCCAAGGATATCGACGCCGTCCACCGCTTTACCGGCCGAGCGCGGGCGACGGCCCCTCCGAAGGGCTTAACATGGGCGGCGATATGGGCATCTTCAAGCGTTCACGCGACAACTCCCCGGCGGCCGCGGCCATCGCCGAGTTCTGGGAGCGGTGGCCTGAGCTGCGCGAGCGGATCGCGGCGGCGGGCGAGTCCCTGCCCACCGACCTGCACGAGGAGATCACCCTTCTCGTCCACCGCATCAACCCCGACCTGGTGTGGGAGATCGACCCCGGCGCGCCGGCCTTCACCGTCAGCGGGCAGGGCGTCGATGAGCTGCGCGGCCTGGCCGAGCGCTGGCGCAAGGGCAGGCCGAAGCGCGACCGCTGGACCTTCCACGCCGCCCGCCAGGCCGACCCCGAGGCACTGTCGTCCAAGCTCGCGCTCGGCGACCACGAGTTCGACCTGGGGTACGTCAGGCTCGGCATGCGCGTCGACCAGGGCCGCGCCCGCGTCGACATCGCCGCCTACCACCCGGATTTCCTGTTCGTCGATGAGCACACCCAGCTCCAGGTCGCCAGAGCCGTCCTGGTGTGGGCGCTCGGCGAGGACGACGTGGCCCGCTGGGTCGGCGACGTGACCATCGCGATCGAGCCCCCGATGGACGCGCTGCCACCCGACCTGCTGGCGTCCGTGGTGGAGCAGATCGCGGAGCCTTTTAGGCAGGGGGCGTGGTTGAAGGGCGAGGGCCGCACCCCACGAGGACATCCCGCCCAGATCACCGTGAGGTTCCCGCTGCACCGGCAGGACCACCCGCTGTTCGACCTGCACGTGAGCGTCACCCTGCCGTACGCGCACTCGGGCCCGGACCGGCTGCCGGTGGCCCCGTCGTCGGCGGCGCTGCGCGACGCCCAGGAGCGGATCGAGAAGCTCGACGGCGCCGTGCTGTTCCTGCGCGAGACCGGCGACGGCCTGCGCGTCTTCCACCTGTACGCCGACCCCGACTCCGGCGTCATCTCCGAGCTCGACCAGTTCGCCGCGGCGTGGCCGGAGGGCAAGGCCAAGGTCGAGTCCCGGCAGGACCCGGCCTGGCGCACGGTCCAGCCCTACCGCCTGTAAGGCGGCTCGGGCTCAGGTGAGTCCGGCGCGGCGAGCCCGTTCCACGACCGCGCCGATCACCGCGGCGAGCGCGCGCACGTCGGCCTCGGTGGAGTCATGGCCGAGGGAGAACCGCAGGCTGCCGCGCGCCTGCTCGGAGCTCATCCCCATCGCGAGCAGCACATGGCTGGGCTGGGCGATTCCGGCCGAGCAGGCCGACCCGGTGGAGCAGGCGACGCCGCGCGCGTCGAGCAGCATGAGCAGCGCGTCGCCCTCGCAGCCGGGGAAGGAGAAGTGCGCGTTGCCCGCGAGCCGCTCGACGGGATCGCCGTTCAGGACCGCGTCGGGGACCTCGGCCTTCACCAGGTCCACGAGCATGTCGCGCAGTGCCGCGACGCGCCGGACCGTCTCCTCGCGCCGCGCGACGGTCGTCTGGACCGCCGCGGCGAATCCGGCGATCGCGGGGGTGTCGAGGGTGCCGGAGCGCACGTCGCGCTCCTGGCCGCCGCCGTGCAGCACCGGCGTCGGGTCGACGCCCTTGGCGAGCAGCAGCGCGCCCACGCCGAGCGGGCCGCCGAGCTTGTGCGCGCTGAGGGTCAGCGCGTCGGGTCCCCCGGTGAGGGAGACGGGCAGGAAGGGCGCGGCCTGGACGGCGTCGGAGTGGAACGGCACCCCGCGTGCGCGCGCGGGCGCGGCGAGTGCGGCGACGGGCTGGACCGTGCCCACCTCATTGTTGGCCCACATGACGGTGACCAGGGCGGTGTCGTCGGTGAGCGCTTCCTCAAGGGCCGCGGGCGCGACCCGGCCGAGGGCGTCGACGGGGAGGTAGACGACCTCGGCGTCCTCGTGCTCGGCGAGCCAGTGGACGGCGTCGAGCACCGCGTGGTGCTCGATCGAGCTGGTGATCACCCGGCGACGGCCGAGCTCGCGGCCCCGCCAGAACAGTCCCTTGACGGCGAGGTTGTCGGCCTCGGTGCCGCCGCTGGTGAAGATCACCTCGGACGGACGCGCCTGGAACGCCTCGGCGATGATCTCGCGCGACTCCTCGACGACCCGACGGGCCCGGCGGCCCGCGGCGTGCAGGGAGGAGGGGTTTCCGACGCGGCCCATCTGCTCGGTCATCGCGGCGGCTGCCTCGGGGAGCATGGGCGCGGTCGCCGCGTGATCGAGATACGCCGCGTGGTCTCCGTACGCCGCGTTATCTCCGTACAGCAACGGGGCCTTCCCTTCCTCCAGTTCGCCTCATCCTATCCGCCGCCCGGGGAGTCCGTGTTTGTCTACTGTACCGTCCGGACGGTACAGTAGACCGCATGAAACGTGACGCCCTGCTCGACGCCGCGGAGGCCGTGCTCGGCGAGCACGGCAGCCAGGCGCTGACGCTGAACGCGGTCGCCGAGCGCGCCGCGGTCAGCAAGGGCGGGCTGCTCTACCACTTCCCGACCAAGGAGGCGCTGATCCAGGCGCTCGTCGCCCGGGTCATCGCCGAGTTCGATGATCTCGTCGCCGAGTACGCCGAGCGCGACGGGTCGTACACGCGCGGGTTCGTCGAGGCGAGCTTCGCGATCCTCGCCGCCCCCTCGGGCGAGCGCACCACGCGCCGCTGGGCCGCGGTCACCGCCGCCGCCTGTTCGGCCGACCAGCGCACCCCGCTCACCGAGGCGATGCGCCGCTGGCACCACCGCGATCCGGCCGACGAGCCCGACCCGGTGACGGCGTCGGTCGTCAGGCTCGCCGCCGAGGGCCTGTGGGAGGTCTCGGCGCAGGACCCGGGCGGGTACTCCGCCGAGCAGTACGCGGCCCTGCGACGACGGATGCTCGACCTGCTCTAACCGCCGCGATCGTCCCTTTCCTTCCAGCGCGCCCGGGTGATCCCGGTCGCGCTTTTCGCGGGCCCATCCCCATCCCTTTTCTCCCTTGGAGTGTGCATCATGCTGTTCCGCGCCCGTTGGGGCACGTTCTTGACCTTCGCTCTCGCCGGAATGCTCTCGGGTGTGTGGGTCACCCGGATGCCCGCGCTGAAGGACACGTTCGGGCTCGGCGCGGGCACCGTCGGCCTCGTCCTGCTGGTGTGGGGCGTCGCCGCGATCGCCGCGATGCAGGGCCTGCGCGCCCTCATCGCGCGCACCGGGAGCCGGAAGGTGCTGCGCTACTCGACCCCCGCGACCGCCGTGTCGTTCGCGCTGCTCGGGCTCGCGCCGAACTTCGGCGCGCTGCTCGCGGCGGTCGCGGTGTTCGGCATGGCGTTCGGCCTCACCGACGTGTCGATGAACGCGCAGGGCTCCGTCGTCGAGCGCGCGGCACGGCGTCCTGAGATGAACCGGATGCACGCGGGCTGGTGCGTCGGCGCGATGTCCGGCGGGCTGCTCGGCGCGGCGACCGCCGCGCTCGGCCTGTCGTTCGGCGCGGCGGTGCTGGTCGTCGGCGTCCTGGCGCTGCCGCTGGCCCTCGCGCTCAGCGGCACGTACCTGCCCGACCCGCCCGCGAGCGCCGAGACCGCCGCGGGACGCGGGCGGCTTCCCGGCGTCGTCTACCTGATCGGCGCGATCGCGTTCCTGGCGTTCATGGCCGAGGGCGCGGTCGCCGACTGGAGCGGGCTGCTCCTGCACGACGACCTCGGCGCGACCCAGGCCGTCGCCGCGCTCGCCTACCCGGCGTTCGAGGCGGCGATGCTGCTCAGCAGGCTCGTCGGCGACCGCGCGCGGACGCTGCTCGGCAGCCGCGCGCTGCTCACCGGGGCCGGGGCTGGAACGTTCCTCGGCATGCTCGTGGTGCTGCTCGCGCCGAACGTGCCGCTCGCGCTCGCCGGATTCTTCCTCACCGGGCTCATGGTCAGCGTGATCGTCCCGACGATGATCTCGCTCGCGGGCACCGCTGCTCCCGGCCAGTCCGCCGCCTCGGTCGCCCAGGTCGGCGCGATGGGCTACGGCGGGCTGCTGCTCGGCCCCGTCGTCATCGGCGGGATCGCCGAGGGCACCTCGGTGCACACCGGCCTGGCGATCGTGCTCGCGCTGTCCGTCGCGATCGTGGTCGGCGTCCGGCGCGTCCCCACGGGCGCGACCGCCGACATCGCCCGCGAACGCGACCTCCAGCCGGTCTGACTTTCCGGGTGGACGGCCCCGGGCGGATCTTGACAAGATTCAACCCGGGATTCCCCGAGACACCTCACCCCCCGGAGGCGGCCGTTGAACCTGCGCCCGATCGGCCCCGACGACGGCCGCCGGCCCGCCGTCCGGCCGCGCGACGCCGCAGTGCCGTCGCCCGCCGCGCCGCCCACCCACCGCGCCGAACAACTCGGGCTCGGCGGGGACATGCTGCGCGAGGACTGCTGGAGCGCGCTCGGCCCGAAGGTCAGGGCGCGGGTCGAGCAGACCGCGGGGCAGACCGTCGCCTGGTTCGCCTCCGTGGACGGGTCCGACCCCGACCGGCGGCCGCGCGCGACGGTCTTCGGCGAGTCGGCGCTGTGCGTCGCCCGGCCGAGGCTGAACGCCGAGCACAAGCCGGTGTACGCGCTGTCGTCGTACCATCTGGGGCCGATCCGGCACCTCGACGTCGACCACCGCCCGACGGCCTCAGCTGCTTCCTCCCGGCCGTCAGGGCCCGGATCGGGGGGCGGACCGGGGGCGGGCGGCGCGGGGCCGTCAGGGCTGTCGGCGGCGGCGCGCGGGGTCCTGGGGAACCTTCCGGAGAAGGCGCAGACGCTCCTGCAGTCGCCCTTCGTCGACGGGTCCGCCGTGACGTACTGCGACTGGTACTACGAGGGCTACGAGCACCACCTTGAAGTGTTCGTCTTCGTGCTCGCCGGGGCCCGCGAGGTGACCGTCGCGGCGGGGTCGAAGATCGTCCCCGTCGGGCACACCGACGCGACGGCCCACTGGTCGCTGCGCTGCTACCGGGCACCCGTCGTGCGCCGCGTGGGCGCTTGATGCCCGACGCGTTCGGCGAGCTCGAAGGCAACGACGCCTACGCCGTCCTCGGGCTGTCCCCCGACGCGACGGACAAGGAGATCCTGACCGCGCACCGCCGCCTCGTCTTCGAGCACCACCCCGACCGCAACGGCGACTCGCCCGCCGCCCGCGCGCACACGACACTGCTCAACGCCGCCCGGCACGTCCTCACCGCCGACCGCGCCGCCTACGACCGCTGGCGCGCGGCCCCGCCCGCCGAACCGGACGAACCCGCCGAGCCGCCCGAGTCCGCCGACGACCCGTGGTCCGAGGCGTCCTTCGGCGCGGGCCCTCCCCCGCCGCCCCCGAACGACCGTCCCTCCGCCGACCCCTGGGACGCACCCCTCAACGACGACCCAGACGACGACTGGGACTACTACGAGCAGGACTCCTACGACCGCGACACCTACGACCGCGCGGACGACCTGTGGGAGGAGGCGGTCCCGTCGGCCTGGTCGGAGCGGCCTCCCCCGGCCTATCCGCCGCCCTACGTCCCTCCGCCCCGCTACCAGCGGCAGCACATCCCGCCCACCTACGACCGGGGCGCGCCGCCCCGCCCATATCCGCCGCCTCCGCCCCGGCAGCGGCGCTCGGGGCTCGGCTGTATCGCGACGCTCGTCGGGATCATCGTGGTGACCCTCGTCTTCGGCGTCCGCGGCCAGTCCGAGGTGACGAGGGTGCCGCTGGCGTTCGGCGGCACATGGCAGGGCGAGATCCGCGACACCGGCGACGCGAAGGCCAAGCCCTGGAAGATCACCGTGAAGCTCGTCGCGGGCACCACCGAGGGCACGACCTCCTATCCCGGCCACGGCTGCAAGGGCGTCCTGACGTTCGAGGAGGCCGACGACGACTTCCTCGTCATGACCGAGCGGGCGACCGGCGAGTGCGCGGACTCCCGGATCAGGTTCACCACGCGACGCGACGACCTGGTGATCGACTACTGCGGCGTGGACTGCGACCGTCCCACCTGGACCGGCACCCTCACCCTCAAATGACCCCGGACACGGAGAACGCCCCCGGCCGAAGGGGCCGGGGGCGTCGGTGGATCAGCGCGCGCTACTTGCGCTTGGTGATCTCCTCGGTGAGCTGCGGGACGACCTGGAACAGGTCGCCGACCACGCCGTAGTCGACGAGCTCGAAGATCGGGGCCTCAGGGTCCTTGTTGATCGCGATGATCGTCTTGGACGTCTGCATGCCCGCGCGGTGCTGGATCGCGCCGGAGATGCCGGCGGCGATGTACAGCTGCGGCGAGACCGTCTTGCCGGTCTGGCCGACCTGGAACTGGTGCGGGTACCAGCCGGCGTCGGTCGCGGCGCGGGAGGCGCCGACGGCCGCGCCGAGCGAGTCCGCGAGCCCCTCGATGACCTTGAAGTTCTCCGCGCCGCCGACACCGCGACCGCCGGACACGACGATCGAGGCTTCGGTGAGGTCGGGGCGCTCGCCCTTCTCCTGCACCACGCGATCGGTGATCTTCGCGGCCTTGGCGGCGTCCGACAGGGCCACCGAGACCTGCTCGACGGCCGGGCTGCCGGGCGCGGCCTCGAGCGCGATCGCGTTCGGGCGGACCGCGATGATCGGGGTGCCCTTGGTGACCTTGGCGTGCGCGATGACGCCGCCGCCGAAGATGGAGTGCTCGGCGACGAGGTCGCCGTTCACGCCCACCACGTCGGTGAGAACGCCGGAGTCGAGCCGGACCGCGAGGCGGCCCGCGATCTCCTTGCCCTCGGCGGTCGCCGGGACCAGGATCGCCGCCGCGCCGTTCGCGGCGAGCTGCTGGAGCGTCTCGACCTTGGGCGCGACGACGTAGCCGGTGAGCTCGGCGTCGTCGGCCACGTAGACCTTGGCCGGGCCGTACTGCGCGATCTTGTCGGCCGCGGCCTCGTAGCCGGGACCGATCCAGACCGCCGACGCCTCACCCAGCGAGCGGGCGAGGGTCAGGAGCTCGAAAGTGACCTTCTTGACCTCGCCGTCGGCGTGGTCGACGAGGACCAGAATCTCTGCCATGTCCCTGTATCCCCTTACACGAACTTCTTGCTGGCGAGGAAGTCGGCGACCTTCACGCCGCCGTCACCCTCGTCGCTGACGATCTCGCCCTTGGCGCGCGCGGGCGCCTCGGCGTGGTCCACCACGGTGGTGTAGGCGTTCGCGCCGCCGACGAGGGCGGCGTCGAGGCCGGCGTCGGCGACCGACAGGGACTCGACCGGCTTCTTCTTGGCCGCCATGATCCCCTTGAAGTTCGGGTAACGCGGCTCGTTGATCTTCTCCACGACGGAGATGACCGCGGGCAGCGCCGCCTCGACCTTGTCGAAGCCGGTGTCGGTCTGCCGCTGGACGGTGACCGCGGTGCCGGCGATGTCGACCTTGTTGGCGAGGGTGAGCTGCGGCCAGCCGAGACGCTCGGAGAGCATCGCGGCCAGGACGCCGGTGCGGGCGTCGGTGGACTCCGAGCCGAGGATGACCAGGTCCGCGCCCGAGCGCTCCACGAGCTGCTTGAGCGCGTAGGAGGTCTGCAGGGCGTCGGAGCCGACGAACGCGTCGTCGACCAGGTGGACGGCCTTGTCGGCGCCCATGGCGAGCGCCTTGCGGATCGACTCGGTGGCCTTGGCCGGACCGATGGTCAGGACGGTCACCTCGCCCCCGTGGGCCTCCCTGATGGTCAGCGCCTCCTCGATGGCGTACTCGTCAAGCTCGTTGATGACGCCGTCCGCAGCCGCGCGGTCGAGGTTGTTGTCATCGGACTTCAACTTACGCGGGCTCTCCGTGTCGGGAACCTGCTTCACGCATACGACGATGTTCATGGCCGCTGGCCGACCTCCCTGCACTTCATCTCTGGGGCTGACTGAATCCTGCGATGGCTACAGCCTGCCAAACGCCCGAACGTCCTTCGGATCCGGGGGTCGATCAGACCGTACCCCGATGTTACTCACCAGTAGCGCGCACCCGGAACCGAGGGGGCCCCGTGCAGGGGATCTCGCGCGTAACGGTGGCGGGGATCACACTAACGCGTGCGGCGGAGTGCCAGCGGATCTTGGGTCCGCGAGGCACCCCGCCTGGGCTCGCCGCGCTCAGCTGAACTGCCGGATCCAGCCCCTGACGGTGCTGCGGGCGTCCTCGAGCCAGTTCGCGAACGACCCGAACGCGCCGGGGTCGGGCACCGCGTTGTAGACCATCAGCACGAGCACCGCGACGGCCGCGCCGACGCACAGCACGGCGATCATCGCGGGCTCGCGGCGCGGCAGGACGCCGCCCCAGATCCTGGCGAGCTGCCGCCGGGTGGCGGTGCCGCCCATGCCCCAGAACTGGAGGAAGACCGCGAGGACCACGCCGACGGCGACCGAGGTCGTGCCGCCCTGGCCGAACCCGACGAGGACCGCCGCGAGCAGCATGCCGAGCACGAGGTTGGTGAGCGCGATGATCGCGGTGCTGATCAGCGTGCGCGGCAGGTGCAGCGGGGTGCGCAGCAGCGTCCCCGCGAGGTCGGAGTCGCGCTCGCCGCGCCGCGTCCTGCGCGACTCGGTGCCCTGGGCGGCCTTGTCGCCCGCGCGCAGCAGGGTCGCCGCCCCGAACGCGATCACGAACGCGGTCGCCGGCACCGCCCAGGCCAGCGCGAGCATCCCGACCAGCAGCAGGAAGCCGAGCGCCTGGTACAGCCCGAAGGGCTTGGGCTCCTCGGCGCGCGGCCTGTCCTGGTCGGCCTGGGTCTCCGGCGCGCGTCCCGCGGCCTGGTCGCCGCCCCACTGCTGCGGCTGGCCCTGCTGTCCGTGCTGGGGCTGGCCGTGCTGGGGCTGCTGCGGCTGGTACGGCTGCTGGTAGGGCTGGCTCGACCCGTACGGGTTCTGCCCGCCCCACTGCTGGTCGGCTTGGGTCGAAGGCGGGCCGTACAGGGACGACGGCGGAGGCGGCGGCGCGTACGGGCGGTCGTCGCTCGTGGCATACGGGTCGTACGGCTCGTACGGGTCACTCCCGGTGAACCGCCGCGTGTCGTACATGTCCGGCTGCGGGGGTTCGGGCGGCGGCGCGACCGGCGGGATCTGGCCGACGAAGTCGCTCGGCTGCGGCATCCGCGCGTTGCCCGACGGCTGGCGCGGGATCTCCCGCATGTCGCGCGGCGGCGACACCGGCGGCTGAGACACCGGCGGCTGCGGGGTCGGCGTGGGCGGCTGGCGGTGGACCGAGCGCGAGTTGTCGAGCAGCGTCTGGTCGAACATCGTCATCTCGAGGTCGATCCGCTCGACCAGGCCCGCGACGTGCTTGGCGGTGGGCCGCTCCGCCGGGTTCTGCGCCATCGCGCCACGCAGCAGCGGCAGCAGGGGCGGCGGCACCCCGTCGAGGTCGGGCGTGCCCTGGATGATCTTGGCGAAGATCTGCTCGAAGGTGCCGTTCCCGAACGGCGGCCGCCCGGTGGCGGCGTAGATCACCGTTCCGGCCCAGGCGTGCACGTCGGCGGGGGCGCGGAAGTCCTCCCCGCTCAGCAGCTCGGGCGCGAGGTAGCCGGGGGTGCCGATGACCATGCCCGCCGAGGTCAGCCGGGTCGCGTCGACCGGCTGGGCGATGCCGAAGTCGATCAGGATCGGGTCGCCGTTCCCGGCGAACATCACGTTTCCCGGCTTCAGGTCGCGGTGCACGATGCCCGAGGCGTGGATCGCCGCCAGGGCCTCGGCAAGGCCCCAGGCCAGCCGCTTGAGGGCGAAGCCCGACAGCGGCCCGGAGTCGTCGATCGTCTGCTCGAGGGTCTTGCCCGCGACGTACTGGGTGACGATGTAGGGCGGGTCGTGGGTGACGTCGGCGTCCACGATCTGCGCGACGTAAGGGCTGCGGACCCGTCGCATGGTGTCGACCTCGCGGGCGAGGCGGCGCAGCGCTGTCTCGTCGGAGCCGCCGCGCAGCAGCTTGACCGCGACCGAGCGCCCGGCCGGGTCGGTTCCCCGGCGCACTACCCCCATGCCGCCCTCGCCGAGCAACTCGGCGAGCCGGTACGGGCCGATGCTCTCCCCGGACGTGGCGCTACTCCGATCGCTCCGGCCTTGCTGGCTCATCGCGGTCAACCCTACCCCCCGGAACATCACGGCCGGGGCGGGCGACGACGAGGCCCCGGCACCCGTCCCAAGTGAGACGAAACGCCGGGGCCTTTGGTTGCGTCAGCGTCGATTCCCGTGGATATCGGGCGGAAACGACGGGTCAAGCGGTGCGTCAGGCGCCGCGCGCGGCGATCCTCGCCCGCCGCGCCTCGCGGCGCTCCTCGAACTTGGTGGCGGCCTCGTCGAGCGCGTTCATGAACTCCGCGAGTTCCTCGCGCGCCTTCTCGCCCTCGCCGTCCAGGCCCTCGAGCTCGAAGACCTTCCACTTGCGCAGGACCGGCATCAGCACCTCGTCGTGGTGCAGGCGCAGGTCGTAGATGCCGGCGTTGGCGATCGCGACGGACTTGCGGAGGAACCCGTCGATCGTGTAGCCGGGCATCTGGAAGCCCTTGACGACGTCGGACACGGCCCGCATCGCCTCGTTCGGCGCGACCTCGAAGGACGCGGCGAGCACGTTGCGGTAGAAGATCATGTGCAGGTTCTCGTCGGCGGCGACGCGCTGCATCATCTGCTCACACAGCGGGTCCTCCGACGCCCTGCCGGTGTTGCGGTGCGACACGCGCGTCGCCAGCTCCTGGAAGGAGACGTACGCGACGCCGTGCAGGACCTTGTCGCCGTGGTCGGGCTCGTAGCCGATCTCCATGTGCTGCATGCGGGCGCGCTCGAGCAGCACGGGGTCGACGGCGCGGGTCACGGTGAGGAAGTCGCGGATGACGATGCCGTGCCGGTTCTCCTCGGCCGTCCAGCGGTTCACCCACTGGCCCCACGCGCCCTCACGGCCCATGATCCGCGAGATCGCCGAGTGGTAGCCGGGCAGGTTGTCTTCGGTGAGGAGGTTCACCAGCAGGGCCTCGCGGGCGGCGTCGCTGACCTTGGAGTCCTCCGGCACCCAGTCCTCGCCGCCGAGGAACTCGAAGTCGCGGCCCTTGCTCCACGGCACGTACTCGTGGGGGAACCACTCCTTGGCCATCGACAAGTGCCGGTTCAGCTCTTTCTCCACAACCGGTTCGAGCTCGTTCAGCACCTTGATGTCAATAGCTTCCGGCATACCTGGACCTTTCCGGATCTGTGTTGATCGGCCAGGGCGGAACCCCGGGCCCGGGCGCCCTCGCGCCGAGCGCCCCGACGACAGCGTCGGATGTGACGATGGTCAACATGCTAGGCCGGAAGGGGCTCGGCCGATATGAGCGGCGGCTACAACTCCTCCGGGCGGGCTTTGGGGGTAGCTCACAAGTCCCGCGCGCCCTCCGCCGCCAGAAGACGCCGCCACAACGCCCCCGCGACGGCCCGCCGCACGGCGGACGGCGTCAGCGCGAGCACGGGGACCAGCGCCCGGTATTGGGGGCCCGGTACGCATCTGTCCTTGCCGCGCGCCACGGCCGCGAGCCCTGCGGCGGCCACCTTGTGCCGCGCCAACCAGACGAGGCCCGTCGGCGTCTCCTCGTCGGTCCTGGTGAAGCCCGGGCACAGCGCCGTCACATGCACGCCGGACGCCCGGGCCTCGGCGTGCAGGCTCTCGGTGAACGACGTCACGAACGCCTTGGACGCCCCGTACACGGCACTTCCCGGCGACGGCGCATACGCGGCGACCGACGCGACGTTAAGGATGCCCCCGTGTCCCCGCGCGGCCATCGGCCCGAGCGCGGCATGGGTCAACTCCGTCAACGCGGCCACGTTGAGCGCGATCTGACGCCGATGGTCGTCAACCGCCAGCTCGACAAAGGACCCGAACGCCCCAAAACCCGCATTGTTCACCAGAAGGTCAACCTCGGCGGCCCGCACGCACACGCGGGCAAGGTCGTCGGCGTCGGTCAAATCAGCGGCCATGACCTCGACCCGCACCCCCCTCCCCCGCAACTCCTCCGCAAGCCCCTGAAGCACCTCCCCACGCCGCGCCACAAGCACCACATCAACACCCCGCGCCGCGAGCAGCCGCGCAAAGCTCTCCCCGATCCCGCTCGACGCCCCGGTCACCAACGCCCTCCGCCACATGCGCCCGCACCCTAGTCCCCACCCCACCCCCCACAAAAGCCCCACCAACCAACCCACCCAAATCCCCGCGAACACCCCACCCGCAAGCCCCGCGAAAGCCCCACACGGAAGCCCCGCACGGAAGGGCCCCCCGCGAGCCCCGCGCAGAAGGGCGGCGCGGAAGGGACCCGCGCAAGCCCCGCGCGCAAGCCCCGCGCGCAAGGGAGCCGCGAAAGACCCGCGCGGACGGGCTGCACGGGAGCCCCGCGCAGAAGGGCGGCGCGGAAGGGCGGCGCGGAACGGGCGGCGCGGAACGGGCGCGCGGAAGGGACCCGCGCAAGCCCCGCGTGCAAGCCCCGCGTGCAAGGGAGCCGCGAAGGACCGCGCGGAAGGGCCGCACGGAATCCCCGCGCGGAAGGGCGGCGCGGAAGACCCGCGTGGAAGGGCCGCGTGGAACGGGCGCACGGAACGGGCGCACGGAACGGCCACACGGAACGGCCGCGCGGAAGGGGCGGGCGGAAGGGGGCTGGGGAAGGGGCGGGCGATGTTGTCGGGGGGCGCTGGTAGCTTCGCGGGCATGCTTGTGGCGCACGGGGTTTGGCATGGCGGGGCGCTGTGCCTGTGGGCCGAACATGACGGGGAGCGGGGCTCGGGGGGCGGGGCGCATCCGTTCGCGACCCGGGATTTCTCTGGCACCGCGCTCGAGGGGCGGGTAAGGGGGGCCGCGCGCGTCACGCTGGAGATGCTGTTGCCGAGCGTGGACGGCGCACCGCTGCCGTCGGCCGAGCTCGGGGCGGTGCCGCACCCGGGCGAACCCGTGCTCGCGGCGTGGCAGGTGCCCGCGCTCGTCCTCGACCCGTTCGCCGCGATGGGCGTCCTCAGCGCCCCCTTCTGGCGGCGTCCCGACACCCCGGCGGAAGACCGCGCAGAGGAAAACGACACAGAAGACGAAACCACCCGTACCGAACAGGACGGCACAGAACAGGGCAGCATGGGACAAGGCGGCGCGGAACAGGGCAGCGCGGAACAGGACGGCGCGGGACAAGCCAGCGCGGCACAAGGCGGCGCGGAACAGGACGGCGCGGGACTAGGCGGCGCGGGACAAGCCAGCGCGGCACAAGGCGGCGCGGGACAAGGCGGCGCGGAACAGAGCAGCGCGGGACAAAGCAGCACGGGACGAGGCAGCGCGGAACAGGGCAGCGCGGGACGAGGCGGCACGGGGCAGGGCGGCACAGAGGACGAAGCGCCCCGTAGGGAACAAAGAGGCATAAAACGGGGTGGTGGGGGGCAGGGTGGTGGGGGGGTTGTTGCTGGGAGTGATCTGCGGTTTTTGGCGGTGGTGGCGGAGGACGCGCTGGAGCTGGCGCGGCGGGGGCGGGTGCTGCCCGCGCTGCGCGAGGAGGACCGCGACGTCGTCGCGCACTGGCGCGCGGTCGCCGACCCGGGCAGGCTCGCCCGGCTCGCCGCCGCGATGCCCGCCGCGTGCCGGGCCGCGGTGCCCGGCCTCCCGGCGGCCCGGGTGCTCGCCGAGGCACTTGACGGGCTCGTCGACACCGCGGTTCGGGCCGCCGCGCCTTATCCGCTGCTCCCGGCCCGCACCGGGAAGGCGCCCGAGCGGATTCCGCTCGCGGAGCGCTGGGCGGAGGCGCTGACGGGGCCGTCGGGACTCGTCGTCCGCGAGCCCGGCGACGACCCGGCCGAGCTGCGCGCCGAACTCGACGCGTGGTTCCGCGCCGCGCGCCCCGCCGACGGCCTCCTGAAGCTCACCTTCCGCCTCCTCGAACCCGCCGCCGAAGAAGGCCCCGAAGACGAGCCGCAGGACACGGCGGTGGTCGAGCCGAGGCCCGACGCGCCCTGGCGGGTCGAGTTCCTGGTGCAGGGGACCGAGGACCCGAGTCTGCTGGTGTCCGCGGCGCAGATCTGGGCGGGCGAGGCGTTCCTTGAGGGTGCGGAGGAGACCCTGTTGGCGGGCCTGGGCCGCGCGCTGCGGGTCTTCCCCGACCTCGCGCCCGCGCTCGACTCGCCGGTCCCGGCCGAGCTGCCGGTCGACGTCGCGGGCGCGTTCCGCTTCCTCAGGACCGCGGCCCCGCTGCTGGCGGCCGCCGGGTTCGGCGTCCTGCTGCCCACCTGGGCCGGCCGCGAGAAGCTCGGCCTCAAGCTGCGCACCGAGGACCCGGCCGCCGACGGCGACGGCGCGGCCGCGAAGTCCGGCTTCGGCCTAGGCGACCTCGTAGAGTTCCGCTGGGAGGTCGCGGTGGGCGAGGAGACCATCGCCGAGGACGACCTCGCCGAGCTCGCCCGCCTGAAGACCCCCCTGGTCCGCCTGCGCGGCCGCTGGGTCGAACTCGACCCGGAACAGCTCGACACGGCCCTTGACTTCCTGCGCCACGGCGGCTCGGGCGCGATGACGGCGGGCCAGGTCGTCCGCGCGGTCATCCATGCGGGCGAACAGTCACTCCCCCTGGTCTCGGTCGAGGCGGCCGGCGCACTCGGCGACCTGCTCTCCGGCGAGGCCGACCGCCGCATCACCCCCGTCCCCACCCCCGAGGGCATCACCGCGACCCTGCGCCCCTACCAACAACGCGGCCTGGCCTGGCTCTCCTTCATGGAAGACCTCGGCCTTGGCGCCCTCCTAGCCGACGACATGGGCCTGGGCAAAACCCTCACAATCCTCTCCCACCTGGCCCGCACCACAGAACCCACACCCCACAGTCCCGGAGGGACTGTGGGGAAGGGGGGGCCGACGCTTGTGGTGGTGCCTATGTCGCTTGTTGGGACTTGGCGGCGGGAGGCTGGGCGGTTTGCGCCGAAGTTGCGGGTTCATGTGCATCATGGGGCGGGGAGGCACAAGGACACTGAGGGGTTTGTTGCTGCGGCGTTGGCTGCTGATCTTGTGTTGACGACCTATGGGACTGCGGCGCGGGATGTGGAGAGGCTTGCGGCGGTGGGGTGGGCGCGGGTGGTGTGTGATGAGGCGCAGGCGTTGAAGAACAGTTCGACGCGGCAGGCGAAGGCGGTCAGGTCGATTCCCGCGCGGAGCAGGATCGCGCTGACCGGGACCCCCGTGGAGAACCATCTTGGCGAGTTGTGGTCGGTGATGGAGTTCGCCAATCCGGGTCTGCTCGGGCCCAAGCAGGCGTTCCGCGAGCGGTTCGCCGCGCCGATCGAGGCCGAGGGCGACGAGGCCGCGGCGGCCGCGCTCCAGCGCGCTACCCGTCCGTTCATCCTGCGCCGCCTCAAGACCGACAAGTCGATCATCTCCGACCTGCCGGAGAAGCAGGAGATGAAGGTCTACTGCACCCTCACCGTCGAACAGGCGTCCCTCTACCAGGCGACGGTCGAGGACATGCTGGAGCGGATCGCCGAAGCGGACGCGCGCAAGCGGCGCGGGCTCGTCCTGGCGACGATGGCGCGCCTCAAGCAGGTCTGCGACCACCCCGCGCTGCTGCTGAAGGACGGCTCGCGCCTCCAGGGCAGGTCGGGCAAGCTGGAACGCCTCGAGGAGCTGTGCGGCCAGATCCTCGACGCGGACGAGAAGGTCCTCGTCTTCACCCAGTACGCCGAGTTCGGCACGATGCTCCAGCCCTACCTGGAGACGCGGCTCGACCGTCCGGTGCTGTGGCTGCACGGCGGCACCTCACGCGACAAGCGCGACGCGATGGTGCAGCGGTTCCAGGGCGAGGAGGGCCCGTCGGTGTTCCTGCTGTCGCTGAAGGCAGCGGGCACCGGCCTCACCCTGACCGCCGCCAACCACGTGGTCCACTACGACCGCTGGTGGAACCCGGCCGTGGAGGACCAGGCGACCGACCGCGCGTTCCGCATCGGCCAGACCCGCGACGTCCAGGTCCGCAAGTTCGTGTGCGCGGGAACGATGGAGGAGCGCGTCGACGAGATGATCGAACGCAAGAAGGCACTCGCCGAGGCCGTCGTCGGCACCGGCGAGGACTGGCTCGGCGAGCTGTCGGTCGCCGAGCTGCGCGAGGTCCTGACGCTCTCCCCGGACGCGGTGGGCGGCTGATGGCACGCCCGATCCGCGTCCGCAAGGTGACCCCGCGCGCCGACGCCCCCGCCGCCGAGACCTTCTGGTCGCGCAGGTTCCTCACCGCCCTCGCGGGCTTCGTCGGCACCGCGGCCCTCGCGCGCGGCGTCGCGGCCCGCGACCGGGTGCTGCGCCTCGACGTGCGCGCCTACGAGGTGACCGGCCTCGTCCAGGGCGCGCGCGAGGAGCCCTACCAGGTGACGCTCGGGCTGCCGGAGATCGAGGGCTGGGACGAGATCGAGGGCGAGCTGGCCCGTCGCGCGGTCGTGCGGGCGAGGATTCTGGGCGGCGAGCTGCCGCGCGAGGTCGAGCGGGTCTTCGCCGACTGCGGCGTCCCGCTGTTCCCCGAGTCCCCCGAGGACCTGCACGTCATGTGCGACTGTCCGGACTGGGGCGGCAGCTGCGACCACGCCCTCGCCGCGCTGGCGATGCTCGCCGAGGCGTTCGACGACGACCCGTTCCTCATCCCCGCCTGGAACGGCAGAACCGCCGACGAGCTGAAGACGGCGCTGCGCCGCCGTCCCCGAACAGATGACGCGGCCGAACCGGAGGGCCCCCCGCTGCGCGCCGAGGGCTTCTGGACGCCGCCGTCGGGCCTTGCCGCGCTGCGCGAACGCACGCCGACCCCGCCCGCTCCCCCGGACCTGCTGCTGACCCTGCTCGATCCGCCGGACGTCCGGGTCCGCCGCCGCCACCTCACCGACGTCCTGGCCCCGGTCTACCGGGCCCTCGGCGACTGACTCCCGCCCGGGCCCGCACCGGCAAAAGGGCAGGCTGAAGCGCACGCGTTCCAGGAGTTCATGCTCAGGTCGGGCGCTCGGTACACCCGCGAGATTCGCACAAAAATCTGGCGACGGCGTCTCGTGGTGGTTCCTGGGGGATTGATCGTCCCGAAACTTTCTCCGGGAAGGGTCGGGGACCTTTTCGGCGATGGTTCCAGCCGTAATTCGGTCCCGAAATGTGCCTGGCATACCACCATTAACCGCCCATTTCCATAACGCCTGAGGCTACCAACCCGTTGTAGTGGACCCCTGACTGTCCGCATCTAACCGCTGGTCGTAGGATGGCCAGCGTCACCTAAGGGATGGCCTTCCGCGTACATCTGAACATCATGAGGGTGGCCTACATCAAACACAGCAGATACCCACTCCGCACGGGGGCCCTCATGAACACCCAGCACTCCCTCGGGCCGGCGATGCTGTCGCAGACCGCCCGACGCAACCGGCTGGACCTGTCCAGGCGGCGGACCCAATGGCCCACGGTCACGGCCGTGATCCCGACCCTTAACGAAGCCGACAACCTCCGATGGCTCCTGCCGCGGCTCACCGCGGTGGACGAGGTCGTCATCGTCGACGGAGAGTCGACCGACGGCACCGTGGAGATCACCCGGCTGCTGCGGCCCGACGCCGTCATCATCGTGGAGCCCCCGACGGGGAAGGGCACCGCGATGCGCACCGGGATGGCCGCCGCCACGAGCGAGGTCATCATCATGCTCGACGCGGACGGGTCGATGGACCCCGCCGAGTTCGACAGCTTCCTGTCCCTGCTCTGCCGCGGCTTCGAGTTCGTGAAGGGGTCCCGCTACAACTGCGGCGGCGGCTCCGACGACCTCACCTGGCTGCGCGACAAGGGCAACCTCTGGCTCACCCGCTTCGCGAACCTGCTCTACGGCCAGAAGTGGACGGACCTGTGCTACGGGTACGTCGCGATGCGCCGGAACGTGGTCGAGAAGCTGCAACTCCAGTCGACCGGCTTCGAGATCGAGACCGAGATCTGCGTGAACGCGGTCCGGGCCGGGCTCAAGGTGGCCGAGGTGGCAAGTCATGAGTCTCATCGGCGATTCGGCGAGTCGAACCTCAACACCTTCCGGGATGGTTGGCGGGTGCTGAAGACGATGATCCGGCTCCGGTTCGCCGGCAAACTCGACAATTCCCACCTGAGTCCCACCTTTGAGCCGGTCTCCGTCGGCAGTCTGGCGGCGGCGAGGGCCAAATGAGGACGCACGTCGTCCGGCCGTCGGAGCTGGGCGAGGCCGAGCTCGGGCGGTGGCGTGAGCTGCGCGCCAAGGACCCGGCGCTGGCCAACCCGTTCCTCGCGCCGGAGTTCACGCTGGGCGTCGCGCGGTTCCGCGACGACGTGCGGGTGGGCGTCGTGGAAGACGGCGCGGGGGTCGCCGCCTTCTTCCCGTTCGAGCGCCGCGGGGGCGGCGTCGGCCATCCCGTCGGGTTCGGGCTCACCGACCTGCAGGGCATCGTGGCCGACCCCGCCCTCGACCTGCCCGCGGGCGAGCTGCTGCGCGCCTGCGGGCTCGGGGTGTGGGACTTCGACCACCTGATCGCGGCGCAGCGCATGTTCGCGCCGTACCACAAGGTGGTGCGGGTGGAGCCGATCATCGACCTGGCCGGCGGCTTCCCCGCGTGGGAGGCCGAGGCCAGGGCGATGGCGCCCAAGACGCACAAGACGATCCGGTACAAGGAGCGCAAGCTCGGCCGCGAGGTCGGCGAGGTGTCTTACGAGTTCGCCTCCACCGACCCCGAGGACCTGCGCCTGCTCATGCGGTGGAAGTCCGCGCAGTACCAGCGGACGGGCCGCACCGACAGGTTCACCAGGCCGTGGATCGTCGCGCTGCTGCGGCACTTCCACGAGACGGGCTTCGGCGCGCTGAGCGTGCTGCGCGCCGGGGGCCGTCCGGTCTCGCTGCACTTCGGCCTGCGGGACGGGGCGTCGATGGCCGGGTGGTTCCCCGCCTATGACACCGCGTTCGCGCGCTACTCGCCGGGGATGATCGGCCATCTGCGGCTCGCCGAGGGCGCGTCCGCGTCAGGTCTTGACGAGATCTGGATGGGCCGCGGCGGCAAGGAGTTCAAGGAGTGGCTGAAGAGCCGTGAGATCCCCATCGCCGAGGGCCGGGTGGCCCGTCCCTCGGCGGGGGCCGCCCTGCACTGGGTCAGGCACGTGCCGCTCAACCGGCTGCGCGACAAGGCGCTGGACAATCCGGCGTTCTACCGGCAGGCCGACCGGGTACTGAAGGGCTACGCCAAGCTGCGGGGGCGATCCGCGTGACGAGCATCCCCACGAGCATCCCCACGAAGATCTCAGTGGTCATCTGCGCCTTCACCGACCGGCGCTGGGAGGACGTCCTGGCGGCGGTCGAGTCGGTGCGCAGGCAGCGGCATCCGGCGCACGAGATCATCCTGTCGGTCGACCACAACACCGAGCTGTACCGGCGGCTGAGCGAGACCCTGCCGGACGTGCGCGTGGTGGAGAACGCCGAGGCGCGCGGCCTTTCCGGCGGCAAGAACACCGGGGTCGCGCTTGCCGAGGGCGACGTCGTGGCGTTCCTCGACGACGACGCCGTCGCCGCGCCCGGCTGGCTCGAGGCGTTCGCGGCGGCGTATGCCGCCGACCCCCGGGTGCTGGGCGTCGGCGGCCGGACGCTGTCGCTGTGGCCGGGCTCGCCGTCGTCGGCGGAGCTGCGGACCCAGTTGGAGAAGGGAAGGCTTCTGCGGATCCAGACCGGAGACCCCCATCTTCACCCCGACTCCGCAGAAGCCTTCACCGTCGAAACGGGCCGAAGGCCGCGATGGTTCCCCGATGAGTTCGAATGGACGGTAGGCGGAACATACCGGGGCATGCTGCCCGGTCCGGTCCGCAACGTCCTGGGCGGCAACGCCTCGTTCCGCAGGGCGGCGTTCGAGGTCGCTGGCGGGTTCTCCAGCGACATCGGCCGCACCCACGCGATCGACCGGCCGCTCGGCTGCGAGGAGACGGAGTTCTGCATCCGGCTCGGCCAGCGCAGGCCGGACGCGGTCCAGCTCTTCGAGCCCGCCGCCGTCATCTGGCACCGGGTCCCGGCCGAGCGCACGCGCTTCGCCTACTACCGGTCGCGCTGTTACGCCGAGGGTCTGTCCAAGGCTCTTGTGGCGTCCATGGTCGGCAGCCAGGACGGCCTGTCCAACGAGCGCGCGCACGCGTTCAAGACGCTGCCCACGGGGGCGCTGCGCGGCGTCGGCGAGGCGGCGCGCGGGGACGTCGCGGGGCTCGGCAGGGCGGGGGCCATCACCGCCGGCCTGGCGTTCACCGCCACCGGGTACCTGGTCGGCAGGCGCGCCGTCCGCAAGGGGGGTTGAGGTGTCCGGCGTCCCGATCCTCATGTACCACTCGGTGCGCGCCGACCCGCCGCCCGAGACCGCGGGCCTGTCCGTCGACCCGGGGATGTTCGCCGACCAGCTCGCGCTGCTGCGGGACCGGGGCTTCACCCCGGTCCCGCTGTCGCGGCTCGCCGGGCTGCACGCGGCCCCGGGCAGCGGCCCCTACGCCGACGCGCCCAACCCGATCTGCATCACCTTCGACGACGGCTACGCCGACTTCCACTCCGAGGCCCTTCCCGTCCTTGAGTCCTTCGGCTTCCCCGCGACGGTGTTCGTCACCACGGGCTGGCTCGATGACGCGGGCCCGGACGCGGCGGGCCGTCCGCTCGACGCGATGCTCTCGTGGGCGCACGTCAAGGAGGTCGTCGGGCACGGGATCGAGGTCGGCGCGCACAGCCACAGCCATCCGCAGCTCGACCAGCTCCCCGACGGGGCGCTGCACGACGAGCTGACGCGCAGCCGCCTCCTGCTCGAAGACCGGCTCCAGCAGCCGGTCGCGACGATGGCCTATCCCTACGGCTACTCCAGCGCCCGCGTACGGCGGGCCGTAGCGCGCGCCGGATACGCCTCGGCGTATGTGGTCGCCAACGATGTCGCGTATGACCGCTCTGGCTACGCGATCCCCAGGCTGACGGTGCAGCGGTCCACCTCCCTTGATCTTTTCGGGAAGATCGCCGAAGGGAGGCATGGGTTCTTCCGGGAGAAGGCACTGACGAAGGGGTACGCGCTCGTACGCCGCTCCAGGTACCTCTACCGGAAGACGATGCACCATGGCTGACCGCAAGGCCGTCGAGACCGGCGCTCCGGCGCCCGGTGACGGCGAGGACGTCGCGGGGCTCCTCGGGCCCGAGCGGCCGCTCGCCTCGCGCCTCGCGCGGCTGCGCGGGGAGCTGGACAATCCGCTGTTCCGCAACGCGTACGCGCTGATGCTGAACGGCGGGCTCACCGGGGTGCTCGGCCTCGGCTTCTGGATCGCGGCGGGCCACTTCTACGGGCCCGCCGACTTCGGCAGGAACGCCGCGGTCATCCAGGCGGTCATGTGCATCGGCGGCATGACGACGCTGAACTACGTGCTGATGCGGTTCATCCCGCAGGCGGGCCGCTCCAGCGGACGGCTCATCCTCGCCACGTATCTGTTCGGCTCGGTGCTCGCGGTCGTGCTCGGCATCGGCTTCGTGCTGTCGCTGGCGTGGTGGGACAGCCCGAACTACAACCAGCTGACCGATCTGTCGCACGCGATCCCGTTCGTGGTGTTCATCGCCGCGTGGAACGTCTTCACCCAGCAGGACGCCGCCCTGACGGGGTTGCGGCACGCCGGGTGGGTGCCGGTGAAGAACACCGCGTACGGGCTCGTCAAGTTCGTGTTCCTCGCCGGGCTCGCGTGGACGTTCGCGCCGTCCGACGGCATCCTGCTCGCCACGATGATCCCGGTGATCTTCCTCGTCCTGCCGATGGACTGGTTCGTGTTCCGTCGGCTGCTTCCTGAGCACGAGGAACTGACCAAGGACCGCCACCACACGCCGACGCCGCGCGAGATCGGCCGCTACCTGCAGGGCGACTTCATCGGCACCGTCGCCTCGCACTCGGCGATCAACTTCATCCCGCTGCTCGTCGCGGCGAAGGTCAGCGAGACCGCCAACGGCTACTTCGCGATGGCGTGGATCTTCGGGCTGATGCTCGACCTGCTCGCGCTGAACATGGCGATGTCGCTGACCGTCGAGGGCTCGCACGCCGCCGACGACCTCGCCCGCACCACCCGCGACGCGCTGCGCCGCACCCTCATGCTGCTGGTCCCGGTGTCGCTGCTGGTGGCGCTGGCCGGGCCGTACCTGCTCAGCCTTCCGTTCCTGTTCGGCGCGCACTTCAACGACGAGGCCGGGCTCGTGCTCGTGCTGCTCGCGCTGTCCACCCTGCCCAAGGCGTTGATCGAGCTTTACGTGGGCGTGCTGCGGGTGCGCTCGCGCACCAGGCTCGTCGCGCTCATCCAGGTGCTCCGGTTCGTCGGCGTCGTCATCGGCGTCGGCGTCTTCGTCCACGACGACCACCTCGCCGCGGTCGGCTGGTCGGTGCTGCTCGTGCAGAGCGCGGTCGCGCTCGTGGTGCTGCCGAAGCTGCGCCGCGCCGCGCGCACCGGGGCTCCGCCGGAGCCGCCCGTGCCGCCCGCGCAGGGCTCGTCGCCGGACCCCGTCACTCCCCCGGCGCCCGCCGACGCCCGGCAGGCCACCCCGGAAGGTGGAAAGTGAGCGTGACGACCCGCTCGGCAGCCGAGCCTGAACTTCTGCCCGCCGACCCGCTCGAGCGGCTTCCCGTCGTCGTCCTCAGCCTGTTCGTCGGGCTCGGCGCGGTGCTGTACTGGGTGCCGCTGCGCGGCGTCACCCCGCGCGACGCGACGGGCCTCGGCCTGATCAGCGTGCTCCCGCTGCCGACCCTGCTCGGCGCGGGCGTCCTCACCCTGACGTTCGTCGCGACGCTGGCGCTGCGCCGTCCGGCGAAGCTGCTGCTCGGCGTCCAGATCATCGTCGCGGTCGTGGCGCTGCACACGCTCGCCCAGATCATGGAGCCGATGGCGAGGTTCCCGACGGTCTGGCAGCACGCGGGGTTCATCGAGTTCATCACCCGTACCGGGAGCATCGGCACCAACCTCGACGCGCGGTTCTCCTGGCCCGCGTTCTTCGCCTTTGTCGGGTTCGTGGCCGAGGCCGTCGGGGTGCGGGACCTCGACCCGGTGCTCAAGTGGTCGCCGGTGCTGATCCAGCTGCTGTACCTGCTGCCGCTGGCGATGATCGTCCGGGTGATGAAGGCCAACTGGCGTGCCAAGTGGTTCGCCGTGTGGCTGTTCCCGGTCGCCAACTGGGTCGGCCAGGACTACCTCGCGCCGCAGGCGTTCGGGTACCTGGTCTACCTGTTCTTCCTGGCGATCCTGCTGACCTGGTTCCGTCCGGCGGTGCTGCGCACCCGGATCGGCGGCAAACGCGGCAAGGGCGACGAGCCGGGCAAGCTGTACTCGTTCATCTTCGGGCCGAAGACGCCGGGTGAGGAGCCCGTCCGCGAGGTGGGGCTGTGGGAGCGGCGGTTCCTCGTCGTCCTGCTCGTGGTGCTGCTGCTCGTCGGCACCGCCGCGCACCAGCTCACCCCGTACCTGCTCATCGCCTCCTCGGCCGCGCTCGCGCTGGTCGGCCGCAACGAGCTGCGCGGGCTGCCGATCATCGGCGGCGTGATCTACCTGGCGTGGATCTCCTTCATGGCCTACGGGTATTGGCGTTACGACCCGGGCGGCACGCTGTTCGCGGGCGGCGGCAACCCGTTGAAGACCCTGCTGGAGAGCACGTCAGGGCGCATCGGCTTCGGCGACCCCGACCTCGGCAAGATCCAGCGGCTGCGGATCGTCATCGTGCTCGTCGTGATGGCGCTGACCGTCATCGGGCTGCTGCGGCGCAGGTTCCGCGGTATCGACGACAGGGTCGCGCTGATCCTCCTGATCGTCCCGATCAGCTCGTTCGGCCTCCAGTCCTACGGCGGCGAGATCGCGCTGCGCACCTACATGTTCATGCTGCCGGGCGCGGTGTTCCTCGCGGCCTACGCGTTCTACCCCGACCCCAAGCCGGTGCCCGTCGTGCGGTCCGGGCCGCGCAGGCAGCGGCTGCGGCGCTGGGGGCCGACGGTCCTGGCGAGCACGTTCGCGGTGCTGCTCATGGGCGGGTTCATGGTCGTCAGGTACGGCAACGAGGCGTTCGAGCAGGTGCGTCCCGGCGAGCTGCGCGCGCTGTCGTCCATGCTGGATGACGCCAAGGGCAAGCCGATCACGCTGGTGTGGGTGTCGGGCGAGGTCGTCACCGAACCGGCGGCGGCCAGCGCGACCCCGCAGGGGCCGTGGGGGTACCGGAACTTCGAGTCCTTCAGCTACACCGCGACCCACTTCGCGCAGGAGCCCTACCGGTCGAACCTGCTGAAGACGCCGCCCGTCGCGCCGACGCCCAAGGAGGCGCGCGAACGCCGTCCGAGCGTCGACGAGGTCATCGCGGCGATGCAGGAGGAACCGGGCAGCTACCTGTACACCTCGCGCATGAACGACACCTACCAGGTGCTCAACTTCGGCCTCGCGCCCGACTGGAACAGCAGGCTGATCCAGGAGGTGAAGGCTTCCGGCAAGTTCACCGAGGTCTACGCCGACGGCGACGCCTCGGTCTACAAGCTCACCGAGCAGAAGGGCGAGCCCACCAAGCGGCCGACCCCGACCGGGCTCATCGTCGGGATCAGCAACTGGACCCCCGCCGGGCTCATCTACCTGCCCGTCCTCATCGGCGTGCTCACCGCCCGTGAGCTGCGCCGCATCCGCCTGGCCCCCGACCAGTGGACGCGGCTGCGTCCCTACACGGTCGTGGCGTTCCCGCTGTTCGTCGGGTTCGTCGCGATCGTCGTCGAGCGGTTCCTGACCCTCAAAGGAATGCGATGACGCCCCCCTCCGCGACCGACCCTTCCCTGACGGCCCCGCCCTCGGTGGGGGTCGTCGTCCCCACCCTCAACCGCCCGCTGCTGCTGCGCGAGACCCTGGAGTCGGTGCGCGAGCAGGACTATCCGGGCGTGCTCAAGACGATCGTCGTCTACGACCAGAGCGAACCCGACCTCTCCCTCGCCTCCGACGACCCGCTGCGGCCGGTCGAGGTGATCGTCAACACGCGGACGCCGGGGGCGGCCGGGGCGCGCAACAGCGGCCTGCTGGCGGCCGGGACCGAGTACGTCGGGTTCTGCGACGACACCGACCTCTTTCTGCCGGGCAAGGTCACCGCGCAGGTCGCGGTGCTGACGTCCGAGCCGGAGACCGAGGTGGTCTGCTGCGGGCTCCGGCTGTTCGGCAGGACCATCGAGGACACCGACCGCGGCATCCCCCGGCCGCGCGTCACCCGCGAGGACCTGCTGGGCGGGCACAACCCGAACCTGCACCCGTCGGCGCTGCTGCTGCGGCGCTCGTCGGGGCTGCTGTTCGACGAGGAGATCCCCGGGAGTTACGGGGAGGATTATGAGTTCGTCCTGCGGGCGGCCGGGCGCGCGCCGATCCGGCAGATCCCGTTCGTCGGGCTCGGGCTGCGCTGGCACGAGGGCTCGTACTTCTCCGTGCTGAACAACGCGCCGCTCATCTCCGAGGCCGCCCAGTGGATGCTCGCCAAGCACGAGTTCCCGTGCGGCGGCTACGCGCACTGGGCGGGCAAGGTCGCGTTCGCCGAGGCGGTCAGCGCGCGGCGGTCGTCGGCGCTCAAGTGGATCTGGCGGACCATGGTCGCCCGGCCGCTCGACCCGCGCGCGCTGCTCGCGCTCGCGGTGACCGTCGGCGTCCCGGCCGCCTTCATCATGAAGAACCTCGATCGGATCGGACGGGGCGTGTGACGGCACTGCTGATTCTTGTGATGATCGCCGTTCCGTCGGCGTGCTTCGCCTGGCTGCTGCGCGGGCTCGACCCGCTCGGCAGGGCGATGGTCGGCGTCGCGGCTGCGCTGTGCCTGCTGATCCTGGTTCCGCAGACGATGCTGATCGTGCGGGCCTGGTCGCCCACCGGCGGACTCGTCGCGGTGGGGGCGATCTGCCTGCTTCTTGCGGCGGCGGCGTGGTGGCGTCGTCCGGCGGCGGGGGCGGAGGCCGCCGAGCCCGTCGCGCGGCATGAGGACGAAGACTGGATTTTCGACGAGTGAGGCGAACCTGACCCGGCCCTGTGATACTCCAACCGCTGAGGTGGGAGAGACCCGCCGTCATCGACGGGAGCAGTGTTGTCCGGATTCTCAAGTTCGCACCAGAAGAGACGAAGCGCCAAAGCCCTGCGGGTGGGGCTCGCCGCGGCGGTCGCCGCGAGCGGCGCGCTCGCGCTGACCGCCGCGCCCGCCGCGGCCGCGCCGAAGAAGAAGTGCTACACCGGCCAGTGGGTCAGCACGGGCCTTACCGCGAAGATCACCGGTAAGTCCGCGCAGACCGGCAAGACCCAGAACGTCACCTACAAGGGGATGGCCGGGATCAAGCTGAAGCTCGACCCGGTGAGCGGGCTGACCTACAACTTCACCGGCTCCAAGCGTGAGACGTTCAAGGGCACCAACGTCGAGGGCGTCTACACGACGGGCTGGGAGAAGCTGACCGGCGTCCTGTACCTCCCGGCGAAGATCACCGGGGACAAGAAGGGCGTCATCACCAGCCGCAACAAGAAGGCGCGCGGCCCGGCGACCGGGACGGGGGCCAACACCAAGCCCACCGCCGTGTCGTGGGGCACCTGGAAGGTCGCCGACCACGCCAAGATCGGCCACTTCGACACCCCCGTGGTGAAGAAGGCCAAGTTCACCTGCACGCCCGGCAAGAAGCTGGTGATCAAGGACGTCCGCAAGTGGGACACCTTCACCGAGACCCTGACCATGAACTTCAAGCCGAAGAAGAAGGCAAAGAAGAACTAATCCTCTCCGGCCCGCCTGTACCCGGGCCTCCCCCGCCTGCCGAAGGCGTCCTCGTGCTCCGAGGGCGCCTTCGGCGTTTTCCGGGGGGTTGACGTCGGGGTGTCGCGCGGCCTATGTTTAACACATCAGTTAATTAACTGAGTGGCTAAATACCGAGGCGGGAAGGGGTGTGGCATGGCGACGGACCGGCTGAGCATGATCTTCGCCGCGCTCGCCGACCCCACCCGCAGGGCGATACTCGCCAGGCTCGCCGAGGGCGACGCCACGGTGTCGGAGCTCGCCGAGCCCTTCGCCATCAGCCTTCCGGCGATCTCCCGGCACCTGAAGGTGCTGGAGGGGGCCGGACTCATCACCCGAAGCCGCAGCGCCCAGTGGCGGTCGAGCAGCCTGAACCCCGCGCCGTTGCGCGAGGTCCAGGGCTGGATGGAGCACTACCGCCGGTACTGGGACGTCAACCTCGACAGGCTCGACGCCCACCTGCGCCGGATACAGGCCGCGCGGCAGGACAACGACCCGCAGCGGAACGCGCCGACGGCCGCGCAGCCGCCGGAGACAGAGAAGAGGAACCCGTCATGAGCGAGCTCGTCATCAACCGCGTGTTCGACGCCCCCCGCGACCTGGTCTACCGGGCCTTCACCGACCCCGACCAGCTCGCCCAGTGGTTCGGCCCGGTCGGGTTCCACGTGCCGCGCGAGTCCGTCGACCTCGACGTGCGCACCGGCGGCCACGAGCGGTTCACCATGGTCAAGGACGACGACCCGTCGTTCACCTCGCCCGTCAACGCCACGTACCGCGAGGTCATCGAGAACGAGCTGATCGTCGGTTATGAGGACGTCGAGGGCATGCCCGGGTTCGAGGGGATCGTCAGGTTCGAGTCGCGGATCGAGTTCCATGACGAGGGCGACGGCAAGACCCGGCTCGTCATCATCCAGAGCCCGCACAACGAGGACATCCTCGACGACGCGAGCGCCGGCTGGGAGAGCTCCTTCACCAAGCTCGACGCGCTACTCGCGGCCTGACCCCGTCCGCCGCGCCGCGCCGCGGGGGTGGGACCCTTGACCGTGTGAGCACGGTCATCACCGGCATCGGGGAACTCCTCACCAACGCGGGGCGGCACGGAGAGCCGGAGATCCTGCGGAACGCGGCCGTCGTCATGGACGGCGGCCGCGTCGCGTGGGTGGGCGACGCCCGCCGCGCGCCCGAAGCCGACGAGCGCTTCGACGCCGGGGGCAGGGCCGCGCTGCCGGGCTTCGTGGACTCCCACGCGCACCTGGTGTTCGCCGGGGACCGGGCCGAGGAGTTCGCCGCGCGGATGACCGGCCGCCCGTACGAGGCGGGGGGCATTCGCACGACGGTCGAGGCGACCCGTGAGGCCGACGACGACACGCTGCGCGCGAATGTGGCAAGGCTCGTCGCGGAGATGGCGCGGCAGGGCACGACGACCGTCGAGTGCAAGTCCGGGTACGGGCTCACCGTCCGGGACGAGGTCCGCTCGCTGCGGATCGCCGGGGAGATGGCCGACGAGGTGACGTTCCTCGGCGCGCACGTCGTCCCCGAGGGCATGGACACCGACGCGTATGTGGCGCTGGTCTGCGGCGAGATGCTGGAAGCCTGCGCCCCCTACGCCGACTGGATCGACGTCTTCTGCGAACGCGGCGCGTTCGACGCCGACCAGACCCGGGAGATCCTGCGCGCGGGCGTGGCGGCGGGCCTACGCCCCCGCCTGCACGCGAACCAACTGGGCCCGGGCCCCGGCGTCCAGATCGCGGTGGAGTTCGACGCGGGCTCCGCCGACCACTGCACCTTCCTCACCCCCGCCGACGTGGACGCCCTGGCCTCCTCCCGCACCGTCGCGACCCTGCTCCCCGCAGTCGAGTTCTCCACCCGCCAGCCCTACCCCGACGCCAGAACCCTCCTCGACGCGGGCGTCGCCGTCGCCTTGGCCACAGACTGCAACCCGGGCTCCTGCTACAGCTCCTCAATGCCCTTCTGCATCGCCCTTGCCGTCCGCGAAATGCACATGACCCCCCTGGAAGCCGTACAAGCCGCGACCTTGGGCGGCGCCCAAGCCCTCCGCCGCGACGACATAGGCAAACTCACCCCCGGCGCGCGAGCCGACCTCCAAATCCTCGACGCCCCCTCCGCCCTCCACCTCCCCTACCGCCCCGGCGTCCCCCTCACCGTCGCCGTCTGGAGCGCCGGCATGCGCCTCCGCTAACCCCACCCCTCACACCCCCGCGCGGCGGGTGGCGGGGGTCTTGTGGGGGTCGTCGCGTGTCGCTGAGTTCGGGGGGGGTTAGTTGTAGCGGTGGTGGGTGCGGGTTAGGGGGGGTTGGCGGGTGAGGTAGTCGACGGTGAGGAGTTCGGCTACGAAGAGGACGTGGTCGCCGGCGGGGATGCGGATGCGGGTTTCGCATTCGAGGGCGGCCACGCCGCCTTCGATTATGAGGGCGTTGGAGCGGCGGCCTCGGTGGTGGGGGTGGCCGCCCAGGAGGAGGCGGGCGGAGGGGCGGCCTTCGGCGGCGAAGCGGCCCGCGAGGGCGCGTTGGGAGGTGCTGAGGATCGTGACGGCCCAGGAGGGGGTGCGGTGGAGGACTTCGCAGAGGTAGGACGTCGCCGCCACGCCGATCAGGAGCATGGGCGGGTCAAGGGAGACCGAGGCGAAGGACGTGACCGTGGTGCCTATGTCGTCGCGGCCCTCGCGGACCGTCACGATGGTGACGCCCGTGGCGAAGGAGGCGAGGGCCGCGGTGAAGTCCTGGGGGCCGATCACCAGCGGAGGTCTCCGTAGCCGGGCATGACGAGGGGACCGGCGGTCGGGAAGCCGAGGCGGGCGGCGGCTCCGGCCAGGGAGCCCCAGGCTTCGAATCTCGTGTTCGCGGCGGTGCGGTCGTCGCTGGACTCCGGGGGGCGGAACCTGTCGAGCGGGGAGACATGCGGGAAGGACCTGACGGGGGCGTCGGCGGGCAGCTTCGCCGCGCGGCGGGCAAGGTCGAGGGTGCGGTCGAGGCCGCCGAGTTCATCGACCAGGCCGCGCTCGGCGGCGTCCGCGCCCGTCCAGACGCGGCCGCGCGCGAGGTCCTCGATCTTGTCGAGCTCCAGACCACGGCCCTGCGCGGCCTTTGAGGTGAAGTCGGCGTAGATGCGGTCGAGTGAGGTGTTGATCCGCGCCCACTCGCCCTCGGTGAAGTCCCGGACGGTGCTGTGCATCCCGGCGTGGTCGCCGAAGGACGCGGAGCCGAACCCGACGCCGAGCCTGTCGAGCAGGCCGGTGACGACGGGCTTGCCGGTGTAGACGCCGATCGAGCCGGTGAACGTGCCGGGCTGCGCGACGATCTTGTCGGCGGCCATCGCGATGAAGTACCCGCCTGAGGCCGCCACGTTGCCCATGGAGACCAGCACCGGCTTGCCCGCGCGCCGGGCCAGGATCACCTCACGCCAGATGACGTCGGAGGCCACATAGGAGCCCCCTGGGCTGTTGACGCGCAGCACGATCGCCTTGGTCTTCGGATCGCGCACGGCCGCGCGCAGCGCCGCGGCGAGGGTGTCGGAGCCGACCGCGCCGCCCTGCCCCGGCACCGGGCCGCGGCCGGAGCGGCCGAGCCTGATCATGCCCTGGGCCTGGATGAGCGCGATCCCGTCGGCGGGCTTGCGCGGCACCCGGTCGGTGAGGCTCGCCCGGTTGTAGCGCGAGACGTACTGCAGCCGCGCGTCCGGCCCGGCCGCCTCGCGGACGCGCGCGTAAACCTCGTCGCGGTAGCAGAGCTCGTCGACGAGCCCGGCCTCAAGCGCCTCGGACGCCAGCAGCGGCGCCCGGTCCACCAACTCCCTGACGTCCTCGGCCGCGATGCCGCGCGAGGCGGCGACGCCGTCCACGAACTGCTCGCCGACCGACGCCACGAGCCGCTCGGACGCCTCGGCGTGCTCGCTGGTGTACCGGGTCTCAAGGAACATGTTCGGCGCGGTCTTGTACTCCGCGCGCCGCCCGAACCGGAAAGCGATGCCCGCTTTGTCTAGAGCGTCCTTGACGAACGGCTCAGACAGGGCGAACCCGGTGATCCCGACATCCCCGGACGGCTGAAGGCACACCCGCTCAAAAGCCGAAGCCAGGTAGTACGCGGGCGTGCCCTCGCCGGACTCGCCGAAGGTCTCCGTCCACGCGACGGTGAGCTTGCCCGCCGCGCGCAGCTCGGCGACGGCGTCGCGCAGCTCCTGCGCGAGCGCGATGCCGACCGGGCCGTTGATCCGCGCGACGAGCGCCTTCACGCGCGGGTCGGTGCGCGCCTTGCGCAGGCCATCGAGGACGTCGCGCAGGTGGGTGCGGCGCATCGACATGAGCGCGGTGACGGGATCGGGCGGCGACCCCTCGACAAGCCCCTCGGACAGGTCGAGTTCCAGGATCAGCGGACCGGTGCGGCGGTCGCGCAGCTCCCTGACCGGGCCGAGTGCCGTGAGCGAGTCGAGTCCTTTGAACGCCATAGCTCAAACCCTACGCGCCGTTCAGGCTCCCCAGACCGCGCTCGAACGCCTTGTTCGGGGTGGTGCTCGCCGTCGCGGACGCGACGAGGACGCCGTCGGGGTCGGTGATCGCGCCCGCGCACACCGTCCTGCGGCGGCCGTGGTGGGTGACCGTCCCGGTGACGAGGTAGGGCACGCCCTTGTTGACGACCCGCAGGTAGTCGATGTTGAGGTTCAGCGTGAGTTGCGGGACGAAGCGCTCGCCGAGGCTCGCGGCGGCGAGACCTACCGCGTTGTCCAGGACGAGGGCGATGAAGCCGCCGTGCGCGGTTCCGCCCGGATTGCACAGTTTCTCGGTGGGGGTCCAGCCGAGCACGACCTTGCCCGGCTCGGCCTCGACCACGGTCTGCCCCACGTAGTGCGCGACGTGGCCGAGCCCGTCGCTGATCCGCCCGTCGGCCATGGCGCACAGCAGCTCCGCGCCCGACAGGGTCTTCCACAGTTCCAGTTCACTTGACACAAGGGCGAGGGTAACCCGCCGCTTATACCTGACCGGTCACCGGGTTCACTGACCGGACTGGACGGCGCCCTCGCCAGACTCGCCGCCGCCGGTGAAGGCGAGCGCGGCGGACCCGTCGCCGGAGACGGCCATGGTGAGGACGCCGCTCGGGCAGCTGCCCGCGGTGTGCACGAGGTCGAGTTCGACGGAGTCGGCGGCGGCCTCGCGGACGGTGAGCGTGCCCGAGCACAGGTCGCCGTTCTCCAGCTCGGACTGGCCCGACGGCTGCCCGGCGAAGAGCGTGATCTTGACCCGGTAGTACGTCCCGCCCGAGACCGTCAGCCCGCCCGTCCAGGTGCCCGCGAGCGCGGCCGGGACGACGGCGTCGCCGCCACCGCCAGGTCCGGTGGGGTCGCCCGGGGAGCCCGGCGCGAAGACCCCGAAGTAGACGGCCACCGCGACGGCGACCGCGAGCAGCGCGCCGAGCACGACCTTGACCGCCTTGCGCGAGCCGCCTTGCGCGGGCGGCGGCGGCGCGAACGGCTGCGGCGTCGCCACCCCGACGGGGATCGGCGGGAACGTCGCCGGGGTCGGCCGCGCGAACGGACCGCCGTCGACGGACGGGACAGCCCACGACGACCCGGGCGTGAAGGCCGGAGGCGTCGACGGCGGCGCGAACGGCAGCGGACCCGACGACTCGCCGTGCGGAAGGTCGGCTTCGAGCGCCGACTCGAGCCTGTCGCGCAGCTGGCGCGCGGTCGGCCGGTTCAGCGGGTTCTTGTCGAGACACGCCATGACGAGCGGGGCGAACTCCTCGAGACCGTCGCCGAGGCGCGGCTCGGCGTGCATGATCCTGCCGAGGATCGCCGCGACGTTGGAGCCGTCGCCGTCGAACGGGCCGAAGGGCGGGTGGCCGGTGGCGGCGAACGCCATCGTGCACGCCCACGCCCAGATGTCCGACGCGCGCGACGCCTGCTCCTCGCGCAGCAGCTCGGGGGCGAGGTACGACGGGGTGCCCATCAGCTGCGGCCGGGTGTGGTGGTCGACGTGACGGGCGATGCCGAAGTCAACGACGCGCGGGCCGTCACGGCCGAGCAGCACGTTGGCGGGCTTGAGGTCGCGGTGCACGATCCCCGAGCCGTGGATGGTCACCAGGGCGTGTGCGGTGAAGACCATGAGGCGTTCCAGGTCGCCGCCGCGCAGCGGGCCCTGGTCGGCGACGCGGTCGAACAGCGAGGGGCCGTCGACGTACTCGGTGACGATGTACGGGCGGGTGCCCTCGAAGGAGAAGCCGATGACGCGCGCGATGCAGTACCTGAGCCGCACCTGGAGGGCCGCGTTCATCTCGCGTTCGAGCCTGCCGCGCGCCTCGGCGTCGGCGGCCTTCAGCACCTTGACGGCCACGAGCTCCGGCGAGTCGTCCGCGCGGCCGAGATAGACGATGCCCTGCCCGCCCTCGCCCAGCCGCTCGAGCAGGGTGAAACGCCCGAGTTGGCGTGGATCGTCGGGCCTGAGTGCTTCGCCCATGGTCCCTCCTGGTTTGCAGGTATCCAACCAAGCGATCGGAAGGGCCGCAACCACCTGACGGCTCCGTGTGATCACCGGCGCGTCGCGCCCCCGACCCTTACGCTGCGGGGATGCGCACCGTACTCATCGTCGACGCCGCCAATGTCATGGGGTCCCGTCCGGACGGATGGTGGCGGGACCGTCTCGGGGCCGCGCGCAGGCTGCGCGACTCGCTTACCGGGCTCGGTCCCGTCTCCGTCGGGGCGGGTGAGCCCGTCGAGGCCGAGGTCGTCCTTGTGGTGGAGGGGGCGGCGAAGAGCCTTCCCGGGGTCGAGGGCGTCACCGTGGTGTCCGCGCCGGGCAGCGGGGACGACGCGATCGTGGCCGAGGTCCGCGGCGACGACGCCGTCAGGTACGTGGTGGTCACCGCCGACCGCGAGCTGCGCGCCCGCGTCCAGGCGCGCGGCGCGGAGGTCGTGGGGCCGCGCACGCTGCTCGACCAGCTCGACTGAGCGCGTCACAGGTCGATCGCGTAGTCCAGGACGACGCGGTCGGCCGGGATGACGATGTCGCGGCAGACCTCGAGGACCCGGTCCCCCGCCATCATCCGCCGCGTCACCGTGATGACGGGGACGCCCGCGCCCATCCGCAGCGTCTCTGCCTCGTCCCGCGACGGCATCCGCGACCGCACGGCCTCCTCCACGCGGGTCGGCGGATGGCCGAGATAGGCGAGCTGCGCGGGCGTCCCGCCGGGCCACGGCTCGCGCGCCGGGTCGGCGACCGGCGTGCCCGCGACGAGGTCCCACGGCAGGTAGTTCACCGAGATCTGCTGCGGCTCGTCACGCGCGAAGAACACGAACCTGCGGCGCAGCAGCGCGGTGCCCGCCGGAAGCTCGAACAGCGCGGCGAGCTCGCGGTCGGCGGCGACCCTGCGGTAGCGGCGCTCAAGGCGGTACTGCGACCAGTCGATCCGCTGGTCGTGCGTGAACGACGTCGCGGGCTCGTCGCCGGGTTCGGTCTCCACCCGGTACCTGTCCATCGCGATCCTGCGGACCGTCGGCCTCGCCCGGACGACGGTGCCGCCGCCCCGCCGCGTCTGCACAAGGCCCTCGGCGCTCAGCACCGCGACGGCCTGGCGGGCCACGATCTGGGAGACCCCGTGCCGGGCGGCCAGCTCGACGAGGGTGGGCAGTCTGGTGCCCGGCGGATGGGTTCCTGAGCGAATACCTTCGCGCAGTTCGTCGGCGATCTTGAGATATGCGGGTCGCGGCACGCGTGACACCTCCCCACTGCCACCGCCTCACCACGGGGAAACGTTCCGGTTACCTGCGGGTTGACGGTTCTTCGGGCGCGTATCACTTTTGTATACGGAATGTATTGATCGGGGAAGGGACCGGGCGATGGGAGACTTCGCGGACCTCAAAGCGCTCATCGAGGCGGCCTATCCGGGCTGGCAGGTCTGGCGCAGCGACGCGGGCAGGTGGTACGCGACCCGCACCGGGGACCTCACCGACGCCCAACTCCAGGCGGGGCTGGCGATGACGCTCGCCTCCGACGACGAGCCCGGCCTGCGCGCGCTGCTGGCCGACCAGGCCGCCAAGAAGGCCGGAAAAGAGGACGCCGCCGAGTAAACCGGCCACATCCGGCGGGGTGCGCGGGCGCCGGTATGGATGATCGCTTTCCGGGAAGACTCTCGGTACCGTGAGTAATTGAACCGTACTTTCCAGGCAAGCCATTCCGGCGAGGAATCCGGGTGAACCAGGGCGGCGGTCCGGCGTTCATACACGGGGAAAGCGCAATCCGACTCTGGAGGCACCGTGCACGGCCACCCTTCGCCGCCGCAGATCCGCACCGCCACAGCGCCACGGCGCGGCCGGCACGGCCGCCGGCGACCCCTGTGGATGATCGCCCTCGCCGCCCTGGTGTGCGGCGCGGCACTCGCCGCGCTCGTCCTGTTCGTCCTCGGCGATGACGAGGAGCGGCCCGGCCAGGGCGGCGTCGACGTCGCCCAGGTCGGCCAGATCAACGCCGGGCTGCCCGGCGACTGGACCAACTGGGGCTTCACCCACACCCAGACGAGCCTTGAGGCGACCCCGGCGGCCAAGGCGGCGGTCGCCGGCGTGCCGATGCTCCAGGTGCAGCACATCATGGGGTTCGGCGCGGACAACCCGCAGATCACCCCCGGCCAGTACAACTGGAGCTCCCTCGACCGGCGCATGAAGGACATCCGGGAGACCGGCGGCGTCCCGATGATCACGCTGTGCTGCGCGCCCGACTGGATGAAGGGCGGCCCCGAGGGTTCCACCGACTGGAACCACCTCGAGGACTCGCCGCTGCCGAAGTTCTTCGACGCGTTCGCCGCGCAGGCCGCCGACGTCGCCAGGCGCTACCCGGACGTCAAGTACTACTTCGTCTGGAACGAGTTCAAGGGCTTCTTCAACCAGGACGCCAACCGCTGGGACTTCGAGGGCTACACCCAGCTGTACAACAAGGTGTACGCGGCGCTGAAGAAGGTCGACTCGAGCCTCCAGGTCGGCGGCCCGTACATCCCGGTGAACTCCTACTCCGGCGCGCACTCGGCGGCGTCGAAGGACCTCACCGGCCCGTGGGGCGCGGCCGACCAGCGCGCGCTCACCGCGATCGAATACTGGATCGAGCACAAGCAGGGCGCGGACTTCGTCGTCGTGGACGGCTCGTCGCTGCCCGAGGACCGCACCGCGCACGAGGACCCGTTCCGCGACAACGCCAAGTTCAGCGCGGTCACCGAGTGGCTGCGCGGCAAGACCGACCTGCCCGCGGTGTGGGCCGAGTGGTACACCGAGCCGCAGAACTCCGGCTGGACCGCGCCGAAGCTCCAGGCCGTCCAGGCCGACGCGATGATCCACTTCGCCAAGTCGGGCGCGGCGGGCGCGCTGTACTGGAGCCCGCAGGGCATCCCCAACTGCACGAGCTGCCTGTGGGGCAACGACGGCCGCGCGCTCCCCCCGCTGGAGATGCTCCAGAACTTCGTCCGCCTGTTCCCCCCCGGCACCGAACTCCGCCGCGTCGACGTGTCCGAGCCGAAGGTCAGCACCCTCGCCTCAGGCACCGACCTCCTCGTCGTCAACACCTCGGAAGCCTCCCTCACCGCCTCAGTTGACGGCGAAGACCTCGACCTCAAGCCCTACGAAATCAGGTGGACGAAGCGATGACGGCAGAACCGGACCTCGTCGGACCGGACCTTGTGGGGACGGAGTTCTGGGGGCGGCCGCACCGGGAGCGGTATGCGGAGTTCGCCAGGCTGCGGGGGTTGAACGCGCCGGTTTACTATGCCGAGCCGCGGATTCCGTTGGTTCGGTCGGGTAAGGGGTTCTATGCCCTGGTGAGGCACGCCGACGTGGTGGAGGCGAGCCGGAACACGAAGGTGTTCTCCAGTGAGCCCGCGGCGACGTCGCCGGAGCCGCCGCCGTGGATCGCCGCGCTGTTCGGCAGGCCGATGGTGAACATGGACGACCCGAGGCACGGGCGGCTGCGGCGGATCGTGTCGCGCGCGTTCAGTCCGAAGATGCTCGCGGGGCTGGCCGACGAGATCCAGGCGACCGCGACCAAGATCGTGGACGATGTGATCCGGGAGGGGGCCGACGACTTCGTCGAGCAGGTCGCGGCGCGGCTGCCCATCGAGGTCATCTGCGCGATGATGGGCATCGCGCCCGAGCGGCGGCCGTATGTGCTCAAGCGCATCGACGTGATGACCGAGTACTCCGGGGTGCGCGGCTCGCTGTTCCACCCGCGCACGCTGCGGCTGCTCGCGGGCAACCTCAAGGCGATCGTGGACCTGCACAGGCTCGTCGCGAAGATGGGGCGCGAGCGGCGCGGGAACCCGCGCGGGGACCTGGTGTCGGCGCTGGTGAACGCGAACGTCGACGGTGAGGCGCTGACCGTCAGGGAGCTCGGGTCGTTCTTCGACCTGCTGCTCGTCGCGGGCAACGAGACGACCCGCAACGCGCTGTCGCACGGGCTGCGGCTGTTCACCGAGAACCCCGACCAGCGCGCTTACCTGCTGGAGGACTACGAGGCGCGGATCGGCCCGGCGATCGAGGAGATCGTCCGGTATGTCTCGCCGATCATCCAGTTCCGCCGCACCCTGAAGGAGCCGTACACGCTCGGCGGGCACGCCTTCCAGGCGGGCGACAAGGTCGTGCTGTTCTACCAGGCGGCCAACCGCGACCCCGAGGTCTTCCCCGACCCCGACGCGTTCGACGTCGCCCGCTCCCCCAACCCGCACGTCGCCTTCGGCGGCCCCGGCGCCCACCTCTGCCTTGGCGCGAACCTGGCCCGCATGGAACTCAAGATCATGTTCCGCGAGCTCTTCACCCGCCTCCCCGACATCCGCACCAAGGGCGACCCCACCCTCCTCCTGTCCAACTTCGACAACGGAGTAATCCGCCAACCCTTCACCTTCTGACGACCCCAAAGCGGCCGACCTCCCCACGAACCCGGCCGCTTTGGGTTATCCCCAGAGGTCCTGCCCTCCGGCCCGCGAACCCGGCCGCACCGGCCCGGGTCCCCGGGGGCCGGGCCGTAGGCCCACGCACCCGCCCGCACCAGCCCGGGCTCCCCGGAGCCCGGCCCGGAGGCACGCGAACCCGGCCGCACCGGCCCGGGTCCCCGGGGCCGAGCCGTAGGCCCACGCACCCGCCCGCACCAGCCCGGGCTCCCCGGAGCCCGGCCCGGAGGCACGCGAACCCGGCCGCACCAGCCCGGGTCCCCGGGGCCGGGTCGTAGGCCCACGCACCCGGCTGCACCGGCCCGGGCTCCTCGGGCCTGGCCCGTAGGTACGCGAGCCGCCAGGCGAGCGGGCCGTAGGGCCAGGCCCCCGGGCTCGCCAGAGCCCGGTCACGGGCTGAGCGGGGTGAGGGTCGACCAGAGGTCCTGGATTGTGGTGTTGAGGTTGGGTTCTAGGTGGGGGAGGAGGAGGTGGTGGGAGTTGCGGACGATGGTGCGGCCGGAGGCGACGACGTGGTGGATGGTGGAGGGGGTGGCGGTGAAGACTGCGGATTCGGCGGCCAGGGCGGGGTCGGTGCCCGTTAGGGGGAGGGAGTCTAGGGCGATGGTGACGAGGTCGGCGCGGGCGCCGGGCTCGAGGCGGCCCGCGTCGGGCCAGCCGAGGGCCTCGTGGCCGGTCGAGGTCGCGGCGGTGAGCAGTTCGAAGGCGGTGAAGGTGCCGCGCTTGCCGGATTTAAGGCGTTCACCCCATTCGACGGCGCGGGCCTCGGCGCACATGTCGGTGCTGACGTGCTGGTCGGTGCCCAGGGTGAGGTCGCAGCCCGCGTCGCGGAACGCGGCGGCCGGGCCGATGCCGTCGGCGAGGTCGCGTTCGGTCGTCGGGCACAGGCACACGCCGGTCGACGTGCCCGCGAGCAGGTCGAGGTCGGCGGCGGTGACGTGCGTGGCGTGCACGACGACGGTCCGGGGCCCGAGCGCGCCCGCCTCGGCGAGCAGCCGCGCGGGCGAGATCCCGTGCTCGGCGAGGCACTCCTCGTTCTCCGCGCGCTGCTCCGACAGGTGGACGTGCAGGGGCGCGGCGTGCTCGCGCGCCCATGCCGCGACGGTCGGGATCTGCTCGCGCGGCACCGCGCGCACCGAGTGGACGGCCGCGCCGACCCGCGCGTGCGGCCTGGTCAGCGCCCGCGAGCGCAGCGCCGACACCCGGCGCGCCCACGCGCGCGCGTCGCCGTCGCCGAACCTGAGCTGGACGCCCTCCAACTCCTTGCCGTAGCCGCCGCGCAGGTACAGCGCGTCGAGAAGCGTGATCCTTATGCCCGCTTCGGCGGCCGCCGCGAGCAGCGCCTCGCCCATCGCGTTGGGCTCGTCGTAGGGCGTTCCGTCCGGCTTGTGGTGAAGGTAGTGGAACTCCCCCACACAGGTGATCCCGGCCCGCGCCATCTCCCCGTAGACGCCCCTGGCGAGCCGGAAGTACCCGTCGGGCGTGAGCCGCGCGGCGAGCGCGTACATCCGCTCGCGCCAGGTCCAGAACGTCCCCTGCCTGTGCTGGACGCGGCCGCGCAGCGCCCGGTGGAACGCGTGCGAGTGGGTGTTGGCGAAGCCGGGCAGGGTGAGGCCGGGCAGCCGGAACGCGTCCGACGGGCGCGGCGTGCCCGGCCGGATCGCGGTGAACCTGCCGCCGGACGCCTCGATCAGGACGTCCTCGGCGAGCCCGTCGCCGGTCCAGGCGAGTTCGGCGTGCCAGCGCATCAGCCGCCCGCCAGGTCGCGCAGGACGGCGGCGAGGGCGGCGACCCCGGCCAGGCAGTCGGCTTCGGTGGCGTGCTCCTCCGGCGCGTGCGAGACGCCCGTCGGGTTGCGCACGAACAGCATCGCGGTCGGCAGCCGGGCGGCGAGGATGCCCGCGTCGTGCCCGGCTGCCGTCGGCAGTACCGGGACCTCTCCTAGCGCGCTCAGGATGCGCTTGCGGAGGTCGGGGTCGAAGTCGACGAGCGGGGTGTAGGACTCGGGCGTCAGGCCGAACTCGACGCCGTGGAAGGCCGCCGCGAGCGACACCCGCTCCCTGATCTCCGCGACCGTCGCGCGCACGACCTCGTCGCCGGGGCCGCGCGCGTCGAGCCAGGCTGTCACGTGCGAGGCGATCACGTTGGTGCCGCCGGGCAGCGCCAGGACCCGTCCGACGGTCGCGCGCGAGCCGTGCCGCTCGGCGGCCTCGCGCGCGGCGATGACGGCGTGCGCGAACGGCTGCATCGGGTCGTGCCTGTCCTCAAGGCGGGTGGAGCCCGCGTGGTCGCCGCGCCCGGCGAACTCGAGCTTCCACCGCCCGTGCGGCCAGATCGCCCCCGCGACCCCGACGGGCACGTCGAGGGCGCGGCCCTGCTCGACGTGCAGTTCCACAAAGCACCCGATCCTGCCGAGCAGGTCGTCGTCACGCCCGATCTGGAACGCCTCAAGGGCTTCCTGCCCGAGGTCGCTGGAGACCGCCTCGGCGAAGGTCGTCCCGGAAGGGTCGGTGAGGCTCCGCGCCTTGTCCGGGTCGATCTCCCCCGCCAGCAACCGCGAGCCAAGGCACGAGACGCCGAACCGCGCGCCCTCCTCCTCGGCGAACGCCGCGACCCCGATCGGGTGGACGGGCTCGAAGCCCTCCGCGCGCAGCAGGTCGACCGCCGCGAACGCCGAGACGATGCCGAGGGGCCCGTCGAAGGCGCCGCCGCCCGGCACCGAGTCGAAGTGGCTGCCGGTCAGCACGGCCTGGCCCTTGCCCGCCGGCCACCAGGCGAAGAGGTTGCCGTTCCCATCGCGTTCGACGGCCATGCCGCGCCGCTCGGCCTGGTGCGCGAACCAGGCGCGGCAGCGCAGCTCGGGTTCGGTCCAGGCGTGCCGGAAGTAGCCGCCGGTGTCGGCGTCACGGCCGATCGGCAGCAGCGACTCCCACAGTTCGGCGAAGGTCGCCATCAACCCTCCATCGCCAGACGCACGCCGCGCTCAGCGGCGACCTCACGGGCCCGCGGGTATCCGGCGTCGGCGTGCCGCGCGACGCCCAGGCCGGGATCGTTGGTGAGCACACGTTCCAGCTTGCGGGCCGACAGCGCACCGCCGTCGGCGACGCACACCTGCCCGGCATGCACCGACTTGCCTATCCCGACGCCGCCGCCCTCATGGATCGACACCCACGACGCCCCGGACGCGGTGTTGAGCAGGGCGTTGAGCAGCGGCCAGTCGGCGATCGCGTCGGAGCCGTCGGCCATCGCCTCGGTCTCGCGGTAGGGCGAGGCGACCGAGCCGCAGTCGAGGTGGTCGCGGCCGATGACCAGGGGCGCGGTGATGTCGCCGCGCGCGACCATCTCGTTGAACCGGAGGCCGGCTTCGGCGCGCTCGCCGTAGCCGAGCCAGCAGATCCGCGCGGGCAGCCCCTGGAACCTGACGCGCTTGCCCGCGAGCCTGATCCACCGGTTCAGCGCCTCGTCGTGCGGGAAGAGGTCGAGGACCGCGCGGTCGGTGGCGGCGATGTCGGACGCCGAGCCGGACAAAGCGGCCCACCGGAACGGGCCCCTTCCCTCGCAGAACAGCGGCCTGATGTAGGCCGGGACGAACCCCGGATAGTCGAAGGCGCGCTCGTAGCCGCCGAGCCTGGCTTCGGCGCGCAGCGAGTTGCCGTAGTCGAACACCTCGGCCCCGGCGTCCTGGAACCCGACCATCGCCTCGACGTGCCTGGCCATCGACGCGCGGGCCCGGCGGACGAACCCGTCGGGGTCGGTCTCGCGCAGCTCGGCCATCTCCTCGAACGGGACGCCCTCGGGCAGGTACCGCAGCGGGTCGTGCGCGGAGGTCTGGTCGGTGACGACGTCGACGGGCGCGCCCGCCGCGAGCAGTTCGGGCAGCACCTCGCACGCGTTGCCGAGCACCCCGATCGACAGCGCCCGCCGCGCGTCACGCGCCTCGACGGCGAGCTCCATCGCCTCCCCGACGGTGAGGACCTGGACGTCGCAGTACCCGCCCTCGACCCGCCGGTCGATCCGCGACGGGTCGCACTCGACGCAGATCGCCACGCCGCCGTTCATCGTGACGGCGAGGGGCTGCGCCCCGCCCATGCCGCCGAGGCCCGACGTGAGCGTGATCGTCCCGGCGAGGGTCCCGTCGAACCTCTTGCGGGCGACGGCGGCGAAGGTCTCGTAGGTGCCCTGGAGGATGCCCTGGGTGCCGATGTAGATCCACGACCCTGCCGTCATCTGGCCGTACATGGTCAGGCCGAGGGCCTCGAGTCTGCGGAACTCGTCCCAGTTCGCCCAGTCCGGCACGAGGTTGGAGTTGGCGATGAGGACGCGCGGTGCCCACTCGTGCGTCCGGAACACCCCGACGGGCTTGCCGGACTGCACGAGCAGCGTCTCGTCGTCCTCGAGGTCGGTGAGCGACCTGACGATCGCCTCGTAGCACGCGCGGTTCCGCGCGGCCTTGCCCGTGCCGCCGTAGACGATCAGCTCGTCGGGGTGCTCGGCGACCTCGGGGTCGAGGTTGTTGTCGAGCATCCTTAGGGCCGCCTCCTGGGGCCAGCCCTTGGCGGTCAGTACCGTGCCGCGCGCGGCGCGCACGGGGAAGTGGCTCATCGCGTCCTCCTACGGAAGGGGCCCGGTGACGGCCTCGGCGGCGTCGAGCGGAACGCCCTTTCTGACAAGCCGCACCGCGGCCTCGATCTCCGGGGCGAGAAAGCGGTCGGACCCCGGCGGCGGGACCCTGTGCCGCAGCGCCGCGACGACGGCGGCCGTCGCGGGGGCGGGGCGCAGCGGGGCGCGCAGGTCGAGCGCGCGGGCGGCGGTCAGGATCTCGATCGCCAGGACCCGCGTGAGGCCGTCGAGCGCGCGGCGCAGCTTGCGCGCGGCGTTCCAGCCGAGCGAGACATGGTCCTCCTGCATCCCCGACGACGGCAGCGAGTCGACCGACGCCGGGACGGCGAGCCGTTTCAGCTCGGCGACGATCGACGCCTGGGTGTACTGGGCGATCATCAGCCCGGAGTCCACCCCGGGGTCCTCGGCGAGGAACGGCGGCAGCCCGGCCGAGCGGGCGCGGTCGAGCATCCGGTCGGTGCGCCGCTCGGACATCGACGCGAGGTCGGCGACGGGGATGGCGAGGAAGTCGAGCGCGTACGCGACGGGCGCGCCGTGGAAGTTGCCGTTCGACTCGACCCTGCCGTCCGGCAGGACCACCGGGTTGTCGATGGCCGCGGCCAGTTCCCGTTCGGCGACCGCGACGGCGTGCGCGAGGGTGTCGCGGGCCGCCCCTGCGACCTGCGGGGCGCAGCGCAGCGAGTAGGCGTCCTGGACGCGGTTGCAGTCGGGCCCCCGGTGCGACTCCATGATCAGCGAGCCTTCCAGCAGCGCCCGCAGGTTGGCCGCCGAGACTGCCTGGCCGGGATGCGGCCGCAGCGCGATGAGGTCGGCGGCGAAGGCACGGTCGGTGCCGAGCAGCGCCTCGACGCTCATCGCGGCGGCGACGTCGGCGGTGCGCAGCAGCAGCCGCAGATCCTCGACGGCCAGGGCCAGCATGCCGAGCATCCCGTCGGTGCCGTTGACGAGCGCTAGCCCCTCCTTGGCGGCGAGCTCCACCGGACGCAGCCCGGCCGCCGCGAGCGCCGCGGCGGCGGGCAGCACGGCCCCCGAGCAGTCCCGTACGTCGCCCTCGCCGGTGAGCGCGAGCGCGCAGTGCGCGAGCGGGGCGAGGTCGCCGGAGCAGCCGAGCGAGCCGTACTCGCCGAGAACGGGGGTGATTCCGGCGTTGAGCATGGAGGCGAGCGTGAGCGCGGTGCGCGGACGGATTCCTGTGTGCCCGGTGGCGAGGGTCGCCAGCCGCAGCAGCATCATCGCGCGGACCACCTCGCGCTCGACCTCGGCGCCGCTGGTCGCGGCGTGCGAGCGGACGAGGGAGATCTGGAGGCGGACGCGCTGTGCCGGGTCGATGTGCCGGGTCGCCAGCGCGCCGAAACCGGTCGAGATCCCATAAACAGGGGTTGACCGGGCGGCCTGTTCCTCTACCCTGGCGCGTGCCTGAGCCATCGCGGCGAGCGCGTCGCCGGTCAGTCCGACGACCGCGCCGCGCCGGGCCACCGCGACGACCTGCGCAAGGGTGAGCGGGCAGGTCCCGATCTCGATCAGCGGGTCCCCGGCCCGCACTGCCCCCATGCCCCTAGTCCTGCCCGGATGGGCCGACCCGACACACTGACCGGTCCCCGGGATGCCCGACGGCGACGAAAAGAAGCGAGAAAAGTCCTGTCCTGTTCACTTATGACCCGCTGAGCGACCATAGTTAGGCGGGTGGATCGGAAGGTGGCTCAGCGGGCCCCCGCCGACGACGCCGAGCTGTCGGCGGCGGTCGCGGCGGCGCAGCAGGGAGACGAGGCGGCTTTCCGGTGCGTGTACCAGGACCTCCAACCCCGGCTGCTGCGCTACCTGCGCGCGCTGGTCGCCGAGGACGCCGAGGACATCGCGTCGGAGGCATGGCTGCACATCGTGAAGGACCTCCCGTCCTTCCGCGGCTCCTATGACGGCTTCCGGGGCTGGGCGACGACCATCGCCCGCAACCGCGCGCTCGACCACGTCAGGATGCGGCAGCGGCGGCCGCGCGCGGACACCCAGCTCGAGGAGCTCACGGGGATGGCGGGCGAGCACGACACCGCGCTCAGCGCGCTCGACGGCCTGGGCACCGAGCGCGCCCTGTCGCTCATCATGCGACTGCCGCGCGACCAGGCCGAGGCCGTGCTTTTGCGGGTGGTGATCGGACTCGACGCCAAGACCGCAGGTCAGGTGCTCGGGAAGCGCGCGGGGGCGGTGCGCACGGCGGCGTACCGAGGTCTGCGAAAACTCGCCGGAGAACTCCAGTGACATTTCAGCCCACCCCGACGCTGAGAGAAGTGAGATGAACGCCAAACGGATCAGCCGGAGGGCCGCCGAGCAGATGCTCGGCGGGAATTCGGCAGGCCATCAGGGCCCTCTCGCCGATCTGCTCGCCGCCGCGGCCGCACCGGGCCGCACCGAGGAGCTCACCGGTGAGGCCAAGGCCATGTCGGCCTTCCAGGAGGCGTTCTCCGACGGACCGAAGCTCGACCTCAGCTCAGCCGCACCGCGGCGGGGCGCGCACCGAGGGGTGAAGTCATCACCGCTGCCAGCAGTACTCAGCCGCAGGTCGGCCCGGACGTGGACCATCAGGGTCTCCGGGGCGGTCCTCGTGGCGAGCGCCGTCGGCGGGGTGGCGATCGCCAGCGGCGGTGTGCCGGGGCGCAATCCGGTCCCGGTCCCCAAGAAGGCGACGCCGTCGATGAGCGCGCCGCCGCTCACCCGCAAGCAGGCGCCGGTCCCCTCGGTGCCGCAGCCCACCACGGGCTCGTCGCTCGTGGAGCTGTGCAAGACCCTGATCGACGGCAAGCAGCGCAAGCAGCTCGAACCGTTCGTCAAGGCGGCGGGCGGCAGGCACAAGGCGCTCGCGCTGTGCCGGGCGCTGCTGTCCGGCCAAGCCCCCGACCCCACCCAGTGGCCCGAGGACTGGCCGGAGCTGAAGGACTGGCCGAAGGACTGGCCCACCGCGTGGCCGGAGGGCTGGCCCCAGGGATGGCCGCAAGGCTGGCCCCAGGTCAGCGGCGACCGGAACGACAAGCCGAGGAAGCCGCGGCCCGGCAGGACCGAGAAACCGCGAACCGAGAAACCCAGAACCGACAAGCCGCGGACGGACCGGGACGACGGCCTGGACCTGCCGTGGCCCACCCAGGACAACACCCCGACGACCCCATGACCTGACCTGAAGACCAGGGCCCGCACGCCGGGCCCACGACCACAACTGAAGACTCCGGACACCCACGACGGGTTCTGCCCCCGTTCCCGTCAGCCCGGGGTGTCCGGGACCGCCGGAGATCCCCTAGCGCCCTCCGGTCCGGGTGGCGCAGCGATCCCGTCTGTGCGAGCGGCCGCCCGGTCGCGCGAAGGGATCATCGGCGGAGGAAGCCGTGTTCGCGGACTTTGCCCGGGTCCGCGAACACGGCTCACCAACTCAGCGGGGCCCGCCGATCTGGGGTGGTCGGCCGGCCCCGCTGTCCTACTTTTTTAGAACCCCTCAGGCGGGTCAGCCGTTGGCGCTCAGCCACTCCTTGGCGACGACCGCGGGGTCGGTCTTGTCGGTGGCGACCTTGTTCATCATCTCCAGCAGCCCCTCGGTGGTGAGCTTCGCCGAGACCGCGTCGAGCGCCTGCTGGCCCTCGGCGGAGATCCCGTCGGCGCGGACCAGCGGGGTGATGTTCTGGCGGCCGAACACGCCCTTGGGGTCCTCGAGCACGACGAGCTTGTCGAGCACGATCGCCGGGGTCGTGGTGAACACGTTGCCCACCTGGACCTCGCCCTTCTTCAGCCAGGTCGGAATGTTGCCGCCGCCGGAACGGTCCGGCTTCCAGCCCTTGAAGGTGAGCCCGTACGCCTCCTTCAGCTTGGCCTCGAAGCGCTTCTGGAACGGCGCGGGGCCGCCGACGGTGAAGTCCTTGGCGACCGGGGCGAGGTCGGCGACGGTCTTCAGGTTGTTCTTCTCGGCGGTCTCGGCGGTGACGGTGAGCGAGTCGTTGTCCTCGGCCGCGGCGGACGCGAGGATCTTCAGCCCTGCCGGGAGCTTGGCGGTGATCGCCGAGTTCGTCTCCTCGGTGGTGGCCGGGAGGGCCGCCTCAGGGTCGAGGTAGGCCAGCAGCGCGCCGTTGTACTCCGGCAGCAGGTCGATGCCGCCGTTCTCCAGCAGCTTGTAGTACACCTCCCGCTCGCCGATGCTCAGCTTGCGCTCGACCTTGACGTTCGCCTTCTCCAGCGCGCCCGCGTAGATCTCGGCGAGCAGCACGCTCTCGGGGAACGCGGCCGAGCCGACGGTGACGGTCTTGCCCCCGTCGGACGTGGCCCCCGAGTCGAGGGGGTTGTCGGACGAGCCGCCGCCGCAGCCGGCGGCGGCCAGCGCGAGCAGTGCCGTTCCGGCGATGATCCGCAGGGATCTCATGAGGTGGGTTCCTTTCGCAGTCCCCTGGGGGTGACCAGGCGGGTGAGGAGGGTGAAAAGTCCTTGGACGGCGACCGCCAGCAGCACCACGAGCACCGAGCCGCCGACGGCCTCGCCGTATTCGCGCAGCAGGATGCCGTCCATGATGTAGCCGCCGAGGCCGCCGAGGTTGATGTAGGCGGCCACCGTCGCGGTTGCCACGACCTGGACGGCGGCGGTGCGCACGCCGAGCAGGATGAGGGGTGTCGCGATCGGCAGTTCCACGCCGAACAGCACCTGGCGGCCGGTCATGCCCATGCCGCGCGCGGCGTCGCGGACCTGCGGCTCGACCTGCCGGATGCCCTCGTAGACGTTGATGAGGATGGGCGGGATCGCCAGCACCACGAGCGGGATCAGCCCGGCGATCGAGCTTCCGGTGGTGAGCAGGAAGATCAGCACGAGCAGGCCGAGCGTCGGCAGCGCGCGTGCGCCGTTGGCGGTGTTGATCACCGCGAACGCCCAGCGCGGCGCGGCGTGCGCGATGAGCAGGCCGACCGGCAGCCCGATGAGCAGCGCGGCGAGGAGCACCAGCAGGGTGTAGCCGACGTGTTCGGCGAGGCGCACGGGGATGCCGTCCGCGCCGTGCCAGTTGGCCGGATCGGTGATCCACTCCCAGCCCGCGTTCACCGTGCCGTCCAGGGGGTGAGGACGCGCTGGAGCAGCACCAGCGCGAAGTCGAACACGACGGCGAGGGCGATGATCAGCACGATCCCCGCGAAGACCGGCGTGGTGAACTGGAGGTCGAAGCCGTCCTTGAACAGCCTGCCGAGGCCGCCGATGCCGATCAGCGCGCCGACGCTCACCAGGGAGAGGTTGGAGACGGTCGCGACCCGCACCCCGGCCATGATCACCGGGACGGCGATCGGCAGTTCGACCGCGAGCAGCCTGCGCAGCGGGGTGTAGCCCATCGCGATCGCGGCCTGCCGGGTGCTGTCGGGCACCTGCCGCAGGCCGTCCACGACGTTGGGGACCAGCACCGACAGGGTGTAGAGGGTGAGCGGGATGACGACCGTCCAGATGGTGAGGCCGGTGAAGTCGAGCAGCACGAGGAACAGCGCGAGCGACGGGACCGCGTACAGGATGTTGGCAAGGGTGAGGACCGGCGGGTAGAGCCACCCCCACCTGACGCACAGCACACCGAGCGGCACCGCGATGAGCAGGCCGAGCAGCACCGGGAGCAGCGACAGCTTCAGGTGCTCGACGGTGAGGTCGCCGAACAGTTCGAGGTGGCTGCCTATCCAGTCCCATCTGACGAGGGGTTCGTCACTGTTCATCGGCGTCCTCCCCCACGTCCAGCGGGCGGTCCGCCTCGGGGGTGGCGTCGAGTTCGGCGAAGAACCGCAGCTTGCGCAGGCCGCGCTCGCCGCCCAGGAACTCGGTGACGAACCCGGGCTCCGGCGCGTTCAGCAGGTCGCGCGGCGCGGCGTACTGGGCGACCCTGCCGCCCTTGGCGAAGACCGCGATGCGGTGGCCGAGCCGGACCGCCTCGTCGATGTCGTGGGTGACGAACACGATCGTCTTGTGCAGCTCGGCCTGCAGCCGCAGGAACTCTTCCTGGAGCCCGGCGCGGACCACGGGGTCGACCGCGCTGAACGGCTCGTCCATCAGCAGGACCGGCGGGTCGGCCGCGAGCGCCCGCGCTACGCCGACGCGCTGCTGCTGGCCGCCGGACAGCTGGTGCGGATAGCGCGTTCCAAGCGCCTCGTCCAGGCCGACCCTGGGCAGCAGCTCGCGGGCGCGCTCACGTGCCTTCTTCTTGTCCCAGCCGAGCAGCAGCGGGACAGTCGCGATGTTGTCGACCACCGTGCGGTGCGGGAACAGGCCGCCCTGCTGGATCACGTAGCCGATGCCGCGCCGCAGCTCGGCGGCGGGCTTGGTGGTGACGTCGACGCCGTCGATGGCGATGACGCCGTCGGTCGGCTCGACCATGCGGTTGATCATGCGCAGGGTCGTGGTCTTGCCGCAGCCCGAGGGGCCGACCAGCACGGTGATCTCGCCGGTGGCGAGCGCCAGGTCGAGGCCGTCCACGGCGACCGTGCCGTCGGCGTACCTCTTGGTGACGCCGGAGAAGGTGATCACAGGTCCATCCGATCATTGTGCGTTCCCGGGCGCGTGGGCGGGGCCGTGGAGGCGCGCGGGATGAGGGCGGGCTCGCGGACGACCCGGCGGCCGGGCGGCCCGCCGTCGATGCCCGCGATGACGAGGCCGACCGCGTCGGCCGCGACCTCCGCGAGGCTCCAGTCGACCGTGGTGAGCGGCGGGGTGAGCAGATCCGACAGGGCGTGCCCGTCGTAGCCGCACACCGACACGTCGGCCGGGACGCGCAGGCCGAGCGCGCGTGCCGCGTCGTAGACGCCGTAGGCGATGGAATCCGAGAAGCAGAAGATCGCCGTGGGGGGCGGGGCGCGGGTGAGCAGCACCCGCGCGGCCTCGGCGGCCTCGGCCCGGCCCGCGCCGCTGACGGCCACCTCGGCGGTGAGCCCGAGCCGCGCCGCCTCGGCGTTGACGTGCAGATCGGCCGGGCGGTCGGGGGTGCTGGCGAGGGTCGAGGTGAGCACCCCGATCCTGCGGTGGCCGAGGCCGTGCAGGTGTTCCAGGGCGAGGGTGACGCCGCGCCGGTTGTCGAAGACGACCTCGCCGTGCGCGTTCCCGGCGAGTGAATCGCCGATCGGCACGACCGGGACGGTCTGGGCGAGCTCCGCCCACAGCGGCGCGGCCGGATCGAGCGCCTGCACGATCATGCCGTCGACCTGCTGTTCGCGCAGGCGTCTCGCGTGCTCGGCCTCGCGGGCGGGGTCGCCCGCGGCGTCGAGGATGATCGCGTACCTGCCGCCGTCGAGCAGCTCCCGGCCCACCCGGACGGCAAGATCCTGCTGCCAGTAGTCCTCGAGCGAGCCGCACAGCACCCCGACGGTGCCGGTACGGCCGCTGGCCAGGGCGCGCGCGATGGGATCGGCCCGGTAGCCGAGTTCGGCGGCCGCGCGGCGCACCCTGCGCTGGGTCTCGGCGGAGGTGTGCATGCCGCGCAGCGCGTACGACACCGCGGCCGGCGACAGGCCAGTGGCCCGCGCCAGCTCACGGATCGTGACGCGGCCCCGCGAATTCGGCATGCACCCACCCTAGATCGACACTGTGACAGTTCCTTTGCAGCGTGTTTCGCCGGTTTCCCGTCACACCTTCGATCCCGCGACGTACAAGGGGATGCGGCAGTTCATACGGACGTCGGCACCGCCAGAGTGAGGCTGAAGTCACCGTCGGGGTCGGTCCAGAGCGCCCGGATGCCGAACCCCGCGACGGTCAGCTCCTCCTTGATCCGCTCGGGCCGGAACTTCGCGGAGATCTCCGTGCGGGTCTCCTCGCCCTCGGCGAACTCGACGGTCAGGTCGAGCGCCGGAATGCGGACGGTCTGGGCGGATCTCGCGCGCAACCGCATCTCGATCCACTCCTCGACGGGGTCCCACACCGCGACGTGCTCGAACTCCTTCGGATTGAAGTCCGCGCCGAGCCGCGCGTTGATCACCGAGAGCACGTTCCGGTTGAACTCGGCGGTGACGCCCCTGGCGTCGTCGTAGGCGCGGACCAGCCTTTCCGGGTCCTTGACGAGGTCGGCCCCGAGCAGGAAGGCCCCGTCGTCGCCGACCAGGGACCGCACCGTCGCGAGGAACGCGGCGCGCTCCTCGGGCACCATGTTGCCGATCGTCCCGCCCAGGAACACGACGAGTTCGGCGGGCCCGCCCGACACCTCGGCCAGGTGCTCCTCGAGATCGGCGACGACCGGCCGGACCGTGAGGCCCGGGTAGTCGGCGGCGATCTTGGTGGCGGCGTCGGCGAGGAACTCCCCGCTGACGTCGACCGGCACATAGGTGTCGAGCGGGAGGGCGTCGAGCAGTATCCGGGTCTTCTCCCCCGAGCCCGCGCCGAGCTCCACAAGGGTCCGCGCGCCGGTGAGCGTCGCTATCTCCGGCGCGCGCTCGACAAGGATCGCGCGTTCCCTGCGGGTCGGGTAGTACTCCTCGAGCCTGGTGATCTCGTCGAACAGGGCGCTGCCCCTGTCGTCGTAGAACCACTTGGGCGGCAGCGTCTTGGGCGTCGCGGTGAGGCCGGCGCGGACGTCGGCGCGCAGTGCGGCGTCGAGCGCGCCCGGCTCGAGCAGGATCTCGGGCGTGGGTCGGGCTTCCATGTCACTCCTTCAGCGCAGCGGATGGACGGCCAGTCGTACTGTGTCGCCGTGCCGGTGCGCGGCGACGAGCGAGCGGTCGGGCACCCGCTGCCACGCGGGGTTCCCGTCGTAGGGTTCTGAGGCGATGACGGCGGCCTGGTCCGTCGCGCGGACGAACAGTGACGCGCCCCACGCGGTGGCGGCGATGCCTGACCCGTCGGAGGCGAGCAGGTTGTAGTCGCCGGGGGCGATCGCGGCGGCCGTGCGGACCGTCTCGGCGAGCCCGTCGGCGAGGTTCCTGCCGCCGCGCCACGACCTGACGGCCCGCGCGAACAGCAGCGCCGAGTCCAGCGGCGCGCGCGCCTCGGGCACCAGCGACAGGTCCCCGGCGAGTTCGCGGAGCTTGGCCTCGACCGCGCCGAAGCCCTCGACCCTTCCGTTGTGGCTGAACAGCCAGCGCTCGCAGCGCAGCGGCTGCGCGCCGGACTCGTCCACCGGGAACCCGGGGGTGGCGCTGCGGACGGCGGCGAGGGCGATCCCGGCCGTCAGGACCTCGCTCAGCTCCGCGAAGCCGGTGTCGGTCCAGATCGGCTGGGCGCGGCGGTAGCGCAGCGTCCGGTCGCCCGCGTACCAGCCGACGCCGAAGCCGTCGGCGTTGAGCTTGTTGCGGACGCACAGCTTCGGCTCCCACGCCTGCTTCTCCAGCGAGTGCGGGGGGCCGTAGACGAGCGAGTGCAGGGTCCGCGGCGGGCCCAGATAGGCCAGGTGCCTGCACAACTAGGCACTCCTCGCGCAGCGGAAACCGGCGAAGATCTGGCGGCGGATCGGGTAGTCCCAGTTGCGGAACGTGCCGCGCGCGGCGACGGGGTCGGTCGCCCACGAGCCTCCGCGCAGCACCTTGTAGTCGGGTCCGAAGAACACCAGCGAGTACTCCTTGTACGGCTTGACCTGGAACCCCGGGTAGCCGTGGAAGTCGGTGGAGGTCCACTCCCAGACGTCGCCCAGGAGCTGCCTGACTCCCGAGGGCGAGGCTCCATCGGGGAAGGAACCCGTTTTCGCCGGTTGCAAGCGCTGCTGACCCAGATTGGCCTTGTCCGGGGCGTAGGTGTCGCCCCAGGGGTAGACGCGGGAACGCTGTTCCGTCTCGTCCCAGCGGGCGGCCTTCTCCCACTCGGCTTCCGTCGGGAGGCGCTTACCCGCCCAGCGCGCGTACGCGTCGGCCTCGTACCAGCTGACGTGCTGGACCGGCTGGTCGGGCGGGACGGCTTCGACGTCACCGAACCTGCGGCGCAGCCAGACCCCTTCGCGGAACCAGAAGGCCGGGGCCTTGGCGTCCTTGTCCTTGCGCCACGCCCAGCCGCGCGGGTCCCACCAGCGCTCCTGGTCGTAGCCGCCGTCCTCGATGAAGGCCATGTAGTCGGCGTTGCTGACCGGGACCGTGTCGATGAAGAACGGCGGGACGTCCACGACGTGGGCGGGCCGCTCGTTGTCGTAGGTCTGGGGGTCGTCCGTGCCCATCGTGAACGGGCCGCCGGGGATGAACGTCTCCGGGCGGTACGGGACTACGGGCACAAGGCCGTCGGCCGAGGGCTCGGTGAGGCCGGAGGGTTCCTTGCGGAGCTGGTGGGTGGCCAGCATCGTCTCGTCGTGCTGGTGCTCGTGCTGGATGACCATCTCGTAGAGGAAGAGACGGTCCTCCCTCAGGTCCTTCAGGGAGTCCAGAACCATGTTGCGTACGGTGCCGATGTAGGCGCGGGCCTCGTCGGGCGGTAGGAGAGGCAGCGTAGGACGGGTCGCGCGGGGGTGCTCGAACGCGTCGTACAGGCCGTCGATCTCCGGACGCAGCGGCTCCACGCCCGCGGCCGCGCGCAGCAGCCACAGCTCCTCGTAGTTGCCGACGTGGGCGAGGTCCCACACCAGCGGCGACATCAGCGGCGAGACCTGCGAGGTGAGGTCCCGGTCGTCGAGCGCGGTCAGGAGGTTACTGCGCTCCCGCGCGGCGACGAGCTCGGCCGCGATCCGCTCCCTCAGCGCGTCCATGCGTGCTCCCCCTTCAGGACGTCCTCGGCCGGGCACAGGCCCCGCACGACGTACCTCTCGGCGTATTCCTCAACGAGCTCCCTCAGCGGGCCTTGCAGGCGCGGGACGGCCGCCTCGAAGCAGGCGACGGCGGCGCGGGCAAGGACGGGGTCGCGCAGCCCGTCACGCGCGGCCCTCGCCCACAGGCCCGCCGCGGGGGCCGCGGCGCGCTCGGCGGCGTCCGGGGCCCGGTCGAGCAGGGCGGCGGCGAGCGCGACAGGGACCCGCCAGTACGGGTCGGGCAGCTCGTCGATCATGCGCAGCTCAAGCCAGCCCTGCGGCCGTACCGGCGGGAAGAGGGTGGTGAGGTGGTAGCGCAGGTCGTCGGCGGTCGGGCCGCCCTCGTGAATCCACTGCCGGAAGGTGATCCCGGGGTTCTCCACCCAGCCTTCGGCGCGGCGGATCAGCATGACCCTCGCGTCGAGCGCGTACTCGGCCCAGGCCGTCTCGGGGACGTCGCCCACGGGCGCGGTCGTGCGGGAGCGGTCCATGCCCGCCCACACCGCCTGGCGCGTCGACAGGTGGCCGGTGCGGCGGCCCGCGCGCAGCGGCGAGTTCGCGAACGCCGCGACGAGGACCGGGCCGAGGAGGTGGGCGAGCCGCCAGCGTCGGGCGGCCTCGGCGGCGTCACGGCCGATGTCGAGACAGACCTGGACCGACGCGGTCGAGCACATCATCGTCAGGTCGTCGAAGTAGCGGCTCATCGTGCGGTAACGCTCGTCGCGGACCTGCAGGCGCGCGGGACGCTCGGGATCGACGCCCATGCCGAGCAGTTCGAGGCCCGGGAGCCGGCGTCTCGTCTCGGCGAGATCGGCGGCGAGGACCGCGCACGCGCCCTCGGGGCCGTCCATGGGGACCGAGCTCAGCTCGAGCTGGCCGCCCGGCTCGAAGGTGACCCGGCTGCCGCCGGGCAGGGGCTCGGCCATCGCCGCGCGCAAGCGCGCTACGGGGACGTGGGCGAGCGGTCTCCCCTTCTCCCTGACGAACCACTCGGTCTCGGCTCCGACCGTCCCGGGCGGGCCCTTCTTGAAGCAGACTCCATGGACGTGCTCGTACACGTCCTCCACCGTCACCGACACCGTGCCTCCCCTTGGGCATAGGGTCAGTAGCCCTTCCCAGGTGAACCGGATCAGTTATCCCGCGGTCTCCCAGAAACTTCGGGAAATTCTGGATTAATCGTCTTACCTGCATAAACCCGGTTCTCCCCGTGATCGGGCGTCACTAGCCCCAGCGGACGGCAAACGCCACGGCGATCACCCCCGCCGCGGCAGGCTCACGCGCCGTTCTCCCGCGCCACCCTGTCGATCTTCTCGGCGAGATCGAAGTCCTTGTCGGTGAGCGTCGCGCCCTCGTCGTGGGTGGTGAGCGTGAACGTCACGTTCCGCCAGCGGATGTCGATGTCCGGATGGTGGTTGGCGTCCTCGGCCGCCTGGGCGGCCCCGTCCACGATGGCGATCCCTGCGAGGAAGCTCGGCGCCTCCACCGTCCGGGTGATCACGTTCCCGCTCCGCCGCCAAAGCGGCACCTGCACCAGCCGCGTAAGGATCTCGTCCTCCGGCAACCGCCCCATGGTTTCCCCTTCCGTCCGCCTCTCCCTCCCCTCACCCTACGCACCCGTCCTACGACCCGCCGAAGCCCACTCGTTGACACCGCGTAACCCCACCCCCATCATCCAGTCACACACAGTGCCGCCTCTGCCCGCCCACCTCACCGCCCGGACCGCCCTTGCCCACCCGCTGGCTCATCCCGCCCGCCCTACTGGCCCTGACGGCGGCGACCCTCTACGCCGTCCACTGGTCCCGAGGCCCCTACCCCGAAAACGTCACCTTCCACGGCACCACCCGCCCCGACCGCGTAGCCCTCACCGACTTCCTCACCGCCCTCCGCTCCGCCGACCCCACCCGCCTCAAATCCCTAGACCACACCTCCCCCGAAGCCACCGGCCAAGACCTAGACGCAGCCACCACCTACTTGATCTCCGAATACTCCACCCACCCAGGCCCCGTCACCATCACCGTCACCCACCCCTCCCCCACCTCCGCCACCCTGACCGCCTGCCTCCACTTCCCCCCCGACCACTACCTCCACCTCACCGGCACCACAGCCCCCTTCCCCCACACCTCAACCCTCAACTTCGCCGACACCCACCACCTCCCCGACCCCCCAAACCCCCCCTGCCCCACCCCCTAGAACCCACGCGATGCCATAAGTCCAACGGCTCGACATACACGCGAGCGAACCAGTACCCCACCTGCGCCCGGTGAAGATGCCCCGCGATCCCCCTGTCCCCTTCCACCGCCATCGTCGCGTGAATATGTGCCTTACCGTCAACGATCTCCCCGGTCCCATGCATCTCGGCTGGTTGACCGTATTCAGTGACGATGTCCGCACTCGCATTATGCGCGGGCATTGTCGAGATCGTGAACGAGTCCACGGCACCGATCAGCGACACGATCGCCCCCGAAACAACCCCCTCCGCCGCGAGCTGCCTCTCAAGATCCGCGATCAGTTCCGCGTCCCTGACCTCAATGACGATCATCCGAGGGTTCCCAAGAGGTAGGCGGCGCACCAGCGGGCACCGGCGTCATGAGGGTTCGCGGCCTCACTGACCAGTGCGGGGACGGTCATCCCCACCCGCGCCTTCACCGCCGACAGATAGCGCTCCCGCACTTCAAGGTCGTTGGCCAGGGATCTGATGACGACCATGTCCACTGGATTGTCGGGCAACTTGGCCAGAATGCCCGCCGCGTTCACCCGCAGGACAGCCGACTCCCCGTCAGACGTCCACGCCGCCAGCCGGCGCAGCGCGGCCTTGTCCGCCCTGACCAGCCCCGCCAGAACAAGGTCGGTCTGATGGGAAGTCTGAACACCCGCCAGCGGACCCGAATCGGCACCCGCGACGGAGGACATGATCTCCGACGCCTTCCTGCCGAAGGCGGTACCGCCAAGGGACGCGACTGTCATCGAGGTAAGGAACGTACGGCGTTTCACTCGGCCAGGATGAAGAAGATCCTCCGGGATCTCAAGGGCTTGCGCCATGAATCGCGCCCAGAAGGGCCCGAGGTTGCGCACACCCCGTTCCCAGCGGGAGACCTGCTCACGGGTCACCGTCGGCCGCTGGGAAACTTCGCAAAGTCGGGCAGCCAGCTCACCTTGTGACATATCCAAGGCTTCGCGGAGCTCCTGTATGAACGGCCCTACCGTCATGCACCCAGTTTGCACGCGGCGTCGAACACCGCACAGCCATTTCGCCATATCAGTCGCAACAACCTGACCATTTTCCGGAGAGGACCGCGCCGTTCAACCGGACCCCGTTTGGCCCCTAATCCTGGCCCTGTTCCGGCCACCCCGGGATCGGTGAGTCTGGCCGGGGGAACCAAGGCTTCCCCTCTCAACGGAACAGCCCCAGGCGGTGGTGGATCACCGGCTCCGGGGCCTTGATCGGAGGTGAGTCCGGCCATGGGTGGTCGTAGGGCGTCGGGGGGAGGTGTGCGGCCTCCGGGGGTCGTCAGTGTGTGGGAGGCGGTTCGGGGGGTTTTGGGGGCGGGGCGGCAGGTGCGGGGTGGGACCGGGAGTCATGGGGAGGTTCGGGAGTTGCGGGGGTGGGTGCGGCGGGTGGTGGAGGGGCCGAGCGTGGGGGACGACTGCGTGACCGTCGTGTCCGAGCTGATCGCGAACGTGGTGGAGCACGGCGGGGGCGGAGAGGTCGGGCTGTGGCTGCTGCCCGCGCGCGGCGCGCTGCTCGGCCTGCTCGTGCACGACGCCGACCCGGTGATCAACGACGCGGTCGTGGCCCGACTGGGGGCACGCGCGAGGGACCTTCCGGTGCGGATGCCGAACGGCACCGCCGCCCGAGGCCGCGGCCTGGCCATCGTCGACGAACTGTGCGTCCGGTGGCAGAGCGTCCCGACCGGCCCGGGAACCTCCGCCTGGTGCTGGGAGCTCCGCGAAGACGCCGACGAGTGGCGCGACCGCCAACTCTCCCACCTACGCGAGATGAACCCGAACCTCATCTGGTACGGCGAGACCACCCGCCGATGGTGGGCGATGACAGCCGACGGCCTCCTCGAGACCACAACCCCGGAAGCCCTGAGCCAGAAGCTCAACCCCCACCCCAACAGCCCCGTGCAGCGCCCCCCTGCCCCGCCGCTGAGCGCGCCCGGCGGCGACCCGCTCAGCGGGCTCGGTCGGGACGGGTGGCCTCGGACAGTGCCTTGACGATGGTCGCGGCGACGTCGGCGGAACGCGCCGGAGTCCCGATCGGGCGGCCGGGGCCGTGGTCCAGCGCCCACGTGTACCAGTGGGCGTCGCCCTCCACGGTGAGGTCGATGTCGGCGAGCCGCCCGGTCTCCCCGTGCACCACGAAGAGGACCCGTCGCCCCTCCCGCAAAACGACGCCGGCCCCCATATGAGGATGCCTGACGACCTCAATGCGCAGCAGTTCCAGATAGGTCTCCCGCAAACCGGGCAGCGGCGAAAGCCGAGGCGACACCCCCTCCCCGCTCCACCCACCCTCCCCAAACCCCTCAACGCTCATACCTCGAAGGTAGGAGGGCACATCTGGCTGGGGCGAGAGATTTTAAAGAGTTTGAGTGCTCACTCTTTGCCGGGCGATCTCTACCTGCGCTCGTGCGGCGTCTCCGTAGACGGCGGAGCGGCGCAGGCTGTCGAAGATGCGCGCGTAGTCGGCGATCTCCTCCGGGCGGTTCGTCCGGTACTCACCGGTCCACATCTCGGTGCGGACCAACGTGTCGTCGAAGAGGTAGAAGCCCTCGCCCGCCCAGATCTCGCGGGAGCGGCCGGGAGGGATGACGCCGAAAGCCACGTGGGGAAGGCCGATGACCGACAGGAGGAAGTCGAACTGCTCGTCCATGGCGACGCCCATGGTGAGGTCGAGCGCACCGGCCTCGATGACGAAGGAGTAGCGGTTCAAGCCCGTCCCCTCGGTGAGCAGCCGCTGCCTCGCCAGACGCGCGGACGTCGCCTGGGCGACGTCGTCGTCATCTCCCGGACTGCCGTGAAAAGCCGAAACCGCCCGCATCGCCGCGGCGACGTAACCGGGGGCCTGGAGAATGCCGGGCACCCGGTTCGACTCGTACACGCGCAGCAGCGCGGTTCGCTCGTAAAGGTCGCCTTCTGCCTGAACACGCTTCAGGCCCGCCTTCAACTCGCGACGGTGCTCCACCCACATCTGCTCGACCTCGCGACGCACCGCGACGAGTTCCGGAATCAGACGGGCCGAGCCGCACGCGATCGCCCACGCCCGGATGTTGTCCTCGGACGGGCTGAGCCGACCCTGCTCGATCCGCGAGATCGTGGTGTTGTGGATGCCGGACGCCTGCGCGAGCGCGCGGCCGGTCAGCCCCGCGTCGAGTCTCAGCTCCTTGAGCCTCGCCCCGAACGCTTTGCGGGCCTCGACGGCACGACCGGACACCGGCTAGATCAGTTCGTACTCGGGCTGCGGAATGCCCAGCGCCCAGATGGACTCGAACGCCCGCAAGCAGAAGCCCACCACCGCGTGCTCCTCCGTCCACTGAATATCGACCCGCTCATCATCACCCGAGAAGATTCCGAAGACGACGACCCGCCTGTCGAGCAGCCAGAAATCATTGCCCGGCACGCCGATCGCGGACAGCAGCCGACGCGGCACGACACGGATGTCCTCCCCCGCTTCCACCTTGACCGCGTTCGCCGCAACACAGAACCGCTGGTACACCGACAGCGGCTCGGAGACCACACTCGCTCGGCGATAGGTCTTACCTGCGGCGACCCCCGCACGCACCTCGTCGCACCAGGGCTTGACCGACGCGAACACCTCGTCTCGCTCCCCGGCCTGCCAACGGGCGATCACCTCGGCGTCCATCGCATAGCGATCCCTGAGCTCCAGGTGGAGGGCCTCATGGGTGATCCGGCTGATCATCTCCTGCCGCTCCGACGCCGAGATCGATTCCATAGTTCTCCTTCACGTACATCCGGGCGAGCAGGTCGACAAGGGCTTCGGGGAGCTCGACAAGCCCTTCCTCGGACTTGAACCCTACGACCTGCGCGACGACCTCAGGCTCCTCCCGCCGGTCTCCCTGCACGATCCAGCTCCGGCGGTTCGACGGTCGACGCGCGTGTTCTGGGTGGGGGGAGTAGTGCTTGGGGGGGTGGGGGGCCTGACGAAAGTGGGGGGGTGGTGGGGGCGTTGGTGTCGGGTTGGGGGGTGGGGTGGGTTTGTAGGTTTGGGGGGAGACGAAGGGGTTCGGAGTGATTGTTCTGCGGGAATTGACGAAGCGGTATGGGGATGTGGTGGCTGTTGATGGGCTTAGTGCTCGGATTGAGCCGGGGAGGGTCACCGGGTTTCTTGGGCCTAATGGGGCCGGGAAGAGCACGACGATGCGGATGGTGCTCGGGCTTGATGCGCCTACGCGTGGGAGTGCGCTCGTCGGGGGGCGCTTGTACCGGGAACTCAAGTGGCCGTTGCGGGAGGTGGGGGCCTTGCTTGACGCGCGGGCCGTGCACCCGGGGCGGACCGGGCGGAACCATTTGAAGGCGCTTGCGCGGGCCGGTGGGGTGCCGGCGGGGCGGGTCGGGGAAGTGCTGGAAATCGTCGGGCTCAGCAAGGCGGCGGATCGGCGGGCGGGGACTTATTCGCTCGGGATGAGCCAGCGGCTGGGAATAGCCGCGGCATTGCTCGGGGATCCGGGGGTGCTTTTGTTCGACGAGCCCGTGAATGGGCTCGACCCGGACGGGGTGCGGTGGGTGCGCACGTTTCTGCGGTCGCTCGCGGCCGAAGGGCGGACAGTTCTGCTGTCCAGCCATTTGATGAGCGAGATGCAGATGACGGCGGATCACCTTGTCGTCATCGGGCGGGGGCGGCTGCTCGCGGACACGACCGTCGCGGAGTTCGTCTCCGAGGGGCGGGGGGTGAGGGTGACGTCGCCGGACGCGGCGGGGCTCGCCGCGTTGGGTGAGCGGCTGCCCGGGGCCCGGTCGAGCGCGCCGGGGACGCTTTATGTGGCCGGGGAGTCCGTCGAGCGGGTGGGCGACCTCGCTTACCAGCTCGGCGTGCGGCTGCACGGACTTACGGTCGAGGAGGCATCGTTGGAACAGAAGTACATGGAGCTCACCGGCGAGTCCGTGGAATACGGGGTGGGCGCGTGAACGCGGAACTGCGCGCGGCGGCGGCCGGCGAGTGGACCCGGCTGACGACGATCCGCTCGACCTGGTGGACGCTCGCCGGGGCTTTTGTCGTGATGTGCCTGACCTGTGCCCAGCTCGGGCTCATCCACGCCAACGACAACACCGACGACCGGCTCGACAACGACTCGGGCGTGACGACCGCGGGCGCGATCGCCGCCGACGCGTTCAGCATGGGGCAGTTTGTCCTGCTCGCCCTCGTTGTCCTGTGGGTGAGCGCCGAATACGCCAACGGGAACGTCAGGTGGATCTTCCAGGCGGTGCCGGTGCGCGGCAGGGTCTACCTGGCCAAGGCGCTGGTGCTCGGCCCCGTCATGTTCGTCGCGGGGGCGCTGCTGTGCGTGCTCGGCGCGCTCGCGACCTACCCACTGCTCGGCGAGTGGGGCACCCTTGACGGGCTCGTAGGCGACAGCCTTGCGATGGGGGCGTACTCGGCGGTCATGGGCGTGGTCACCCTTGCCCTCGTGTACCTGCTGCGTAGCGCGGCCGGAGCCTTGTCCGCGCTGTTCGTGCTGCTGGTAGTGGTGCCCGTTATCGCGATGGAAGCCGAGACCTCCCTGGCGAACGGCCTTCCGAGCGTCGCGGGGACGGTGTTCATGACCGGCGTCTCCGACCCCTACCCTCCGGCAGTCGGCTTGGCCGTCGTGGTCGGGTGGGCGTGCGCCTGCTCACTCGGCGCGCTGTACGTGCTGCGCAAGCGGGACGTCTAGGGGACGCCCAAGCCCGCCTCGTGCGCCACGATCGCCGCCTGCACCCGGTTGGCGGCGTCGAGGCGCACGAGGATCGAACTGACGTGCGCCTTCACCGTGCCCTCGACGAGGTGGAGGCGGCGTCCTATCTCCGCGTTCGACATGCCCTCGGCGACGAGGGCGAGCACGTCTCGCTCCCTTGGGGTGAGGCGTGCGACGGCGTCACGGGCCCGGGCGGCGCGAGCGAGGCGTTCGCCGCCCAGGCCGTCGAGGAGGCGGCGGGCGACGGACGGGGCGAGGCACACCCCGCCCGACGCGGCGGCGCGGACCCCGGCGAGGAGGTCGCGCGGGTCGCCGGTCTTCAGCAGGAAGCCGTCGGCGCCCTCGGCCAGCGCGCGGGTGATGTAGGCGTCCTCGGAGAAGGTCGTGAGGATGACGACCGCGGTCTGCGGGGACGTCCTGCGCAGTTCGGCGGCGGCCTCGAGGCCGTCCATGCGGGGCATGCGGATGTCGAGCAGGACGACGTCGGGGCGGTGCGCGAGCGCGGCGGCGACCGCCTCGTGCCCGTCGCCGGCCTCGCCCACCACCTCAAGCCCGGGATCTGCCGCGAGGACCGCTTTGACCCCGGCCCGGAGCAGCGGCTCGTCATCGGCGAGCAGCACCCGGATCGGCCCGCCCGACATATCCGTCACCATGTGAAACCTCCGGTGTAGGTGTAATACGCGGCCATCGCGAGCCCGAGCGCGCCGACCAGCGCCACCGGCACCGCGACGGCGGCGGCAAGCCCCCGCCGCGCCGCCCGCCGCCCTGACCTCCGCGCCGCGACCGCCGAGTCCACTTCATCCCACCCCGCCCCACTCGCCCCACCCCGCACGACGCCCGCATTCACGGGGCCGCCGTCGGCGTCGCGATACCCGGCGAGATCGGGGTCGACGGGGTCGAACCGGCCGAAGCCCGCCCGGTCAAGGTCGATCCGCCCGGGGTCAACCCGCGCGGGGTCGAACTGGGCGAGGGCGGACCGAGTGGGGTCGGGGTGGGCGGGGGTGGGGTGGTCGGGGTGGGTGGGGGGTGGGGTGTGGGGGAGGTGGGCGCGGAGGGCGAAGCCGTGGGCTTCGGGGGTGGCGGTGAGGGTGCCGCCGGTCAGGCGTACGCGTTCGCGGAGGCCGGTGAGGCCGAGGCGGTTGCCAGGGGCGGACGGGAGGGGGCCCGCGGGTGGGGGGTTGTTGATGATTTCGACCGATGTGTCGTGGTCGGTGCGGGTCACGTTGACGCAGACGGCCGCGCCGGGGGCGTGTTTGGCGGCGTTGGTGAGGGCCTCTTGGACGATGCGGTGGGCGGCGCGGTCGGCGAGGGCGGGGGCGGGCGGGCCCGACTCGTCAAGAGTGACGGCCATGCCGGAGGCGGCGGCGCGCTCCACCAGGTCGGCGACGGTCTCGCCGGACGGGCGGGTCGCGGCGTCGCCGGGGCGCAGGATGCCGAGGATCTCCTGGAGGCGTTCGGTGGCGGCGGCCGCGCCCTCGCGGACATCGGCGGCCGCCGTCCTGTGCCGCTCGGGCAGGTCGGCGGCGAGTTCCAGGGCTGCGGCGCGCAGCGCGAGGAGGCTGAGTTCGTGGCCGAGCCTGTCGTGCAGGTCGGCGGCGATCCTCGCGCGCTCGCGCAGCCGTTCGCGCTCGCCCACGATGCGCTGCTCGCGCTCGAGCCTGCGCGCCCGCTCCCACCCGGACTCCTCGAGGTCGGCGCGCAGCCGCCAGTACCGTCCGAGCAGCCAGGGCAGCACCCCCGCGACGACGAACCACCAGGTGAGCTGGAACCACGTCTCGGCGGGCTCCCCGCGCACGAGGTGCAGGACGGTCCCCAAAGCGAAAACCCCGCACAGCGCCCAGACGACGGGCCTGACCCGCGCCATCCTGCGCCCCGCGAGCAGGCTCATCACCGGGATCGCGAACGCGAAGTTGCCGTGCAGCGCGGTGAGCGCGATCGCCCCGGCCAGCGCGACGGCCGGGAACCGCCGCGCGACGGCGACGGCCCCCGCCAGCCCGACGAGCCCCACCGCCTGCGGCGCTTCGCTGAGCCCCTCAGGAATCCCCAACGCGAACGCGGCGGGCGCGCCGAGCACAAGGAACAGCCCGACGTCGGCCACCCGCTCTCTCCGCATGGCCAGAACTTACCTTTTCGCCGGAGCCGCCCGATCCCGAGTTCTCCGGCACTTCCGCGTCGGCCGGTCCCCCGGCGATACGGCGCGCCGGACTCCCGCCCGGGCTCGGGGCGGGCGGGAGGCGGGGGCGTCAGTCCGAGGGGGTGGGTGAGGGGCTGTCGGTGGGGTCGGCGGAAGGGTTGTCCGACGGGGGCGGGGTGGCGGCCGGGGAGGCCGTCGGGGCCACCGCCGGGAAGGTCGGGCCTGCCTCGTCGGGGAAGGGGCCTACCTGGGCGTTGTCCGGGCAGAGCGGGACGAGGGTGCTTTCCATGCCTGATTCGGCGCAGATCTGCTTGGGGTAGACGTTCGGGGTGAGGGGGTCGCCGCCGCGTTCGATGTAGCCCCAGGCGTCGGGGGTCGTCACTATCGGCTGGCCCCACTCGTCGTACAGGAGCACGTCCTTGACGGGCTTGCCGTCGCGGGTGAAGACGTAGATGTTGGCGACCGCACCGAGCTGGGAGCCGGGCTCGGACGCCGATGGCACCGCCTCGGCGTAGCCGTCGCGCACGCTCACGCTGAAGGCCAGCGCGCCGAGCACGGCGAGGCCCGTCAGGCCCGCGACGGCGAGCAGGATCACCGATCCGCGCCGGGGACGGCGGCGGCCCCTGCCGCCGAGCAGCACCGACCCGGCGATGGCCATGACGAGCACGAGCAGCGCGAGCCTGCCGTTGGGCCACAGGTCCGTGCCGTCGTTCAGCAGCAGCGCGTTGACGAGGTAGCCCGCGAGGTAGCCGCGCGCGACCCACCACAGGGGCCGCAGGTCGCGGGCGAGGTCGCGGCCCGCCGACCCCTCGGGCAGGACGCCGTCGAAGAGCCGCTGGGTGCCGCGCTCAAGCCCGGAGACGAGTTCGCGGGGCCCGCGCCGCGTCTTGGTCGAGACGGGCTCGGTGTAGGCGGCGCGCAGTTCGGCCGCGTACGCCTCGGGCGTGCCGAGGCGGTCCTCGAGGGGGCCGTCGTGTTCGGCGGCGACCTCGGCGAGGTGTTCTTCGAGGTCCTCCAGGAGTTCGTCCCGGTCGGCCTGGGGGATGTCGGCGAGCGCCGCGCGGACCGCTGCCGCGTAGTCGGTGACGATGCTCATCTGTGCTCCAGGAGGGTGTCCATGGTCCGGGCGAAACTGCTCCATGTCGCCCGGGAGTCCTTCAGGGTGACGCGCCCGGCGTCGTTGAGGCCGTAGTACTTGCGGTGCGGCCCCTCCTCGGAGGGCACCACATAGGAGGTCAGGGCTCCCGCCTTGAAAAGGCGCCGGAGCGTCCCGTACACCGAGGCGTCCCCGACGTCGTCGAGCCCGGCCTCCCTCAGCCGCCGGACGACCTCGTACCCATAGCTGTCCCGCTCGTCCAACACCGCGAGCACCGCCACGTCCAGCACCCCCTTGAGCAACTGCGTCGTGTCCACTCTTCCTCCTTCGCACCGCACACTATTCCGCATTCCGAAGTACCGCACAAGAGAGAAGAAGCATCACAAAAGGGTCTCCCCGGTCAGCCGAGCAGTCCTTCGCCCCAGAAACCGCCCTCGACGACCCCGGGCGGCACCGCGTACACCCCCGACGACGTGTGCGTCACGTACGGCCCGAGCAGGTCGTCGGCGTAGGAGTAGCCGCGCCGCAGAAGACGCGCGCCGCCGTTCGCCTCGGGATGGACGAGCCGGACATGCGCCCGTTCGTCCATCCGGCGCAGATCAGGTCTGTCGTGCTCACCGCTCCCCCCGACGGGCGCGCCCGACGCCTTGACCCGCCCGATGACCGTCTCCTGGTGCCCGAGCGTCTGCCGGTCCCACACTTCAAGATCCACCCGGATGCGCCGCGCGACGAGACCGGGAAGCCGGGTTTATGTGATCGCTTGGGGCCACCCCCGGGCCGTTAGCGGGCCGGGGGTGGTGGGGGTCAGGTTGTGGTGAGGATCAGGCCGCTGGTGGGGACGCCGGTGCCGGCGGTGACCAGGGTGTTGGTGATTGAGGGGAGTTGGTTGGCGGCGGTGCCGCGCAGTTGTCTGACGGCTTCGGCGATGCCGTTCATGCCGTGGATGTACGCCTCGCCGAGCTGGCCGCCGTGCGGGTTGACCGGCAGCTTGCCGTCGAGCTCGATGGTGCCGTCGGCGATGAAGTGGCGTGCCTCGCCGCGCGGGCAGAAGCCCAGTTCCTCCAACTGGTACAGGACGAAGGGCGTGAAGTGGTCGTAGAGGATCGCGGTCTGGATATCGGCCGGGGTGAGGCCGGAATCCCGCCAGAGCCGCTCGCCCACGACGCCCATCGCGCGCAGTTCCGTCAGATCGGTCTGGCCGTAGTAGCTGAACATCATGTACTGGTCGGCCGCCGCGCCCTGCGCCGCCGCCGCGATCACCGCGGGGGTGTTCGGGAGGTCGCGCGCGCGCTCGGCCGACGTCACGAGGATGGCGACGCCGCCGTCGGACTCCTGGCAGCAGTCAAGCAGGTGCAGCGGATCGACGATCCAGCGCGAGTCCTGGTGCTCCTCAAGGGTGATAGGACGCCCGTGGAACCAGGCGGCAGGGTTGGTCGCCGCGTGCCTGCGCATCGCGACGGCGACCCGTCCGAAGTCCTCGCTCGTCGCCCCGTACTCGTGCATGTAACGCCGCGCGAACATGGCGACCCAGGCGGCTGGCGTGGCGAAGCCGTAAGGCAGGTGCCAGGAGAACTCCAGGCCCTGCGAGGTCGCGCCGCGCGTGGAGGCGGTGGCCTGTCCGAACCTGTGTCCCGAGCGCTCGTTGAACGCCCGGTAGCAGACGACAGCCTCCGCCTGGCCGGTGGCGACGGCCATGGCGGCGTGCGCAACAGTCCCGCAGGCCGCCCCGCCGCCGTACTCGACCCGGGAGAAGAAGCTCAGCTCCCCGATCCCGGTCTCACGCGCGACGGCGATCTCGGTGTTGACGTCTGACGAGAACGTGACGAGCCCGTCCACATCGGACGGTTTGAGTCCCGCGTCGGCGATCGCCGCGAGCACCGCCTCGGACGCCAGCTGCAGCTCGGAGCGGCCCGACTGCTTGGAGAACTCGGTGGCCCCGATCCCCGCGATCGCCGCCTTGCCGGAAAGCGTGTGGCTCATCGCAGCGTCACCGTCGCGTTCACGTGGTCGCCGAGCGAGACGGTTCCCCTGACGGTCACGGTGTCTCCTTCCCGGGTGCCGGTGAGCACCAGGTCGTCTCCGGCGTAGGCGGGCGCGCCGAGGCGCACCTTCATGCCGGACAGCACGGCGTCGGGGTCGTTCTCCAGGACGTACCGCTGGACGAGCCCCATGGTGGTGAGGATGTTGAGGAAGATGTCCTTGGAGCCCTGGGCGCGGGCGAGCGCGACGTCGTGGTGGACGGGTGTGAAGTCCCGGGTGCCGAGCGCCGTGGAGATGATGAAGGTCGGCGTCAGCGGGATCTCCAGGGCGGGCCAGTCCGAGACGCGCTCGGGCACCGGCCGCGGCGCGGGCGCGGGACGTCCGGCCGGACGCCACTGCGGGAGCGTCACCTCGTCGTCGATCCGCTCGAAGTCGAGCTCGACGGCCATCCCGACGGACACCTCCGACGGCTCGGCCCCCAGGATGTTCCCGACGATCCTCGGCCCCTCCTCCAGCTCCACAAGGGCGACCACGTAAGGCGGGGTGCGTCCGGGAACCGGAGGGTGATGGTGCACGACATAGCTGTAGACGGTGCCGCGTCCGCTCGCCACCACGTGGTCGCGCTTGGCCGAGTGACAGCTCGCGCACATCGGCCCCGGAGGGTGCCGCAGTTCCCCGCACTCGCCGCACTTCTGTATGCGCAGCTCGCCTTCGCGCGCGCCCTCCCAGAAGTACTCGGAGTCCAGCCCTATCGCGGGCAGCGGGGGCTTGCCCTTGGGCCTGCGCTTGACGGGCTGGAACTTGAGCACCCTGAACAGCATCTCCGCGACGCGTTCGTCGCCCGCGTACCACGACTGGTACCAGGTGACGAAGTAGCCGAGCCCCATCGCGGTCTGCTTCGGCCCGACGAGCGTGCCGAACCGCGCGGTGGACGTCAGCCGCTCCCCCACCCGGACGGGCCTGTCGTAGACGTGTTCGCAGTTGGTCGCCACGACGCCGGTGAAGCCGTTGGCGTTGAGGGTCTGCAGGATGTCGTCGGCGGCCGACGGCTCCTTGCGGGTGACAAGGCCGGGCATCGACCACACCTGCGCCATCGCGGGCGGGGCCTCCTCCCCCCAGTCGTGGCCGTCGCCGAGCGCCTGCCGCCAGTTGCGGATCATCGCCTCGTTGACGGCGTCGAGCGGCGGCGGCGCGGGCTGCTCGCCCAGCGCCGCAAGCCGTTCGGCGAGCGCGGTCAGTTCCTCGTGCACGTCGGTCCTCCTACCGGGGCGCGCGGGGCAGGCCGAGGCCGAGCATCGCGATCAGCTCGCGCTGGATCTCGTTGACGCCGCCGCCGAAGGTGAGCACGAGCGCGCCCTTGACTGAGTGGTCGACGAGGTCCATGAAGTGCGCGGTGCCCTCGTCGCCGGGGTCGCCGTAGCGGGCGAGGGTCTCGCCGATGATCCGGCCGGTGTCCTGCATCCGCTCCGAGCCGTAGATCTTGGTGGCCGAGGCGTCGGCCGCGCCGAGCCAGCCGAGCGCGGCGTTCGCGGCGACCTGCCAGTTCAGGAACTCGTTGACGCGCAGGAACCCGTACACCTGGGCGACCGCGCGCGCGACGCCGGGCTCCTCGATCTTGCCGGTGCGGCGCGCCCACTCCACGAACCTGTCGAAGTGGTGGCCGATGTTCCCGGCGGGGCCGAGGGTGACCCGCTCGTGGTTGAGCTGGTTGACGATGAGGTTCCAGCCCTTGTCCACCTCGCCGATGACGTCCTTCACCGGGACGTGGATGTCCTGGTAGTAGGAGGCGTTGGTGTGGTGGCGGCCGTCCATGGTGACGATGGGCGTCCAGGAGTAGCCGGGGTCCTTGCAGTCCACGATGAGCATGGTGATGCCCTTGTGCTTCTTGGCCTCGGTGGACGTGCGCGCGGCGAGCCAGATGTAGTCGGAGTAGTGGCCGCCCGAAGTGAAGATCTTCTGGCCGTTGACGACGAAGTGGTCGCCGTCCAGGACGGCGGTCGTGCGCAGCGAGGCGAGGTCGGTGCCCGCGCCGGGCTCGGAGTAGCCGATGGCGAAGTGGCACTCGCCCGCGAGGATTTTCGGCAGGAAGAACGCCTTCTGCTCGTCGGTGCCGTACTCGATGATCGTCGGCGCGACGGAGTTCAGCGTGATGATCGGGTAGGGCACCTCGGCGCGGGCGATCTCGTTGGCGAAGATCTGCTGCTCCATCGGCCCGTAGCCGCGGCCGCCGTACTCGACGGGGAACGCGACGCCGAGCATCCCGTCGCGGCCGAGCTTGCGGCAGTGCTCGATGTAGGCGTCGCCGAACGGGTCGCCGGCGATGCGGGCGCGGTCCTCGGCGGTGAGGCACGTGGTGAAGTAGGCGCGCAGTTCGTCGCGCAGGGCGCGCTGCTCGTCGGTCAGCTCGACCAGCAGGCCGTCGCCCTCGGGCGTCGGGCCCTGCTCGCCGCTCGGGGTCCGCAGATGCTCACCGAGCGTCTCCAGGGCCGCCTCCGCGCCGCCCAGGAGGTGCGCGCGGTGCTTGCCCTCGGCGAAGTAGCGGTGCAGCGGGTAGGTGACGTCGAGGCCGATGCCGCCGTGCAGGTGCTGGCAGGTGTACAGCGCGCGGGCGACGGGCTCGGCCGCGTTGTAGGCCGCGATCGCGAGGACCTCGTCGGTGTCCGGCCTGCCGTGCGCGAGCCGCCACGCCGCCGCCCACACCGTCACGTCGAGCGCGGTCCTGGCGATGTAGACGTCGCCGACCTGCATGGTGACGGCCTGGAACTCGGCGAGCTTGCGTTCGAACTGCTCACGCGTCTTGACGTACTCGGTAGTCAGCTTCAGTGCGCCGTCGACCACACCGGAGACAAGGGCGACCGCGCCGAGCGCGGCGTAACGCCGCAGCGTAAGGCCCGCGCCCGACCCGACCTTGACGGCCGGGGCCTGGTTCAGCTGGACCCGCGCGAGCGGCTCGGACGTCGCCGAGGGCTGCGCGGTGATGACGGCGTCGGAGGCTTTGACGAAGTACGCCTCATCCCCCACCGCGATCAGAATCCGGTCAGCCTGCGCGGCATAAGGCACATAAACCGCAATACCCGACAGCCGATCACCGTCGATCTGCGGGTCGCCGAGCGTCCGGGGCGCGAAGGTGATGAGCTCACTTCCCTCCCCGACGGGCGCGAGCGCCGCGATCTGGGCGGCGTCGCCGTGCGCGGCGACGACCGCGCCCGCGGTGAGCACCGCGTACGCGGGCACCGGCGCGACGGCCCGGCCGATCTCGCGCAGGATCACGGTGTACTCCACCGCGCCCAGGCCGGAGCCGCCCGCGGCCTCGGGCAGCACCGCGCCCACAAGGCCGGTCTGCGCCAGAGCCGACCACAGCGCGGCGTCATATGGCTCGCCGGTGCGCTCGAATGCCTCGAGCCGTTCCGGGGTCGCCTCCTTTGCCAGCAGGTCGGTCGCGAGTGACCGCAGTTCCTTCTGGTCGTCGTCGAGGTCGAAGTTCATCAGCGCCCTTCCAGGAGATGGGTGCGGCCGGTCCGCGCGAACTCCTCGCGCAGCGCCGTCACGTCGTCGGGGGTGAGCGGCCGGTAGGCGGGGCCGCGGCCGGGCCGGTACCAGACCGGGTCAGCGGTCAGCCACGCCTCGGCGGCGAGCGATCGCTTCAGGATCTTGTTGGACGCGGTGAGCGGCAGCGCACCGCAGACCCGGACGAACCGGGGCACCCACTTGGGGTTCAGCCGTCCGGCGAGCTCGGCGAACGCGTCGGGGTCGAAGCCGCCGGTGACGGCGAGCATCACCTGGTCGCCGGACGCGGTGTCGGGGACGCCGTAGACGGCGAACGGCGAGGGCAGGTCGCCGCCCAGGGCACGTTCCACCTCGGCCGCGCCGAAGTTCTCGCCGTCGACCCTGAGGCGGTCCAGGGACCTGCCGACGAAGAAGACGTAGCCGTTCTCGTCGGCGTAGGCGTGGTCGCCGCTCCAGAACATGCCCTGACGGGTCCGCTCGGGGGCGTCGTCGCGGTAGTAGCCGTCGAACAGGCCCGTGTCCGTCGTCGCGACGAGTTCGCCGGAGACGCCGGGCGGGCACGGCTCGCCCGTCTCGGGGTCCAGGATGGCCACCCCTTCGCCGAGCTTCCCGAGCGCGCCGGGCGGGCCGAAGGGGTCGGGGCTGAAGGTGATGGCGGTCTCGGTGGAGCCGTAGGCGTCGATGACGAAGCAGCCGTACCGTTCGGCGAAGGCGGCCTGTTCTGCGGGGGCCGCTTCGTTGCCGAAGGCGATGCGCAGAGGGTTGTCCACCTTCTCCGGCGTCGCCATGAGCGCGTAAGACAGGGCCTTGCCTACGTAGTGCATGTAGGTGACGCCGTGCTCGCGCAGGTCCGGCAGCAGTCCCGAGGCGGAGAACCGACGCCGTAGGACGATGTGCGCCCCTGCGGCGAGGGCGGGTGCGACGGCCGCCATGATCGCGCCGCTGTGGAACAGCGGCATCGGGCTGTAGACGACGTCGGCGGCGTTCACCAGGCGTCCGGCGAGGTTCTCCCCCGGCACGACGACCTTGCGGTGGGTGATCCGCACGGCCCTCGGATCGCCGGACGTGCCGGAGGTGAAGATCAGCATGAGGAGCGTGCCCGGGTCCACGGGGACGTCGGGCGCGGGCGCGTCCTTGTAGGGGGCGAGCGCGGCGGCGTAGGAGGCGTCCTCGTAGTCCACCGCCTCGATCCCCGCGTCCTTCGCGGCGGCGCGCGCGGCGTCAAGATGGCGCGGCTCGGTGAGAATCAGGTCACAGTCCGCGCGGCGCGCGTCGCCCCCGAGGAGGTCGGGAGTGCGCGTGGTGTTGAGCGCCACGAGCACGGTTCCCGACAGCGCCGCGCCGCCCAACAGGAACAGCATCTCGGGAACGTTGTCGAGCAGCGCGCCCACGTGCAGCCGCCGCGCCGGGTCGGCCGGGCGGAGGCCGCGCAGCCAGTGCGCGCGGGCCGCGCACTCCCCGGCCAGCTCACGCCAGGTCCAGGTGCGCCCCTCGAACGTGAGGCCGGGCGCGTCGTCGGCGCTCCGGGCGGCCAACAAGGCGGTGACTGTGCTCAAGGAACCCCCTTCGTCCACCGGATCACGACGAAACTAGAACAGATTCTAGTTTCTGTCCATAGCGCATGATTCACCGCAAGGAACGTAGGTAGAGAGGGCCACAGCCGGGCATGTGGGGAGATAACAGGTTCTCGCTGCTGGGCCTAGAATGAACGGCTGTGACTACCGATCCGGCCCAGACCCCCACAAGGGCGCGCAGCCAGCACCAGCGCCGCAGGCGCATCGTGCAGGCGGCCGCGGCGCTCGCCTCGCGCGGCGGGGTCGAGGCCATGCAGATGCGCACGGTCGCTGAGCGCGCGGGGGTCGCGCTCGGCACCCTGTACCGCTACTTCCCGTCCAAGATGGACCTCGTCGTGGCGGTCGTCAGCGAGGAGATGGACCTCCTCGAAGGCAGCATGGAACGCCGCCCGCCGGGGTCGTCGACGCCCGCGTCGCGCGCGGTGGAGCTGCTGATGCGCGCCACCCGCGGCCTCATGCGCGAACCCGAGCTCGCCGACGCCCTCATCCGCTCGCTGCTGCTGTCGGACGTCAAGACCAACTTCGGGTCGCGGATGACCTCGATGCTGCTGCGGGTCGCGTCCGACGGCGACGCCACCGACGAGCAGCGCACCCTGGTCGGCGCGCTGAACAGCGTCTGGGTGATGGAGATGATCGAGATCCTGCGCGGCCACTCGAGCGCCGAGGAGACCCACGGACGGCTCGAGGTCGCCGCCGAACGGCTCCTCGCGGACTTCTGAGGCGGCCCGGGCCCTCGCGTTTTGCGGCATTCGGCCGACCCGGCACCGCCCGACGCCACTACGCTGTGGGCATGACCGAGCACCGGACCGAGCTGTACGGCGACGAAGAAGACGGCGTCATCATCGAATTCATCCCGTCCGAGGAGGTTCCGGACGAGATCCGCAAGGACAACAAGGTGTTCCTGCCCGGCACGCAGGCCATCGTGATGAGCAACGCCGCCGAGCCCGAGGGCCCCCGCCTGTATTTCACCGAGAGCGAGTGGGAGGCGTTCGTCCTCGGCGTCAAGGACGGCGAGTTCGACGACCTCCTCGAGGACCCCGAGGACGAGGCGGCCGAGGGCCAGGGCGAGACCCCCGCTTGACCCCCTACCGCGCCTGACTCCTTACCAGGAGTAGGCCCCCGCGAACGACGTGGGCTCCGGCCGGTAGCCGAGCTTGGCGCGCGCGGCGGTGATGTCGAGGGTGCGCTCGACGGCGAGGTGCCCGACCGCGTACCTGGTGAGCCTTGGCGGCCGCCGCGCTCCGGCGAGCAGGGCGACGCCCTCGACCACCGTGGCGAGCGCGAGCGCGGGACCGGCCGGCAGGTAGATCCGTTCCGCCTCGACGCCGCGCTCGGCGAGGATCAGGGCGAGCGCGTCGTCGAGGACGACGGGTTCGGCGTCGGTCACGTTGAAGACGCCGGTCACCCCCGCCTCGCAGGCCAGCACACATGCCTGGACGAGGTTGCCGACGCCGGTCAGGCTGATCCGCTGCCGTCCGGTGCCGACCGCGAGCAGCCACGGGCCGCGCACCGAGCCCTCCACGCGCGGCAGCAGCGTGGTGTCCCCCGGCCCGTACACCGCGTGCGGGCGCAGGATGACGCTCTCCGCGCCGGACTTCAGCACCGCCCTTTCTGCGGCCGCCTTGGACGCACCGTAGGCGTTGGCGTAACGCGCGACGGGCGCGCGGTCCTCACGGGCCATGACGGTCGGCTCGTAGGGGTCGTAGACGCTCGCGGTGCTGACGTGCACGAACCGCGCGCCGGGGAAGCTGGCGAGCGCGTGCTTGGTCCCGTCGTAGTTGACCGAGAAGAACTCCTTGACCGGCCCCCAGTCGGTGACGCTGCCCGCGCAGTGCACGACGGCGTCGACGGCGGGGGCCGTCTGCAGCGGCCCCCTCGCGAGGTCCCAGGACCGGTAGCGCGCGCCGCCGATGTGCTCGGGGCGCACCGCCGCCCGGCGGCCGTAGGCGTTGACCCGTACCCCTCGGGCGACGAGCGCGCGGCACACCGCGCCGCCTACGAACCCGGATGCTCCGGTCACAGCTACCCTCATCAACTCTCCCCTGGCGAAACCATTCCTCTCAGAACATTCCGGTCGAGTTTGCGGCCACGGCCCCCGTAGGGCAACTCCTCAACCCTGACGATCCGGTCGGGCCACGCCCCCGCGTCCAGAACGCCCTTCAGACGCGCGGCGAGCTCGTCCGGCTCCACTTCCCCCGCGACGACCAGGACGACCTCCTCGTCACCGGTCTCGGCGTCGGCGACGCCCACGAAGGCCGCCTCTCGAACGCCGTCTATGGCCATCACCGCGGGCTCGTAAAGTCCCGGATAGATATTGAACTTTCCCCGAATCACCATGTCTTTCTTCCTTCCCAACAGAATTAGCCTTTCCCCCTCCAACCTGGCCATATCCCCCGTTCTGAGTTCGGTGTGGTCGTCCTGCCCGAGGTAGCCCTTGCACAGGTTCGGGCCGGAAAGCAGCAGTTCGCCGTCGGACGCGACCCGCGCCTTCACCCCCGGAAGCAGCTCCCCCAGAAGGTCTCCGCCCTCGGCGGACTCGGCGTGCGCGACCTTCTCGGCGGCCGACGCGATCGCCACCGGGACTATCTCCGTCATCGCGTAGACCGACAGGATTTCCGCGCTCGGGGCCGCGGCCGTCGCCCGGCGCAGGATGCCGGCGGGCGCGGGGGCCGCGCCGAGCAGCACGTGCCGCAGCGTGTCCGGGAGCGGGCCGGGGGCCGCGTCGAGGATCTCGGCGAGGTGGACCGGGACGCAGAAGGTGTGCGTGGCGCGGCGCTCGGCGAGCTGGTCGCGGAAGCGCGCGGGCGGGCAGCCGAGCGGCGGCATCGACCAGCACGCGCCCGCGACCAGCGTCGGCAGGCCGAGCATGAGCTGGTCGGTGTGCACGACGTCGCCGGGCGCGAGCGGCACCCGCGCGCGGAACAGGTCGAGCCCTGCGGCGAGGGATTCCTCGGTGTGGACGACCGCGCGCGGGGCCGAGGTCGTCCCCGAGGTGAAGATCACGACGGCCGGGTCGCCGGGGCGTGGCTCGCGGACCGGCGCGCCCGAGGGGGTCGCGGCGGCCCAGGCGTCGAGCGAGCGCGCGCCGCGCGGCACGCCAGGAAGCCGTCTGCCGCTGTAGACGTGCTTGAGCGGCAGCCCTGCCAGCCGGGGCAGCAGCAGGCCCCTGCGGCGCGCGTAGGCCCGTACGGGGGCTATCCGGCTCGCCGCGTACAGCAGCGACTCTGCCGCCGACCAGCGCGGCGCGGCGAGCCGCAGCCGCGCCTCGAACATCTCGGGGCCCGCGCCCGGGTCGGCGAAGACGACGACGCCGCCCGCCGCGACGACCCCGAGCGCGAGGACCAGCGCCTGCGGGGACGGCCGCACCGAGAACAGGACGCCGTCGCCCTCTTGCAGCCCTTCCCTGACGAACCCGTCGCGGACGGCAAGGACGCGGCTGCGCAGCTCCCCGTAGGTGAGCGCGGTCCCGTCACCGGCTATCAGGGCGGTTCGGGAGGGGTGCTCGTGCGCGCGCTCGAGCACCTGCCTGACGAGACTCACACTTGCCCCTCACTGGTGGCGCGGCGCACCTTCAGCGACGCGTAGGTCGGGATGAGCACGCCGCGCGCGGCACGCCGGGACACGATCTCCAGGGGCGCGTGGTCGAGCAGCGTCCACATGACCGCCCTGATCTCGGCGTGCGCGAGCGGATACCCGAGACAGAAGTGCGGCCCGGCCCCGAACCAGAGCCTGCGCAGCGCGGTCTTGGCCGGGTCGCTGTCGAGCGCGAACGGGCCGAGGGAGCGGCAGCAGGTGTGGGTGGCGATGAGGACGCGGTCGCCGGGACGCACGTGTACGCCGCGGATGTCGGCTTCGGCGTGGACGCTGCGCAGCATCACCGGGGTCGGCGTGGTGACCCGCATCGCCTCGTCTATCGCCGGGTCGAGCAGCGCCGGGTCGGCCGCGACGCGGGCCAGCTCGCCGTGGTCGTGCAGCAGCGCGACGAGGCGCGGCACGAGCGTCGCGACGGTCTCGGTGCCGGTCAGGAAGAACGCCCCGGCCGCGCCGCGCGCCTCGCCCTCCGACAGGCCCAGCGCGCGCATCCGGCCCATGACGGTCGTCTCGTCGCCCGCGTGGAAGGAGCGGGCGGCGACCTCGCCGATCGGGTCGAGCACCTCGCGGGCCACCGCGACCTGGGCGGGCGACAGCGTGCGGGTGCGCAGGCCGACCATGGAGACGATCCGCTCGCCCGCCTCGAACATCTCACGGCAGGCGTGCTCGTCGATGTCGGGAAGTCCGATCACCTCGCAGATGACGCCCCCGGCCATGACGCGCATGACGTCAACGAGGTCGATCTCTTCGCCCTTGTCCAACCGCGCTGACAGGTCGCGCAAGGGCTCGGCGAGCACGCGCGCGCAGATCTCGGCGGTGGACGACGGCGTGAACAGGTCGGCGAGCTTGCGGCGCAGCGCCCGGTGGGCGTCGCCCTCCATGTTGAGCAGCACCGACGGGCCCAGGATCGGCGTCCACAGGTCGCCGGGCGAGCCGGGCCCGTCCTTGCGGAACGTCTCACCGTCCAGCAGAACGTCGCGCGCGGCGGACGCGTCATTGACGACGACGCCGAGGCCCGGCACGCGTACGACATCGCCGAAGCGGGCCAAGGCGCGCAGCAGTGGGTAGGCGAAGGGATGCGCGCTCATGTAGAGCCGTCTCTCCCAGTCCCCTCCCTTCCGTGTTCCGCCCATCTCCGACCTCACCTGATGTCCACGACAGTGGGCGTGTAGCGATGGTCGGCGTACCAGGCGAGCGTCCCTGTAAGGCCGTAGGCGCGCAGCCGTCTCACCGAGCCGTAGACGGTCATGTCCTTGCGCAGCCCGTACGCGCGGGTGATCTTCCTGACCCGGTTGACCAGGGCGCGGTCCTCGTGGACGTCCTCGATCCTGGTGCGCGGGAAGCCCCCGGCCTTCTCGTACAGCTCGGCGGTGATGGCGAGGTTGCAGCCCGGCATCATCACGTACGGGCCGAGGTATTCGGGGTCACGGTTGCCGGGCCTGAACCGCCCGAACGTGGCGGCCACGGACACCACGGCGGGCAGCAGGCGGCGTTCCCAGAACCTGAGCCTGAACTCGTCGGTGCGCGGCCGCAGCGGGCCGCTGACCATCTCCAGGCCAGCGCCGAACGCCGCCCGCACCGCCGCGATCCAGGCGTCGTCGGGCAGGCAGTCGGCGTCAGTGCGGGCGATGTGCGTCGCGCCGCCGAAGATGGCGTGCCGGAATCCGGTGTCGGCGGCCGAGCCCGTGCCCTTGTCCGGTTCGGCCAGCAGCCGCACGCCGGGGAAGCCCCGGACGACCTCCGCGGTTCCGTCAGTGCTGCCGTTGTCCACCACGAGCGTGGTGAAGTCGAGGTCGGTCTGCTGCGCGAGCCTGGTGAGCGTCGCGCCGATCGACTTCTCCTCGTTGTAGGCCGGGATGACCACCCAGAGGTTCACGGGGCCTCCTCACGACCACTCGGCGAAGGCGACCCCGAGGCTGACGCCCCCGGCGAGGCCCACGAACGCGATCTTGTCGCCGGGCGACAGCCGCCCCTCGGCGACGGCCCCGGCCAGCTGCAGCGGCATGGTCGCGGACGCGACGTTGCCGTGGTCGGCGAGGGTGACGACGAGCCTGTCGGCGGGGATGCCGAGGATCGTCCGCAGGGTCTCCAGGTAGGGAAGGGTGACCTGGTGGACGAGGACGACCTTGAAGTCGTCCCAGGTCAGGTCGTTCTTGGCGAGCGCGTCGAGCCAGAGCCCCGGGCCCTGGCCGAGGAACGCGTCCTTGAGCCTGCGTCCGTCGCCGGAGAAGTAGGTGTAGTCGGGGTCGCGCGGATGCATCGACCCTCCGGCCGGGAGTGTGCCGACCTTCCACTTGGCCGAAACCGCCGCGAACTCGAAGCCGAACAGGCCGGTCGGCGCGGCCTCCAGCAGCATCGCCGCGCCGCCGTCGGACAGCGTGTAGCCCGCGAAGGAGTCGACGAACTGGGCGCGGTCGCGCACGTCCCAGCGGACCGCGCGCGAGGGGGCCTCGCCGCTGCACACGAGCACCTTGCGGTGCTGTCCCGTGCGGATGAGCGCGTCGGCGACCTGCATGGCGTTGAGGAAGCTGTTGCAGGCGTTCTTGACGTCGAACACCGGGCAGGTGAGGCCGAGCTTGGCGGCGACGATGTGCGCGGTCGCGGGCTCGACGAGGTCCTGCGACGCCGAGCCGAACAGCAGCAGGTCGGGGGCCTCGCCGGTGTCGGCGAGCAGCTTGGCGGCGGCCTCCACGGCCAGGTCCGACGCCTGCTGGTCAGGGCGCATGACGTGCCTGGCACGGATGCCGGTCATCCGCTCCACGATGGTCGGGTGCGGCCGGTAGGGGCCGATCCGCGCCTCGACCTCCGCGCTGGTCACCGTGTGCTCGGGCAGATACGCCGAGACGCCCGCGATCCGTGCTCTCATGCCGACCAGCCTGTCCCCTCGCGCCGTGGTCGCCCAGGCGTCGTCGTACTCAATGCATTTGGGGGTTAGTACCTACTTTGCCCTGCTTTGTTCGCGGCATCATCGCACGGGAACAAGGACGGAGAACCAAATGGACCGGTATGAGGCTCGCCTCCTCCGCCAGGGGAATCCCTGGCTGTACGCCCTGCTGAGGGGCTCAAGGCTGGCCGGGCGGCTCACCCGGGTGCCGAGGCTCGGCTGGCTGGTGACCGACCCGGTCGTCGCCCGCAGGGTGCTCAACGACCACGGCGGCTTCACGATGGCGGGCGAGGGCGGCGTCGGGCACATGTGGAGCCAGCTGTTCGGCGCGGAGATGGCCGGGCTCTTCGACGGCGTCGAGCACACCCGCGTAAGGACCGCCGCAAGGGATCTGTTCACCGAACAGGCGGCGGCCGAACTCGTGGAGCGCGCGCAAGGCGAGCACTACAGACGGCTTGCCGAACGGCTGCGCGAGGGCGAGACGGTTGACGTCGCCGTGGCGACCCGCGTGCTGGCCGGACGGCTCGTCGCCGACCTGCTCGGCCTGCGGCTCGGCAAGGAGGACGCACCCTACGAGAACCTGTTCTCACTCGGCGAGCAGCTGGCGGCGCTCGCGCTCGGCACCACGTCATCGACGGAACTGCCGGAAGACAAGGTGCGCAAGGCCGCCGAGATAGCGGCGGAGCTGACGCGTGCCGTCCCCGAGGCGTACGCGTCGGCGGGACAGGACACCATCCTCGGGCGCTGCCGTGAGCTGGGGTTCAGCCTTGAGCTGACGCGCGGCCTGGCGACGCTGCTCGCCGTCGCGGGGACCGAGACCGGCGCGTCGGGCACGTCGCGGACCGTGGCGCTGCTGCACGACACCGGACAGCTCGGCACGCTGCTCGCCAGGCCCGACCTCATGCCCAACGCGGTGCGCGAGGGCCTGCGGGTGGCCACGCCCGCGCCGGTGATCGGCAGGCACGTGGCCAAGGACGTGACGGTCGAGGGCAGGCTGATCAGGGCCGGTGAGCGCGTCATCGTGCTCACCCACCGGGCCAACAACGGGGCGGGGGCCTTCGACGTCACGCGCGAGTACGTCGCCGAGACGCGGCAGCTGTGGTTCGGGGCCGGGCGGCACCTGTGCCTCGGTGCGGCGGTCGCGCGGACCCAGGTGACGCGGATGCTCCAGGCGCTCACCGAGACCGGCCGCCCCTACCGCGTCGTGTCGCGGCGCGCCGCGCGCGGTGTGCTCGTGCCGACCTACCACTCGCTGAAGGTGAGTCTCGACGCACCAAACTAGAACACGTTACAGTTAGCCCCGAACCTTATTCGGGAGGAGCCTGGCATGGGACGAGCTGTCATCGTCGAGGCGGTCCGCACCGCGCAGGGCAAGCGGGGCGGCTGGCTCGCTGGCGTCAAGGCGCAGGAGGTGCTGGGCCGCACCCTCAAGGCCCTGGTCGAGCGGGCCGGGATCGACCCCGCCGAGGTCGGCCAGGTGTTCGCGGGCTGCGTCACCCAGGCGGGCGAGCAGGGCGGACACGTCGGCCGCCAGGCGTGGCTGTACGCGGGACTGCCCTGGCAGACCGGCGTCACCACGGTCGACGCCCAGTGCGGCAGCGCCCAGCAGGGCGTCCACCTCGCCGCCGCGCTGGTCGAGGCGGGCATAGTCGACGTCGCGATCGGCTGCGGCGTCGAGGTGATGAGCCGCGCCCCGCTGGGCTCCAACGTGCTGCCCGCCAACCCGCGCCCGCCGGACTGGGACGTCGACCTGCCGAACCAGTTCGAGGCGGCCGAGCGGATCGCCGACCGGCGCGGCCTCACCCGCGAGGACCTCGACGCGTTCGGCCTGCGCTCACAGCAGCTGGCCGCCAAGGCGTGGGCCGACGGCAGGTTCGAGCGCGAGATCGCGCCGCTGCACGACATCCCGCAGGTGGACAAAGAGGGCAACGAGACCGGCGAGCGCATCACCGTCAGCCGCGACCAGGGCCTGCGTGAGACGACCCTCGAGGGCCTGGCGAAGCTGCGGCCCGTCCTCAACCGGCACACCGCGGGCAGCAGCTCGCAGATCTCCGACGGGGCCGCGGCCGTGCTCGTCATGTCCGAGGAGAAGGCACGGGCGCTCGGCCTCACCCCCCGCGCGGTGATCCGCGCGCAGGCGCTCGTCGGCGCCGAGCCGTACTACCACCTCGACGGGCCGGTCCAGTCGACCGCGAAGGTGCTGGAGACCGCCGGCATGTCCCTCGACGACATCGACATCGTCGAGATCAATGAGGCGTTCGCCGCCGTCGTGCTGTCGTGGGCCTCGGTGCACAAGCCCGACATGGACAAGGTCAACGTCAACGGCGGCGCGATCGCCCTCGGCCACCCGGTCGGCGCGACTGGCGCGCGGCTCATCACCACCGCGCTGCACGAGCTGGAACGCCGCGACGGCGCCACCGCGCTCGTCACGATGTGCTGCGGCGGAGCCCTCTCGACGGCCACCATCATCGAGCGGGTCTGAGCGACCCCGTGACGCGTCGGCGGCCGCACCGCCGCCGACGCGCCGCGCGTGCGCGTCGACAGTGTTTTCCTCAACGGCGTTACCCCTCAACGGCGTTACCCCCAACAGAAGGAGTGCCATGCCGGATCACGGGCCGGGCGTGTGGAGCGTGCCAGTGCCGATTCCCGGCAATCCGCTGGGGCGGACGCTGGTGTACGTGCTGGAGAGTCCCAGGGGGCCTGTGCTGATCGACGCGGGGTGGGAGCATCCGGCGTCGTGGAAGGCGCTCAAGGAGGGGCTCGTGGAGCTCGGCACGTCAGTCGCGGACGTGTACGGGGTCGTCGTCACGCACATGCATCCTGACCACGCAGGGCTCGCGGGCAGGGTGCGTGAGGCGTCCGGGGCGTGGGTCGCGATGCACCGCGCGGACGCCGAGCTGATCCGGATCATGCGCGAGCGCGCCGACGAGCGGCTCGGCGACTGGCTGGTGCGCGCGGGCGCGTCCGAGGCCGACGGGTCGGACTTCACCGACAACGACTACCGCCCCGACCCGCCTGCGGTGCCGGACCGTGAGCTGGAGGACGGCGACCTGATCGACCTGCCGGGCCGCGCGCTGCGCACGGTGTGGACGCCCGGCCACTCGCCAGGCCACATCTGCCTGCACCTGGAAGACCGAGACGTGCTGTTCACCGGCGACCACGTGCTGCCGGAGATCACCCCGCACGTCGGCCTGTACCCCTACGACCTGCCCGACGTCGACCCCCTCGGCGACTACCTGCGCTCCCTGGAGATGACCGCGGGGCTCGGCATCGAGGACGCGCTTCCGGCGCACCAGTACTCCTTCAGCGGCATCCCGCGCCGCGCGAAGGAGATCATCGAGCACCACGAGGAACGGCTCAACGAGGTGCTCGGCCTGCTGACGGCCGAGCCGCAGACGCTGTGGGCCCTCACCTCGCGGTGCCATTGGAGTTACCCGTGGGAGACGATGCCGCCGGTCAGCCGTCATCTGGCCACGGGTGAGACCGCCGCACACCTGCGCGTGCTGGAAGGACGGGGCATGGTCCGGCGCGTCGACGGGCAGGTTCCGATGCGGTACGCGCTCAGCCCCTGACCATCCGCGACGGGCGCTCCGGGGAAGTGGCGTGTGACACACCGCACACCGGAGTGAGACCCTTGACGAGACTCGCGTCTCACCGTTGACTTGAGTTGAACCAAGCAAGCGTTAGATCATCCGCAGTCACATCCCGGAGCGTTCATGAGCGACACCCCTCCCGCCGCCGACACGCGCCTCGACGGGCGCACCGCGATCGTCACCGGCGCGGCCCGGGGCCTGGGCCGCGCCGAAGCCCTCGCCCTCGCCGCGGAAGGCGCGCGGCTGGTCCTCAACGACCTGCCCGGCGACGCGCTCGACGCGGTCGCCGAGGAGATCCGCGACGGCGGCGGCGAGGCCGTCGTGCACGCGGGCGACGTCGCCGACTGGAACACCGGCGAGGGCCTGGTCAAGGCCGCGCTCGCCGCGTTCGGGTCGCTCGACATCCTGGTCAACAACGCGGGCTTCACCCGCGACCGGATGATCTTCAACATGACCGAGGAGGAGTTCGACTCGGTCGTCAGGGTGCACCTGAAGGGCCACTTCGTCACCTCGCGTCACGCGGTCACGTACTGGCGTGGAGTCTCCAAGAGCGAGGGCGGTCCCGTCTACGGGCGCATCATCAACACCTCGTCCGAGGCGTTCATGATCGGCGCGCCGGGCCAGCCGAACTACGCGGCGGCCAAGGGCGGCATCACCGCACTGACCCTCTCGACCGCCCTGGCCGTCGGCAGGATCGGCGTCCGCACCAACGCGATATGCCCCCGCGCGCGCACCGACATGACGGCCGGGGTCTTCGGCGCCGCCCCCGCCGACGGACCCGACCCGCTGTCGCCCGCCCACGTGTCGCCCCTCGTGGCCTACCTCGCCTCTCCCGCCGCCGAGTCCGTCAACGGGCAGGTGTTCGTCGTCTACGGCGGCAAGGTCGCCGTCATGGCCGCGGCGGCGGTCGCCCAGGTCGTCACCTCGCCGGACGGCCCCTGGACGCCCTCCGGCCTCGCCGGCGCGCTGCGCGTCCCGGACGGGGGGTTCAACTCCTCCGCCCACCTCAACTTCGGCTGAAGCACGTCCGTCCCACCCTTCGAGGAGTCCGCGCATGTCCGCACCCGAGATCCCGAAGATCGACATCATCGCGCTCGAGCAGTACGAGCGCAGCGGTACGCCGCACGAGCAGTGGACGTGGCTGCGCCACAACGACCCCGTGCACTGGCACTACGACCCCGACCCGAGCGTCCCTGGCTTCTGGGCCATCACCAAGCTCGAGGACATCGTCTACGTCTCGCGCAACCCCGACCTGTTCTCGGCGGCGCTGCGCACGTCGATGTTCCAGGAGATGACGCCCGAGGACCTGGCGCTGCAGCAGCAGATGATGCTGTTCATGGACCCGCCCAAGCACACCCGGCAGCGGTCCTATGTGAACCGCGGCTTCACCCCCCGGATGATCAACCGGCTGCGCGAGCACATCGAGGAGATCACGCACCGGCTGATCGACGACGTGTGCGAGACCGGCGAGGCCGAGTTCGTCAGGCAGATCGCCGCGCCGCTGCCGCTGCAGACCATCTGCGAGCTGATGGGCGCGCCGCTGGAGGACGCCGACTTCCTGTTCGAGAAGTCGAACGAGCTCGTCGGCTACGACGACCCCGAGCTCCAGGCGGGCCCCGAGGCCGCCCAGGCCGCCGCGGCGGAGATCTACATGTACGCGCAGGGCATCGCCGAGCAGCGCAAGGCCGAGCCCCGCGACGACATCGCCACCAAGCTCCTGCAGCCGGACGAGAACGGCAACCTGCTCACCGACGACGAGTTCAACCTCTTCATCCTGATGCTCACGATCGCCGGGAACGAGACGACCCGGACGGCCACCGCGGGCGGCATCCTCGCGTTCTTCGAGCACCCCGACCAGTGGGAGCGGCTGAAGGCCGACCCGTCGCTGATCTCCTCGGCGGCCGACGAGATCGTCCGCTGGACCAGCCCGCTCAACCTGTTCCGGCGGACCGCCACCCAGGACGTCGAGCTGCGCGGCAAGAAGATCAAGGCGGGCGACAAGGTCGTCATGTTCTACCCGTCGGGCAACCGGGACGAGGAGCACTTCGAGAACCCGTTCTCGTTCGACATCGGGCGCGGCATGAACCCGCACATCGGGTTCGGCGGCGGCGGCCCGCACTACTGCCTGGGCACCCACCTGGCCCGGATGAACCTGACCGTCCTATTCGGGGCGCTGGCCGAGCGGCTGCCCGACATCCAGCAGGCGGGGCCGGTCCGGCGGATGCGGTCGAACTTCGTCAACGGTTTCAAGGAGATCCCGGTCAGGTTCACGCCGACCCCTCGGCGCAGCTGAACCGCTACAACTCCCTACAACGTTGGGCGAATACCCTCAAACAAGGGCGGGTCACCCCAAGGTGGCCCGCCCTTCCCCATAGAAGACCAAGGAACCCATCGGTAACATGGCCGGGCTAGAGTCAGACACTCTGTACAACATTGGATTGATCCGGGCGCGATGATGAAGAGGTGGGCGTGAGCGCTGAGAAGCCGCTGCGGATTGCACTGCTTTCCTACCGGAGCAAGCCCCACTGTGGAGGGCAGGGCGTCTATCTGCGGCATCTGAGCCGCGAACTCGCCGATCTCGGGCACACCGTCGAGGTGTTCTCCGGCCAGCCCTATCCCGTCCTCGACCGTGCGTCGATCACCCTCACCAAGGTCCCCAGCCTCGACCTCTACAACGACGACGACCCCTTCCGGACCCCGAAGCTCGGCGAGTTCCGCGACTGGATCGACGTGCTGGAGTTCGCGCACATGCGGACCGGCGGGTTCCCCGAGCCGCTGACCTTCAGCCTGCGCGTGCTGCGCGCGCTCAAGAAGCGCCGCCGCGACTTCGACGTCGTGCACGACAACCAGGTGCTTGGCCTGGGCAACCTCGGCATCCCCAAGGTCCTGCCGATGGTCACCAGCATCCACCACCCGATCAGCCAGGACCGCAAGATCGAGCTCGACGCCGCCCGCAAGATCGGCGGCTGGGCCGGGCTGAAGCAGGTCTTCGGCAAGAGCCGGTGGTACGGGTTCGTGCGGATGCAGGCGTTCGTGTCGGCCAGAATCGGCCGCGTCCTCACCGTCTCCAGCTCGTCCAAGCGGGACATCGCGCACGACTTCAAGACCGACCCCGGCCGCATCCACGTGCTGCCGCTGGGCGTCGACACCTCGATCTTCCACCCGCGCGGGCCGCGCGCCGAGCGCGTCGCGGGCCGGATCGTCGCGATGGCCAGCGCCGACTCGCCGCTCAAGGGCGTCGACGTGCTGCTGCGCGCCGTCGCCAAGCTCGCCACCGAACGCGACGTGCACCTCGTCGTGGTCAGCCGGCCGCGCAAGGACGGGCCCACCGAGAAGCTCGTCAAGGAACTCGCGCTCGGCGACAAGGTCAGGTTCGTGTCGGGGATCTCCGACGAGGAACTCGGCGACCTGCTCGCGTCGGCCGAGATCGCGGTGGTCCCGTCCCGGTATGAGGGGTTCTCGCTGCCCGCCGTCGAGCACATGGCGTCCGGGACCCCGCTGGTCGCCAGCGCGGCCGGGGCGCTGCCCGAGGTCGTCGGCGACGCCGCGGTCCTCGTGCCGCCCGGCGACGTCGAGGAACTCGCCGCGGCACTGCGCAAGCTGCACGACTCCCCCGAGGAACGCGAGCGCGTCGGCGAGGCCGGATACCGGCGCGTCCAGGAGCGCTACACCTGGTCCGCGGTCGCCAAGGCGACCGTCGAGCACTACCGGGCAGCGATCGCATCCGCACGCTGACCCCCGATCGCGGATCACCACCCGATCCGCCGGTGGAAGGAGCCCCCTCTGCTTACCGTTGACTTCCAGCGGTTCCCCATCGCCCTGGGGGAGCGCGTCCTCGACATGGGCTGCGGCGGCGGACGGCACGCTTTCGAGCTGTACCGCCGAGGCGCTTCCGTGACGGCCTTCGACATGGACGCCGAGGAGCTGAAGAGCGTCCAGTCGATGTTCGGCGCGATGGAGCTCGAGGGGCAGGCCCCCGAGGGCGCGTCGGCCGAGACCGTCGAGGGCGACGCGCTCGACCTGCCGTTCGAGGACGCCACCTTCGACAAGATCGTCGCCGCCGAGGTGATGGAGCACATCCCCGACGACATGAAGGCGATGCGCGAGCTGTTCCGCGTCCTCAAGCCGGGCGGCCAGGTCGCCGTGACCGTGCCGTCATGGCTGCCGGAGCGGATCTGCTGGGCGCTGTCGGAGGACTACCACACCGCGCCCGGCGGGCACGTGCGCATCTACACCCGGGCCGAGCTCGAGGCCAAGCTCAAGTCCATCGGCTTCCGCATCGACGGGCACCACCACGCGCACGGGCTGCACTCGGCGTACTGGTGGCTCAAGTGCGCGGCCGGGCTGGAGAACACCGAGAACCCCGCGGTGAAGGCGTACCACCAGATCCTCGTGTGGGACATCATGAAGCAGCCTTTGGCGACCCGTCTGGCGGAGAAGGTGCTCAACCCGGTCATCGGCAAGAGCGTCGTCGTCTACCTGACCAAGCCGTCCTATGCGGGCTGACGTCATCCTCACCCCCGAGCAGGTCAAGGCGACGGCCCTTTCGATCGTCCGTCAGCAGTACCCCTCGGGGGCCATCCCCTGGTACGCGTCCTTCGACGGCTACCCGGCAGGGAAGGTCGACGCCTGGAACCACGTCGAGGCGGCCATGGCGTTGTCGGCGTCGGGCTTCGGGGAGGAGGCCCGGCGCGCGTACGGGTGGCTGCAAGGCGAGCAGCGCCCCGACGGGTCGTGGCCGGCCAAGTGGGAGGACGAGAAGGTCACCGACACCGGCGGCGAGTCCAACCATGCCGCCTACATCGCCGTCGGCATGTGGCACGAACTGCTCGTCTCGGGCGACGAGGATTACGTGCGCTCGATGTGGCCGATGGTGCGGGCGGCGATCGACTTCGTCGTGGGCCTGCAGACGCCGCTCGGCGACGTCAAGTGGATCCGCTGGGAGGACGGCTCGGTCGGCGCGGAGTCGCTGCTGACCGGCTGCTCGTCCATCTACCAGGCGCTGCGCTGCGCGGTGGCGCTCGGCGAGCGGTTCGGCGAGCCGCAGCCCGACTGGGAGCTCGCCGCCGACAGTCTCGGCCATGTCATCGCCCACCACCCCGAGGCGTTCGCCGACAAGTCGCGCTGGTCGATGGACTGGTACTACCCGGTCCTCGGCGGCGCGGTGCGCGGCAGGGCCGCAGATGAGCTCATCGCCAAGGGCTGGGACACCTACATGGCGCCCGGCCTCGGCTGCCGCTGCGTCTCCGACCAGCCGTGGGTGACCGGCGCGGAGACCTGCGAACTCGTCATGGCCCTCAACGCCGCAGGCGACCCCCGCGCCTTCGACGTCTTCGCCGACATCCAGTTCCTGCGCCACGAGGACGGCTCCTACTGGACCGGCTGGCAGTTCGAACACCAGCGCCACTTCCCGGGGGACCGCTCCACCTACACCGCCGCCGCCGTCCTCCTGGCCAACGAGGCCCTCGCCGACGCCACCCCCGCAGCCCGCATCTTCAAGGAGATCAACGGCCGCCCCCTGGCCCCCTCCCCCCTCTCCCCCCCCTGCGACTGCCCCCAACCCGCCCACACCTGACGCGTTCCGCACCGCACACCCGCGTACTCCCCACGGCGTACGCGGGTACTCGCACGGAGCACGACAGACCGCCTCTCCCCGAACGACGCGGACAACCGGGTACGGAACCTAGCTTTCCGTCCATGACACAAAACATGGCTCATACCGCCGTAAATCCCGTCGTCTGGCTTGCCTGGGTGGGGGCGGGGGTGACGGGTGTGGCGTTCGCGGCGTCCGATCTCGTGCACCGGGAGTACGACCCGGTCGCGGAGGTGGTGAGCCGGTACGTCAACGGGCCTTACGGGTGGCTGGTGACCGTCGGGATCGCGGGGATCGTGGTCGCCGTCGCGGGACTCGCGACGCTCGTCGGAAAGGGGAGGGCGAGGTGGTTGTTCGGTGGGGCGGCGGCGTCACTGACGCTGTGCGTGGTCTTTCCGGCTGATCCGCCCGGGATGTGGCACGCGCCGTCGGTTTCGGAGAGTGTCCACGGGTTCGCGGCGTGGGCGGGGCTGAGTCTGCTGTTCGCCGGGATCGTGGTGTTCACGCGGGCGGGCGGGATGCCGTCGCGGGCGCTGACCTGGTGCGCGGTGGTCGCGGGGGGATCGCTCGTACTGTTCGTCGTGTGCCTGGTGGACCGGATGGCGCTGACGCACTCCGCGCCGATCGGACTCGTCGAACGTGTGCTGCTCGCCGCCGACCTCGTCTGGGTCGTGCTCGCGGCGGCTGTGGGCCGGAGGGGTGCCTGGTGAGGGGCTTCGGGGGCGATGGGGTGCTTGCGGCGCTGACCTTCTGTGCCGTGTGCGTGTGGCCCGCGCTGATCGGTGAGCCTGTCACGTATGAGGGCGCGTTCTCGGTGGGGGTGCTGCTCGGCGGGGCGCTGCTGGTGCGGCGGCGGTTTCCGGTCGCCGTGCTGGTGTTCTCGGGGCTCGTTCTGCTCGGGTTCCGTACCGCCGAGCTGTACGGGGGCGGGTGGTTGTGGCCGTTCAGCGCGGCGCTGGTGGGCGCGGCTCTGGCCGGGCGGCTCGGCTGGGCTGTGGGGGTCGGGCTGTTCGTCCTCGCCTATGGCGTGGGCGGGGAGGCTCATCTCTTCGGCGCTGACGGCGGCGCGGTCATCGCGCGGGTCGGCACCGAGGCGCTGTGGCTCGGGCTGCTGCTGAGCGGGGCGACCGCGTGGCGGCAGTACACGAGGTGGCGCGCCGAGCACGAGGCGCGGCTGACGCAGGTCGAGCTGACCAGGCTCGCCGAGCAGCGGCTGGAGATCGCCCGCGAGGTCCACGACGTGGTCGCGCACACCCTCGCCGTCGTCGGCGTCCACCTGAGCGTCGCCGCCGACGCCCTCACCGACGACCCCGACGGCCCGGGCGTCGACCTCCCCGCCGCGCGCGACGCCCTCGGCACCGCCGCCACGGCCCGCCGCGCGGCCATGGCCGACCTGAGGACCTTCGTGGGCGAACTGCGCGGCGCGCCGCGCGGCGGCGTCGCCGACATCGGGACGCTGCTCGCCGCGGCGCGTGCGGGCGGCCTGGCCGTCGAGATCGTCCGCGAAGGCGATCTGGAGGCGGTCCCCGCCGCGCAGGGCCTCCTGGCCTACCGGGTCGTGCGCGAGGCCGTCACCAACGCGCTCAGGCACTCCGGCGCGGCACACCTGACCGTCCGCCTCACCGCCGACGGCGGCGCACTGCGCGTCACGGTCTCCGACGACGGGTCCGCGTCCTCCCCCGTCGTCCCCGGCCACGGCCTCACCGGAATGCGCGAGCGCGTCACCGCCCTGGGCGGCACCCTGGAGTGGCAGTCCCACGACGGTTTCACCCTCCACGCCACCCTCCCCTGTCCTGTGGAAGGCTCCCCGGCGTGACCGTCTCCGTGCTCCTCGCCGACGACCAGGCCCTCGTCCGCGCGGGCTTCCGCAGCCTCCTGGCCAGGGCGAAGGACATCGCCGTCGTCGGCGAGGCGGCGTCCGGCACCGAGGCCGTCGACCTCGCCGCCCGCCTCGCCCCCGACGTCGTCCTCATGGACATCCGCATGCCCGGCATCGACGGCATCGAGGCAACGCGCAGAATCCGCGCCGCCCGCCCCACGACGAGGATCGTCATCCTCACCACCTTCGACACCGACGACCATCTCTTCGAGGCTCTGGCGGCCGGGGCGAGCGGCTTCCTCACCAAGGAGATCGAGCCCGCCGAGCTGCGCAGGGCGGTGGCCGTCGCGGCGGCCGGCGAGGCCCTTCTCTCCCCCGGCGTGACCCAACGCGTCATCGCACGCTTCGCCGGCAAGCCGTCCCGCCCGGCCGCCTCCCTCGCCGCCCTGACCACCCGCGAAAACGAGGTGGTACGCCTGGTGGCCAGGGGCCTGTCCAACGACGAGATCGCCCGCACCCTGCTGATCAGCCCCCTGACCGCCAAAACCCACGTGACCCGCGCGATCACCAAACTCGCCGTGCGCGACCGCGTCCACCTGGTGATCCTCGCCTACGAACACGGCCTCGTCGCGCCCGGTGAGGGGTGAGTTTTTAGGCGGGGGTTAGGGGGTTGGTTTCTGAGGTGCGTTCGAGGATGCGGAGGGAGCCTTCGGAGCGGACCTCGGTGAAGGCGCCGGAGGCCAGGGCGCGGTTGTAGACGTGGAAGGGGGCCTGGCCGCCGTCAGCGGGGTCGGGGAAGACGTCGTGGATGGCGAGGCAGCCGCCGACCATGATCTTGTCGGCCCAGAGGGTGTAGTCGGCCTGGGCGAAGTGCTCGCTGTGGCCGCCGTCGATGAAGAGCAGGGAAAGAGGGGTCGACCACAGGGCGGAGACGGCCTCGGAGGTACCGACGATGGCGATGACGACGTCCTCGAGGCCCGCGGAGCCGATGGTCTTGCGGAAGACCGGGAGGGTGTCCATGCGGCCCGTGCAGGGGTCGACCAGGGACGGGTCGTGGTGCTCCCAGCCCGCCTGGTTCTCCTCGCTGCCGTGGTGGTGGTCGACCGTCACCAGGACGGTCCCGGCCGCGCGCGCCGCCGCGCCGAAGTAGACCGCCGACTTCCCGCAGTACGTGCCGACCTCGAGCATCGGTCCGAGCCGCCCGTACCGCACCGCGGTCTCATACAGCGCCCTGCCCTCGTCCGGGGGCATGAAGCCCTTGGCGTTGAGGGCCGCGCGCAGCAGGTCGGCGGGCATCTCGGGAACTGTCTCGCTCATGTCCGGGGGCCTCTTGTTCACACGTGTTCGGGGTGGGTAGGAAACCCTCCCGCATGGGGTGGACACAGCCCAGTGCCGGGGGGTGTGGCCTCGCCCACACCGGCCCCGGACGGGGGCTTGTGCCGTCATATTAGAACGTGTTCTACTTCGGCCGTGGCGGCCCGTCCGCGACGGACCGGGGGCGTTGACAGAACCGAACGGGATTCGGAGAGTTGGGGCGCGCGGTGGTACAACGCGTCGCAAGCCCGTCTGAAAGGAAACTGCCATGAAGGTCACCGCTGACTACCTCGTGTGCGAGGCCAACGGCGTCTGCGTCGGGCTCGCCCCCGACGTCTTCGACCTGGACGACGACGACAACCTCACGATCCTCGTCGAGGACGTCCCGCCGGGTCTCGAGGACAAGGTGCGCCACGCCGTCAGGTCATGCCCGAAGGCGGCGCTGTCGACCGAATGACCCGCGCGGGGAGCCCCCGGACGACGTCACGGGGGCTCCCGGCAGGCTCAGCGGTCGCGGAACTTCGGCTGCCGCTTCTCCATCGTCGCCGCGATGCCCTCGAGCAGGTCCTCGGTGAGGAACCCGAGGGTCTGCGTGCGGTTCTCGATCGCGAGCTGGGTGCGCAGGCCCGGCGCGTCGAGGGAGAGGTTGAGCAGCTCCTTGGTGTGCCGCAGCCCGAACGGCGAACGCGTCAGCAGCTCGGCCGCCAGCGCCTCGGCCGCCGCGACGTCGTCGTCGGCGATCTCGGTGACGAGCCCGAGACCGAGCGCGCGCTCGGCGTCGATCGACTGGGCCCGGTAGAAGATCTCCCCGGCCCGCGCGGTGCCGATGAGGCGCGGCAGCATCCACGTCAGCCCGAGGTCGCCCGCCGAGAACCCGAGGTTCAGGAACGGGGTGTGGAACTTGGTCGACGGCGCGGCCACCCGCAGGTCGCACGCGAGCGCCATCGAGAACGCCATCCCCACGACGGGTCCGCGCAGCGCCGCGATCACCGGCTGTGGGATCTCCCGCAGCCCGAGCACGATCTCACCCGACCGCGCCATGCCCTGGTAGATCCGCTGGACGCGGCCCTGGCCCTCGCCCGAGCCGCCGCCGGAGTCGCCGAGGCCCTGCCCCTGGATGTCCATCCCCGCGCAGAAACCGCGGCCCTCGCCCGTCAGGATGACGACCTTGGTCTCGGCGTCGGTCTTGAGGCCGTTGAGGATCGCGATGATCTCCTCGACGTTCTCCGGGGTGATCGCGTTGAGCCGTTCTGGCCGGGACAGGGTGATCGTGCCCACCCCGTCCCGGCTGGTGAATTTGATCATCAGGCCAGCTTCTGGAAGGTCGCGGTGGTCTGCTCGCCGATGTTGGCGTACACCGCCGACGGCTCCTGCTCAGAGATCTGACCCCAGTTGTCCCGGATGTCCTCGACGCTCAGGCCGTCCTTCTTGGTGAAGCCGGGGCCCTCGGCGACGAAGATCCTTGCGATGTGCCCGCCGCCCACGGTGTAAACCTGGCCGCTGTCCGGCACGCTCTCGTGCGCGAGGTAGGCCACCAGCGGGGTGACCTGCTCGACGCCCAGCTTCTCGGCGAACTCGGCGGGGAACAGGTCGGACGTCATCCGGGTGTAGGCCACCGGCGCGATCGCGTTGACCTTGATGCCCGCCTTCGCGCCCTCGGCCGCGAGGGTCCGGGTGAAGCCGACGAGGCCCATCTTGGCCGTCGAGTAGTTGGCCTGGCCGAAGTTGCCGAACAGCCCGGCCGGCGACGAGGTGTTGACGACCCGGCCCGCACCGGCCTCGCGCAGGTGCGGCCACGCGGCGTTGGTGACCAGGAACGCGCCGCGCAGATGGACGGCGATGACCGCGTCCCACTCGGCGACGGTGATGTTCTTGAACGACTTGTCCCGTAGGATGCCCGCGTTGTTGATGACGATGTCGATCCGGCCGAACGCGTCCAGCGCGGTCTGCACGATGGAGGCGGCCCCCTCCTCGGTGGCCACGTTCCCGCCGTTCGCGACGGCCTCGCCGCCGTTCTTGATGATCTCCGCCACGACCTCCTGCGCGGGGCTCGCCGACTCGCCCTCGCCGTGCAGGTCGCCGCCGAGGTCGTTCACGACGACCTTCGCGCCCCTGGAGGCGAGCTCCAGCGCGTGCTGCCGTCCCAGGCCGTGCCCGGCGCCGGTGATGATCGCGACTTTGCCGTCGTACCGCAGTTCAGACATTGTTTGCGCTCCCTGACGTTGACGTGTGCGGCCCTCGGGCGTCGGCGGGCGAGCCGAGAGCGGGTGGGACCCCAGTGGACCATGGGCCGATACCCATTGGTAGCACTGAACCGAATCCGGCTCTAGTGCGACCCCACCCCTGTCCGACACGTCCCGGCCGTCCCCGGACACGGGCCGTCCCCGCGTACGGCGGAGGTCACGGCAGCACACGCTCGCCAAGGCGAGTAGCCTTATGGACGTTTAGAACCCACCTGCGAGCTGCGGAAGAGGGCGATCTCCGCCGTGTCGAGCGAGTCGCACACCCCTGCCGATCTGAGTGATTTCGGCGCCAACGAGTGGTTGGTCGATGAGCTCTACCAGAAGTACTTGGAAGACCCTGAGACGGTCGACCGTGCCTGGTGGAGCTTTTTCGCGGACTACCAGCCGGGCGCGAAGCCCGCTCAGCCAGTGAACGGCGCCGCGCCTGCGGCCGCCCCTAGCACCCCTGCGGCGCCCAGCGCGCCCGCGGCGCCCAAGGCCGCGCCCGCCCCCGCACCGGCGAAGGCCGCGCCCAAGGCGCAGCCCCTGCCGGTGTCCTCCGGAGCGGAGGAGGTGAAACTGCGTGGAGTGGCCGCCAAGACGGTGGCCAACATGGAGAACAGCCTGTCGGTGCCCACCGCGACCAGCGTGCGCGCCGTACCGGCGAAGCTGCTGATCGACAACCGCATCGTGATCAACAATCACCTGAAGCGGGGCACGGGCGGCAAGGTCTCCTTCACCCATTTGCTCGGCTACGCCATCGTGCAGGCGCTCAAGGCGATGCCGGAGATGAACGCCTACTACACCGAGGTGGACGGCAAGCCCACCATGGTGAAGCCGGAGCACGTCAACTTCGGCCTGGCGATCGACATCAAGAAGTCCGACGGCCAGCGCCAGCTCGTCGTCCCGTCGATAAAGGCCGCCGAGACGCTCGACTTCCGCCAGTTCTGGGCGGCGTACGAGGAGCTGGTGCGCAAGGCGCGCGCCGGCAAGCTCACCATCGAAGACCACATGGGCGGCACGATCAGCCTGACCAACCCCGGCACGATCGGCACGGTCCACTCCGTGCCGCGCCTCATGCCGGGACAGGGCGCGATCGTCGGCGCGGGCGCGATGGAGTACCCGGCGCAGTACGCCGGGGCCTCCGAGGAGACCCTTGCCCGGATGGCGATCTCGAAGGTCATGACGCTCACGTCGACCTACGACCACCGCATCATCCAGGGCGCGCAGTCCGGCGACTTCCTGCGCGTCGTGCACGCGCTGCTGCTCGGCGAGCAGGGCTTCTACGACGAGATCTTCGAGTCGCTGCGCATCCCGTACGAGCCGGTCCGCTGGGTCCAGGACATCTCCGCGACCCACGAGAACGACATCGCGAAGATCGCGCGCGTCCACGAGCTGATCCACGCCTACCGCGTGCGCGGCCACCTCATGGCCGACACCGACCCGCTCGAGTACAAGCAGCGCCGCCACCCCGACCTCGACATCCTCCAGCACGGCCTCACCCTGTGGGACCTGGAGCGCGAGTTCGCCACCGGCGGCTTCGGCGGCAAGCCGACCATGCCGCTGCGCGAGATCCTCGGCGTGCTGCGCGCGTCGTACTGCCGGACCGTCGGCATCGAGTACATGCACATCCAGGACCCCGAAGAGCGGGCCTGGATTCAGGACAAGGTCGAGCGGCCGTTCGAGGCCCCCTCGCGCGAGGAGCAGCTGCACATCCTGCAGCGGCTCAACTCCGCCGAGGCGTTCGAGACGTTCCTGCAGACCAAGTTCGTCGGCCAGAAGCGGTTCTCCCTCGAGGGCGGCGAGTCGCTGATCCCGCTGCTCGACTCGGTGATCACCGCCGCGGCGACGGCGAACCTCGACGAAGCCGTCATCGGCATGGCCCACCGCGGCCGCCTGAACGTGCTTGCCAACATCGTCGGCAAGTCCTACTCGCAGATCTTCGGCGAGTTCGAGGGCAACCTCGACCCGCGCTCCGCGCAGGGCTCCGGCGACGTCAAGTACCACCTCGGGGCCGAGGGCGAGTTCGCGGCGTGGAACGGGCACAACATCCACACCTCGCTGGTCGCCAACCCCTCGCACCTCGAGGCCGTCAACCCGGTCCTCGAGGGCGTCGTGCGGGCCAAGCAGGACGTCATCGACATCGGCGAGTCGGGCTTCTCGGTGCTGCCGATCCTGATCCACGGCGACGCGGCGTTCGCCGGGCAGGGCGTGGTCGCCGAGACCCTGAACCTGTCGCAGCTGCGCGGCTACCGCACCGGCGGCACCGTGCACATCGTGGTCAACAACCAGGTGGGCTTCACCACCGCGCCGGAGTACTCGCGCTCGTCGGTGTACTCCACCGACGTGGCCCGGATGATCCAGGCGCCGATCTTCCACGTCAACGGCGACGACCCCGAAGCCTGCGCCCGCGTCGCGCGCCTGGCGTTCGAGTACCGGCAGGCGTTCAAGAAGGACGTCGTCATCGACATGGTCTGCTACCGGCGCAGGGGCCACAACGAGGCGGACAACCCCTCGTTCACCCAGCCGCTGATGTACGACCTGATCGACGCCAAGCGCTCGGTCCGCAAGCTGTACACCGAGGCCCTGATCGGCCGCGGCGACATCACCGTCGAGGAGGCCGAGCAGGCGCTGCAGGACTACCAGCAGCAGCTCGAGCGGGCCTTCACCGAGGTGCGCGAGGCGGCCAGCCAGCCGACCCCGCCCGGGGCCGTGGTCCGTCCGCCCGACGAGGACCGCATCCCGATCGACCACGCGGCGGCGGGTTCGGCGATCTCGGCCGAGACCGTCAAGCGGATCATCGAGACGCAGTCGTCGCTGCCCGAGGGCTTCCAGGTGCACCCGCGCCTGCAGCCCGTGCTGGACCGGCGCGTCAAGAGCATCGACGACGACGCCATCGACTGGGCGACCGGCGAGCTCCTCGCGTTCGGCTCGCTGCTGATCGACGGCCACCCGGTCCGCCTCGTCGGCCAGGACGTCCAGCGCGGCACGTTCGGCCAGCGGCACGCGGTGCTGGTCGACCGCAAGACCGGCGAGACGCACACCCCGCTGTCGGCGTTCTTCCACGGCGTCAACAAGTTCTACGTCCACGACTCGCTGCTGAGCGAGTTCGCGGCGATGGGCTTCGAGTACGGCTACTCCCTCCAGCGCCCCGACGCGCTCGTGGCGTGGGAGGCGCAGTTCGGCGACTTCGCCAACGGCGCGCAGTCGATCGTGGATGAGTTCATCTCCTCCGGCGAGCAGAAGTGGGGTCAGCGCTCGTCGGTGACGCTGCTGCTGCCGCACGGCTACGAGGGCCAGGGCCCGGACCACAGCTCCGCCCGCATCGAGCGGTACCTGCAGATGTGCGCCCAGGACAACATGACCGTCGTGTACCCGACGACCCCGGCGAACTACTTCCACCTGCTGCGCTGGCAGACCCTCTCGGGCCGCCGCAAGCCGCTCGTGGTGTTCACGCCGAAGTCGATGCTGCGCTCCAAGTCCGCCACCTCGGCGGCGGCGGAGTTCACCTCGGGCGCGTTCCAGCCGGTCATCCCCGACCACAAGACCGAACCGGCGGGCGTCAGGCGCGTCCTGTTCACCACCGGCAAGATCTACTACGACGTGGTCGCGGCCCGCGACAAGGCAGGCGCGAACGACACGGCCGTCGTGCGGATCGAGCGGCTGTACCCGCTGCCGATCGACGAGATCAAGGCCGAGCTCGCCAAGTACCCGGCGGGCGTCGAGATCACCTACGTGCAGGACGAGCCGAAGAACATGGGCGCGTGGCCCACGCTGGCGCTCGTGCTGCCGCACTACCTCGACGCGAAGCTCAACCTCGTGTCGCGTCCGGCGTCGTCCTCTCCGGCGGTCGGGTCCACCAAGACCCACCTCGCCGAGCAGGAGGCGATCCTCACGCGGCTGTTCCCGCGCGGCTAGCCGCGACGGACAGGCCCTGAGGGGCCGGTGAGATCAGTGGGAGGGCCCCGGCGTACGCGCCGGGGCCCTCTCGGCTCAAGAAGACCCGGACGCAAGGAGACAGACGGCATGTACTTCACCGACCGCGGCATCGAGGAGCTCGTCGCCCGCCGCGGCGAGGAGGAGGTCTCGATGGTGTGGGTGGCCGAGCGCCTGCGCGAGTTCGTCGACCTCAACCCCGAGTTCGAGACGCCGGTCGAGCGCCTGGCCACCTGGCTCGCCCGGCTTGACGACGAGGACGACGACGACCTGGACTGACGGGGCACAAAGCCGCAGCACAAATCTGTCCCAACAGGCAAGACAGCTCCCGCAGAAATATTGCGCCTTTTCCTTCAGGGCTAAATAATGTCCTAGGGGGCCGCGTCCAGCGTGGGGCGTGGCCGCACGCCGACGAGGCCGCGATCCTTTGGATCACGGCCGCCGTCGACCGCTCCAGCGAACCGGAAAGAAACGGACAAGAGTGACCTATCCCTCACCCGGGACCTGCTGTTTGAAGTCCGGCACGGGTATGTCACAATCGCTGGACGGGTGACCCCCGTGTTCTCGAGAGGCGACCAACCCGACACCCCCCCACCTGAAGGCAGGGTGTCTTTACCTCTGGCGTCTGCCCGAAATTCCGAAACTTCTTCTTTCAGTGGGGTCGCTGTGGCTACTGACCTTCCCGATTACTCCGACGATCCGGCTTTCGCGCTCCACGTGGGCGGCAAGCTCGAGGTCCGCTCGACCATCCCGGTCCGCGACAAGGACGACCTCTCCCTCGCCTACACGCCCGGCGTGGCGCGCGTCTGCACCGCCATCGCCGACCACCCGGAGCTCGCCTACGACTACACCTGGACCTCCAAGGTCGTCGCGGTCGTCACCGACGGCACCGCGGTGCTCGGCCTCGGCGACATCGGGCCCGCCGCGTCGATGCCGGTCATGGAGGGCAAGTCGCTGCTGTTCAAGGAGTTCGCTGGCGTCGACTCGGTGCCGATCGCGCTCGCCACGACCGACGTCGACGAGATCGTCGAGACGGTCATCAGGCTCGCCCCGTCCTTCGGCGGCATCAACCTCGAGGACATCAGCGCCCCCCGCTGCTTCGAGATCGAGGACAGGCTCCGCGCCGCCCTCGACATCCCCGTCTTCCACGACGACCAGCACGGCACCGCGATCGTGTCGCTCGCCGCGCTGAAGAACGCCTCGCGCCTCATCGGCAAGCCGCTGTCGCAGATGCGCGGCGTCATCGCCGGCGCTGGCGCGTCGGGCGTCGCGGTCTGCCGCATCCTGCTGAACGCGGGCGTCGGCGACATCGCGGTGTCCGACAGCAAGGGCCTCGTCTACGAGGGCCGCGACGGCCTCAACGACGTCAAGAAGGCCCTGGCCGCCGACACCAACAAGGCGGGCCTGACCGGCTCGACCGAGGAGGCCCTGCGCGGCGCCGACTTCTTCATCGGCCTGTCCGGCTCGACCGTCTCGGAGTCCGCCATCGCCACGATGGCCGACGACGCGATCGTCTTCGCGCTGTCGAACCCGACCCCCGAGGTCCACCCCGAGGTGGCCCGCGCGCACGCCCGCGTCGTCGCCACCGGCCGCAGCGACTTCCCCAACCAGATCAACAACGTGCTGGCCTTCCCCGGGATCTTCAAGGGCGCGTTCGACGTGCGCGCGCACTCGATCACCGAGGGCATGAAGGTCGCCGCCGCCGAGGCGCTCGCCGACGTCGTCACCGACGCCGAGCTGACCGAGGACTTCATCATCCCCAGCCCGTTCGACGAGCGCGTCGCCCCCGCGGTGATCGCCGCGGTCGCCGCCCAGGCCCGTGCCGAGGGCGTCAACCGCATCTGAGGCCCGGCCCGGCGCTGGGGGACAGTCCGTCGCCCCGGACCAACCCCGCGCCGGGGCCGACCTCACCCTCCCGTTAGGGTGCGGCCATGTTCGCTGTCACCGCAGCGCGTATCGACGCGCAGGACCCGCTGTCCGGACTCCAGCTCGGCGAGCGCCCCGACCCCGTGGCGCCCGACGGCTGGACGACCGTCACCGTCAAGGCCGCCGCGCTCAACCACCACGACCTGTGGACGCTGAAGGGCGTGGGGGTGCGGGCCGAGCAGCTTCCGCTGGTGCTCGGCTGCGACGCGGCGGGGATCGACGAGGACGGCAACGAGGTCGTCGTGCACGCGGTGATCGGCGACCCCGACCGCGGGCACGGCGACGAGACCCTCGACCCGAAGCGGTCGCTGCTGTCGGAGGTCCACGACGGGACCTTCGCCGAGCAGGTCGTCGTGCCGCGCCGCAACCTCGTGCCCAAGCCCGCGTCCCTGTCGTTCGAGGAGGCCGCGTGCCTGCCGACGGCGTGGCTGACCGCCTACCGGATGCTGTTCGACAAGTCGGGCGTCAAGCCGGGCGGAACCGTGCTCGTGCAGGGCGCGGGCGGCGGCGTCGCGACCGCGTTGATCGCGCTCGGCGCGGCCACCGGCTACCGCATCTGGGCGACGAGCCGCAGCGAGGCCAAGCGCAAGCGCGCGCTCGAACTCGGCGCTGACGCGGTCTTCGAGAGCGGTGCGCGGCTGCCCGGCAAGGTCGACGCGGTCATGGAGACCGTCGGCGCGGCCACCTGGGCGCACTCGACGCGGGCGCTGCGGCCCGGCGGCCGGATCGTCATCTCCGGGGCGACGTCCGGCGACGCGCCCCCGGCCGAGCTGACCCGCACGTTCTTCCTCCAGCTCCAGGTCGTCGGCACCACGATGGGCACCCGCGGCCAGCTCGCCGCGCTGCTGAGCCTGCTGGACACGACGGGTCTGCGCCCGCCGATCGACCGGGTCCTGCCGCTCGCCGACGCGCGCGAGGGCTTCGCCGCGATGGCTGCGGGCGAGCAGTTCGGCAAGATTGTTTTCACCATGTGAATTCGGCGGCCTCCGGCGCGCACGGGACGCCGGATAATCTCCGTCCGACCAGCGGCTTCCCCCGGGGAACTCCGGCCGCCGGCACTTTCGGCGGACAATTATCCGGCGTTCCCGCGAATCGGCGGTTCACCTGTCCCGGCCGGGTGTGATACTCACAGACAAGGGCGATTTCTGGCATACCGCCGGCGACGATTTCTGTGATCACCGTGAGGGCGCTCGTGGACCTCCTTTCTTACGCGGACCTGGTGGTCGAGCTGGTCAACACGCGCGAGCCGTCGGTCGACGCGCTGCGCGACCTCGACACACTGCGCGAACTGCTGCTCATCCGGCCGCACCTCATGGGCAGGGTGACCCAGCGCGACCTCGAGGCGATGCGGCAGCTCCGCGCCGACCTGCGCGCGGTGTTCCAGGCCGCCGCCGAGGGCGACCACAACCGCGCCGCCGACGGCGTCAACCAGCTGCTGCTGCGCCATCCGGTCCATCCGACGCTGTCCAACCACGACGACAGCTCCTGGCACATGCACCTCATCGAGGACGGTTCGGTACCCGACCGTTATGCGGCGGGCGCGGCCATGGGCCTCGGCCTGGTGATCGGCGCGCGCGGATTCACCGCGCTCGGCGTGTGCGCCGCCGACAATTGCGACAACATCTTTCTCGCCGAGGACGGCAAAAGGAGCGGCCGCTACTGCTCGCCCCAATGCCGCAAACGCAGCAGGGGCCAATAGCGGAACAGCACGCGCCCCACTATCGCGGTGTCCGCGACCGCGCCGAAGTCCCAGCTGTCCCGTCGGCCGGGGGCCTTCTGGTTGTCGCTCTCCAGCCACCAGCCCTCGCCCCCGCCGTCGACGGCCTGCCGGAACGTCGCGCGCTTGACCAGCAGCACCCCCGCGTGCTCGGCCACGACGACGTCGCCGGGGCGGACCCGCGCGCCCGTCCCGACCATGAGCAGGTCGCCGGGCGCGAGTCCCGGCAGCATCGAGACGCCCTCGACCCGCACCGGCCTGAACCGCGTCCGCGTTCTCTTCCACACCTGCGCGCACCTCCTCGATCACGCCGCCCCACGGCCGGAGTAATGTCTGAACCACAAGATCCGATCCACCATGACTCACGAAGGGAACCACGACCCGTGAGCGTTCTCCGACCCACCACGGTCGTCTCGGCGCACTGCGACCTGCCGTGCGGCGTCTACGACCCCGCGCAGGCCCGGATCGAGGCCGAGTCCGTCAAGGCGACCATCGAGAAGTACCACGCCAGCGACGACGAGCAGTTCAAGGCCCGCGCGATCGCGATCAAGGAGGAGCGGTCCGACCTCGTCAAGCACCACCTGTGGGTGCTGTGGACCGACTACTTCAAGCCGCCGCACTTCGAGAAGTACCCGCAGCTCCACGAGCTGTTCAACGAGGCCACCAAGCTCGCCGGAGCCGGTGGCACCAAGGGCAGCCTCGACGTGAAGGTCGCCGAGGACCTCCTCGGCAAGATCGCCGAGATCGACGCCATCTTCTGGGAGACCAAGAAGGCGTGACCCTCGCCACGGCGCCGCCGCGGCGGCGCCCGCGCGTCTGACGCCCTGGCGCCGCCCCTCCTGCCCTAGCGGCCTGCGGGACGGCGCCAGGGCGCTTTTCGTTCCCCCACGACACGTCATGGCGTGACGGAGGCCACGGCGCTTTTAATTGGTATCCAAGATGCGAGTTTGTTAGCGTCGAGGTGTGCGGCTCACCAAGTTCACCGACCTGGCCCTGCGGGCGGTCATGCGGCTCGCGTCGTCCGAGGGCGACGGCGGACCGCTGACGACGCGGGAGATCGCCGCGTCCGTCGAGGTGCCGTACGCGCACATGGCCAAGGCGATCAGCAGGCTCGGCCACCTCGGCGTGGTGGACACGCGGCGCGGCAGGGGCGGCGGCCTCGGCCTCACCGCGCTCGGCCGCCGCGCGTCGGTGGGCTGGCTCGTCCGCGAACTCGAGGGCGAGGAGGAGGTCGTCGCCTGCGATGGCGACACCCCGTGCCCACTGCGCGGCGACTGCCGCCTGCGCGGGGCGCTGCGCCGCGCGCAGGACGCCTTCTACGCCTCGCTCGACCCCCTCACCATCCAGGACCTGGTCTCCTCGCCGTCCGGGCCCGTCCTCATCGGGCTCTCGGTCCGGCCGCCCGACTGAGACCGCCGCCGCGCCCCCGCGCGGCTTTTTCTTCGCCCTTAAATCAGTAGATGATCTACCAGTTATCAGGAGGCCCCGATGTCCCTCTCCGCGACCGCCGCACCCGTCGTCCGCGCGACCCTGCCCGTCGTCGGGGCGCACCTCGACCGGATCACCGAGCGCTTCTACGCGCGGATGTTCGCCGCCCGCCCCGAGCTGCTGCGCGACCTGTTCAACCGGGGCAACCAGGCCAGCGGCGACCAGCGGCGCGCGCTCGCGGGCTCCATCGCCGCCTGGGCGGGCCTGCTGCTCGCCGACGCGCCCGCCGCCGACCCGCGCGCGGTGGTCGGCAGGATCGCGCACAAGCACGCCTCGCTCGGCATCACCTCCGAGCAGTACAAGATCGTGCACGAGCACCTGTTCGCCGCGATCGGCGAGGTGCTCGGCGACGCCGTCACGCCCGAGGTGGCCGCCGCCTGGGACGAGGTCTACTGGTCGATGGCCGACGCGCTCATCGCCGCCGAGGCCGACCTGTACCGCGCGGCCGGGACCGCCGAGGGCGCGGTGTGGCGGCCGATGCGCGTCACCGGACGCGTCCGCGAGACCGCCGACGTCGTCTCCTTCACCCTCAGCCCCTCCGACGGCACGCCCGCCGGGCCGTTCCTGCCCGGCCAGTACGTGAGCGTGCAGGTCGAGGCGGCCGACGGCGCGCGCCAGATCCGCCAGTACAGCCTCATCTCCGCGCCCGGACGCGCCGAGTGGCAGATCAGCGTCAAGCGCGTCAGGCCCGACGACGGCCCCGCGGGCGAGGTCTCGGCGATCCTGCACGACGCGGTCCTGCCCGGCGACGAGATCACCGTCTCGGCCCCGTTCGGCGACCTCGTCCTCCCCGACGGCGACGGGCCCCTCCTGCTGGCGTCAGCGGGAATCGGGATCACCCCGACGCTGTCCATGCTGCTGGCCCTCGCGCGGGAACGGTCCGGCCGACGCGTCATCGTCGTACACGGCGACCGGGGCCCCGACACGCACGCGCACCGGGCCCACCAGGAGGCGTGCGCGGCCGAGCTGCCCGGGGCGTCGCTGCACGTCTGGTACGAGGAGCCGGGCGCGTCCGGCGCTCTGCGCGGCTACCCCGACCTCGCCTCCCTCGACCTCCCCGACGGCGTCACCGCGCTCCTGTGCGGCCCGCTGCCCTTCCTGCGGTCCGCCAAGGCGGCCCTGCTGGCCAAGGGAGTGCCCGCCGAGCGGATCGCCTACGAGGTCTTCGGGCCCGACCTCTGGCGCGGCGGAAACTGAGCCGCCGCACGGCCGTCCCGTCGTTAGGGTGGCCGGTATGAGCATCAAGGTCCGATCCGCCACCGTCGCCGACGTGCCCGTCATCCTCGGGTTCATCCGCGACCTCGCGGAGTACGAGAAGGAACTCGACAAGGTCGAGGCCACCGAGGACGACCTGCGCGCGGCCCTTTTCGGCCAGGAGCCGAAGGTCTTCGCCCACATCGCGCAGGACCCGTCCGGCACACCCGTCGGCTTCGCCCTGTGGTTCCTCAATTTCTCCACCTGGACCGGTAAGCACGGGATCTACCTGGAAGATCTTTACGTCACACCGGAGGCGCGCGGCGGAGGCTACGGCAAGGCGCTGCTCGCCGAGCTCGCCCGCGTCGCCGTGGCCCGCGGATACGCGCGTTACGAGTGGGCCTGCCTGGACTGGAACACCCCGTCCATCCGCTTCTACGAGTCCCTCGGGGCCAAGGCGATGAACGAGTGGACGGGGTACCGGCTCGCGGGCGAGGCGCTCCGCGCGGTGGCGCGGTAGCGTGGCATCACCCCGGAGGGCTCGGCACACGGTAGTTTCAAGGGAGCGGAGCAACCCCGAAGAGGGAGACACGTGACTGAGGAAACCGCTGCCATGACGGCAGGCACAAAGCTCACCCTGCGCGATGTGGTCACGGTGAAGCTGCCTGCCGCGAGTGCCTATCTGTCGGTGCTCCGCACCGCTACGGCCGGGCTCGCGGTACGGCTCGACTTCACCATCGACGAGATCGAGGACCTGCGCATCGCCGTGGACGAGGCATGCGCGATGCTGCTCGCCCAGGCGGTGCCGGGAACCGACCTGAACTGCGAGTTCGAACTCACCGGTGACGCCATGCGCATCTCGGTCTCGGTGCTGACGGTCGACGGCCGCACACCGAGCCGCGACACGTTCGCCTGGACCGTTCTTTCGTCCCTGGCCGGCGAGGTGGACGCCGCGGCCGGGCCGGACGACCGGGTGACCGTCACCCTCCAGAAGCGGCGCGGCGCGGGTGGAGCGGCGTGACGCCGGCCGAGCGCACCTCCCCGGAGGAAACCCAGGAGGAGACGGTGACCGAGGAGGTCGTCGTGCCTGAGCCTCCCCGGTCGAGCGCGGTCCCCGACCGCACCCGGGCCAAGGAGCTCTTCCACACGATGCGGGCGCTGCCCGAGGACGACCCGGAGCGGCAGCGCATCCGGGACCAGCTCGTCGAGATGCATCTACCCCTTGTGGAGTATCTGGCGCGCAGGTTCCGCAACCGCGGCGAATGGCTTGACGACCTCGTCCAGGTCGCCACGATCGGCCTGATCAAGTCGATCGACAGGTTCGACCTCGAGCGGGGCGTGGAGTTCTCCACCTACGCCACGCCCACCATCGTCGGCGAGATCAAGCGGCACTTCCGTGACAAGGGCTGGGCGGTGCGGGTCCCGCGCCGGCTGCAGGAGCTCAAGCTGAGCCTCACCAAGGCCATCAGCGAGCTCGCCCAGAAGGAGGGCCGCGCGCCCACCGTCGCGGAACTCGCCGCCCATCTCCAGATGACCGAGGAGGAGGTGCTCGAGGGCCTGGAGTCCGCCAACGCCTACTCCACGGTCTCCCTCGACGCGCCCGACTCCGGCGACGAGGACGCGCCCGCCGTGGCCGACAGCCTCGGCATGATCGACGAGTCCCTCGAGGGCGTCGAGTACCGCGAGTCCCTGAAGCCGCTGCTGGAGAAACTGCCACCGCGCGAGAAGAAGATCCTCCTTCTGCGCTTCTTCGGCAACATGACCCAGTCCCAGATCGCCACCGAACTGGGCATCAGCCAGATGCACGTCTCCCGCCTCCTCGCCAGAACCCTCGCCCAGCTCAGAGAGGGTCTGACAGCGGAGGACTAGAGAACACCGAGAAGGCCGTCTGGGACCCTAGACGGCCTTCTTGTTGTTCTGGCCCTTCTTGCGCTTGCCCTGTGCCTTGCGCTCGGCCTCGGCTTCCGCCTCCGCACGCTCGGCCTCCTCGGCCGCGCGTTCGGCCTCGGCTATGTCGTCGGCGTAGAGGGCTTCCAGGACGGGGCGGCTGAGGTTGGTGAGGAGGGCGAGGATCGCGACGGTGATGAGGGGGTAGCCCCACCAGGGGCGGTCGCTCTGGATGAGGGAGACCGCGACCGGGAGGGCGAAGAGCTGGGTGAGGACGGCCGGGGAGCGGCTCCAGCGCTGGGCCGTCCACAGGCCCCTGGCTATCCAGAGGATCAGCAGGCCGCCGCCTGCGGTGAGGGCGGACGCCGAGATCGCGGTGGCGAGGTTCGACCAGTGCCCGAGGACCGTCTCGACGGCGATCGACAGGCCGAACGCGAGGGCCGCGAGGCCCGTGGCGGACTGGAGGGCGGCTGCGGCGGCGAGGGCGGCGGGACGTTGTGACACGCCCGCCAGGGTACCGCCGCGTGCCCGTGGCATACGCTGGCGCGGTGCGTGCCATGCTGATCGCCAACCCCAAGGCGTCGACCACGACCCGCAAGGTCCGTGACCTTCTCGTCCGCGCCTTCGTGGGCGATCTCGAGGTCGAGCTCGCCGAGACCGGGCACCGGGGCCACGCGATCGAGCTCGCCGCGCGCGCCGCCCGTGAGGAGTACGACGTCCTCATCGCGCTGGGCGGCGACGGCACAGTCAACGAGGCGGTGAACGGCCTCATGTCGGTCCCCGGCACCGCCGAGACAAGGCCCGCGCTGGCGATCCTGCCGGGCGGCAACGCCAACGTCTTCGCCCGCTCCCTCGGCCTGCCCGGCGATCCGATGCGGTCCCTCGCGGCGATCCTCGGCGCGCTGCGCGGCGGGCACACCAGAACCGTCGCGCTCGGCCACGTCACCACGGGCCAGGAAAGCCGCTACTACACGTTCACGGCGGGCGCGGGCTTCGACGCCGAGGTCGTCGAGGCCGTCGAGGAGGCGCGCGCGAAGGGCTCGGGCAAGGCGTCGAACCTGCTTTATGTGCAGTGCGCGCTGCGACGGTTCTTCGCCGGGACGAACCGGTCGCTTCCGGCGCTTGAGGCGCACGCGAACGGACGCGTCGCGCGCGGCATTTTCCTCGCCTTTGTCGCCAACACCTCCCCTTACACCTATCTGGGTCCCCGGCCCATCGTGCCGAGCCCAAGGGCGAGCCTCGGCGCGGGCCTCGACCTCTTCGCGATCCGTACTCTCCGTACCGGCCCCGTGCTCGCCGCCCTCGCCCACATGCTCCTTCCGGCGACCGGCGGACCGAGGGGAAGACAGATCGTGGAATTGCACGACGCGTCGGAACTCACCCTCACCGCGCGCAGGCCGATCGCATTGCAGGTGGACGGCGATTATGTGGGAACGCGCGAGCACATGGTGTTCCGCAGTGTGCCAGCGGCGCTACGAGTCGTCATCTGAGACCGTTCCGAGACCCCGGAGACCTCTGCCACAAATGCGCTGAGACCTAACTCTCATTGCACTGAGCTGCGGATACGTCTGTGGACAACCGCTTACCCGGTGAATGTGTCACCCATGTTCCAACGGTGTGACACAACCGACAGCCATACCAGGAGAAACCTTTCTCCAAGTACTTGCGCGCTCCATTGCCGCCCTGACACGCTCAAAGTGCGCCGCGAAGGACCCAGCCGTTGGGATGCGCAGGCGCGACCACCCGGATGCCACACCCCGGCCCGGGGCGACCCGACATCGTGAAACCATTCACATGGGTTTCACGGCGAGTAAGGAGTGGACGCATGGACTGGCGCCACCGCGCAGCCTGCCGTGACGTGGACCCCGAGCTGTTCTTCCCGATCGGCAACACCGGCCCGGCCCTGCTTCAGATCGAAGAGGCCAAGCAGGTCTGCCGCAAGTGCACCGAGACCGACGCCTGTCTGCGCTGGGCGCTTGAGTCAGGCCAGGACGCGGGAGTCTGGGGCGGCATGAGCGAGGACGAGCGTCGCGCCGTCAAGCGCCGCGCCGCCCGGGCCCGCGCCCGCGCCAACGCCGCAGCCCTGTAGCACACCAAGCCCGCACAGTCCTGCGTCGAGCACGGCTGAGCGGCACCGCAAGCACACCTCGCGCGGCGTGCGGCATCGGGCCTGTACCTTCCGGGACCCTGCCGCCGCCGCGCGAAGGCGTCTCAGGCGTGTGCGGGTTCTCAGGCGTGCGTCCCTTGTGCTGTTTCCAACGAAACGGGCGTGATGACCGCGTCGCGGTGTAGGTTCGGCGGCATGATGCGGACGGTGATCATCGCGGGCGTCGCCACGGCGCTCCTCGGCGCGCTCGGCGGGTGCGGAGGCGGCGAGGACGACCTCCCGGAGGCCACGCCGACCCCGGTGCGGAGCATGCCCGGCCTCCCCCTCGAACTGATCGGCCCCTGGCAGGTGGCCGAAGGTGAGGGTTCGTACGCGTTCGCCGTGGACGGCACATGGAGCTGGGACGAGCCGGGCTGCCAGGCCGGAGGCGGGTACAAGGCCGCCGAGCGGAAGCTGACCCTGACCGTCACCCGCGAGGGCTGCGGCCGTGAGGCGGGCGAGTACGGCTGGGCCGTCGCGAACGCCAAGCTGACCCTGACCCGCCCCGACGGCCAGGACGAGGTCTACATCCGCCCGGAAGGCGACACCTGATCCCGCGCTAGTACGGTCTCGGCCCCGCGGGCCGAGGCTCCAACGGCAGGTCGAGGACGACGCTCGTGCCGCCGCCCTCCCGGTTCCCGAACTTCAGGCTCCCGCCGAGCTCGGACTCGGTGAGCGTCCGCACGATCTGCAGGCCGAGGCTGTCGGCGCTCTCCGGGTCGAAGTCCGGGGGCAGGCCGACGCCGTCGTCGCTGACCTCGACCGAGATCCGCTCCTCGGTCCGCGAGACGACGACCTCAAGGGTCCCGCCGCGTCCGGCGAGGCCGTGCTGGAGCGCGTTCTGGAGCAGTTCGGTGAGGATCATCGCGATCGGGCTCGCGATCGCCGCGGGCAGCACCCCGAAACTGCCGCGCCGACGCGGATGCACCCTGATCTCCAACGCCATCACCTCGCCCGACATGGCGATGACGCGGTCGGCGATCTCGTCGAAGTCGATCAGCTCGTCGGGGGTGTGCGACAGGGTCTCGTGCACGATCGCGATCGACCCGACCCGCCGGACCGCCTCCTCGAGCGCTTCCCTGCCCTCCGGGACGCGCAGCCGCCGCGCCTGGAGCCGCAGCAGCGCCGCGACGGTCTGGAGGTTGTTCTTCACCCGGTGGTGGATCTCCCGGATCGTCGCGTCCTTGGTGAGCAGTTCGCGGTCGCGCCAGCGCAGCTCGGTCACGTCGCGGATGAGGGCGATCGACCCGATCTGCTCCCCCGCGACGATCAGCGGGATCATCCTGAGCTGCACGAACGCGCCGTGCGCCTCGACCTCGACCTCGCGGTGCGCCTTGCCGCTGAGCATCCCGATGAACGACTCGTCTATCGGCTGGCCGGTCTCCGACAGCTCGGCCGTCGTCTCCCCGAGGTGCTCGCCGACGAGGTCGGTGGCCAGGCCAAGCCGCCGGTAGGCCGACAGGGCGTTCGGGCTGGCGTAGACGACGCGGCCGGTCCGATCGACGCGCAGGAGCCCGTCGCCGACGCGCGGGGAGCGGATCAGGTTGGCCTCCGCGCCCGGCACCGGGAACCGTCCCTCAGCGATCATCTGGGCGAGGTCGCTCGCGCTCTGCAGGTAGGTCAGCTCAAGCCGCGACGGGGTCCGCGCCGAGCTCAGGTTGGTGCTGCGCTGGATGACGCCGATCATCTTGGCCTCGCCGCCGTGCCTGGCGAGGATCGGGATCGACTCCTCCCGGACGGGGATGCCGCTCCCCCACTCCGGGTCGCCCTCGCGCACGATGCGCCGCTCCCGCCACGCCACGTCGATCAGGCCGCGCTTGCCCGTGCGCACGATCCTGCCGACGAGGTCGTCGGGGTAGGCGGTCGGGCCCGTCGTCGGGCGCATCTGGGCCACGCACACCCAGCCCTCGACGGCCTTGGGCGGCCAGCTCGCGGCCCCGTCGGGGCGTTTCTGCGGCACCCACAGCACGAGGTCGGCGAACGACAGGTCAGCGAGCAGCTGCCAGTCCGAGACCAGCGCGTGCAGCCACTCCAGGTCGCGCTGGTCAAGATCGGTCTGCCTGCGGACGAGGTCGGGCAAGGTAGGCACCTTCTCATCATTCCAGCCTTCTTTTGTCGCGGTCCCCGAGGGACCACGGGAAAGCCGTGCTGCGAGGATGGGCCGGTGAGCGCCACCGACCGTCCCGACCCACTGCGCAGGCTGACCGAGGCGACCGCGCGGCGCGACGCCGCGGGGCTGCGCCGCAGGCTGCGCCCCCGCACCGGCGACTTCGACGGGCTCGTCGACCTCGCCTCCAACGACTACCTCGGCCTGGCCCGCGACCCCCGGCTGGTCGACGGGGCCGTCAGTGCGCTGCGCGAGTTCGGCACCGGCTCGACCGGCTCCCGGCTCGTCACCGGGACGACGCTCCTGCACGACGAGCTCGACGCCAGGCTCGCCGCCTTCTGCGGGGCCGCTTCCGGGCTCACGTTCTCCTCCGGGTACCTCGCCAACCTCGGCGCGGTGACCGCCCTTTCCGGGGCCGGCGCGCTAGTGGTCTCCGACCAGGTCAACCACGCCTCGATCGTCGACGCCTGCCGGCTCTCGCGGGCGCGGGTGAAGATCGTGCCGCACCGTGACGTCGCGGCCGTGGACAGGGCGCTCGCCGAACGCGACGAGGAGACCGCCCTCGTCGTCACCGACGCGGTCTTCTCGGTGGACGGCGACCTCGCGCCGCTCGCCGCGCTGCACAAGGTCGTCCGGGCGCACGGGGCGATGCTCGTGGTGGACGAGGCGCACGCGCTCGGCGTCGTCGGCGAGCACGGGCGCGGCGCGGCGTGGGCGGCGGGCATAGCCGGGGAACCCGACGTGGTGCTCACCCTGACGCTGTCGAAGTCCCTCGCCTCCCAGGGCGGGGCCGTCCTCGGCGCGCCCGAGGTACGCGAGACGCTGATCGACACCGCACGCAGCATGATCTTCGACACCGGTCTGAACCCCGCGGCGCTCGGCTCGGCGCTCGCCGCGCTCGATGTGATCGAGAACTCACCCGAGCTGCCGGGACGCGCCCGCGCCGTCGCCAGGCGGGTCACCAAGATCGCCGAGGCGCACGGGCTGGAGACCCGCGTTCCGGACGCGGCGGTCGTCCCGGTGTTTCTCGGACAGCCCCAAAAGGCCCTTCGTGCTGCGGAAATATGCCTTGACCATGGATTGCGGGTTGGCTGTTTCCGGCCACCCTCGGTGCCGGACGGGCGCGCGTGCCTGAGAATCACCGCGCGGGCGAGTCTTGACGAGGCGGAACTCACAGCCCTCGACCAGGCACTGGCGGCGGTCGCCCGCTCTGTGGCCCCGTAACCTGCTCGCGTAACATCGAGCCAAACCGGCGGTGAACAAGGAGCTTCGTTGACAGCCGAACACGCCTTGGGCGACTACGGGCTCGCGAGCCCGCCCGGCAGGCCGCAGATGCCGGGCAACCCGCTCGCCAGCTCGCCCCGAGTGCCGAAGTACTACCGGCTGAAGGAGCTGCTGGTCGAGCTGATCACGTCGCTGCCCGCCGGGAGCCCGCTCCCGCCGGAGCGGACCCTCGCCGAGCGCTACGGCACCTCGCGCACGACGGTCAGGCAGGCGCTCGCCGAACTCGTCGTGGAGGGACGGCTCCAGCGCATCCAGGGCAAGGGCACCTTCGTGGCCAAGCCGAAGGTCCCGCACCAGCTCCAGCTCGTCGGCTACACCGAGGACATGCGCCACCACGGCCTGCTCCCCGAGACCCGCATGCTCGACGTCGCCTACCTGACGGCCGACGAACGCCTCGCGACCCTGCTGGGCATCCGGCCGGGCGGCCGGGTCCTGCGCATCCACCGGCTGCGCCTTGCCGACGGCGACCCCATGTCGATCGACTACACGCACCTGCCCGCGCGCCGTTTCCCTGGCCTCCGCAAGGAGCTGTCCCGCAACCTCTCCCTCTACGAGACCCTGGCCGCCGCGTACGACGTCCACCTCGCCGAGGCCGAGGAGACCATCGAGACGGTCCTGGCCACCCCCTACGACGCCCAGATCCTCGGCGTCGACGTCGGCCTGCCCCTGATGCTGATCTCCCGCCAGTCCTTCGACACCACCGGCGAACCCGTCGAATGGGCGCAGTCCTTCTACCGCGGCGACCGCTACAAGTTCGTCACCCGCCTCAGAAGGCCAGGTAACTGAAAAGGGCCCGTGCTCGGCACGGGCCCTACTGCTTTACAGAGTCTGGCTGAGGGCCTTGATGGGCATCTGGAGTTCGGTGAGAAGGTCGAGGTCCTTGGTGGCGTCGCGGCCGAGGGTCGTCAGGTAGTTGCCGACGATCATGGCGTTGATGCCGCCGAGCAGGCCGTCCTTGGTGCCGAGGTCGCCGAGGGTGAGCTCGCGGCCGCCCGCGTAGCGCAGGATCGTGCGCGGCAGGACGAGGCGGAACGTCGCGATGGTCTTCAGCGCCTCCGCGCCCTCGACCAGGGGGAAGTTCTCGAACGGGGTGCCGGGGCGGGGGTTCAGGAAGTTCAGCGGGACCTCGTGCGGGTCGAGTTCGGCGAGCTGCGCGGCGAACTCGGCGCGCTGCTCAAGCGACTCGCCCATGCCGATGAGGCCGCCGCAGCAGACCTCCATCCCGGCGTCGCGGACCATCTGCAGGGTGTCCCAGCGCTCCTCCCACGTGTGGGTCGTGACGACCTTGGGGAAGTGGGAGCGGGCGGTCTCAAGGTTGTGGTTGTAGCGGTGCACGCCCCAGGACGCCAGGTCGTCGACCTGCTCCTGGGTCAGCATGCCGAGCGAGCAGGCGATCTGGATGTCGACCGCGGCGTTGATCGCCTCGACGCCCTTCTTCACCTGGTCCATCAGCCGCTTGTCCGGCCCCCGGACGGCGGCGACGATGCAGAACTCCGTCGCGCCAGTCTTGGCGGTCTCGCGCGCGGCCTCCACCAGCGACGGGATGTCGAGCCACGCGGCGCGGACCGGTGAGGAGAACTGGCCGGACTGCGAGCAGAAGTGGCAGTCCTCGGGGCAGCCGCCGGTCTTCACCGAGACGATGCCCTCGACCTCGACCTCCGGGCCGCAGTGCCGCATCCGCACCTCGTGCGCGAGGCCGAGCAGCTCCTCAAGCCTGTCGTCGGGGAGGGAAAGGCACTCGAGCGCCTGCGCGGCGTCAAGGCCCCTGCCCTCTTCGAGCACCTGCTGCCTGGCTATCGCAAGGATGTCAGTCACGCTATGCGCCTCTCGCTTGAGTCTGACGGAAAGTACCAGCGTCGAAAACGCCGCCGAACACCGGGGAGAGCCCGGCGCGGGCGGCGAGCAGGAACTCGGGGGCGTCCATCCGCCCCGCCCCGGCGGGCAGCGCGCCGGCGAGCGGCCGGGCCGCCAGGGTCTCCAGGTCGCGCGGGTTGCAGCGCATCGCGAGATCGGGCTCGTCCGGCCATGACCCGATGACGAGTCCGGCCAGCTGGACGCCCCGGTGCGCGAGCGCCTCGAGCGTCAGAGCCGTGTGGTTGAGGGTGCCGAGCCCGGCCCGCACGGTCACCACGACGGGCGCGCCGAGCCAGCGCGCGAGGTCGGCGACGGTGTTGCCCTCCTCGTCGAACCTGACGAGCAGGCCCCCCGCGCCCTCGACGAGCACGAGGTCACGGGTCGCGGCGAGGTCGCGGATCAGCGGGACCGCCTGCGGCAGGTGCACGGGCGGCAGCCCGCTCACCCGGGCGGCGGCCGCGGGCGAGAGCGGGTCGGGGAACCTGTTCCCCTCGTGCAGGTCGGTGACGCCGGCGAGCCGGCCCACCTCGGAAAGATCACCGGGTTCGTCCGGACCGACCCCGGTCTGGGCGGGTTTCACCACGGCGACCTTCGCGCCGCGCGCGGCGGCCAACGCCGCGAGCGCCGCCGTCACGACGGTCTTCCCCACCCCGGTGTCGGTACCGGTCACGACGAGCACACTCACGAGTCCCGACCCTAGTGCCGCACCCCCGGGCCGATCCCTCGCGGGTTCCCACAGAAATCAGCTGCGCGACTTGTAGCGGTAGGGGTTCTTGAGGGGTCGTCTCTGGGGTGCCGCGCCGTTGTCAGAGGCGCGTCAGGCGGACGCGAGGGAGCCGTGCGCGGCACAGCGCGCGCGCCACCCGAGCGGCGTCACCTGGACGACCATGCGCCGACGGCACGCGACGCAGTACCGCGGCGGCTCCATCACCAGCGCCGCCGCGCACGCGGCGTGCTCCCCGTCCGCCGCGTGCGCGGTCTCGCCGCCGCAGTGCGCGCAGAACGCCGCCTCGTGCCCATCCGTGGCCAGATTCTCCATGGCGCGATTGTGCACGCCGGGCGAACCCATCCGCCACCCGAGCCCGTCGCCGCCCACTCGATCGCGGCTCACTCGATCACGGCTCACTCGATGACGGCGATGCGGTCGCCCTCCTGGATGACGTCGCCCTCGGCCACGTCGAGCACCGCGACGACCCCGGGATCTTCGGCCAGGACGGGGATCTCCATCTTCATCGACTCAAGGATCACCAGCGTGTCGCCCTCGTCCACCCGGTCCCCCTCGACGACCAGCACCTTCCAGACGTTCGACACAAGCTCCGCACGCACCTCGGCCACCGAAACCCCCTGTCCTCTCGCGCCCGCCCCGATCACCCGGCGGTCGGGATCGGTCACGGAATGTGCGCATCCGAACCTACCGAGCCGGCCCCGGCGCGCGGGTCGGCGCGCCGGGGAGCGCGTCACCAGGTCTTGATCGCGCTGGCCAGCAGGTGGATGCCGACCGACTCGTCCTCCACGCGGGTGTCGTAGGGGGTCTGCAGCTCGGTGCGGACGAGCCTGGCCAGGGCGTCGGGGTCCTTGGTGAGGACGTGCTCGGCCGTCGACGGCGACACGACCGTGCGCGGCCTGATCCACTCGACCTCAAGACCTGCGTCGGTGAGGAACTCGCGCAGCTGGTCCGACCAGAAGCAGCGGGTGATCGTCCCGTCCGGCCAGGGCACAAGGACGACCTCCGCGCGCGGCACGTCGGAAAGGTGCGGCCACAGGTTCTGCTCGGCCAGCACCGCGAGGCCGAGCGTCAGGGAGTCAACGCACAGCAGGACGCGCCCGCCGGGCCGCAGCACCCTGGCGATCTCGTGGACGGTCTGCTCGGTCGCCAGGCTGCGCGACAGCACCCCGTCCTCGGCGATCACCGCGTCCATCCCGCCGTCCACGAGGAAGTCGAGGGAGAACGGGTCGGCCACGATCCGCTGGTGCGCCGCGGGCCCCTCGGGGCGCGAGACGACCTCGAGGACATGGTGCCCGGCGGCGGCCGCCTGCTTGGCCGACCGGCTCTCACCCCCGGACACGTCGAGGATCACCGAACTGCGCCGGGGCAGCCAGCGGGCGAGCTGGGCGTGGGCCACGGCCCGGTAGAACTTCCAGTAGCCGAGGTGGGGATCATCGGCGGGCGAGCGCAGCGTGTGCGGCCTGCCCGGGAGCGGCAGCAAGGCGGAGACTCCTTAGAAAGCGTGCCGGTACATCCTCCCCCGCCGCGCCCCCGGTTAACCTTCTTCGCTTTGGTCAACACCGTGCCGAGCAGCGGGAATGCGGGAGGGGGTTCGCCTGTTCGACCTTGACGTAACGCTTAGGAGAGGAAGGAAAGGATGCAGGTACTCACGGGGCCCGCCGACACGGTCGGTAAGGGCGTACCGCTATTGTCGTACAGACCGCAAGTGGGTCTGGATCATCCGACGATGATCCCTGCACAGGGGGTGGGTACCGTACCGGGCACCGCGGAGACCGGAGCGCAGCGCCGAGAGCGCTTTCAGCGTGATGTGCTTCCGTTCCTGGACCAGCTGTATCCGGCGGCGCTGCGGATGACCCGCAACCCCGCCGACGCCGAGGACCTCGTGCAGGAGACGTTCGCCAAGGCGTTCGCCTCCTTCCACCAGTTCAAGGAGGGCACGAACCTCAAGGCGTGGCTGTACCGCATCCTCACCAACACCTTCATCAACTCCTACCGCAAGAAGCAACGGGAGCCGAAGAACTCCGGGACCGAGGAGATCGAGGACTGGCAGCTGGCCAGGGCCGAGTCGCACACCTCGTCGGGGCTCAAGTCGGCCGAGGCCGAGGCGCTGGAGCACCTGCCTGACTCCGACGTGAAGCAGGCCCTGCAGGACCTGCCCGAGGATTTCCGCATCGCGGTGTATCTCGCCGACGTGGAGGGCTTCTCCTACAAGGAGATCGCCGACATCATGAACACGCCGATAGGCACCGTGATGTCCCGGCTCCACCGCGGCCGTCGGCAGCTTCGTTCGATGCTTGAGGACTACGCTGCCGAGCGCGGCCTCACGCGGGAGGGTTCGAGATGAGCTGTGGCGACGAGCACGCGACGCCGTGCACCGAGGTGCTCGCGAAGGTCTACACCTACATCGACGGCGAGCTCGCCGACGCGAGCTGCGCCGAGGTGACCGAGCACCTCGACGAGTGCGGGCCCTGCCTGCGCGAGTACGGCCTGGAAGAGGCGGTGAAGAAGCTGGTGAGCAAGTCCTGTGGCTGCGACCCGGTGCCCGCCGACCTGAAGGCCAAGGTGCTCGGCCGCATCGAGAGCGTCCTCGCGGGCGACGAGGACTAGCCCTCCCGTTCGGACTCGCCGGAGCGGCGAAACCGCGACCGGACAAACACAGCTAGTGTGTTGGCGTGCGCATTCTCGTCACCGGCGCCGCCGGGTTCATCGGGTCCCATCTTGTCGACCGCCTGCTCGGCGACGGGCACGAGGTGGTCGCGGTCGACAACCTCGTCTCGGGGAACCGGGCGAACCTCGCGGACTCCGTCGAACTGCACGATCTCGACGTCGCCGATCCCGCGTTCAAGGCCCTCGCCGTCAAGGTCGAGCCCGAGGTGATCTGCCATCTGGCCGCCCAGGTGAGCGTCCGGGTGAGCGTGGCCGACCCGCTGCGCGACGCGCACACGAACGTGCTCGGCACCGTCAACGTCCTCGAGGCGGCGCGGGCGGCGGGCGCGCGCAAGACCGTCTACACCTCTTCCTGCGCCGTCTACGGCGTCCCCGACGCGCTTCCGGTGGGCGGCGACGCGCCGCTGCGTCCCCGCTCCCCCTACGCCGCCTCCAAGACGACGGGCGAGACCTACCTCGGGGCCTACCGCGACCTGCACGGTCTTGACTTCACCACGATCGTCCCCGGGAACGTCTACGGGCCGCGCCAGACGCCGGAGGGCGAGGCGGGCGTCGTCTCCATCTTCACCGCCGCGCTGCTGAAGGGCGAGCCGACCATCGTGTTCGGCGACGGCGGCAACACCCGCGACTACGTCTACGTCCTCGACGTGGTCGACGCCTACGCCCGCGCGCTGGAGTCCGGCTCGGGCGGCCGCTTCAACATCGGCACAGGTGTTCAGACGTCGGACCGTGCGCTGCACACGCTCGTCGCGCGGGTGGCCGGCGCGGCCGACGAGCCGGGCTCCGCGCCGTTCAGGCTCGGCGACCTGCCCGCGATGGCCCTCGACCCGGCTCCCGCGCTCGCGGGGCTCGGCTGGCGTCCCACGACCGCACTCGAGGACGGCCTCGAGGCCACCGTCGAGTGGGCGAGGAGCCGCTGACGGCCCCACCGACCCCCGTCGGCCCCGTCCACCTCACGAACACAGAGTGACGCAGAGTTCACGCTTTGCTCTCGATTTCCTTTGTTCCTGTAGGACGATCATCTCGTTGGCTAGTCTTGTCATTGGCCAGTGGCCGGGAGCAAGGACGGAATCCGGGGGAGACTCCCCGGATTCACTTCGGGGGGAGTACATCGCCATGCTCAGGTACTTGATGGTCGCCGCGGGAGCCGCGGCGTCCGCGATGGTGCTGCTGACCGATCCCGCGGGCGTTTCCTGGGTCTGACCCCGGCGGCGTCGGTCACCTCGTCACACCGGAGGCGGCATTGCCGGTCGCAGGTCTTCCCCTCGCTGCCTGGACGTACGTGGGCACCGTGGTCGCCCTTTCGGCGACCCTCATGGCCACCGCGTCCTACGCTGACGTCGAATGGACGAAGCTCGCGGCGATGGCTGTCCTGTTTCTGGTCTGCGACTCCGTGCCCGCGCTGCTCAGCGTGGAGCGGGCACGGGTCTCCCTGAGTTTCTCCGCGTGCCTCGCCTCGGTCGTGCTGCTCGGCCCGGCCGGGGCGGGGCTCGTCGGCGCGTGCGCGCTGTTCACCTGGCAGCGTGTCGCGCTCGTCAAGCGGGTGTACAACGGGGCGCAGTTCGCGCTGTGCGGGTTCGTCGCGGGGCTCATCTTCGACGCGCTCAACCCGGATCTGGCGGCCGCGCCCGAGGAGCAGATCCTTCCGTTCGCGGTGGCGCTGCTCGCGTACGTCACGTGCAACCTCGCGCTGGTGTGGGGGATTCTGCTGCTCAGCAAGTCCGCGACGGTCCGCGAGCTGCGCGCCGAGACGCGGCTGCTCGCGCCAGGACTGCTCGGTTACGGCTCGTTCGGGCTGCTCATCGCCGGGATCTACGGGACCATCGGGGCGTTCTCGGCGGTGCTCGTGCTGCTGCCGCTGCTGGTGGCGCGGTGGGCGTTCGCGCAGACCCTCGCCCAGCAGCGCGCGCACGAGGCGACCCTGGCGACGCTGTGCCAGGCGGTGGAGACCAAGGACTATTACACGCGCGGCCACAGCGAGCGGGTGTCGCGCGGCTCGGTGATGATCGCCGAGGAGATCGGGATGGGCAGGGCGCGGGTCGAGGCGATCCGCTTCGCCGGGATGCTGCATGACGTCGGCAAGCTCGGCGTGCCGACGAAGGTGCTCCAGAAGGAGGGGCCGCTCACCGAGGAGGAGTTCGCCGCCATCCAGCTCCACCCCATGCGCGGGCTGGAGATCATCCGCGAGATCGGGTTCCTCGACGAGGCCCTGACGGGGATCATGCACCACCACGAGAAACTGAACGGGCGCGGCTACCCGATGGGCCTCGCCGGGGACGAGATCCCCGAGTTCGCCCGCATCATCGGGGTCGCCGACGCCTTCGACGCGATGACGTCGACGCGCTCCTACCGGCCCGCGCGGTCGGTCGCCGAGGGCGTCGCGGAGCTCGAGCGGTGCAGCGGCGTCGACTTCGACCCGGAGATGGTCGCGGCGTTCCTGCGCGCGCTGGACAAGGTCGGCTGGGTCTCCCCCGACCAGGTCGTCGCGCCCGCCGAGGCGCAGACCACCCGCCAGGACCACGACGACCCCAGCACGCCGATCCGGGTGTCAGGTGAGGGCGCGTGGTAGCCGGCAGCAGACTCCAGGCGACCCGCGAGCGCTCGGCCTGGCAGCATCTGGACTCCGCCCAGCTCGTGGTGATGGGCGCGGCGGCCGCGCTGGTCGTCGCGGCGATGACGTGGCTCGCGGCCAACGGCGGTGTTGACGACCTCGAACCTGCCATCATCTTCGGCGTGCTCATCGCGCTCGGCGAGCTGTTCCGGATGAACATGCCGGGCGGCCGTGAGGTCGCGCCGATCAGCCGGGCGGGCGCGCTGGCGTACGGGATGCTGCTGAGCGTCGGCGGCGACCCCGTCGCGCACTCGCCGTTCCAGGTGGTCGCGGTGACCGCGTGCGGGATGGTCGCCGGGACGCTGCCGCACGTGGCGGTGAACCGGTCGCCGCGCATCGACGCGATGGCGCGGCGGCTGGTGGCGGCGGCGGTCGTGGCGATCCTGTTCCGGCCGCTGGCCGACGTGCTGTTCACCGGCGAGCCGCTGACCCGGCATCAGTGGTGGACGGCGCTCGGGCTGATGACGGCGATCTCGATGGCCGCCGCGCTCGCGGACATGACGGTGGCCGCGCTCATCAGGTCCGAGGCGGTGCGCGCGCGGTTCGGGATCGCGTTCCTTGACGAGTTCCGCGCGAGCGCGCTGCTGTGCGCGGCCTCGTCGGCGACGGGGATGCTCATCGCGGTCGCGACGTCGGTGATGGGGCTCGCGGCGCTGCTGCTGTTCACCGCCCCGATACTCACCACCCAGTTCGCGTTCCGCAGGTACGCGGCGGTGCGGACGACCTACCTCCAGACGGTCCGCGCACTGTCGCGGGTCACCGAGGTCGGCGGGTACGTCGAGACGGGCCACTCGCTGCGGGTCAGCCGCCTTTCGGTGGCGATGGGCCGCGAGCTCGGCATGGCCGAGGCCGAACTTCTTGAGCTGGAGTACGCGGCGCTCATGCACGACATCGGGCAGCTGTCGCTGCCCGACCCGATCCCCGGCGGCGCGACCGTGCTCGCCGCGCCCGAGGACCAGTGCCGCATCGCCGACCTCGGCGCGGCGGTCATCGAGCAGACCGGCGTGCTCGACATGGTCGCGCGGATCGTGCGCGCCCAGTGCGACCCGTACCGCGACGCGTCGGGCAAGCCGGGACCGCCGCTGGCCAGCCGCATCATCAAGGCCGCCAACGCCTACGACGACCTGATGGGCGACTCCCGCGACCGCGACCGCGGCGCGGCCGTCCTCGACCGCCTGCGCGCCGACTCCGCCTACCAGTACGACCCGGCCGTGGTCGAAGCCCTCGCCCGAGTCCTCGACCGCCGCGTCCTCCGCTGACCGACCCCCACCCGCACACGCGTAGGGGGTCAGAAGAGGGTGTCGCCCTCGTCGGGGGTGTCGGAGGGGTCGCCTATGGGTGGGGTGGGGTCGGCCAGGGGTTTGATGAGCTGGGGGCCGGTGCTGCGGACGTTGCCGACCTCCTTGCCGACGGGGTACGCCTCGAGGTTCCGGGTCATCGCGGGGACAAGGAGGGCTCCGGCGCGGGAGGTGTCGGTGAGGGCGGGGTCGAGCCAGGCGTCGGGGTCGGTGACGGTCATCGGCATCCTGTCGTGGATGTGGCCGAGTTCGTCGGCGGCCTCGGCGGTGATGACCGTGCAGGTGAACAGCCACTCGCCTTCCGGGGACTTCCACAGCTCGTACAGCCCGGCCATGGGCAGCACGCCGCCGTCGTCCGGACGGATGAAGAACGGCTGCTTCTTGCCGTTCTCGCCCTTGTACCACTCGTAGTAGCCGTCGGCGGGCAGCAGGCAGCGGCGGCGGGCGAAGGCACGGCGGAACGCGGGCTTCTCCGCGAGGGTCTCGACGCGTGCGTTGATCATCCGGTTGCCGATGGACAGATCCTTGGCCCAGGAGGGGACGAGGCCCCACCTGACCATGCGCAGGGTGCGCAGGGCCTGTTCGGGGGTGTCCGAGCCGTGCGGGGGCCTGACCAGGACCGCGGGGACGTCCTTGGTGGGGGCGGCGTTGTAGTCGGGTTGGAGGAGGTCGCGGCCGTCGTCGGCCACCGTCTCATCGACCTCGATCCGGAACTCGTCGAGGAGTTCCTGACGCGCCCGCGCCGTCGCGTATCGCCCGCACATGGTCCCCAGACTACGCAGCCGCCCCGACAGAATCGGCGGGCTCCGGCGCGGTCAGCGTGATCACCTCGTCCACGTGCCGCAGGACGGGGTCCGCGCCTGGCACGCCGGGCCGGTGCGTGATCAGCAGGACTGTGCGGTCCCCGGCCGCCGCGAGGAGGTCGGCGAGGACGCGGTCGGCGGTGTCCTCGTCAAGGTGGGCGTCGGGCTCGTCGAGGATCAGGACGGGGAAGTCGGCGAGGAGCGCGCGGGCGAGCGCGATCCGCTGCCGTTCGCCGCCCGAGACGGCAGCGCCGTGTTCGCCGACCCGTCGGTCGAGCGGCAGGTCGAGGCCCGCGCGGCGCAGCACCGCGGCGACCTCGGCGTCGGACGAGCCCGGCCTGGCGAGCCTGACGTTCTCGGCGACCGTGGTGTCGAAGACGTGCGCGTCCTGGGCGCACAGCCCGATGACCCGCCTGACGTCGTCGCCCGCGAGGTCGGCGAGTTCGACGCCGTCGAGCGTGATGGACCCGGTGTACCCGGTGAAACGCAGCAGCGCCGCGGCGAGGGTCGACTTGCCCGCGCCGCTCGCGCCGAACACCGCGACCTTGCGGCCGGGCGGCAGGTCGAGGTCGAGTCCGTCGAGCGCGTCGCGGTCGGCGTCGGGCCAGCGGACGCGCAGGTCGCGGACGCGCAGCGCGACCCCGTGCGGGAGCGGGGTGGGCGCGTCGGGGTCGGTGACGGGGGGTTCGGCGTCGAGGACCCTGGCGAGCAGGGCGTCGTCGGCGCGAGAGCGCAGCATCTGCTGCGCGGAGGACGAGAGCGCGGTGACTGCCTCGAACGCGGCGAGCGGCGTCAGCGCGAGGACCGCGACGTACAGGGGATCGAGGTCGCCAGCCCGCGCGGCGGGCACGGCAAGGGCCAGGGCCCCGAAGACCGCCGCCCCGCAGGAGAGGAGGGTCATCCCGTCGGCGACGCCGAGCGACCAGGCCGACCGTCCGGTGGCCCTGTCGAGTTCGGCGTCGGCCTTCTCCAGTTCGGCGAGCCGGTCGGGCACCGCGCCGTAGGCGACGAGTTCAGGCAGCCCGTGCAGGGTGCGGGTCGCGACCTCGGACATCCGGTCGCGTCCCCTCGCCTCGCGTACGGTCGCGCGCCGGACCGCCGAGGCCGCGACGAGCGGGGCCGCGACCCCGCCGAGCGCGAGCGACGCCAGCAGGACGAGCCCCGCCTCGGGAAGCAGCCAGGTCTGCAGCGTGAGGGCGGCCAGCGCGGCGACCACCGCCGAGAACATCGGGATTCTGCCGCGCAGCCACCGGTCGGCGACGCCGTCGACGCCGGTCACCACGAGCCCGAGCGTGCGTGACGCGCCGAGCCGCCCCGGCGCGAGGTCGGCGAGCCTGTCGAAGACCGCGACGCGGGTCCGGGTGAGCAGCCGCAGTGCCGCGTCATGGGAGGCGAGCCGTTCGGTGTAGCGCAGCACCCCCCTGCCGAGCCCGAACGTGCGCACGGCGGTGATGGCGACCATCAGGTACAGCACGGGCGGCTGCTGGTTGGCGCGGGAGATCAGCCAGCCGGAGGTCGCCATGAGGCCGATCCCGCAGACCAGCGCGCCCGCGCCGAGCGCCGCGCCGAGGGTGAGCCTCGCCCGGATGGAGTTCACAGCAGCGCTCCCGTCTTCTCCTGCGCCGCCGACCAGACGACGGTCAGGTCGGCGTGGTCGGCCAGGCCGCGCCGGTGGGTGATGAGCAGTGTGGTGCGGCCCTCGGCGAGCCGTTCGATGCCCCCGGCGAGGTCGAGTTCGGTCGCCGCGTCGAGGTGCGCGGTGGGCTCGTCGAGCAGGACGAGCGTGACGGGCAGGAGCGCGCAGCGCAGGTGCACCCTGGCGAGCGCGACGCGCTGGCGCTGCCCGGCCGACAGCCCGTGCCCGTTCTCGCCGAGCACCCGGTCGGGGTAGGCTCCCGTCGCGCGGGCGGCCGCGCGAACTGCGTCGTCGGGCGCGCCCGGCACGGCCAGCGCGATGTTCTCCGCGACGGTGCCGGGGAACAGATACGGCTTCTGCGGCATCCATGCGACGGTCCGGCGCAACCCGTCCCAGTCGGTGCCCTCCCCCAGCGCGCGGCCGTCGAGGTCGACGCGTCCGGCGTGCGGGGTGAGCAGGCCGAGCATGACCGCGGCGAGGCTCGACTTGCCCGTCCCCGACGGTGCCATGAGCGCGGTGCTCGTCCCGGGTTCGAGGACGAGGTCGAGCGGCGGCAGCCCGGGCCGCGCGACGAGACCCGCGATCGCGACGCGCGGCGGCCCGTCCTGCGCGGGGAAGGGCGAAGGCGCGGCCTTCTTCTGCTCCTCGGGCAGCACCGCGAAGATCTCCTCGGCCGCCGCAAGGCCCTCCTGGGCAGCGTGGAAGTGGGTGCCGACCTGCCGCAGCGGAAGGTACGCCTCGGGCGCGAGGATCAGGACAAAAAGGGCGGTCTCGAACGGCATCCCGCCGTGCAAGAGCCGCAGCCCGACCGAGACCGCGACGATCGCCACCGACAGCGTCGCGGCGAGTTCGAGCGCGAGCGCGGACAGGAACGCGATCCGCAGCGACGCCATCGTCGCCTTGCGGTGCTCGCCGGACACCTCCTCGATCTTGGCGAGCTGGGCGCGCGCCCTGCCGAACACCTTGAGCGTGGTGAGGCCGGCGACGACGTCGGCGAAGTGCCCGGCGAGCAGGCTCAACGCCCGCCACTGCCGCCGGGTGCGCGCGGCGGTGTAGGTGCCGATGAGCACGCCGAACAGCGGGATCAGCGGCAGCGTCACCGCCACGATGACGGCCGTCGCCGGGTCGAGCGCGAACAGCGCCGCCAGCACCGTGACGGGCACGACGACGGCGAGCACGAGCTGCGGCAGGTACCGCGCGAAGTACGGGTCGAGCGCGTCGACCCCGCGCGTCACGAGGGCGGCGAGCGCGCCCGACGATCCGGGCGCGCTCCCCTCGCGGGTGACCGCGCGCAGCACCGCCGCGCGCAGCTGTGCCTTGACCCCCGCCGACGCCCGGTGCGCGGCGACCTCCTGGAGCCAGGCGAGCACCGCCCGTCCGGCGAAGACCGCGAGCAGCGCGGCGGGCACGCTCAGGGTCGCGATCGCGTGCGCGAGCAGCCACGACTGCGCGATGACGAGCACGGCCGCGGCCCCGCCCAGCACGACGCACACCACGAGGTAGGGGATTGTCGCGCGGGCGTACCGGGCGAGCCGGGGGTCGAAGGGCCTCATGACGCGGCCGCGGCCTTCGCCTCGGGCTCGGCGTCGGGGATGTGGTCGACGTGGATGCGCTTGCGGAACACCCAGTACGTCCAGCCCTGGTAGAGCAGCACGATCGGCAGGAAGATCGCCGCGACCCACGTCATGATCCCGAGGGTCTTGGGCGTGGACGAGGCGTTCTCGACGGTCAGGCTCGACGCCTCGGTCAGCGTCGAGGGCATCACGTAGGGGTAGAGGGCGAGGAACAGGGTGCCGACCGCGAAGACGATCGCCAGGCCCGACAGCAGGAACGCCCAGCCCTCACGGAGCCGCAGCGACACCAGGACGGACGCGGCGAGGCACACCGCCGCGACGACGGCAGTACCGATGGCCCAGGCGTCGGGGCGCTGGACCAGCGTCCACAGCAGGAAGCCCCCGGCGAGAACGAGCGCCGCGACGCCGAGCGCGATCGAGAAGCGGTTGGCGCGGGCGCGGATCTCGCCGTCGGTCTTGAGCGCGGTGAACACCGCGCCGTGGTAGGTGAACAGCACGAGCGTGACCAGCCCGCCGAGCAGCGCGTACGGGTTCAGCAGGTCGAGGAACGAGCCGACGTAGTCGTGGTCGGCGTTCAGCTTGACGCCGCGCACGATGTTGGCGAACGCGACGCCCCACAGGATCGCCGGGACGAGCGACCCCCAGAAGATGCAGCGGTCCCAGGCGTCGCGCCACCTCGGCGTCTTGCCCTTGCCCCGGTAGTCGAACGCGACGGCGCGCAGGATGAGCGCGACGAGGATGAGCAGCAGCGGCAGGTAGAACCCGCTGAACAGGGTCGCGTACCACTCGGGGAACGCCGCGAAGGTCGCGCCGCCCGCGGTGATGAGCCATACCTCGTTCCCGTCCCAGACGGGCCCGATCGTGTTGATCATCACGCGGCGCTCGCGCTCGTCCCTGGCGAGGAACTTCGTCAGGACGCCGACGCCGAAGTCGAACCCCTCGAGGAAGAAGTAGCCGATCCACAGGACCGCGATCGCGATGAACCAGACGTCGTGAAGGTGCATGTCCCCGTCCTCAGTACGCGAACTCGAGCTTGGCGGCGTCGGGCGTCTTCGGTTCCTCCGGCGGGTCCTTGCGGGCGAACCTGATCATCAGGCCGAGCTCCACGACCGCGAGGATTCCGTACAGGGCGGTGAAGACGAGCAGCGACGTGAGGACAGTCCCGCCCGGCACGGTCGGCGACACCCCGTCCTCGGTCTTGAGCAGGCCGAACACCAGCCACGGCTGCCGGCCCATCTCGGTGAAGATCCAGCCGAACGCGTTGCCGACGAAGGGCAGCACGACCGACCAGATCGCGAGGGTCCACACCCACTTCTTCGTCGGGAGCCGTCCCTTGCGGGTGAGCCAGAGGCCGACGACGGTGACGAGGCCGATGAGCATCCCGGCCGTCACCATGATCCGGAACCCCCAGTAGGTGATGGGGATGTAGGGGCGGTAGTCGCCGGGGCCGAACTGGGCCTCGTACTGGGCCTGGAGGTCGTTGATGCCCTTGACCTCGCCGTCCAGGGTTCCTGTGGCCAGGAAGGACAGCAGGTCGGGGATCTCGATGGAGAACGTCGGCGCGGTCCCGTCGAGGGTGCCGATGGTGAACAGCGAGAACGACGCGGGCTGGCTCGTCTCGTACAGCGCCTCGGCGGCCGCCATCTTCATCGGCTGGGTCTCGGTCATCACCTTGCCGAGCTGGTCGCCGCTGAGGAAGAACCCGAACGTCCCGATCAGCGTGACGGCCAGGCCGAGCCGCAGCGACGAGCGCATCGTGTCGAGGTTGCGCTGCCGCTTGAGGTGCCAGGCCGCGACGGCGGCCATGAGCAGCCCGCCGGTGACCAGGCAGCCGCTGATGGTGTGCGGGAACGCCCACAGCAGCACCTTGTTGGTGAGGACGTCGGTGAAGCTGGTCAGCTCCGCGCGCTGCGCCTGCTCGTTGAAGGTGTAGCCGACCGGGTTCTGCATCCAGGAGTTCGCGGCGAGGATGAAGTAGGCCGACAGCGTCGTGCCGATCGCCACGAGCCAGATGCACCCGAGGTGCACGAGCTTGGGCAGCTTGCCCCAGCCGAAGATCCAGATCCCGAGGAACGTCGATTCGAGGAAGAACGCCAGCAGCGCCTCGATCGCCAGCGGCGCGCCGAAGATATCGCCGACGAACCGCGAATAGTCCGACCAGTTCATACCGAACTGGAACTCCTGCACGATTCCCGTCACCAGGCCGAGCGCGAAGTTGATGAGAAAGAGCTTCCCCCAGAATTTGGTGGCCCTTTTGTAGTGCTCGCGCCCGGTCCGTACCCAGGCCGTCTGCAACAGCGCAACCAGCAGGGACAGCCCGATCGTGACGGGCACGAAGATGAAGTGGTACACCGTCGTCACGCCGAATTGAAGGCGCGCGAGGAGCAGCTCATCCATGAAGGCACCTTCCCAGAAAAGAGGTCAGGACAAGCATTTACCGCGCCTCCTCCGAAAGGGGGAGGACCAAGGTTCGCTTCGACCCTACATTGGTCCTTTTCCCGCCCCGATCCACCCCCTGCGCGGCCCCGATAGGCTTGCCGCATGACCACCAGCACGACCCCGTGGGCCGCTCCGGTCGCGCGCGGGCCCGTCTCGGCCGTCGTCGAGCTCCCGGGCTCCAAGTCCATGACCAACCGCGCGCTGATCCTCGCCGCGCACTCCCCCGACGGCGCCGTGCTCACCGGCGCGCTGCGCTCGCGCGACACCCTCCTCATGGCCGCCGCCCTGCGCGCGCTGGGCATCGGGGTGGAGGAGGACGGCACCACGTGGCGGGTCTCGCCCGGCACGCCGACCGCGCCCGCGTCGATCGACTGCGGGCTCTCGGGCAACGTCATGCGTTTTGTGCCGCCGCTGGCCGCGCTCGCAGACGGGCCCGTCGCGTTCGACGGCGACCCGCACGCCCGCACCCGTCCGATGGGCCCGCTGCTCGGCGCGCTGCGCGACCTCGGCGTCGCGATCGACGACGGGGGGCGCGGGCTGCTGCCGTTCACGCTGCGCGGCACCGGCGCGGTCGCGGGCGGGACCGTGGTGTTGGACGCGTCGAGCTCCTCCCAGCTGGTGTCCGGGCTGCTGCTCAGCGCGCCCGGCTACGGCAAGGGCGTCGAACTGCGGCACGATGGGCCGCCCGTGCCGTCCGCGCCGCACCTGGAGATGACCGTGCGGATGCTGCGCGAGGCCGGCGCGAGCGTGGAGACCGAGCCCGACGTGTGGCGGGTCGCGCCGGGCGCGCTGCGCGGCGGCGAGTGGAAGATCGAACCCGACCTCTCCAACGCCGCCCAGTTCCTCGCCGCCGCCCTCGTCACCGACGGCGAGGTGACCGTGCGGCACTGGCCGGAGCACACCACCCAGCCCGGCGACAGGCTGCGCGACCTGCTGGCGCTGATGGGCGGCGAGGTGTCCTGGTCGGCCGAGCGCGGACTGACCGTGCGCGGCACCGGGGCCATCCACGGCGTCGACGTCGACCTCAGCGCGTGCTCCGAGCTCGCCCAGGTGCTGGCGATGGTCGCCGCGCTCGCCGACTCGCCGTCGCGGTTCCGGGGCATCGGCCACATCCGCGGCCACGAGACCGACAGGCTCGCCGCGCTCGTCACCGAGATCACCCGGCTCGGCGGCGACGCCGAGGAGACCGCCGACGGCCTCGTCATCCGGCCCCGCCCGCTGCACGGGGGCCTGTTCCACACCTACGACGACCACCGGATGGTGATGGCGGCGGCGACCCTCGGCCTCGCCGTCCCGGGCGTCGAGGTGGAGAACCCCGCGACCGTGGGCAAGACCCTCCCGACGTTCACCGAACTGTGGACCCGGATGTTGGAGCTGTCATAGCGCGCGACTGGAAACATCTCGACGAGGACGACGTCCGGGTACGGCCAGGACGCGGCTCGCGGCCGCGCACCCGTCAGCGGCCCGCCCACGAGGACGCGGTCGAGGGCCTCGTCGTCGCGGTCGACCGGGGGCGGTACCGGGTGCTGGTGCGGCAGTCGCGGCGCAGGCGGACCGAGGTCACCGCGATGCGGGCGCGCGAACTCGGCCGCAAGGGCGTCGTGGTCGGCGACCGGGTCGGCCTGGTCGGCGACGTCTCAGGCCAGCCCGACGCGCTGGCCAGGGTCGTCCGGGTCGAGCCGCGCACCTCGGTCCTGCGCAGGACCGCCGACGACACCGAGGACGTCGAGCGGGTGATCGTCGCCAACGCCGAGCAGCTGGTGATCGTCACCGCGCTCGCCGACCCCGAGCCGCGCATCGGGATGATCGACAGGTGCCTGGTCGCCGCCAAGGACGCCGGGATGGACGCGCTGCTGTGCCTGACCAAGGCGGATCTGGCGTCGCCGGAGAAGCTGCTGGCGATCTACGAGCCGCTGGGGGTCGAATCTTTCTCGACCCGCAAGGGCGGCGAACTCGACGGGCTGCGTGAACTGCTGGCCGACCGGATGAGCGTGCTCGTCGGGCACTCGGGCGTCGGCAAGTCGACCCTGGTCAACGCGCTCGTGCCGGACGCGGGGCGGGCCGTCGGGCACGTCAACGCGGTCACCGGGCGGGGGCGGCACACCTCGTCGTCGGCGATCGCGCTCGAACTGCCGGAAGGCGGCTGGATCATCGACACGCCGGGCGTGCGCAGCTTCGGGCTCGCGCACATCCCGCCCGAAGATCTGATCCTCGGCTTCCCCGACCTCGTCGAGGGCGCGGCGCTCTGCCCGCCGCAGTGCTCGCACGTCGAGGAGGCGTGCGCGCTCGACGCCTGGGTCGCGGCGGGGCACAGCTCGCCGGAGCGGCTCGAGTCCTTCCGGAGACTGCTGACGAACCGGGATGAAGCGGGCGTCTGAGGGTCAGTCGAGGAGACGCATCTGGCGGTCGAGGCGGTCCATGAACTCCTTCTCGCGTTCCCGCTCGCGCTTGCTCGCCGAGCCGCCGACCACGACGAGCAGCACCGCCGTCACCAGGCCGACGCTCGCGACCAGCGGGAGCAGCACGTGGGACATCCCGGTGCCCTCGACGGCGACGTCGGTGACGTCCGAGACGCGCAGCGCCGCCATGCCGGTGTAGTGCATGCCGCTGACCGCGACGCCCATGATCAGCGACGCGCCGAGCATCGTCGCCCAGCCGTCGAGCCGGACAGCGCACCACAGCGCGGTGGCCGCGGCGGCGATCGCGATCAGCACCGAGACGATCACCAGGTCGAGCGCGTACTCGATGGTCGCGCCGGTGTTCATGGCGGCCATGCCGGTGTAGTGCATGACCGCGATGCCGCAGCCGGCCAGGACGCCGCCCGGCAGCAGCGGCCTGTCGAACCCGACGAGGAACAGCCCCGCGCCGACGACGGCGATCGCGAACACCGCGCTGAAGATCGTGAGCGGCACGTCATAGCCGATGCGGGTGCCGGGGATGCTGAAGCCGAGCATGCCGACGAAGTGCATCACCCAGATGCCGGTCCCGCCGAGCGCGACCGCCGCGCCGACGAGCCAGGCGCTGCGCTGCTGGACGCTCTGGACGGCCCGCGCGCGGGCCGTGCACTGGAGGCCGAGCATGGAGCCGAGAACGGAGAAGACGTACCCGAGGACCGGGGTGACCGGGCCGTAGGTGAAGTGGGAGACGTGATCATGCACGGGACGGGCCACCGAACCTTATGTCTCAAGGAATCGGGACCATGGTCTCTTACCGGACTGATTCCGGCAAATCCCCCGACGATTCCGTGGCGATCCGGGTCAGCACACGATGTTCCAGATCACCGAGCACCCTGATGTGCTCCGGCGCGAGGTCGGCCACCTCACGAGCGAGCGCCGCCGTCACCTCGCTCACCGCGGCCTCCTCGGCGGCGCGCAGCGCGGTGCGCGCCGCGGCGGCCCGCGCGCCCGTCATCGACCATTCGAGCTCCAGCCTGGCGAGGGTCTCGTCGGCGACCCCGGCGAGCTCGGCGGCCTCGGTCATGATCCACCTGGGGACGCCGCCGCGGCCTTGGGCGCGGACCCGTCCGGTGAGGCCGGAGACGCGTCCGGCGAGCGCGAGGCCCTCCTGGGCGGCGGGCAGGACCTGCTGGACAAGGCCCGCGACGGACCTGGCCAGTTCGGCGGTCCGGTCGAGGAGGACCTTTGCGGCGTTCTGCACCGCCGTGCCCGTGCAGGCGCTCAGGCGTTCGGCGACGACCCGCTGCTGTCCCGTCAGGGCCTCGATCAGCTCGGCGCGCAGGGCGTCGCGCCCCTCGGGGCGCTCGCTGGCCAGCAGGCGGTCCATCCGGGTGCGGGCGGTGCCCTCGATCTCGGCGTTCACCTCCGTGAACGCGCCCTCCGCACGGCGCTGGAGGCCGTCGACGAGCGCGCGCAGGGCGTCGGTCTCGAACGGCGCATTCAGGTCGGCGAGCTGCTCCTGGAGCCTGCGGGAGACGTCGACGGCCTGTTCGGCGAGCGGGACGAGCCTGTCGGCGAGCTCCTCAAGGGTCCGCGCGCGGCGCGGATCGGTCAGCTCGGCCACCCACTCGGGGAAAACGTGCGGCATGCGGCCATCGTCCCACCATGGCCTGATCAACAGTCCGTTACTCACAAGTAGACAGCGGTTCCATTACAAGTACGGATATGTCTGGCCACTTGACCGAGAGTCAGCGACCCGACCCGACCCGCGACGCCCCGCATACAGTAGATTTTCCAGTCGTGGCCGATGGATACTCTGACGATCTCCGCCTCGCCCACGTCCTGGCGGACGCGGCCGACGACCTGACGACGCGCCGGTTCAAGGCGCTCGACCTGCGCGTGGAGACAAAACCCGACCTCACCCCCGTCAGCGACGCCGACCGCGCGGTCGAGGAGCAGATCCGGGGCACGCTCAGGCGCGCCAGGCCCCGCGACGCGGTGATCGGCGAGGAGTACGGCAAGAGCGGCTTCAGCCAGCGCGTCTGGGTCGTCGACCCCATCGACGCCACCAAGAACTTCGTGCGCGGGGTCCCGGCCTGGGCGACCCTCATCGCGCTCATGGAGGACGGCGACGTCGTCGTCGGGCTGGTGTCGGCCCCCGCCCTCGGCAAGCGCTGGTGGGCCGCCAAGGGCGGCGGGGCGTGGACCGGGCGGAGCCTCACCAAGGCACAGCGCCTCCAGGTCTCCAAGGTCTCCTCGCTGGCGGACGCGTCGTTCTCCTACTCGAGCCTCAGCGGCTGGGAGGAGCGCGGCGGCCTCGACGGGTTCCTCGACCTCACCCGCAACGTCTGGCGGACCAGGGCGTTCGGCGACTTCTGGTCGCACATGATGGTCGCCGAGGGGGCCGTCGACGTCTCGGCGGAACCCGAGGTCAGCCTGTGGGACATCGCGCCGCTCAAGGTGATCGTCGAGGAGGCGGGCGGGACCTTCACGTCCCTGTCCGGCGAGCACACCGCCGAGGGCGGCAGCGTCGTCTGCTCCAACGGCCTCCTCCATGAGGAGGTCCTGGGCTACCTCTCGTGAGGGAGGAATTCGCGCTGGTCACCGCATAGTGTGGAGGGACCAAGCGGGAAAGGTGGAGCCCATGGCACCCCGAACCAAGACCATCCTCATCGGCGGAGCCGCCGCGATCTTCCTCTGGTGGATCCTGCCCGGCTGGCTGGCCGCCCTCCTCATCCTCGGCGTGATCGCCATCCCCGCCGCCGCCTACCTCATGCTCGACCCCTCCCAAAAACGCCGCCTCCGCGACCAAGGCCGCCGCCGCCTAGGCCCGTAACCTCCCCGCAGCCCATCCGGACTGCGAAAAGAAGAGCCCTCCTGCCCCCAACGCCGCAGGAACAAGGGCTCCCACCCGCACGCCCCAAACCCCCCGCGCAGCCCCTCCGGCACTGCCCGAAAAGACCCCTGCCCCCGCACCCCGGCCTCACCCACAGCCCCTTCGACACCATGGGAAGAAGTCCGCCCACCCCGCCCTCCCCACTGCGGGAGGAAGACCCGGCCCGCGCGCCCCGCTTTCCCGCGGTCCCTTCGGGACTGTGGGACGGAACCCCCGACCGCGCCCGGCCTTCCCCTGCGGTGGGGGCCCGCGCTTTCTAGGTTTCCCGTGGTCCCTTGGGGACTGCGGGAGGGGGAATCGCTCCGGCCGCGGCCCGCCCTCCCCGGCGGGAGGAGGCTTTCTGTCTGCGCGGTGCGGACTTGCCGCGCAGCCCGTTCGGAACTGCGCGGAGAAGAGTGCGCGCCCGCGCGGCGCTCCGGCACGCGGGCCTCGCACTGACCGACGCGCCATCAACTCCCTGGCGTGCGGGGCTGGGGATTTTCGCGAGTCGCGGAGGGGACGGCGGGGCATGGGGCTGGGGGTTACCCTCACGGCCCCGAGTGCGGGAGCTGAAGGGCTTCAGCCCTGCGGGCCCGGGAGCGTAGGGCGTGGGGCTGGGGTTCCTCACGGTCCCGGGCGCGGGGCTAAGGGGCTTTAGCCCTATGGGCGCGGGAGTGTAGGGCGTGGGCTGGGTTATCCTCCCGGTCCCGAGCGCGGGGGTGAGGGGCTTTAGCCTTACGGGCGCGGGAGCGTAGGACGTGGGCTGGCGGGTTATCCTCACGGTCCCAGGTGCGGGGGGTGAGGGGCTTTAGCCCTACGGGCCCGGGAGCGTAGAGCGTGGGCTGGGGGGCTATCTCCACGGTCCCGAGTGGGGGGCTGAGGGGCTTTAGCTCTGCGGGCCCGGGAGTGTGGGGCTGGGGTTCTGGCCCTGCGGGCCCGGGAGTGTAGGGCGGGGGGGCTGGGGGTTTTCGCGAGTCGCGGAGGGGACGGCGGGGCGTGGGGCTGGGGGTTGCCCTCACGGTCCCGAGTGCGGGGGCTGAGGGCTTTAGCCCTACGGGCCCGGGAGCGTAGGGCGTGGGGCTGGGGGTTCCCCACGGTCCCGAGTGCGGGAGTTGAGGGGCTTTAGCCCTACGGGCCCAGGAGCGTAGGGCATGGGGCTGGGGGTTCCTCACGGTCCCGGGTGCGGGGCTGAGGGGCTTTAGCTCTGCGGGCTTGGGAGTGGGGGGCGGGGGGGTCTGGGCTCGCGGTCCCGAAGGGACTGTGGGGTATGGGGTTGGGGGGGTTGGGGTAAAGGGGTGGGGGTGGGGGGTTTGGGGGGTGGGGGGTGGTGTGAGGAATCGGGTATGTCGAATCGTCGTGGGTTTGAGGCGGGGACGCCGTGTTGGGTGGATGTGGCGGTGCCGGACACCGATGCGGCCGCGCGGTTCTATGACGCGCTGCTGGGGTGGCGGGCGGGCTTCGACGCCAGTCCCGAGGCGCAGGGATACGGGCAGTTCCATCTGGACGGCAAGGTCGTCGCGGGGATCTCGCCGACGATGAGCCCCGACTCGCCGCCGCACTGGACCACCTACGTGGCGACCGACGACATCGACGCCACGACCGAGAAGGTCAGGGAGGCGGGCGGGACCGTCGAGGTGCCGCCCATGCAGGTGCTCAACGCGGGCAAGCTGGCCGGGTACACCGACCTCGAGGGCGTCTTCTTCATGGCGTGGCAGGCCCTCGACCACAAGGGCGCGGAACTCGTCAACGAGCCCGGCGCGTGGGCGTGGAACGAGCTCAACACCCGCGACCCGGCCGCCGCCCAGACCTTCTACCCGAAGGTCTTCGGCTGGGAGACCAGCGGCGACGCCTACTACACCGAGTGGAAGAGCGGCGGCAACACCATCGGCGGCATGATGCCGATCCCGCCCGACCTGCCGCCCGACGTGCCGCCCCACTGGCTCGTCTACTTCGCCGTCGACGACGTCGACGCCTCCCTGAAGCTCGCCAAGGACCTGGGCGCCGAACAGACCGGACCCTTCGTGGACAGCCCCGCGGGCCGCCTCGTCACCGTCCGCGACCCCCAGGGCAGCGCCTTCGCCCTGATCTCCGGCCTCCAGGAACGCCGCTGACCGCACCCGCCGCTCAACGCAGCGAACCCGCCCGCGAGCGCGAGCGGGTTCGCTGCGGGGGCGTCAGCTCGTGTGGTCGGGTTCGTTGTCGGGGTCGGGCTTCGTGGTCGTGGGGCGTGCCGCCGCCATGACCACTGAGCCCCGGCGGGGCTCGGGCAGGCGCACGGGCCCGGTGCCGACCGGCTCATCCGGGCGGTCGACGCCGTCCGGCTCCTCGGGCTTCTCCGACGGCTCGGGCTCCGGCAGGCCGGACGGCTCGGGCTCATCCTCCAGAGAAGTCAACAGGCCGGACGGCGATGGCTCGTCCTCCGGGGAGGTCTCCGCGTCCTCTGACTCCAGCGCTTCCGCGGAGTCCGTCAGGTCGGTCGGCTCCTGATCGCCGTCGGGGTCGGCCTCGGGGTCCGTGGGCTCCTCCGGCGGCTGGAAGCCGTCCGGCTCCTCCGGCGCGTCCGATGGCTCGGGGTCCGTCAGGGACGCGGCGGAGGCGGCGTCGGAACCTTCCAGGGGCTCGGAGACGGGGTCCTCGGGGTTCGAGGAGTCCTCAAGCCACGTCGTGGAAAGGGCGACTGTCACGTCGGTCTGGGAGGCGGCCGGGTCGAGGGGGGTCCACTCGGCGTCCTCGTCGGACGGGTCGGCGTCGGCGACGGTCGCGACCTCAGGCGTCGGGACGGTCGGGGTGGCGGGGAGCGGGGTGTCCTGTTCCCACCAGGGCCTCGGGTCGGCGGGCTCGGGCTCGTCGGGGGTGTCGTCCTCCCACCAGGCGCGGGCGGCGGGGCCGTCGTCAAGGTGGGTCGCGTAGGGGTAGGGGTCGTCGGCGGCGCTCGTGGGCCTGGGGACGTCGACGGCGGTCGTGAGGGCGGGCGGGGGCTCCTCCTCCGGCGCGGGGTCGGCCGGGCGGTCCTTGGGGACCGGGAGCGGGAACGCGGAGGTGGCGTCGAGGAGGGTCCGGGTCGGGTCGTCGTCGCGCGGCGCGGGCTCGGCCCGATCCGCACGCCACGCGGACGCCACAGGCTCGTCCCTCGCCTCGCTGGACCACGCGGACGCCACGGGCTCGTCCTTCGCCTCGCTGGACCACGCCGACGCCACGGGCTCGTCCGGATCCCCGGACCACGCGGACGCGACAGGCTCGTCCTTCGGCTCGCTGGACCACGCCGACGCCACGGGCTCGTCCGGATCCCCGGACCACGCGGACGCGACAGGCTCGTCCTTCGGCTCGCCCGACCAGGCCGACGCGACCGGCTCGTCCGTGGCCTCGGCGGACCACGCCGACGCGACGGGCTCGTCCCTCGGCTCCCTCGACCAAGCGGGCGCGGCGGGCTCGCCCTTCAGTTCGGCGGCCCAGGCGGACACGACGTCGTCCTTCGGCTCCGCCGACGCGACGGGCTCGGCCCTCGGGGCCGGGACGGCCGGGGCGACGGGCTCGTTCAGCGTCCCCGCCACCTTGACGGCGGCGTCCGGCTCGGACTTGGGCTTGCGGAACTCCATCGGCACCGAGATCGGCCCGGTGTCGGTGACGACCATCGGCACGACCGCGCCAGGCTCGTTGAACGTGCCCGCGCGCTGGATCGTCTGCCAGCGCATCCGCGAGCCGAGCACGGCGGTCGCGAGCGACTGGATGACGATCAGGTACATGAGCTGGCGGTAGACGAGCTGCTGGAGCGGCACCGCCCACAGCGGCGTCAGCTTCTCCTTGTCGAGGATCAGCGCGAGCGCGCCGCCGAGAACCTGGACGCCGATGAACACGAGCCAGATGACCGCGATCTGCTTGCGGTCGCCGAACAGCAGCGCGTGCAGCGCGAACACGTCGACGGCGGGGGCGAGCAGCGGGAAGAAGACCTGGAACAGCGTGAGGTAGGACAGGCACAGCCTGCCGTTCTTCTCGCGGAACCACGACTTGTGCTTCCACATCGCCTGCATCGTGCCGTAGCACCACCGGTACCGCTGTCGCCACAGCTGGCTGAGCGACGCGGGCGCTTCGGTCCACGCGATCGCCGACTCCTCGTAGGCGACGCGGTATCCGGCGCGGTTGATCGCCATGGTGAGGTCGGTGTCCTCGGCGAGGGTGTCCTCGCTGACGCCGCCGGTCTTCTTCAGCGCGGCGAGCCGGAACGCGCCGATCGCGCCGGGCACGGTCGGCATGCAGTCGAACACGTCGAACATGCGGCGGTCGAGGTTGAAGCCGATGACGTACTCGATGTGCTGCCAGCGGCCGAGGATGCCGCGCCGGTTGGCGACCTTGGCGTTGCCGCTGACCGCGCCGACGCGCGGGTCGCGGAACGGTCTGACGATCTTGCGCAGCGTGTCGCGCTGGAAGACCGTGTCGCCGTCGACCATGACGACGATCTCGCTGGTGGCGTGGGTGATCCCCGCGTTCAGCGCGGACGGTTTGCCGCCGTTGTCCTTGGTGATCAGCGTGAGCTTGGAGTCGGCGAGTTCCCTGACGATCTCGGCGGTCCGGTCGGTCGACCCGTCGTCGACGACGATGATCCGCAGGTCGCCCGCGAAGTCGGTGTCCCGCAGCGACGAGATAGTCGCCGCGATCCCTATCTCCTCGTTGAACGCCGGGACGATGACGGTCAACGAGGGCGGATCGTCGTCCATGCCGGGCGCCTTGCGCGCGCGACGTGTCGTGCGGGCGTGCCGCACGGCGATGACCATCAGCAGGAAGATGCGGATGAGCCCGAGCGCGCCGCCGATGAGGAACAGCACGCCGAGGACGTCGACGGCGAAGTGCGCGACCCGCTGGCTGTTGACGATCAGCTTGCCCGCGGCCTGGCTCCGGACGGACGCGGGCACCTCCGCGCGCGGCAGCTCAAGGGCCTCGGCGAGCGTGGTGAAGCGGTAGCCCTTGGCCTGGAGGATCGGGATGAACTCCTTCAGCGCCTGCACGGTCTGCGTCCGGTCGCCGCCGGAGTCGTGCAGCATGATGATCGCGCCTTCACCGGAGTCGGTGTTCTTCAGCGTCTCGTCCACCATGAACTGCACCCCGGGCCGTTCCCAGTCCCGGGTGTCGCGGTCGGTGAAGACCACGATGTAGCCTTCCGCGCCGGCGATCTGCGCGGCCCGCCACTGGCCCTCGGTCGCGCCGCCCGCGCTGCCGGAGTACGGCATGCGCATGAGCCGCGTCTTCACGCCGAGCGCGCCGGCCAGCGCGCGCTGGGTGAGGCTCAGTTCGAGCTTGATCCGCCATTCGGGCGAGGACGCGAGGTCGACGTGCGAGTAGGTGTGGTTGCCGATCTCGTGGCCCTCGGCGAGCACCCTGCGGGCGAGGTCGGGGTGCTCGGAGACATGGCCGCCGATCATGAAGAAGCTCGCCTTGGCGTCGTACTGGGCGAGCACGTCGAGGATCTGCGGGGTCCACTCGGGGTCGGGGCCGTCGTCGAAGGTCAGGGCGATCGTCTTGTCCGGCATCCGCGCGGACTGGGTGGTGCCCTGGCCCGTGTTGACGACCGGGCCGCCCTGGGTGACCTCGGCGGGGCCGAGCATGCCGCCGCCCGCCGCCTCGGTGTCCTTGGTCTCGCCGACGACGCCCTGCACGAACCCGTCGAACAGCAGCAGCAGCGCGAGCAGGAAGGAGCCGAGCCCGATGAGGAACCAGTGGGCTCGGGGTTCGCGGTGTTTCATCTCTGTGCGCCCACCGGGGGTTCTTCGACGGGGTCGACGGGATCGACCGGCTCGGGTTCTGGCTCGGGATCGGGTTCCGGCTCGGGGTCCGGTTTCGGCTGTGCCGTATCGGTCTCGACCGGCCGGGGCGTCGCGGGTTTGGGGGATCCGCTCTGCGGCGTCTGCGACGACGGCTTGTCCTGCGGGGTGTCGTCGTCGGGCCGCTGCGGGTTCTGGCCGCCCTGGCCGTTGCGCTGGCCGTCGGGGACCCTGCGCGCCTCCGGCGTCGGCGGCGCTTCGGTGGGGGTCTTGCCCTTGGGGCTCTCGGTGGGCTCCTCCGGAAGCACCCAGGTCTTCATCGGCACATCGGAGCGCACGGCCACGCTGACCGCGAGAACGGCGACGTAGCCGAGCACGAGGACGCTCAGGACGATGCCCCCGATGCGCAGGAGGCGGCGGCGTCTGCCGCTACCGTCAACGAAAACCGGCCGATCTTCACTCACGTTGCGAGTTTAGGGCGAATCCCTACCCAATCAGACTCCGTCATTCGGATGAAACGTATGTTACAGCCAGAGACGATCTTGGTTGCCGCGAACAATTCGTTAACACCCGCGAGCACGCTGGTACGACAGAGCCGACAGAACAGGCGTCAGCACGGGAAACCACCATCTGCGCGCCGCCTGTCGCGGCTCCGTCCGAGCGAAAATTAAGCTGTCGTAACGATCCTGAACGACCGAAAGCGGTCTGTCCCTTTCCGGGCGGGTTCGTCCGAACCTGCGGTCCCGGAGGCCGCGGCGCGGCCTCCGGGGGCCGGGTCACGAGCGGATGCGGGCGTCGTAGCCCTTGCGAGCCGACTCGTCGAAGTCGAGGAAGATGGTGTCGAGGCCGAGGCGCGCGTTCAGCCTGTCCTGGACCGCCTGCGGCAGCAGGCTCGCGAACCTCAGCTGCGGCCCGAACTTCGCGGGCACGGTCACCCGCGGCTTCGGCCGCGCGATCAGCGCGACGACGGCAGCCGCGATGTCCTCGGGCTCTGCGTTCTTCTGCCCCTTCGGGCTGCGCGTCCCCGCGACGAGCTCGGTGTTGGTGAACGTCGGCAGCACCGCGCTCACGTGCACGCCGTGCTTGGCGACCTCCAGCCGCGCCGCCTCGGTGAACATGAGGACCGCGCCCTTGCTGCCGTTGTACAGCGCGAGGCCCGGCGTCGGGAGGATGCCCGCGATCGACGCCACGTTGACGACGTGGCCGCGCCCGTCCGCCACGAACTTGGCGAGGGCGAGCTTCGTGCCGAGCATCACCCCGTGCACGTTGACGTCGATGCAGCGGCGCGCGTCGGCGTCGGACTCCTCGAGGACCGGCCCGATCGGCATGATGCCCGCGTTGTTGACGAGCACGCGGTAGTCGCCCGCTTCGGCGAGGAACGCCTCGAACGAGGCGCGGTCGGTGACGTCGAGGCGGACTCCCTTGACCCCGATCTCCTCGGCGGCCTTGGCCACCGCCTCCTCATCGACGTCCCCGATGACGACTGTCGCGCCCTTGGCCTTGAACGCCTTGGCGGTGGCGAGTCCGATGCCGCGCGCGGCCCCGGTGATGGCGACGATCACAGCACACGCTCCAGTTTCACGGGGAGTCCGTCCTTGGGGACGGGGAGGGTCGTCATGTCGAGCGGCCAGGTGTAGCCGTCCGGCACGCTCCAGGAGTAGTTCAGGAGCACCTGGTGCAGGATCGACTTGACCTGCATCCCGGCGAAGTACAGCCCGATGCACTTGTGCACGCCGCCGCCGAAGGGGTGCCAGGCGTACTGGTGCACCTTGTCCTCGCGGCGGTCGGGCGCGAACCGCTCGGGGTCGAAGCGCTGCGGGTCGGGCCAGAACTCGTCTATGTAATGGTTGGTGAAGGTCGCGAGGTTCACCATCGTGCCCTCGGGGATGTGGAACCCGAGGACCTGGGTGTCCTTGACGGCGACGCGCGGCAGGCCCGGCACCGGGGAGCACAACCGCAGCGCCTCCTTCATCACCAGGTCGAGGTCGGTGAGCGCGTCGAGGTCGGCGAACTCCACCCGGTCCTTGCCGAGCGCGCGCGACTGCGCGCGGCAGCGTTCCTGCCACTCGGGGTGCTTGGCGAGGTAGTACGCCATCGACGTCATGGTGATGGTCGTGGTGTCGTGCGCGGCCATCAGCGCGAAGATCATGTGGTTGACGACGTCGGCGTCGCTGAAGCGGTGGCCGTCGTCGGTCTCGGCGGCGCACAGGGCGGCGAAGAGGTCGTCGCCGCCTTCCGCGCGCTTGGCGGCGATGTTCCTGTAGAAGAAGGACTCGAGCTTCTTGCGCGCCTTGAGCCCTCGGCTCCAGCGCAGCCCGGGGACGGGGAAGCGGACGATCGACAGGCCCGCGCGGACCGCGTCCACGAACGCGGTGTTCACCTCGTCGCGCTCGCGCGGGTCGAGCTGGACGCCGACGAAGACCTCGAGGGCGAGGTCGAGCGTCAGCTTCTTCATGTGCGGCAGCACCTCGAACGGGCCTGGCCGCCACCCGGCGATGCCGCGCGCGACCTCGGGGGCCATCATGTCGAGGTAGGACACGAGCCTGTCGCGGGTGAACGCCTGCTGCATGATGCGGCGGTGGTGCAGGTGCTCGTCGAAGTCGAGCAGCATGATGCCGCGTTCGAAGAACGGGCCGATGAAGAAGCCCCAGGCCGGGCCGTTGGCGAACGCCTTGTCCTTGTTGGCGAGCACCTCGCGGACGGCCTCTGGGCCCTGAAGGGTGACGACGCGGCGGCCGAGGAAGTTGTTCCAGGACACGTCGCCGAACTTCGCGCGGCGGCCCTTGGCGAAGCCGACGGGGTCGCGCGTCTGCTGGAGGATGAATCCGAGATAGGGCAGGCCCGGTTCACCGGGGACAGGCTTGAGGCCGGTCCCCTCGGGTGCGGGCGCGAGCAAGGCCATGATGTTCCTACCTCCTGCTGACGTACGCCGTACGTGGTAAGTCTTGACTTACAACGTACGCGGGGTCAAGTACCGGAGGAGGCCCTTTCCCTCACTCTAGGCGCACATGCCGCGGGCGTCCGACGGCTTGGCCGAAGGACGCCCGTGACACGCGCCGGTCAGGCGAGGACGCGGATGCCGTCGAGGGTGCCCGCGCGCAGCCGCTCGTACATGTAGCGGCGGCGCGGCTTGCCCGACGACGTCCGCTCGATGAGGCCGCGCGGGCCGGTGACGATCGTCAGGTCGGCGTCGTCGAGCCGACGGGACAGGAACCTGCGCGCCTCGGCGGTCCAGTCGCCCTCGTCGGCCTCCACGAACAGCGCGACGCCGCGGCTGCCGACGCCCGGCACCGCGACGACGGTGATCCTGCCCTTGTGCAGGCCGGTCACCTCCGACAGCTTGGCCTCGAGGTCCTCCACGTAGACCGAGCGGCCGCGCACCTTGAGGCTGTCGCCCATCCTGCCGAGCACGAACAGCTGGCCCTTGTAGAGGAAGCCCGCGTCGCCCGTCCAGACCTCGCCGTCGGTGAAGCGGGTGGACTTGCCCTCCGCGCCCGCGTAGTAGCCGTCGCACGCCGACGCGCCGCCCGCGACGATCTCGCCGAGATGTCCCTCGGGGAGCGGCTTGCCGTGCTCGTCGCAGATGCGGACCGGCAGCGCGGGGTCGGGCGCGCCGCAGCCGACCATCCAGCCCGCCTTGTCGCCGAGCGACGCGGGGCCCACGCGGTGCTCGTCGGCGATCCTGACGAGTTCGCCGAAGTTCAGCGAGTCGGGATCGGGACGGACCGCGAGCGGCGACTGGCTGCCGTCGAACATGGTGACGCACAGCGTGGTCTCGGCCATGCCGTACGCGGGCCGGAAGACCGTCGGCCGGAACCCGGTGTCCTTCAGCAGCTCGGCGAACGCCGCGAGACCCGCCGGATCGACCGGCTCTGCCCCCACGATGACGCTCTTCCAGCCGGACAGGTCGAGCCCTTCGAGCTGGTCCTTCTTCAGCCGGCGCGCCATGTAGGTGAACGCGAACGGCGGGCACCCGGCGAACTGGGCGCGGCTGAAGCGGTCGAGCCAGCGCTTGGGGTCGCGAATCCACTGGTCGGGCCGCATCAGGTGCAGCGTGCCCTGCCGGGTGACCGGGGTGAGGAACGCGCCGATCAGGCCCATGTCGTGGTAGAGCGGCAGCCACGAGTTGACCTCGTCGCCGTCCTCGAACTCGGCGAACCGCGCGATGAGGTCGGTGTTGGCCTCGAGGTTCTCCCACGTGACGCGCACGCCGCGCGGCTCCCCGCTCGAGCCCGAGGTGAACTGCAGCAGCGCCAGCTCCGAGGCGGGCTTGAGCTCGGCCTCCTTGTCGGCCTCACGCGGCACCCACGGCTCGCCCTCGATCCCGGCACGTTCCATGCACTGCCTGGTGAGCGGCGAAAGGTCGGGCGAGGCGATCGTCAGCTTGGGCTTGGCCTGCCGCAGGATCGCCGCGACGTGCTCGACGTACTCGTCGCCGGTCTGGAACAGCGGCGGCGTGATCAGGCACATCACCGCGCCGGACGCCCACACCCCGAAGTAGGTGTGGATGAGCTCGTAGTCCGTCGGGATGATCGCGCACACCACGTCGCCGGTGCCGACGCCCTCGGCCTCGAGCGCGGCGGCGACCCGCTTGGCGGACGCGGCGATCTCCGGGTAGGAGCGGTAGTCCCAGGCGCCCTCCTCGGTCGCCAGGTACACGCCGCGATCGGGGTGGGGCTCGTCAAGCCAGTCCCGGAGCCACGAGGTCATCGACAGGTCCTTCCGCAAGTGCAGGGAGTGGGGTCCACGGGGGGTGCCGCGTACTTACCGGACCGTAGGGTAACGATGCGATGGCTCCGGATGTTACTCACCGGTGAGGTAGATCGACAGGCCCTGGTTCGTCCGCTTTTGACAACCTGTGCAGCAACGGAGCGAACTCCTGCGGCACCACCTGCTCCACCCGCACCTCCGCGCACCCCACCCACCTGGCGGCCTCGGCCAGCGCCCGCGCCGCAGCCTCGGCGTGCCGCGCCGAGTCCAGCGTGACGCGCCTGGCCACCAGCGTGCTCCCCTCGCGCGCCGGATCCACCCGTCCGACGAGCCTGCCCCCGGTGAGCAGCGGCATCGCGAAGTAGCCGTGCACCCTGTCCTTCTTCGGGGTGTACGCCTCCAGCCGGTGGGTGAAGCCGAAGATCCGCGCGGTGCGCGCCCTGTCCCACACCAGGGAGTCGAACGGCGACAGCAGCGTCGTGCGGTGCCTGCCGCGCGGCTCGGACTCCAGCGCCGCCGGGTCGGCGAAGGCCGGATCCTTCCAGCCCGCCACCTGCACCGGCACGAGCCCCGACGCCTCCAGCACGCCGCGCACCTCGGCCAGGCGCAGCCGGTGGTAGTCGGCGAGGTCCTTCACCGTCGCGACGCCCAGGGCACGGCCCGCAAGGCGGACCAGCTCCGTCAGGCACGTGGCGTCGTCCGGCGCGGCGTCCAGCAGCTCGGCCGGGACGACCCGGGACGCCACGTCGTACACCCGCCGCCAGCCCCTGCGCTCCACACAGGCCACCTCGCCGATGTCCAGCAGCCACTCCATCGCGACCTTGGACTCCGACCAGTCCCACCACGGGCCGCCCTTCTTCGCGCCGCCGAAGTCGCCGGACGTCATCGGGCCCTCGTCGCGCAGCCTGTCGAGCAGCTTGCGGGCCGCGCCGTCGAGATCCTCCAGGCGGTGCCAGCGGTGGCCGCGCGCCACGTACGCGCGCCGCCGGAAGGAGTACAGCGGCCACAGCTCCATCGGGATCACGCACGCGGCGTGCGACCAGTACTCGAACGCCGACCCGTCCCAGTAGGCCGACTCGACCGAGGCGCGGCCGACCGGCCCGAGGCGCGCGTAGGGGATCAGCTCGTGGGAGCGGGCCAGCACCGAGATCGTGTCGAGCTGGACCGCGCCGAGCGAACGCAGCACGCCGGGCACGCCCGCGCGTCTGTCCGGGGTGCCCATCAGGCCCTGCGCCCGCAGCGCGATCCGCCGCGCCTGGTCGGCGGACAGCTCGTGGGCCACGGGCATCAGGTCGGCGGGCGTCGCGCGGTCCCGCGTTCTCGGCTTGTCGGGCACGGTCTCGGTCATGTCCCGACCCTAGAACGCGGCACCGACAGAATCCGGGGCTCACGCGGGCTCGGGTTCTGGCTCCGGCTCCGGGCTCGGCGGGCCGGGCGGCGGCTGCGGGGGCGGCGTCGGGATCGGCGGGCCCGGCGGACGCGGCGGCCTGACCGGCATCGGCGGCGGCAGGGGCGTCGGTTCGGGCTCCGGCAACGGCCCCGGCGGCATCGGCGGAACAGTCATGCCCCACCCCTTCCCCGGCCCGGCAACCGCGCCCAGAAGACCGGGTAAAGGCCGCGTCCTGATCAGCGGTCGGGGGCCGATCCAGCGCGCTAGTTCACCGAGATGTGCACGTGGTCGAAGTGGTTCTGGGTGATCGACCCGCGGTCGCCCATCAGCCGCCAGCACCGGCACACGCTCGGGTTCCAGATGTGCTGCCGCCAGATCACGTACTTGACGCCGAGGCGCTGCCAGTTGGAGATCGCGTAGTTCGCGGTGCGGTCGCCGACCGTCATCCACGCCTGCGTCGGCATGCTGCCGCCGCCGCTCAGCATGTAGTCGGTGGCGTTGCCCCTGCCGTGGTCCTGCGGGTCGCCCGGGCGCATGCAGCCGATCACCGGGAACGGGCCGAACAGCGCGTCGAGCTCGTTGCGGACGGCCTGCATGTGCGGGGTGCAGCCGACCGTGCCGGTGAGCGGCGAACTCGCCGTGCCCGCGACCTTCACGGTTCCGGACGCCTGGCGCGGCAGGACCGTCACCTTGACGCCCTTGGGCAGCACCTTCTTCAGCCGCGCGCTCAGCTTCTTCAGGTCCGAGCCCGGCGCGCTCACCACCATCGCGTTGCCCGACGCGAGGCCGAGCCGCCGCGCCTGGTCCCGCGAGACGATCGCCTGCACGCCCGGCACCCCGATCGGGGCGACCGCGCCGATCCGCGCGCTCGCGCCCAGGCCCGTCGCCCCCGCCTTGACGACGGTGCCCAGCTCCGGCCCGGTGAACGAGATGACGACGTCGCCGCCCGCGACGTTGCGCCACAGGCCGTCGAGCTTCGCCGACTCCTTCGGCGCGAGGTTGCGGAACGAGGACGGATCGACGCCCAGCAGGCCCACCTGACGGCCCGCGACCTGGGTGCGCGCCCCGTCGACCACCTCGGCGACCTTGACGCCCTTCACCTCGCGGACCTTCCCCGCGGCGTCCTCCGGCAGGGGTGAGGTCCCGGCGATCAGCAGATGCGGGGTGTAGCGCTTCTTCAGCGGGGCGACGGTGATCGTCTCTGCCTCGTCGGGCATGTGCGCGACCTCGTCGGACACCTCAAGATCGACATAACGCGCCTGGTTCCACTCCCCCGCCACGACCGCGACGTCGATGGAGAGGGTGAGGAGAGCCGCCACTCCGATGGCGGCCGGCACCGACACCCGCACTTAGCACCCTTCCTCCGGAGTTCCCGATCGGTAACCTACACGCGTGAACGGGGTCCGGCTCGATTCGGCCACTGGCCGGTCCATCATCCTCGCCACCGTCCTGGGCAGCGGCGTCGCCTTCCTCGACGGCACGGTGGTCAACGTGGCGCTGCCCGCGATCGGGCGCGAACTCGGCGGCGGCCTGTCCACCCTCCAATGGGTGCTCGACGGGTATCTCCTCACGCTCGGGTCGCTCCTCCTTCTCGGCGGAGCCCTCGGCGACAGGTACGGGCACCGCAAGGTCTTCGCGATCGGGCTCGTCGCGTTCACCGTCGCCTCGTGCGTGTGCGGGATCGCGTGGAACGCCCAGTCGCTCGTCATCGCGCGGCTCCTGCAGGGCGCGGGCGGCGCGCTGATGGTCCCCGGCAGCCTCGCGATCATCGAGGCGACCATGCACCCCGACGACCGGGGCCGCGCGATCGGCCGCTGGGCGGGGCTCGCGGGCGTCTCGACCGCTCTGGGGCCGTTCGTCGGGGGATGGCTGGTGGACGCCGCCTCGTGGCGGTTCGTCTTCTTCATCAACGTGCCGATCGCGGCGGTGGCCTTCGCCGTCACGCTCGCGAAGGTGCCGGAGACGTCGACCAAGGACCGGCGGCTCGACTATCCGGGGGCCGTCGCGGTCACCGCGGGGCTCGGCGGGTCGATCTACGCGCTCATCGAGGGGCCCGTGCGCGGGTGGCATCCGCTGACGATCGCGGCGGGGGTCGTCGGGGTGCTCGCGCTCGTGGCGTTCGCGGTCATCGAGCGCCGCCAGCCCGATCCGCTGCTTCCGCCGCGGCTGCTGCGCTCGCGGGTCTTCGTCAGCGTCAACCTGACCACTCTGGCGGTTTACGCAGCGCTTTCCGGCGGGCTGTTCCTGCTGACGCTTCAGCTCCAGGAGACGATGGGGTACTCGGCCCTCGAAGCGGGCCTCGCGACGCTGCCGCTCACCGTGGTGATGCTGCTGCTGTCCGGCCAGATGGGGGCGCTCGCGCAGAAGACGGGGCCGCGCCTTCCACTGACCGTCGGGCCCGTCCTCGCCGGCGTCGGCGTCGGGCTGCTCGCGCTGGCCAGGCCCGGGACGTCGTTCGCGGTGGGGGTCCTGCCCGGAATGCTGGTGTTCGCGCTCGGCATGGCCGTCACCGTCGCGCCGCTGACCGCGACCGTGATGGCGTCCGTCGAGGACGCGTACGCCGGGGTCGCCTCGGGCACCAACAACGCGGTCTCCCGGATCGCGGGACTGCTCGCGGTCGCGATCCTGCCGCTCGTCTCGGGGGCGGAGAAATCCCTCGCCGCCGGGTATCCGACGGCGATGCTGGTAGCGGCCGGTGTGTGCCTGCTGGGCGGATTGGTGTCCTGGTTCGGGATTGGCAGGAGAGCAGACGGATCACCCTGATCCGTGAGAGAGTGCCTGCCGTGACCCCCTCGCAGAGGAATCGCCGGGCCATCGAGGCGGTGGCGGTCGGTTTGTGCACCGCATCACTGGTCGGGCTCGCCGGATTCGCGTACTTCGACACCAAGAACGACGGCCCCGACGGGCAGGTGGCCGCTGCCCCGCCCGTCAGCGCCGACGCCGAGGCGCTGCCGTCGGCCCTGCCCAAGCAGGCGCCCGCCGTGATGCCGTCGCTCCCCGCGTTCACCGACGACCCGGTGCTCGCGCTCGGCCCCCTGATGGAGGTGCCCGAGCCCGTCGCGAAGTCGGCGGCCCCCTCCCCGACGCAGGCGGCCGCCGAGGCCAAGGCCAAGAAGGCGTGCTTCAAGGGCGTCGCGACGTGGGCGGTCGCCAACTCGGCGAAGTCGATGAAGAAGTCGCGGGCCTGCTGGTTCTACACGTGGGGCGCGGACCGGGCCGGGGTGAAGGCGCCCAAGGGCGTCGAGTTCGTCCCGATGATCCACCGCGCGGCCACGATCGGCGACGTCGCCAAGGCCAAGAAGGCCAAGAGCAAGTACCTGCTCGGCTTCAACGAGCCGGATCTCGGCGCGCAGGCGAACATGTCGGTCGACCAGGCCCTCGACCTGTGGCCGCGCCTCGTCGCCACGGGCAAGACCCTGGGCAGCCCCTCCGTCGCCACGGGCGGCGCGACCCCCGGCGGCTGGCTCGACCGCTTCATGAAGGGCGCCAAAGCCCGCAAGATGCCGGTCCACTTCATCACCCTGCACTGGTACGGCGCCGACTTCCGCGCCAAGCCCGCCGCCCTCCAGCTCCGCCAGTACCTCCGCGCCGTCCACAAGCGCTACAAGAAGCCCATCTGGCTAACCGAGTTCGCCCTGACGGACTTCACCCAGGGCGCCCCTCGCTACCCCACCCCCAAGCAACAGGCCGCCTTCCTCCGCGAAGCCACCAAGATGCTGGCCAAAGAGCCCTACATCAAGCGCTACGCCTGGTTCGCCATGCCCACCACCCAGTCCGAAACCGGCCTCTTCCGCCCCGACGGCACCCCCACCCCCGCCGGCACCGCCTTCACCACCCGCCCCACCTACAAATAACCCCCACCCCCCACGACGCCCCCAGCCCACCCCTGAGGGCGTCCCCCTTCCCACCCACAACCAGCGGGCAGCGAGCAGCGAGCAGCGGGCCAAGGCAGCGGATTTCCACCCAAGCCACGTGATCAGCGGCACCACCGCAGCGGGGGCGTGGGGGCGGAGCCCCCACATCGGGGGGCTACGGGGGTCGTCCCCCGTATAGGCCGAAGGGCCGCCGTGGAAGGATCCCGCTAGGGATCTGACCACGGCGGCCCTCGGACCTTTGGTAGCGGGGACAGGATTTGAACCTGCGACCTCTGGGTTATGAGCCCAGCGAGCTACCGAGCTGCTCCACCCCGCGTCGTTGTGTTATTAGCTTATGGGGTGGGGTGGGCTTAGGCAAATCGGTTACGGGGGCGGGGGTTACTGGGGGGTGACGTAGGCGCCGGAGATGCCGCCGTCGACCAGGAACTCGGCGGCGGTGATGAAGCTTGCGTCGTCGGAGGCGAGGAAGGCCGCGGCGGCGGCGATCTCCTCGGGTTCGGCGAAGCGGCCTACGGGGATGTGGACGAGGCGGCGGGCGGCGCGTTCTGGGTCTTTGGCGAAGAGTTCCTGGAGGAGGGGGGTGTTGACGGGGCCGGGGCTGAGGGCGTTGACGCGGATGCCTTCGCGGGCGAACTGGACGCCGAGTTCGCGGGACAGGGCGAGGACGCCGCCTTTGGAGGCGGTGTAGGAGATCTGGCTTGTGGCCGCGCCCATGCGGGCGACGAAGGACGCGGTGTTGATGATGGAGCCCTTGCCCTGGGCGCGCATGTGCGGGATGGCGTGTTTGCAGCACAGGTAGACGCTGGTGAGGTTGACGTCCTGGACGCGTCGCCATGCCTCGATGCCGGTCTCCAGGATGGAGTCGTCGTCGGGCGGGGAGATGCCCGCGTTGTTGAAGGCGATGTCGAGGCGGCCGTAGGTGTCCCAGGCGGTCTGGAAGAGGGCGTGGACGGCTTCCTCGTCGGTGACGTCGGTGTTGACGAAGATCCCGTCGACCTCGGCGGCGGCCGCCTTGCCGCCGGTCTCGTCGAGGTCGGCGACGACGACGCGCGCGCCTTCTGCGGCGAAGCGGCGGGCGGTGGCCAGGCCGATGCCGGAGGCCGCTCCGGTGATGACGGCGACGCGGTCTGCGAGGCGCTGCATGCGGGCTTGTGCTCCCTCGGGGTGCTGGCTTAGGGCTCGGTGGACAGGAAGACGTTCTTGGTCTCGGTGAAGGCGTCGAGGGCGTCCGGCCCGAGTTCGCGGCCGAGTCCTGACTGCTTGTACCCGCCGAACGGGGTCCAGTAGCGGACCGACGAGTGGGAGTTCACAGACAGGTTCCCGGCTTCGATGGCGCGTGCGGTGCGCAGGGCGCGGCCGACGTCGCGGGTCCAGATCGACCCGGACAGGCCGTACGCGGTGCTGTTGGCGAGCGCGACGGCCTCGGCCTCGTCGCTGAACGGCGCGACGGTGACGACGGGTCCGAAGACCTCGTCGTGCCAGGCGGGGAAGTCCCCGATGTCGGGGGGCGCGAGGACCGTCGGCGCGAACCAGTATCCGGGCCCTTCTGGCGCTTCGCCCCGGAACGCGACGGGCGCGTCATCGGGCACGTACGAGCGGACCTTGGCCAGGTGCGCCGCGCTGATCAGCGGCCCGACCTCCGTCCGATCCTGCTCGGGGTCGCCGACGACGACGCCCGCGACCGCGGGTTCGAGCAGTTCCATGAACCTGTCGTAGACCGACCGCTGGACGAGGATGCGGGAGCGCGCGCAGCAGTCCTGTCCCGCGTTCTCGAAGACCGCGTAGGGCGCGGTGGCGGCGGCCCGCTCGAGGTCGGCGTCGGCGTAGACGATGTTGGCGCTCTTGCCGCCGAGTTCGAGGGTGAGCCGTTTGACGTCCGGGGCGCAGGCCGCCATCAGCTCCTTGCCCACCCGGGTCGACCCGGTGAAGACGACCTTGCGCACGTCCGGATGGTCCACAAGCCGCCGCCCGGCCACCGGACCCTCTCCCGGGACGGTCTGGAGCACCCCCTCGGGTATCCCGGCCTCAAGGGCGAGCTCGGCGACGCGCAGCGCGGTGAGCGGCGTCCACTCGGCGGGTTTGACCAGGACGGTGTTGCCCGCCGCCAGCGCGGGCGCGACGCCCCAGCCGAGGATCGGCATCGGAAAGTTCCACGGGACGATCACCGCGACGACCCCGAGCGGCTCCTTGAAGGTCAGGTCGACGCCCCCGGCCACCGGGATCTGCAGCCCGGTGAGCCGCTCGGGCGCGGCCGAGTAGTAGTACAGCGTGTCCCGAAGGTTGCCCGCCTCCCAGCGCGCTTGCGCGATCGGATGGCCGGCCTCACGGACCTCGAGGAGCGCGAGTTCCTCGGCGTGCAGGTCGATCTTCTCGGCGAAGGCCCGCAGCAGCCTGGCCCGGTCGCCGGGCGCGACGGCGCGCCAGGCAGGGAACGCCGCGCGGGCCCTGGCGACGGCGGCGTCGACCTCCTCGGGCGAGGCGGCCGGGACCGTGGCGACGACCTGTTCGGTCGCCGGGTTGAGCACCTGCATCTACAGCCTTTCGAAGCCCCTGACGAGTTCCCAGTCGGTGACCGCCCTGTCGTAGGCGTCGAGTTCCACCCGCGCGCAGTTCGCGTAGTGCTCGACGACCTCACGGCCGAACATCCCCGCGGCGAGCGGGCTCGCCGACCAGTCCGCGACGGCGTCGCGCAGCGTCCGCACGACGGTGGGCCCGTCACTGGCGTAGGCGTTCCCCTCGAAGGGCTCGTCCAAGTCCAACTCCTCGTCTATCCCATACAGCCCGGCGGCTATGAGGGCCGCGACGGCGAGGTAGGGGTTGACGTCGCCCCCCGGCACCCGGTTCTCCACCCGCAGCGAGGGCCCAGCCCCGACGAGCCGTAGCGCGCACGTCCTGTTGTCGATGCCCCACCTGATCGCGGTGGGCGCGAAGGATCCGGGTTGGTAGCGCTTGTAGGAGTTGATGTTGGGGGCGAGCAGGAGGGTGAGGTCGCGCAGGCAGGCGAGTTGTCCCGCGATGAACCTCTCCCCTATCTCCGACAGCCCGTAGGGCCCGTCTCCCGCCATGATCGGGATGTCGTACTCGTCGCGCAGTGACAGGTGGACGTGGCAGGAGTTGCCCTCGCGCTCGTTCGGCTTGGCCATGAACGTCAGGGACATCCCCTCCTGCGCCGCTATCTCCTTCGCGCCGGTCTTGTACAGGGTGTGGTTGTCGCAGGTCTCGAGCGCCTCGGCGTAGCGGAAGGCGATCTCGTGCTGCCCGAGGTTGCACTCGCCCTTGGCCGACTCGACGTACATGCCGGCGCCGGTCATCCCGTTGCGGATGCGGCGCAGCAGCGGTTCGACGCGCGCGCCGCCGAGCAGCGAGTAGTCCACGTTGTACTGGTTGGCGGGGGTGAGGTCGCGGTATCCGCGCGTCCAGGCCGCCTCGTAGGTGTCGGTGTAGACGATGAACTCGAGCTCGGTCCCGACGAACGCGCGCCAGCCGCGCGCGGCGAGCCGGTCGAGCTGGCGGCGCAGGATCTGCCGGGGCGAGGCGACGACCTCCGCGCCGTCCTCCCAGTGCAGGTCGGCCAGGACGAGCGCGGTCGCCTCCTGCCAGGGCACGGGCCGCAGGGTGGAAAGGTCGGGGCGCAGGACGAAGTCGCCGTACCCGCGCTCCCAGGACGACATCGCGTAGCCGTCGACGGTGTTCATCTCGACGTCCACGGCCAGGAGGTAGTTGCAGCCCTCCGAGCCGTGCCCGGCCACCTCGTCGAGGAAGTAGCGCGCTGACAGGCGTTTGCCTTGCAACCGCCCCTGCATGTCGGTGAACCCGATGACGACCGTGTCGATCCGCCCGGTGTCGGCGGCGACGCGCAGCTCTTCCAGTGTCAAACCGGCCTCTGATCCTCTAGGTGACGCGGACGTCGGTCGTGGCGGGCGCGTGGGGACCATTAATGATCGGCTGGGACCGTCCGTCAAGGCCGGAAACCAGGAAGTAACGCGGTGGCGCGGGCCCGTACCACCACCTTCACGGTCATTGACGGCACGTCCGATGAGGAGTTGTGTGACGGATATGCCGATCCCCCGCTCGATCCTCGCCAAGGACGACCCCGCCGACCTCGACCTCACCGTCGTGTCCGGGACGTGGCCTTCGGACGTGGGCGGGCACTTCGTCGTCAGCTCCGCCGACCAGCGCACCCACCCGATCCACGCGTTCTTCGGCGACGGGATCCTCGTGCGGATGCCGCTCAGACCCGACGCGGACGGCGTCTTCCCCTGGCGGCCCAGGCTGGTGGAGACCCCGTCGGTGCTGCTGCGGCGCGCCTGCCCCGACCTGTTCGTCGCCGGGCCCGTCGGCACGAGTTCGCCGTTCGGGATGGTCAACGCCGCCAACACCGCGCCGCTGCCGTGGGGCGACAGGCTGTTCGCGACGTGGGACGCGGGTCGTCCCGTCGAGGTCGATCCGGTGACGCTCGACTTCCTCGGCGAGGTCGGGCACCGCGACGACTGGGCGCCCGCGCTCGACCAGCCGGTCCTGCCGCTGGTCTCCACGACCGCGCATCCCGTCATCGACCCCGAGCGCGGCTGCCTGTGGTCGGTGAGCCGCGACGTGCTCTCCGGGGCCGTCTGCGTCATCCGCTACGACGGGACCGGCTCGCGCGTCGAACGCTGGCTCGTGGAGGGCGCGTCGCTGCCGCAGGCGACCCACACGATCACCCAGACGCGCGACTGGCTCGTGCTCGCCGACACCGCCTACAAGGTCGACGTCCAGGAGATCTTCGGCGCGGACCGCACCGGCGCCAACAACCCCGACGGCCCGGTGCTGCTGATCCGCAAGGACGACCTCGTCGCGGGCCGCCCGAGCGTCAGGTGCCGCGAGTTCAGGATCGCCCCCGAGGTCAACCACTTCTATGCGCGCTATGACGACTCCGACGGCGTCGAGATCCTCATGGAGCACGCGCCGGGCGTGGACATCGGCATGTACCTGCGCGCCGACGACCTCGACGCCTTCGGCCGCCCGATAGATCCCGCGTTGCGCGGCATGTACTGCCACGGCATGAGCCCGACCGTCATCACGCTGCTGCGCTTCGACCCCGCGACGGGACGGATCACCGAACGCGCCCGCGTCCAGGACCCGGAACGGTACTGGCAGGCGGAGCTGTCGGCGATCGACTGGTCGCTCGAGGGTCAGACCGCCCCGACCGTCCACCATCTTGTCTATCTCGGGTTCCACCCTGAGGCGGTCAACCAGCGCGCCCTGGCGAACTACGGCGACCGTGTGGACCGTGCCGCGTTCCCGGCCGAGGAGACCCCAGCGATCCTCGTCACACACGACCGTGAGTCGCTGAAGGCGCTGCACGAGTGGACCTTCGCCGCCGACGACTACCCGACCTCGCCGGTCTTCATCCCGCGCTCACCCGGCGCGGAAGGCCGCTCCCGGTACTCGGGGACCTCCCCCGGCGGCCACGACGGCCATCTCCTCGTCCTCGTGCACAACGACGACAGGTTCCGGCTCGACCTCTTCGACGCCGCCGACGTCGCGCGCGGGCCCGTCGCGAGCCTCGCCCCACCTCCCGGCAGGACTGTCCCGTTCATGATCCACGCGGCCTGGATGCCGGAGGCGCGGCCCGCCGCCGACCTGCCGAGGCACAGCTTCCGCGACGACCTCGACCACCGGCTCGACGCGCTGCCCGAGCCGCTGCGCGAGGCGGCCATGCGGGTCGCGGACAGGCTCCCGTGAGCACGGAAATCTCCTGCGGGATTAACCGGAAATCTACCGCTGATTTGCTTTGACGCGCTTTTTCCCCTCCCACCCGCCGAGGCGTTTATGCTCGGAGACAGGGTTGAGCCGGCCGGGGGTCGGAAGACCCCCGACCGGCTGGTCGGGGCAGCGTTTACGGGTTGAAGATGCTCACCCCGCCGGGGCCGACGAGCAGCCCCAGGACGATGAGCACGATGCCCAGCAGCACGTTGCGTTGGGCGATCAGGACGTAGATCCCGTAAATCACCAGAACCACTGCAATAAGCCACAAAATCGTAACCATGTGTATTAAGTAACCGTTCCGAGATCTGCCAAACACGATCCGCCACCCCGATGTGAAATGAGGCGGGCGTCACATGAAAATGTGGAAGCCGTCCAAGACCCGTCGGAACGCGGGCGACCGCTACAGCAAGGGAGCATCCATGCCTCTGGAAGGCGAGTACGTGCCGAGCCCGTACACCCAGGCCGCCGAGCAGGTGGAGTTGTATGAGAGCACGGGCGGCGAGGAGGGCAACACGATGGGCGGCAAGCCCGTCATCATCCTCACGACCCGTGGCGCGAAGACCGGCAAGATCCGCAAGGCCCCGCTGATGCGCGTGACGGACGGCGAGAGCTACGCCGTGGTCGCGTCCAAGGGCGGCGCCCCCGACAACCCGGTCTGGTACCACAACATCCTCGCCGAGCCCCTGGTCATGCTCCAGGACGGCCCCGAGCCGCGCGAGTACCGCGCCCACCTCGCCGAGGGCCTGGAGCGCGACCAGTGGTGGCAGCGCGCGGTCGAGGCATGGCCCGGCTACGCCGACTACCAGAAGAAGACCGACCGAAAGATCCCGGTCTTCGTCCTAGACCCGGCCTGACACCCCGGCTCACGGCCCCCGACGCGCGGGCCCTCCCCAAGAGGGCCCGCACCTTGACACGTCAGATATCGTCGATATATCGCTATAACATCGTTGACCTATCGAATCTGACCGCCTCACAGGGAGGCCCCACATGGCCGAACGCCGCATCCCCGCCCCCTACCGCACCACGGTCCTGCGCACCGAACAGCTCACCCCCCACATGATCCGCGTGGTCCTGGGCGGCGACGACCTCAAACAACGCTTCACCGCGGGCGCCTACACCGACCACTACGTCAAACTCCAGTTGCCCCGACCCGATTCCCCCGAGCCGTTCGACCCGGCCGAGATCCGCCGGACCCTCCCCCGAGACCGCTGGCCCATAACCCGCACCTACACGGTCCGCGCCTGGGACCCGGCCTCCGCCGAACTCACCCTCGACTTCGTGGTCCACGGCGACACCGGCGTAGCAGGCCCCTGGGCCGCCTCAGCGGCCCCAGGAGACGTCCTCTGGCTTGCGGGCCCCGGCGGCGCCTACCGCCCCTCCCCCGACGCCTCCTGGCACCTCCTGGCCGGCGACGAGAGCGCCCTCCCCGCCATAGCCGCCTCCCTAGAACAACTCCCCACCAACGCCAAAGCCATCGCGATCCTCGAGGTCGCCTCCCAGGCCGACGAACTCCCCCTCCCCGCCCACCCGAACCTCACCACCACCTGGCTCCACCGCAACGGCACCCCCATAGGCCAAAAACTAACAACCGCCATCGAAGCCCTCGACTTCCCCGACAACGACGTCCAAGCCTTCATCCACGGCGAAGCCGGCCTCGTCCGCTCCATCCGCCGCAACCTCCGCCAAACCCGCCAACTCCCCCTCTCCCAACTCTCCATCTCCGGCTACTGGCGCCAAGGCACCACCGAAGACGGCTGGCAATCCACCAAACAATCCTGGAACGCCCAAGTAGAAGCCGAAGAATCCAACACCCCCAAAAACTAAAAAACCCCACCCCCACCCCACCCAAAAAAAAAATCCCCTCCCCCAAGCCCCCCAAGAAATTCCCCTCCCCAGCCACCCAAAAATTTCCACCCCAGCCCCGCGACCAGCGGCACCACCGCAGCGGGGGGCGTGGGGGGCGCAGCCCCCCACATCGGGGGCCTACGGGGGTCGCCCCCCGTATAAGCCGAAGGGCCGCCATGGGAAGCCCCCGTTAGGGGGCTGACCATGGCGGCCCTCGGACCTTTGGTAGCGGGGACAGGATTTGAACCTGCGACCTCTGGGTTATGAGCCCAGCGAGCTACCGAGCTGCTCCACCCCGCGTCGTTGTGTTTAAAGACTATGGGGTGGAGCGGGGTTACGCAAATCAGTTGGTGGGCGTGGGACTCGGGGTTGCCGCTGGTTCGGCGTCTTCGGCCTTGGCCTGGACTTCGACCAGGTTGTTGATCGCCTGGCTGAGTTTGTCCTGGGCTTCGGCGTACTTCTTCAGGTCGCCGCTCTTGAGGGCGTCCTGGGATTCCTGGAACGCCTGCTTGACGGCGTCGATGGCCTGCTGGACGGATGGGGACGAGCCGGGTGTGGTCGGCTGCGTCGGGGTGTCGTCGCCGGTGGTGGGGACGTTCGTGCCGGGTTGCAGGACCTGCTTGAGCGCGTCCTCGAAGGTGGTGGCGAAGCCGATCTGGTCGCCGAAGCTGACCAGGACCCAGCCGAGGACTGGGTATTTCGCGCCGGTCGCGGACTGCTGGTAGACGGGTTGGACGTACATGAATCCGCCGCCGAACGGGAGCGTCAGCAGGTTGCCGTAGACGACCTGTGTGGTGCTTCCCGCGGGCCGGTTCAGCACGGGCGCGACCTTGTCGTTGCCCTTGAACGTGTTCTGCATCTGGCCCGGCCCGAGGATCGACACCTCACGTGGGACCTGGAGCAGGCGCAGTTCGCCGAAGTTGTCGGAGTTCGGGTCGCTGTTGGCGGCGAGGAAGCCCGTCAGGTTCCTACCGTTGCGCGACACATATGTCGTGGTGAGCGAGAAGCCCGGCTGTTCCGGCTCGGACTTGTCGTCCCGCGACGGCATCTGCAGCGTCAGGTAGAACGGCGGCTCGGTGATGGTGGTCTCCGTCGGGTCGACGGGGATCTCCCATGCGTCCTGGCCGTCGTAGAACGCCGACGGGTCGGTGACGTGGTAGCTGCGCAGGACGCTCCGCTGCACCTTGAACAGGTCCTCGGGGTAGCGGACGTGCTCGAACACCTCGCCGCCGAGGTTCTTCTCGAGGTCGGCCTTGGTCTTGACGGTGCCGGGGAACGCCTTCTGCCAGGTCTTGAGGACGGGGTCCTTCTCGTCCCAGGCGTACAGCGTGACGGTGCCGTCGTAGGCGTCGACCGTCGCCTTCACCGAGTTGCGGATGTAGTTGACCTCCGAGCCGGGCTGGCGGCCGACGGCGGGGCGCTCGGTGTTGGAGTCGCGGGTGGTGTCCTGGAGGTTGATCCGCTCGGAGTACGGGTAGCCGTTGGAGGTCGTGTAGCCGTCGACGATCCAGACGATGCGGCCGTCGGCGACGACGGGGTAGGCGTTGCCGTCGACGGTCAGCCAGGGGGCGGCCTTCTGGACGCGCTCACGCGGGTTGCGGTCGTACAGGATGCGCGACTGCTCCTTGATGTTGCCCGACAGCAGGATGTTGCGGTCGCGGAACTTCAGCGCGTAGGCGACCCGGTTGAAGAAGGAGTCCATGCGGACGCCGCCGGTGCCGTCGTAGGTGGTGCGGGGGCCGTTGGGGTAGTCCAGTTCCTCCTGGACGCCGACGATCGAGTACGCGGGGGACTGCTCGCCGAAGTACACCTGGGGCTTCTTGATGGCGAACTGGCACTGGCCGCCCTTGGTCTTCACCTCGCAGGACTGGGGCATGTCGGAGGCGGTGTAGACCGGGCCCTTGCTCTGCGGGTCGACGGTGTTGCCGGGGGCGGCGACGAACCCGTAGCCGTGCGTGTAGGTCAGGTGCTCGTTGACCCAGCCGGACTGGGTGCCGGGCGGGCCGGTCAGCTCGCGGACGGCGACGAGGGTGTCCTGCATCTTGCCGTCGGCGTCGGGGTAGCGGTCGATGTCGAGCGGGTTGCCGAACGTGTAGTAGCCCTGGAGCTGCTGGTTCTGCAGGAACGTCGGGGACAGCAGCATCGGGTCGAGCAGCCGGACGTTGGGGATCGTCTCGGAGTACTTCTCGACCTGTTCGGCGTCCGGCTGTTTGTTCGGCGTGTAGTTCTGTTCCTCGACGCCGGAGACGCCGAACGCGTCCCTGGTGGCCTCGATGTTGCGCTCGATGTAGGGGCGCTCCTTGGCGAGCTCGTTCGGCTTGACCTGGAACTGCTGGATGAGCAGCGGGTAGACGCCGCCGATCAGGATCGCCGACAGCACGAGCAGGCCGAAGCCGACGCCGGGCAGCATCATGCCCTTGCGCCAGATGTTGACGAAGAACAGGATCGCGCAGATCAACGCGATGGCCGCGAGGATCGTCTTGGCGGGCAGCACCGCGTTGACGTCGGTGTAGCCGGGTCCGGTGACCTTGCCGCGCTCGGAGTAGGCCAGGCCCCAGCGGTCGAACCAGTAGGCGACGGCCTTCAGCAGCACGAACAGGCCGACGAGGACCGACAGGTGGGCGCGCGCCGAGGGCGACGCCTTGTCACCGGGGCCCTGGAGCCGCAGTCCGCCGTACAGGTAGTGGACGGCCACCGCGGCGATCGCCGACAGCACGACCATGACGAACAGGAAGCCGAGGATCAGCCGCAGGAACGGGTAGGTGAACACGAAGAACGACACGTCCATGCCGAACTGCGCGTCCTTCTCGCCGAAGCTCGTCCGGTTCATGAAGGCGAGCCACGTGCCGACCTGCCCGGCCGACGACAGCCCGGTGAACAGGGCGAGCGCGCCGAGCAGCGCGAAGAACACGGCCTTGCGGTGCGGGTCGACCGCGGCGCGGTAGCGCTCGAGGCCCTGCTGTTCCACCGAGACTGGCCGGTAGGCGGGCCGCAGCCGGTAGGCGATCACCATGTTGGCGCCGACGGCGGCCGCCATCAGCAGCCCTCCGAGCACGAACAGCAGCACCCTGGTGCGGAGCTGGGTGGTGAAGACACCGGAGAAGCCGTTGCCGAGGGAGCGGTACCAAAGAAGGTCCGTCCAGAAGCCCGTCACGATGAAGAAGACAGCGACGAGCACCGCCAGCGTTATCAACACCGGGGCGAGTAGCCGCGGTCTCCCATCGGGGACGCGTCGCCCGCCCGGGCGTGGGGTTCGGAAGCTCACCGCTTCCCTCCGATTCCTCAAGTTCCAGCCAGCACTAGGAGCAACTTACCGACATCCCGCGCGGTTCCCGATCCAGGCATCGGCTCGGCAACGGAAGAATGACGGGCATGACCCCTCTCGAAGAGACCGTGCGGAGCATCGAGGCGCAGACCGGATGGGACGGTGCGCCGCGGCTGTTCGCGCTCGTGGAGACCGCGGAACTCATCCGGGCAGAGCCGGACCTGGCCCAGCAACTCGGGCTTTCCGCCGACGACGCGATCACCGCGGTCGACCAGGGCGATCTTGAGGACGGCGACGTCGGCGCGCTGCTGCCGGGCATCGTGTGGCCGGACAACGTGGCGGGGGCGGCGCTGGCGATGGTCAGGGTGACGCTGCCGCCGGAGATCGAGGACGAGATCCCGGCCGAGGGCGACGCCGTCGCGTGGGCGCTGGCGCACCCCAGGCACGAGGAGCTGCGGATCGTCGCGGGCGTGCTGCGCGACGGCTCACGGCACGCGGTGCTGCGGATACGCAGCCACGAGGAGGAACTGCTTTCCGCCGACGACCTCGTACCGGACGTCACCGACGCGCTCGCCGGCACCCTCCTGCCCGACGAGGGCTGAGCAGGGGCGGCGGGGGCGCGGTCAGCAGGCCGGGAGGTCCTTCTTCCCGGCCTGGAGCCCCTCGAGGCTCTTGACGGCGCTGTCGAGCGACTCGGCCTTGATCAGGCGCAGGCCGTCCGGGGCGGCGTCGGCGGCCTCGGCGCAGTTGCCGGGCGGGACGAGGAACTCGGTCGCGCCCGCGTTCTTGGCCGCGATCATCTTCTGCTGGATGCCGCCGATCGCGCCGACCTGGCCGTCGACGGTGATCGTGCCGGTCCCGGCGATGAACTTGCCGCCGGTGAGGCTGCCGGGCGTGAGCATGTCGTAGATGGCCAGGGAGAACATCAGGCCGGCGCTCGGCCCGCCGATCTCCCCGACGTTCATCTTGACCTCGATCGGCAGCACGAACTTGTCGACGAGCTCGACGCCGATCACCGCGCGCTTGGCGCCGTCGGTGGTGGTCTCGCCCATCTTGAGCGTGACCTTCTCCTGCTTGCCATCGCGCTTGATCGTCAGGGTGACCTCGTCGCCGACCGCGTAGTCCTTGAGCTTGCCGGTGACCTCGCTGGCCTTGTCGACCTTGGTGCCGTCGACGGCGAGGACCTGGTCGCCGGACTTGAGGACGCCGTCGGCGGGCAGGCCCTTGTGGACGCGTCCGACGTAGGTCTCGCTGCCCAGCTGGCGGCCCATCTGGGTGAGGGCCGCGGCGACCGACGTCTGCTGGGAGTCGGCCATGAGCGCGGTGTTGGCCTCCTCGACCTGCTCGGCGGTCTCGCCCGCGGGGAAGATCGTGTCCATCGGGACGACCGCGCGCTCGGGGTTGATCCAGTCGCGCAGCGCCCGGTACAGGGTCGGCGGGTTCGACGGGTCGCCGGTGTAGGCGACGGTGGTGAAGTTGAGGTGGCCGTCGTCCGGGTAGGTCTGGGCGTCGACTATCTCGATCAGCGGCTTCTTGGTCTCCGGGTTCACGCCGAGCGTGTTCATCGTCGGGCCCGGTTGGAGCGAGACGTAGGGCACCGGCATGACGGCCCCGGCCAGCGCCAGGGCCAGGACGAGCACCGCGACCACCGACAGGGTCAGCGCGCGCCTGTTGGGGACGCGCTCACGTAGACCCCGGACGACATTGGAGACCATGCGCGCAAGCCTAAGGGCACCTCAGCAGGCGCCGACCCACTCCGAGGTCCCGTCGGCGAAGTGCTGGTGCTTCCAGATCGGCACCTCGTGCTTGAGGTCGTCGATCAGCCTGCGGCACGCCTCGAACGCCTCGCCCCGGTGCGGCGCGGCGGCCGCGACGACCACCGCGTGGTCGCCGATCGCCAGGTCGCCGACCCGGTGGACGGCGGCGAGCGCGACGACGGGGATGTCGGCGGCGATCTTCTCCATCACCTCGCGCAGCCGCTCCAGCGCCGAGGGGTGGGCACTGTAGGACAGGGCGGTGACGGCCTTGCTCTCCGCGCCGTCCTGGGCGCGGTCGTGGTCGCGCACGGTGCCCGCGAAGAACGCGGTGCCGCCCGCCGCGGCGTCCTGCACGGCGGCGACGACCTCGTCGACGGAAAGCGGGGTCTCGCGGATGTCAAGCAGTCGGATAGCGCTCACGTGACGAAAATACCGTCACAGCCTGCGGCGTCTGCGGGCGCGTCGGACCGCGGCCGCCGCGCCGATGACGGCGACCGTCGCGCCCGCCGCCGTCGCCATGGTCGCCTCCTTGCCGCCGACCCTGCGGCCGACGACGGCGTGACGTCCGGCGGTCTCGGCGAGCAGGGCCTGGAGGGCCATCTCGTTGTCGTGCCTCGGCTTCCAGCCTGAGGCGCGCAGCTTCGCGCAGTCGACCACCCACGGGTAGACGACGTAGTGCAGGTCGGTGGCCGGGGCCGGGGTGAGGCCCAGGCGGTGCAGGCGCTGCGCGGTGCCGAAGGTGAGCGAGGCGGGCAGCTCGAACCCCGCCTTGCCGGTGATCCGCTCGACCTCCTCGCCGGTGAGGAACCCCTCGGACCCGACGGCGATCGCCCCGGAGACCTCGCCGAGCGCCGCGAGCTCAAGCGCCGCGACGAGATCGTCAACGTGGCAGAACTGCCAGCGCGGCTCGACGCCCTTGGCGCGCAGCAGCCTCGGCGCTTCGAAGTGCCTGGTGACGACGGTGTCGACGCCGGGCCCGACCAGCGCGGCGGGCCGCACGACGGTCACCCGCAGCCCCGGGTGCAGCCTGCCGCCCGCGAGCTCCTCGATCTCCAGGAAGTCACCGGCGACCGAGGTGTCCGGCTCGGCCTTCAGCGGCGCGTTCTCCGGCAGCGGCACCGGGTTGTCGGCGGCGGCCCCGTAGACGGCGGCCGAGCTCAGCAGGACCGCGTCCTTGACCCCCGCGCCCGCCGCGCAGGCGATCACCGTCTGCGCGCCGCGCACGTTGTAGGTGCGGCGTTCCTTGGGGTCGCTCTCCGGTGAGCGGTCCACGTCGACGTGGACGAGCACGTCGACGTCCGACAGGCGACGGGCCAGGGCGGGGTCGCGGATGTCGACCACCCGCCAGACCGCGCCGGGCACCTCGCCGCGGGTCCCGTCGAGCGCGATCACCCTCGCGAACCGCTCGGACGCGACGAGCCGTTCGGTCAGTGCCTGTCCGATTCCGGACGCCGCTCCCGTGACTGCGACGGTCCGTCGGTCCCCTGTGCTCATGGCGAACGTCCCCCTATGCGGCCACGGCTCGCTCCGGAAAGCGACTACCTTTGAGGTTATGGCCTTTCCCCGCAGCCTAAGGCGATTCTGATGGGCGACACTCCTTTCGGCTTCAACCGGCCCGGCGACGACGACGGAGACGGCAAGCCCGGCGACCCGTTCGGCATGGGTTTCGGCATGCCCGGTATGCCCCCCGGCGGTGACATGCGGCAGTTCGCCGACATGCTGCGCCAGTTCGCGGACATGCTCAGCGGCATGGGCTCGGGCGGGTCGGGACCCGTCAACTGGGAGATGGTGCGCAACATCGCGCGCCACCTTGTGGTGGAGGCGGGCGACCCGTCGGTCGTGGACGCCGAGCGCCGTCAGGTCGAGGACGCGCTCCGCCTTGCCGACCTGTGGCTTGACGAGGGCACCACGCTGCCCGCCGGCATCCGCTCCCCCAAGGCGTGGAGCAGGTCCGAGTGGCTCGAGGCGACCCTTCCGGTCTGGGAGAAGGTCGTCGATCCGATCGCCGAGCGGATGACCGAGGCGATGGGCGGCGCGCTGGGCGGCGGGGAGAACATCCCGCCGGAGATGGCCGCGATGGCCGGGCCGCTGATCGGCATGGTCAGGCAGATGGCCGGGGCGATGGTCGCGGGCCAGGCCGGGCAGGCGCTCGGCGCGCTGGCCAAGGAGATCATCGGCTCCGCCGACGTCGGCCTGCCGCTCGCGCCCGAGGGCGTGGGCGCGCTGCTGCCGTCCGGCGTCGCGGCGTTCGCCGAGGGCCTGGAGATCCCCGCCGACGAGGTGCGGCTGTACCTCGCGCTGCGCGAGGCCGCCCACCAGCGGCTGTTCGCGCACGTGCCGTGGCTGCGCTCGGCCCTGCTCAGCGCGGTCGGCGACTACGCGCGCGGCATCAGCGTCGATCTTTCCGGGCTCGAGGAGAAGATCTCCGGCCTCGACCTCAGCGACCCCGCCGCGCTCCAGGAGGCGCTGGGCGGCGGCGAGATCCAGCTGACCCCGGAGGAGACGCCCGAGCAGAAGCTCGCGCTGTCCCGCCTCGAGACGCTGCTCGCGCTGGTCGAGGGTTGGGTGGGCGTGGCCGTCGCGGCCGCGTCGGCGAACCGGCTGCCGAGCGCGGACCGGCTCGCCGAGGCGATCCGCCGCCGGCGCGCCACCGGCGGCCCCGCCGAGCACACCTTCGCCGCGCTGGTCGGCCTTGAGCTGCGACCGCGCCGGCTGCGCGAGGCCGAGACGCTGTGGCAGTCGCTCACCGCGCTCAAGGGCGTCGACGGCCGCGACGCGCTGTGGAGCCACCCCGACCTGATGCCGACCGCCGCCGACCTCGAGGACCCCGACGCGTTCCTGCACTCCTCGGGCGACGATTTCGACCTGTCCCAGCTTGAGGGCCTGCCCCCGGCCGAGGACCAGGGCGGCGACGGCAAGGCCGTCGAAGACGAGGACGGCAAGGACAAGGACGGCAAGGGCGAGGACGGCAAGGGCGAAGGGCCCGCGTGAGCGCGCTGCACGCCGACGCCGTCCGGGTGCTGTCGGCCTGGCGGGCCCCCGAGCCCGCCCAGGACGCGCTGCGCGCGGACTTCCTGGGGCATCTGTCCCGGTATCCGGACGGCATGTGGCGTGCCTGCGCGCCCGGCCATCTGACCGCGAGCACGCTCGTGCTGAGCGCGGACCGCTCCCGGGTGCTGCTCACGCTGCACGCGAAGCTGAAGATGTGGCTCCAGATGGGCGGCCACTGCGAGGGCGACGACGCCACGCTCGCGGCGGCGGCGCTGCGTGAGGCGACCGAGGAGTCGGGGATCGGCGGGCTCGCCCTGTCGGCGGCCCCCGTGCAGCTCGACCGGCACTCCGTGCCCTGCCACCCGGGCGGCTCATGGCATCTTGACGTGCAGTACCTCGCGGTCGCGCCCGAGGGGGCGCGGCACGAGATCAGCGCCGAGTCCGACGATCTGCGCTGGTTCCCGGTGGACGAGCTGCCCGCGGTGACCGACGCCGCGCTGCGCTCACTCGTCGCGCGGGCGGTCGCCCTCTCGGAGGTCCGCTGAGCGCGCGTCCGACGGCGGGTCAGCCGGTGGCCTGGAGGTGCGGGGCCGCGGCCACGCCCTCCAGATAGCCCCTGGCCCGCTCGGTCTTGGGATAGCGGTTGACCAGGTCCCAGAAGTAGGCGTTGTGCGACGGCTCGAGCAGGTGCGCGAGCTCGTGCACGATCACGTAGTCGACGACCCAGCCCGGCATGCCGCGCAGCATCGTGGAGATCCTGATGGTGGCGTCGTCGGGGGTGCACGAGCCCCAGCGGCTGCGCTGGTTGGCGGCCCAGCGGACGCTGGCGGGCTCGGCCTCGCCGTCGAGGTACTGGGCCGACAGCCGCCTGGCACGGTCCAGCAGTTCGTCGTCGCAGGACGGCGGACGCGACCTGCGTTCCCGGCCTTCCAGGCGTTGCAGGATGCGGGCGATCTCGTACTCCTCCTCGGCCTTCGTCAGGCGGGAAGGCAGGAGCACGATCGTTTTGTCGCCGTCGCGGTAGGCCGAGACTGTTCTCCGGCGTCGGGCGCTGCGGCGGACCTCGACGTTGGGGGGCACAGGCAGAACCGTAGCCGAAACTTTCCGTTTTCCACAGGGCCCGACCCCTGTTTGCCCAGGTAAAACCTGACAAATGCCTCGGAGCGCCCAGAGTTTTCCACAAGCCAGCGGACGGCCAGGTACTAAACGTGATATACAACACTCCCCGCCACCGAGGTAAACCAATACTTACGCCTTCCCCGTCACGTTGTGGCGGGAACGAGGCGGGATCGCGGAGAATGAAGCCGTGAGCGACCTACCCCTGCGCGCCGTGACGCGAACCGCCAAGCTGGCCGCCCTCCCCCTGGGCTTCGCCGGCCGCACCGCTCTGGGACTCGGCAAGAAGACGATCGGGCGGTCCGCCGAAGCCGTCGCCAACGAGATCCAGACCCGCACCGCCGAGCAGCTGTTCAAGGTGCTCGGCGAGCTCAAGGGCGGGGCGATGAAGTTCGGCCAGGTGCTGTCGATCTTCGAGGCGGCGCTGCCGCCCGAGATCGCCGGCCCCTACCGGGCCACCCTCACCCGCCTCCAGGAGTCGGCTCCCCCCATGCCCGTCGCCACCGTGCACAGGGTGCTCGCCGAGAGCCTCGGCGCGGACTGGCGCGCGGAGTTCCGGTCCTTCGACGACAAGCCCGCCGCGGCCGCGTCGATCGGACAGGTGCACAAGGCGGTGTGGAAGGACGGCAGGGAGGTCGCCGTCAAGGTCCAGTACCCGGGTGCGGGCAAGGCCCTGATCAGCGACTTCAACCAGCTGGCCAGGGTCGGCAAGCTCGTCGGCGTGCTGTTCCCCGGCGCGGACGTCAAGAGCATCCTCGAGGAGCTGAAGGTCAGGGTCCGCGAGGAGCTCGACTACACCGTCGAGGCCGCCTCACAGTCCGCGTTCGCCAAGGCTTACGCCGACGACCCCGACTTCCTCGTCCCCGAGGTCGTCGCGCAGTCCGGCACCGTCCTGGTGACCGAGTGGATCTACGGCACCCCGCTGTCGCAGATCATCGCCAAGGGCGCCAAGGCCGAGCGCGACAGGGCTGGCCTGCTCTTCGCCCGCTTCCTGTTCTCCGCGCCCGCGCGCTGCGGCCACCTGCACGCCGACCCCCACCCCGGCAACTTCCGGCTGATGGAGGACGGCCGCCTCGGCGTCATCGACTTCGGCGCGGTCGACCGCCTCGAAGGCGGCATGCAGGAGGAGATCGGCAAACTCATGCGGATCGGCACCCTCGGCTCCCCCGAGGAGATCATCGAGGCGTGCCGCACCGAGGGGATCATCCGCGACGGCGTCGAGGTCGACGGCGAAGCGCTCGCGGCGTTCATCGAGCCGCTCGCGGTGCCGATGAAGGCCGAGACGTTCCAGTTCACCCGCGAGTGGCTGCGCGACCAGGCCGCCCGCGTCACCGATCTGCGGCCCGACAACGTCGTCAGGTACCTGAACCTGCCGAACGACTACGTGCTCGTGCACCGCACGATCGGCCTCGGCACCGGGGTGCTGTGCCAGCTCGAGTGCGAGGGGCCGTTCCGGGCCGAGGCGATCCGCTGGGTCAAGGGGTTCGCGCCGGGCGAGCCCACCGGGGAGGACGCCGCCACCGGCGGCCCGTCCGCCGAACCGACCGCCGAACCGTCCGCCGACTGACCCCGACCCCGCCCCCGTGCGGGGTCGGGCCACCGACGCACCGGGGCGCCCGTCGCAGGAGACGGGCGCCCCGGTCTTCGTCACCGGCCGATCAGGGACCGCAGCCGGCCCATCCTGATCCGCGCCTCCTCGCGGGTGGCGCGGCCGGTGTCGGCGGCCGCCTGGCGCAGGGCCGCGCGGCGCGAGCGCCGCACCTCCGCGGCCCACTGGAGCGCGGCGACCTCCTCTTGGAGGGCACGTATTCGGTCTCTGCTGAGTTCTTCGTGAAGCAAGGTCATCTGGACTCCGTATCTGGGGGCGGGCGCCGGGCGGAGACCCGGCGCCCGCCTCGCGTCGCGCAGGGCAGCGCGAAGGTCGTTCGGTCGGCCGGACATCACGCGGCCACTTCGGTCTGGGCGTTCTTGCGCGGACGGCCACGCGGGCGCTTGCGCGCGACGATCTCGCCGCGCACGAACAGCTCGCCGCCCCACACGCCCCACGGCTCACGCCGTTCCACGGCGCCGGCGAGACAGCTCTTGCGGACCGGGCAGTCCCCGCAGAGCGACTTGGCCAGCTCCACGTCGGCGGGCGCCTCGGCGAAGAACAGCTCGGGGTCGGTGCGGCAGGGCAGCTCGTCGATGGCCGCGAAGGTCGGCTGGGGCCCCTGGATGAGGTTCACCCTCAGTCCTCTCGTTGGATCTCAACGTCTTTGTCGTCGGGGTTTGTGGCGGCCGTTCCCTGGTGGAAGGAGCTTCCAGACAGCGAAAAGGCCGCGGAATCCGGTGCTCGGATTCCGCGGCCTGAAAGCTCGCACTCGGTCTGCTAGACCGGTGGCCTCCAGCTACACGGAGCCTGTGCACCGAACTTGTCCTCACGGACACGCGTCAGCACGGATTCACCGCCGAGGGTCGATCCGTAGCCGAACTGCTCACCATGCCGGGCGGCTTGGGCGCAGACGGACTTCGGGAACGCGGCGGCGTCAGCGGGCATGCCGATGATCAAATCGGTCATGGGCCAAGTGCCGTTCGGGTTGCCGATGGGCAGTTTGCTGATGCTCCACATGACGGTCGCCACCCCCCTTCAGAGGTCTGGGCCCACGCGCCGGGCGCGGGCTGGTTCAGTGCTGCGATGAGCCTACGAGAAGTACTCGAAACTCTTCAACCTATTTTTGAGCTGGGGTTTTTCAGAGATCCGTGACCCGGACGAGGCCCTCCTGGGCGACGGAGACGACGAGGTCGCCGGTCTGGGTGAAGACCTGGCCGCGCGCGAATCCGCGCGCCCCGCCGGCCGACGGCGTCTCCTGCACGTACAGCAGCCACTCGTCGGCGCGGAACGGCCGGTGGAACCACATCGCGTGATCCAGGCTTGCCCCGACAGTCCGGTTGTCACCCCAGGCGAGGCCGTGGTTGACCAGGACGGTGTCGAGCAGCGTCATGTCCGAGGCGTACGTCATGAGGCAGACGTGCAGGGTGGGGTCGTCGGGGAGCTTGTCGTTGGCCTTGAGCCAGACGACGGACTCCGGCGTGGCCAGTTCCGGCTTCCCCTTGGCCTCCCACGTGAGCGGGGTCGCGTGCCGCAGGTCGAACGGGCGGTGCGCCATGAACTGCTCGGCGATCTTGGTGCCGAAGAGCTTGGCGAACCTGTCGAAACCGGTCGGCAGCGTCTCGGGGTCCGGCGCTTCCGGCATCGGCGTGTGGTGGTCGGGCCCGTTCTCGGGCACCTGGAAGCTCGCCGACAGCGTGAAGATCGCCTTGCCGTGCTGCACCGCGACGACCCTGCGGGTGGAGAACGACCTTCCGTCACGCACCCTGTCGACGGTGTAGACGATCGGGACCAGCGGATCGCCTGGCCTGATGAAGTAGGCGTGCAGCGAGTGCACCTGCCTGGCGACCGGCACCGTGCGCGTCGCCGCGACCAGGGCCTGGCCCGCGACCTGGCCGCCGAACACCCGCTGCTGGCGGTCCTCGGGGCTGCTGCCGCGGAAGATGTCGTCCTCGATCTGTTCGAGGTCGAGGATGTCCAGCAGGTTCTTGAGCGCGGTGTTCACCCCGCCAGTGTGGCAAACCCGGCGGGCCTCCCGCCCCTCAGGGGGGCGCGACGTATGTCTCACCCGGGGTCTCGCCCCGGCACAGGGCGAGCACCGCGCTCTCGTACTTCTCGAGCTTGACCGCGCCGACCCCGCCGATCCCGGCGAGCTCGGCCCTGCTGCCCGGCTTGCGCTCGGCGATCGCCTGGAGCGTGGCGTCGGTGAACACCACGTAATGCGGCACCTTCTGGACCTTGGCCGTCTCGGCCCGCCACTCCTTCAGCGCCTCGAGCAGCGCCTCGTCCACCTCGGCCGGGCATGTCTCGCAGCGGCCCAGCTTGCGCTCCACCGCGCGCAGCAGCGACCTGCCGCACACCCGGCACGGCTGCGGGCCGCGCGAGCGCGCCTGGCGCGCGGCGCGCTCCACCCGTGGCGGCATCGGGGTGACGGTGCCGGGGGCGATGCCGTCGAGGAACCTGCTGACGCGCCGGTGGCCGCGCTGGCCGGGCGAGCGCGCGGCCGACCACGACAGGGTGAGGTGCTCGCGCGCCCGGGTGACCCCGACGTACAGCAGACGGCGTTCCTCCTCGACCTGCTCGGGGGTCTCGGCGTAGACGATCGGGAGGGTGCCGTCGGCGAGACCGGCGAGGAACACCGCGTCCCACTCAAGGCCCTTGGCCGCGTGCAGCGAGGCGAGCGTGACGCCTTCCAGCGGCGGCGCGTGCTGGACCGCCGCCCGCTCCTCGAGTTCCGCGACGAACCTGGCGAGGCCCGCGTCCGGCTCGGACACCGCCATGTCCTCGGCGAGCTGGGCCAGCGCCGCCAGGGACTCCCACTTCTCCCGGACGGGCCCACGCCCCTCCGGCGGCCGCTCGGTGAAGCCGCATCCGGCCAGGACCGCCCTGACCTGGTGGATCAGGCCGAGGCCGTCGAGTTCGGCGTCGCCGCCCGAGCGGGCCGCGCCGCGCAGCCGCACCACCGCCTCGCGGACGGCGGGACGCTCGAAGAACCGTTCCGCGCCGCGCAGCACATACGGCACGCCCGCGTCTCCGAATGCCTGCTCGAACACCTCGGACTGGGCGTTGATCCGGAACAGCACGGCGATCTCGCGGGCCGGGACACCTGACTCGATCAGCGCGCCGGCGCGGCGCGCGACGTCCTCGGCCTCGGCGAGCTCGTCGGCGTAGGACACGTGGACCGGGGCCGGGCCCGACGGGCGCTGCGCGACGAGTTCGAGCCGCTGCCGCGAGCCCTTCAGCAGCTCGTTGGCCAGGCCGACGACCTCGGGGGTCGACCGGTAGTCGCGCACCAGGCGGACCACCTCGGCGTCGGGGTACTCGCGGGTGAAGCCGAGCAGGTAATCGGGGGTCGCGCCGGTGAAGGAGTAGATGGTCTGGCTCGGATCGCCGACCACGCACAGCTCGCGCCGGTCGCCGAGCCACGCCTCGAGCAGCAGCTTCTGCAGCGGGTTGACGTCCTGGTACTCGTCGACGACGAACGAGCGGTACTGGCCGTGCACCTCGCGCCGCATCTCGGGGAACTCCGCGAGCAGTCCCGCGGTGAGCTCCAGCATCCCCTCAAAATCCAGCAGGTTGCGTTCGCGGCGCAACTCCTCGTACATCACGTAGAGCCGCGCGATGTCCACCACGTCGACGCCGGGGCTGCGGCCCGACTTGGCGACGGCCGCCGCGTAGTCCTCCGGCCTTGTCTGGGTGACCTTGGCCCACTCGATCTCGCCCGCGACGTCGCGCAGCTCGGTGCGGCCCAGCGTGCTCAGGCGGCAGGCGCGGGCGGCGTCGGCGAGCAGCGGGAACTTCGACTCGATGAGCCTGGGCGGCTCACCGCCGACCGTGCGCGGCCAGAAGTACAGCAGCTGCTTGTAGGCGGCGGCGTGGAAGGTGCGCGCCTGCACCCCGGGCGCGCCCAGCGCGCGCAGGCGACCGCGCAGCTCGCCCGCCGCCCTTGTGGTGAACGTCACCGCGAGCACGTTCTGCGGCTGCGCCGCGCCGGTGACGACGGCGTAGGCGATGCGGTGCGTGATCGCGCGGGTCTTGCCCGTGCCCGCGCCCGCCAGCACGCACACCGGCCCGCGGACGGCCTCGGCGACCGCCCGCTGCTCGGGGTCGAGCCCTGCCAGCACCCGTCGCGCGTCCATGCGTCACATCCTTCCAGCAGGTACCGACAGTACGCTCCCGCACCCGGGGGCAGGCCGGGCAGGAATTCCGCAGGTCTCCGGCGCGTTCAGGCGTCTGGCAGGATGTCCCGGGCCTTCCCCGGCCCCCGATCCCCCACCGAAGAAAGGACTCCGATGAGCGCCACCGGCCAGCTCACGATGTACACCACCCAGTGGTGCGGTTTCTGCAAGCGGCTCAAGGCCCAGCTCGCCCGCGACGGCATCCCCATGCAGGAGATCGACATCGAGCGCGACCCGAAGGCCGCGGAGTTCGTCGCCAGCGTCAACGGCGGCAACATGACGGTGCCGACGGTCATCGCCATCACCCCCGACGGCGAGGAGCACGTCCTCACCAACCCCAGCGCCAAGACCCTCAAGGGCCTGATCGGCGCGGCCTGACCCCCGCTGAGCTGTGACGCGCGGCGGGCGCGGTGCGCGCCCGCCCGTCACAGCCCCCAGCTGCCGGGAAGATCAGCGCCGTACCAGTGCTCGATGAGCTGGCGGGCGATCGAGACCCGGCCGGGCAGCAGCACGTCGCGGTTGAGCGCGGCGGCCTTCAGCTCGTCGCGCGTGTACCAGTACGCCTCGGCGATCTCGGCCTTGTCGAGCTTCAGCTTGGCGACGTCGTCGGTGCGGCAGGAGAAGCCGAGCATCAGGCTCTGCGGCATCGGCCAGGGCTGGCTGCCCATGTACGTGACCTCGCCGACGTCGAGGCCGACCTCCTCCTTGACCTCGCGCGCGACGGCCTGCTCCATCGACTCGCCCGGCTCGATGAACCCGGCGAGCACCGACGCCCTGCGCTCGGGCCACGACACCCCCCTGGCCAGCAGGACGCGGTCGTCGGCGTCGGCCACCAGCATGATCACCGCGGGGTCGAGGCGCGGGTACTGCTCGCCGCCGTCCTCGGTGCACACCCGCACATGGCCCGCCGCGATCGCCTTGGTGGGCGCGCCGCAGCGCGGGCAGAACCGGTGCGCGCCGTGCCACGCGGCCATCGCGACGGCCTGCGTCATCAGCGTGGACTCCACGTCGGCCAGCAGCGCGCCGATGCGGCGCAGGCCGGTCGGCTCGGCGTCGGGGATGCCGTCGGGGATCGGCGCGCAGACGGCGAAGTAGGCGATCTTGTCCTCGTCTATGCCCAACAGGACGCGCTCGCCCTTGGGGGCGGTCCTTGACGGGACGTACACAAGCTCCGGACGGTCGGTCAGCCGGACCGGCACCCTGCCCTTGTCGTCGACGACGAGGACGCGGGACCCCGCCCAGGCAGCGGCCACCCAGTCCTCGTCCCGCCTGCGCTCGGCCATCCGATCGATGTCACCGCGGGCAAGTGCCAGCCACCCCAGCGTCATGTCCCCAACTCCTTAAAGCCGCAACAAACCTAGCGCCAGCCCGGGGGTGTCTACGCTGGGCAGGTGGCTCTTTACATCGACCCTCCCATCTGGCGCGGACGGGGCCTGCTGTGGTCCCACCTCATCAGCGACGTCTCCTTCGAGGAGCTGCACGACTTCGCCTACCGGCTCGGCGCTCCCCGGCGCGCCTTCGAACGCGACCACTACGACCTTCCTGAGGAGGCGTACGCGGGCGCGGTACGGCTCGGCGCACGCGAGGTCAGCTGTCAGGAGCTGCTCGGCCACCTCCGCCGCTCGGGCCTCCGACGCCCGAAGTTCACGGGCGGCGCAGCAGGCATCCCGCTGGGCGGCAAGTAGGCGCGCGGCGCGGGCGTCAGCGCGGACGTCAGGGCGCCGCGCGGACGTCAGCGGGCGTCAGGGCGCAGCGCGGCGCGCTCGGCGCGCGGGCGCGGGCGGCGGAGCGGGCGCGGGCGGAACTAGGCGCGCGGGCGTCAGGGGCGTAGTGCGGTGAGTTCTGCGGCGAGGTTGGCGCGGGCGGGCGCGTCGAAGCGGGCGCGGGCGGTCTCGGTGTGGAAGAGCGCGGGGAGGCCGAGGAGCTGTTCGAGGACGGCTGTGCGGCCGAGAGCGAAGTAGTCGCCTGGGACGAAGGAGTACTCGGCCCGTACGGCGGCCGTGTACGCGTCATAAGACGCCCGGTCGGAGGCGAGGATCGCGAGGTCGGCGTCGCAGAGCACCTTGCCGTCGGGGTCCTGCGGGTCGTGCGTCTTGGTCATCCTGACCAGCGCGGCCACGTGCGCGGCGCGGGACGGCTCGAAGGTGGTGTCGGCGAGCATCCGTTCGGCGAGGCGCGCGCTGCGCTCCTCGTTGTCGTCGCGCTGCGGGTCGTAGACGGCGTCGTGGAACCAGGCGGCGAGGCGTACCGCGTCGGGGTCAGCGGCCTCCCCTGCGAGCTCGTCGACGAGGTCGAGGACCGCCGCCAGGTGCGCGGCCGTGTGGTAGTGCCGGTGCGGTTCGGCGTAGCGGGCCAGCAGGTCCTCGCCGAGGGGGCGTGTCTCGGGGCCGGCGAGGGCCGTCCACCGCTCAAGGAGATCCATCGGGTCAATATCCCACGCGCGGCCGACCCCGCTCGTTAGAATTAGGCAAGGCTTACCTAAGCGGGGATGACCTCCCCTTCCGTCTCCGGTGGACGGGGTGGGCCACGCCTGAAGGGGGACGGGTGCGGCTCTTCGTGATCGCGGGCAAGGCCACCGACTCGGTGCTCGACGGCTTCCTGCCCGCCGCCGACCGGCTCGGCCTCGACGTCACGGTCCTCACCGACCGGCCGGGGCAGTACCCGGGCCGCGCCGTCATCGCCTGCGACGTCTCGGACTTCCGCGAGATCGTCCAGCACGGCCGCCCGGACGCCTACTTCTCCAATGGCGACTTCCTCCAGACGCCCACCGCGCTGGCCGCCGAGTTCTACGGCCTCCCCGGCAAGGACTGGAAGGCCACCCTGCGCTGCAAGAACAAGAGCCTTATGCGCCGCCACCTTGGCGACGTGTGGGCGTCGCCGTTCCCGGTCCCCGACGACGCGCCGTACCCGCTCGTCGTGAAACCCCGCGAAGGGGTGGCCAGCGAAGACGTCGTCCTGGTGCGGACGCCCAGCGAACTCGCCGCCTTGCCCGACACCGGGCGTCCCATGGTCGCCGAGGAGTACCTGCGCGGGAGCCTGCACACCCTGGAGACGCTGAACGGTCGGGTGCTCGGCTCGTTCGCCACGACGCTCTCCCCCGAGCCCTACTTCATCGAGGAGCGGCTCGACTGGGCGCAGCCGCCCCCGGAGACCCCGCAGGTGCTCGCCGCGCTCGACGCCCTCGGCGTCGGCTTCGGCGCGTGCCACACCGAGTTCGTGGTGCACGAGGGGCGCGCGCGGATCATCGAGGTCAACTACCGGATCATCGGCGACCACTGCGACTTCCTTCTCGCCGAACTCCTCGGCCGCGACGTCTTCGCCGACGTGCTGCTGACCCATCTCGGTCAGCCCGTCGCGTTCGAGCCCGTGCCGTCGGGCGCGGCGACGGTGGATTACCTGGTCGCGGACAGGTCGGGCACCCTGACCGCCGCGCCAGCTCCGGGGACGGTTGTGGACAGGGGCGTCTCGGTTACCTACCGGCCACAGCGGAATATTGGTGATGTGATCATCCAGACCAATACAAACCGGGACTATCTCGGGACCGTCCAGTTCGTCGGCCCCGACCGCGCCTCGGTCGACGCGGCCGTCACCCGGTTCCGGCGGGCCCGGACGTGGGCCGTTGACTGAGGCCGAGTTCGCGGCACGGGTCATCACCGCGCTCGTCCGCGAAGGCTACGTCCGCGCGCCCGCCCACGCCGCCACCGCGCCCGACGGCTTCCAGTCCGACCTCCGCGTGCTCGGCGGGGTCACCCTCGCCGACGTCGCCGCCCTCGTCCGCGCCCGCGCCGCCGAGGACGACGACGTCGAAGGGTTCCTCGCCGAATGCCGCGAGGCGTATCTCGCCGAGACCACCGCGCTGCCCGACGTCCGGCCCGGGCCGACCCGTTATGACGCGCTCGCGGCGCGCCTCGGACATCCCGTGCATCCGCTCGGGAGGGCCAAGGCGGGACTGTCCGCGTCAGAGGTGGCGGCGTACGCGCCGGAGTACCAGCCGACGTTCGAGCTCGCGTGGACGGGCGTCACAGGGCCCGTCCTGGAAGGGCGGCTTCCCTCCTGGTGGCCTTCTCCCGGCTCCCTTGGGCTGCCTGAGGACGCGGTGCCCTTTCCCGTCCATCCTTTGACGGCTGAACGGGGGCTTGTCCCTACCGTCGGGGAGCGTCGGGGCCTTGTCAGCCCTACCTTGTCGATGCGTACGCTCGCCGTTACCGCCGTCGAGCACGTCAAGGTGCCTCTGCCGACCGCCACGCTCGGCCGTCGGAACGTCCGCTCGATCAAGCCGGGGACGCTGCTGGACGGGGCACGCGTCCAACGCCTCCTCAGCCGGATCGCCGAGGCCGAGGGGCTGCCCGTGCTCCTCGCCGACGAGCAGACCTACGGGCACGCCCACGACGCGAACCTCGCCTTCCTCGTCCGGAGGCTGCCCGTTGCGGACGCCGTACCCGTCGCCGCCCTTCTCGCGCGTACGCCCGACGGCCCTTACGTCATCGAGGAGGTGTCGTCCGGGGACCTCCGAGGGTTCTTCGACGCCTACCTGCGCGTCCTGTTCGCGTGGAACGTCGCGCTGTTCGAACGCCATGGGATCGCACTTGAGGCGCATCAACAGAACGTGTCCGTTACTCCGCGCGGAGAGCTCCTGCTGAAGGACAACGACGGGGCCATGCTCGCCTCCGGCGACTTCGACGACCCCCGCATGGTCGGCGGGAGGGAGGCGCGCGCCCGCGTCTTCGTCACCATCACCCTGCACCTGTGCGCCGGAGCCGTCGCCTTCGGCCTCGCCGAACGCGGGCTGCTGCCTCTGCCCGAAGCCCTGGGCCTCGTCCGCGATCGCCTGGACGAAGCCGTCACCGACCCCTTCCTACGCGCCCGCACCCTCGACGCCCCCCGGCTGCCCACCAAGGCGATGCTCACGGCCGGAACCCTCGTGCCCAAGGCGCGGACCGGCTCCGCCGACGTCAACAAACACTACGGCCCGCCGGGCCCCAACTACCTGAGGGAGCTTCCGTGCCGCTGACCGCGACCGCACCGACCGCACCGACCGGGACGAACCCCGCCGACGCGGACGAGGCGACCGCCACCGCCCTGCTGAACTGCCTCGTCCGCGAGGTCAGCGGACCCGCGGGACGGGCCACCGCCGACGGCGACAGGCTGACCGTCCGGCTCGGGCGGACCACGCTGACCGCGCGGCTGCCCAGACCGTCGCACGGGCCCTCGCCGCGGCTGGCCGGGCCGTTCCTGCGCGACGGCGAGGAGATCGGCTGGTACGAGGTCGCCGAGCTCGTCGCGGCCGAGCTGCGCGAGTGGACGGGGGTCGCCAACCCCGAGTTCCTCGGCCAGGTCGTGAGCAGCCACCAGGCGATGACCGCGATCCTGCGCGCGCGCGAGACGGCTCCGGCAAGCCCGCTCCTGGCCTCCGAGCAGTCACTGATCGCCGGGCACCGCTTTCACCCGTCGCCCAAGGCGCGGCAGGGCACGCCGGCGACCTGGCTGCGGTACGCGCCGGAGACCGGCGCGCGGTTCCGGCTCGGGCTGCTGGCCGCCGATCCCGGCCTGCTGTGCGGCGAGGGCGATTTCGGCCCGCTCGCCGCCGAAGGGCTGCTGCCGGTGCATCCGTGGCAGTGGCGGCTGCTCAGCGGCAACCCGGTGCTGCGCCGCGCGCTGGCCACCGGGCTGGTACGCGAGGCGGGTCCCGGGCCGGAGGCCGCGCCGACGTCGTCGGTGCGCACCCTGCTCACCGGGCCCGGCGGCGCGCAGGTCTTCGCCAAGTTCAGCCTCGACGTGCGGATCACCAACTGCGTCCGCAAGAACGCCTGGTACGAGCTGGCGTCCGCGCCCGCCCTCACCCGGCTGCTCAAGCCGCTCCTTGGGGCCGACCTCCTCGGCGAGCCCGCCTACCGCACCGTCGCGCTCGCCGACCGGAACCTGTACGAGGGGTTGGGGGTCATCCTCCGTGAGGCCGCTCCCTCCGACGCCGTAGTGGCCGCCGCCTTGGCCGACCCGTGGGCGGGTTTCCTTCCCGAGGGCGTAGACCCGCTGGAGTACTGGGAGGCGTACGCGCGGGCCGTCGCGCTGCCCGCTCTGCGGCTCTTCTTCGACCACGGCGTGGTGCTCGAACCACACCTCCAGAACGTGCTCATCCTGCACGACGCCTCGGGCATTCCGTCACGTGCCGTCTTCCGTGACCTCGAAGGAACGAAGCTGCTTCCAGGGCCCGCCTTGCGGGAGTTGGAGCCCGCCGTACGGGAGTCGGTCACCTACGACGAGGAACGCGGGTGGAAGCGCGTCGCGTACTGCCTGTTCGTGAACCACCTCGCGGAGATCGCCGCCGCGCTCGCCGACCGCGACCCGTCCTGCGAACGCGAGCTCTGGGACAGGCTGCGGACCATCCTCGGCGAGCTCCCCGCCCATCGCAGGCTCACCGAGCTGCTCAAGGGGAGCCCGCTGCCCGGCAAGGCCAACCTGCTGACGCGCTGGACGCGCTCCCCCGACCGGGCCGCGCGCTATGTCCCGGTACCCAATCCGATGGGGGCTTAAGCGGAGATGAACGCCTCATGCACTGTCCGTCAGGGTATGGCAGGGTAGAAACCGGAAAGAGGCAGCCGCGCCGTCGAGGGGACCGACCGTGTTCGCGCAGTTCCGTCCGACCATCGACCTGCTCGCCGACGCCGTGCGCGTGGTCCGCGACGTCGGCGCGCTCCACCCGATCGGACCGCGCGGCCTCGCCCGGCTGCCCCTGCAGGCCGCCAGGTTCGGCGCGTCCCCCGCGCTCGCCGGAGCCGCCTCCGCGCTCCGGTTCCCCGCCCGCATAGCCGTCGTGGACGAGCGCGGCGCGGTCACGTTCGGCGAGCTCGAGGCGCGCGCCGCGGCCCAGGCCACCGCGCTGCGCGGCATGCTCGCCGACGCCGGGGCGGAGGCCAAGATCGGCGTTCTGTGCCGCAACCACCGGGGGTTCGTGGAGGCCGTCCTCGCCGGGTCGCGGCTCGGGCACGACGTCGTCCTGCTGAACACCGACTTCTCCGGGCCGCAGCTCGGGCCGGTCCTGACCGCCGAGGACGTCGGCGTGCTCGTGTACGACGCCGAGTTCGCCGAAGCCGTCGAGGAGTCGGGCTACGCGGGCGCGCGCGTCGTCGCCTGGCACGACGGGCCCGTCGCCGAACCCACCCTCGACGACCTCGCGGACGGGCCAGCCGAACCCGTCGTCGCGCCCAGAACCGGGCGGATCGTCCTGCTCACGTCGGGCACCACCGGGCCGCCCAAGGGCGCGGCGCACACCTTCGGGCCCACCGCGCTGGTCACCCAGGGCCTCGGGCACCTCATGCGCGTCCCGCTGCGCTCGGGCGACCCGATCCTCGTCGCGCCGCCGCTGTTCCACGGGCTCGGCTTCACCTACCTCGCCGTCGCGCTCGGCCTCGGCTCGCCCCTCGTGCTGCGCCGCAGGTTCGACCCCGCCGACGTGCTCAAGACCCTCGACAGGCGGGCCGTCGCCGTCCTGGTCGCCGTGCCGCTCATGCTGTCGCGCCTGCTCGCCGAACCCGAACGGCGCAGGCCCGCCGCGCTGCGCGTCGTCCTGTGCGGCGGAGCGGCCCTGCACCCCGGCCTCGCGACACGCTTCCGCGAACGGTTCGGCGACGTCCTGTACAACGCCTACGGGGCCAGCGAGACCGGCTGGGCGACCATCGCCACCCCCGCCGACCTGCGCGCCGCCCCCGGCACCGTCGGCCGGCCCACCCTCGGCGTCACCGCCCGCGTCCTCGACCCGGAAGGCAACGACCTGCCTCCCGGCCAGACCGGCGCGCTCCACCTCGACGCGGGACTCGACTTCGCCGGATACACCGGCGGCGGCGTACGGAACCGCGTCGACGGCCTCCTCGACACCGGCGACCTCGCCCACTTCGACGCAGAAGGCCGCGTCTTCATCGACGGCCGCGCCGACGACATGATCGTCTCCGGCGGCGAGAACGTCTTCCCCGGCGAGGTCGAGGACCTGCTCGAGGCGCACGACGCGGTCGCCGAGGTCGCCGTCTCCGGCGTCGCCGACCCCGAGTTCGGGCAGCGCCTCGCCGCCTGGGTCGTGCCGGTACCGGGCGCCGACGTCACCGCCGACATCCTCAAAGCCCACGTACGCGCCCGCCTAGCGCGCTACAAGGTGCCGCGAGACATCCATTTCGTCCCCGAACTTCCCCGTACCACGACCGGCAAGGTCAAGCACCGGATACTCCAGGATCGGTGATCGGGTGGCGCTTTGCCGTCACTTGCGGTAGATCAGAGGGATGAGCGAGGTCACCGCGGAGTTCCCCGAAGACGTGCTGGAGGCCGGAGCCGAGCTGGGTGAACCCCTCGCCGACCAGCCCGACCCCCGCCGCCGCACCCTGCTGCTGATGATCGCCGTCGACCTTGTCGCGGTGGTGGTGCTCGGCGTCGGCGCGGCGTTCGCGCCCACCCTGCACATCGCGATCGCGGCCCTGTGGGCCGTGCTGATCCTGGCGCTGCTCGGCCACGCGGGCGTGCAGGCGGCACGGCGGCGCGCGCTGGCGACGTCGTCGGTCGCGCTGTTCGAGGACGGCCTTGTGCACGCCGCCTCCGACGGCCTCACCCCGCTGCCCTGGGCGTCGGTGAAGCTCGCCTACCTCACGCCGGGCAAGCGCCTCATCCTGCACCTCGAGGACAACACCTACTTCACCCTCAAGGCCCCGGTGCGCAACCTCCCCCTCATCGAGGCCGCCGTCCGCGCCAACGTCCCCCGCGACCAGATCCGCCGCGGCCTTCCCCCAAAGAACCTGGCAGCCCTCTAACCCCCCTCCCTCCTGCCGACGCGACCGACGCAGGAGCACACGCCACCCGTAGAAGCCCTGGCGGCCTCTCACCCCCCTCCCGCCGGCCGACACGACCGACGCAGGGGCGCACGGCACCCGTAGAAGACCTGGCGGCCCTCTAGCCCTTCTCCCGCCGGGCCCGCCCGCCGCGCACGGAACCCGTCCGCGGCAGTTCCCCGACGGCCGCCACCCGGTGTCCGCCCGCGCCCCGGCAGCGCCAGAACACCCCGTCCTCCCCGGGCCCCCACACGGACTCCGACGCCGTCTCCAGGTGCAGCCCAACCCCGTGCTCCGCACACACCGGCCAAACTCGCCACGCCCGCACCATGACCGCCTCCTGCAACGCGTCCGCCACCCCCCCACAACCACCCGTCGGCGTCCATCTCCACGGCCCGCAACCCCACCCCCTGCGCCATCCCGCCGTAACACACATAAGCCACCTCATCCCCCTCCCCCCGATACCGCACCGACACCTCCTCCCCCAACCCCTGCGCCCTCACATCCCGCGCCACAACCTCCAGGGCCCCTTCCAACGCCCCCGCCTCACCCCGCGACCGCAAACCCCGGCACAAACCCGATCTCCCCCAACAACTCCCCCGCCGCCTCCCGCACCCCCTCCTCATCCAGTTCCCCCACCAAAAGCCTCTCCGCCGCCCCCTCCCCATCAACCCTCCACCCCCACCTCTCCTCCAACACCAAAACCGCCAACTCCACAGCCACCCCCCGAACCTCCCCACCCCCCTCCAACCCCACAAAAACCCTCCCAGCAACCTCCCTCACCCACCCCACCCCTCCCCAACTCCCCCACATCTTCCCCACCCCCATCCCACCCCAAAAACCCCCTCCCCCAAAGTGCCGAGCGCGGGAATGCGGAGGGCGGGTCGAGAGCGTGCCGAGCGCGGGGCCGGATGTCCGGCAGCGCGCAGCGGCGAAGCGGGGGCGAGGAAGCAGGGCGGCCGGGGCCTGCACACAGCGATCGGGCGCGGGGAGGCAGGGCGTGCTAGGCCCGCGCGCAGGGGTGGAGCGGGGCGGGGAGGTGGGGTGGTCGGGGTGTGGGTGGGGAGGGTGGGTGGGGTTAGGCGACCAGGGTGGAGTCTCGGGCGGCGCGGCAGAGGCGGGCGAGGTCCACGAGGGCCTGGGCGCGGCGTTCGTCCAAGGGGCGGGGGTCGCCGGGGGTGGCGGCGGCGAGGGTGTCGAGGACCAGGGAGAAGACGGGCCAGTCTTCGGGGGCGATGAAGCCGCGCAGGTCGTAGCCCTCTTCGGCGGCCTGCTCGAAGTCCACATTGTGCAGCAGCGTGCTCAGCGCGCGTTCCGCGGCGACGACGCCGATCCGCATGGCGAGGGCGGCGGGCGAGGGGGACGTAGGGGAACCCATGTTCGAAACCTTATCGAACACGGGTTCGCCCTTTCAACCGTATGTTCGAGGAATCAGTGCGCGGCCGCATGGACAAAAGCCCGCGACCCGGACGTCTTGGACCGCTTGATCTCGCCCCCGGCGGCGACGACCAGCGCGCACAGGTCGGTCTCGGACAGATCGGCATCGGACACGACGATCCCCGCGCCAGGACGGCTCACCCTGACGAGTTCGCGCAGCACCGCACCGGGGTCGGCGGCCGTGCCGAGCGCGTCGTGGCAGAGCAGCAGCGTGAACGTGCGGTCCAGGTAGGGCAGCGCCGCCGCGTCGCCCCGCTGGAACGTGATGTTGGTGAGCGCCTCGCGGTCGGCCCAGCGCTTGCCCTCGGCGAGCGCGTCCACCGACTCGTCGAGCGCGGTGATGTGCCTGACCCGCCTGGCCAGCGCACGCGCGACGTCGGCCGCGCCGGCGCGCACCTCGAGGCAGACGTCCTCGAGGTCGAGCTCCGGTTCCGCGTACCCGCAGAACTCACGTACGGCCCCCGAGACCGTCCCCTCGCTCATCACCGTCACGCCGCCTCCCGGGTTGGTCGTTCAGAGGAATATGCCCCGAACCGTCCCCTGAAAGCTAGCCCGGTGATAAGGATCACCCTTCACCCCGCCCGTCTGATCCGCGTCGGGCGGGGTCAGGGTGGGGCCTGTGGCAGGGCGGTGAAGAGGGCGGCGAGCGCCTCGGCGTCGGGAAGGCCGGTCGGCCGGAGCGTGCTGTTGGCGCGCACGTAGTGGAACGCCGCCGACACCCGGTCGAGCGGGACGTCGGCGAGCGCGGCCCAGGCCAGCCGGTAGGCCGCGAGCTGGATGACCAGGTGGTTGCGTGCCTCGGGTGGCGGTGGGGAGCCGGTCTTCCAGTCGACCACCTCGTAGCGGTCGCCGTCGCGGAACACCGCGTCCATCCGGCCCCGGACGAGACGGTCGCCGATCCGGGTCTCGAACGGGATCTCCACGTCGACGGGTTCGCGCGCCGCCCACTCCGACTCCTCGAAGCGCGCCTTGAGCAGGGCGAGCCTTGCGTCGCCGTCGAGCGCGGCGTCCTCAAGGTCGTCGTCGGCCGCGCCGAGGAGGTCGTCGGGGTCGACCAGGCGCTGCTGGCCCCAGCGGGTCTCCAGCCACCTGTGGAACGAGGTGCCGCGCCGGGCGAACGGGGCCGGCGGCTTCGGCATCGGCCGCCGGATGTGCGCCGCGAGCTGCGCCGGATCCGCGGCGAGCTCCACCAGCGAGGTCACGGTGAGCTTGCCCGGCAGCTCGACGGTGAGGCCGTTCACCCCCCTGCCCTTGTCCCGCTCGGCGAGGAGCAGTTCGACGTCGCGCGCCCACGCGCCGAGCCTTGCGCGGTGCTCGCCCTCCAGATCCGCGGTCGACGTCCAGGGCGAGGGACGGCCGACCATCGCATCCCGGACGAACCGCGCGCCCTCCAGCAGAGGCCCTTCGCCGAGCGGAGGCGCGGGCCAGCTCTCGGTCTTCGGTTCGGCGAGCAGTGGGTTGTGCGCCGACTCCTCGGGCTGCGGAGCCCACTCCCACACCGCGTCCGCGCCCTCTTTGATCTCCTCGAGGAACGGCGACGGCCCGAGCGGCTTCGCGGACCCGCCCCACCGGTAGCCGGTGGCGACGAGGAGTTCGCTCGCCCTGGTGACGGCGACGTACGCGAGCCGCCGCTCCTCCCGGAAGTCCCGCTCCCCGCAGGCCGCGTCGAACGCCTCGAGATCCGCCTTCTCCAGGCCGGGCAGCGCGGGCAGCTCGGCGTGGTCGCCGCGCAGCGGGAACGGGATCATGCGCGGGTTCGTGGTCCAGCGGGTGGAGCCCGCGGGCGGCGTGGGGAAGACCGAGCCCTTGCCCGGGTTGCCGTTCTTCAGCGGCGTGAACGACAGTCCCGGCACGAAGACCACGGGCCACTCCAGCCCCTTGGACGCGTGCACGGTGAGCAGTTTGACGCTCTCGGCCTCGCTCACCCGGCCCGCCTCAAGGCCGAACTCCTCGGTCTCGGCCGCCGCGAGGTAGGCCAGGAAGGCCCCTGCCGTGGGGTCCTCGTTGTCTCCGGCGAACGACGCGGCCGCGTCCACGAAGGCGTCAAGGTCGGCGCGGGCGGTGACGGGATCGAGCCCGGACCGCGCGGCGACCTCGATGTCGAGGCCGAGGACGCGTTCGATCTCGGTCACCAGGTCGGGCAGCGGAAGGTGGACCTGCCTGCGCAGGTACCGCAGCTCCTCGCGCAGCCGCAGCAGCCGCCGCAGGCCGTCTGGCGAGTAGTCCTCGGCCGGGCCCGGGTCGTCGAGCGCGTCGACAAGGCTGCCCTGTTCCTGGCCCAGCTCCCGCACGAGCTGGGCCAGCGGATCGGCGTCCGCGACGGGGGCCTCGGGCTCGGGCAGGTCGTCCCGGGTGATGTCGCGCCGCGCCTCCCTGGCGAGGTCGCGGGCGCGTCTGCCGAGGGCCACGAGATCACGCGGGCCGATCCGCCAGCGCGGCCCGGTGAGCAGCCTTGCCAGCGACGCGCCCGCCGACGGGTCCTGCATGACGCGCAGGGTCGCCACGACGTCCTGGACCTCGGGGACGGTGAGCAGCCCGCCGAGCCCGACCACCTCTACCTTGATGTCCCGCTCGATGAGCTTCTGCCGGATGAGCGGGAACTGTGCGCGTTTGCGGGCGAGGACAGCGATATCGGAAGGCTTGAGGCTTTCGCCGGTCTCCGGGTCGGGTGCGGCGAGCAGCGCCGCGATCCGAGCGGAGATCCGCTCGGCCTCGTCCTCGACCGTGGGCAGCAGCGCGCATTCGACCCTGCCGCGCCCGATCCGCGACTCGGCCGGGCGCAGCGGGGACACCCTGCGCATCTCCGCGCGCAGTTCGGCCTGCACCCTGGCCGCGGCGTCCAGGATGCGCTCGCCGTTGCGGAAGCTGCGGGTGAGCTCCCGCATGGGCGACTCGCCCCCGCCCGGCGCTGGGAAGTCCCGTGGGAAGCCGAGGAGGTTGCCCGCCGACGCGCCCCGCCAGCCGTAGATCGACTGGCAGGGGTCGCCGACCGCCGTGACCGCGTGCCCGCCGCCGAACAGCGACTTGAGCAGGACGAGCTGGGAGTGCCCGGTGTCCTGGTACTCGTCAAGCAACACCACCGGATAGCGGGACCGCTCGATCACGCCGACCTCCGGATGCCGCTCGGCGATCCGCGCGGCGAACGACATCTGGTCGCCGTGGTCGACCACCTCACGCCGCCGCTTGGCCCGCGCGTACGCCTCGATCAGCGGAAGCAGCTGCTCGCGCGCGGCCTGCCTGTCGAGCACCTCGCGCTGTTTGGCGAGCGGCTTGGCGAGCGCGTCGAACCGCTGGTGCAGCCACTCCCCCACCCGCCTGACGTGCTCGACGCCGCGCAGGTGCTCGGCGAGATCGCCGGACAGGTCGATCACCGCGCGGGTGACGGTGTCCGGCGTCCAGTCGACGCGGTCCATCGGGCCGTCGTGGGAGTCCACGACCCGCGTCGCGATCTGCCAGGCCACGGCGGGCGAGATGAGCCGCAGCGTCGGTTCCAGCCCCTCGCGCAGCGCGTGGTCGCCGAACAGCCGCGCGGCGTAGGAGTGGTAGGTGGAGACCGTGGGCTCGCCGTCGAGCAGTTCGGGTTCCACGAGATCGGGATGCTCGCGCAGGCCGTCGAGCCGTCTGCGGACACGGGCGGCGAGTTCGGCGGCGGCCTTGCGCGTGAAGGTGAGGCCGAGGACGCGCTCCGGCCGCACGAGCCGGTTCGCCACGAGCCACACCACGCGCGCCGCCATCGTCTCGGACTTGCCCGACCCGGCCCCGGCGACCACCGCCATCGGGCCGAGCGGCGCGCGGATGACCGCGGCCTGCTCGTCCGTCGGCTCCGGCAGCCCGAGCCGCCGCGCCAGCTCCCCCGGCGTGATCACACCGCTCACCCCCTTCCGCGTCCACCGGCCACCGCGACCGGCTGACCCCGATTCAACACCCCCGCGCCGACCTCCGCGGAAAGTTATCCACAGGCCCGGCCGGGCGGCTTGACGAAGAGTCAACACGACGGGTCTGACAGATCGCGCCGGTATTCGCGCACTTCACAGCGCGCTAGGAGCCGACTTCGCCGCCGCTCTCGTGGACGGGGCAGCACGACTTGACGGGGCACGTCCGGCACTTGTCGTTGACCGTCGCCTGGAACACCGGCGACGACATCCCCTCCGCGACGATCTCGACCAGCTTCTTCGGCCACGCCGGATCGGGATCGTCGGACGGCGGCGGCTGCGCCTGCTCGCGCGCCTTGCGGGTGAAGGCCGCCTTGCCGACCTGGACGAGTTTCGCGCCGCCCGGCTCAAGCAGGCCGTGCCTGGCGAACGCGCCGAGCATGACCGCGTACTGGTAGACGCCGAGCTGGGGGTTGCGGGCGAGTTGGTCGGGCGGCACGGGCTGGCCGCCGGTCTTGATGTCGATGATGACGCCGCGGCCGTGCGCGTCACGTTCGGCCCGGTCGATCCTGCCCCGGATGACGACCCTGCCGAGGTCGACCTTGAAGGACTCCTCGAGGGCGACGATCTCGTTGGGGTTCTCGCGGTGCCAGGTGAGGAACTTGTCCACCATCTCGGCGGCCTGCGCGCGCTGTTTCTCGCCGTACCAGGCGCTGCGGAAGTCGAGCTCGGACCAGATCTCGTCAAGCCGCTGCGCGAGGTGCCCTTCGGTGACCTCGGGCACCGAGCCCGCGAGTTCGGCGACGGCGTGGATGACCTTGCCCATCGTGCTGTACTCGCCGGGGCTGCCCTCCTGCGCGCCTACGGCGGAGGTGAGCAGCCACCGCAGGCCGCAGGTGGTAAACGTCTCGACCTGCGATGGCGACACCGCGATCTGCTCGCCGACCGGGAAGGCCGGACCGGGGTCGGACAGGGGCGTGATGGCGTACCAGCCGTCAGGTCCCGCGCCGCGTACGCCGGCGCGTGCCAGCCGGGCAAGGTGGGCGGCTGCCGCACGGCGCATGGCGAGCGGCCTGCCCGGGTCGGCGACGGACGAGCGCAGGTCGGCCACGAGCGCGGGCAGCGAGAGCCAGCGCGTCTTCTCCTCCGGCCGTACCTGCTCGCCGCCTCCGGGCGCGAGTTCGTTGAGGAACCTGGAGGGCCTGTCTTCGGTGTCCTCGCCTCCGACGGCCGTCACGACGAGGCGTTTGCGCGCGCGCGTGACGGCCACGTAGAACAGCCGCCGTTCCTCGGCCATCATCTTGGCCGCCAGGGTCGCGCCCGACACGGGGTCGAGGAGGTCGGGGCCCTCGATCATCTCCTCGACGCCGAGCAGCGAGCCGCGCAGCCGCAGGTCCGGCCACAGGCCCTCCTGGACCCCGGCGACGGCGACCACGTCCCACTCGAGGCCCTTGGCGCGGTGCGCGGTGAGGATCTTGACGGTCTCACCGTCCGGGGCGCGCTCGGCGAGGGTCTCTCCGGCGATCTCCTGCTCGGCCAGGTCCTCCACGAAGACGAGCGGGCCGCCCTTGGGCAGCCGGTCCACGAACCTCGCGGCCCGGTCGAACAGCGCGACGACGGCGTCGAGGTCACGGTCGGCCGCCGCGCCCCGCGCGCCGCCGCGCTGGCTCTCGGCGAGCCAGCGTTCGGCCAGGCCCGACTGCTCCCACACCGCCCACAGGACGTCCTCCGCGGTGCCGCCGGTCTCGCGCGCGGTCTGGATCAGCGCGGCGACGCGCTCGGCCGGGGCCCTGACCTTCTCGTGTACGAAGATCAGCTCGCGGGCGTCCTCAAGCGCCGCGACCAGCAGCTCAGCGCTACTGCGGGTGCCGTGGGCGAGCTCCTCGAGATCGCGCAGGGCGCGGCGCAGTCTTCGCATGCCGAGGGCGTCCGCGCCGCCGAGCGGGCCGGTGAGCAGTTCGTCGGCGACCCGCTCGGTGAGGTGGCCGGGCCGCAGCGCCGCTCTGAGCACAAGGAGCAGCGGCCGCACTGCGGGCTCGTTGTAGAGCGGCACGTCCTCGGGCGACGCGCTGACCGGCACGCCCGACTGGAGCAGGGCCCTGCGCAGGCCCGCGACCTGGTGCGCGCCCCTGACCAGCACCGCGCACCGCGACCACGGGACCCCTTCGAGCAGGTGCGCGCGCCGCAGCTCGTCGGCGACGACGGCGGCCTCCTGGCTCGCCCCGTCGGCGACGACGACGCGCACCTCGCCGGGGTGCGCCTCGCCTTCCGACGCCCCCTCGGGCGACTCCTCGGCGGGGACGAGCGCGCGGTGCTCGGCCGGGCCGGGGAGGCGGCGGGCGACGCGGCGGCTCGCCTCGAGGAGCTTGTCCGGCATCCGCCGCGAGACCTTCAGCGGCATGACGGGCGCGGGAGAGCCGTCGCGGCGCGGGAAGCGGACGGGGAAGTCGAGGATGCCGCGCACGTCGGCCCCCCGGAAGGCGTAGATGGACTGGTCGGGGTCTCCGACGGCCACCAGGTCGCGGCCCCCTCCGGCGAGCCCTTGGAGCAGAGCCTCCTGCGCGGGGTCGGTGTCCTGGTACTCGTCCACGAAGACGGCGTCGTAGGCGGCGCGTTCGCTGCGCCGGACGTCCTCGTCGTGGGTGAGCAGCCCTGCGGCTTCGCGGATGATCTCGGCGTAGTCGTAGGACTGGACGGGGTCGAGCGCGAACCGCTGGTCGTAGCGGACCATGAACCCGGCGATCGCCGTCCAGTCGTCGCGGCCGTTCTCGATGCCGAGCTCGTACAGCCTGTCGGGGTCGATGCCGCGTTCCTGGGCGCGGGAGACGAAGTCGCGCAGCTCCTCGGCGAAACCCCTGGTGTTCAGGGCGGGCAGCAGCCTGTCCGACCAGCCCTTCGCGCCGTCGTCGACCTCGCCTTCCAGCAGCCTGCGCACTTCGAGCAGCTGCTCGGGGCCGGTGAGCAGGCGCGGCGGCTCGACGTCGTCAAGCACCGCCTGACGGCGCAGCAGCGCCCACGCGTAGGAGTGGAAGGTCAGGGCGAGCGGCGAGCGGGTGGTGACGCCGAGCCGGCCGGTGATCCGCTGCCGCAGCTCCTCGGCGGCGCGGCGGCTGAAGGTGAGGACGAGAATCCGCTCGGGGTCGACGCCGCGCCGCTCGATCCGGTCCACGACGGCCTCGACGATCGTCGTGGTCTTGCCGGTGCCCGGTCCGGCCAGGACAAGCAGCGGCCCACCGGCATGGGCGACGACCGCGCGCTGCGCCGCGTCGAGCGCGGGCGCCTCCGACCGTGCCCGACCGGCGTCGGGACCACCGCGACGCACGAGCCGGTAGGGAGAGGAGACCACCCTGGAAACTCAAGCAGAAGATCCACCCTCATTTGGCCAATGTGCACAGACGAGCCGACCTTCACCACGAAAAACCCCGCAGCCCCCCCGGACAGAAGCACCCCACCCAACACCCCAACGACCCCGCCACACACGCCCCCAAGCCGACCCCACCCGTCCACCCGCCCTCCGGGCCAGGCGCGACGCCACACATCACACCCACCCCAGCCAGCGCATAGCGTCCCGCATCACACCCACCCCGACCTCCCACGTTCCACAGGACGCACACGGCGGCATGCGTCACACCCGCCCCGACCTCTCGCGCTCAGCAGGACGGGCACGGCGGCATGCGTCACACCCGCCCCGACCTCTCGCGTTCCTAACCGAACGCGGCAGCGCGCATCACACCCATCCCCACCACCGCGTTCCCGACCGAACGCGGCAGAGCGCGTCACACCCGGCACACCGCCCGCGTTCCGGGCCGGACGCGGCAGAGTGCGCGTCGCCCGGCCCCGCCACTCGGGTTCCGGGCCGGACGCGGCAGCGCGGCGAACTCGTCCTCGCCGCCCGTGTTCCGGGCCAGGCGCGGCAGCGCGGCGCACTCGGCCCCGCCGCCCGGGTTCCAGGCCAGGCGCGGCAGCGCGGCGCGCTCGGCCCCGCCGCCCGGGTTCCGGGCCGGGGGCAGGAGTGTGCGTTGTTCTGGGCCGCTGGCCGTGTTTCGGGTGGGAGGGGTGCGGGGTGGTGGGGTGGGGGGTCAGCGGTAGTAGGGGGTTGGGGTGGGGGTGTTGAGGGAGGTCCATAGGGACTCAGCGCGGGCGGTCAGGGGGTGGGCGGGGCCGAGGACCTTGTGGCAGTCGGTCTTGAGCGCGGTCGCGATCGCGTGCGCACGGGGGAACTGGCCGACCGCCTGGTTGGCGAGGCCGAGCAGGAGCCGGGTCTCCAGAGTGTCGGGGTGCTCGTTGCCGAGCAGCCTGCCCCTTGCCGTCGCGGTGTCGAACGCGACGCCGAGGGACTCGGGGTGGCGGCCCAGCGCGTGCAGCGCCCAGCCCTCGGTGTTGCGCGCCTCCTGGGTCTCGGCGTTCTCCGGGCCGAAGATGCGGCCCCGGTCGCGCGCGACGCCCTGGGCGATCGGCAGCGCCTCGAGCGGCCGCCCGACCGTGTAGAGGATCTTCGCGACGAGCAGCCAGCTGCGCAGCGTGCGCGGGTGCTCGTTGCCGAAGACGCGGGCGCGCGCCTGGGCGACGGTCCGCGCGACGGCCTCGGCCTCCTGCCCCCGCCCGGCAAGGTAGAGCGCGGACGCGAGGATGTTCCTGCTGCTCAGCGTGTCGGGATGCTCGGGGCCGAGCAGCTGGGCGCGCCCGTTGGACGCCTGCTCGGCCGCGCCGATCGCCTCAACGTGCCGACCCTCGTGGCAGTAGCGCGCGGCGCGGCTGTGCAGCTGGTCGTACTCGGCCGAGGGCGAGGGCGGCGGCGTGTGCGAGGAGATCTGCGGGAACGACGGGGCCGGCGGCGTCGACGGCCCCGAGGGCACGGGCGGCATGGAAGGCAGCGAGGGCACGGACGGCGCGGCCACCGCGTGGTGCGCGGCCGGACCCGCGTTCGGCGGGCCCGCCTGGACAGGCCCGAGCGCCTTCAACCGCCGGACGATCTCGGCGGCGTCGGCGGGCCGCTCGGCGGGGTCCTTGGCGAGCATGTCGAGGACGATGCGGTCGACCTCGTGCGGCACCGCGGAGTTGTGGTGGCGCGGCCCCTTCGGCTGGTACCTGAGGTGCCCCTGGACGAGTTCCTCGAGCCCCTCGTCGATCGGGAAGGGCGGCTTGCCGCAGAACAGCTCGTGGAACATGCCGCCGAGCAGGTAGATGTCGGTGCGCGCGTCGATCTCACGGCCGAGGAACTGCTCCGGGGCCATGTAGACGGGCGTGCCGAGGACGCCGCTGCCGGTGAGCCCGGTCGCCGACGACAGGTGCTTGGCGATGCCGAAGTCGCACAGCTTCGCGCGGCCGCCCTCCACGATCATCACGTTCGCGGGCTTGAGGTCGCGGTGCACCACGCCCCTGGCGTGCGCCGCGCCGAGCGCGTCGGTGATCTGGACGGCGAGGTCGACGGCCTGGTCGAGGGGCAGCCCGCCGGGCCGCGACTCAAGCAGCTTGTGCAGGTCGCGCCCGTTCAGCAGCTCCATGACCAGGTAGAGCACGTTGTCGTCGACGTCGATGTCGTGCACGACGGTGATGCCCGGGTGCTGGAGCGTGGCCGCCAGCCGCGCCTCGCGCAGGAACCTCGCGACGCCCACCGAGTCCTGGTCGGGGGCCTGCGGCAGCACCTTGACCGCGACCTCGCGCTCCAACCGGGTGTCCACGGCCTTGAAGACCTGGCCCATCCCGCCCTTGCCGATCTGCTCGCCGAGCCGGTACCGGCCGCCGAGAACCACCCCGTCCGTCATCGCACTCTCCTCCCCGAGGCTAGGACGCATGATCGCACCAACCCATCGGTATTGGGCCGCCATCCGGAAACATCCGACCTGGGCGTCTCACCCCCTTACGACGCCGGATCTTCCCTTCTGGATCGGGGATATGAACCGCCCACCTGCCCGGCGAGGCGGCCCACGGCAGCTCCGATTACCGGCCGTCATCGGGGACAGGGCATGATGCGCCGGGGGCGGTTCGCCCCACAAGCGAGGGGAGAGTCCTGCATGCCGGAGTCGCGTGAGTCGTGCGTGGTCGCGCTTGACGTGGGCGGCACGCGGATGAAAGCCGGGCTCGTCGGGCCGGACGCGCGCATCATCGCCGAACGGCTGTACGACACCGGCCGGGCGGACGGCCCCGCCGCGGTGACCGACCGGATCGTGGGCGCGGTCCGCGACCTGCGCGGGCAGGCCGCCGAGCACGGCCTGCGCCCCACCGGCGCGGGCGTGGTGATCCCCGGCATCATCGACGAGGCCGAGGGCGTGGTGCGCTCCTCGGCCAACATCGGCTGGACCGACTTCCCGCTGCGCGACCACCTCACCGCCCACACCGACATGCCCGTCGAGATCGGCCACGACGTGCGCGCTGGCGGCCTCGCGGAGTCCGTGCTCGGCGCAGGCAAGGGCGAGAGCGACCTGCTCTTCCTCGCCCTGGGCACCGGCATCGCGGGCGCGATGATCCTCGAGGGACGCCCGTTCAGCGGCGGCGGCTACGGCGGCGAGATCGGCCACATGCTCATCGACCCCGGCGGCTACCCGTGCGGCTGCGGCTCGCGCGGCTGCCTGGAGACCGTCGCCTCCGCCTCGGCCGTCGGCCGCCGCTACTCCGAGCGCGCGGGCGCCAGGACCGCGGCGCACGAGGTCGCCGCGCTGGTCGAGGCGTGCGAGCCGACCGCGCTCGGCGTCTGGACCGACGCGGTCGAGGCGCTGGCCACCGCGATCCTCGCCTACATGACGATCTGCGCCCCGGCGCGCGTGGTCATCGGCGGCGGGCTCGCGCAGAGCGGCGAGACCCTGCTGAGCCCGCTGCGCGACCTGGTGACCGCCCGCACCACCTACCACCGGCCCGTGGAGATCGTGCGCGCCTCCCTCGGCGACCGGGCCGGGCTGCTCGGCGCGGCCCTGCTCGGAGGGGCCGCCGCGCCCCACCGGTAGATTGGGAATGTCCCGGCCCATGCCTCGGTTATGCCAGGACGAACAGCGCGCCCCATCCCGGCATTGGAGTGAAACGTGTCCCTGCCACCGCTGGTCGAGCCTGCGGCCGACCTGACCCGTGACGAGGTGAACCGCTATTCGCGGCACCTCATCATCCCCGATGTGGGGATGACCGGGCAGAAGCGCCTGAAGAACGCCAAGGTGCTGGTCGTCGGCGCCGGCGGCCTCGGCTCGCCCGCGCTCATGTACCTCGCGGCCGCCGGCATCGGCACGCTGGGCATCATCGACTTCGACATCGTCGACGAATCCAACCTCCAGCGGCAGATCATCCACCGCCAGGCCACGCTCGGCCTGCCCAAGGCCGAGTCCGCGGCGGCGACCGTCCGCGAGATCAACCCGCTGATCGAGCTCGTGGTGCACAACACCGCGCTCGACCGCGACAACGTGCTGGAGATCTTCGCCCAGTACGACCTGATCGTCGACGGCACCGACAACTTCGCGACCCGCTACATGGTCAACGACGCCGCGGTGCTGCTCGGCAAGCCCTATGTGTGGGGCTCGATCTACCGCTTCGACGGCCAGGCGAGCGTGTTCTGGGCCGAGCACGGCCCGTGCTACCGCTGCCTGTACCCCGAGCCCCCGCCCCCCGGCATGGTGCCCTCGTGCGCCGAGGGCGGCGTGCTCGGCGTGCTGTGCGCCTCGATCGGCTCGATCCAGGTGAACGAGGCGATCAAGCTGCTGGCGGGCATCGGCGAGCCGCTGGTCGGCCGGCTGATGATCTACGACGCACTGGAGATGACGTACCGCTCGGTGAAGGTCCGCAAGGACCCCGAGTGCCCGCTGTGCGGTGAGAACGCCACGATCACCGAGCTGCTCGAGGACTACGAGGCGTTCTGCGGCGCGGTCTCGGTGGAGGCGGCCGACGCGGCGCAGGACTCCACCATCACGGTGCAGGAGCTCAAGTCCTGGCAGGACGCCGACGAGAAGATCTTCCTCGTCGACGTGCGCGAACCGAACGAGTACGAGATCGTCAACATCCCGGGTGCGACGCTGATCCCCAAGGGCGAGTTCCTCAACGGCAACGCGCTGGAGAAGCTGCCCCAGGACCGGAAGATCGTGCTGCACTGCAAGTCGGGTGTGCGCTCGGCCGAGGCGCTGGCCGTGGTGAAGAACGCGGGCTTCGCCGACGCCGTGCACGTCGGCGGCGGTGTGCTCGCCTGGGTGCGCCAGATCGACCCGAGCCTGCCGTCCTACTGACGGCCCCGGGCGCGGCCTCGACCGCCGCGCCCACCCGGTGGCCCATCCGGCGGCCGATGAAGCAGCCGACGCGGCCACCGACAAAGGCGAGGTGACAGAGCCCTGCGGGAGTACTTCCCGCAGGGCTCTTCGCATTCTCAGCCACCCGCACGCGAGCTCTCTTCAGGGGACGCCGTCCTGCGCGGCGGGCAGCGGCTGCCCGACGATCCGCTGGAGCTCCGACACATAGTCGCGGAAGGCCGTGCGCCCCTCCGGGGTGAGGGACAGCCAGGTGCGCGGCCGTTTGCCGACGTGCCCCTTGCGGATGACGACATAGCCCGCGTTCTCCAGGGCCGCCGCCTGCCTGGACAGCACCGAGTCGCTGACTTCGACGGATTCCCGGACGAAGGAGAACTCGGCCTCCTGCGCCGCGGCGAGCACGGACATGATCTGCAGCCTGACGGGTGCGTGGATCACCGGGTCGAGCGCGCTCATGAGACCACCTTCGCCTTGCTGAGCCGGATGATGAGGGCTTCGGCGGGCCGGGTGGTGGCCAGCAGGTACACCACGGCCACCGCGCCCGCCGCGAGCTTGCGGCCCGGCTCGGCCAAGCCGTCGAACACCAGGAAGTGCGCGCCCAGGGCGAGGCCCGCCGCGGCGAGCAGCCAGACGACGTAGGTGATCGACGCGCTCGGGGTCCAGGTCTCCTTGGTCCAGCGCACCTTGGCCCACCGGTTGAGCAGCAAGGACACCAGCGCGCCCATCGCGGCGAGCCCGCCGATGCCCAGGACGAAGAAGCGCCAGCCGAACTCGTCGTCCAGGCCGATCTGGCTGAGCGTCATCAGCGCCGCGAAACCCGCCGGGTACCACAGCGGCAGCTGCTGCCTGGTGTAGGCGTTCTGCTGCGTGCGCCCGATCTGGGCCAGCGCCTCTTCCGGGGAGATCCCGCTCATCACATACCTCCTGGGGGGGCGGCGCCCGCGGGCACCGCAACTACTTTCCACTTAGGAAAGTACATTCCACTTTCCACATCGTCAAGTACTTTCCGCCGCCCAGATTTTTCGCCCGCCCGGCCGCTGACGTGGAAGGATCGGAGAATGTCCGAACACGTGGACGACCGGCGCGGGGGCGACGAGGACGGCCCGGCCGCCCCGTCCTATGCCGATCTGGTCCTGGATCTGGTCGACCGCATCCCGCCCGGGCGCGTCATGACCTACGGCGACGTCGCGGAGTACCTGGGCGCGGGCGGGCCGAGGCAGGTCGGCCGCGTCATGGCGACGTCCGGCGGCGCGGTGGCGTGGTGGCGGGTGGTCCGCGCCGACGGACGCCTGCTGCCGGGTCACGAGCGGCGCGCGTTGGCCGAGTACTCTCGTGAGGGCACCCCGCTGCGCGGGGAAGACCGCGTTGACCTGCGCGGGGCCCGGTGGCACGGCCCGCTCCCCGAGGGCGGGTGAGCGGGCTCCCCGCCCGAACGGCGAGATAGGCGATCATGATCACAGCCCGCCGCGCGACCGCCGCGCTGCTCGTCCTCGCGCTCGCCGCGGGCTGCGGACGGCCCGCGCCGGAGCGCGCCGCGCCCGGCGCTTCCTCCGCCGCGCCGACCCTCGCGGTGACGACGCCGCCCCCGCCGCTCAAGCTCGACTCACGCGCGCTGGACGCGGACTTCAAGAAGTACCTGTCCGGACGGGCCAGCGCCGCCGGGGTCATGGTCGTCGACAGGGTGACCGGCCAGTCCTACGCGTTCCGGTCCGGCGAGGAGTTCGTGACCGCGAGCGTCGCCAAGCTCGACATCGCCATGACGCTGCTGCTGCGCCGCCAGAAGGCGGGCGACGCCCTGTCGTCCGCCGAGCGCGACGACCTCAAGATCATGCTCCGCGAGTCCGACAACGAGGCGGCGGACCGCTCGTTCGTGCGGGCCGGGAGCGCGACCGGCGTGAACGCGGCGGGCAAGCGCTTCGGCCTGAAGGACACCACCGCGATCGACGCCTCGTGCCTCGACCTGCTGTGCTGGAGCCTCACCACGACGACCCCCGCCGACCGCGTCAGGCTGCTCCAGCGCCTGTTCACCGGCCCCCTTGACGAGAAGGGCAGGGCGTTCGTCCTCGAGCAGATGGGCGCGGTGCAGGAGGACCAGCGTTGGGGTCTTGAGGCAGGCGCGTTGGAAGGCGACGCGCTGTACGTCAAGAACGGCTGGATGACGCACGAGCGCGACGGGGACCGCTGGGCCGTCAACAGCGTGGGCAGGATCGAGGGCCACGGCCACGACCTGCTCGTCGCGGTCATGACCAAGCACAACCCGTCGCACGGCTACGGCATCGAGACCGCCGAGCACCTCGTGACGAAGGTGGCCGAGGCGTTCCGCGCCACGACGCCCGACGCCCTCGCCCAGTCCCCCGCGCCCGCAGGCCAGGCCCCCACCGGCGCCCGGCGCCCACGGGCCCGGCCGCGCCCGCGACGACGGCGCCCGCCTCCCCGGACGCCGCCGCCACGCCCTGACGCCTCAGACCGGCGCAGGCTCCCGAACGGGGACGGGCTCGCCCTCCTCCCGGATGCCGTACCTGCGGTAGATCCCGGCGAGCGGCTTGGGCACCCACCAGTTCGCCGCCCCGAGCAGCCGCATCGTCGCGGGGACGAGCAGCGCCCTGATGACCGTCGCGTCGACCACGATCGCGATGACCATGCCGACGCCGGTGAGCTTCATGAACGTGATGCCGGAGGTGGCGAACGCGGCGACGACGACGATGAACAGCAGCGCCGCGGTGGTGATGATCGACCCCGTGCGCTGGAGGCCGGTCGCGACAGCGAGCGTGTTGTCTCCGGTGAGGTCGTACTGTTCGCGGATGCGCGACAGGAGGAACACCTCGTAGTCCATGGAGATGCCGAACAGCAGCGCGAGCATGAGGATCGGCATCGCGGGGGCTATGTCGCCGGTGACGGTGAAGTCCAGCAGCCCGGACAGGTTCCCGTCCTGGAAGATCCAGACGATCGCGCCGAAGGTCGCGGTCAGTGACAGCAGGTTCATGAGGATCGCCTTGAGGGGCAGGAGGATCGACCCGAAGGCGAGGAACAGAAGCACGAACGTCGCCGTGCCGACGATTCCGGCGAGGAGGGGGAGCCGTTCGGCGAGGCTCGTCAACTGGTCGTCAAGGGTCGCCGACACGCCTCCCACGTACGTCGTGCCGGGAGCCGGGACTTCTCTTACCCGTTCGACCAGGTCGCGCGCCTGGTCGGAGTACGGCTCGGCGGCGTACGTGAGCCGGAGGTGGGTGACGTCTCCCGACGTCCCCACGACCTGGCCTCCCGTGACGCCGGGCACCCCGGTGAGGGCCGTCAGGTAGGACCGCGCGGAAGCCTCGTCCGCGCCCTGGACGGCCACCTCGACGGGGTTGACGCCGCCGCCCGCGAAGCCGGCCTGGAGCGTCTCGGTGACGACCCTGCTCTCGGTCCCCTCGGGCAGCACCCTCGTGTCGACGCCGCCCCAGGCGATGCGCAGGAACGGCGAGCCGAGGGCCAGCAGCAGCACGACGATCGGCACCGCGACGAGCAGGGGCCGCCGCATCACGGCATCGGCGAGCCTGCGCCAGCGCTCGCCCGAGCCCGCCTTCGCGCGCCGGGCCCGCCGACCGTTGACGCGCGGGCCGAGCACCGCCATGAGGGCGGGCAGGACGACCACCGCGGCGAGCATCGCGACGACGACGGTGCCGATACCGCCCATGCCCATGGACCGCAGGAAGTTCTGCTCGAAGACAAGGAGCCCGGCGAGGGAGACCGCGACGGTGACGCCCGAGACGATGACGGTACGGCCCGCGGTCGTCATGGTCCGCGCGGTGGCCGTCTCGACGTCGCCGTCGGCGCGGGCGAGTTCCTCGCGGAAGCGCCAGACCATGAACAGCCCGTAGTCGATGGCCAGGCCGAGGCCGAGGAACGTGGTGATGGAGATGGAGAACGTGGAGACGTCGGTGAGGTAGGTGAGGACGTGCAGGGCGGTGAAGGAGCCGAGGATGGCGATGCCGCCTATGACGAGGGGAAGGGAGGCCGCGACGACGCCGCCGAAGATGACGAGCAGGAGGACGAGCAGGATCGGCAGGGATATGGCGTCCACACGGGCGATGTCGCTGGAGACGCGCGTGTTGATCGCGTTCTCCACGGCTATCTGGCCGCCGAGCTTGACGGTCAGCCCTCCGGCCTCGCGGAGGAGGGGTTCTAGCGCGGTGTACTGGTCGGTCCTCTCCTGCGGGGTCTGTCCCGACAGGGTGATGACGGCGTAAGTGGAGTTCTTGTCTTCGCTGACGAACTGCGGCGATCCGGTGCTCCAGTAGGTGGCGACCGAAGCGACCTTGTCCTTGGGCAGCTTGTCCAGGGAGAGCGTTACGGCGGCTTCGGTGGCGACGTCTGCGGGAGCTCCCTCGTAGAGCACGACGATGTCGGGCTCCGCGCGCCCGAACGTGTCCTCAAGCAGGGTCGCCGCCTTGTGGCTCTCACTGCTCGGCGTGTCAAAGCCGCCTGCGGTGGTCAGTCCCCCGAAGACTCCGGTTCCCCATCCCCCGAAGAACAGGACGACGGCTAGGGAGAGCCAGAGGATGGGCTTGCGGCGCCGGTAGAGCAGCCGCCCCCAGGTCTCGAACATCCTGCTAATCCCCTCTACTTTCGCGACCACTAGTCACGTTTGCTAACGCCGTTAACGGCGCATACGGTGTTAACATCGCAGCTCCCTGAGGTACGGTCAAGTGCGATCCAGGCCACAGGGAGCGGAAGAAAGATGAATCTCGGCAGGCGGGAGCGCGTCCGGGCCGCCACGATCATGGAGATCACCGAGACCGCCCGACGACTGCTCGTGCAGGAAGGTAGCGAAGCCGTCACGCTGCGTGCCATAGCGCGGGAGATGGGCATGACCGCGCCGGCGCTCTACCGCTACTTCCCGAGCCACGGCCAGCTGCTGCGGCATGTGGTGGGCGATCTGTTCAACGACCTGACCGACGCGCTGCACAGCGGCCTGCACGCGGCCCCGGAACACGACATGGCCGCCAAGTTCCGGGCGGCGTGCCGCGAGTTCCGCACCTGGGCGCACGACCACCGGCGCGAGTACGCGCTGCTGTTCGGCACGCCGCTGCCCGGGTTCGGCCAGGAGGAGCAGGAGGACTTCGCCTCCGAGTGCGGCCGCCGCTTCGGCCTCACGTTCCTCGAGCTGTTCCAGGAGCTGTGGGCCAAGCTGCCGTTCCCGGTGCCCGCCGACGCCGAGATCGACGATGACGTGCGCGAACAGCTCGCCGCCTACCGCGACAGGCTCGGCCTCGACCTGCCGCTCGGCTGCATCCTCGTCTTCCTGCAGTGCTGGGTGCGCCTGCACGGCGCGGTGAGCCTCGAGGTGTTCGGCCACCTCGACTTCGCGCTCACCGACCCCGAGCCCTTCTTCGAGCTGATGCTCCGCGAGGTCGGCGAGCGCCTCGGCCTCGACATGACGAACCCGGCGTAACGACGGCCCCGGGATGACAAGCCCTTACGCGGACTTGCGGCGGGGCGGCTTACGCGTCGCGGGCTTCTGCGTAGAAGGCTTCTTGGCCGCCGTCTTCGTCCCGCCCTCCGTGCGGCTCTTCTTCGCCGCCTCGACGCTCGCGCGCAGGGCGGCGAGCAGATCGGTGGCCGCGGGCTCCTCCGACGGGGCCTCAGGCTGGACGACCTCGCGCCCCTCGGCCTTGGCGTCGATCACGGCCTGCAACGCCTCGCGGTAGGCGTCCTTGTACTCCGAGGGGTCGAAATCGGCCTGCATCGAGTCGATCAGCGACGACGCCATCTTCAGCTCCTGCGGCCGTACCTCGATGTCCTCCTCCTTGAAGGGGAACTCCGCCGCGCGCACCTCGTCGGGCCACAGCATCGTCTCCAGGACGAACACGCCGTCACGCACGCGCAGGGTCGCCAGGGCCTCGCGGGAACGCAGCGCCACCTTGACGACGGCGACCTGTCCCGACCCTTCGAGCGCGTCCCTCAACAGCACGTACGGCTTCGCGCCCAGGCCGTCGGGTTCCAGGTAGTAGCTCTTGTTGAAGTAGATCGGGTCCACCTGGTCGATGGGGGTGAACTGGAGGACGTCGATGCGCCGCGACGTCGTCAGGGGGAGGTCCTTGAAGTCCTCGTCCGTCAGCACGACCATCTCGCCGGAAGGCAGCTCGAAGCCTTTGGCGATGTCCGCATACGGCACCTCTTCGCCGTCTATCTGGCAGACCCGCTTGTACTTGATCCGGCCGCCGTCCTGGCGGTGCACCTGGTGGAAGGCGACGTCACGCTGCTCGGTTGCCGAATACAGCTTCACCGGGATGGTGACCAGCCCGAAGGAGATGGCGCCCTTCCAGATACTCCGCATAACGGGCACCTACCCACAGTAAGGCGTTCGATTCGGGCAGTTGGGTACGAACATCCCCGTGGATGTGCTGGAGCCCATGCTGGCCACCCCCGGGGAGATGCCCGACGACCTCGACCACTGGGCCCTGGAGCTCAAGTGGGACGGCGTGCGCGCCATCAGCCGTGTCGAGGGCGGCCGGGCCCTGATCTTCGGCCGCCGGGGCACCCCGATCACCGCCTCGTATCCGGAGCTCGGCGCGCTCGCCGACCTCCTGCCAGGGCACGACGCGGTCCTCGACGGCGAGATCGTCGCCTTCGAGGGCGGCAAGCCCTCCTTCGCCCGCCTGCAACGCCGGATGCACGTGCGCGCGCCCACCGCGGCCCTGGTCCGGGCCGTGCCGGTGCGCTACGTCGTGTTCGACCTCCTGCGCCTCGACGACCGGTCGCTCCTCGACGTCCCCTACCGGCTGCGGCGCGCCGCCCTCGAGGACCTGGAGCTCGCCGCGGGGCCCGTGGAGGTCCCTCCGCACCTGCTCGCCGAGGACCGTGAGCAGGTGGACGAGCTGCTCGCCTACACGGCCGAGGAGAGCCTCGAGGGGCTCGTGGCCAAGCGGCTCGACTCGCGCTACACCCCCGGACGCCGCAGCTCGGCCTGGATCAAGATCAAGAACCTGCGGACGCAGGAGGTCGTCATCGTCGGATGGCGTCCCGGGCAGGGCCGCAGGTTCGGCGCGGTCGGCTCCCTGCTGTGCGGCGTGCACATCGACGGGGAACTGCGCTTCGCCGGGCACGTAGGCACCGGCTTCTCTGACGACTTCCTTGACGAACTCGCCCTGCTGCTCAAGCCCCTGGAGCGCTCCACGTCCCCGTGCCACGGGGAGATACCTCGCACGGTCGCCAAGGACGCCCACTGGGTCGAGCCTCTGCTGGTCGGGGAGGTCGCCTTCACCGAGTGGACGCCCGACGGGCGCCTGCGCCACCCGTCCTGGCGCGGCCTGCGCTCGGACAAGAGCCCCGGAGAGGTCATCCGTGAGTGACGCCCAGAACAAGGTCCAGGTCACCATCGAAGGCAGGAAGCTGTCTTTGTCGAACCTCGACAAGCCGCTCTACCCGCACTTCACCAAAGGCGAGGTGATCGACTACTACACGCGGATCGCCCCTGTCCTGCTCCCCCATCTGCGCGACAGGGTCGCCACCCGGCTGCGTTTCCCCGAGGGCGTGGACGGCCTGCGCTTCTTCGAGAAGAACGCGCCGCGAGGCACCCCCGAGTGGGTGCGGACCGAGACTGTGCAGACGCCGGGCGGCCGCAACGAGTCCGTCGAGTTCGTGGTCATCGACGACCTGGCGACGCTCGTGTGGTGCGCGAACCTCGCCGCGCTCGAACTGCACGTCCCGCAGTGGCGGATCGGCCGCAGGACCGACCTGATGGTCTTCGACCTCGACCCTGGCGAGCCCGCGACGTTCTCGGCCTGCTGCGAGGTCGGCCTCCTACTGCGCGACGTCCTCGCCGAAGACGGCCTGGACGCTTATCCGAAGAACAGCGGCAAGAAGGGCCTGCACCTGTACGTCCCCGTGAAGGACAGGCAGGTGGACGACACAAGCGCGTACGCGAAGCGGGCGGCCGAACGCCTCGCCAAGGAGCACCCGAAGTACGTGGTCAGCCGGATGGACAAGAGCCTGCGCGGAGGCAAGGTGTTCGTGGACTGGTCACAGAACAACCCGGCAAAGACGACGGTCGCGCCCTACTCGCTGCGCGCCGCGCCGGAACCGCGCGTCTCCACTCCGCTCACCTGGGAGGAGGTGGAGAAGGGCGAGCCCCTGCCTTTCACCGCGGAAGACGTCCTGGTCAGGGTCGCCGAGATGGGCGATCTCCTCGCGCCGCTGGTGCAGGGCTGAGCGACCGCGCGAACACACCCGCTGTTGTGGAAAACCCGCGCACGAGCCGTCACGCTCCGCCACCATTGCGGCATGGACTTCGACGTGATCGTGCTCGGCGGCGGCACCTCCGGCTCCCGCATCGCCGCCGGGCTTGCCGACGCGGGCCGCGCGGTCGGCCTCGTGGAGTGCCGCGCCGTCGGCGGCGACCGCATCCGTGAGCGCTGCGCGGCGCTCCAGCAGGCGGCCGAGCGGGGCGACGCCTGGCGGCAGGCGGTGGCGCTGCGGGACCTCGCGGGCCATCCGCCGCGCATGCCGGCCGGCGTGACGGTCCTTGAGGGCATCGGCCAGATCGCCGGACCGGGCCTGGTGAAGGTCTTCGGGCCGGAGGACGCCGCCGCGCACGGCTGCCGCGACCTGGTGATCGCCACCGGCAGCGAACCGCTGCTGCCGGTCGTGCCTGGCCTGCTCGACGTGCCCACCTGGACCACGGCCGAGGCGCTGGGCGGCTTCGGCGTCCCCCGTCGTCTGGTGGTGCTCGGCGACGACCCGGAAGGCTGTGAGCTGGCTCAGATCTACGCCACCTACGGCAGCCACGTCACCCTGGTGACCGACGAGCCACGGCTCCTGCCGCGCGAGGCCCCCTTCACCGGGGAGCTCTTGGCCGAGATCCTTCGCCGCACGGGGGTGCGGGTGCGCACCGACGTCCGGCCCGCGCAGGCCGAGCTGACCGACCTCGGGGTGCGGCTGCTGCTGTCGGACGGCACCGACCTGTACGCCGACCGGCTGCTGCTGGCGGCCGGCAGACGGCCCCGTGCGACCGGCCTGGGCCTCGAGCACCTCGGGGCGACCACCCTTGAGGCCGACGAGCGCTGCCGGGTCCTGGAGGGCGTGTGGGCGGCGGGCAGCGTCACCGGGCACCGGCACGCCTCACTCGAGCAGTCCCGGGTCGTCCTGGACAACCTGCTCGGCATGGAGCGCACCGCCGACTACCGGGCGCTGCCCAGGACCGTCCAGACGAGTCCTCCGGTGTGGGCGGCCGGCGCGGCCCCGTCGGAGGCCCTGACGACGGCGGGACGCGATCTTTCCGCCACGGTTCGGGCGGCATTGTCCCCGGGTGTGGTGGGAAGGGTGGAACTGTACGCCGACGCCAGGCGCGGGGTGCTGGCCGGAGCGGCCGCCGTGGGGCCGGGAGCGCCGGACTGGATGGCCGAGATCGCCCTGGCCATCAGGGCGGAGCTGCCGGTGGCGGCCCTGGCCGACGTGGTCCGCGCGGTTCCGACGTACGGTGAAGCCATAGAGCCCTCACTCCGGGAGCTTGCGAGATGACCGTCAGCGACGCAGGAGGACCGATGCCGGAACCGAAGATCTTCGACGCGACGCCCGAGGACGAGGCGGTCGAACTCCAGGACGAAGCACGGCAGGACGAGGAGGAGCTCGAGGAGCCGGTCCCCATGGAGGCCGACCCCGCCGACTCCTATGAGCAGCGCAGGGAGGTCGGTATCGACGAGGACGAGTACCGTTCGGCCTGACGCTTTGGCGGCCGGGTCGCTCGGGGGACGTGCGGAGTGCGCACGGCACTGGGACACAGGAGACCATCGCGAGCATTGCAGATAGGTGACCAGCAAGGTTACCGGCGCGTAGGATGATGGGATTGGGCAGCGGCACACCCAGGGCCGCTCAAGTTTGTTCCAGTACCAAGAGGAGCATGGTCGTGACCGCAACTCCGGACGCCCGACCCCGGGGCACCCGGCTGCCGCGGATGGCCCGCAGGCGGCAGCTGCTCGGCGCCGCCCAGGAGGTCTTCGTGGCGCAGGGATACCACGCCGCGGCGATGGACGAGATCGCGGAGCGCGCCGGAGTGAGCAAGCCCGTGCTCTACCAGCACTTCCCCGGCAAGCTCGAGCTTTACCTGGCGCTGCTCGACGAGCACGCCGAGGCCCTGGTGACGACCGTGCGCGACGCGCTCGCCTCCACCACCGACAACAAGATGCGCGTACAGGCCAGCATGCAGGCGTTCTACGACTTCGTCGCGGGCGACGGCGAAGCCTACCGCCTGGTGTTCGAGTCCGACCTGCGCAACGTCGCCCAGGTGCGCGCGCGGGTAGAACGCGCCAACCACAAGTGCGCCGAGATGATCGCCAAGGTGATCCAGGAGGACACCCGCGCGTCGGTCGACGAGGCGTACCTGCTGGGCATCGGCCTCGTCGGCATGGCCGAGGTCAGCGCGCGCTACTGGCTGTCGCAGCAGAAGGCGATCCCCAAGGAGACCGCCGAGAACGTGATCGCGCGGCTCGCCTGGCGCGGCATCTCCGGCTTCCCGCGCCCCACCGACCCCGCCTGACCTCCGCCCGCCCCCGGCCGGGGGCGGGCAGTCCGCGTCAGCGGCGGACGACGGCGGCGCGCACCCAGGGCGTCATCAGGTTCTCCACGGCCTTGTAGGACAGCCTGACCGACACCACTCGGCACGCCTGGGAGTGCTCCTCGGTGCCGAGGTACAGGTCTGCCCTGATCCCCCTGCTCTGCAGGACGGGCCGCAGCACGTCGTCAAGGGTCGCCTGCTCAAGGCGCAGGGGCGCTTCGGCGAAGCAGGCGGCGGTCTGCTTGTCGGCGGCCGCGGTGAGCTTCTGGCTGAGGCCGGGCAGCGACGTCGCAGGGAACATCTGCCGCGCCCCGATCGCCGCGCCGCTGCGCAGGTCGACGGTGGCCGAGAAACGGGTCCAGAAGTTCTTCGCCCAGTTGCCCGCCGCGGTGTCGGCGGGCTCGATCGTGTACTCGTAGGCGACCGACAGCAGGTCCTCGGTCTGGAGGCCGACCTTCGCCGCGACGACCAGGACGTCCTGGCCGTCGCGCTGGGGTCTCGCCTCGGCCAGGTGGCGGTCCACCGGCTCGCGCAGCGTCGCGTTGACCTTCTCGGCGACGATCGGGTCGGCGATCCCCACGACCGTCGGCACGGTGACCCGTTCGGTCGGGGTGTCCTCCTTGACGAACTCGACCGCCACCTTGGCCTTGACCGGGGGTCCCGCCTGCACGAGCGTCTGCTCGGGCTCGGGTGCGGGCTCCTCGCCGGACGCCGAATACACCATGAACCCGGCGGCCCCCGCGATCACCGCGGCGGCGGTGACGATCGACGCCTGCACGACCCCGATCCTGCCGAGCAGGCCACGGCTGCCGATCTGGCTGGCGAAGGTCGTCGGACGGGCGGTCGCCGTCCCGACGCGGGCGGCGAGGACGAGCCCCCCGGCGAACCCCGACGCGGTGGCGAGCGCCGCCGCGCCGCGCCGCTCCCAGTGCCGTCCGTACGCCTTGCGGGCGACCTTCTCGACCTGCTTGACGAACGCGAAGGCGTCCACGGGCCGCTGCGCGGGGAACTTGGCGAGGCCGCGCACGGTGAGCTCGCGCAGGTACTGCGGCACCCGCTCGACGGGCGGGGCGTTGTTCTGGTGCTGCTGCTGGAGGTCGCCGAGGTCGAAGGCGTCGAACGGCTTCATCCCCGCGATGCACTCGAAGAAGACGCAGGTCGCGGCGTACACGTCGGTCGCAGGCGAGGCCGGGCCGCCGGTCCACTGCTCGGGGGCCATGTAGGAGGGGGTTCCCGCGCGTCCTGTCTCCCCGTCGGGGACGGCGATCCCGAAGTCGACGAGCTTGCTTGCCCCGTCCGGCCCCACGATGACGTTGGCGGGCTTGTAGTCCCGGTGGACGATCCCCGCCGCGTGCGCGGCCCCCAGGCCCAGCAGGGAGCCCTTGAGGACGTACAGGGCCGCCACGGGCTCGAGCGCGCCGTGCTTGTCCAGGACGGCCCGCAGGCTGTGGCCCTCGACCGCCTCCATGACGATCGCGGCCTCCTCGCCGGGCCCGTCGAGGACCTGGTGGACCTCGGCGACGTTGGGGTCCTCGATCGAGGCGAGGATGTCGGCCTCCGCCTTGAGCTGCTCGGGCCGCTGCGTGACGTACTTGATCGCCCGGTATGCCCCGGTCATCTTGTCGACCGCGAGAACGACCCGCCCGTGGGCGCCGCTGCCCAGTTCGCGGATCTCGTCGTAACCGGGCGCCTGCCAGCTCATGGTCGTCCTCGGATGGGGGTGTAGGGATCTTGCCGGGGACCATTGTCCAGAAAATCCGGAACCGGTGTGGCCTAGATGGGGGTTGACGCCCTTGGCTAAGCAGCTTAGCTTTATGGCTATAGACATTAGCCAAGGAGGCGGGCATGACCGAGTACCTGAACGTCGAAGGCGGACGGATCTCCTACGAGGTCGCCGGAGAAGGGCCCCTTGTCGTGCTCAGCCACGGCATCGGAGACAGGCGACAAGCCTTCCGCTACCTCAGCGCCGCCCTGCTCGGGGCCGGTTACCGGGTCGCGTCAGTGGACCTGCGCGGGCACGGAGAGTCCGACACCGGATTCGCCAGCCATACCCGCGCCGACACCGCCGCCGACCTCCTTGCCCTCATCCGCCACCTGGGCGGGCCCGCGATCCTCGTCGGCCACTCCTTCTCGGCGGGCTCCGCGGCCCTCGCCGCCGTCGAAGGGCCCGAGGAGATCACCGCGATCGTCCAGATCGGCCCCGGCACCCGCACCCCCTCGATGCGCCTGCGCGACGTCTCCTGGCGCTTCGTCAAGGGCATGACCCTCATCCTGGGAGCCACCCTGCTGCGCAGCGTCCGGGTGTGGCGGCGCTACCTCGACCACGCCTACCCCGGCGTCCGCCCCGCCGACTACGAGGCGCAGATGAGCGCGCTTACGGCCAAGATGGCAGAACCGGGGAGGATGGCGGCCTTCGCGGCGATGATGACGTCCTCCGCGGCCGAGTCCGGCGCGGCCCTGCCTCGCGTCGCCGTCCCCGCCTTGGTCATCATGGGCACCATGGACCCCGACTTCACCAGCCCGCGCGGCGAGGCCGAGGACCTCGCCCGGATCCTGCCGCGCGGCGAGGCCGTCATGATCGAAGGCTCAGGCCACTACCCGCACGCCCAGCACCCGGCCGAGACCAACGCGGCGGTCCTGGGCTTCCTGAAGGCCCACGCCCTTGCCTAGGGCCGGCCTGTCCGCGGCCGCCGTCGTCGACGTCGCCATGGCCCTCCTCGACGAGGAGGGTCCCGCGGCGCTCACCCTGGCGGCCGTGGCGGGACGGGCGGGCGTCGCCACCCCGTCCCTGTACAAGCACGTGCGCAACCTCGCGGAACTGCGCGTCCTGATCTCCGTCCGCGTCATGGACGAGATGACCGAGCGCGGTACCGAGGTCCTGCTCGGCCGCTCGGGAGACGACGGGATCAGGGCGCTCATGGCCGCCTACCGTCAGTACGTCCTAGAGAACCCGCACAGGTACGCCGCGATGATCCAGCAGCCGGAACCCGCCATCGCCGAGGCCGCCGCACGCCTGGTGAACGTGTTCTTCGCCGCGATGCGCTCACGCGGCCTCGAGGGCGAGGACGCCGTCCACGCGACACGCTGCGTCCGCGCGGCGGTCCACGGGTTCGCGGTCCTCGAGTCCTCGGGCGGCTTCGGACTGCCGCAGAAGACCGAGGAAAGCTTCGCGCTGCTCACCGAGATGATCATCTCGGGCCTTCCCGCCGGTCAAGGGGCTAGTTGAGGCTCGAATCCCCGTCCTGACAACGCGATTTTCTGCTATGGCGGGGAGTGCGGGGCAAGAGGTACACTGTGTTGCAGAGTGTGACCGCGCGCCCCGCCGATTCAGCGTCATGGACAGTCCCGGAAATCAAGTCCCCGGAACGACAGTCCGCGAGTCGGCTCCACCCCGCGTACGCGGTCCACGCCGAAACGAAGACCGACGGCAGGTCCCTCCCGCGCGAGCGCGCGGCCGGAAACCAAGGCCTTTGCAGCGCCGCGCTCCCACGGTGCTTCCGGGGTGTTTGACCGCCGTCCTACTACGGAGGCTGGAAGCCCTGACTACCTTCACCGAACTCGGGGTCATCCCCGAGATAGCCGACGCCCTCGCGACCGAGGGCATCACCACACCCTTCCCGATCCAGTCCCTCGCGCTGCCCATCGCGCTCGAGGGCCAGGACATCATCGGCCAGGCGCGAACCGGCACGGGCAAGACGTTCGCGTTCGGCATCCCGCTGCTCCAGCGGATCACCCACGGCGGCAAGGCCCCCCAGGGCCTCGTCGTGGTACCGACCCGGGAGCTGGCCATCCAGGTGCACGACGACCTCACGCTGGCGGGCGGCAAGCTCGGCTCGCGCGTGCTGTCGGTGTACGGCGGCCGTGCCTACGAGCCGCAGATCGAGGCGCTGCGCGACGGCGTCGACGTCGTCGTCGGCACGCCGGGCCGGATGCTCGACCTGATCAAGCAGCGCCACCTCGACCTGTCGCAGGTCTCGGTGCTCGTGCTCGACGAGGCCGACCGCATGCTCGACCTGGGCTTCCTGCCCGACATCGAGCGGATCGTCGCCAAGGTGCCCGAGCAGCGCCAGACCATGCTCTTCTCGGCGACCATGCCGGGCGAGATCATGACCCTGTCGCGCAAGTACCTGACCCGTCCGACGAACGTCAGGGCCGAGGCGCACGCCGAGTCCGAGGCGCAGCCCAAGGTGCGGCAGTTCGTGTGGCAGGCGCACCAGATGGACAAGCCCGAGGTGCTCGCGCGCCTCCTGCAGGCCGACGGCCGTGGCCTGACCATGGTGTTCTGCCAGACCAAGCGCACCTGCGACAGGCTCGCCGCCGACATGGCACAGCGCGGCTTCGCCGTCGCCGCCGTGCACGGCGACCTCGGCCAGGGCCAGCGCGAACGTGCGCTGCGCGCGTTCCGGCACGGCAAGATCGACGTGCTCATCGCCACCGACGTGGCGGCGCGCGGCCTCGACATCGACGACGTCACCCACGTGGTCAACTACGAGTGCCCCGAGGACGAGAAGACCCACGTCCACCGGATCGGCCGCACCGGCCGGGCCGGCAAGGAGGGCATCGCGGTCACGCTGGTGGACTGGAACGACCTCCAGCGCTGGAAGCTGATCAACAAGGCGCTCGGGCTCGACTTCGCCGACCCGCAGGAGACGTACTCCACGTCCGACCACCTGTACGAGGCGCTGTCGATCGCCAAGTCCGTCAAGGGCACCCTCCCCAAGGACCAGCGCGAGCGCGAGGGTCTGAACGCCGAGGCGCTCGAGGACATCGGCGAGACCGGCAGGTCGCGCACCCCCAAGGTCAAGGCCGAGCGTGAGCCGCGGCCGCGCCGCGAGCGCACCAGGACCCGCACGCGCACCCGTCGGGGCGCGTCGGCGGACTCCGCGGCGGCTCCGGCCGCCGAGGCGGTCGCGGCCCCGGAGTCCAAGTCCGAGGCGATCGAGCCGGTCCGCAACGAGTCGGCCGAGGCCAAGCGGCCGCGCCGCCGCCGCACGCGGACCCGTCGTCCGGCCGCCGAGGGCACGGTGTCGGAGAACAGCTGAAAGTCCGGCCACGGCTGACCGGCCGGCCGGCGAACATCGGAATCCGCTTGATCCCTTTTTTGCGGGATCAGGCGGATTCTTGGCTTTCTGTGACGCCCCGGTGAGGGCGGCGCGCGTGCCGGAGGCCAAGCCCTTCCCCTTCGGGGACACGCAACGCGCCGCCCGGTTGGTAGGTTGAATCACCGTGAGTACGCCCCGGTTTCTGGACCTGCCCCCCGTCGTGCGCCGTACGACCCTGCGGACGGCGCGTGGCGAGTTCGCCGTGCTCGAGGCCGTGCCCATAGGCGAGCCGGAACGGCAACCCGCGCTCCTTGTGCCCGGATACACCGGCAGCAAGGAGGACTTCCTCGGCGTCCTGCAGACCCTGACGCGGGCGGGCCGCCGGGTCGTCGCCGTCGATATGCGCGGCCAGTACGAGACGGCCGGCACCCCGGACGAGCCGGATAACTACCGGCTTTCCGCCCTTTCCGCCGACATCCGGGCGCTCGCCGACAAGCTCGGCCCCGAGCCCGTCCACCTCGTGGGGCACTCCTTCGGCGGGCTCGTCACCCGTGAGGCCGTCCTGGCCGATCCGACGGCCGTCGCGTCGTTCACGCTGATGTCGTCGGGGCCCGGCGCGATCGCCGGGCAGTCGGCCGAGCGCGCGCACACGCTGCGTGAGGCGCTGAAGGTGCTCGGCATGGCCGACATCTGGGACATCAAGCTCGGCCCCGACGCCGTCGCGGCGGGCCGGCCGGGCCCGGTGATCTCGTTCCTGCGCGACAGGTCGCTGCGCACCTGCCCGCGCGGCCTGATCGAGATGGCCGGGGAGCTGCTGACCGCGCCCGACAAGGTCGAGGACCTGTGCAAGGTCTGCGACGACGCCGACCTGCCGATCATGGTCCTGTTCGGCGAGGACGACGACGCCTGGGACCCGCGCGTACAGGCCGCGATGGCCGACAGACTCGACGCGGTCCGCGTCGTGATCCCCGGCGCAGCACACTCCCCCGCCTGGGAGGCCCCCGAAACCACCGCCCACGCCCTCACCGACTTCTGGAACTCCGCCGAGCGACACTAAGCCCCATTTGTCGCATCGCGCTCTGTCGCGCTGGGGGTCGTAACGATACACTTACGTGACTTTGTCTCGTGGAGGTGGGGATGGCGGCTTCGGTGGCGGCTCCGGAGAGCGTGACGTGGCGGGTGCACATCGACCGGTCGATGTGGGTGGGCGGGGTGCGGAGTCTTATGCTCCAGGCGCTGCATCCCATGGCGATGTGGGGTGTGTGGCAGAACAGCAACTTCCAGGAGGACCCCTTCGGGAGGCTCCAGCGCACGGCCGACTTCGTCGGGGTCGCTACGTTCGGCAGCCCGCAGGAGATCGAGACGCTCGCGGCGCGGGTCCGCGGCATCCACCGCAGCCTGCGCATCCTCAACCACGACACCGGCAAGAAGGAGCGGCTCGACCAGCCAGAACTCCTGCTGTGGGTGCACTGCGCGGAGGTGTACTCCTACCTGGAGACCGCCCGACGGGCCGGGCTGCCCCTCACCGACGCCATGGCCGACCGGTACCTCGACGAGCAGCGGTACACCGCCGAGCACGTGGGCCTGCACGCCGAGGACGTCCCCGGCAGCGTCAAGGCGATGGAGGACTACTTCCGGGAGATGCGGCCGCAGCTGCGGGCGACCCGCGAGGCGCTGGAGACCGTCAAGTTCCTCGTGTGGCCGAACCTGCCGGAGAACCTGAGGTTCCTGTCGGCCGGAAAGCCCGCCTACTTCCCGTTCGGCGCGCTGTGCTACTACTCCCTGCCCAGGTGGGCGCGTGAGATGTACGGGACGCTCCCCGAGGTCCCCCAGCCCCTGGTGACTGCCGCGCTGCGCTCGTTCCGGCTCGCGGTGAACTCGATCCCCGAGAGCGTGCACGACTACGCGTTCATGAAGCCGACCAGGGACATGCTCGAGCGGACGCGGCGCAATCTGGAGGCCGAGGGCTACGACATGTCCAAGGGGCTGATCGGCCTGCGCGACCCGCGCCGCTGGCCCACCCGTACCCTGACGCCCGCCTAACGGCCTGCGGGGGCGTCCGCCAGTGCCGCCCAGGGCTCCTTGCGGGGAGCGGCGGCCTGTCCCTCGGGGCAGTGCCTCGCGTAGTCGCACCATCCGCACAGCGGCCCTGGGCTCGGCGGGAAGACCTCGTCGTATCTGGCGTGCTCGACCCCGCTCTCCGACGACCTGCGCTGCGCCGGGATACGGGTCTTGTACGCCTCGTCGGCTTCGGCGCACTCGGTGGCGACCTGCTCGGCGCGGCGAAGGTGCCGTCCCAAGGACTCCTCGGTGTGGTCCCACGCCGCGACGGTTCCCGTGGGCAGGTGGTGGAGCTCGACCGTCCGGCAGGGCCGCCGCAGGACCCGTGAGGCGGCGATCGCGTACAGGGCGAGGGCCAGGGAGCCGCGCGCGTCCTCGGCGGCGAGCGGGCGGCGTCCTGTCTTGTAGTCCACGACGGCCAGGGCAGCGCCCCGGTGGTCGAGCCTGTCGATCCGGCCGGAGACCGCGATCACCTCGGTGCGCGTGGCGACCGTCCGCTCGACCCCGGCCGGCTCCTGCGCCGGGTCGAGCCCCGAGGCGTACTCCTCGACCATCGACTTCGCCCGCTCACGCCACTCCTGCGCCTGCGCGGCGTCGCGGAACCCGTCGGTGAGCCAGCCGCGCGTCAGCAGCGTCCCGGCCGCCTCCGGCGTGCGTTCGGCGAGCGGAAGCCGCCAGTAGGCGGCGAGCGCGTTGTGCACCGCCGCGCCGACGCTGTTGTGCGCCCAGGGCGGGCCCTTGGGCGGCTGCGGCCGGTCCAGGTAGGTCATCCGGTACCGGCGCGGACAGTCGAGCCAGGTGTTCAGCCGCGACGGCGTACACGGGTAGAGCCGACGCGGCATGCCCTCCAGGCCGAGCTGCTCCACCCGTCAGGACTCGTCGGAGTCCGCGTCGGTGCGCGACAGCTCGTACCAGGACTCCCAGCGGTCGGCCTCCTCGCCGACGGCGGTCTCCGCGCCCTGGCCGGGCAGCACGCGGGTGTCGCGCGGAAGCTGGCCGAACTGGGCGCTGATGGAGTTCAGCTGGGTGTGCAGCTCGGGGTATTCCTCGCCGTACACGCCGGGACGGCCGCGCCACAGGGTGCCGCCGGTGAACAGGACCGACTCGCCCTCGCCGTACAGGGAGATGCTTCCGCCGGTGAAGCCCGGCGTGTGCAGGACCTCGAGCTGGACGTCGGCGATCTCGAACGCGCCGCCCTCCTCCAGGTACTGGTCCGGCTCCAGCGAGCGCAGGTCGTCGTCCTCGGTCTCCTGCGCGAGCTTGCGGAAGTAGGTGCGCCACAGCGGGCGGTCGGCGCGGTGCAGCATGATCGGGGCGTCGCCGCGCTCCTCGTCGGCGGAGACCTCGAGCACGGTGGACAGGATGTTGTCGCGCCCGTTGGTGCAGACCACTGCCATGACCTCGCGCCCGTCGACCGCCTTGAGCACGGCCTCGGCGTCGTTGGCCGGGTCGATGACGATCACCGCCTCGTCGTCCCCGACGATCCACGTGTTGGCCTCGACGGTCAGGACCTCGTCGTCGACGGTCACCGGGCCACTGGTCACCACAGATTCAATGCGCGCAGTCACGGCGGAAGCCTATCCCCCCTTCGCCCGGAAACGCACGGTCTACGGGAGGCCGCCCGCCCGTCAGCCGCCCTCCGCGTCGTCTTTCTGGGGGGCAAGCCGGGGGCAGGGCGCGCCGTAGGGGAGGTCGAGGTCCATGCCCGGCTCGCGAAGATCGGTGAGCTGGAGTCGGTCGAGGATCATGACGCCCGCCTCGGCGGGCCACAGCACGGCCCACAGCCAGCGGCCCAGCGCCTCGCCCGCGTAGACCGCACGGTCGGCGGGGGCCTGGACGGCCCAGAGCGGCACGGGACGGCCCTCGGCCGCCACTTTGGCGTCCGGAGGCCCGTCGTCGACCGCCGGGCCCGGATCAGGCCCGCTGAGGCCCGCGTAGTAGGCCCCGAGGCCCACGCCGACCTCCTCGGAGACCAGGAGCATGTCCGCGGGGCCCGCGGCCAGGCCGGGACCGGACAGCGCCACCCCCGCCGCGCGGACGCCTGAGCGTTCGTCTCCGGCCTTCACGAAGCCGGTGACGAGCCAGCCCGACGGCAACGGCCACGGCAGCCAGAGCGGCACCTGGGCGTCGCGGCGCGCCTCGGCGAGACCTTCCGCGCTCGGCGGGACGGGCGGGGCGAGCGGCAGCACGGGCCCGTGCAGCACGCAGTTCCAGTCGCCGCCCTCGCCGGGCGGGACCGCCGTTCCGCCGCAGCGGGGACAGAAGCGTTCGGAGCCCACGACTACTCACGGTCGCCGTTCGGCGGCGGCAAGTCAAGGGCGATTGCCTATTGAGTCCGGAAAGTCTTTTACTGGGGCGTATGCGATGTGTGGGGGCGGTGATCGTGCGGGACGGCGACCTGCTGCTCGTCCGGCGGGCCAACCCGCCCGGCGAGGGCCTGTGGTCGATACCCGGCGGACGGGTCGAACCCGGCGAGTCCGACCGCGACGCCGTCGTCAGGGAGGTGGCCGAGGAGACCGCCTTGTCCGTGGAACCCGGCGCGCTGCTCGGATCGGTGCAGATCGGCCCTTATGACGTCCACGACTACAGCGCGCGGGTGCTGTCCGGAGAGGCGCGGGCCGGAGACGACGCCTCGGACGTCCGCTGGGTCCCGCTCACCGGGCTCGACGACCTGCCGCTCACCGACGGTCTGAAAGCGGCACTCCTGCTCTGGGGAGTCATAGGCGGGTAAAATCAGACGCCCACCTGACAGTTCCACCCGAGGGGGCACCGCCGATGCAGCGTCTGGAGTTCCGGCAGGAACCGAGACAACGCCAGATCTACCTCTTCCTTGCCGGTGCCTACGTCATCATCGGCCTGCTCCAGTTCACCGTCTCCGCGTCCGGTAGCGGCGTCGTCTTCCTGATCCTCGCGGCGGTCTTCGTCTTCTACTACTTCCAGTTCGCGAAGTACGGGCTCACGCTGACGCCGCAGGGCATCACCATGGACGGCTGGCAGACCAGGACCTACGCCTGGCACGAGGTCGCCGCCATCGAGGCGGGCAAGTTCTGGTTCGCCGACCGCGTCACGCTGCGCCTCGCCGACGGCACGAAGCGGCGGGCCTGGGCCCCGGTGAACTACCTCGGCGCCAAGGACCCGCAGTTCGCGCTGAAGGTCCAGGGCCTCCAGCAGTGGCACGCCCAGTTCGCGGGCGTCCCGCCGCAGCAGCCCGCCTTCGGCCAGCCGGGACAGCTTGGCCAGCCGGGGCAGCCGGGGCAGCCGGGGCAGCCCCCGCAGGGTCTGCCGCAGCAGCAGCCGCAGTACGGCCAGCCGCAGCACGCGTTCGGGCAGCAGTTCGGCCAGCAGGCCCCGCAGCCGCCGTACGGGCAGCAGCCTCCGCAGGGCGCGCCGGGGCAGTACGGCCAGCCCCAGCAGCCGCAGTACGGGCAGCCGGGCCCGCAGGTTCCTCCGCAGCAGCCCTACGGGCAGCCGCAGCAGCCCGCGGGCGACTGGACCCAGGTCTTCGGCGTGGGCGACCGGCCCGACGAGCGCCGCTGACCCTCCGGGTCAGGACTCCTCGACGCGGAAGCCGTCCGGGCCCGTGACCGCCGCGAGCGGTTTCGGCTCGGGCGGCTCGCCGGGGGTGCGCACCGCCTCGTTCATGCGGCGGCGCAGCCACAGCACGACCGCCACGTAGAAGAGCAGCGGCGGAAGGTCGGCCAGCAGGATGTAGGCCGGGGCCCCGCCCTGGTCGAGCGCGCCTTCCAGTTCGCCCGCGAAGATGGGGACGGCGAAGGCCACGAGGTTGTTGAGCACGTGCAGGGCGATCGGCGCTTCCAGGCCGCCGGTCTTGACCGCGAGCCAGGCGCAGGCCACCGCCCACAGGCCGATGTCGACCATCGCCCAGCCGGTGTAGCCGTGCCCCGCGACGAAGACCGCGCTGGTGATGACGATCGCGGGCCACGGCGTACTGAAGACCTTGCCCAGCGCGCGGGTGAACCCGTTGCGGTAGGTACCGTCGGGACGGGCCAGCGTGCAGCCGCCGATCGCCTGCAGGAGCCAGCCGCGGAAGACGAACTCCTCGGCGGTCGCCTGGAACGGAACGAGCAGCAGCACCACGACGAGCGGCGCGACGACGGCCGCCCAGCCCGGGAACCCCGCGCCCTGCGACGGCTCGTCGTCGCCGAACAGCGCGGTGACCAGGACGAGCAGCCCGTAGGAGATGACGACGTATCCCACGGCGACCAGCGCGCAGACGCCGAGCCACTTCCAGCGCATCCGGCCGAGCACGGACACGACGGTCCCCGGGGGCCTTCTGGCGATCCCCCAGACGACGAAGAACACGAGCGGCAGCCAGACGGCGATGAGCGCGAGTTGCCCGGCGAGGTCGGCGACCGTCCCGCCGAACAGCCCTGTGCCGTCCTCGGTGAGCACCGGCTCCTCGCCGGTGATGAGCCACCGCGCGACGGTCCAGACGACGAGCACGATGACGGACACGACGAAGAGCCCGACCCCGAGCGTCAGCGTCCCGACGAGCGGCCGCCACCAGCGGTGCAGCCGGGTCCGGTCCATCCGGTGGAACGGCACCCCCGGCTCCGGCCCGACGAGCCAGGGCCCGGCCTGCCCGGGCACATGCACGCCCGGCACCAGATACCCCGGCCCGTACCCGGGCACCGCATAGGCCCCGGTCGCGTACTGACCTGGTTGCGCGTAAGCCCCACCCGCGCCCTGCCCCGAATACGGCGACGCGTACGGACCCGTCGCATACGGACCCGAAGCCGGAGCCGGACCAACCGCGTACGAGCCGGTCGCCCCTTGTCCCGGAGCCGACGCGTAGGGCCCCGTCGCGGGCGGAGACCCGTAAGGACCCGTCGCACTTGCTCCCTGAGCCGACGCGTAGGGTCCCGGCCCGTATGGACCCGTCGCGGTCTGGCTCTGAGGAGGCCCGTAGGAAGTCGCGGGAGGGGTTCCGTAGGAACCCGTCGCGCCGGGAGGAGCCGCGTACGGACCGTTCGCGGCCTCGCCCTGAGGGGGCGCGTAGGGGCCGGTCGTGGGCGGAGGCGCGTAGGAACCCGTCGCGCCGGGAGGGGGCGCATACGGATCGTTCGCGGCCTCGCCCTGAGGGGGTGCGTACGGGCCCGTTGCCTCCGGTCCTGGAGGAGACGGGTACTGGCCGGTTGTGGGAGGGGGCCCGTAGGGGCCTGGCGGGCCCGGTGGGGGCGGGTAGGGGACCGGCTCGTTGGGGAGGCGGTAGCCGGGGCTCGGGGGCACGGCGGGGAGCCGGTAGCCGGGGCCCTGGGCAGGGGGCGGGGCCTGCTGCGGGTGCAGCGGGTAGGTGTGCTCGGCGGGCCAGGACGCCTGCGGCTCCGGCGGGGCGAAGGACGGGCCGGGGTCCACCGGGGCCCAGGACGTGGCCTCGGGGGCGGCTGGCTTGTCCTCGCGTTCCGGGGGCGGCGCGTCCTCGGGTGGCTCCATCCCAGCAGCGTAACCGGCCCGCGGCACTCCCCGATGATCAGGTCCCGGGACGCTCGAACGCCTTCGTCCGGACGAGCCCGGCCGCCCTGCCCTTGGCCGCGACGACGAGCGCCATCTTCCGCGACGCCTCGTCGATCATCTCGTCGCCGAGCATCGCCGCGCCGCGCTTCTCGACGGTCGTGTAGTAGTCGTACGCCTCGAGGATCAGCTCGGCGTGGTCGTAGTCGTCCTGGGCCGGGGAGAAGACCTCGTTGCCCGCCTCGATCTGCGACGGGTGCAGCACCCACTTGCCGTCGTAGCCGAGCGCGGCGGTGCGGCGTGCGGCCCTGGTGAAGGCATCGGTGTCGCGGACGTTGAAGTAGGGCCCGTCGATGGCCTGGAGGCCGAACGCGCGGCACGCCATGAGGATGCGCATGTAGATGTAGTGGTAGGCGTCGCCCTCGGTGTATCCGGGCGGCTGCTCGCCGACGACGAGGGTCTTCATGTTGAGCGACGCCATGAAGTCGCCGGGCCCGAACACGAGGGTCTCCAGGCGGGGCGAGGACGCGGCGATGGCGTCGACGTCGATGAGGCCGCGCGCGTCCTCGATCTGGGCCTCGATGCCGATGCGTCCGGGTTCGAGGCCGTTCGCCCGCTCTATCTGGGTGAGCAGGGTGTCGAGCCACTGCACGTCCGCGGGGCGGGTCACCTTGGGCAGCATGACGCAGTCGAGCGCGTCGCCCGCGCCTTCCACGACCTCGATGACGTCGCGGTACGTCCACTCGGTGTCGAGCGCGTTCACCCGGACGACCCTTACCTTGTCTCCCCAGCCGCCGTCACGCAGCGCCGCTACGACGAGCTTGCGCGCCTCGGCCTTGGCGTCGGGCGCGACGGCGTCCTCCAGGTCGAGGAAGATCTCGTCGGCGGCCAGTCCGCGCGCCTTGTCGATGAAGCGCGGGTTGCTCCCGGGGACGGCCAGTGTGGTGCGTCGCGATCGCTGCATGTGCCGGAGGCTACCGACCCGCCCGCCCGCCCGTACTCCCTGGGGTCCGGTCTCCGCCATGATGGGTCGTATGACGGAGACTCCGGTGGACGCCGAGGCAACGCTGGACGAGGCGATGAAGAAGTCGTCACTCGTCTGGGTCGGGCTGCCTTCGGAGCGGCCGCGTCCGGCCTGGTACGTGTGGTTGAACGGCGCGGCGTACGTGCTCACGGGCGGCGAGGGAGAGCAGCCTCTTCCAGGTCTCCCGGAAGCCACCTCGGCGGAGGTGTCCGTGCGCAGCAAGGACAAGGGCGGCCGCCTGATCACGTGGACGGCCGACGTCGCGGAGGTCGAGCGTGGGTCGCAGGAGTGGGAGGAGCTGATGCCGCACCTGTTCAAGGCCCGGTTGAACGCCGCGCCCGACCACGGTCCTTCGTTCTGGGCGCGTGAGTCCTATCTGATGCGGCTCACCCCGAACGGCGGCTACCCGGAGCTGCCCGGCTCCTACGCCGACTCCCCCGCCGTCCGTACCGTGCCTACCCCCGCGACCAACAAGACGGCCCGCCCGTTCATGGTGGGTGGCCGAGGTCGCAGGGCCGACCGGTGATCGCGGTCCCGTTCCGTGGGTAGCACCACAGTCATGAACTCGGGGCCCTCCAGGGTGTACCTCGCCCGGCTCGCGGGCATCGGCGTCTTCGACCCGATCGGCGACCAGGTCGGACGCGTGCGCGACGTCGTCGTCGCGTTGCGGCCGCTGGAGCGGCCGCGGGTGCTCGGGCTCGTCGTTGACGTGCTGCCCGGCCGTCCGGTCTTCCTGCCGATCACCCGGGTGACCACCTTCGACGCCAAGGCCGTCATCTTCAACGGCAAGCTGAACATGCGCAGGTTCGCCCAGCGGCCCGCCGAGACGCTGGCGATCGCCGAGATGCTCGACCGGCGGGTCGGCGCGGAGGGCGTCGACTACCTGCTTGTCGACCTGGCGATGGAGCCGATGCGCACCCGCGACTGGGAGATCACCAAGGTCGCGGTTCGGCGGGAGAAGGGCTCGCGCAGGGTCCGCGCCGAGACGCTGGTGTTCGACTGGGAGGAGGTCAGCGGCCTCGAGGTGCCCGCCGAGCAGCAGGGCGCGGTCCAGCTGATCACCGCGTTCGAGCGGATGAAGCCCGCCGACCTCGCCAACGTCATGCACGAACTGCCCGCCAAGCGCCGCCGCGAGGTCGCCGCCGCGCTGGACGACGAGCGCCTCGCCGACGTCCTCGAGGAGCTGCCCGAGGACGACCAGGTGGAGATCCTCGGCAGCCTCGACGCCGACCGCGCCGCCGACGTCCTCGAGGCCATGGGCCCCGACGACGCCGCCGACCTCCTCGGCGAGCTGCCCGTCGAGCAGCGGGAGCGGCTCCTTGAGCTGATGGAGCCCGAGGAGGCAGAACCCGTCAGGCGGCTGATGGAGTACGCCGACAACACCGCCGGTGGCCTGATGACGACCGAGGCGGTGATCCTCCCGCCGGACGCGACGGTCGCCGAGGCGCTCGCGCAGATCCGCAACCCCGACCTGAACCCCGCGCTCGCCGCCCAGGTGTACGTGGTCAGGCCGCCGACCGAGACCCCGACCGGCCGCTATCTCGGCACGGTCCACTTCCAGCGGCTGCTGCGCGACCCTCCCTCGACCATGGTCGGCGGGATCGTCGACCGGGCGCTGTCGCCGCTGCGGCCCACGATGCCGCTCGCCGCGGTCTCCGGGCACCTGGCCACCTACAACCTCGTCTCGGCGGCCGTCGTGGACGAGGACGGCCACATGCTCGGCGCGGTGACCATCGACGACGTGCTCGACCATCTGCTTCCCGACGACTGGCGTGAATCGCTCATGGACGACGAGGAAGCCGCCGACGACTCCCGGAGCCGACCGTGACCACGCCACGTTTCCGCCTCGACCAGCCGCGCGACACCCGCAGGGTGCGCGCGCCGCGCTACGACCCCGAGGCTTTCGGGGTGGCCGCCGAGCGGATCGCGCGGTTCCTGGGGACCGCGAAGTTCCTCGTCTACATGACGGTCTTCGTCGCGGTGTGGATCTCGTGGAACATCGTGATGCCGAGTTCGTGGCGGTTCGACCCGTACCCGTTCATCTTCCTGACCCTGATGCTGTCACTCCAGGCGTCCTACGCGGCCCCCCTGATCCTGCTCGCGCAGAACCGCCAGGACGACCGGGACAGGGTGCAGGGCGAGCAGGACAGGGCGCAGGCGGAACGCACGATGGCCGACACCGAGTACCTGTCGAGGGAGATCGCGGGGCTGCGCCTCGGCCTCGGCGAAGTGGCCACCCGCGACTTCATCCGCTCCGAGCTCCAGCAGCTGATCAGGGAGATGCGGGCCGAGGACCGTCAGGCCGACAACGCCACCGGGTAGTCCGGCGCGAGCTTGCGGAGGATCATCTCGAACTGGGCCATCTCGGCGGTGTCGAGGCGGCCGAGGAGGAGTTCGCGCACACCCCTGTGGTGGGTGATCGTCGCGCGGTGCAGCCGGTCGCGGCCAGCGAGGGTGATCACCGCGAACAGGCCGCGGGCGTCGCTGGTGCACGACTCGCGGCGCACCAGGCCGTCGCGCTGGAGCCGGTCGACCAGACGGGTGAGGCCGCTGCGCGACAGCAGGACCCGGTCGGCGAGGTCGTTCATCCGCAGCCGTCCGTCGGGCTGCTCGGCGAGGTGCTGGAGGACGTCGTAGGAGCCGAGCGCGAGATCATGTTCGGCCACGAGATCGTGGTGCAGGTGCCGTGAGATGTGGACCTGGGCGCGCAGCAGGGTGCGCCATACGGTGAGTTCTCTGGTGGTGATCGTCGAGCCGGGGAGTGTGCTCACGTCTGTCACGCAAGCGATGGTAGGCGGCGGACCGTTCCGGAAAGTGGCTGTTCGGTTGCGGTTGCGACACGGTCGGCACGCCCCGCGTTCGCCCGCACTCCCCGCGTTCCATACCATGGACGCATGGCCTCCCCTTTGACGACCGAACAGGTGACCGCGGTCCTCGCCACGGTCCAGGACCCGGAGATCCGACGTCCGATCACCGAGCTCGGCATGGTGAAGAACATCGAGATCGCCGAGGACGGCGCGGTCACCGTCGGCGTCTACCTGACGGTCGCGGGCTGCCCCATGCGCGACCGGATCACCAAGGACGTGACCGACGCCGTCACGCGGATCGGTGCGACGTCCGTCCGGGTCGAACTCGACGTGATGAGCGACGAGCAGCGCAAGGAGCTGCAGACCACGCTGCGCGGCGGCACGCCCGCCAAGGAGATCCCGTTCGCCAAGCCGAGCTCGCTGACCAAGGTGTACGCGGTCGCCAGCGGCAAGGGCGGCGTGGGCAAGTCCTCGGTGACGGTGAACCTCGCGGCGGCCTTCGCCGCGATGGGCCGCAAGGTCGGCGTCGTGGACGCCGACATCTATGGCCACTCCGTGCCGCGCATGCTCGGCGTGGACGACCGCCCGACCAAGGTCGAGGACATGATCATGCCGCCGTCGGCGCATGACGTGAAGGTGATCTCCGTCGGCATGTTCACCCCCGGCAACCAGCCCGTCGTGTGGCGCGGCCCGATGCTGCACCGCGCGCTCCAGCAGTTCCTCGCCGACGTGTACTGGGGCGATCTCGACATCCTGCTGATGGACCTGCCGCCCGGCACCGGCGACATCGCGATCTCCGTCGCGCAGCTGCTGCCGAACGCCGAGATCCTCGTCGTCACCACCCCGCAGCAGGCCGCCGCCGAGGTGGCCGAGCGGGCCGGCGCGATCGCCGCGCAGACCCACCAGCAGGTCGCGGGCGTCATCGAGAACATGTCGTACCTGGTGTGCGACCACTGCGGCGAGCGCCAGAACGTCTTCGGCGAGGGCGGCGGCCAGACCGTCGCCGACGAGCTCACCAAGACGCTCGGCGCGCGGGTCCCGCTGCTCGGCCAGGTGCCGCTCGACGTGCGCCTGCGCGAGGGCGGCGACGCGGGCAAGCCGCTCGTCCTGTCCGACCCCGACGCCCCGGCCGCGGCCGAGCTGCGCCGGATCGCCGAGTCGCTGGCCGGGCGCAGCCGCGGCCTGCTCGGCCGCCAGCTCAGCGTCTCGCCCGCCGGGCGCTGACCCCTCCGTCAAAAAGACCGCCCGTCCTGTGCAGGACGGGCGGTCTTGTCGTCTGTGGGGCGCTCAGGTGGCCTCGGCGTCGAACGGCGGCCGCTCGTCGGCCCCGAGCTTGCGCTCGGACGCCGAGGCGTAGGGCGAGTCGTTGAGCTCCCGGTCGAGGTCCTTCAGGCCGAGGGGGTCGTTCTCGCCCTCGAACAGGTGCTTGCGCACGAAGCTCTTGGGGTTGAGGTCGCGCGGGTCGAAGTCGCGGAACTCGGGGCCGAGGCCCTCCTTGAGGTCGTTCTGCGCCGACTGCGCCATCTGCCGCAGCTGCCGCAGCGCGCGCCCTGCCTGCTGCGCGTAGGTGGGCAGCTTGTCACCGAAGATCACCAAGGCGATGACACCGAGGACCGCCGCCTCGGCCAGACCCACATCGAACAACTGCGCCTCCATGCCGCGGGGGGCCGGGATGTGCTCCCGGCCCCCCTAGAGTATCCGCGCCGCACCGCCCTGAGGACAGGGCCCGCGACCCGATGTCAGCCCTGGCCGAGCGTGACCTTGACCGTCGACTCCTGGCCGCCGCGCCGGTACGTCACCGTGACGGCGTCGCCGGGCGCGTGCGAGGAGATGATCGCCACGAGCGCGTCGGTGGACGTCACGGGCCTGTCGTCGACCTTGAGGATCAGGTCGCCCGGCTTGAGGCCGGCCTGGTCGGCGGGGCCGCCCTTGACGATGCCCTGGGCGCTGTCCAGGATCTGCACGCCGTCACCCTGGTACTGGGTGTTCATGCTGATGCCGATCATCGTCTTCTTGACGGTCTTGCCCTCGATGAGCGCGTCGGCGACCTTGCTCACCTTGTTGATCGGGATGGCGAAGCCGAGGCCGATGCTGCCGCTCTCGCCGCTGCCCTGGCTGAGGCTGGCGATCGCGGTGTTCATGCCGATGACCTTGCCGTCGGCGGCGTTCACCAGCGGGCCGCCGGAGTTGCCCGGGTTGATGGCCGCGTCGGTCTGCAGGGCGGTGATCATGCCGCCGTCGGAGCCGTTCTCGTCGCCGGTGGGCACGACGCGGTCCTTGGCGGAGATGATCCCGGTGGTGACCGAGCCGGTGAGGCCGAGCGGCGAGCCGATCGCGATCACCGGGTCGCCGGGGGCGAGCGCGTCGGAGTCGCCGAGTTCCAGCGCGGGAAGGTCGTGCTGGCCCTGGGTCTTCAGGACCGCGACGTCGTTCTCCGCGGACGTTCCGACGACGGTCGCGGCGACCTCCTTGTCGTCGCTGAACACCACGTTGATGGACGGGGTCCCGCCGCCCCCGGCCTCCACGACGTGGTTGTTGGTGATGATGTAGCCGCCCTTGACGATGAACCCGGTGCCCGAGCCGCCCTCGCCGTTGCCGAGGCTGACCTTGATCGTCACGACGCTGGGCAGCACCTTCTGCGCGATGCCCGCCACGGACTGCGGGTCGCGCGCCTGCTGGCCCGCGCTTCCGCCGCCCCCGCCGATCGAGATCGGCGTGGTGGACGGGGCGTCGTCGGTGGCCACCACCGCGACGCCCGCGCCGACGGCCCCGGCCACCAGGGCGATGATCAGCGCGCCGATCGCGAAGACCCCGACGCCCGGCGTGCGGCGCGGCGCTGCCGCGGGCGGCGGCACCGGCGCCCAGTTGGGCGCGCCCGGACCGCCGGGGACACCGCCCTGACCGCCGGGAGGCGGCGGGGGCGGCGGCTGCATGCCGGGAATGAGCGGCTGCGGCGGCGCGGCGGGCTGGGTGCCCGGCCAGTACGCGCCCTGCCTTGCGGGGGCGAAGCCCGGACGCGGGTCGCCGTAAGGCGGAGGGGCGTCCTGGTAGGGCGGGGGCGCGTCCTGGTAGCGCGGGGGCGGCGGCGCGGACTCCGGCAGCCGCTGCGCGCCCGAGGCCCAGGGTGACTCCTGGGCCTGCTGGCTCTGCTGGCCCTGCGCGGCGAACCCGTCGACCATCGTCGGCTGGGGCGCGTTGGCGGCGGCGGCCGCGCGGGAGACCACAAGCTTGTCGGACGGGGCTGCGGGCGAGTCCGGCGGAGAGAACACCGGTTCGGCCGGAGTCTCCTCCGCAGCCTCGTGCGACCCCTTGTCGTCCGTCATGACCCACTCCTCGACGAGCCTGAGATGTACGGTTTCATGGTCGCCGACCGACCGTGTGTTTGCCGTAAGGCACCCTAAACCGTACTAGCGCTTGGCCTCGTCGAGACGCCTCGGCAGCCGGACCTGGGTGAGGCCGTTGCCACCGGAGACCTGCTGGGTGAAAGAAGGAGTGACGTTCGGCACGCGGGCCGCGGTGGGGGCGACGCTGGAGGCCGTGCCCGCGCCGAGTGCCGCGAGCGTGGCGGCGCCCACGACGAACGAGCGCGCGCGCGGGATGCGCCGCCGGGGGGCGGTGAAGGAGCTCTGTCCGGCGAAGACGCCGGGGCTGCGGGCCGGACGTGTGTCGCGCGGCCTGCGGTAGCGGTCGGGCATCTCGGCCTGGTTCGTCATCATCAGCGCCTGGAAGAAGTCCGGCGCGGGGACGGGGGCCGCGGGGGCCCTGCCCAGGTTGTACAGGCCGATCATGAGATCGGTGCTCGGCGCCGCGCCGCCCAGCGCGCCGAGACGGCGCTTCACGGCGCGCAACGCCTCGACCTCGCCGCGGCACGCGGCGCACAGCACGAGGTGCGCCTGCGCCCGGTCGCGCTCGTCGTGGTCGAGTTCCCCGTCGACCAGCGCGGTCAGACGTTCCCCGAGGCAGCTCACAGAGTGGACCCCTTCTTCTCTGCGGGAGCGCGGTGGGCGAGGGCGGCGCGCAGCTGGGCGCGGCCCCGGTGGATACGGCTGCGCACGGTGCCGATCTTGACCCCGAGCGTCGCCGCGATCTCCTCGTACGACAGGCCCTCGATGTCGCAGAGCACGACGGCGGCCCGGTAGTCCGGCGACAGCGCGTCGAGCGCCGCCTGCACGTCGTCGTCGAAGTTGGTGTCCTCGTACACCTGGGCGGGGGACTTCTCGCGTCCGGCCAGCCTGTCGGCGGCGTCCTCGGCGAGACCCTCGAACCTGATGCGCTGCTTGCGCCGCGCCTGGTCGAGGAAGAGGTTCGTGGTGATCCGGTGCAGCCAGCCCTCGAACGTGCCCGGCGTGTAGTTCGCCAGGGAACGGAAGACGCGGACGAAGACCTCCTGGGTGAGGTCCTCGGCGTCGTGCTGGTTGCCGGTGAGCCGGTACGCGAGCCGGTAGACGCGTAGGGAATGGTCCTTGACGACCTGCTCCCATGAGGGCGGAGACCACTCGGCGGCGGGAGCGTTCTCCCGGCCGACGTCCCTCCCCGCTGCGCCGTGATATGGAATAGCTGAGACCGCCATGGTGTCTCAGATCACCCTTTCCGCTGCTTCGCCAAGGAACCGTGCTCCCTCGGACCGGTGATTTTTAGAACGCATCGGAACGCGCCTTCGTTCCCCGACGGCGCTATCGTCTTCAGCGCGGAGTCGATGTGAGGGCATGGAGGCGGCCATCAACGAGGTGCAGACCTACGGGGAGTGGTTGTCCCCGGAGGATGAGCCGCTGCGCGAGGCCAGACGGCTCGGCGAGGAGTTCTCCGCCGACCCCATCGGCCCCGGCTGCGGGGCGGCGCTGCGCCTTCTGGCGTCGCTCGTCAACGCGCGGACCGTCGTGGAGATCGGCTCCGGGTGCGGGGTGTCGGGGATCTGGCTGCTGCGCGGGATGCACCCCCAGGGCGTCCTCACCAGCGTCGACGTCGAGCCGGAGAACCAGCGGCTGGCCAAGATGGCCTATTCCGACGCAGGATTCGCCGCGGGACGCACCCGCATGATCAGCGGACGCGCCCTCGACGTCCTTCCACGCCTCACCGACGCCGCCTACGACCTCGTCTTCTGTGACGCCGTCCGGCGCGAGTACCCCGACTACCTGGCCGCCGCCCTGCGGCTGCTGCGGCCGGGCGGGGTCGTCGTGTTCGACGACGCGCTGCGCCCCACCTCCGACACCGCCGACGCCGAGGGCGTGGAGACCACCGCCCGGCTGATCGCCGAGGACGACTCCCTCATCCCCCTGCTGCTCCCGGTCGGGAACGGCCTGCTGATTGCGCAGAAGAACCGTGGCTGACACTCCCCCGCGCGCGGGCCAGGACGTCGAGGTAAGGCTCCGCCCCTCCTTCCAGGGCTCCGGGCAGGTCATCGGCGTGGTCATCCTGCTCGCCTGCTCCGTCCTGTTCGTCGTCGGCGGGCTCGCCGACCCCGCGAGCCCGGGCGGGGTGGTGTTCCTCGTGCTCGGCGGCACCGGGATCGTCGCCTTCGGGGCCGTGCTGCTCGTGCTGCTCGGGCATCTGCTCGGCCGCCGTCCGCTGCTCGTCCTTGAGGACGGGGGCGTGCGGGTGCCCGCGAGGTGGCCGATGCCCCGGAGCCGCGACCGGGTGCTGCCGTGGCATGAGGTCGCGTCGGTGTGCGCGTGGACCCAGGGCGTCATGACCGGGCGCGGCGTCTCGCACCAGCTCGCGTTCCTGCCCGTGGCCGACAGCTCCCACGCCGCGCACACGTCGGGCGCGGAGATCCTGCGGGTCAAGACCCAGGGCATGCCGGGCGTCGCGGTGCTGCGCTGGAACGTCGCCACGCTGCCCGGCTGGACCGTCAAGGCCGACGACGTGATCCGCGAGGTGCGCAAGCGGACCGACGTGCCGTTCGAGGACCGGCGCGTCGGGCTGCCGAAGAAGCGCCGCGTAGTGCGCAAAGCTCCCCCGAAGGACGCCTGAAGCCCCGGATCACCGTGATCCGGGGCTTCTCGGGTCTTGCCGGGCCTTTCCGGGTGTTGTCCGTCAGGCGGTCAACCAGTCGAGGAACAGCCGGACGCCGTAGGCGGTGGCCGACGAGCCCGCGCGGGCCGGGCCCGCGACGTCGAGGTGGGCCCACGGGCGCGACCCGGCGAACTTCTCGAGGAACAGCGCCGCCATGATCGAGCCGCCGCCGAATCCGCGCTTTTCGATGTTGGCCACGTCCGCGACGTCCGAGACGATCGCGGGCCGGTAGTCGTCGACGAGCGGCATCCGCCACAGCGGCTCGTCGGCCGACTTCGCGGCGGCCTCCAGCTCGGCGGCGAGGGGCTCGTCGGTGGCGAACAGCGCGCCGTGCTTCAGGCCGAGCGCGACCTTGGCCGCGCCGGTGAGCGTGGCGATGTCGACGACGGCGTCGGGGGCGAGTTCGGCGTCGGCGTAGGCGAGCGCGTCGGCCAGCACGAGGCGGCCCTCGGCGTCGGTGTTCAGGACCTCCGAGGTGAGGCCGCCGTAGTGGCTGATCACGTCGGACGGGCGCATCGCCGAGCCGGACGGCATGTTCTCGGCGGCCGCGACGAGCCCGGTGACCTTGACCCGCACGCCGAGGTCGCGCAGCGCGGACATGACGCCGATGACGACCGCGCCGCCCGCCATGTCGGTCTTCATGGTGGTCATCCCGGCGGCGGGCTTGATCGAGATGCCGCCGGTGTCGAACGTGATGCCCTTGCCGATCAGCACGATGTGCCGGGTCGCGTCCTCGGGCTCGTAGGACAGCTGGATGAGGCGGGGCGGACGGGGCGAGCCGGAGCCGACCGCCAGGAGGCCGCCGAAGCCCTGCGCCTTCAGCTCGTCCTCATCCCACACCCGCACGCCGAGGCCCTTGCCTTCGGCGACGGTACGGGCCTGCTCGGCGAGCCAGGACGGGCCCTTCTCGTTGGAGGGGGTGTTGGTGAGGTCGCGGGCGAGCGCCGCCGCGCGCGCGTAGACCGCGCCGCGCTGGGACGGCTCGGCGCCGACCAGGACGATCTCCCCGGCGGGCTTCTTCTGGTCGCCGGTCTTGAGCTGGTAGTCGTACCCGGCGAGCAGAACGGCCTCGGTGAAGGCGGCGAGATCGCCCTCGGGCGGGATGACGGCGAGCACGTCCTTGCCCTTGGCGCGGGCGGCGAGCGCGGCCCCCGTCTTGCGCAGGTCGGCCGGGGTGCCCTTGCCGATCCCGTACAGCAGCAGTTCGCGGTAGACGCCCTCGACCTGGACCGGGACCGAGACGATCTCTCCGGCCTCGCCCTTGGCCTCGCGGAACTCCAGCAGCTCGGCGGGCACGAACCCGGTGTCGAATCCGGGATCGACGCCCTGCGGAACGGCGAGCACCTGCGCGCCGGGCACCTGGGACAGCGGACCCTCGACGGCGCGGACACCGGTCAGGACGGGCAAGGCGTTCCTCCAGCGAGAAGACTGACGATAGGGAAGATCATCCCGGTGAAAACAAAAGGGTCCCGGGCGGCCCAGAGGGGGGACGCGGCCGGGACCGCTCAGGCAGGTCGGGCAGCCGGACTAGCCGACGACGGCGCCGAGCGCGTCGCCCAGCTCCTTGGCCTCGTCGGGGGTCAGCTCCACCACGAGCCGGCCGCCGCCCTCCAGCGGCACGCGCATGACGATGCCGCGCCCCTCCTTGGTAACTTCGAGCGGACCGTCACCTGTCCGCGGCTTCATCGCCGCCATGCGTGCATCCCCTTCCTTCCCGGCCCAGAGGCCGTTCGGGCCTTGGGAGGCCCGGGCCGCTCCAGCTCCGCGTCTTTCAGTAGTTGACATTATCCCGTGTTCCGGGCGCGAAGTGGTAACGATCAGAGGGGCGAGATCGCTCCCGGACCGGAGAACGGTCTCGCGGGACAGCCCGCGAGATGGTCGTTGACCAGGCCGCATGCCTGCATGAGGGCGTAGGCGGTGGTCGGACCGACAAAGCGGAATCCGGCTTTCTTCAAGGCTTTGGCGAGGTTCTTCGACCCCTCGGTCATGGCGGGGACGTCGGCGGGGGTCCGCGGCGCGGGCGCGTCGGGATCGGCGAAGCCCCACACGAGCCGGGAAAGCCCGTCGGAAAGATCGAGGGCCGCCCGCGCGTTGGCGATCGCGGCCTCGATCTTGCTCCGGTTCCGGACGATCGACGCGTCCGCCATGAGCCGGGCCACGTCCTGCTCGGTGTAGGCGGCGACCGCCACCGGGTCGAAGCCGTCGAAGGCGCGGCGGAACCCTTCGCGCTTGCGCAGGATCGTGATCCAGGACAGGCCCGACTGGAACGCCTCGAGGGACAGGCGCTCGTACAGCCCGACGTCGTCGGTGACCGGACGGCCCCATTCCTGGTCGTGGTAGGCCACGTACTCGGGCGTGGAAGCCGCCCAGGCGCATGCTGTAACGGCTTGCGCGGGCCCTCCTCCCAGCGCCACTCCTGCTTGTCCTGGCTGTTCCACGGCTCCTCCTGACTCTCCCACCGGCCCGTGCCTCCGGAAGTATCCTGCGAGGTCTCGTAGACCTCCCAGGGCTCCAGGGCGGTGCTCCCCGCGCCCCCGCCGAAGTCCGTCAGATCGGTCTTGTGCGGCTCCCCCTCGGCCCGCTCAGGCTCGGGCGGGGCCGCGCGGAGCGTCCTCAGCTCACGCTCGAGACGCGCCACCTGCTCCTCGCGCACCGAAAGCGCGCGGGCGAGCTTGCCGACGGCGTCGTCGGTGACCGCGACGTTGTAGCCCCACGGGCTCTTGGGCAGGCGCAGCAGCACGGCGTCCGCCGAGCGCGGCAGCCGGTCGTCCGGCAGCGAACTGCCCGGGGCGTCGTCGGCGGGCTCGACCAGGGCGCCCCCGCGCCCGAGCGCGAGGAAGACCGTCGCGGCCACCACCGCGAGCGCGGCGAGCAGGAGCACTGCGGGCATCGGGTCCCCTCCGATCGGCGTCGTCCCCCGATCGTGCCATGCTCTGGAGCATGCAGGAGCACGTGCTGTGGACAACCGGCCCGGGAGACCCCGCGGCGCTGATCGACGCGGGCGCGGACCCGTCGGCCGAGGAGGTCCGCGCGCTCCTCGCCCGCGGGCCCGTCCTCGTGCGGCTGTCCGGGACGGGCAGCGGGCCCCTGGCGGCCGCCGCCGTCTACGCCTTCCTCGGCGTGAGCGCGGTCGAGGCCGACGTCGACCCCGGCGAGCTGCGGCAGGTTCTCGACATGGTCGCCGCGATCAAGGGCGCCCGCCCCCCTGCGCTCGGGAAGCGGGCGCTGGCCTAGCGCGCTAGCGGCCGTGGTCGTGGCCGTGCCCGTGGCCGTGGCCGTGGCCGTGGCCGTGGTGGCGGTCGAGCCGCTGCCAGGGGCCGGTGATCGCGAAGGTCGTCCCGGGGCCGTCCTGGCGGTTGCAGAAGAGGGTGCGGCCGTCCGGGGAGAAGGTGACGCCGGTGAACTCGACGTCGTTGAGGGCGTTACGGGCCAGCGCGAACGGGTCGCCCTTGGCGGTAGTGCCCACGAGGTACTGCTCTCCGTCGCCGTCCTCGGCGAGGATGACGCCGCCACCATAGGGGGAGACGGTGATGTTGTCCGGAGAGTCGAACCTTCCGCCGAGCGCGAAGACGAGTTCCAGCTTCAGGGTGGCGCGCTTGGGGTCGTAGCTCCACACCTGTCCCGCGTGCTCGCCCACTGAGCCCGAGGACTTGCGCGCGTAGGAGGCGACGAAGTAGGCGCGGTCGCGTCCCCACCACGCGCCCTCCAGCTTCTGCGCGCGGGTGATGTCGTCGAACTGCCTGCGGGTCGAGGTGACCTTGGCCGACGGGTCGGGCACGTCGACCCAGCGGACGCCGCGCAGCACGGTCCCGGCCTCGGTGACCGCCGAGAGGTCGGGGACGTCGGGCACCTTCATCGCCTGCAGGACGCCGCCCTTGCGGTAGGAGTGGTAGCCGCCGCGCCGGGCCTCGGGACGGAACCGGTAGAAGAGGCCGAAGGGGCCGCTGGCGTCCTCGGTCAGGTAGAGGGTGTCGTCGCGCGGGTCAACGCACACCGCCTCGTGGGCGAAGCGGCCGAGCGGCTCGATGGGCTCGGCGACGGTCTTGCGGCCCGTGGGGTCGACCTCGAAGACCCAGCCGTGGGTCTTGGTCTGGCCGCCGAAGCCCTCGGTCTCCTCACACGTCAGCCAGGTGCCCCACGGGGTGACGCCGCCCGCGCAGTTCGTCGCGGTTCCGGCGAGGCTGACGTACTGGTCGATGACGTCGTTGTGCCGGTTCAGGTGCAGGGTCGTGGTCCCGCCGAAGGCAGCCGGGTCGTACGTCCACTCGGGGCGGGCGACCGCCTTGGTGCCGCTGCCTCCCTGCTCGTGGTTGCGGACGAGCCTCAGGTCGTCGTGGCGGCGTCCGGGGAACGTCGCGCTCCCGTCGTGCTTGCCGGGGACGACGCCGCCGCCGGGCAGCGGGTCTCCCTGCGTCGACAGGATCTTGTACTCGAAGCCCTTGGGCAGGTCAAGGACGCCCTCGGGGTCGGGCAGGAGCGGCCCGTACCCCTGGACGCCCGGGGCCGCGCCCGCCGACGTCGCGAAGACGGAGTCGAGGCTCCCGGCGAGCGCGATGGACACCGCGCCCCCTGCCACAAAACCGCGGCGGGAAACACTCATGGTCACTACCCCCAGTCGGACTTGACGTCTCGGATTGATCACCCGGAGCCTGGTCGACGGGGTTGAACGCGCGGTTTCCGGCGTCCGACGGGACTCAGAACTCCAGCAGCTCCTCGGCCCTGCGCCCGTGCTCGGCCTCCAGGTGGTCGAGCGCCTCGCCGACGTCGCCGCAGAACCGGACCGCCTCGGCCGCCGCCGGCCGGTTGAACCCCTCCTCCAGCAGGTGGTCCATGAGGTCGTGCAGCGGGCCGTAGACGCCGTGCGGGTCGAGGATCACGATCGGCTTGGCGTGGAAGCCGAGGCTGCGCGCGACCCAGATCTCCAGCAGCTCCTCAAGGGTGCCGATGCCGCCGGGCAGCACGAGGAAGCCGTCGGCGCGGCGGTCCATCTCGGCCTTGCGGGCGCGCATGTCGGGAACGATGACGAGTTCGTCGTTGTCGCCGTCGGCCACCTCCTGGGCGGCGGGCATGCCCTCCGGCACCACCCCGACCGTCCGCGCGCCGCCCAGGCGGGCCGCCTCGGCGACCGAGCCCATGCACGACTGGACTCCCCCGCCCGTCACGAGGGTGTGGCCGCGCCTCGCCAGCTCCGCGCCCACCTCGCGGGCGACCTCCACGTGCTTGCCGTCGATCCTCGTGCTCGACGCGCAGAACACCGTCACCGTCATCCCCACAGCGCATGCCCTCTTTCCTGAGTTATGTGTTGTTCAGGGGGATTCTCCCTGTTCACGAGCCATGCCGTGAACGCCCGCGGCGGCACGGGCAACGTGCCGCGCGCGGGCGGAATCCGCTCGAAAAAGTTATCCACAGGCCGTCCGGCGGGGTGTTGTGAAACCGGCGATGATCTGGGCAGGTCCCGAACGGGGCGGCGGTCCGGCGGCACGCGGCGGGCCGGAAACGTGAATCGAGGAGGGGGCTTCGATGGCCGAGGTAGAGGAGCTCGTCGACCGGGTGGTCGGCGACACCGTGGTGGGGCTTGAACTGCTCAACATGTGGCTCGGGCGGCGGCTCGGGCTGTACCGCGCGCTGGAGGAGGGCCCGCTCGACGCGAACGGGCTCGCCGACGAGACCGGCGTCCACCCCAGATACGCGCGCGAGTGGCTGGAACAGCAGGGCGTGGCGGGCTGGCTGAAGGTCGCCGGCGAGGATCCCGGGGGCGATCCCTACCTGCGCGCGTTCGCGCTGCCGGAGGAGGCCCGCGAGGTCCTGCTGGACGAGGACAGCCCGTTCTACCTGGGCGCGCTGCCCGAGCTGTTCGCCTCGATCGCCTGGGCGCTGCCGGAGGTCGCCGACGCCTACCGGAACGGCGGCGGCGTCCCGTTCTCCGCGTACGGCGCGGGCACCCGGCACGGCATCGGCGGGCTGAACCGTCCGATGTACCTCACGTCCGTCGGGCGGTGGGTGGGCGCGCTGCCCGGCGTGGCCGAGCGGCTGTCCCGTCCTGGCGGCCGTGTGCTCGACCTCGGGTGCGGCACAGGCTGGTCCACGATCGCGCTCGCCGAGGCGTTCCCCGAGGCGTTCGTCCAGGGCGTCGACCTCGACCAGGCGTCGGTGGAGGAGGCGAAGGGCAACGCGGCAGAGCGCGGCCTGTCCGGCAGGGTCGCCTTCGCCTGCGCGGACGCCGCGGCCTTCGAGGCCGAGGAGGACCGCTACGACCTCGTCTGCGTCTTCGAGGCGCTGCACGACATGGCCGATCCGGTGGGGGTGCTGCGGCAGGTCCGGGCGCTGCTCAAGCCGGGCGGCTCGGTGCTGGTCGGCGACGAGCGCGTCGCGGAGTCCTACAGCGCGCCCGGCGACCTGCTGGAACGGCTGAACTACGGGTTCAGCACCCTGCACTGCCTGCCCGCGACCCGGGCCGAGGAGGCCAAGGTCGAGGCGGGCACGGTGCTGCGGCCGTCGATCGTGCACGAGTACGCGCTGAGCGCGGGGTTCCCTCAGGGCTCGACGGTGGCCGACATCGAGCACGACCTGTGGCGCTTCTACCACCTGTGCACCGATCCGGGGCCTGGCGCTTCGGCGGAACGGGAGCTCAGGCGTCCGGCCTCCGGGGGAACCGGGCACCGGGCGGAGTCGGCGAAGCCGGGGCCGCAGGCGTCGGGTCCCTGGGTTGAGCGGACTTGAAGAGCGGTCTCCCGCGCGGCGGCCCACACCCTGAGTGATCTGCGTCACAGGTGTGTCGCATACAGTGAGGGCAAGGCCGAGAGCGGAGCGATCGGGGGGAGGCGAGGTCGTGGCCCACTACCGCAGCGTGGGGGACGTCCCGCCGAAGAGGCACACGCGGGGCGGCCTCTACTACGAGGAGCTGATGGGCGAGGAGGGCTTCTCCGGCGACTCCTCGCTGCTGTACCACCGGGGCATTCCCTCCGCGCTCTCCGACGCGCGGCCCTGGACGCCGCCTGGTGGGCCGACCCGCCCGAACCTGCCGCTGCTGCCGCGGCACCTGCGTCCGCACGAGCTGTTCGGCTCCGACGACTGGCGGGAGGCCGACGCCGTCACCGGCCGGCGTGTCCTGCTCGTCAACGCCGACGTCAGGATCTGCTACGCGGTCGCGGGCAGCCCGTCACCGCTGTTCCGGGACGCCGTCGGCGACGAGTGCTGCTACGTGGAGTCCGGCTCCGGCACGCTGGAGACGGTGTTCGGGGCGCTCCCGTTCCGTCAGGGCGACTACGTGATCGTCCCGCGCGGCACCGCGCACCGCTGGGTCCCCGAGGGCGGGCAGCCGGTCCGGCTGTACTGCGTCGAGTCCTCCGGGCACATCGCCCCGGCGCGGCGATACCTGACGCAGTCGGGGCAGTTCCTGGAAGACGCTCCCTACTGCGAACGAGACCTGCGCGCCCCGACGTCGCCGCTGCTCATCGAGGAGCCGGGCCCGGTCGAACTGCTGGTGAAGCACCGGAGCCCGCACGGCCTGGACGGCACCTCCTACCTGCTGCCACATCACCCCTTCGACGTCGTCGCCTGGGACGGCTGCCTGTACCCGTACACGCTCAACATCGCCGACTTCGAACCCTCCACCGGGCGGGTGGACCGGCCGCCGCCCACCCACCTGGTCTTCGAGAGCACAGGCTTCATCATCGGCAACTCCACACCCCGCAAGCCCGACTCCCACCCGCAACCGACCCCCATGCCCTACTACCACTCCAACGTCGACTCGGACGAGGTGACGTTCTACTACGGCGACCACCCGGCCCCCCACCCCTCCGGCATCACCCAGGGCTCACTGTCCCTCCACCCAAGCGGACACACCCACGCCCCCCACCCCACCCCCCACGAACACTCCACCAACACCCCCCAAACCATCACGATCAACACCTCCCACCCCCTCTCCCTCGGCGAGGCAGCCTTCCCCTGCCAAGCCCCCGCCTACCCCTGGACCCACCTCCCCTGACCCCCACCCCCACCCCCACCCAAGCCCACCCACCCTCCCCCCAACAGCCCCACCACCACCCAACCCAACCAACCCCACACCCAGCCTCCCAGCCTCCCGGCCTCCCGGCACCCCGGCACCCCGGCAAAGCCTCCAACACAAGAACCGACCGAACGCGCCCAGGCTCCCGGCAGAGCCTTCGACACCCGCGCCGTACCGGCGCACCCTGACTCCCGCCAAAGCCATCAGCACACGACCCGACCAGACACGCACCCAGGCTCCCGGCAACTCCCGGCAGCTCCTTCAACACACGGGCCAAACCGTCGCCACGCCCTGGCCCCCGACAGTCCCTTCTCCACCAGGCCGGGTCGTGCCCCGGCAGGTGAGCGCGCGAGGCAACGCCGGCCGGGCAGTCCGGGGCACGGGCAGACCAGACCCCGGGGAGGCCAGGACCCGGGCAGGGCAGGGCCGGGCCCGGGGAAGCCGTGGGCCGGGGAGGGCACGGCCGGGAAAGCGTGGGCGGGCGGCGTCGATCGGGATCTCCGACCTCATCGCATGGCCCATCCGGACGCCGCACGGCACAAGATCTAGTGGGATGCCGCAGGGTGCAAGGCGGGCCGGGCCGTCCGGGGCGCAGGCAGGTTAGGCCCCTGGCGGGGCAGGGGCTAGGGCAGGGCCAGGCAGGTCCGGGCCCGGGGAAGCCTGGGGCCGGGCAGGCCCGGGGCCAGGGAGGTCAGGGCCGGGCAGGCCAGGGCGGACAGGGCCGGGCAAGTGAGGACTGGGCAGGTGAGGGCAGTGCCCGGGCAGACCAGGGGAAGCCGTGGGCCGGGGAGGGCAGGGCCGGGGAAGCGTGGGCGGGCGGCGTCGATCGGGATCTCCGACCTCATCGCATGGCCCATCCGGACGCCGCACGGCACAAGGTCAAGTGGGATACCGCAGCGCGCGGAGCAACGCGGGCCGGGCAGGCCGGCCAGGCCCGTGGGAGGTCAGACCCGGGCAGGCGAGGCCCCGGGGCTGGGCAGGGCTAGGGCCGTCCCCTGCCAGGCCCGGGCCTGGGGAAGCCAGGGCCGGGCAGGCCGGGGCGCGGGGAGGGCAGGGTCGGGAAGCGTGGGCGGGTGGCGTCGATCGGGGCCGCCGTGGCCGATCCGGATGCCGGGCGGGTCGGGCTAGGGCAGGGCCTTGTCAGACCCGCGCCCGGGGAAGCCGGGGCCGGGCCGGGGAGGCAGGGTCGGGGAAGTGTGGGCGGGTGGCGTTGGTCGGGGTCTCCGACGTCATCGGGTGGCCGATCCGGATGCTGCGCGGCACAAGGTCAAGTGGGATGCCGCAGCGCGCGAAGTCGCGGTCGCTGCGGGCAGTCTGGGCCGGGGAGGCCAAGGCGCGGCAAGCCGGGCCGGAAGTCGCGCGGGGAAGAGCGAGCCGGAGTCCGGGGCATGGGGAAGGGCGAGCTGGGGTCCGGGGCTCGGGAAAGAGCGGGCCGGGGGGTCGGGGCTCGGGGAAGCCTGGCCGGCGCGGCCGGGGGGTCGGGGGGTCGCGCGCGTAGAAGGGGCGTGCTGGCGACGGTGGGGTGCGGGGAGAGTGGGGTGTGGGGAGAGTGGGGTGTGGGGAGAGTGGGGTGTGGGGAAGCCTGGTCGGGGCGGCCAGATTGCGGGCGAGCCCCGGCCGGGGCCGTCGCGGTGCGGGCTGCCGCGGCGCGGGCGGCCAGGGCGGTCCGCGTGCGCAGAAGGACGTGCGGGCGAGGGCGGGGGCTGGGGCGGGCGGGGGCCCAGGGCGGGGAGGACGGGGCGCGGGGCTGGGGAAGGGGGGTGAGGGAAGGGCGGGGGCGCGGGGTGGGGAGGGTGGGAAGAGGGCGGGGGGTTAGGGGGTGTTTAGGTGGGTTAGGAGGTTGGAGAGGGTTGCGAGGTCGGAAGGGGGGAGGTCGCGGAGGGCGGGGGGTGGGGTGTCGAGGATCGCGGCGGCGGTGGCTGCGGCGCGTAGGCCGTCGGCGGTGGGGCGGACTAGTTTGCGGCGGCGGTCGGACGGGTCGGGCGTCCGGGTAACGAAGCCGCGCTTGACGAGGCCGTCGACGAGAAGGGAGGTGTAGGGGGCGTCCGTGAGGAGTCGTGTCGCGAGGAGGCTTATGCTCAGCTCTCCCTCTTCCGCGACGGTTCGCAACGCCTTGGCCATGGCGAAGCTCACCCCGAGGACCTCGCACACCTCACGCCGCCGATCCCCCCTCTCGAGCACAAGACTTCGCAGACCCCGCCAAACCCTGACCGCCTCGTCTTCCCCAGCCGCGATCCCGGGCCCTGACGCCTCCTCGCCGCCCTCGGCGTCACGGGCAGGGCCGTCCGCATCGCGCTCGGCGTTCGGCATAGAGGCATCGGTCACGGCGTCACGCTAGCCCGGAACGCCCCCTCCCCGCGCACGGGGTCGAGCACCCGGCACTTACACGCCCGGGCTCTATAGGCCCGCGCCCGCAGGCGCGGGACCTGTCGACGCGTGGGCTCCTTGCCAGCGCGCAGCTTGTCGGCGCGGGGCCAGCGGCGCGTGCCTGCGGGCGCGGGACTTGTCGACGCGCGGGCTTCTCGCGGGCACGCAGCCTGTCGGCGCGGGGCCGGGGGGCGCGGGGCCTGTTGGGGCGCGGGCTTCTTGTGGGCGTGCGGCTTGGGCGCGCGTGGGCATGGGTGCGCGGGCTTGTGGGCGCGGGGGTTACGGGTGCGCGGGCCTACGGGCCCTGTGGGTGTGTGCCTGCGGGCGTGGGGCTTGTTGGCGCACGGGCTCTTGTGCATGCGCGGGTTGTCGGCGCGCGGCTTGTGGGCGCGGGGCCTAGCGGCGTGTGCCTGGGGGCGCGGGGCCTGTTGGGGCGTGGGCTCCTGTGTATGAGCGGGTTGTCGGCGCGCGGGCTGTGGGCGCGGGGGGGCCGATGGGGGTGGGGCTAGGGGGGTGGGGGCTTGGGGGGGCTGGGGTTCATGGGTGGGGGGCTTGGGGGTTTGGGGGCTTATGGGCGCTGGGGCTTACGGTGCTGGGGTTCGATGGGCGCGGGGGCTTGGGGCGGGGAGGTGGGGGTGGGGCGGCGGGTGGGGGTGGTGGTTGTGGTTATTAGGAGGATGGCTAGGCCGAGGGTGGTGATGATCCAGTAGGTGGTGCGTTGGGCGGTGGCGAAGGTGGTGGGGGTGAGGTGGGCTTGGGCTACTACTGAGCCGATTATGGCTACGCCGATGGCGGTGCCTACCTGGCGGCTGGTGGAGGCCAGGGCGCCGGCTACGCCTGCTTGTTCGCGGGGCATGCCGGAGACGGCGGCGTCGGTGATGGGTGAGTTGACGGTGCCGAAGCCGATGCCGAAGAGGAGGAAGCCGCCCAGGAGGGCCCAGATGGGGACGCCGGCGGGGGATGTGGTGAGGGCCAGGAGGAGGCCGGTGAGGGTGAAGCAGACGCTCGCGACGAACAGGGGAAGGCGCGGGCCGTGGCCGCCGACGAGGCGGCCGGAGACGGGGGCGAAGATGAGGGTCATCAACGCCATCGGCAGCATGAACAGGCCGGCCTCCAGCGCGCTGAAGCCGCGGACTTCCTGGAGGTAGAGGGTGTTGACGAACATGAACCCGCCGAGGGACGCGCACGCGCAGATCGCGATGAGGGCGGCCCCGGTGAAGGGCGGGCTGCGGAAGAAGCGCAGGTCGATGAAGGGTTCGTCGCGGCGCGGCTCGTACCAGAGCAGCCCGCCGAGGCTGAGCACCGCGATCGCCGCCGACCCGATGACGACGGGGCTGGCGAGCCCGTGCAGCGGCCCTTCGATGATCCCGTACGCGACCGACCCGAACAGCAGCGCGACGAGGAGCTGCCCGACGGGGTCGAACCGCCGCGCGCGGGCCGCCTTGGACTCCGGGATGTGCCGGGTGGCCAGGTAGAGCGCGACGAGGCCGACGGGCACGTTGAGCCAGAAGATCGCCCGCCAGCTCGCCATCTCGACGAGTCCGCCGCCGACGAGGGGTCCGGCGGCCATGCTGATGCCGACGACGCCGCCCCAGATGCCGATCGCGCGGCCGCGTTCGCGCGGGTCGGTGAAGGTGTTGGTGATGATCGCCATCGCGACGGGGTTGAGCATCGACCCGCCGACGGCCTGGAGCGCGCGGGCGGCGATGAGCCAGCCGAGTCCGGGCGCGAGGCTGCACAGCAGTGACGCGACGGTGAAGATGACGAGTCCGACGCGGAAGACGCGGCGGCGTCCGAACCTGTCGGCGAGCGCCCCGGACGGCATCAGCAGCACCGCGAGGACGAGCGTGTAGGCGTCGATGGCCCACTGCAGCCCGGTGACCGACGCGTCGAACTCGGCCCTGATCGACGGCAGCGCCACGTTCAGCACGGTGTTGTCGAGGCTGACGATCAGCAGGGACATGCAGCAGGTGACCAGGATCAGCGCTTTGCGCCGCTTGTCCTGATCGGCGCCAGCACGTTCCCTGCCTACGCGGACCTTCTCGGGTGAGGACGGCACCGACCACCCCCGGTGGAATCGTTACTTGTACTTCTACAAATATTTGGAGAGTACAGCGCGGTCAGGGGTGGTCGGCGGGGCGGGGTCGGGTCAGCCGCGCGCGGACATCGCGGCGAGGATGCGGTGCATCGTGCTCTCCAGGTGGGAGCGCAGGGCGGCCGCCGCGGCGTCGGCGTCGTGCGCGGCGCACGCGTCGAGGATCGCCTGGTGTTCCAGGTGGCTGAGCCGCCGCCGTTCGGCGTCGGCGGTGGCGAACCTGTACCGCTCGCTGTTCTGCCACACCGGTTCGATCGCGCGGGGCAGCCACAGCGACCCCGACGCCCGGTAGATGGCGAAGTGGAAGTCGGTGTGGGCGCGGCGCGCGTTGTCGACGTCACCGGCGAGCAGGAGCTGTTCGTGGCTGGCCAGCGCCTCGGCGGCCCGCTCGACGGCCTCTGGCGTGATGATCAGCGCGGCCCGCGCGGTGGCCAGGGACTCGAGCTCGATCCTGACCTCGTAGGTGTCGCGCAGGTCGTCCTCGGTGAGCTCGCGGACCCGTGCGCCCTTGTGCGGGATGATCTCGACGAGGCCGAGCGCCTCAAGACGCCGCATGGCGTCCCGGACGGGCATCGGGCTCATCTCCAGCAGCGCGGCGAGGTCGTTGAGCCGCAGCGGGGACCCGGCCGGGAGCTCCCCGGCGAGGATCATCCGGTGCACCTCGGACGCCGCGGTGTCGGCGAGGGTGCGCCCCCTGCTCGGGGTCAGCGCCGAGGGCCCGCGCAGGGGACTGCCGCTCACCTGTTGTCCTCGGCCCACGGGAGCAGGATCTTCTCCAGGCCGCTGAGCACGTAGAACAGCACGACGCTCATGACGCCGAGCATCGCCATCGAGGCGAAGGCCAGGGCGGTGTCGGCGCTCGCGCCGGACTGCACGATGACGAACCCGAGGCCGGCGTCGGCGCCGACGAACTCGGCGATGACCGCGCCGATGACGGCGAGGGAGGTGGCGGTCTTCAGACCGACCATGACATGGGGCATCGCGTTGGGGAACCGCACCTTGAAGAACGCCTGGAGGTGGCTCGAGCCGAGGGACTTCACCAGGTCGACCAGCTCGGCCGGGGTGTTCTTCAGTCCCGTGGCGGTGGAGATCACAATGGGGAAGAAGCATAGCAGGAAGACCATGACGATCTTCGGCATCTGCCCGAAGCCCATCCAGACCACGAGGATCGGGGCGATCGCGACCTTCGGGACGGCGTTGACGATGAGGAGCAGCGGGTAAAGGACCTGCTCGACGATCTTCGACATCGCGATCAGCACCGCGATCGGGACGCCGACCAGGACGGCGAGCGCGAAGCCCTGGACGGTCTCCAGGAGGGTCACCCAGAACTGCTCCATGAGGTAGCCGGGCTGGGTGGTGAACGATTCGAGCACGTCGACCGGCGACGGGACGAGGAACGGGTCGATGGCGAACACGACGGTCGCCGCCCACCACACCAGGACCGTCCCGATGACGCCGAGGACCGGCATGCTCCACGCCATCGCGAGGTCGCGGGGGTTCACCCGCGCCTTCTTGCGGTGGCCCTTGCTCAGGGTCTGTGCGGTCATCAGCGGCCTCCGGCGGGCTCGGGCATGAGCAGTTCGTGCAGCTCGGCGCTCACCGACGTGACGCGGTCGGCGTAGGCGTTGTGCCCGAGCGTGCGGGGACGCGGGATGTCCACGTCGATGATCTTGCGGAGCCGGCCGGGTCGCGGGCTGAGGACCACGACCCGGTCGGCAAGCAGGACGGCTTCCTCGATGGAGTGGGTGACGAACACGATCGTCGTCTCCTGCTCCATCTTGATCCGCTGGAGCTCGACCGAGAGCTCCTCGCGGGTGAGGGCGTCGAGGGCGGAGAACGGCTCGTCCATGAGCAGGACGTCCGGGTTCTGGATGAGCGAGCGGCACAGCGAGACGCGCTGCTGCATGCCGCCCGAGAGCTCGTGCGGGAGGCGCTTCTCGAATCCGGCGAGGCCGGTGAGTTCGAGGAGTTCGTGCGCCCGCCTGCGGTGGGTCTCCTTGTCGAGCTTGAGGATCTCCACCGGCAGCATCACGTTGTCCAGCACCGTGCGCCAGGGCAGCAGGGCCGCCTTCTGGAACATGAAGCTGACGTCCTGCCGGGGCTTGTCGACGGGCCTGCCGCCGACCGTCACCGTCCCGGACGTCGGCTTCTGCAGGCCCGCGACCATCCGCAACAGCGTGGACTTGCCGCAGCCGGAACGCCCCACGAGGGTGACGAACTCGTTGCGCTCCACGGTGAGGCTGACGTCGTCCAGCGCGTGGACGCGGCCCTCGCGGGTCTGGAAGATCTGTGACACGTGCCTGAGCTCGATCATCTGCGGTCTCCTACCTGTCCCGCGTGGGACTACCTGTCCGCCTGGACCGCGACGTCGAAGTCGACGAGCTGGTCGGGGGTCACACCTGACGGGATCGCGCCCGCCTCGGTGAGGATCTTGATGTTGGCCTTGACGGCGGCCTCGTCCACGGCGCCGAGGGTCGCGCCCTGGGGCAGGACGTACTCCTTCATGGCCGCGGTCTCGGCGGCGGCGATGGCGGCGTCCTGGGTGGGCTGGAACTTCTTAAGGATCTCTCCGGTCTCCTCGGGGTTGTCGATGGAGTACTGGAGGCCCTTGAGCAGCGCGCCGGTGAACTTCTCGACGAGCTCGGGCTTGTCGTTGGCGAGCTTGGTGGAGGTCATGAGCGCGTTGCCGTACAGCTCGGGAAGGAAGTCGCCGTAAGGCAGCAGGACCGCCTTCTTGTTCTTGGCTGCCTTCTCCACGAGCGGCGCGCCGACCATGAACTGGCCGATCGCGTCGACCTTGCCGCCGGCGAGGAGCTGCGGCAGCGCGGGCGGGGTGGAGGACACGAACTTCACCTTGTCCGCGTCGATCCCCGCGGCCTTGGCGTAGACGGGGAAGGTCACCTGGTTGGTGGAGCCCGACTGGTCGGCGATCGACTTGCCTTCGAGGTCCTTGGGCTTGCTGATCCCGTTGCCCTCGAGGGAGACGATGCCGGCCATGGTCTTCTGGTGGACCATCGCGACGGCGGTGACCGGCAGGGACTCCTTGGCGATGGTGATGGAGGCGGCGGTGAAGTCGCCGGGGCCGAAGTCGGCGCGTCCGCTGGCCAGCAGCTTCATGACGTCGACGGTGCCCGAGCCGGGCTTGACGTCGACGTCGAGTCCGGCCTCCTTGAAGTAGCCCTTCTCCTGCGCGACGTACACGTAGGCGTCGCGCCCGAAGGTGTTGAACGAGGTGAGGTAGTTGACCTTCTCCAGGGCGGCGCCGGAGTCGCCGTCCTCCGCGCCGCCGCCGCACGCGGTGACGGCCAGCAGCAGGACTCCGGCGATGCCCGCGAGCCGGGCGGTAGAGGTGAGCTTCATCGTTCTTCCTTCACTCTGTGGGGGGAGGACAGCAGAGTCCGGGCGTTCTCTTCGCTGATCCGGCGCACGAGGTCCCCGTCGAGGTGGGCGACGAGCGACGCGGGGTCGTCGCTGCCCATCGGGAACGGCCAGTCGCTGCCGAGGACGATCCGGTCACCGCCGAAGCGCGCGACCGCGAGGTCGACGACGGCGGGGTCGTGGGCGAGGCAGTCGGCGTAGAACGCGCCGAGCGCCTCGGTGAGGGGGGCCTGCAGGGCGGGGAGGCCGGGCCGTTCGGTGTCGACGCCGCGCTGCCAGCGGCCGAGCACCGAGGCGACGACGCCGCCGCAGTGCACGAGCAGGAAGCGCAGGCCGGGGAAGCGGCCGGGGACGTCGCCGAAGAGCAGTTGCGCGACGGCGACGCCGGTCTCGTAGGGGTTGCCGAGGAGGTTGGCCAGGTAGAACTCGTCGAGCCTTGAGTCGGGGCTGGATCCGGGGTGCAGGAGCAGCGGGCGGCCGTCGGCGGCCAGGAGCTCCCAGAGGGGGTCGAGCCGTGACGCGGCGAGGCTCACCGATCCGCCGCCCGCCGAGGCCGCGAAGCCCGCCCAGTCCGCGCCTTCGGCGAGCAGCCGCGTCAGTTCGGCGGCCGCCGCCTCGGGCTGGTCGAGCGGGAGGTAGGCCATCGGCAGCAGGCTCGGACGGCCCTCGACGGCCCTCAGGACGCCGTCGTTGACCGCCTTGACCCAGACGGCGGCGTCGTCGGGGCCGAGGTGCTGGCGGAAGAACGGCGGCGGAGCGGAGACCGCGCCCGCGTCGAGGCCGCGCTCGGCGAGCCACACGGTGAGCGCCTCGGGCTGGTAGAGCCGGGGCATGCCCACCCGCGACCCGTCCACGACGAGCCTGCCGCCGTCGCGTTCGACGCCGGGCAGGGCCGCGACGTCGGCGTCGGTGAGGACTGGCGCGAGGTGGGTGTGCAGGTCGATGCCGGCCATGAGGGGCGTGGTCTCCTTCTTCGCTTACGGGTGGGGTACGGGTCAGGCGAGGCGGGTGCGGACCATGCGGTTGCGCAGCTCGCCGAGGCCCGCGACGCGCGTGACGAGCTCGTCGCCTTCGGCCAGGAAGATCTGCGGCTCGCGGGCGTTGCCGATGCCGTGCGGGGTGCCGGTCAGCACGACGTCCCCGGCGCGCAGCGTCATGCCCCAGCTCAGCTCGGCGATGACGCGGGCGAAGGAGAACGCGGTCAGCTTCGTCGTGGAGTCCTGGAGGCGGACGCCGTTGAGGTCGAAGGTGATCGCGAGGTCGTGCGGGTCGGCGATCTCGTCGGGGGTGGTGATCCACGGGCCGAGCGGCATGGTGGCGTCGATGCTCTTGCCCTTGAGCCACTGGCCGCCGTGCGCGCGCTGGAGGTCGCGTTGGGAGACGTCGTTGGCGATGAGGTAACCGCCGACGTGATCCAGCGCCTTGTCTTCGGGGATCGACCTTCCGGTCTTGCCGATGACGATCGCGACCTCGGCCTCGTAGTCCCACTTGGCGGAGATGTCCGGGTCGAACGCGATGCCGTCGAAGGGGCCGATGACGGTGTCCGGGCCCTTGGTGAAGAACGTCGGGTGCTTCGGACGCTCCTTGGGGTCCTGCCCCTCGCGCTTGCCCTGCGACTCCTCGAAGTGCTCCCAGTAGTTCCAGCCGGTGCACAGGATGTCCCGGTTGAAGCGCTCGAGCGGGGCGCGGAGGTCGAGTCCGGCGAGCGGGACGCGGGGGGCGTCCTGCGCGGCGTCGCGGACGGCCTCCAGGGCGGCGGCGTCGCGGACCGCGTCGTCGGGCGTGGGCGCGCCGGACGGCAGGACCGCGGCCTCCTCCCCCACGACGACGACGGTGCGGCGGACGCCGTCGACAAGGGCGGCTCCGTACCTCATCGGTCCTCCACCACGGCGATGGCGTTGATCTCGATGAGGTAGTCCTTGTTCACGAACTTGGAGACCTCGACCATCGTGGACGCGGGCGCGACGCCGGTGAAGTACTGGCGGCGGACGGCGTGGATGGCCTGGAAGTCCTCCATGTTGCGGACGTAGACGTCGACGCGGGCGATGTCGTCAAGGGTGCCGCCCGCAGCCTCGACGGCGGCCTTCAGGTTCTGGCAGACCTGGTGGGTCTGCGCGGTGACGTCGCCGACGCCGGTCACGCCGCCCTCGGCGTTACGTGCGGTCATTCCGGAAATGAACACGAACCTGCCCGCCGCCTTCGCGACTGTCGCCTGGGCGAAATGGCCGTTCGGCACGGCGAGCTCGGCGCTGACGACTTCCTGCTTCGGCATTTCTCTTCTCCTCTTTAAGACAGGGAAAGCCCTGCTCAGCGGGCGTCTTCCGCGCTGCTGTACCACTCGGGCTGGGTCGGGTAGTGCGGCCCGTCGTAGATCTCCAGCAGGACGGTGTCCTCGTCGGCGTGGGTGGGGCCGTGCAGGCTGCCCTTGGGGTTCCAGTAGAAGGAGCCGGGCGTGAGGGTCAGACCTGTCGGGACATACGTGTATTTGCCGGAAAGGCAGAACATGAATTGGTTCGAGGCGTGCGAGTGCCGCGACGGAATGCCTGAGCCCTTCTTGAACCGCACGAGCGAGATCGACGCGCCGGTGTCGTCGTTGCGCCACAGCGGCTTGTGCGACAGTCCCTCGAGGGTCTTGTCGAGCCAGTCGAGGTCCTGGGTCTGCAGCAGGATCTCGCGGAACCTGCCCATGACCTCGCCGGACGGCGTCGTCACGTCCTGCTCGCGCGAGCGCTCGGGGGCCTCGCCGCCGTAGTTGGCCGGCTCGGAAAGGTTCTCCGCCCACTCGTGCTCGGAGATGCCCTCGGGACGCTTCGGACGGATCGGCTCAGCCACGGTTCTCTCCCAGGAACTTCAACTCGATGAGGCGGCTGACGTAGCGGGTGTCGCCGCGGTTGGTGAGCATGTGGACCTCGCCGGGCTCGCGGTAGATGACGCCGCCCGCGGGCTCGTGCACCAGGCGGGGGTCGCCGCCGAGCAGGGCGTCGATCCGGTTGTCGGCGGCCTCGATCGCGACCACGAGGTAGGGGTTAAGGTGCTGGTGCCACGGCTGCTTCTGGCCCGGGCTCAGGTCGATCTCCCACACCCGGACGAACTCGTTCTCCAGGACGATGTTCTGGCCGACGCTCCCCAGCGAGACCGGCTCGCCGTCGGGGCCGACGACATGGGTGTTGTCGTGCGCCAGGGGCTTTCCGTCGGGGCCGACGAGGCCGGGGACGACGGGCTCGCCGTCGGGGCCGACGAGTCCTGAGGTGTTCTCGCTCATGCGTTCTCCTCGAAGGGGGCGGGGGCGCGTCCGGTGATCCGCGCGTAGACGGCGGCCGCGACGTCCTCGTCCGACCTCGGGTCGAACGGCAGGACCGCCGCGACGTGCGCGTCGGGGCGCAGCAGGACGAGGGTGTCGGCCGGGACGCCGAAGCGGCGGCGCAGGCGTTCGGCCGGGTCGAACAGGGCGCGGTCGCGCAGTCCCGAGTCGTGCGGCGCGTCCCAGCGCGAGACGGCGAACCGCCGCAGCGCCGGGCTGTCCTGCGCCGGGATGACGGGTCCGCGCCGCGTGTCGGTGAAGTACAGGGCGACGAAGGAGTCCTTCGTCAGGTCGTGCAGGTGGACGCCGCCGCCGTCAGGCCCGAAGACCGGCAGGTCGGGCGCGCGGTCGCCCGCCCGGACGGGCAGGGGGGCGTCGCCGGTCTTGAACATCGACCACTCGCCGGTGCCGTCGACGTCGAGGGTGACGCCGAGCATCGCGCGGGTGAAGGCGTTGCCCCAGTTCCCGTCGGTCATCGCGTCGAGCGCCGCGCCCTCGCGGGCCATGTACTGGCGGGCCGCCTCGGCCATCTGCCCCGAGCCCTTGACGGCGATCGGGGCCTGCTCGACCTCGTAGCCGTCGAGGACCTTCGGGTCGGCCCAGCCGCGCAGCACCCACGCAAGACGCCACGGCAGGTTGGACGCGTCGAGCACGCCGGTGTTGAGGCCGAGCGCCCACATCGGGGTGATGAGGTGGGCGGCGTCGCCGAGCAGGAACACCCTTCCGTCGCGCCACTTGCGGGCGACGCGGTGGTGCACCTTGTAGACGTTGGTACCGATGACCTCGATGTCGTCTACCTCGCCGATGAACCTACGGGTCTTCTCCCGCAGCTCTTCTACGGTCGGCTCTTCGGCGTCCTTGGGCAGCGGGTACAGGAACCGCCAGCAGTGCGGCTGGCGGACCAGGATCATCCACTCCTCCGGGTCGGAGAAGTAGGCGAGGTAGGGGTAGTCGCGGGGGTTGGCGACGTCGAGGTCGGCCTTGATGTCCACGAGCATGTAGCGCTCTTCGAGGGTCTTGCCCTCGACGGTGATGCCGAGCTGGCCCCTGATCGTGGAGTGGCCGCCGTCGCAGCCGAGCAGGTAGCGGGCCTTGAAGGTGGTCGCGCCCTCGGGGCCGTTCAGGTGCAGCTCGACATGGTCGTCGGCCTGCACGAACTTCTCCAGCCGGTGCGCCATCCGCAGCGCGCCGGGGGCCTTGGCCTCGAACGCGTCACGGAGGACCGGCTCAAGGTGGTGCTGGGGGATGTTGATGACGAACGGGAACCTTGTGTCCTCGGTGAGCTCGCCCGTACGCACGCTCAGGGTCGGCTCGTTGGTCACCCGGTCGATCTCGCCGATCTCGTCGATCCGCAGGGACGCGCGCAGGACGGGGTCGAGCGCGTCGTAGCGGTGCAGGACCTCGAGGGTCCTGGTCAGGACGGTGCCCGCCTTGGTGTCCAGGGACAGGCTGTCGTCCTCCTCGAAGACGACGACGGGGACGCCGTGGTGGACGAGGCCGAGAGCGGTGATGAGGCCGACCGGGCCGCCGCCCACGATCGCGACGGGCAGGTTCTCCTTCGCGGAAGGGTCGGACATGTCACTCCTTGGGGTACGCGCGGTCGCGGCTGAGCTGGGAGCCGGTCATGGTCGCGGCGTCCGACAGCAGGAAGAGCAGCGGGCCGACGACGTCCTCGGGGGTGCCGATGCCGGTCGTCTTCGCCCAGTGCTCGCGTTCGCCGCCCTCGGGGTTGGCGGCCTGGAACTGGGGCGTGTCGATGACCCCCGGGGCGAGCACGTTCACGCGAACGCGGTGCTCGGCGACCTCGGCGGCCAGGGACTTCGCGAAGGGGATGAGCGCGCCCTTGCTCGCGGCGTACGCCGACGCCTCGGCGCGGCCCATGTGCGCCAGCCCCGACGTGAACATCACGATCGAGCCGGAACGCCGCGCCACCATCGACGGGAGGACCGCCTGGCACGACCACACGACGCCGTCGAGGTTGACGCCCAGGGTGCGGGCCCACTCGTCCGACGGCATCTCGGCGACCCTCGTGCGGGGCTGGATCGCGGCGCCCGCGACGAGCCCGTCGACGTGGCCGTGCCTGGCGATGACGCCTTCGACGGCGGCGAACACGGCCGCGCGGTCGGAGACGTCGACCTTGACGTGCTCGACCCCGGGGAGGTCGAGCCCGGCGGCGACGTCGAAGACGACGGCCGTGCCGCCGCGCGCGGCGATCCCGCGCGCGAGGCCCGCGCCGATGCCGTTCGCGCCGCCGGTGATGACCACGACCTCGCCGGTCGCGTCGAAGGAGGTCCGGATCATCGCCGCGCCTCCGGGAGTTCCGCGCCGACCTTGGCGGCCGTCTCGCGCAGCGCCTTGAGCACGCTCGCCTCGACGCGGACCCCGCGCGCGGCGGCGGCGTCGCTGCGCTCGGCCTCGATCTGGCCCGGCAGGTAGAGCCGCTCGACGCCCGGGGCGGTGGGCGAGCCGGTGATCTCGGCGGCGAGCGCGGCGAGGCGCTCGGCGAAACCGTCGGCGTCGCCGAAGGCCGCGACGTCGAGGGCGAGGAAGAAGTGCGCGCAGTCGTTCGGGACTGACACGTCGGCGTACAGGCCCTTGACCTTGCTGCCGGACGCGCCGCCGGACAGGACGCCGGTGAGGACGTCCACGATGAGCGCGAGGCCGAAGCCCTTGTGGCCGGCGGCGGGCAGCAGCATGCCCTTCAGCGCGGCGTCCGGGTCGGTGGTGGGCGCGCCCTGCTCGTCGGTGGCCCATGTCGCGGGGATCGCGCGGCCCTCGGAGGCGGCGATGCGGATCTTGCCGAGCGCGGCCTCGGACAGCGCCATGTCGAGGACGACGGGGTGGCCGTCCCGGCTCGGCACGCCGACCGCGATCGGGTTGTTGCCGACGACCGGACGCGCGCCGCCCGGGGCGGGCATGAGCGGCCGTGTGTTCGCGGCGGCGATCCCTACGCAGCCGTGCGCCGCCGCGTATTGCACGTAGCGGAACGCTCCACCGAAGTGGAACGCGCGCCTGACGGCCACCACGCCGACGCCGTGCTTCTTGGCCTTGTCGACCGCGAGCGCCATCGCCTGGTCCGACGTCAACTGGCCGAGCGCGTCGCCGGCGTCGAGCACCGCGACCGCCCCGAGGTCGACGACGACCTCGGCGGCCTCCTTGCGGGACACCGATCCGGCAAGGACCCTGTCCACGTACATCGGCACGAGCATGGCCCCGTGCGAGGAGACCCCCCTCAGGTCGGCCTCCACGAGCGACTCCGCCACGACCGCGGCCGCGCCCTCGCCGAACCCGACGGCCCGGAACACCGAAGCGACCGCCTCAAGCAGCCACCCGGCCTCAACGAGCCCGTCGCGCTCTTCCTGCGCCACCGTCACGCCCCTCACCTCAACTCCTCGACTGACACCCCGGATTCTGTAGATATCTCATATCAAATGTCAAATATCTCCAAGAGGTTAACCGGGTGATCATGGACCGGGAGAAGGGGGGTGAAAGCGCAGGTCAACCGCCATAACGCCGACTGCGCGGGGGTTCCGGGGCGGGCGGTCACGCTTTGAGACGGTTCGGCGACGGGCCAAAAGTGCGCACTGACCCGTCTTGCGGGAGGGGCCGGTGAGAACTCCGAAACCTCGCGGCTACCCGGGTGGGCCGACAAATCCGTCACCCATGGTGATCGCCGACGAACACCGTGAAAGCGAGCACAACGCTCGGTGAGCGCGTTCACACCCCGTGAAAGCGGCCACAGCGGCCGGAACATGTACCCGCGGTTGGGCTTCTCCCCGCCGGAACACGGCAAGGCTCCGGTCACCGCACACCGCACGGAGGCGTGACCATGCAGCTGGGAATCCTGCACCGCTACCGCGAGCGCAGCGAACGGGACAGGCAGCGCGAACGGGACTTCGCCGAGGACGAGCAGACCACCGCCGACAAGCTCCACGGCGGCGACTACGGCACCGCCGAGCTCCCGCCCGCGCGGACCGTGGACGAGCCGACCGCCACCCGGGCGCTGCGGGTCATGCTCAGGCTCGGGCGCGGCCTGTTCGTCGCGGGCGCCGAGACCGGCTCGATCCGCGACAACCTCGTCGCCATGGCCGCCGCGTGGGGCATGGACCACGTCCAGGTCGACATCGCCGGACGCAGCGTCCACGCCCAGTACGCGCCGCCCGGGGCAAGGCCCCTCACGATGTTCACCACACTGCCCGTGGACGACGGGTGGAACCTCGGCAACCTCACCCGGCTCTCCCAGCTCGCCGACCGGACGATCCGGGGCAGACTGTCCGTCCCCGAAGTCGAGTCCGAGCTTGACGACATCCTCGCGGGCAAGGGCGGAAGGCCGCTGTGGACGTCGCTGCTCGGCGGCTGCCTCGTCATGGCGATGCTCAGCCTCGTCATCGGCGGGACGCCCTGGGCGGCGATCCTCGCGATGGGCGCGTTCGTCGTCTGGGCGGTCCTCACCGCCACGCTCAGCAAGGCAGGGACGCCGTACTTCTTCGTCATGGCGATCGTCGCGGCGGTGCTCGGGCTGCTCGCCGTCGGGCTCGTCAGCGCGGGCCTCGCCGCGCCGCGCGAGGTGGCGAGCATGCTCGCGGCCAACCTCGCGATCCTGCTGCCCGTGCTCACCGTCGTGTCGGTCTCCCAGGACGCCGTCAACGGTTTCCGCTCCCTCGCCGCCGACCGTACGGTCTCCATCGCGATGACCACCGTCGCGATCTTCACCGCGCTGCTCGCCGTCGCGCTGCTCGCGCCGAGCCTCGCCGACGACTTCGCCAGCACCTCGGCGACCAAGCTCCCGCCCATCGCCGCGCTGCCGCTGTGGGCGTTCGCCGCGTTCGGCTGCTGCATGATGCTCAGCGCGCCGACCCGCGTCTTCGGGTTCGCGATCGCCGCGGCCATCACCGCCGGCCTCATCCAGACCGGGGCGGAACTCGGGCTCGGGATGCGCGCCGGATTCGCGACCTTCGCCGCCGCGGCCGTCCTCGGGCTCATCGCCTCGCTCGCCGCGCCGCTCACCAGGGTCCCGGCGCGGTCGATCCTGCTGCCCGCCATCGCCGGGTCGATCCTGCCGACCCCGCAGATCTACGCGACCTTCGTCGCCTACTCCCAGGGCAGGGCCGAGGCCGTCGGGCAGGCCGCCGCGCTGCTCGTCGTCACCGCCGCCATCGGGCTCGGCGGCGCGCTCGGCACGTTCACCGGCGGCGGCCTCAGCAGGTGGGCCGCCGCCCGCCGCATCGCACGCCGCCGCGCGGCGGCCGCCGAGGGCGTCAGGTAGCCGGGCCCCAGACGTGGTCGGCCCAGATGCCCGCCGAGCCCGCGCGCGGGTAAGGGGCCGTGCGCGAGCCGATGGCCAGCAGCCTTGTGGGGCCGTCCTCGCCGGTGAAGGGCTCCCAGCCGGGGTCGCCCCAGCGGACGAAGTCGATCCACCGCTGGCGCATCGCGTCGCCGAGCGCGATCGCCTCAGGGGACGGGGAGTCCGCGTACAGCTCGGTGCCGAGGCCACGGTCGAACACGCCGAAGACCAGGGGCAGGTCGCTGCAGTGCGGCGCGCCGAGCGCGCCGTGGTGGACGGGCACGGTGAAGTCGAGCTCGTACAGGTGCGTCTCACCGGCGTGCAGCCTCGCCAGCGTGTACGTCGGCATCCGGAAGAGCCAGTCGCTGTAGACCTCGCCGTAGATCTCCTCGGTTGTCGCGCCCGGGGAGTTCCGTTCGTAGGCGGCGGCGGTTCCGGGGGCTAGAGCGTGGATCAGCTCCTTCGTCTGCTTCTCGGTGATCTCTCCTAGTTCGCCCTGTCTTGCCAGGAAGAGACGGAACTCGTCGCGGGTGTGGCCGAGCAGGAGGGGAACCCTGCCGAGTGCGCCGCCCGCGAGGGCCGTCCAAGGGTCGACGGGCAGGTCCTCGCCGTCCACCACCGGGCCCAGGACCGGGCCGTAGAACGCGGGGCCCCAACGTTCGGCGTACTGACTGGCTCTCTTGGCGACGGCGTCGAGCGCGCGGACGAGGTCGTCCGGGTCGGCCCGAGAGAAGTCGGCGGCTGTGGGGGCGCGGCCCGCCTCGCGCGCGATCTCGCCCGTCACCCGTTCCGCGAGGTCCGGAGCGAAGCACGTGTTCGGCACGCTGCCCGCGATGATCCGGTGGAACAGCCCCTCGGCGGCCGGCATGACCGCCACGGCCATCGTGGTCCCCGCTCCCGCCGACTGGCCCCACAGGGTGATCTGGCCGGGATCGCCGCCGAAAGCCGAGATGTTCTCGTGGACCCACTCGAGCGCGCAGACGATGTCGAGGAGCGCGCGGTTGCCTACGGCCCCCTCCAGGCGGGCGAACCCCTCGACCCCCACCCGGTAGTTCATCGAGACCGTGACGCCGCCGCCGTCCCTGGCCAGGCGTGCGCAGTCGAAGGACGGGTCAGCGCTGGTCCCCGCGATGAAGCCGCCGCCGTAGATCCACACGAGGACGGGCAGCCGCGTCGCTCCCGGGTCGGGCGTCCAGACGTTGACCGTCAGGTACTCCTGCGCGGGGACGCCCTCGGGCGGCGGCGGCACTGACACGTCGGGCATCTGCGGGGGCGACGGGCTGAACCTCGTGCCGTCCAGGACGCCCTCCCAGGGGGCCGCGCGCTTGGGGGCCGCGTAACGCAGCTCCCCGACAGGCGGCTCGGCGTACGGGATGCCCAGGAACTCGCAGCAACCTTCCGTTCTTACGCCCCGCACCTTGCCCAGGGCTGTCTTCACCTCGACGTCCATGAGGGCTCCTCCCCCGCGCCTCCCCCGAAGCGCCCCTTATCCCCAGGACTTACCCTCAGTCACCGCCGAGGACGCCTCGCGTGACGTCACGTCTGTCCGGTTCCGGACGGAGGTCTGCCGCTCCGGCGCTGGTCAGCGCGTCAACCGGGGTGGATCACCCGTGGTGCGGCGTTGACAGCGCGGACGCCGGGTTCCGAAGGTCGTGGCATGGATGAGGACTGGGACGACTACGCGACGGTTCTCGGCGAGGTGCTGCGCGCGGCGCGTCCGGGCGCGGAGGTGGCCCTTCGGGTCCCCGGCGGAAGGCACCTGACGTTCCGGCGGAGCGTCCACCACGTGGCCGGACACCTGTCCGACGCGCACAGCACGTCGGCGCACTGGCGGCTCACCCCCGCCGACGGCGACGCACTCACCGCGCTCGGCTGGCGGCGCACCCCGCAGGGCTACGCGCTGGAACCCGAGGACCTGCACGAGCACTCCGAACGCGTCAGCCGGACCGCGGTCGCGACGCTGCGGCGGGTCCTGCGCGTCGGCGTCCCGGGTGAGGTCGTCGCGGGCGCGCACGGGGCCGTCACCGACGTGTCAGTGCTGCGCTTCCCGCTGCCGCCCGCCGCCGTCCTCGACACGTCAGGCTGGACCGCCCTACCCGACGGAAGCGCGCTCGACGAGTCCACGGGCGGCCGCACCACCCTCGAGACCGACCTGGAGCCCCCCGACGACCCCCACTGGCTCGACGACCTCGACGCCGCCCGCCGCGCCCTCGCCCGCGACCACGCCGCCACCGGCTGCCTGATCTCCGCCGACCCCGTCACCGTCGGCTCCATCACGGGCCTGGCCCAGCTCTACAAGACGATCCACCCGGCCCTGCCCGTCATCTCCTACGGCCTGTCCATCTGGTTCCTGCGCGCCACCCGGGCCGTCCACGTCCGCCACGTCATCCCCGCCCCGCCCCCGCCCGACCCCCGCACCTCGGCCACCACACCCCCACCCCCGCCCCACCCCTACGACCCCACCCTCACCACGGCCCTCCCCTACCTCCCCTCCGACGAAGACCCCTGGGACCCCCTCTACCCGACCCACCCCCTCACCCACGCCCGCACCTGGCTCCACACCCTCCCCCACCGCCTCAAACTCACCCACCCCTTCACCACCTCCCCCACCTACCACCCCACCCCCTCGCCTCAGCTCAGGTAGGGCGAGATATTCGGCGCGGTTCGCGCCGGAATTGCCGGGGTTTTTGCAGGTCTTGGGGGGTTTGGGCTGTGGATGAGTGGCGGGGGTTGTCGGTGGGCGGGGTGATACTTGGGGCGAGTTGAATGAGGGGGCGGGTTCGGTGCGGGCTTGGGGGATGGACGGGATCGCGGTCGGGGATCGGCTGGGGTTGCTGGCGTTCGCGCGCCGGGAAGACGCGCGGGCTTATCTGTGGGTGTTGCGGGCCATCGACCGGTTGCGGTCGGGGCACCGGGTGCAGGTGGGGGTGGAAGAAGTGGCGGGGGTGCTGCGGGAGTTCGCGGCGGTGCACGAGGAGGTGCCCGCGTTGGAGGGGGTGTTGCGGGACAGGCTCGACGTGCTGTGGGAGGACGGGCTGCTGCACCGGCACGACGACGTGTCGCGGGCGGGGTCGCTGGCGCGGTACCGGAACCGTCAGTCGGTGTACCAGTTCTCTGAGCTGGGGTACCGGGCCTACACGCTGGTGGAGGATCTGCTGGCGGCGCGGGTCAGGGACGTGAACCTGTCGCGGCTCGCGTTCTCCGAGGTGCTCGCCGATCTGCGGGCGCTCGCGCAGGCCAACCGGCTCGGCGAGGGGCGCAAGGTGCTCGCGCGGCTCAGTCGGCTTGATGAGGCGATGGAGGACATGGCGCGGAGGTCGGCTCGGTTTCATGTGACGCTCGGGGAGATCGTCAGCATGACCGAGGCGTCGCCGGAGGAGTTCCTGCGGTACAAGAACGCGCTGCTGGCGCACATGCGGGAGTTCATGGACGAGCTCGACCGGTATCTGCCGAGGTTGGAGCGGGCGGTGCGGGAGGTCGAGGAGACCGGCGTGGTCACCATGCTCACAAGGGCGGCCGACGCCGACGACCGGCCGCTGCTCGCGCCGGGCGAGCGCATGGCCGACTGGGAGCAGCGCTGGGCGGGTCTGCGCGGCTGGTTCGTGCCGGGTCCGGACGGCAGGTCGGGCGTCGCGGAGCTGCACGCCGCGACCCGCACGGCGGTCTCCGCGGTGATCGCGATGCTGTACCAGCTGAGCGAGGTCGGGCGCAGCGGCGTCGACCGCGCGTCCGAGCTGCGGCACCTCGCGGCGTGGCTCGCCCGCACCCCCGACGAGGACGCCGCGCACGCGCTCGCCACCGCGGCCTTCAACCTCACCTCGGCCCGCCATCTCGGCGCGGCCCACGAGGACGAGGAACGCATCGACCCCGGCTCGACGTGGTGGGACGCGCCGGGCGTCGAGGTGGCCCTCACGCCCTTCCGGACGGGCAGACAGGCGGGTCCGGGCGCACCACAGCCGGTCAAGGCGGACACCGGGGCGCGCGCCGAGCTGCGGCGGCGGCAGGCCGCGGAGTTCGCCGCCGAGCGCGGGGCGGCGCGCGGGCTCGCCGAGCGCGCGCCGGTCGGAAGACCGCTGGACGAGGACGAGACCAGGGTGCTGCTGCGGCTGCTCACCAAGGCCCTCGAGGCAAGGACCGTGATCTCCGGACGCCTTGAGTCGGCGTCGGGCTCCGACGACATCGTGGTCCTGCGGCTGCGCCCGGCCGAGCGCGGCGACGTCGTCAGGGTGCCGGGCGGCAGCCTGCACCTGCCGGGGTTCGCGCTCGAGGTCGAGACCCTGGAGCGGCCCCGTGTCTGAGCACCGTCACCGGGCCGCCCATGGCGTCGCGGACGCCGACCTCGGCGCGTACCAGACCGCCGTCCGGCTCGTCCTGACGCACGATCTCATCACCGCGCGGCACCCTCGGCCGGGGGTCCTGGAACGGGTCCTGCCGTGGGCGGATCTGCTCGCGCGCGACCTGCGCGAGCTGTGCGGCTACACGCTGACGGCCACGACCCGCCAGGTCAGGCTCGTCCGCCGCCTCGACGAGCTCGACCCCACCCGGGGCCGGGTGTTCGTCTCCCGCACGGGAAGGCCGTTCGACCGGAGGCGGCTCGCGTACCTGTGCCTGATCCTGTCCACGTTCCAGCGGTCCCGCGTCGAGGTGAGCCTGACCGACCTCGTGCGCGCCTTCACCCCGCTGGCCAACGCGACCGAGGGCTTGGGATACGACCCACTGGTATCCGCGCACAAGGCCGCCGTCGTGGACGCCGTCCGCTGGCTGCTGGACAGGGACGCGCTGACGGTCTCCGACGGCTCGGTCGACGCGTGGGCCGGCTCCGCCGACGGCGACGCGCTGTTCGACGTCGACCACGACATCTGCGCCTCCCTGCTGCGCCCGGCCCGCCCGCTCCAGCATCTGACGAACGTGGCCGGCCTGCTCGAGGACCCGCGCGGCCCCGCCGAGGCGCGGGCGCGGCGGCTGCTGCTGGAACGGCCCGTCGTCTACTTCGCCGACCTCGATCCGGAGACCGCGGCCGTCCTGCGTCGGGAGGATCTGGCGGAGAACCTGGCGCGGCTCACCGGCCTCGTGGTCGAGCGCCGGGCCGAGGGCGTCGCGCTGATCGACGGCTCAGGCCGGTTCACCGACCTCGCGTTCCCCGGGCGCGGCGCGGTCGCCAGGCTCGCCGGCCTGCTGCTCGGCGCGATCGCCGACGCGTTGGAAGGCAGGATGCTGACGCGCGTGGAAGGGCCGTCGGAGGGGGAACTCCAGGCAAGCCTGCGCGCGCGGGTGGACGCCGCCGTCCCGGAGGCCACCGTCGTGCCCGGCCTCGCCCAGGCCCCACCCGAGCCGCCGCCCGCGCCCGCGCCGCCGTCGCTGTTCCTCGTGGAGCGGCACAGGCTGGAGCAGATGGCCCAGGAGCTCTACGCCGAGTTCGGCGCGGCGTCCTTCACCGTCGCGTGGCAGGCCGATCCACTCGGTCTGCTCGACGCCTCCCTCGCCTTCCTCGCCGACCTGCGGCTGGTCCGGCACGTCCCCGGCGGCGTGCTGCTGCTTCCCGCGGCGGTCCGCTACCGCAACATCACCCAGGCGCTGCCTGCCGACGACGGCCAGCTCGGCCTGTTCGGCGGCGCCGACGCACAGGAGCAGCGATGACAAGGTTCCGTCCGTCCCGCGCCGGACTGATCAACATCTGGGACTACGTGGACGAGGAGTTCGTCTTCGCCGACGGCCGCCTCGTGCTGCGCGGGCACAACGGCTCGGGCAAGACCAAGGCCCTCGAGGTGCTGTTCCCGTTCGTGCTCGACGGCGTCACCGACGCGCGCAGGCTCGACCCGTTCAGCGGCGAGAACCGGACGATGAAGTCGAACCTCCTGTATCGCGGACAGGACTCCGAATACGGATTCGTCTGGATGGAGTTCACCGATCGGATGCCAGGCGACGACGTCGGCGACGCCAGGGTCGTCACGTTGATCGTCGCGTTGCGGGCGCACAAGGACAGGCCGAAGGTCGCGACGTCCTTCTTCGTCACCGACAGGCGGGTCGGCGTCGACTTCGGCCTGCTCAGCCACGACGCGCGGCCGCTCACCGAGAAGCACCTGCGCGAGGCGCTCGGCCCACGGTGCTGCTTCGCGACGGCCACCGAGTACCGCGACGCGATCGACGCCGCCCTGTTCGGCCTCGGCAGGCAGCGTTACACCCAGCTCATCGACCTTCTGCTCGCGCTGCGCCGCCCGCTGCTGGCCAAGGACCTCGACCCGGAGAAGGTCTCGGCGACGCTGACGGCCGGGCTCAGCCCCGTCGCGGAGGAGCTGGTGGACAGGGCGGCCCGCGACTTCGACAACCTCGCCGAGGTGCAGAGCCTCGTCGACGACCTCACGGCGGCCGATTCCGCCGTCGCGTCCTTCCTCGCCGTCTACGCGGCCTACCTGCGGGCGCACGCTGGCCACCAGGTGGAACGGGCCGCCGAGGCGTCGCGTCAGGCCGTCGCGCGGGCCGCCGAGCTGCGTGACGCGGCACGTGAGGCCGCGCGGGCGGGGAGCGCGGAGCAGGACGCAGTAGCCGAACGGGAGCAGGCGGCGCAACGGCACGCCGCGTTGGCGGCCGAGTTGTCGGTGCTGCAAGCCGACGAGGCGTACCGCAGCCGCGAAAATCTCAGGGAGCTGCGCGACAGGGCGGTCTCGGGCCGCAAGGACCTCGCCGACCGGCAGCGGATGCTCGCCACCCTTGAGCGCCGCCTGTCCGACCTGAACCGGGAGACCGAGGAGTTCGCCGGACGCCTCGGGCGGCGCGCGGCCGAGGCCGCCGAGACCGCCGAGGAGCAGGAGCGCGCGGCGCGCGCCGCCGGGATCGCGCACGACGCCGCAGATCTCGCGACGGTCAGGGCGGCCGTCGCGGTCCGCGAAGACGACCTGCGCGAGGTGGGCGAACGGCTGGAAGCCGCGGAGAAGGCCGACGCCGAAAGGACACGCCGCGAGGAGGCGCTCGCGCGGGCCGACGAAAGGCTCGCCGTTGAGCAGGAGAGGTGTACGGGCGCAGAAACCGCGGTCGAGACGGCCCGTGCCGAGGCGCGGGCCGCGCTCGGGGCCTGGGCCGAGCGGTGGAGCCGGGGCCCCGCGCCGCTCGTCACGCCCGACGACGCCGCGGCGCTCCGGCGTGCGGTGGACGAAGCCGCACTCCCCGAGGCCCCCGCCCTCGCCGCGCTGTTCGGCGAGCTGTCCGAGCCGCGCAGGGCGGCGATCGTCGAGGAGCAGGCGGAGGCCAAGGCCGCGCTGCGCACCCGCGCCGAAGAGCGGGAGCGGCTGGCCGCCGAACGCGCCCAGATCGCCGCCGAGACACAGGACGCACCAGCCCGGCATCCGGCGCGGGACGCCGGGCCCGTCGATCGTGCGGGCGGACCGCTGTGGCGGCTCGTCCGCTTCGCCGACCACGTCGACGGCGACGGCCCCGCCGCCGCGTCCCTGGAAGCCGCCCTGGAGGCCGCGGGCCTGCTCACGGCATGGGTGCCGGAAGACCCCGGGGCGATCCCCGGCCTGCTCGCCGAGGGCGGGAACGACGCCTACCTGCGTCCGCTGCCTCCCGGGCAGCGCCCCGACGGCCCCACGCTCGCCGACGTCCTCGTCCCCGAGGAGCCGGAGGGTCCCGGCGCGGCCGCCCTCAGGGCGGTGCTGGCGTCGATCGCGTTGGTCGACGCGATCTCCCCCGAGGTCGCCGCGCCCGCGATCGGCGCGGACGGCGGGTTCACCTACGGCGTCCAGATCGGGGTGTGCCGCAAGGACGCGCCGGAGTTCATCGGCCCCGCGCACCGGGCGGCCCGCAGGGCGCGCAGGCTCGCCGCCCACGACGCCCTGATCGCCGCGGCCGAGGCGGAGATCGCGAAGCTGGAAGACGTGCTCTCCGGGCTCGGCGAGCGGCTGGCGCGGCTGGCCGAGGCGCGCGGCGGCCTGCCTGCGCTGGGCGGCGTCCTCACCGCGCTGGGCGGGGCGGCCACGGCTTCGGCGCTGCTGGCGGCCGCGCGCACCACCCGCGCCGAGGCCGCGCTGGCGGCCGAACGCGCCACGGCCGAGGCGGCGTCGGCGCGGCGGCTGCTGCGCTCGGCCGCCGCCGAACGGAACCTCCCGACGGAGCCTGAGGGCCTGCGCCGGACGCGTCGCGCCGTCGCCGACTGTCTCGCCGCGGCAGAGCGCGTCGCCGCCGAGCGGGCGGAGATCGCCGCGGAGGAGACCAGGCTCGGGGAGCGGCGGGAGATGGCCGAGGGCCTCGCCGAGGAGGTCGCGGAGAACGCGGGGCTGCTCGCCGAACGGGCCGAGGCACAGGCCGAGCTCGAAGACCGGCTCACCGCCCTGGAGACCACGCTCGACGCGCCGCTCAAACAGATCCTCGCCAAGGTCGAGGCGGCCGAGAGAGCGCTCGCCGAGGAGGCGCGGCGCAAGGCGGCGGCCGAAGAGCTGGCCCGCAAGGAACACGACCTGAGGATCGCGGCGGAGTCGGCGTGCGGGCAGCTCAGGGCCGCGCTCGTGGGCGCGGTGGCGACGCTGCTCGAGGTGGCGCAGGCTGTCGCGCCGTTCACCGAGCCCGAGGTGCGGCCGGTCCTCGGGATCGCGGGCGGCCCCGGCCTGTGGCCGCACCCGGCGCGCTGGCCGGACGCCGGGCAGGCCGCCGAGGAGATGGCGGGGCTGCTTGCCGAGCGGGAGCCCGAGGAGGTCGTCGCGGATCTTCTGCCGGACGAGGCGGGGACGCTGCTGCGCGCGTTGGCGGAGGTCACGCGGGGGGCGGCGAGCGGGGTCGAGGCGCGCCGCCGCGCCGGACGCGAGCTCACCGAGGCGCTCCAGCGCTTCGACGGGGTGCTGGGCGGCAGCGGCCAGGGCTACCGGCTCGAGTGGGAGGCGCATGAGGCGTTCGTCTCCGTCCGCGTCCACGACGGCGACGGCCGTCATCCCGTCGGCGCGTTCGCCGCGCGCGTCCGGGAACGGGCCGAGGAGCAGCGCCTGCTGCTGGAAGACCGCGAGCGCAGGGTGCTGGAAGACGAACTGCTCGGGGAGCTCGCACAGCAGATCTACGAGCGGGTGTTCGCCGCCCGCGACCTCGTGGAGGGCATGGACGCCGACACAAGGTCGCGGCCGATGTCGAACGGCACGACGGTCGGCATCCGCTGGGTGCCGTCGGCGAAGCTCACCGACGCCGAGCGCGCGGTGTCGGCGCTGCTGAACGCGTCGGGGCTGGGGCGGGAGCAGCTCGCGGAGCTGCGCGACGGGCTGCGCGGGATGCTGCACGAGTACCGGGCCGCCCACCCGCGCGCCACCTCCAAGGAGGCGCTGGCGGCGGTGCTCGACTACCGGTCGTGGCGGTCGTTCGAGCTGCGGCTGAAGGTGCCCGGCCAGGACGAGGTGAAGCTGACGCGCCGCCAGCACTCGCTCATGTCGGGCGGAGAGAAGTCCGCAGCCATCCACCTGCCTCTGTTCGCCGCAGCCAACGCCCTGTACGGCTCGGCCAAGCCGGACTGCCCACGGATGATCGCCCTTGACGAGGCGTTCGCCGGCATCGACGACAGGTACAAGCCCGACCTTCTCGGCCTCACCGTCAAGTACGACCTCGACGTGTTCATGACGGGCCACGACCTGTGGATCCGCTACGCCACGGTCCCGGCCGCCGCCCACTACGACATGCACTCCGACAAGGTCTCCCACACCGTCTCGGCGATGCTCATCCTGTGGGACGGCGCCGAGCTCCTCGACTCCGGCGCGTCCTTCACCGGCAACGACGCCCTCGCCACCGCCCTCCTCGGCTTCACCCCCACCCGCCGCACCCCCACCCTCAAGGGCCTCCTCCAACCCACCCCCTAACCCGCCAGCCCCCACAACCGAAGACCCCGCGCTCGGGGCTCGCGCCACCGGCGACCCGCACGCGCTCAACCACGGCGGGCTGCTGTCCGCGCCTGCTCTCGGCGCGCTCGCCCCGCGCTCGCGGCGCGCGCCACCGACGACCCGGCGCGCGCTCAACCACGGCGGACCGCTGCCCGCGCTCGTCCTGCGCTCGGGGACCGCCGCGTCCGCGTCCGCGCGGGAAAGGCGCGACCTGTGCGAGTCCTCCGGCGTGGGCCGCCCCGCTCTACGGCCCCGAGACCGCGACCCCTTGGGAAGGCGACCTTAGGGACGTGACGCGGGACAAGAAGGCCGCACTGTGCGAGGAGGGCGTTTTCGAGCTACTGGTGGGGGATCTGCGCGCGGCGTGAGGGCCGGGGGTGGGGGCGCGGGTGAGGGCAGGGGGTGGGGGCGCGGCCCAGGGGGGGGTGGGCCGCGCGGGGTGGGGGTGGGTTAGGGGTTGGGGACCAGGACTGAGTCGATGACGTAGACGGTGGCGTTGGCCGTCGGGACGTCGCCGCAGGTGACCTTGGAGCCGTTGACGGTGTAGTTGTAGTCGCTGCCGTCGGTGGTGACCTTGCCGCCGTCGAGGGTGGTGAGGGTGGCGTTCTGGAGGTCGTCGGGGGTCTTCTCGCCCTCCACGACGTGGTACTTGAGCACCTTGGCCAGGGCGTCCTTGTCGGCGAGGAGCTTGTCGAGCTGCTCCTTCGGGATGGCGGCGAACGCGTCGTTCGTCGGGGCGAAGACGGTGAGCGCCTGGGCGTTGTTGAGCGTGTCGGTGAGCCCCGCCGTCTGGACCGCCGAGGTGAGCGTCGACAGGAACGGGAGGTTCGACGCCGCCGTCGCGACCGGCTGGTTCGCGATCTCGCCGAGGCTGCCCGCGCCGCTCTGCGGCACCGCCGAGCACGCGTCGCCGAACGGTTCGGCCGCGAGCGCCGCCGACGCCGTCGGGGCGCTCACCGCGGTGAGGCCGAGTCCCAGTACGAGTGCCGCGCCCGCGCCGATCGTCTGCCGCATCTTCATGACATCCCCCTTTGTCGCGAATATCCCTTTTCCTGGGTATTCGCCACCGGTCGCCGACGGGACGCCCCGCGCGCCGGTCCTTGCCCGTGGCCCGCCCGTTTCCGGGCCGCGCCTTGACCGCCGCCGACACCGCGACGCGCTCGATGTGATGTGCATCACAGCGAAATCCGCTCGCCGACCGCGGTGCGACAGTCTGGACATGAAAGCCGAACCCCCCGAGGACGCCCGCCTCCTGCGCGAGGTGGCGCGCGGCGACGAGGCGGCGCTCCGGCGGCTCTACGAGCGGCACGCCACCTGGCTGTTCGTGCGGCTGCTGCGCCGCTGCAACGACGAGGACCTCGTCTCCGACGTCCTGCAGGACACGTTCGTCGCGGTCTGGCGCGGCGCGGGGTCATGGCGCGGCGACGGCGACCCTGCCGCGTGGATCTGGGGGATCGCGATCCGGCGGCTCGTGTCGCGGCTGCGCGGGGGACGCGCGCCGCGACCGGTGCCGGACGACAGCCTCGACCTCGCCGCCGCGCGGGCGGCCTCGGCCGAGGAGACGGTACTGCTCGGCGTCGAGCACGGGGACCTCGGCACCGCGCTGTCCCGCATGTCGCCGGAACTGCGCGCGGTCGTCCAGGCGACCGTGCTCGACGGGCTCAGCACGCGTGAGGCGGCGGCCCTGCTCGGGCTGCCGCACGGCACGGTCAAGACACGGGTGCGCAGGGCCAAGGCGCAGTTGCGGTGGGAGATGGCGAATCCGGGGAGCACACGATGAACGCCTGGCATCTTGACGACACGATGGCCGACCGCTATCTCGACGGCGTACTTCCGATGGGCCTTATGGCCTCGTTGGAGAGCCACGTCACGGGATGCGAGGAGTGCCGTCAGAAGGTCACCTCAAGGGTGACGCCACAGGTGACGGCCAAGGTCGCCGCCGTCTGGGAGGACGTAAGGGACCGCGTGGAGGCACCGCCTCTGCCGTGGGCCGTAGGCGTGCTGCGCAGGATGGGCCTTGGGGAGTCCTCCGCCGTGGTGCTCAGCGCGGCGCGTTCCATGAGCACCGCCTGGACCGCCGCCACCGCCGTCATCCTCGCCTTCGCGGCCTTGGCGGTGATGACGGACACGGTAGGGGGGACCGCCCTCTACCTCGTCATAGCGCCGCTCGTCCCGGTCGTCGGGGTGGCCGCCGCCTTCGGGCCCACCACGGACCCGCTTACCGAGATCACCCGTGCGACGCCTTATCCGGCGGCCCGGCTCGTCCTCCTACGGGCAGCTGGGGTGACCGCCACCAGCGTGCCGTTGGCCGTCGCCATAGGGCTGCTCGTCCCCGGTTCGCTCCTTCTCGCCGTCGGCTGGCTCGTTCCCGCGCTCGCGTTCGTGGTCACCGTCCTTGCCGCGTCCACGTGGGTCGACCCGCGCGCGGCCGGCGCGGCGGTCTGCGCGGTGTGGGCGGGCGCGGTCGGGGCCGCGTCAGGACGCACCGACACGCCGCTCACCCTCGTGGAGACCGGCGTCCAGCCCCTGTACCTCGCGCTCGCGCTCGCCGCGGCGCTCGTCCTGGCGGCACGCGTCCGCCGCGCCAACGGAGGTCTGTGATGACCGTCGTCCTGAGATCGGTCGCCAAGCGGTTCGGCGGCGTCACCGCCCTCGCCGGGGTGGACCTCGAGTTCGGCAGCGGCGTCACGGGGCTGCTCGGGCCCAACGGCGCGGGGAAGACGACGCTGCTCAGGCTGCTGTCCACCGCGTTGGAGCCGTCGGAAGGCACGGTGACGGTCTTCGGCCGCGCCGCGCACGGCACCGATGCAGAACGGACGGCGGTGCGGCGCGGGCTCGGCTACCTGCCGCAGGAGGTCGCCTTCCCGCCCGGGATGACGGTCTTCGGCTTCGTGGACTACATCGCGGTGCTCAAGGAGTGGACCTCGACCCGCGCGCGGCACGCGGAGGTCAGGCGGGTCCTCGACGTCGTCGGCCTCGGCGACCTCGCCACCCGCAGGATCAGGGCCCTGTCGGGCGGTCAGCGCCGCCGTGCGGCCCTCGCGCAGGCCCTGCTGGGGGAACCCGCCCTGCTGATCCTCGACGAGCCCACGACCGGCCTCGACCCCGAGCAGCGGGTGGCGCTGCGGTCGGTGCTGTCCAGGATCGCGGTGAACGCGACAGTCCTGCTGGCCACCCACCAGACCGAGGACGTCGCCGCGCTGTGCGACCGCGTCGTCGTCATCGCCGCCGGAGGGGTCCGCTTCGACGGGCCGGTCCGCGAACTCGTCGCGACGGCGGAAGGCAGGGTCTGGCTGTGCGAGAAGGACCACCCCGGCGCGCAGGCGGCCTGGCGCACCGGCTCGGGAAGGCACCGCCGCGTGGGCGGGGCCCCTCCCCCGGAAGGCGAGCCCGCCGAACCGACGCTCGAAGACGCCTACCTGCTCATGCTCGGAACCCCCGAAAGGTGACGCCATGCCCACGTCCACCGCCTCACCCCTGCGTTCGCTCGCGCTCCTCGAAGCGCGGCGCTACGCCCGTCATCCGCTGTTCCTCGTCGGCTTGGGGCTGCTGCTCCTGGCCACGGTGGCGTCGGCGCTCCAGGACCCCGTCCCGGCCGACCTGCTCACCCAGCCGCTCGTCCCGGCCATGACGCTCGGCGTCTTCGGCCTCGTGGTGGCCGCCCGGCTCACCCGGTCGGCCCAGGACTCCCTCGACACCCTCGGCGCCTCTCCTGTCCCCGAACGCACCCGTACTGCGGCGCTGCTTCTGGCCTGCCTGGTTCCGGCCGCTGTGGGCCTCGTCTGGACGGTCTTCACGCTGCTCTGGTACGCCGCCAACCGGCCGTCCCCGGACGCGTGGTGGTACGACACCCTGCCTGCGCGCGACGTCGTCGGCTACCTCCTCGCGGCGGGCGCGGTCGCATCCTACGGCGGGCCGGTACTGGGCGTCGTAGTGGCGCGGTGGCTGCGCTGGGCGGGCGCGCCGATCGTGGCGGCGGTCGGCCTTATCGCCGTCACCATCGCGGGACAGGGCATCATCGAGCCCTTGCGCACCGTCCGGACGGTCATGCCCTGGACGCACTGGTACGGCGGTGACAACGGGGCCGGAGCCGACTACTACTACCAGGGCGATCCCTCCTGGTGGCTCGCCTACACGCTCTGCCTGTGCGGGCTGGGCGCGCTCGCCGCCCTGTGCCATGACCGGACGGCCCGTACTCGCGGGCTCGTCCTGTGCGCGGCGGTCCTCGCGGCCGCGGCGGTGGCGACCACGACCCTGGCGATGGTCGCCGGGCCGCAGGAGACCAGGCTGTCGCCCGCGACGCTGCACCCGGAACAGGTCGGCTGATGCTCCGCCACGCCGTGCGCGCGCTGCCGGTGCCCGTCCTCGTCGCGACGGGCCCGGTGGCGGCGCTCCTGCTATGGCTGGTGGACCGCTGGCCGTGGGCGGCTTGGCCCGCCGCGGGGGTCGCCGCGGCGACGGTAGGCGCGGCGGCCGCCCAGCTGTTCAACGAGCCCGCCGCGGCCATCGTTGACGCCCTGCCGCGCCCGCTGTGGTGGCGTACGACGGCCCGCCTCATGCCCGCCGCTCTGCTCGCCGTCCTGTGGCTCGCCCTCGTGCCGCTCGTGGACCTCGACGGCGCGGGCCGCACGCCGTTCGTCCAGCTTGAGGGCGTCGTCACCATCTTGTGCGCAGCGGCTTGCACGACGTGGCTACGGCGTCGGGGACAACACTCCCCCGGGCCGGCGGTAGGTGCGGCCCTCCTGCTGGTCCTGAGCTTCCTCGCCTTGTGGAACCCGCTGGAGGACGTCCTTCCGCTCTACCCGTACGGGCCGCCTCCCGCCCCTTGGCGGACGGCCTACCTTCTGTGGGGCTGCGGCGGCGCCGCCTTCGCCGTCGTGCTCGTGCTGGCGATGCTGCCGCGCCGCGCGCGCCAGGTCAGCGGATGAGGACGCGGTCCGCAGGCGCGGCGTCGTCCTTGGACCAGCCGTCGTGGCCCGTCTTGGCGGTCCACCTGAGGCCCGCGTGACGGACTTCGGTGAACCCGTAGGTCCGCGCGTGAGTGACCGCCCATACGGCGAGCGCCCTACCGTCGGCGGCCTTGCCCGAGCCGACCATCACCGTGTCGCCCTGCGCCTTGGTGCCCTTGCCGTAGGTGCGGCGCAGTTCGGCGAACGCCTTCTTGGTGTCGGCCTTGACGCCGTCGCCGGGGCGGTACCAGCACGTCACCTCGCCGTCCTTGTCCCCGGTGAAGCCCTCGGCGAGGATCTCGGCCATCGGCTCGTGCTGGGCGTACAGGGTCCCGTCGAAGCTGCGCTGCACCTCCTGCGCGGCGACGTGCAGCTCCTGCTTGGCGTAGCCGTCGACCTTCTCCAGCGCGTCGAAGAACTTGCCCGAGGAGTAGACCGGGTCCTGGAGCTGGTCGGGGTCGCCCCAGCCCTGCGAGGGCCGCTGCTGGAAGATCCCGACCGAGTCGCGGTCGCCGTAGGACAGGTTCTCGATATGCGACTCCTGCTCCGCCGTCGCGTACGCGATCACCACGGCGCGGCGAGGGAGGCCCTTGCGGTGCGCGACGCCCGCGATGGTCGCGGCGTTGGCGGCCTGGCTGACGCTGAGCTGCACCTCGCCCTGCGGCGCGGTGATCCGGCACCCCTCGCCGAGGAACACCGTGCGCGCCTCGGTGAGCAGCCGGTACCCCCCGTAGCCGATGGCGGCGACGAGGGCCACCGCGAGGAACCCGGCAAGAGCACGCCAGCGCATCTCAGTCTCCGGAAAGCCAGGAGCGCAGCCGCTTCTCGCAGGAGGCGACCGACGACAGGGACACCCGCTCGTCCTTGTGGTGGGCGAGGGTCGGGTCGCCGGGGCCGAAGTTCACCGCGGGCACCGCGAGACCGGAGAAGAGCGACACGTCGGTCCAGCCCAGCTTCGCCCTGACCTTGCCGAGTTCGACGGCCTGCTCGAGGTCGACGTCGGTGACCGAGCGGACGAAAGCGCGCGCGGCCGGGTGGTGCAGCCCTGGCCGGGCCGCCTCGCTGGCGTCCACGACGGTCACCTCGTAGCCGTCGAACAGCTCGCGTAGGTGAGCTTCGGCCTTGGCGAGGTCGCTGTCGGGCGCGTAGCGGTAGTTGACCGAGATCGTGCAGGCGTCCGGGACTACGTTGCGGGCTATCCCTCCCGAAGCGAAGACCGCGCTCAGGCCCTCCCGGTAGGCGATGCCGTCCACGACGGGCCGCCTTGGCTCGTAGGCGTTCAGCAGGTCGAGCAGCGGCTTCATCTTGTGGATCGCGTTCTCGCCCATCCAGGCGCGGGCCGTGTGCGCGCGGGCCCCGCGCGCGGTGACGTCGACGGTGATCGTGCCCTGGCAGCCGCCCTCGACCTCGCCGTCGGTCGGCTCCATCAGCACGGCGAAGTCGGCGGCCAGCAGCTCGGCACGGGTCTCGGCGAGCCGCTTCAGCCCGTTGCGGTCGGCGCTGACCTCTTCGCACTCATACGCCACGAAGGTGATGTCCCGGGTGGGTTCGGGAAGGGTGGCCGCGAGGTGCAGCAGGACGGCGAGGCCGCCCTTCATGTCGCAGCTGCCCAGCCCCCACAGGGTGTCGCCGTCGAGCCGTGACGGCAGGTTCCCGTTCGCCGGGACCGTGTCGATATGCCCGGCCAGCACCACACGCTCGGCCCTTCCGAGACGGGTGCGGGCCACGAGGGTGTCCCCGTCGCGGACGACCTCGAGGTGCGGGTGGGCGCGCAGACCGGTCTCGATGGCGTCGGTGAGCGCACGCTCCGACCCGCTCTCCGACGGCGTGTCGACGAGGGCCCTGACCAGGGAGGTGACGTCCTGCGAGAGATCCATGTCCATTGAGCTTACTTCGCTTCCCGGCCCCGCGCCGCCCCCTCCTGCGGGCCGGCTCAGGCGCTGGGCAAGGGCACGTTCGCGTTACGGTGAGGCGCATGGACGAGACAGCTCACCGACAGGGTCCCGCGACGCTGCGGGGCCGTGCCCGCCCTACGACGACGCACGACCAGCGCCTGCTTGACGAGCGCGGCTCGGCCGAGTGGCTGCACAAGGACCCGTGGCGGGTCCTGCGCATCCAGGCCGAGTTCGTCGAGGGTTTCGGGCTGCTCGCCGAGCTGGGCAGGGCCGTCAGCGTCTTCGGCTCGGCCCGGATCAGGCCGGGCAGCCCGTACTACGCGCTCGCCACCGAGGTCGGCGAGCGCCTCGCCGAGGCGGGCTACGCGGTGATCACCGGGGGCGGCCCCGGGATCATGGAGGCGGCGAACAAGGGCGCGGACGGCCGCGGCCCGTCCGTCGGGCTCGGCATCGAACTGCCCTTCGAGCAGGGCATGAACGACTACGTCGACGTCGGCATGGTCTTCCGGTACTTCTTCGTCCGAAAGACGATGTTCGTCAAGTACAGCCAGGCGTTCGTGGTGCTTCCTGGCGGATTCGGCACGCTCGACGAGCTGTTCGAGGCGATCACCCTCGTGCAGACGCGGAAGATCACCAGGTTCCCCATCGTGCTCATGGGCGTGGAGTTCTGGCGGCCGCTCATCGACTGGATCACCGGAACGCTCCAGGCCGAGGGGCTGATCTCCGCCGACGACCCCGACCTGCTGCACCTCACCGACGACCCCGAGGAAGCCGTCCGGATCGTCATCGAGGGCCACATGAGCGCCGCTCAGGCGGGCATAGAGGCCCGGGTGCAGGCCGCCACGGCCGAGGACGCCGGCTCCTAGGCGTGCGGGCCGCTGCGGGCGGCTGAGGCCGTCAGAAGATCAGGACGGGCTTGACGGCCTGGCCGGAGCGCGCCGCGTCGACGGCGGCGTTGATGTCGGCGAAGGCGAAGGTCGTGACGAGGCGGTCGAGCGGCAGGCGGCCCGCGCGGTGGTGCTCGATCAGCTCGGGGATGAAGCGCTGCGGGATCGCGTCGCCCTCGATCGAGCCGCGGATGCCCCTGCCGTTCATGAGGTGGCGCTGGTCGAGCTCGACGGGGTTCTTCCGGCCCTGGAACCCGACGGTGACGCATTGGCCGGGGGCCGCCAGGGACTTGACCGCCGCACGGACGACGTCGGGGTAGCCGACGCACTCGACGGCGTGGTCCATCGCGTTGAACGGGGCGTCGGACGGGTCGACGGCCTCGGTCGCGCCGAGCTCGAGGGCGAGCGCGCGGCGTGCGGGGTTCGGGTCGACCGCCACGATCCGCTCGCAGCCCGCGATCCGGGCGGCCATCACCGCGCTCAGGCCGACCGCGCCGAGGGCGAAGACGGCGAGGGACGATCCGGGCTCGGGGCGCAGCACGTTGAGCACCGCGCCCGCGCCGGTCTGGACGCCGCACCCCAGCGGGGCGAGGACCTCGAGCGCGAGGTCGTCGGGGACGCGGATGACGTTGCGCTCGGTCGTCACGGTGAAGGTGGCGAAGGATCCCTGGCCGAGGAGCCTTGCGCCGAGGTAGTTGAGCTGGAGGAAGTCCGCGCAGTACGCCATCCTGCCGTTCTCGCAGGCGGGGCACATCCCGCACCAGGCGTAGCTGAGGACGACGTGGTCGCCCGGCTCCACGCCGCTGACGGCCTCCCCCACCGCCTCCACGACGCCCGCGCCCTCATGGCCGAGGATCTGGCCCGGCACGACGGGGTCGGCGGCGGTGACGAGGTCGGTGTGGCAGACGCCGGAGGCGACGAGCCGTACCAGCACGTCCTCGGGCCCCGGGTCGTTCAGGGCCACGGGACGGCGCTCGAAGCGGCCGTCCGGGGTCGGAAAGGCGGCCTCCACGGTATAAGTCACCGCTTACTTATACCCTCCCGGTCAGGCGTCGGCGTATCCCGGGTGGGCCACTTCGAGCTTGGCCCGCACCGCGCCGAGCAGTTCCCCGTGGACATCCGCATAACGGTCGTCCAGGTCGCCCGCGCGGATCGCCGCGGCGAGGGCCGCGTCGTCGGGGTAGCCGAGCCTGGCGAGCCGTTCCCTGTGCTCGGCTTCGTGCCGGGCACCTTCGGCGAGTTCTCTTTCGACCATCCCGAGGACGTTCGCGGCGACCAGCGTGTGGAACCGAAGCCGTCCGGACGAGGACGGCAGCACGTCGCGCTCGAGGAACTCGCGGACGGACTCCACGAGTTGCGCGGCGGTCGGCACATCGTGCGGCAGGGGCATGGCGCGGCATCCCTTCACAAGACAGAATGCGATTCTAGTCGACCGAAGGGCGAAGTCCATGAGCTTCGAGATCCCGGCGTCCGTCCGCCCCCTGCGCGACGCCGTCTACGCGTTCATGACCGAGCGGGTCGAGCCCGCCGAGGAGGCGCTGCACGCGGGAGACATCGACCTGCTCCGCACCCTCCAGCGGGAGGCCAAGGCCGAAGGGCTGTGGGCCCTCGGGCACCCCAAGGAGATCGGCGGAGGAGGACTGCCGTTCCTTGACTACGTGTACGTCAACGAGGTGCAGGGCCGTAGCGAGTTCGGCCAGGTCGCCCTGGGGACGTTCACCCTCCAGGACTCGCTCATGCTGCACAAGTACGCGGCCGACAGCCAGCGCGCAAGGTTCCTCGCACCCCTCGTGCAGGCGGACATCTACCCGTCCTTCGCGATGACCGAGCCTGGCCTGTCCAGCTCCGACCCGACGCAGCTCACCACGACCGCCGAACTCGTCGACGGGGAGTGGGTCATCCGGGGCCGCAAGTGGTTCACCACCCTCGCCGACCGCGCGGCCTACACGACGGTCATGTGCCGTACGGAGCCCGACGCGAGCCCGTACCTGTCGTTCAGCATGATCCTCGTGCCTACGGACACCCCCGGATACACGATCATCCGCGACACCCCCGTGCTCGGCCTTGACGGCGGGCACATGGAGGTCGTCTACGACGACGTACGCGTCCCGGAAGAGAACCTCCTCGGGCCGCGCGGGCACGGCTTCGTCATCGCCCAGGAAAGGCTCGGGCCCGGCCGGATCTTCCACTGCATGCGCTGGCTCGGCCAGGCGCAGCGCGCGTTCGACCTGATGTGCCGCAGGCTGCACGAGCGCACCGCGTTCGGCGGGCCACTCGCCGACAAGCAGCTCCTCCAGCAGCACGTGTTCGACTCCTACACCGAGATCCAGGCCGCGCGGCTGCTCACCCTGCACGCCGCGCACGAGATCGACGCGGGCGGCCAGGCGCGGGTCGAGATCGGCGCGATCAAGGTCGCGGGCGCGCGGATGCTGCACAACGTCATCGACCGCGCGATCCAGGTGTACGGGGCCGAGGGCCTGACCGGGGACACGCCGCTCGACCGCATGTACCGGCACGCGCGGGCGGGCCGGATCTACGACGGGCCCGACGAGGTGCACATCAGCCGCACGGCCCAGCGCATCCTCAAGGTCTACGAGAAGGGCGACGTGTACACGTTCCAGCGTGCGTACTAGCGCGCTTAAGCCTCTGACAGGGCGGTGAGCAGGTCGTACTCGGTCTCGGCCACCCGGCGGCCGAGGGCCGCGAGCTCGACCGAGCGTTCACCGCCCGTCAGGTGGCGGCTTGTCTGCACGACGCAGATGACGCCCCAGCGCAGCACGCCGTACAGCTCCCACCAGCGCAGCGCCTCCCGGTCCACCTTGACGCCCGACGCGCGCTCGTAGGCCGCGACGAGCTCGTCGTAGCCGCCGAAGCCGCCCACGGGCAGCGGGGAGCCGAACCGCCAGGGGGTGGCGCACAGCCAGCCGAGGTCCTCCAGCGGGTCGCCGATGTGGGACAGCTCCCAGTCGAGGACCGCCCTGACGCCGTCGGGGCCGATGATGAGGTTGCCGTTCCTAAAATCGCCGTGCACGACCGTCGTGGCGGAGGGCGCAGGGCGGGTCAGCCGAAGCCTGCGCAAGGCGAGTTCCAGAGCGGGATACGGGTCGGGGAAGCCGTCGAGGATCAGCTCCCACAGGTCGAACTGATCTTCTGAGGACAATCCGGGCACGCTGTCGGCGGGAATCCGGTGGATCGCGGCGAGGATCTCGCCGCACTCGGCGGCCAGCCCGGCGCGGGCGGCGGCGAGCTCGGGCGAGCGGAGGATCCTGCGCGGGATCGTCTCGCCCTCGATCCTTGTCATGACGATGTAGTCGTCGCCCGCCGCGACCACCTCGGGGCTCGGCGCGCCCACCCCGGCCGCCGCGCGCATCAGGGCGGCCTCGACGTCCAGGGGGTTGCCGGTGGCCGCGCCGCCCGGCGTGTCGCGGCGCAGGATCAGCGGGTGCCGCTCGCCCCTGCCGGTGACGGCGTCGAAGGCGGTGGTCAGCCGCGACGCGCCCGCGCCGTCCCTGCGCAGGCCCTCGATCCGCAGGCCCGGACCGTAGATCCCGCCGAGCACCTCGTGCAGCAGCTCTTCCATCCCGACATATAAGCATTTACTTATGGCGGGTACCACTCCCGTATGGAACAGGCTTCCCACGAGGGACCCGTCGAGGCGCTGCGGCGCATCGCGTTCCTCCTCGAGCGCGCCCACGAGCCCACGTACCGCGTCCGTGCCTTCCGGACCGCCGCCGCGACCGTGGAAGGGCTCGGCCAGGACGAGCTGGACAGACGCATACGCGACGGCACCCTTGCGGAGCTTCCCGGGATCGGCAAAGTGACGGCCCAGGTCGTCGCGGAGGCCGTCGCGGGAGAGGTGCCCGTGTATCTGCGGCGTCTTGAGGCCACCGAGGGCCAGCCGCTGGACGAGGCCGCCGAAGCGCTCCGCAAGGCGCTGCGCGGAGACCTGCACACGCACAGCGACTGGTCGGACGGCGGCTCGCCCATCCGCGAGATGGCCGAGACGGCCCGCGCGCTGGGCCACGAGTACATCGCGCTCACCGACCACTCGCCCCGGCTGAAGGTCGCACGCGGGCTCTCGGCGGACCGGTTGAGGCGGCAGATCGACGTCGTCGCCGAGCTCAACGAGGAACTCGCGCCCTTCCGCGTCCTCACCGGGATCGAGGTGGACATCCTCGACGACGGGTCCCTCGACCAGGAACCCGAACTGCTCGAGCGGCTCGACGTCGTCGTCGCCAGCGCCCACTCCAAGCTGCGGATGGACAGGGTGGACATGACGCGCCGCCTTGTCGCCGCCGTCTCCAACCCGTTGGTGGACGTCCTCGGGCACTGCACAGGACGGATCGTGCAGGCGGGCGGCAGAAGGGGCGGGCTGCGGCCTGAGTCGGAGTTCGACCCCGAACTCGTCTTCGACGCGTGCGCGGCCTACGGCACCGCCGTCGAGATCAACTCTCGGCCGGAACGCCTCGACCCGCCCAAACGGCTGCTGAGGCTGGCGGTGGAGGCGGGCTGCGCGTTCTCCATCGACTCCGACGCGCACGCCCCCGGACAGCTCGATTGGCTCGGCAACGGCTGTGAGCGCGCGGTGCGCTGCGGCGTCGCGCCCGAGTCCGTCGTCAACACACGAAAGGCCGACGCGCTGTTCGCCGCCGAAGGATGATCGTGCAGAATCCGAGTGACCCGAGTGACCCCGCCCACGGACCAAGGAGGCTCTCGTGCGGATAGGCATCTCGCTCATGGACAGAGGCGGCCCCGACGCCCTGCGCACCTTCACCGACGACGTCAGGCAGGCCGCGGACGACGGCTTCTCTTCCGTCTGGCTCAGCCACATCTTCGGCATCGACGCCCTCACCGCGCTCACCGTGGCGGGTTCGGCCGTGCCCGGCATCGAACTCGGCACGGCGGTCGTGCCGACCTACCCGCGCCACCCCGCCGCGCTCGCGCAGCAGGCGCTGACCACCGCCCTGGCGATCGGCGACGGACGGCTGACGCTCGGCGTCGGCCTCTCCCACCAGATCGTCATCGAGGGCCTGTACGGCTACGACTTCTCCCGTCCGGCGAGGCACATGACGGAGTACCTGTCGGTCCTCACGCCGCTGCTGTCGGGCGAGCGCGTGTCGTTCAAGGGCGAGACCATCAAGGCCGAGTTCGGGCTCGACGTCGGCGTCGGCGCGCGGGTCCCGGTCGTGGTCGCCGCGCTCGGGCCGCGCATGCTGCGGATCGCCGCCGAGCAGGCCGACGGCACCGTCCTGTGGATGACCGGGCCGAAGACCGTGCGGGAGCACATCGTGCCGACCATCACCGCCGCGGCGGCCGAGGCGGGACGGCCCGCGCCGCGCGTCGTCTGCGTCCTGCCGGTCGGCGTCACCGACGACGTCGAGACCGCCCGCGTCCGCGCCGGAGAGGTCTTCCAGATCTACGGGACGCTTCCGTCGTACCGGGCGATGATGGACAGAGAGGGCGTCGAGGGGCCCGCCGACCTCGCCGTCGTCGGCGACGAGGACTCCGTCGCCGCCCAGATCGAGGACCTGCGGGCGACCGGCGTCACCGACTTCGTCGCGGGCGAGTTCCTCGGCGGCAAGGACAGGGAACGCACCCGCGCCTTCCTGAAAAGCCTGCAGTAACCGAACAAATCCCGCCGAACAGGCTGTGGACAACTTTCTCTGAGGATCGCCTCCCGGTGGTAGAAACGCATCGGGAGGTGGTCATGGACCGTCCGTACGCCCTCACCGGCCCTGTCATCGACCCCGCGCTTCCCCCCAAGACGCGCGAGGTCCTGGAAGAACACCCCGCGTCGCTGCACCCCGGCGACGCGCCGCGTCCACCGCGCCCGCTCGGCGGGCTGCGGCCGATGGACGCGGTGCTCGCGCTGTGGCAGACGCCCCTGTGGACGTACCTGCCCGGCCTCATCGGCACGGTGTACGCACCGCGCGTGCGCAACGCGGCGTTCGGCGCGCAGGCGCTCGTCGTCGCCGCGTTCGCGCTGCGGCCAGGGCTCGCCCTCGCCGTCGAGCTGTGCCTTCAGCCGCTGGTCTTCGCGTTCCTGCTGAGCCGGTGCGGTGAGGGCGCGGCGGGGCGGCTCGCCCGTCGCCACCACGGCTCCTACCTGCTGCCGCAGGAACTGGGCGGCAAGCACCGCGATCTGCTCGGGCGGGCCCGCAAGGCGGTCGCGTACGTGCTCGCCTCGCGGGTGCAGACCGAGGGCCTGCTCGACGACATCCGCAACACCGTCACGCTGCCGCAGCAGGTGTGGGAGATCGCGCAGACCGTCTTCGAGCTCGACCGGCTGTCCGCCGAGCACCTCGGAGCCGACCAGAACGACCCACAGGTCGCCGAGCTGCTCGGGCCACAGCGCGAGGTGCTGCGGCTGGCGACGGCGTCGGTCACCGAGCGGATCGAGGCCCTTGAGGCGTACGCCGCGCGGGTGAAGGCCGCCGACGCGGCGCTGTCGCAGTGGGAGACCGTGCAGCGCCTCGCCGCCAAGGGCGACGCCTACCAGGATCTGCTCGCCCGCACCGTCCGCGACGAACTCGCCGTCGCCGAGATCGAGGGCCTCACCGAACAGGCCCGCGCCGTCGAGGAGGCACTGCGCGCCAGCGTCGACAAGGCGCGACGCGCCGGTCTCGCCCTGGTTCCCGACATGCCGGAAAGGTTGGCGGGCTGATGGCCAAGAACGCACGTCCCAAATCACCGGCGTCCGAGTCCCGGGCGCTCGGCAGGTTCTCCCCCGGCGGGCTGACCCAGCTCGCCCGGGTCCCCTGGCCGCTCAACCTCATCGGCGCGGTCCTCGTCATGTTCCAGCTCTACTTCGCCGTCGCGTTCATCGCCACACTGACCGGCCCCGGCTGAAGAGCCCCTCTCCCGACCGGCCCCACCGGCCTAGGCGGACCCACCGGACGGGCCGGACCCCCAGGGCTCGGCGCGGGAGGAGGAGGGCGGTGCCCACGGCCGCCCACGGCATGCCGAGCAGCACGGGCGTTCCCGGAGCGGCGGGGGACGGGTGAGGCTACAGGGCGATGCGCGGGAGGAGCAGGTGGGCGCCTACGGCGGCCCACCACGCGCCGAGCAGGACAAGTGTGCCGAGGGCGCCGAGGGCGATCCGCCACTGCGGGAGCGGCCGCAGGAACAGGCCGTCCCTGCGCGGGTCGAACAGCACTCGCGGGTCAGCCCTGCCGAACAGGCCGAGCGAGAGTCCAGGGGCGCCGAACGCCGACACCGCGACCATGCCCAGCGCCCACAGCACGCCGACGGCGGCCATGCCCACCGCGACGATCCCGATGGCCAGCTGGCCGACCGCGACGACCCCGCGCGCCACCTGCCCGATCGCGAGCACGCCGGTGGCCACCTGGCCCACCGCGACGACGCCCGTGGCGAACTGCCCGAACGCGATGACGCCCACCGCGTCCTGGCCGACCGCGAAGAAGCCGACGTCGTCCCCGCCCACCGTCACGATCCGCATGCGGGGAGCATAGACACCCCGTTCCCCACAACGCACCCCATCTCCCCCGATTCCCAGGGATACGAACGGGAGCGCCGACCCCCCGGGATACGTCCTCTGGGGAGTGGGGTCAGGGGGTGGGGAGGCGGGTGGTGAGGTCGGCGGCGAAGGCTTCGGGGGCGGCGACGGTGACGGTGAGGGCGGCGTGGGGGCGGGGGCCGAAGCAGCGGACCGGGGTGCGGAAGGAGACGCAGACGCCGGTGAGGGCCGAGCCGAAGGTGAGGCCCGAGTCGGCGAAGGACAGGCGCGTGCCGATCGCCCGATATGCCTTGTAGGGGCCGGAAGGGGTCGCCGAGGCGACGTTGGCAAGCGGGGTCTCCAGCTTCCAGCGGCCGAAGACGGCGCGCAGTACGCGGTCGTCGAGGGTGACCCGGCTGTTGGCGGGACGGATGCCCATGAGCGCGAGGAGAGGACGGTAACGCGGTGCGAACGCGAACTCGTACGTGGTCGCCGGACGCCCGGACGACGGGCCCGGCGCGCCCGGCGGCGGGTCGGCGCTCACGGGAGCGTCTCGAGGAGGGCGAGGAGGGTGGGGCCGAGGGGGGCGTCGAGGCGGCAGAGGGCGTCGGGGTCGGAGCGGGTCGGGCCCTGGTTGACGATGAGGACGGGGATGCCGTGCGACGCGGCGTGCCTGACGAAGCGGCGGCCGGAGTGGACGGTCAGGGACGAGCCGAGCACGAGGAGCGCGCCCGCGTCGGAGACGAGGTCGTAGCACTCGCGGACGCGGCCGGCCGGGACCGTCTCGCCGAAGAAGATGACGTCGGGCTTCAGCACGCCGCCGCACGCCGCGCAGTCCACGACGGTGAAGGAGACTGTCTCGGCGTCGGTGAGGGACACGTCGCCGTCGGGGTTGACCAGGGTCGGGCGGGCGTCCCACCCGGGGTTCGCGGCGCGCAGCCGCGCGTCGAGGTCGACGCGCCGGGTGCGTTCGCCGCAGCCGAGGCACAGCACCCGGTCGAGCGCGCCGTGCAGTTCGACCACGCGGCCGGATCCGGCCGCCTGGTGCAGCCCGTCGACGTTCTGGGTGATCACGCCGCTGACGAGGCCGCGGCGCTCGAGTTCGGCGACGACGCGGTGCCCGTCGTTGGGGGCGGCGCGCAGCATGTGCCGCCAGCCGAGGTGGGAGCGGGCCCAGTACCTGCGCCGCGCCTCCACGCCCCCGACGAACGTCTGGAAGGTCATCGGCGACGACGGCCGCGACCGCCCGGTCTCGCCCCGATAGTCGGGAATACCCGACTCAGTGGACATGCCCGCCCCGCTGAGGACCACCACGTCCCCGTCGGCGACGAGATCGGCCAGCAGTTCCCGCGCGGCCGGCCCCCGCGCCGGAACGTCGCTCCTGGTGAGTACCACGCCTTCATGGTGCCTTACGGCCCTCCGTGCCCCGGCCGCGGCCCGCCCGCCCGCACCGCCGACCGCGTCGGCGCGCGCGGACCGGGGCCGGAAATTGCGCTGTTCGCGGGGGTTTTGTGGCCCTGCGGGAACAGCGGAGGGGGGCGGGTGGTTCTCGTAGGCGTATGCCCGGCGACAGCGAAGGAGAGGGCGATGGCGACGGTCGATCTGACCAAGGAGACCTTTGAGGAGGTCTTCGGGCGGGAAGGACTCGTGCTCGTCGACTTCTGGGCGAGCTGGTGCGGTCCGTGCCGCGGCTTCGCCCCGGTCTACGAGCGGGTGTCCGAAGAACACCCCGACGCGGTGTTCGGCAAGGTCGACACCGAGGCCGAGCGCGAGCTCGCCGCGGCGTTCCAGATCACCTCGATCCCGACGCTCGTCGTGGCCCGTGACGGGATCATCCTGTACGCGGAGCCCGGCGCCCTGCCCGAGCCCGCGCTGAAGGAGCTCGTGGGCAAGGCGCTCGAGCTCGACATGGACGAGGTGCGCACCGCCGTTGCGGCCAGGCAGAGCGCCGGCAGCTGACGGCTCCAAACGCCGCTCCCCCGTCACCGTCACTCCGGGGGACCGGCGGGTGGCCCGCCCACCGGATGACCCGCCGCGGGGTGGCCCGCCGCCGGGTGATCCGGTGCGGCGTCCACAAGATCGTGGCCGACGCCGAGCCGGGCGGCGGTCGCGGTCGTCGTGGCGTCCACGAACGCCAGGGCGCGGCGGAGCTTGCGGTCCATCTCGCCGGGCACGGCGCGCTGGACGCTGTTGACGAGCCGGACGGGCGGCGCGAGCAGCGCGGGCAGGTACCGCCAGGCGTTGCGGCGCACGTCGAGGAGGTCGGCGATCCGGTCTCCGGCGAAGGCGCGGGCGAGGCCGTGCACCATCGGGCGCGCGGCGCGCCGCATGACGGGCGCGAGCGGGCCCGCCTGGGTCGCGAGGTTGTCCGGCATGATCACGTCGAGGAGTTCGGCGACGAGTTCGCGGCTGTAGGCGCTGGGCCGCGCGCCGGTGCGGTGGTAGATCTCCTCGAGTTCCACGAAGTCGCGCTCGGTCGTGGGCAGGACGCGTTCGTCGACGCCCATGAGGTGGCCGACATAGCGGAACATGTGGTAGATCGCGGCGCGTTCGCGGTCGGTGTGCGGGATGCCGAGGCGGCCCATGACGCGCAGCGGGATGAGGCTGAACTCGATGAGGGTGTAGGCGGAGTCGGCCTGGTTGATCGGGTGGCCGAGTTCCGCGGCGTCCCAGGCGCCTTCGGTGAGCCCGGTGAGGATGTGGTGGCGGACGAACGCGTGGATGAGGCGGACCCTTACCGTCGCGGCCACGCCCGGCGCGTATCTGGCGAGTCCTCCGGGGCGTGCGGTGGCCCAAAGCCATGAGGCCGTCTCGAAGGCGCGGACCGCGCCCCGGTCGGTGAAGCGGCGGGTGAGCGCGAGGGGTTCGACCGCCGCGCCGTTGACGTAGCTGCCGACGAGTGAGGCGGTGCCGAGCGCCGTCAGGATGGCGACGGGGTGGCGGCAGTAGGCGCGGGAGGCGGTGTCGAGCAGGTCGCGGTCGAGCCAGCGCGGTTCGGCGTCGATCTCGGCGAACAGCCGCCGCACCGGCTCGGACGCGTCGGGGACCGCGTCGATCCCCTCGGCGAGCGCCCGTCTGATCCGGCGCATCCCGGGTCCTCGGCCATGCGCGGCGAGGTCGGCCACGACGGCGTCGGCGACGGGGTCGCCCCAGCTCAGCGCCTCGACGAACACGCGTCCCCGCTCGGGGTACCGCGCCAGCACATCCTCGATCCCCGCAACCCTGCCGGGCACGACAAGAGACGTCATGCCCGCACCCTAGGCCAGTAAGTACTTGCTTGCTAGACCCGGAACGCGGGTCACGCGGCGAGGACGAACGCGGGGGTCGCCGGGAGGAAGTGGGGGCGGGCTCGGCGGGTCCAGGTGAGGCCGTAGGCGCGCCGGGCGAGGTGGTCGACGGCGCGGACCAGGGCGGCGGCGGAGCAGGCGCGGTCCTCGGGGTCCTTGGCGAGGCCCGCGGCGATGAGGGGTTGGAGGCGGGCGTCGTCGGCGTCGGGGACGGGGCTGTACAGGTGCTGCGCGGCCAGCTCCGCGATATAGCGCGCTGGGTAGGGGCGGGCGCCGGTGAGGCACTCGAAGAAGACGGCGGTGGCGGCGTAGAGGTCCCATGACGGGGTCGCGGGCAGGGCCTGCCACTGTTCGGGCGGCATGTACGCGGGCGTGCCTATCGGGGTGGTCTCGGTGCCGGTGGCGACGGCGATCCCGTAGTCGATGAGCGTCACCTCGCCCCGGGGTCCGACGAGCAGGTTCCCCGGCTTGAGATCGCGGTGGACGATCCCGGCCCGGTGGGTGGCCTCCAGGGCCCGCAGCGCGCCCCTGAAGACCAGGAGGGCGGCCTGGGGGGCCAGGGGGCCGGTCTCGGCGAGCAGGGACTTGAGGGTCGTTCCGGGGGCGTGGTCCATGACGAGCGCCGCGCCGTCGCCGTGCTCGACGTGGTCGAGGAGGCGGACGACGTGACGGGAGCGCACGCGGGACAGGTGGCGCGCCTCGGTGGCGAAGGCCGCGCGGCGGGCGGGGTCGCTGAGGTACTTGACGGCGACGCGACGGCCGTCGCGGTCGCGCTCCGCGGCGACGACGCGCCCGTGCGCGCCCTCGCCGAGGGTCTCGATGGTGGTGTAGCCCGGCACGGTCCAGCCGTCCATGTTCCCGGTCTCCTTTCGACCGTGAACAGCATCCGTCATACGAAACACCCAGCGCCTGAGCACGGAATACCGGTCTGCCCGGCGGCCCGGGACAAACGCCCCGCCCGGCCGGGACTCCCGGCAAGGGACGCGATACCCCACAAAACCGGGAATCTTCGGACGAACAACGCGTCCCACACCAGAAGATCACAAGGGACTCACGGCTCACCGGCGTGCCGAACGCCCGGTCGGCGGCCCTAGCGCGCTGGGGAAGGAGCGCAGGCCCGCAGTTGCAGCCACAGGACGAGGCGGGTGTCGGGGTCGGCGAGGTCGAGCGAGAACAGCTCGGCCGCGCGCGACAGCCGGTAGCGCAGGGTGTTGGGATGGACGGTCAGGGCCTCGGCGGCGGCGCGGACGTCGCCGTCGGCGTTGAAATAGGCGAGGAACGTCTCGGTGTAGGTGGTCTTGTGCGCGGCGTCGTGCGCGCGGATGGCGGGTCCCGCGCCCTCGGCGAGCCGGGGCAGGGCCGGGAGGGCGTGGCCGATGTCCATGAGGGTGACGGTCGGGCGGATCTCTTCGATCGTGGCGAACCCGCGGTCTCCCCCGGCCAGTACCCGAAGGACGGTATCGGCGTCGCGGCGTGAGTCGGAGGCACGGCGCAGATGCGGGACGACGGAGCCGAGCGCCGCCTTCACCGGCAGTTGGAGGGCCCGTTCCGCGCGTGCCGTTACGTCGGCGACGAAGTCGCGCTTGGCCTCGCCCGGTAGGAGGGCGTAGACGACGCCGTCAAGGAGAGCGCATCCGTGGCGGCCGAAGTGGGCCTCGCAGTGCAGGCTCACAAGGTCGATGAGCTGGAGTGCGGCGCGCGCGATCCAGGACTCGTCGTGGCCCGCGGCGTTGATGTGGAAGGCCGCCACGACGGCGGGGGCGTCGAGCGGGAGGCCGAGCTGGGGGGCGACGACGGGCGCGCTGTCGGGGTCGGCGAGCAGGCGGTGCAGGAGGTCGCCGCGCTGGCGGCGGGCGAGGTCGTGGGACGTCCTCGCGCGCAGGAGGTGCAGGGCGGCTATGCGTCCGGCGTCTTCAAGCGCCCTGAAGGCGTCTTCGCCGAGGTCTCCTTCGGCGTCCACCACCCAGATCGAGCCGAGCAGTTCGCCTCCGGCGCGCACCCCTACGGCCAGCCTCGGCAGGCCGCCTGAGCCCGAAGGGAACCTCAGTGCCTTGTGCGTGCGCGCGAGCTCCCGGTACTGCGGGACGTTCTCCTCCAGGTACGGGACGTGCAGGCCGAGGATGCCTTGGCGGCGCTCCTCGTCGATCGGCTGTCCGCGCAGGGTCGAGTAGGCGAGGATGCGCTGGTACGGGTCCTCGATGGCGGTCGCGCCGCCCACCGCGCCCGCGATGGCGTTGGCGAGGGAGAACAGGTCGCCCGCGTGGGGTCCGGCGGGCCCGCCGCCGCGCGGGGCGGCCACGGCGGTGAGCGCCGAGCTGATCAGCGCGTCGAGCTGCTGCCAGGACACCTCGTCGTCGGCGCACAGAAGGCTGAGGCCCGCCTCGTCGGCGGCGTTGACGAGGTCGCCCAGGGGCGCGCCGTAGCGCTTGACCACGAGCCCGGACAGGCCGGCCGAGACCGCGCGCGGTAGCAGCGTCCTGCCCTCCGACGGCGGCACGCCGACGGCAAGGAGCAGCGCCCCGTCCATGCGAGGTAGGGGCGCGCGAGGCTCGTGCAGCAGGGTTCCGGTCACGGGGGTGGCCGCGCCGCGCGGGGCGGTGACGAGGCTGATCGGCTCCGCGCCCAGGGCTTCCACCAGGTGTTCGAGGGTCGAGGCGGGCACGTGCCACAGCGTATGTGGCTTTTGGCCCATCCGATAAATCACTTTTGTCACATTTGGCCAATCGGCTGAAGCGTGGTTGCCGTCCGGTTGACGAGAGTGGAACGGTGCTCGATCCATCAGCTCGCGACCTCGCCCACCGGCAGGCCGACGCCGCCGCGGGGGCGGCAGGGGTGCGCGTGGAGTCCGTCGCGGACCCGGCGCGGCTGCACGCCGTCGCACGGCTGCTCGCCGACGTCTGGGAGACGCCCCCGGGCGCCGACCCCCTGCCCGCCGACGTCCTGCGCTCCCTCGCGCATGCGGGCGGGGCCGTCCATGCCGCCTATGGGCCGCAGAGCATGATCGGCGCGAGCGCCGCCATCTGGGGGCCGCCCGAGGACCGCGACGTGTACTCGATGATCGCCGGGGCGCACCGCACCGGCGGCGGGGTCGGGTACGCGCTGAAACTCGCCCAGCGCGCTTGGGCGATGGAGCGCGGGGCCGCGACGATCACCTGGACGTTCGACCCGCTGATCCGCCGGAACGCCTGGTTCAACCTGGTGAAGCTCGGCGCCACCGCCCCCGAGTACACCGCCGACTTCTACGGGCCGATGAACGACGTGTTCAACGCCGGCGACGAGTCCGACCGGCTCACCGTCCGCTGGCGGCTCGCCGCCTTCCGGCCCGGCCGTGCGACCGACCCTGCGCCGCGCCCCTCCCCCGAGCCTTCTCTCGCGCCCGACGGCATGCCGTACGTGGCACGTCAAGGCGACGCGGTGTGGTGCCGCGTCCCTGAGGACATCCTCGCCGTCCGCGCCGCCGACCCGGCCCGCGCGCTGGGGTGGCGGCACGCCGTGCGCGAGGTGTTCCAGGCCGCCGAGGGCCTGACCGCGGTGTCGATCTCGCGCGACGGCTGGTACCACCTGACCCCCGAGCCCGCCCCAGAACCGACCCCCGAGGAGACCCCGTGAGGATCGAGCACGTCGAACTCGTCGCGATCGAGGTCCCCCTGGTCGGCGCTTTCCGCACGTCGTTCGGCACCGACACCGTCCGCTCGACGTTCCTGCTGCGGGTCGTCACCGACACCGGCGAGGGCTGGGCGGAGTTCGCCGGGGACCCCGAACCCCTGTACTGCGCGGAGTTCAACGCCTCCGCCGAACTCGTCCTGCGCGACCATCTGATCCCGAGGGTCGCGGCGCTGGGCGACGGCGTCACGGCGGCGAAGGTCGGGCCCGCCCTCGAGGCCGTCAAGGGGCACCGGCTTGCGAAGGCCGTACTGGAGACGGCCTTGCTCGACGCGGAACTGCGCTCCTACGCCATGTCCTTCGCGACTTACCTCGGCTCGGTCAAGGAGCGCGTCCCGTCCGGCGTCTCGGTGGGGATCATGGACTCCCTTCCCGAACTGCTCACGGCCGTCGAGGGCTATCTCGCCGACGGGTACCTGCGGATCAAGCTCAAGATCGAGCCGGGCTGGGACGTCGAGCCCGTCCGCGCCGTACGCGCGGCCTTCGGCGACGACCTCCTCCTGCAGGTGGACGCGAACACCGCCTACTCCCTCACCGACGCCGAGCACCTGCGCGCGCTTGACGACTTCGGCCTTCTGCTCATCGAACAGCCCCTGGACGAGGACGACCTGCGCGGCCATGCCGAGCTGTCCAAGCTGATCCGTACGCCGATCTGCCTCGACGAGTCCATAACCTCCGCCCGCGACGCCGCCGCCGCGCTCGCCCTCGGGGCCTGCCGGGTGATCAACATCAAGCCCGCGAGGGTGGGCGGTTACCTCGAAGCCCGCCGGATTCACGACCTCTCGGTGGCCAACGGCGTCCCCGTATGGTGCGGCGGAATGCTGGAGACAGGGGTGGGCCGTGCGGCGAACCTCGCCCTCGCCGCGCTTCCCGGCTTCGTCCTTCCCGGCGACACCTCCGCGTCCGCCCGCTACTACGCCGAGGACCTGACCGAGCCGTTCGTCCTCGAGGACGGCCACATCGCGGTGCCCGACGGGCCCGGCACCGGCGTCACCGTCCGGCCTGACGCCCTCGCCAAGGTGACGACCGGAAGACGCGGGCTGTACGCGCGCTAACAGACCTCCCACCCTCCCCTCTTCGCACAAGGAAGCCCCAACCATGAACCTCTTCTCCCGACGCCTCCTCGGCGCGACCGTGCTCGCCGCCCTCGTCGCCGGGTCCGTCGCCGCCTGCGGCGACTCCACGGAGGAGGCCGACGCGCCGGGCCCGGCGGGCTCGGCCGCCCCGCTGTTCACCGAGCTGCCCGACAAGCAGCAGAAGGCGGGCAAGATCGTCGTAGGCTCCGACATCGCTTACGCGCCGATGGAGTATTACGACACCGACGGCGAGACCGTGCTCGGCTTCGACAAGGAGCTCGCCGACAGCCTCGGCAAGCAGCTCGGCGTGACGTTCGAGTTCAAGTCCGCGTCCTTCGACGGGCTCATCACGTCGCTCAAGTCTGGCCGCTTCGACGTCGCCATCTCCGGCATGTCGGACACCAAGGAGCGCCAGGCCAGCGTCGACTTCGTCGACTACTACGTGGCCGGGGCCATGATGCTGGTCAAGAAGGGCAACCCCGAGGGCCTGAAGTCGCTCGCCGACCTCTGCGGGAAGACCATCGCGGTGCAGCGCGGGACCACCCAGGAGGGCTACGCGCAGGAGCAGAGCGCCGCGTGCGAGAAGGACGGCGGCAAGAAGATCGACATCCTGTCGTTCGACCGCGAGACCGAGGCGATGCTCCAGATCAAGCAGGGCCGCGCCGTCGCGGGCCTGCAGGACTACCCCGTCGCCGCCTACAACGCCCGCGAGTCCGGCGGCGTGTACGAGGTCGTAGGAGAGCAGATCGAGGCCGGCCCGCTCGGCATCGCGGTGTCCAAGGACAACACCCAGCTCCGTGACGCGATCCGCAAGGCGCTCGCCGCGATCATCGACAACGGCGAATACGGCGCGCTCATCGACAAGTGGGAGATCCCGGCCGGGGCCGTCACCGAGGCCGAGATCAACGCGGGCACGTGAAAGACGAGGCGCTCAAGGCGGTCCCGGTCCGCCACCACAGCCGCTGGGTCTTCCTCGCGCTCATCGCGGCCGGGGCCGTGCTCGTCGTACGTGCCTTCCTGGACGCCGACATCGACTACGGGGTCACCCGGCAGTTCCTGACCGCCGACAACGTGCTCAGGGGCCTGGGGAACACGCTGCTCATCAGCGTGCTCGCCCAGGCCGTCGGCATCGCCCTCGGCGTCGGCGCGGCGGTGATGGCCGGATCGCGCTTCGGCGAGGTCCGCGCGGTCTCCGCGCTGTACGTGTGGCTGTTCCGGGGCACGCCGGTGCTGGTCCAGCTGCTGCTCTGGTACAACCTGTCGCTCGTGGTGGACACGGTGTCCATCCCCGGCCTCGGGACCTGGGCGACCAACGACCTCGTGACGCCGTTCGTCGCGGCGCTGCTCGGCCTCGGCATCAACGAGGGCGCGTACATGGCCGAGATCGTCCGGGCCGGGATCAACTCGGTCGACAAGGGACAGACCGAAGCGTCCCAGGCGCTCGGCCTGTCCCGCGCCCAGACGATGCGGCGTGTCGTCCTGCCGCAGGCGATGCGCGTCATCGTGCCGCCGACAGGCAACCAGTTCGTCAGCATGCTCAAGACGAGCTCGCTCGCTTACGCGATCCAGTACGGCGAGCTGCTCCAGTCGGCGGTACGGATCTACACCAACAACCTGATGATCGTGGAGCTGCTGCTCACCGTCTCGGTCTGGTACCTGGTGCTGACGACGATCGCCACGGTGCTCCAGAGGTACCTGGAGAAGCGCTACTCCAAGGGGGTCCAGCGATGACCGTCGACATCCCCGTCGCGCGCAGAGCGCCGATCGTGCGCGCGCTCGGCGTGCGCAAGCGGTACGGCGACAACGAGGTGCTCAGCGGGATCGACCTTGAGGTCGGCCAGGGCGAGGTCTCCTGTGTGATCGGCCCTTCCGGCTCCGGCAAGTCGACGTTCTTGCGGTGCGTCAACCACCTGGAGCGGATCGACGCGGGCCGCCTGGAGGTGAACGGCCACCTCATCGGCTACCGGGAGAAGAACGGCAGGGTGTATGAGCTGCGCGAGAAGGAGATCGCCGCGCAACGCCGCGAGATAGGCATGGTCTTCCAGCGCTTCAACCTGTTCCCGCACATGACGGCGCTGGAGAACATCATGGAAGCGCCCGTCCTCGTACGGCGCGAGTCCAAGGCCGTCGCGCGCGACCGGGCGCGGGCCCTGCTCGACCGCGTCGGCCTCGGCCCGCGCGGCGACGCCTACCCCGCGCAGCTGTCCGGCGGCCAGCAGCAGCGCGTCGCGATCGCCCGCGCGCTGGCGATGGAGCCCACGCTGATGCTGTTCGACGAGCCCACGTCGGCGCTCGACCCCGAACTCGTCGGCGAGGTCCTCGACGTCATGCGTGACCTCGCCGCCGACGGCATGACGATGCTCGTCGTCACGCACGAGATCGGCTTCGCCCGCGAGGTCGCCGACACCCTCGTCTTCCTGGACGGCGGCGTCGTCGTGGAGTCGGGCAAACCGCGCGAAGTCCTCGCAAACCCCAAGCAGGAACGGACCAGGGCGTTCCTGTCGAAGGTCCTCTGACGGCGATCTTCTGACGTGCGGAGACCCCGGAGGCCCCGCCCGCCGACGCTCCCCCGTCGGCGGCGGGGCCTTCGGCCTTCCCGCGTCGGCCGTCAGGGCTGCAGGAGCGTCGTGAGGACGGCGAACCGCGACCTGACCCGCTCGGGCAGCAGCGTCGGCAGGCTCTCGCGCAGCCGCGCCGGGAGCCCGGCTGAGGCGTCCGGGATCGGGATGCGGGTGAGCACGAACGCGAGGGCCGCGGCCGTGGCGGCCGAGGCGTAGGCGATCAGCCAGCACTGCGGCATGAGCGGGCGCGAGCCGAAGAAGTGGCTGAGGCCGGGGATCTGCACGACCGCGGCCAGGACCGTCAGCGAGAACACCCCCGAGGCGAGCACCAGCGGGTCCCTGCCGCCCGCGGCGATCGTCTGGAACAGCTGGGTCGCCACGAGCGCCACGAGGCCCGTGGTGGACGCCTGGAGCCGCGAGCCGCCCGAGTGGCCGAGCACGAACGCGGCGAACGCGGCGGCCGCCGTCGTGATGCCGCGCACGGCGATGTCGTGGGTCAGCGCCGCGCCCAGCGAGCGCTCGGGGCCCTCGGCGAGCAGGTCGGCCTTGGTGACGCGGTGCGGCGGCCGCACCGCGAGCGCGATCGCCGGGAGCAGGTCGGTCAGCATGTTCACCAGCAGGAGCTGGCGCACGTTGAGCGGGCTCGCGCCCATCAGCAGGCCGGTCCCGACGGTGAAGCCGATCTCGCCGAGGTTGCCGCCGAGCAGGACGGCCAGGGCGTCGCGGGTCGAGCGCCACATCGCGCGGCAGTCGGCGATCGCCTGGGTGATCGTCTCGATGCGGTTGTCGGTGATGACGACGTCGGCGGCCTCGCGCGCGGCGGGCGAGGCGCGCTCGCCGAGCGCGATCCCGACGTCGGCGAGCCGGATCGCGGGCGCGTCGTTGGCGCCGTCTCCGGTCACCGCGACGACCTTGCCCATGGTCCGCAGCGCCCCGACGGTCCTCGCCTTCTGCGCGGGGGTCATCCGGGCGAAGACCGACACGTCGGACAGCGCCTTGGCGAGGTCGGCGTCGCCGAGTTCGTCGAGGTCCGCGCCGGTCATGACGCGGCCGTCGAGGATGCCGAGGTCGGCGGCGATCGCCTCGGCGGTGCTCGGGTGGTCGCCGGTGATCATGATGATGCCGACCCCCGCCGTGCGCAGGCGGGCGACGGCGGCCGCGGCGGTGGGCCGCACAGGGTCGGCGATGCAGAGCAGGCCCAGGAAGACGAGCCCTTGCACGCCCTCTTCGGTGAGTTCGGCGAACTCGTCCTCCGGCGCGGGACGGTCGGCGACAGCCAGGACGCGGAAGCCGCGGCGTGCCAACGCCTCGATCTCGTCGGCCACCTGTGCGCGCGCGGCGGCGTCGAAGGGGACGCTCTCGCCGTCGCGCTGCCATGTGGCGCACTTGTCGAGGACGAGTTCTGGCGCGCCCTTGACGCTCAGCCAACGGCCCTGCGGGGAGGACCCCAGGACCGCGTGGTAGCCGCGCGCGGGCTCGAAGGGCAGTTCGTCGAGGCGTTCCCACGGCTCCATACGCTCGCTCAGAGCGAGTTCGTCTACGGCGTACATGACCGCCCGGTCCGTCGGGTGCGGAGGGCGCTCGCCGTTCAGGTCGGGGCCCGCGCGCATCGCGACGCCGACGACCTCGAGCAGCCTGTCCGGCAGTTCCCCTACGGGCGCGGACGCGACCCCGTCGGAGACCTCGCGCAGCCGCAGCCTTCCCTCGGTGAGGGTGCCTGTCTTGTCGAAGCACAGGACGTCGACCCGGCCCAGCGCCTCGATGGTCGCCGGGTTGCGCACGAGCGCTCCACGCCGCGTGAGGCGGCGCGCTGTGGCGAGTTCCGCGGCGGTCGCAACGAACGGCAGCCCTTCGGGGACGGCGGCGACGGCGAGGCTGACGGCAGAGCCGAGCGCCCTGCCGAACGGCTGGCCGCGCAGAAGGTTGGAGCCCAGAAGGGAGATGCCTGCGGCGAGGGAGACGGGCAGCGTTACGCGGGTGAGTTCGCGCAGCCGCCTTTCCACGCCCGTCTCTCGGTAGATGGCCCCCGCAAGGTGAGCCGTGCGTCCGACCTCGGTCGCCGACCCCGTGGCGACGACCACGCCGACGGCGTCGCCCGCCGCGACGACCGTGCCCTGGTAGAGCATCGACCTGCGCTCGGCGACCAGGGGCGAGAAGCTCGGCTCGGCCTCCTTGGCGACGAGCTGGGACTCGCCCGTCAGGCTCGACTCGTCCATCTCGACGTTGTCGGCGCTGAGCAGCCGGCAGTCGGCGGGCACGGAGTCGCCAGCGGTGAACCTGATGATGTCGCCCGGTACCAGGTCCTCGCCTACCGCCTCGTGTTCCCCGTCGGGACGGGTGATGCGTACCTTGACGGCGCTGCGGCCCACCAGACCGCGCAGAGCACGGTCGGCTCCGAGACGCTGAAGGCCGGACATGACGGCGTTGGTGCTGAGGACGACCCCGATGAGGGTCGCGTCGGTGACCGACCCCACGACCGCCGAGACGCCCGCGCCGAGGGCGAGCGCAGGGGTGAGCGGGTTGTCCAACTCCTCGAGGACAAGCCGGGTAAGGCCGTGCCGTTGGGGCGTCTCGTGGCCTTCGCCCGCGCGGCGGTGCGCGGCCTCCTCCTCGGTGAGCCCTTCCGGTGAGGTCCTCAGGTGGTCGAGGACCTCCTTGACGGGCCAGGAGTACCAGGGCGTCCGGTCCACCGAGACGGGCGCGGGCATCCGGGTGAGCGCGAGCCCCGCCCACGCGCCCTGCGCGAACGCGGAGAAGCCGGCGAGGTCGACCGCGAGCTGAGCGCGCTTGTCGGCGGTCGTGGCCGGGCCCGCCGCCGACAGCAGAAGCGCGGTCAGTGACCCGAGCTTGGCCGTGCGCGCGCTACGGCGGCTGTTGTCGTGCGCCTTGGGCACGCAGTCGAGGAGCAGGCATGCGGTCTCCAGGCCCGGGCCGCAGAGGACGTCCGCGCCCCACGGCGGCGGGCCGTCCTCGGTGAGGACGCCGATGCCGACGTCGGCGGCCCACAGCGCCTCCCGGTCGTCGGGCGAGACGAGGGCGACCACGTGGTCCTCGGCCTGGAGCGCGCGGACCGCGTCGGCGGGCGGGACCACGCGCAGGCCGTCGACCCGCAGGCGCTTGTCGAGTCCCCTGCCGTCGCCGACGACGATGACGAGCCCCGCCTTGCGCGCTGCGACGACGAGCGCCTCGGCGGTGGGGTGCAGCTCGGGCACCACGGAGACCAGCGCGACGGGCGCGTCGCGGTGCTCGAGCAGCAGCACGAGCGCGCCCTTGCCGCGCAGCGCCGCGAGCCGCGCGGTGACCTCGGCGTCGTCCTCGAACAGCCGCGACGCGCGGCTGAGCGGGCTCAGCAGCCACGCCCCCTCCCGCCCCACCGACCGGGGCCGGGAAAGGTCCACAAGGGCGTGAGCACGCGCATAAAGCTCCTCAGGCGCATACCCCTCCCCACCCGAGCCCCCATCAACGGCCCCAGCCTCGGCGGAATGTTCGGGTTCTGAGCTGTGCGGCCCGGCTTCTCCGGATCGACCGCGTTCCGGGCCGTGTGGACCGGGGTCGGCGGAGCGTCCTGGTTGCGGGTCGGGGGTGGGGGTGAGGGGGATGACCTCGTCGATGATCATGTGGCCGGTGCGGAGGGCGGCGGCGTCGAGCAGGACGCGGTCGACGCGGTCGAGGCGGCGCAGGGACGCGGGGTCCATGACGAGCGCGTCGCGTTCGGCGAGGGCGCGCGACAGCTGGCCGCAGAACGCCTCGCGGCCCAGCCGCGCGGCCTTCGGCACGCCCGCAACGACGACGCCCTCGGCCCGTTCGGCGTTCCGCGTGAACGCGAACACCCCGGCCGACGCGGTGAACGACACGGGCCCGCTCCAGCGCTGCACGGTCTCCACGGGACCGTCGGGCAGCGGGGCCGGGCGCGGCGCGCGCGTCAAGGGCTCCGCCCGGTAGGAGTCGGGCCGGATCAGCTCGCCCGCCCTGCGGTGCCAGACGTCGCGCCGCGCGCGCAGTTCAGCGACGTGCGAGGCGCGCCGCGCGAACGCCAGCATCAGCCCCACCGGCTGGACGGCCAGGACCTGGCTCGCCAGCAGCCCCGCCGAGAAGCAGTTGTCGGCGGCCTTACGGCCGACCGTACGCTCCAGCATCGCGCGCAGAGGCGGACTCACGTCAGCGAGGCCAAGGACAGCCGGCACAGCCGACGGGAGGAATCTCATCCGCATCGACGCCGCCACGACCGCGACGCCCCAGCCCGCGAGGTTCGCGCCCGCGTGGACTGCCTCCTCCACGAGCGAGCCCGCCCGGCCCGGGTGGGCCGCGCCGGCGTGCGGCTCGTCGGCGAGGCCGTGCTCGCGCTCCACCTCGTCCACGACGTCGACGAGCAGGTCATCGGCCACGCCGTCGGCGACCACGAGGACCTCGCCGAGGACGCCGTTGACCTCGGCGCGCTCCACCCCCTCGACCACGCCGAGCGCGGTCTCCAGGTCCGCCGCGAACTTCTCCCCGCCCTCGCCCTTGACGGCGATGTGGCGGTGCCCGTCGGCGGGACTGTGCACCTCCCGGTCGGCCACGGCCTCCGAGACCAGGCGCACCACCGAGAGCGACCCCTTGACGGCGTCCACCGGGATGCGCCCGACCTTCGCGGGCAGCCCGACGGCCACGCCGAGCGCGCGCCGAAGCACCATGCGTTCCCCCGTGCCGGTCCGCCACTCCCCCGGAGGCGCACCGTGAGTGATCCATAGCCGCCCCGGCCCGTCTTTATGCACCGGGCCAGGGCAAGATCACGGCGGGAGCGGGTCAGGCGCGGTGGTCTCCGCGCAGAACGCGGGCCACAAGGCCGTCTCCGGAATCCTCGGCGGTACCGGCGTCGCCGAACTGGCCGTAGCCGGTGCGCGCCCACAGCGAGTCGGCGGCGTAGTAAGGCACCGGCCTGTCTCCCGAGGTGTCCAGCAGGGCCTCGGGGGTGCGGTGGTCGCGGACCGCCTTGGCGCACGCTTGGCACGCCCTGACCTTGATGGCGTCACGGGTGCCTATGCGCCGCCACGTCACCTTCCCGGTGGCGTCGCCGTGCAGGGGGTTGAAGAAGCACAGGGGGCTGGGCGGGAGTTCCCTGCCGCCCCGTGCGCGCGCTTCCGCCGCGTCGAGGGCGTCGCGTCCGGAGTCCACAAGGACGAGCACGCCGGCGAGGTCGGGCATGCCGACGGCGTCGTCCAGCACCTTGCCCGCGGCCTGGTAGGCGTCGAGGGCGTGGGCGATGAGCTCGCGGGCGCGCGCGTCGTCGGAAGGCACCTCGGCGGCTTCCACGAGTTCGCCCAACGCGACGACCGACGCCGCCGCCTGCTTGCGCAGCCCCTTCTCGTCGGCGTTGCGCGCCGCGGCGAGCGTCGCCCTGGACAGCACGAGCGGATGCGCCTCATGCGACCCGGGCAGACGGGTCCGCCTCCACCGCCACAGGGCGAGCCCCGCCACGGCGGCGGCCCCCACGCCCAGTGCGGTGACGCTTACGGGCGAGAGGCTTTCCGTCGCGTCCTTCGTGAGCCTGTCCACCGCATTGGGCTTCGGGGAACGGTCAGCGGTCACCTTCTCGTACTCGGCTTTTCCGTTGCCCGCGGAGATGACTTCTATCGTCTTCAGAAGGCGGTCGGCGAGTACTGCCTCGCGGTACTCGTCAAGGCGGCCGACCAGAAGTGCGCCGTAGAAGGCGTCGTCTCTCTGCTCCCGGGTTCCGTCGAAGCGGCGGGCGTACAGCGCGTTCCCGTACGTCTGCGGCGTGAGGTAGACGCCGTCGCGCTTCAGCCTGTCGTGGACGATCGTGAGCAGGTCCTCCGGCTCGCCCCAGGCGCCGCCCGCCACCAGCGGCACAAGGATGATCCAGAACGGGATGGGGGCCTTCTCGATCGCCGCCAGGATCTCCGCGCGGCGCTCCTTGGGCAGCGCGGAGTCGTAGGCCGGATCGACGTACAGGGGCGAGCGGGCCAGCGCGGCGGCCACCCGCTCGCCGGGGGACGGCTCGGCGGACCGTCGAGTGAACGCCTGTCTAATGGACACCCAGCGACTCCAGGACTCGTGCGGCGAGGTCGGGACGGCCGTCGAAGCCCTCGCGCCAGCGGCCTTCGACCTCGAAGTAGGGGCGCCGGTCCGGGACGCGCAGGACGACCGAGGCGATCTGCGCCTTGGACCGGCCCGCGCAGTCGCGGCAGACCCGGCCCTGCGGGTGGCCCCGGTCGGTCCGCTTCACGGTCCGGACGGCGATGCCGTGCAGCGGGTTGACCTGGCAGAAGGACGGGCCGCGCGCCAGGTCCTCGGCGAGCGCGATCCCGCCCTGGCGGCACAGCACGATCACGCCGACGAGGTCGAGCGCCGCCGCGGCCTTGTCCGCGGCCCCCCGCGCCTCGTCGACGAGCAGGAGGGCGGCGTCGTAGGCGCGCAGCGCGGCGGCCGTGCCGGGGCCGTCTCCGGCAGTCTCAAGGCCCTGGGAGAGCACGCGCAGCTCCTTGGCGGCGGTCGCGTGGAGGTTGCGCACGTTCTGCCGGGGCGAGCGCGACGCCGCGCGCATCACCCGGAACGCCCCCCACAGGGCCCAGAACAGCAGGACGAGGAGCGGGCCGAACAGGAGCAGCCCGGCGAAGAACGGCCCCCAGATGGCCGCCTTGGGCCTCGCGTGGTCGTCCGCCTCCTCGACGAACGACGGGACCGAGGCCGACGCGTCGGGCCTCGACGGCTCCCCGGGCGGCGCGGTGACCGCCTTGTCCAGGACGGTCCCGACCCGGCTGACGAGGTTGCCGAAGGGGTCCTCGTAGTCCACCTCGTCCCTCAACCTCCAGGGGACGATCTCGTACGGGAACTCCCGGGGTATCCCGTAGTCCTCGGCGGCCAGGTGGCCGTCCTCGTCCGCCAGCAGGTAGAGCCCGTTCTCGCCGAGCCTTTCCCGGACTCCGTCGAGCAGAAGCCCGGCGTCTCCCTTGACCTCGCTCTCCCTGGAGACGGGGACGGCGATGAAGTACACGGTCGTCTGGAGGCTCTCCCCCGCCGCGTCCATCCGCTCGCGCAGGGCGACGCGCATGGGGCCGGTCACCGCGTCGGCGAGATCGGGGTCAACGAACAGGGCGTCCTTGCGCAGCCCTTCGGCGATCCTGTCCCAGCGCTCGGTGGCGTAGGCGGGGACGTCCTCGTCTGCGGAGGCCCGGGTGGGCGGAAGGAACGCCAGGACAATGGCGGCCAAGGCCGTCAGCACAAGGGGGATGACGACGACGGGGCGCAGCGAAGTGCGCGAAGGCGCGGCGTTCACCTGCGGCCTCCCTTGTTCCCGCCCTTGCGGGACGTCTTACGCGACGGGTTCGCGCGCTGAGGGATCGGCCGCCGTACCGTCTTGGCCCCCAAGGCGGCCTTCCTTCGGCTGCCGGTCATGCTCACCGCCACGGGAATCCCGACGAGGACCGCCCCGACGAGCGTGCCCAGGCCCATCGCGGTCATCTCGATCCTGTCCCTGCTGTCGGAGCGGCTGACGTATCCCGGCGCGTCCGTCGCGGCGGCGATGCGGGCGCTGGGGTCCGGGTCCGCGAGGATCTCGCCGAACCGGGTGAAGTGCTCGACCACGCCCGCGTCGTAGGCCATCTCCTTGCGGGTGGCCCGCCAGGCGTCCTGGGCGGGCAGCGAAGCGCCGTACACGCGCGCGAAGCCGTTGCCCGTGGTGTCGGTGACGACGTAGAGCCCGTCCTTCTGGAGCCTGTCGTGCAGGATCGGGATGAACTGCTCGGGCCTGGTGAACTCCTTGAGGAAGATGTGCCTCGGCGTCACGACGACGTAGTACGGCACGCCGAGCGGGTCGAGGGCCGCCTTGACGGCCGCGCGGGCGGCGGCGGGGTCGAGGACGCGCGCCTCGTGGTCGGTGATCTGGACCGGGTCCTCGGCGAGCGCCTCGGCGACGAGGTCGGCGCGGCTCGGCGGGTCGGGGGGCGCGGCCGTGGCCGGTCCCCCGCTCAACCCGAGCAAAAGGACGAAACCGGCAATACACCCCAGGCGCAACACGCCGGGCAGTCTAGCCAGTCGGCACGGGAATGGCAGTCCGCCTACAGAACGATCATCAGCGCCGCGACCGCCACCGCCGCCCCGGCGAAGGCGATCATGCGCATTCTGCGCGGATCGCCCGGCGTCCGCCCCCGCCCGCGCGCCGACCGGCTGACCCACCAGACCCCCACCGCGACGAGCAGGATCAGCAGTCCTGGCAGCGGCGCGGCGCGCACGGTGGCCGCGCCGAGCGCCGCGAGCGCGATCGCGCTGCGCAGCCAGGCCAGCTCGGTGCGCTCCCCGGCGAGGCCGGGATCGCGCTCCCCGGCGGCCATCAGCCGTCCAGGATCGCCGAGACCGCGACGACGACGGCCGCGAGGAACGCGACGGCGGTGATCGTGCCCGCGAGCAGCTTCGGCAGCGCCGAGGGCGGCAAAGGCTCACCGCTTCTCAGCGCGCGCTGGTTGCGGCCCCACTCCAGGTATCCGGCGACCGACACCGAACCGCCGAGCACGATCATCGGCACCGCGAGCAGATGCCGCCCCCAAGGGACGCCGGGAAAGGGCGGCAGGAGCTGGGCGATCGCGAGCCCCGCGACGACGAGCGCGAGCCCGGTGCGGCTCCAGGCGAGGAACGTCCGCTCGTTGGCGAACGTGAACCTGACGTCCGGCTCCTCGCCCTGCTCGTCTATGTCGGCCATCGCGCTTTCCTGAGGGACCTTTCCGACTCAATGTCCTTATCCGACATTCGATCATGGGGTGCGCGCCGCGTCGCGGTGCGCCCCCGTCCGTCAGCGGGGCCGCAGGTCGACCCGCCGCAGGAGCTGCGCGTTCAGCGCGACGACGATGGTCGAGGCGGACATCAGCAGCGCGCCCACCGCCGGGCCGAGCGACACCCCCGCCCAGGCCAGGACGCCCGCCGCGAGCGGAAGGGTGACGATGTTGTAGCCCGCCGCCCAGGCCAGGTTCTGGACCATCTTGCGGTAGGCGGCGCGGGAGAGGCGCAGCACGCCGGGGACCGCGCGCGGGTCGGACGAGGCGAGCACGACCCCCGCCGACTCGATCGCCACGTCGGTGCCCGCCCCGATCGCCAGGCCCACGTCCGCGCGGGCGAGCGCGGGCGCGTCGTTGACGCCGTCGCCGACCATCGCGACGGTGAGGCCGCGCGCCTGGAGCTCGGCGACCTTGCCGTCCTTGTCGGCGGGCACGACCTCGGCGAAGACCTCGTCGATGCCAAGGTCGGCGGCGACCGTGCGGGCCACCTGCCGCGCGTCCCCGGTGATCATGACGACCTGGCCGACGCCCTCCGCACGCAACGCGCGTACCGCCTCGCGTGCTTCCGGCCTGATCTCGTCGCGCAACGCGAAGGCGGCCTTGACGCTCGGCTCCCGGCCCTCCTCCACGAGGTACAGGACCGCCGCGCCCTCGTCCGACCACCCCTCGACGGCTCCTTGCAGCGACTCGGGGAGGCTCGCCTTGGTCCGTCTGAGCAGGCCGGGTCCTCCGACGGCGTAGGCGGTGCCGTCTATCTCCGCCGTGACGCCCTCGCCGGGGAGGGTGCGGAAGCCCGTCGCGGAAGCGGGCGACGGCGCGGCCCGCACAAGGGCCTTGGCCAGGGGGTGTTCGCTTTCCGACTCGACCCCCGCCGCCAGGTCGCGGGCCCGTCCCTCGGCGAGCCCGTCCGTCACGACCCCTGTGACGACGTGCTCGCCCTTCGTCAGGGTGCCCGTCTTGTCGAACAGGACTGTGTCGACCGTACGCATCCGCTCAAGGGCGAGCCTGTCCTTGACGAGGATGCCCGCCTTGGCCGCCACCGCCGTGGAGAGCGCGACGACGAGGGGGATCGCGAGGCCGAGCGCGTGCGGGCAGGCGATGACCAGGACGGTCACGGTCCGCTCCACCGCCTCCGCCATGTTCCCGAACACCGCCCACGCCGCGAACGTCACCACGGCGGTCCCCAGGGCGACGTAGAAGAGCGCGGCGGCGAACCTGTCGGCGAGCACCTGGGCCCTGCCCCGCGACTCCTGGGCGCGGGCCACGAGCCGCGAGATCCCGGCCAGTGCGGTGTCCGCGCCCGTCGCGGTGACCCTGACGCGCAGGGCCGAGTCCGTCGCGACGGTGCCCGCGACGACCCGGTCGCCAGCCGCGCGCGGCACGGGCCGCGACTCGCCGGTGATCATCGACTCGTCCATCGCGGCGGCCCCGTCGGCGACCTCGCCGTCGGCCGGGACGCGTCCGCCGGGCCGCACGAGCACGGTGTCGCCCACCCTGACGTCGCCCGACGGCACGGCCCGCACGGTCCCGTCGGGTCCGACGACCTCGGCCTCGTCGGGCAGCAGCGCCGCGAGGGCCGACAGCGCGCCGCGCGCCTGGCCGATCGCCTTCATCTCCTGCCAGTGCCCGAGCAGCATCACCGCGATCAGCGTGCCGAGCTCCCACCAGAAGTCCATCGCGAACCAGCCGACGAGGCTCGCGAGCGAAGCCGCGTAGGCGACCACGATGGCCAGGGAGATCAGCAGCATCATGCCCGGAGCACGTCCGCGTATCTCCGCGACGGCTCCGGCGAGGAAGGGCCGGCCGCCGTATAGGAAGACCGCTGTGCCGAACAGGGGTCCGATGAGGGAGGACCCGGGGAAGTCGATCCGGTATCCGAACCTCTCCTGCGCGAGTTCGCTCGCCAGCACCAACGGCACGGCGAGCACGACGCTCACCCAGAACCTGCGCCGGAACTGTTCTGGATCATGCCCGGCGTGCTTGTCATACCCCTTACTCCCGCCATGCGCGGTATGCACCCCGTGTGCGTCTTCCATCCTCTCGACCCCCACCCGTCAGGGAACGCTCCTGTTTCCCACACTTGGTCAGGTAGGTGCCTACCCAGTCCCGCGCGGCGGCGGGCCGAACGTGCCGATTCGCCTAGGGGTTGCCAGGTCATGGCATGTGCGACATTTCACCGCCCGGTCGGGGCGATCATCGGTCGCAGTTCGTGAAAGTTGCATTACGACGCGGAAACGGCTCTGTAGCTTCGTGGGATGCGCACTTGTTTCGGCACCGAAGAGGGTGAGGAATACCGTGCCGTCCGCGAACTGCTCGTCCGGCGCTGTCGGACATGGGCGGAAGAACAGGGCGTCAGCCTTGTACCGGACGTCATCGACGCGGCACTGCAGTACCGGCACGAATGCCACGACGGGCGGCTCGGGTTCTGGCGGCCCGCCGAGGTGCGCGGCTTCCTGATCGAGTGGGTGCCCGAGCGCGTCGCGGCCGAGCCCGACGACCTGGCGTGCGTGCCCGAGGCGCTGCGCACCTTCCTGCGGTACCTGGACGCCGTGGGCCTGCGCGACCCGCGCGCGGGCGACCTCGCCGAGGCCGAGCGGGCCATCGACCGCGCGGTCCCCGCGTTCAGCGAGGCGGTGCGCGACCAGGAGCGCTACAGCGTCACCAAGTACTGGAAGCTCACCGCGGCGCGGCACGGCATCGCCCTGGTCGACAGGCTCGGGCTCGAGCGGCTGAAGTCGGGCGTGGCGGCCGGGCGCATCCCGCACGACCGCGACCTGCTCATCAGGCTCGCCGAGCGCGCCCCCGCCCCGCTGCGGCGCGCGGTCGCGCCTCCCCCGCGTGCCCTGCCGGGCCCGGACGAGCTGCGCGAGGCGGCCGAGCGGTCGGCGGTCGTGCGCCGGATGACGGCGCTCGCGTCATGGGCGGGCCAGGAGGGCCGTCCGCTCACCTCGCGCGGGCAGATCCCTCCGGTCGAGGCCCGCGCGCTGGTACGGCTGCTGGAGAACGGCAACGGAAGCGGCGACGCGGGCGATCTGCCGCTTCTCGTGGCATGGGCGCGCAAAGCCCGGATCGTCCGGGTTCATGGCGGAAGGCTGTCCGCGGTGGCGAAGGCAGCGCCGGTGCTCGCCGACCCGCTCGCCCTGTGGCGGCGGGCTTTCACCGCCTTCACCGCGCTCGGCGAGGAGTTCTGCGGCGCGGGCTCGGTGCTGCGCGGCGACTTCGCCGACGCCGTCCCGGAGATGCTCGCCGCGCTGTACGGGCTGCCGGGGCCGGTGCCGGGGCACAGGCTTCAGGACAAGGTGTGGCTGTACTGCACCGCGCCCTACGACCTCGCCGAAGTGGAGGACGACCAGCGCGTCATGTGGCGGGCGGCCCTCGACCGGGATCTGGCGCTCACCCTGCGCGCGCTCAACGACCTCGGCGTCCTGGAACTTCAGGGCCCGCTCCTTCCCGAGCAGGGCAGGGGCCGCAGGGGCGGGACAAGAGACGTCGCCCATACGCCCTCGGTGTCCTTGACCGCCCTCGGCTCGGCTGAGGTGCGCGAAAGACTGCTCGCGCAGGGCCGTGAGTGCGGACGCGTCGGGGAGCTCGTCGCGGCTGATCCGGCGGGGATGCTCGGCGTGGTCGCCGAGCGGTATCCGGCCGACGCGGCACGCGCGGAGATCCGCGGCTGGCTCGCCGCGCACGGCGACGACGTGTCCGCGCTCCTGGAGGCGGTACGCGCGTGCCCGTTCCGGGAGCGCGCCCTGCTGCTGCTCGACACGCTCGTCGACGCGCTGGCCGACGGCCCCTCCCTCCTGCTGTCCCTGCGCGACGACCCTTGGCTCGGGCCGTCCGCGCTCACCTCGCTGGTGCGGCGCGGGCTGCTCGACCCGCGCGGCCTCGCCCCGGAAGAGCACCTGCTGACGCTCATCGACGGCTTCCTGCGGCTGCTCGAGGTCGCCGGGGCCGACGCCGTCCGGGAGACGCTGCGGCGCGACTTCCCGCCGCACGAACTCGCCCTGCTCGCCGTCGACGTGCTCGACGCCGGCCACCCGGACGAGGCGGGCCTCGCCGACCTGTGCGCGCTCGTCCTCGCGCCGCTGACCGACCGGCGGCCGCGCCGCGACGCGCCCGCCGACCCGATGCCCGAGCCCATGCCCGACCCGCGCGGCGCGCCCTGACCGCCGTCCGCTCCGGTTGAAGGGTTCGGCCGATCCGGATAGTTTCGCGGTGGCCCGGGGCAGGCCGGGGCGCGGGAGCGTCCGCCCGCGCGGGCCGTCGCGCCCGGAGCGCACGCCGCCGGGGTCCCACACCTCCGGGAGCACATCCTGTCCGCTCATCCCCTCCTCGACGTCGCCGTCCTCTGCGGGCTCGACGCCCGGACCACCGCCGTGCTCGCGGCGCTGCTCGAGGAGGTGCCGCCGCCGTCGGACCCGACGGTGCAACTGGCCTTCGACGACCCGGCGATCCTGCGCGCCGAGCTCGTGCGCGGGCTCGGCGACCTCGCCGCCGGGCTGGCCCGCGCCGGGGACCGGCCGCGCGAGATCACCGCGCGGCGCGTCCTCACCGGCCTCCTGGGGCCCGGCGACCCGCTGGCCGGGGCGCTGCGCGAGCTCGCGGCCGCCTACGCCGCCTCGGGCGATCTGGAGGCCGCGGTCGCGGCGCGCGGGCGGGCGTTCCGGCTGCTCGAGTCGATGGCCGCCGAGGACGAGCGGCGCTGGCCCGACGTGCTCGCCGACGCGGCCGCCTACATGGCCCTGCTCGCCGAGGCCGACCGGCACACCGACGCCGCCGTCGTCAGCAGGCGCGTCGCGCGCGGGCTCGCGGCGATCGTCGCGGCCGGACGCGAAGGGCTGCGGCCGGAGTACGCGCGCAGCCTGCGGCTGTGGGGCGACGGGCTCGCCGGCGACGACGAGTTCCTTGAAGCCGCCGACGCCGTCAGGCAGAGCGTCGAGCAGTTCAGGCTTGTGGGCGACCGTTACTCGGCCGCGCTTTCCCTCGCCCGCGTCAGCACGCTCCAGGCGCTGTCCGACGACCTCGAGGGCGCGCTCGCCACGTCCCGCGAGGCGCTGACCGAGGTCCAGGCGCTCGCCCGCGAGGACGTCGACGGCGACTGGCGGATGACGCGCTGCTCGGCCGTGCAGACGGTGGCGGCGCGGCTCGCCGCGCTCGACCGTCCGGAAGAGGCAGCCGAGGTGCTTCTGTCGGTCCGCGCCGGTTTCGCCGCGCTCTATGCGGAAGACGGGGAGATCCTCCCCTGGTACGCCGATTATCTCGAGGACCTCGCGACGGCGTGCGCGGCGGTCGGCGCGGACGCCGAGGCGCTGCGGGCCGCCGAGGACCTCGTGCGCATCTACCGCGACGCGGGCGAGTGCGGCCCCTCCACGGGCCCGGACCGGGAACTCGCCTTCGCCCTGCTCCGGTTGACCGGCCTTCTGCGCGACTCCGGAGACGTAGGACAGGCCGTCGTGGTGGCGCGGGAGGCGGCGGCGCTGTTCCGCGAGCTCGGCGACGACGCGCGCCTCGTCCACGTCCTGTGCCTGCTGAGCGACCACCTGTCCGTCCTTGACGAGGCAGACGACGGGCTCGACGCCGCGCAGGACGCCGTGGAAGCCGCGCGGGCCAAGGCCGGAAGGCCGCTCGCCGAAGCCCTCATCACCCTGGGCAACCGCCTTGAGGGCAGGGAGCTGACGGACGAGGCGTTCAGCGCCGCCGCCGAGGCCGTCGAGGTGCTCGCCGACCTCGAAGGGCACGTCGACCTCCGCGCCCCCGCCCTGTACCACCGGGGGTCGCGCGCGCACCGGCTCGGCCTGCACGACCTTGCCCTGCTCTCGGCGCAGGAGTCCTCCGCGCTGTACCAGGAGCTGTACGAGGAGGACCTGTCTTACGGCCTCCTGCTGGCCGACGCCCTGTGCCTGCTGGGGCAGGTCCGCGAAGCCGAGGAGAGCTTCGAGCACGCCGTCACCGCGATGGACAGGGCGGTCAGCCTCCTTGAGCGGATCAACCGCCCCGGCTTCCCGCGCGCGGCAACCGCGCTCGCCGTGGCGCTGCATGACGCGAGCCGCTACCACGAGCGCATCGGCGGACTTGAACGCGCGCTAGGGCTGATGCGGCGTGCGATCGCGCTGTACGGCGAGCTTGCGCGCGACGAGCCCGACAGGTTCCGGCCGCTGCTCGCCGGCGCGTGGCGCTCACTCGGCATCTACCTCGCCAAGCTCGGCCACACCGAGGAGGCGTTCACCGCCGCGCTGTTCGACGTCGACCTGCACCGCGAGATCGGGGACCTGCCCAACCTCGCGCAGGCGCTGCGCGCACTCGGGCTGCACCACGAGACGCTGGGCAGGCGGGACGAGGCCGTCGAGGTGACGCGGGAGGCGCTGGAGGCGTACGAGGAGCTGCACCTGTTGCGGGGCGGCCCTTACTTCGCCGCGCAGACCGGGCTTGTGGCGAGCCATCTTGCGTCACTGGTGGGGGACGCCGGCGAAGCCGTCGCCTTGCGGGAGCGCGCGGTGGCGCTGCTCGTCGAGGCGGGACAGGACGCGGAGGCGAGCGCTGAGCTTATGCGGCTGCTGCGCGAACGCTGCCTCGCCGGCGACGACGTCGAGCCGACGATCGAGGCGATGCGCGCGCACGAGGACGCCGTCGGCGCGGTGTGCGGGCTGAACGCGGTGGCCGACGAACTGCTCGAGGAGGGCGCGTTGGAGGCCGCCGACCTGCTGCACACCCGCGCGTGGGCGCTGTGGGAGATCCACCTCCTTGAGGTCCCCGACGCCTCGCCCGCCCCGGCCGTCACGCTGCTGGAGACCGACGCGGTGCTGCGCGCCAGGCTCGGCCTGCCCGAGGCCGCCGCGCGGGCGCAGGCCGAAGCTCTTGAGCTGCTCGAGCCCCTGCTCGACCCGGACGCCGCCGACCACCGCAGGGCGCTCGCCCGCTCGCTCGGCAGGCTCGCGGGCTATCTCGCCGACGCCGACCTGCCCGCCGAGGCCCTTCCGCACCAGCGCCGCGCCACCGACCTCCACGAGTCCATCGCCACGAGCGTGCCCGCCCACCGCGCCGCCCTGGCCGCCGCCCTCACCGTCCTGGCCGACCTCCAGTCCCGCACCGGCGCCCCCGAGGCCGCCCGCACCCAGGCCCGCGCCACCGCCCTCACCGCGGCCCTCCCCGACGAATAACCGCCCCCGCCCCGTCAGGCGGGGGCGGGGTGGGTCAGCCGCCCAGCGCCGTGGTGACGGCGGGGAGGTAGCCCTGGGCGTGGCCGGTCGCGGTGGGGTGGATGTTGCCCGAGTCGATCCAGGGGGAGGTCGTGCAGATCTCGTGGCCGGCGAAGCCGGGGCGGGCGTCGGCGAAGGTGAAGCCCGCGGCCGCGGCGCGCGCGGCGAGGACCGCGGTGAGGCCGTCGGCCGCGGTGTTGATCATGTCGCGCTTGGTGGCGCTGAGGCCGCCGAGGCACAGGCCGCCCTGCTTGTACAGGCGCGGGTACCCCACGACGACGACCTTCGCCTGCGGCGCGCGGGCGCGTATCTGCGCGTAGAGGGAGTCGAGCTTCCCGGGAAGCTGGTTCTGCACGAACGCGGTGCCCTCGTTCAGCGCGCGCTGGCACGACAGCGTGGTGCCGTACTGGCACGACAGCATGGTCGAGGCGAAGCCCGAGTCGTTGCCTCCGATGCTGACGGTGACGTGCGTGGTGGTGGTCCGCAGGGCGGAGAGCTGGTTGGCGACCACGTCCGGGATGGTCGCCCCTCCGCACGCGACGAACCGGAAGGTTATGCCGGGACGGGCGGCGGCGTACTTCGCCGGGTAGGCGTTGGCGCTACGGGTGCACAGCACGTCGGTGTAGGAGCCCGCGCCGGTGCCCGACGAGTACGAGTCGCCGAGAGCGACGTACTCGGCGGGCGCGGCTTGCGCGGGAGGGGCGGCGAGTGAGGCGGCGATGCCTACGGCCGCCGTACCGAGCAGCAGACGCGACAGGCGCATGGTCTCTCCTTGGGGGGTGGGATACGGCTCTCGCAAGGATGAGGACCCGCCCCTACGCGGCGCATCGGGGAAATCACCGGCCTGGTGGAGGTGCATTCGGCTGGCTTGTGACTCTGTTCACACAACCAAACGCTTGCTAGGCTGCGCCTATGATCTCCACGATTGTCTGGGGCACCGGCAATGTCGGCCGGGCCGCGATCAGGGCCATCGAGGCCAATCCGGAACTGGAGCTGAGCGCGGTGATCGTGCACAGCGCCGATAAGGTCGGCCGCGACGCGGGCGAGCTGTGCGGGCTCGAACGCGAACTCGGCGTCGCCGCGACCTCCGACGTGGACGCCGTCCTCGCCGCGCGCCCCGGCGCCGTCGTGTACGCCGCGTCCGGGGACATCCGCCCCGACGACGCGCTCGCCGACATCTGCCGCGCGATCGCGGCCGGCGCGGTGGTCGTCACCCCGTCTCTGTACGCGCTGTACGACCAGCGCAACGCCCCCGCCGAGATGCGCGAGCAGGTGCTCGCCGCGGTCGCGCAAGGCGGCGGGTCGCTCTTCGTCTCCGGCGTCGACCCCGGCTGGGGCAACGACGTCCTGCCGATCCTGATGACCGGGCTCGGCTCGGTCGTCGACGTCGTCAGGTGCCAGGAGATCTTCGACTACACCACCTACGACCAGGAGGACTCGGTCCGCTACCTGGTCGGCATGGGCCAGCCGCTCGACTACGAGCCGCCCATGCTCGCGCCCACCGTCCCCACGATGGTCTGGGGCGGCCAGGTACGGCTCATCGCCCGCGCGCTGGGCGTCGAGTTGGACGAGGTCGTAGAGACGCTCGACCGCCGCGCGCTGGACCAGACCGTCACGACCAAGCTGATGGGCGACTTCGAGGCTGGCACGCAGGGCGCGGTCCGCTTCGAGGTGCAGGGCATCGTCGACGGCGAGCCGAGGATCGTCATCGAGCACGTGACCCGCATCCACCCGTCGTGCGCGCCGGACTGGCCCACGCCGCCGACCGGCGACGGGGCGCACCGCGTCATCATCGAGGGCCGCCCGCACATCGAGGTCAGCGTCGAGGCCGTCGACGAGGGCGGCAACCGGTCGGCGGGCGGCAACGCCACGGCCGTCGGCCGCCTGGTGAACGCGATCGACTGGCTCGTCGCGAACGAGCCGGGACTCTACGACGCCCTTGACGTCCCGCTGCGGCCCGCGGTGGGCAGGCTCGGAAGGAAGCCGGAGTGAACATCGACATTCCGCAGGGAAAGGACCCCATCCTCTACGTGTGGGGTGAGCTCGTCCCGGGCATCGGGCCCGCGGCGTCGGCCTTCTCCCTCTCGGTGTATGAGCACACGACCCTCGGCCTGCGCGAGTTCGAGGCGGCCAGGCTGCGCGTCGCGCAGATCAACGGGTGCGTGTTCTGCCTTGACTGGCGCACCGAACGCGACGGGGAGAAGGTCGAGGACTCGTTCCTCGACGCCGTGCAGAACTGGCGCACCACCGACGAGTTCGACGAGCGCACGAGGCTCGCCGCCGAGTACGCCGAGCGGTACTGCACCGACCACCACGGCCTGGACGGCGAGTTCTGGGACCGCATGTCGGCCCACTACACGCAGGTCGAGGTGGTGGAGCTGAGCATGAGCATCGGCTCGTGGCTCGCCTTCGGGCGGCTCAACCACGTGCTCGGGCTCGACGCCATGTGCATGCTGCCCCGGCCTTCCTGAGGCGCACTGCAGCGTTCCGGCCCGGCCGCCCGAAGGCGACCGGGCCGGAAACCCCCATCCCCAGGGGTCTGGCACCGCCGGGCCGGCCGGGAGTTCCGGTGGCCTCGGCGGAAGCTGCGGTCAGCGGTGCGCGTAGCGCGGGGCGGGGATGTCCTCTCGCGTCGGCGCGGACTGCCGGTCGTGGCGCGCCGCCTCGATCTGGCGCGACTCCTCGGCCTTCTGGGTGGGGCTCTTGCCGCGCGGGGTATCCCCCTTGTTGCCGCGGCCCAGCGCCGCGGCGACGGCGACGAGCACCACGCCGACGCCCAGGGCGGCGGCCCACAGCGGGACGACGACCGCGAGCAGCGCGATCACCGCGACGACGATGGCCGCCGCGCCCAGCGCCGCGGTGGTGGCCGCGGCGGTCGGGCCGGTGCCGGGCGCGGGGCGCTCGGCCTCGCGGGCCCTGGCCTCGGCCTCCTTCACCTCGGCGGCGGCGCCGCGCACCTCGGCGCGGACCATGCGCGCCATCTCCTCGCTCGCCTGCTGGAACAGACGGCCCACGCTCTGCTGCAGGGTGTCCCCGGCCTGCTCGACGCGCGCCGCGGCGGCCTCGTGCCGTCCGCGCTCCGCGCCGTCGAACTCCGGCCGAACGGCCTCATACCGCCCGGAACGCTCCCCGATCACGCCGTCGTGGCGCGAGTCGCCCTCGTAGCGCGGCTCATCCGCGAACCGGGACCGACCGTCATAGCGGGCCTCGCCGGGGCGCGCCTCGTCGTAGCGGGCGTCGTCGTCGCGGGGGCGTGGGTCGTTCGGGCGGGCCGCCTCGTAGCGGCGGTCTTCGCCGGGGCGGGCCACGTCGTCGTAGCGGGCCTCGCCGGGGCGGGCTCCGGCCTCGTAAGGCTGCTGGGGACGGGCCCCGTCATAGTGGGCCTCGCCGGGGCGCGCCTCGTCGTAGCGGGGCTCGGCGGGGCGGGCGGGGGCGTAGGGCTGTTGGGGGGCTGCCTCGGCTCGGGGCTCGTAGGGGCTCTCCGGGCGGGCTGCCGCCGGGGTTCCGGCGACGCGGCGGTCGGCGGGAGGGGTGCCGGGGGCGGGCTGTGCGGGGGTGTCGGTTTCGGGATGGGGAACGCGGTGATCGGGCTCTGCCTCTTTCATCGTTCCTTTCCCTTCGCGTCGGAAGTTCATGGAACAAGCTCTTCCCGGTAACGGTTCAATAAAACCTTCACCTGATGAGGCGGGTCGAGAAGCCCTTCGATGACCCCGACGGGATACCGGCCGCACGCGCCCGCGGCCGGCTTCGCGGGATCAGACGGTCATCACGCCAGCTCGTTGGCGAGGATGTTGTCGATGTTGCGCTCGGCGAGCGCGGTGATCGTCACGAACGGGTTGACGCTGGTGTTGCCGGGGATCAGCGCGCCGTCCATGACGTACAGGCCGCTGTAGCCGTGCAGGCGGCCGTAGTTGTCGGTCGCCTTGTTGAGGACGGCTCCACCGAGGGGGTGGTAGGTGAGGCCGTCGTGCCAGATCTTGTAGACGCCGAAGAGGTCGGTCCGGTAGATCGTCCCCTCCTTCTTGTTGATCTTGTCGAAGATGGTCTTCGCCATGTTGATCGACGTCTGCTTCCAGGAGGTCTGCCAGCTGAGGTCGACCTTGTTGGCGGCGGCGTTCCAGGAGAACTCCGCACGGTGCGGGGTGTTGGTGATCGACAGGTAGAACGACGCGTACGTCTCGATACCGGTCGGCAGCGGGGCGACCTCGGCGAACGCCCCGCCGGCGTTCCAGTTGTCGATGCCGGTCGTCGGGATGGACGACTGGACGGTGCCGGTCGCGTCCCACATGTGGTTCGCCCGGCCGCACATGACGTTGCCGTTGTCGCCCCAGCCCTTGCCGATCTCGTTGTTGAGGTTCGGCAGGGCCCCGGTCGCCTTCAGCTTCACCAGCAGCTTGCTGGTGCCGACGCTGCCCGCGGCGAAGAAGACGCGGTCCGCGCTCACCGTCTTGGTGGCCGTGACGTCACCTGCGGTGTTGAGCACCTCGATGGAGACGTTGTAGCCGCCCGCCGCGCGCGGCGTCACCGAGGTGACCCGGTGCAGGGTGGAGATCGCGACCCGGTTCGTCGCCTTGGCCTGGGCGATGTAGGTCTGCTGGAGGCTCTTCTTGCCGGCGTTGTTGCCGTAGATGACCTCGGCGTTCAGCGCCGACTTGGGGACGGTTCCGGCCGCTTCGGCCTTCATGTAGTCCCAGTCGTAGACGTTCGAGACGAACACGTGCGGGAAGTTGGACCGCTCGGCGTGCTTGCGGCCCACCCGCGCGTACTTGTACGCCGCGGCGTTCTCCCACCACGACTGGTCGATGTCGGTCACGCCGAGCCCGGCGCGGGCGCGCGGGTAGTACAGGTTGTACATCTCGGCGGCGTTGACCGACGGGAGGATGCCGGAGAAGTTGGCCTGCGGCGGGGTGACGGCCATGCCGCCGTTGACGAGCGAGCCGCCGCCGACGCCGCGGCCCTGGTAGACGGTGATGCCCGCGAAGTCCTCGGCGTCGAGGATGCCCGCGTGCTTCGGGACGTCCTTGTCGATGGGGAAGCCGAGGAAGTTGCTGAGCGGCTGCTTGGTGCGGGTGCGGAGCCAGTAGGACCGCACGTCGGGGCTGCGGGTGTTGGCGAAGATCTTGCCGTCGGACCCGGGGGTGTCCCACGCCTGGCCCATCTCCAGCATGTGGACGTCGATGCCCGCCTGCGCGAGCCGCAGCGCGGTGACCGCGCCGCCGTATCCGGTGCCGATGACGAGGACCGGGACGTGCGAGCCCGGCGCGATGGGCGCGGGCAACGGCGCGGCGGCGGCCGGAACCGCCTTTCCGAGCAGCGTCGCGGCTCCCAACATAGAACCGGTTCCAGCAATGAATCCACGCCGGGAAACCTGGAGCCTTCGCGCTCTGTACATGCCTTCATCACTCATGTGATGCACCTCACTCCTTTCGAGCTAGAACACGTTCTATCTCGTGGAGTGAGCCGCGTCACTACCCCCAGGACGGCACAATGTGGCCACGATCACATCTGGACTAATGCGAGAACATCCGACTCACGCGGCCCAGCAGGGACGTTCTTCACATCAGTGGCTGAGGAGGGTGAAACCGTCGGAGGTTCCGGAAGCCGAGCGGAGCACACGGACGCTTGATGTCCCCGCCGTATGGAGGTGGAGGCGTGCGCCGCCGTAGCCGTCGCGCGAGGTGAACAGGGCGTCGGCGCGGGAGTCCCCTGCGACGTTCACGAGCGACGCGTGCGCGGCGTAGGCAACGGCTTCGGACTCGCCGCCGTAGACGCGCAGCCGAGGGCCGACGCCCTGCGCGGTGCCGGGGTACAGCGCGACGTACGACGCGAAAGCCCACAGGCCCGCGAGGACGTCACCACGGCCGTCTCCGGTGAGGTCGCCTACCGCGAAGACCCCTGAGGCCGGGGCGTCGCCGCCCGTCTCGGTGACCCTGGGCGCGGCGAAGGACTTGCCGGTGGACAGCTGGGTGGCGAAGCCCGTGGGGCCGTCGGCGTCCGGGGCCTCGGTGCGGACGAGGTCGGCGCGGCCGTCGCCGTCGAGGTCGCCCAGGGCGAAGCGCAGGGGGCGGTCGGCGGGCGTCGTCCAGCGCGTCGCGGTCGCGGTGCGCGGGCCGCTCGACGAGCCGGGCAGCAGCGTGAAGCGCTGCGCTCCCGAGCCCTCAGCGGGCGGCTGTGACGCGACGAGGTCGGCGCGGCCGTCACCGGTCACGTCGGCGGAGGCGAGGAACGTGCCGAACCCTTTGCGGCCGTCTGTGAGCCGTACCGCGCGCTTGGTCGTCAGGCCCTTCGCGCCACCCCTAAGGACGAGGACGCCCGCCTTACCCCGGTCGCTCCGGACAGCGAGGTCGGCGTAGCCGTCGCCGTTGTAGTCGCCCGACGACATCACCGTGCCGAACCGCAAAGAGTCCGACGTGCCTTGCGCGCTTCCGGGGCCCTGCTGCTGTGCGGGGAAGCCTGGGGCGATCTCCTTGGACCGCTTGCCTGTGAGGCCCTTCTTGGAGCCGTACAGGACGACGACCTTGCCCGACGTGCCCACGGCGAGGTCGGCGAACCCGTCGCGGTCGAAGTCCCCGCTGACGAGTTCCACGCCGAACCGCTCACGCGACCGCGACCGGTCGGGGACGCCCGGCGTGTCCCGGGTGAGGGTCCGCCACCCTTCGCCGGGCCGGCGCGCGCCGTCCAGGACGAGGATTCCGCCCGCCTTCTTACGGCCCTTCACTGTCAGGTCGGGACGGCCCGCGACGATGTCGGCCCTGCCGTCCCCGTTGAAGTCCGCGGCCTTGGCGGGCTGCCTTGCGGCCTCCGCGGCCGTAGCGCCTTGCACGACCGCCCCTACGGCGATCCCCACGGCCGTCACCAGCGCCGCGCTCTTACGCATGCCGTTCTTGCGCACACCGTCCTCCTCGTACGCCGCGCGGCTCGCGTTTACGTGCCGCTCCAGGCCCTCAGAGGACGCCGACGCCCACCGCCCGGTTCGCCGGGGTACGCGGAGTTAAGCGGCTGTCGTCCGAATGTTCATGACCCGAGCGAGATGACCGCCGCGTCCCCGTCGCGTGCGATGACGCGCAGCCGCAGCATCCGCGACGGCGACGTGCCGAGCCACGAGATATTCGTCCCGATCCCGCGCATCTGGGTGGAGCCCCTGCCGCCCGTCCGGTAGGCATATCTCCAGGTGGAGTCGCCGGGATCGTAGGAGAACCTGGTGAATCCGAACCGTGCGTTCAGCGGGATCGTGGTCCGTCCGCGCACCCGGATCTCGCAGTTCCCGTCGAAGCACGCGGCCACGTCGGTCCCGTCGGCCGCGCGGGGCAGGCCGCCCGCGCCGCCCGCGCTCGACCCTCCGGCCCCCTCACAGCCCGCACACGCGCCAAGGAGCGCGAGCGCCGCCGCGGCCGTCCCGCCCAGATCCCGAAGCCAAGACATGACGCAGAGTCTTACACCCATGACGCTCCGCCGCGTACCGATCCGGACGCCCGACACCCGAGCGGAATTCTCAAGATCGCGGTAAGGTCTCGGCGGCCGGGACGAATCCGACGAGAGGGACATCCAGTGCTGAAGAAGCTGACCGCGACGGCGCTCGCGGCGTCCATGATCACGCTCGTCCCGGTGGGCCAGGCCGCCGCGAAGCCCAAGGCCCCGGCGGGCGTGACGGCGTCGTCGGCGATCCTCTTCGACGCCACCACCGGCAAGGTCCTGTGGAAGCGCGCCCCGAACAAGCGGATGCCCGTCGGAAGCATGAACAAGGTCGCGCTCGCGATGGTCGTCCTGAAACGAGGCGACCTGAGCAGGAAGATCACGATCAGGCAGAAGTACAAGGACTGGGTCGACGGCTGGGGCGCGAGCAACAGCCACCTCGTCCCCGGCGACGTGCTCACCGCCCGCCAGCTCCTCGAGGCGATGCTCATCGAGTCGGGCAGCGACGCCGCCTACGCGCTCGCGGAGTCCTACGGCGGCACCGGCGGCTTCCTCGGCGCGCAGGACAAGATGAACGCCCTCGCCAAGAAGCTGGGCATGACCCGCACGCACTACGCGTCCTTCGACGGCCAGCCCGCCAAGGGCGACCTGACGACCGCCGCCGACCAGCTCAAGCTGGCCAGGCACGCGATGAAGAACAAGACATTCGCGAAGATCGTCAAAACCGTCAGGAAGGACATCACCTCCCTGAAGGGCCGCAAGTACCCGCTGCGCACCCACAACCTCCTGCTCAAGAACAGCGGCCGCAACGACGACAACTCCGGCTACCCGGGCCTGTACGGCATCAAGACCGGCTCGACGGCGTCGGCGGGCTCCTGCTTCATGTTCGTGGCACGCCGCAAGAAGCACACCGTCTACGGCGTCGTCCTCAAGAGCTCCACCGCGCTCGGCCGCTTCCAGGACGCCGCCAAGATGCTCAACTGGACCTACGGCACCAAGACCGCCGTCACGCTGACCCCGGCCCCGCCGCGAACCGCCCCCTGAGCGGGGGCGGCCCGGGCGGCTCACTGCCACCGGAACAGCCGCACGGCGAGCGCGCAGAAGACCGCGAGGCCCGCCGCGAGGACGGCGAGGTGGGACAGCTCGGGCCAGTCGCCCGCCCATGTGGCGCGCAGCGCCGCGATGAACGGGCCGACCACCGAGTAGTCGCTGACGGTGCGCAGCGCGTCGGGCATCACCTCGCGCGGGATCCACATGCCCGCCAGGAACAGCAGCGGGAACATCGAGACCGACCCGATCGCGGGCGCGGCCTTGGCGTTGGCGACGGAGGCGATGATGAGGCCGAGCGCGAGCAGCGCCGCCGCGCCGAGCAGGAAGACCAGGACGAACCCTGCGAGGTTCCCCGGCAGCCGTGACCCGAACACCAGCGCCGCCGCCACCACGATGAGGAGCGCGCCGAGCGCCGCCACCACGAGGTTCAGGACGAGCTGGGCGGCGAGCAGCCGGGCCGGGTGGACCGGCGTGGTGGACATCCGGCGCAGCACGCCGTGCTCCCGGTAGGTGGCGAGCGCGTTCGGCAGGATCGTGAACGCGGACGTCAGGAGGGCGAGCAGGATCATCGTGGCCGGGAGCTGGGCGTCCACGAACCGTTCGCCGCCGAACGCGGGATCGGGCTTGCGCAGGTCGGGGATCTGGCCGATCCCGAGCAGCAGGCCGACCGGCAGCAGCAGCGCCAGCGCCCCGGCGAGCGGGTCGCGCAGGAACAGCTTGGTCTCCACGAGCAGGATCTTGTTCATCGAAGCTTCCTTCCGGTGAGGGCGACGAACGCGTCGTCAAGGGTGGCCTGGTCGACGCGCAGCTCGGCGGGCACGACCCCGTGCGCGGCGAGCGCGAGCGTCACGGCGGGGACGAGGTCGCCCGTGCCCGTGACGACGACGTGGCCGCCGTCGCGCAGCACGTCGCCGACCTCGGGCAGGGCGGTGAGCAGCGTGACGTCGAAGTCGGCGGAGGGCCTGAACCGCATCCGCTGGCCGCCGCCGATCCGCGCGACGAGCCCGTCGGGGGTGTCGGTCGCCACGAGGCGGCCCGCGTCGATGAGCGCGATCCTGTCGCAGAGGCGCTCGGCCTCCTCCATGAAGTGGGTGACCAGCACGATCGTCACGCCCGAGTCGCGGATCTGCTCGACGAGCTCCCACGTGTCACGGCGCGCCTGCGGGTCGAGGCCGGTCGTGAGCTCGTCAAGGACGGCGACGCGCGGCCTGCCGACCAGGGCGAGCGCGACCGACAGCCGCTGCCGCTGGCCGCCCGACAGGGCCGAGAAGAACGCGTCGCGCTTGTCGGCGAGGCCGACGCGTTCCATCAGCTCGCGCCAGTCGGCGGGGTCGTCGTAGAAAGACGCGTAGAGGTCGAGCGCCTCCCACACCCTGATCTTCTCCGGCAGCGCCGCGCTCTGGAGCTGGACGCCCAGGACGCGGTGGAGCGCTGCCTTGTCGTCGGCGGGGTCGATCCCCGCGACGCGCACCGTCCCGCCGTCGCGCTCGCGCAGGCCGGCGACGCACTCGACGGTCGTGGTCTTGCCCGCGCCGTTCGGGCCGAGGATGCCGAAGATCTCGCCGGGTCCGACGGTGAACGACACGTCGTCCACCGCGACATGGTCTTTGTATCGTTTGCTGAGGTTCGCTACCTCGATGACGTTCATGGCTAAGAAGCTAGAAGCGACGCCCATGTCGCCACATCGGCGCTGATTGCCGGACAAAGGTGTACCTAGGTGCCATAGGAGCACTCGTCGGCATCCGCGAGACTCATGCCATGCGGAACTACGGCCATGTCCTCGTGCTGCTCGCACTCGTCGCCGCCGAACTCGTCGCGCTCGCGACCGCGGTGCTGTGCGTGCTGCTCACGTTCGGGCTCGGCATGGTCTTCGTGTTCCCGCCCCAGACGACGCTGACCCGGCGCGTGACGGGCGCGGCACGGCGGCTCGCCGAGGCGTCCGCCGGCGTCCGGATCGACCCGCCCTACCTGCCGAAGCCGCCGCCTCCGCGTCCCCAGGCCGACGGCATGTACCGCTCGGACCGCACGCTGTACAAGTCGCCGAGGGTGCCCGCTTGGAACGACCGCTGGAAGTGGCTCGTCAGCGACCCCGCGACCTGGCGCGACACCCTGTGGCTGCTGCTCGACCCGCTCATCAAGACCGCGCTCCTGCCGCTGCTGCTGCTGTCGCCCGCGCGCGGGCTGCGGGTACACGCGCAGTGGAGCACGCTGCTGCTCGCGCCGACCGCGTCCAGCAGGCTCGCCCGTCGTCTGGAGAGCGTCACCCATGCGCGGCACCTCGCGGTCGACACCCAGGCCGCCGAGATGCGCAGGATCGAACGCGACCTGCACGACGGCGCCCAGGCCAGGCTCGTCGCGCTCGGCATGACCCTCGGGGCCGCCGAACAGCTCATGGACAAAGACCCCGACGCGGCGAAAGCCCTCATGGCCAAGGCCCGCGAGGCGTCGGCGGACACCCTGACCGAGCTGCGCCGCGTCATCCACGGCATCCACCCTCCGGTCCTCGCCGAACGCGGCCTTGGCGACGCCGTACGCGTCCTCGCCTTGGACAGCGCGTTGCAGACCTCGGTGGAGGTCGACCTTACGCACCGACCCGAAGCACCCGTAGAAGCCGCCGCCTACTTCGCGATCAGTGAGCTGCTGTCCAACGCCGCCAGGCACTCCGGGGCGGCCTCGGTGCACGTCACGATCAGCGGGCACGGGCCGAACCTGCTCGTCACCGTCTCAGACGACGGGAAGGGCGGGGCGGACCCGTCACGGGGGACGGGGCTGCGCGGCATCGAGCGTCGGCTCGCCGCGTTCGACGGGACCGTCGCGTTCGAGAGCCCCCCGGGAGGGCCCACCACCGTCGTGCTCGAACTGCCGAAGGTGCTCCCGCAGCACTGGTCCGGCCTGCCCGCTGAACTGCCGCGCTGGAAGACCGCCCTGGTCATCGGCCTGTGGACGACGTTCTGGTGCCCGCTGTTCCCGCAGGGCATCGTCGCGGGCTCCCTGAAGGCGTTCGGCGTCGACGAGCGGTCCTGGTTCCTGGCGCGCTATCTGCCCGAGCCCTGGCAGTGGCCGTGCATCGCGTTCATGATCGTCCTCGGCACCGCGATGGCCGCGCTCGCCGCCGCCATCCCCGCCACCCACCGCCGCGAACCCCCCGTTCCGCCCTTCGGCAAGGCGGCGTAATGTCCTCCTGATGCACCGCGTACTCGTCGCCGAAGACCTCTACCTCCTGCGCGACGGCCTCGTCCGGCTCCTTGAGGCGCACGGCTTCGACGTCGTCGCGGCTGTGAAGACCGGGCCCGAGCTGCTGAAGGGGCTGCTCGAACTGCGTCCCGACGTGTCCGTCGTCGACGTCAGGCTGCCGCCGACGCACACCGACGAGGGCCTCCAGGCGGCGCTCGCGGCCCGCAAGGCGATCCCGGGGCTGCCGATCCTCGTCCTGTCCCAGCACGTGCAGCAGCTGTACGCGCGCGAACTCCTCGCCGACGGGTCCGGCGCGATCGGCTACCTGCTGAAGGACCGGGTCTTCAACGCCGCCCAGTTCGTCGACGCGGTCAACCGTGTCGCGTCCGGCGGCACCGCCATGGACCCCGAGGTCATCGCCGCCCTCCTCGCACCCGCCCCATCCGACCCCCTGTCCACCCTGACCCCACGCGAACACGACGTCCTGGCCCACATGGCCCAGGGCCTATCAAACGCCGCCATCTCAACAACTCTCCACCTCAGCGAAAGCACCATCGCCAAACACACCGCCGCCATCTTCACCAAACTCGACCTGGCCCCCTCCGACGACACCAACCGCCGAGTCCAAGCCGTCCTCACCTACCTCCAAACCCGCCACCCCCCAACCTAACCCCCCACCACCCCCTGTGCCCTTCACCCCTTGGCCCTTTATCCCCCGGGCCGGCCGGGCAGGGCCGGGCGGGCCGGGGGCAAAAGGGTGGAGGCTAGGTGGTCTAACACGGGTTTTAACATTCTGTTAGCTTCTGGCTACTATGCGAACTATGGGGTGGTGGGTGGGGGTTAGATGCCGAGGCTGCGGCCGATTACTTCTTTCATGATTTCGGTGGTGCCGCCGAAAGTGCCCCGCAGCGATCTTGGGGTAGGACTAAAGTCATGAAACCGCAGGTCAGAGCCCATTTTATGGGGCCGCGTACCACCGGATGTTAACCGGTGATCATGCGTCCGTCTAACAAACGATCTAACACGACGCCCGCCGTGAAGCGGTCGCCGGAGCCCTCTTCTTCGTGAAGGAGGTGCCCGATGCCCTACGTCATCCAGCGAGCCGACAAGGACGGCAAACCCCGCTACACGGGCATGTACCGGACGAAGGACGGACCGTACCGCTCCGCCGGAACCTACGACGACCACCGCCGAGCGTACGAGGTCGCCGAGCAAGAAGAGCAGCACATCCACAGCCTCCTCCAGGAGACCAGCCCCGCTGACAAAGCGCGCACGACCTTCCTGGAGTTCGGCGAGACCCGTTTGTTCCCCCGCCACAGAGCCAGCGCCGCGACCATGCAGGGCTACTTCTCCGTCGCCCAGCTCTACATCTACCCCTACCTAGGCCGACTCCGCGTCAGCGAGGTCAACCGCGAGACCTACTACAACCTCCTCATCAAGACCCTCCCCCAGGCCGAAGTCCCCCACAGCGCCATCCTCGCCACCCGCAAGGTCCTCTCGGCCATGTGCGAGATGGCCTGGAACGAGGGCTACCGCTCCAACAACCCCGTCCGCAGCATCCGCCTCCCCTCCGCCCCCACCAAGCCGGTCCTGGTCGCCAGCCACGACCAATGGCACCTCCTGGAGGAAGCCCTCACCTACCCTCCGGCCCGCTCCACGCCCGCCTCAACGTCACCACTTGGGCCCGACGCTGCGAGCTCATCAGCCTCCGCCCCTGCGACTTCGACTTCGGCAAACAGCTCCTCACCATCACCCGCTCCAGCGTCCGCGTAGGCGCCCGCTTCCACCCCACCGGCCGCGCCGGCTGGATCACCAACCCCCACCCCAAGAACGGCGACTGGCGCCGCTTCACCATCTCCAAGCAGATGTGCACAGCCCTCCAGGACCACATCGCCGACGACGCCCTCCTCTTCCCCCAGTGGATGTTCGCCTACAAGAGCCTCATCACCCCCGACCAAGCCGCCGAGCCCGACCTCCTTCCCATCGTCACCAAGACCGGCAAGATCCACCACCACGTCACCACGGGCGCCCGCTACGGCATGAACTGCGCCTGCCCCGAATGCCGCTCCTTCGCCGCCGCCTACCAACGCGGATGGCGCCACCGCCAGTTCACCACCTCCACCCGAGCCAACCCCGTCCGCACCGACGGCACCGAGTTCCTCACCCCCGCCGTCTGGACCGCTTCTGGAACCACGCCCGAACCCAAGCCTCCCTCCCGCCCACCTTCACCCCCTACAACGCCCGCCACACCGGCATCAGCTGGGCCATCGCCAAGGGCATCGACCTCCAAAAAGTCCGCCAACGAGCCGGCCACGGCAGCCTAGAGGTAACCTCCCGCTACGCCGCCATCCTCAACGAAGAAGACACCACCCTCGCCGACGCCCTAGAAGAAATCTTCGACTCCTTCAAACCCTAAACCACACATCGGCATGAATTTCGAGCAGGGTGCTGAACACGTCTTGAGCACCCTGCAAGAACTCCTAACAAAAGGTGTGAGCCGGAACACTGGCTCCGGGGATCCGGGTTCCGGCCGGTCTGGGTGGTGGACATGCTCCAGATAGAAACGGCCAGCATCAGTGATCTCCGCACGCCACACGCCTCCCGCCCGCGGCGTGCGGACCAGGCCCTGCGCCCGCAGCGCGGGCGACTGTCGTCGCCAAAGCGGACTTCCGAGAACTGACCGATTCCTCGCCCGCGCCGATGCGCTCCAAAAGCTTCAGTTGACGCTCGTTCAGCTTCGACTATCTCCGCACCCTGCCAGGGCAGCGCAAAAGACCCACACCGCAACCAATTCGCCAAAACCCGCCTCGCTGGGCCAGGTTTCTCCGGCCTCGGATTCCACTAGACGACTACCGCCAGGAGAAGCCCAGGGCCGGTATTAAGAAGAGCCTCCGCCAAGGATCAGCTCAGCGAGCGCCCTGTCCTCCGAGGTGGGCGTCTGCTCACGGCGCCCCGGGCCATAACGCCCGTACAAGACGCGGTCGGCAAGGGCTGCACGCGCGCCCGCAGGACTATGGCGTGGACTCGTCTCGTTGTTCTGGTTGCAGAACAGGTGAGTCAGTACAACATTGTCGAGAGTGTCCGCACCCCCCTGCCAAATCGCAAAGATGTGATGAACGCTCGGCGTACACGGATGCGGTGCCCTGAACTCGCGACTGACAGGTGATTCGCAAATCAGACACTCCCAACCGTCGCGGTCGCCAATCTCCTGGACGGTGTAGCGGTCCGCAGGGCCAGCGGCCTTAATGAGTGCTCGACGACGCCGGCCCTGGCGACGCTTGATGGCTCTCCAGATCTGCAGTCGGCGTGCTTCGTCATCAAGTCGCAGCCACGTTGTCTGGTCGAATATCTCATACTCCCACCGGCCTGGACCTCCACCGGTGACCTCAATCATGTTGATGCGAGCCACAAGTCCATTGTGTCGGCCCCTATTGGCATCTCCGCCGCCACTCATAATCGTGCCGACTGGACGAACCGGTGATGAGGGGTGGAACATCCTGTCGGCCGCGCTCACCGAACATCTCACCACCGCGCAAGACCTCCTACCACCAGCCGATGCCGAGCCCCGGCCCCGGCCCCGGCCCCGACCGAACCGTTGGCGACCGGGTTGTCATCGCCGGGTCGATCGATGCTCCCTGGCCACCAGGAGGACCAACCAATAGTCGGTGCCGGTAAAGCCGATCCGCCACAAGTTCCACGTCCTCCTACACGCCTCCGAGTACTCGTCCACGACGGGCAGGAGTTCGTCGCCGGCACGAACGACTCGTCACCAGGCCGCTCCCGCCCTGACCTCGACCCCATCTGAAGGTCCTGGTCCACAAACCGAAAGCACTGACCGGAGCGAGCGCCCTGGAGCCACCACGCCCCGGTTCGCACCTCGTAACGAGCGGCTTGCCTACAAGTCCACCACAGGACGACACGCAGGCGCTGAGAGATTCTCAAGCTGGTCGGCATCTACCGCACGAAACCGGCTCGCTGATCGGCGTAGCAGTGCCCTCAAGAAGGCCGGAGCACGTCCAATACGGCTCCAGCCTCCCAAGGTGCACCGCGCCGCGCCGGGCCTGACAGACGGAACCGTTCATGAGATCAGCGCAAGAGCCCCGCAATTGTCGTCCCCACGTGAGCGATCCAGTCGAGAGTGAGCTGGGCATCGGTCGCGCTCATCGGCGTACGCTGACCCTGCTCATCCAGATCCGCACGATGGGCGATCTTGTCGCGGCGCTCGCCGATCCCGTCCTGCTTGGCGATTGCCTGATGGGCAGGTAGTTGGAGCGGGTCACCGATGTGCTTCCAGATCTGGCCGCCATCGAGGTGCAAGGCGAGCCGAAGTCCATCGGTAATGGCGCTGCTCTTCTGGTACGTACTGCGTTTCAGCTCACGCTCAAGGAACTGTCGTATAACCACGCGGGCCGGCGTACTTCCCCGATAAAGCCTCTCGGCTTCTCCCATGGAGAGCTTAAGCGCTTCCAAGCGCGCGGGTCTCTTCCAATTGATGTCACCGGTGTGGTCAACGATGTAGGCGATGATCGCCTCATGAAGCCAATGATCGAGTGCGCTCACGCACTGCGTCCAGGAGGCACGGTAGAGGTCGTCAGGGTGGGGAGCGTTGTCGCTGGTGAGCGCTCCCAGATCGACTCGGGCCCGCCCAAGCTTCTCCAAAGTGACACCCCCATGGATCATGCGCTGGGCGTACTGGAGGTTGTCGGTGAACCTCTGGAAAGGAGTTTTGCCCATGCTCACGTCTCGGGCTCCATGACGTCGGGTGTCGCCGGGAGGGTGGCGGCAAGGATTTCGAACGCCTTCGCCGCGGCCTTCAACTGGTCGGCAATCTCCTGTGCGAGAGTGCGTGGATCAATCGTTTCCGTTGCTGCCGAGCCGTCATTGACGGCGATGTCAAGTCGCCAGTTGTAGGTGGTTCTGATCTGGTCGAAAGTGACCGAGACGGCCGGACGGCCCGGTACCGACACGCGGTCAGAGTGGTACCAGGCGACGAAATCATCAAGATCGGATCGCTTGAGCGGACTGTGGGACGACTGGAAGTGTCGACCGGTCCGGAAGTCGTAAACGTCCAGTCGCTTGGTGGCCGGAGTACCGTCGGGTCGTGGCGGTTTACGGTCGAAGAAAAGGATGTTGGACTTGACACCAGGGCGGTCGAAAATTCCGGTCGGGAGACGCAGGAGGGTGTGCACGTCGCAGTGCTGGAGCAACCACGTCCTGCGGAACTCGGCGTCCGCATAACCAGCAAAGAGCACATTGTCCGGGACGAAAACGGCAGCTCTCCCCCCATTAGGCAGGGCAGTCGCGATGTGCTGCAGGAAATTCAGCTGATTGCTGTTCGTGTCAACAATCAGATCCGTACGTCCCTGGGGCCGCGGCGCAGTCGTCTTGAATGGCGGGTTACAGACGATCAGAGTGGGTTCTACAGCCGATCGAGCGGCAAGGGTGTTCCTCTCTTCGATCGGCGGCGGCGAATTGAGCTGGAGGCCGAGGCTGAGCACTATATTCATAGTGGCGAACCGGCACAGCCGCTCATCGAGATCGTATCCAAATACGGCGTTGGGAGCCAGTTGCGCGTCTTCCCCGACTACTCGCCGGGCTTCCGCGTCCCTTCTCATGGCTAGGCCGGCTGCCACGAGAAGTGAGCCGGTCCCACCCGCAGGGTCGAACACCCTGTCCGTAGTCACAGGGCGCACACAGTCGATAACAGCGGAGACGAGCGCCTCGGGCGTAAGCGTCTGTCCGGAGTTGATGTTGAAGTTAGCGCTCGCCTCGTGCAGAAGCAGACGGTAGAAATCTCCCAAAGTCGCTGGAAGGAAACCACTCCATTGGAGCTGGCCGATCTCATCGGAAATCAGCGCCTGCAGCTTCGCGGGGTTACGAATCGAAGCTTTGGCCTTTCGGAAGATGACGGCTTTGGTCCGCTCATCCTCGCTGATGCCATCCGTTTTGCCGCCCTGCTCGAGCACGTGGGCGTACTGCCTCTCCAGCTCGCCTCCCGACTGGCTCCTGAGACTGGACCAGCCCAAGCCGTTCGGCACGACCTGCACACGGCGGATCGAACGCCTTCCCCGCTCATCATCGATCTTCAGGAAAAGCAAGTACGTGAGCTGCTCCACGTACTCAAGGGGGGACACACCTTCGACGCTTAGTTCCCGGTCGTAGAAGGACCAGAGCGAGTCGAAGAGCGAGCGAGCGGACGTCACGTTCTGTCACCTCCCTCACGGGAAGACCGAATACTCGTGACGCGACGTGGCAGGTCAGTCCTGAATGTCGGAATCCTCACGAGAGGACTTTAGCGCCCGCAAGGACTCAGCGATCACTGAAAATTCAGCGAGGGCGGCTTCCAGCTCCTCAACGATCTCTTGCGCAATGACATCGGGATCCTGTAGCACCTCGGTGGCCGAGTCCTGGAGGAAGGTGAGGTCCAGGTTGACCTTGTCGCGGGCGATGAGGTCGCCGTACTCGTACGCCTTGAACCTGTCGACCTCGAAGCGGGCACCCTGGTCACCCGGCCGATAGCACTTGACGAAGTCGTCCAGGTGAGCGCGTGTGAGTGGGGATCGCTTCATGGTGAAGTTCTGGCCGGTCCGAAGGTCGTAGACCCACAACCGCTTGGTACGAGGCGAGCCGTCGGGACGGGGTCTCTTCTTGTCGAAGAAGAGCACGTTCGCCTTTACCCCACCGGCATAGAAGATGCCAGTGGGGAGCCGCAGCAGGGTGTGTACGTCGCATCGGGTGAGCAGCTCTCGCCGGATGGTCTCGCCGGCACCTGACTCAAACAGCACGTTGTCTGGGAGGACGACAGCGGCCCGACCGTCCATGTTCAGCAACGTGTAAATGTGCTGGACGAAGTTGAGCTGCTTGTTTGTGGTCTCTGTCCATAGGTCCTGGCGAGCCTTGGCGTAATTTTCACCGGTAACCGTCCCAACCCCGAACGGTGGGTTTGCCAAGATCACATCGAATCGCTTTGCGGGAGGTGCCGCCAGCGAATCGCGGACGTCGATCAGCTCTTCGCCATTCGGCTGCCCGATCCCGTGGATGAGCATGTTCATCGATGCTAGGCGTGCCGTCTCACGCACAAGCTCCACGCCCTGGATGGCCCCGCTGTTCAGCGCACGTCGCCGGTCGCTGTCCAGCTCTGAGCCGTGATGGCGGACAATATGGCTGTGCGCGGCGATCAAAAATCCGCCGGTGCCACAGGCTGGGTCAAACACCGTGTCGGTAGGCCCCGGGTCAACGCACTCCACCATCGCGTCGATCACAGGACGGGGCGTGAAGTACTGCCCAGCGCCAGTCTTACGGTCCTCGGCTCCACGCTGAAGCAGCCCCTCATACGCGTCGCCCTTGACATCCGTGCTTTCGCTGCCCCAGTGGTACTGCCCGATCAAGTCCTTGACGAGTCTCTGGAGCACCGCAGGCGATTGAATCTTGTTCTTTGCGCCATCGAAGATCGAACCTAGCATTCCATGTTGTCGGCCCAACAGCGGAAGGATGTGTTCGTACTGGTCGAGCAAGTCGTCACCCGACTTATTCACTAGACTCGCCCAGTCCATTCCTTCTGGAATGATCCGCTCGGGATTCAGCGGCCGGTTCGCCCGCTCATCCGCAATCTTGAGGAAAAGTAGATAGGTCAGCTGTTCGACATAGTCGAGCGTGGAGACCCCGCTGTGGCGAAGGAGCTCGCAATAGCTCCATAGCTTCTGAACCAGATCGCCGGAATCTGACCTTTGTTCCATAGCCATTATTACAGGCCTCCGAGCGAATCATCATCAATTAGCAGCTGGGTGCCACAAATCTTATCATTGGCGGGTTTTGATTGATGCTCAACACCCTGGCTGACCACCTGTTCAACCCCCACGCTACCTAGGCTTCCAGAGAACGCCGAGTCCAGAATCGACGCTTTCAGTGTTTCAAAATTCCCATTTAGACTGGAAGTTGAGTTGACCATCGCTGACAGCGCGCCCTTTTGAGTGCGGACGTTGTTCAGGATTCTTTGCTGTTCGCGCAGTGGGGGGAATGGGATAGGCATCCGGGCAAGCTTGGTTCCATTTACGTTTGCCTGGCCGACCTGCTGACTTGCCACGGATTTGATATAGGATCGGCCAAGGGAGCTGTTAATTACAAGGTTGACCCACTCCGGGATCACGCCATCCAAAAATCGGCAACGAATTAGATATGATGCGAACGTTGCAGGGCCGTAAATGTCTTTATACACTGCAGATTTCCCGACGAGCTCTGCGCTGTTCGTTCTATTGAACAGAAGATCACCGTTGTTCAGGAACAGCTTTGCAACGTCGGGGTGGGCGGTCGGAAGGTATTTGAGATTTGCCATGTCGATAGAACCGGCCTGAATGTTTCCCATCCTAATTACAGGAATATCCGATCCCGAGGAAGTGGAATGACACTTCGCCGAAGTCCCGTATTCAATTTTCCAGCAGAGTTGGTCGACTGACGCAATGGTCCAGTGCTCTGGGAAAACGTAACGAGACGACTCGGGCTGGTGTGCTTGCTTCTTACTTTTAGTAACCATTTGCTGTCGAGACGAGGTCACCAGTGAGAGCGAATCCTGCCCCGACCCCTCGTGCTCGATCGGCAACTCCGCAAGCCCTAGGACAGCGTGGTCTTCAATAAGCTTGTTTAGCTGCGCTGCCTTCTGCAAAGCAAAATTTGTTGCCTCGGTGCCCGTGGCTAGGCGCGTGAGAATTTTCTCTAGGGTGGCGACGATGAATTTCTGCTCAGGCAGTGGTGGGACCACTATCTCTGTCTGCAAAAGAGTCTTTGAGGCTACACTCGCCTGGTTCACATGATTGTTGAGAACCGTCTTGAAATAGCCCTGCATCCATAGCCAATGAAGCTGTGTGGCGAGAAACTTCGAGTCGAGGTTATCTAGCGGCCGAAGCCTCGTCATATGATTTGAATAGGCTAGAGGCTTCTCGCTGGTAACGAAGGCGGTTTTACCGACGAGAGCCGGGCTATTCGTGTTGTTAAATAGAACATCTCCGAATCTCACACGACGTTCGGACGAGTCTTCGATAAATCTGACGTCCGAAAGGACGATTTTTCCATCGCGAGAAATGTTCATTGGCCGCAAGTGGACGAGGCCGCCATCACGGTTATGCTTCCCGCTAGCAAATCCGGGCTGCGCAACTACGCCGAGCTCTTTGAGAGTTTTCTTGGTCCAGCCTTGGGGTAGCTCTGTCATGCAGTAAGGTCCTGGTCTAGTTCTTGGAGGATGTTAATGGCGCGGTCGTCGCCGAAGGAGGCAAGGAAGCCATCGGTGCCGCCTCGGGTGCTGAATGGGACGTCATCCAAGGCCGCAGTGTCGAACTGTACCGACAGGGCGGTGGTCTGGGCGATGTTTTCGAGCCACCAGATCTGGTCGTGGGTGAATCGTGCCCCGGCCTGTTCTTGGCGTGCGAGCCAGTTCGTGAACCTCTCATTGATAATGTCCTCATATGGACGGGGCTGCTCGTCAATGCCCAATTCGTACCTAATGACGGTCACGAGATCTGCGACGCCGTGCCGCGTGCTTCCGCGTTCGGCAGTTATCCCGGCCTGCTCGTAAGCTTTCCACAGGCGGTCCGGGGTCCAACGGCGTGGGGGGAGGGAGATCCTCTGTGAGAGGCGTCGGAGCTCGGCGAAGACTTCGTGCGGCGGCTTGCTGCGCTGGCTGTACGCGGTGTGCCACGCAGTGATCTCGTCTCGGTTCTCCTCGAGGAACTCGCGCCAGCTCTCGATCATCGATTTGCTTTCGTCGGCGTCCAGGATGGCACCAGCGAACACAACCCTGTCCTGATTCACCTCATCGGTAATGATGTCGAGGGCCCGACGGGTCTCTACTAGGCGCTTGCGGAGCTCGGCGTTGGAGGCGAGTGGCTCCAACGCGTGATCCAGTAGTTCCTGCATGGCCTGCTCGCCACCTCTGCGGCGTGCGACTTCCTGCGCGTCCACGGAGACAGCGTCGACCATGCCTCGAACGATGTCGTGGAGCGGGCGGCCCGCGATCTGTTCGATGTCGGCCTTCTGCGCGGACTGGTTGTTCAGCTCCTTGTCCAGCCGGGCCAGCCGGGATGCGAGGGTGGACACCTCCTGCTCACCGATGGTCCCGGCCGCGACCTTCGCTAGAAGCTTCTCCAGGTTTTCGCGCTTGGCGGGATCGCGGTCCAGCGGTGCGGCGTCGACCTTGGGGTTTTCGGTGGCGCCGATAGCGTCCACTATGACGAACCGGGTCTTCTCTTGAAGATCCGGGGTAACGGCTTGGAGCTCGGCCTGCGCGATGGTCCGGGCGCCGCGGCCCTTCATCTGCTCGAAGTAAGACCAACTCCGTACGTCCCGCATGAAGATCAGGCACTCGAGCGGCTTCACGTCGGTGCCGGTGGCGATCATGTCGACTGTCACCGCGACGCGGAGCGTGGCGGAGTTTCGGAACTGGGCAAGCAGTTCGTGCGGGCGTTTCGCCTTGTGGGTGATCTTTGCGCAGAAGTCGTTGCCGCGTCCGAATATGTCCCGGACGACTGACACGATCTCTTCGGCGTGTTCGTCGTTGCGGGCGAAGATGAGGGTCTTGGGGACCATCCTCTTGTTCTCGGGCACGTTGGAGCGTTCGGGGAAGATCTCGGTGTAGAGGCGATCCTTGAATGCCTGGATGACGGTCCGCATTTGGCCGAGGCTCAGTACACGATTTCCGACGTCTTTGCCCGCGTACTGGAAGTCGTCGTCGAGGTCCTCGTACCGCTGGCGTCGGGTGCGTCGATCCCGCACAGGAACCGTGGTGCCGGCCTCGATCAGCGCCCCGGACTCGGAGATCTCGGTCTTGATCCTGTATACGTTGAAGTCGACGTTGACGTTGTCGGCGACGGCCTGTTCGTAGGTGTATTCGCTGACGAGGTTCTGCTGGAAGAACCCGAAAGTCTGCGCTACCGGGGTCGCGGTCAGGCCGACGAGGGGAGCGTCGAAGTAGTCCAGGACAGAACGCCATTTGCCGTAGATCGACCGGTGGCACTCGTCCACGACGATCAGATCGAAGGTCTCCGGCGGGAACTCCGGGTTGTAGGCGAGGTCGAGTTCACCCTCTACCTCGTATTCGTCGAGCTCGGGGTCGTCGGCCTGCGGGATGGCTTTGCCGGACAATCCCAGGTAGAGCCGCTGAATGGTGGAGACTACAACGCTGGACGATGCGAGCATGTCACTGCCAGTGAGCTGCTGCACGTTGTACAGCTCTGTGAACTTCCTCCCGTCGTCGGGGGTAGTGAAGTTCTCGAACTCGGTTCGGGCCTGAGTGCCGAGGTTGTTGCGGTCTACCAGGAACAGGACCCGTGCCGCCTTGGCATACTTGATCAGCCTGTAGGAGAACGTGCAAGCGGTGAAGGTCTTACCGGCACCGGTCGCCATCTGGATCAGCGCTCGCTCGCGTCCCGCCGCCAGCGAACGCTCCACCCCACGGATCGCGTCGATCTGCGCAGGGCGCAGTCCGTCGGTGACCAACTCGGGAAGGCGATGCCGGAGTTTGGCCCGATAGGTGGGGGCCTGGGGATCGTGGTCGGCGTCGTGCATCCACCTGGCGATGGTGTCCGGCCGGTGGAAGTAGGAGACCTGACGGGTCCGAGAGTCAGGATCCAGGGTATTGCGGAACGTCGTGACTCCGCCGTCTGAGGCATACCGGAAGGTCAGCGTAGAACGCCATGCGGCCCTCCGCTGCTCAGACTTCAAGTGATCGGCGTACCGGTCGGCCTGCTGCTCGGCGGCCGACAGATCGGCTCCCTCGCGTTTGGCCTCGATAACGCCGACAAGTTTGCGGTTCACATACAGCAAATAGTCGGCACGACCGGATTGCACCGTGAACTCGCGGGCCGCAACACCCTGGCTGGCCCACAAATCCAGGCCGACGCCAACGTCCTGCACTGACCAACCGGCTTCGTGCAGCAATCTGTCGAGGCTCTGGCGGACCTGAACCTCGTTCTTCGGCTCCCGGGAAGCGCTCTCGGCATTGGCCAGCAGGTCTTCACGCTGCTGAAGTGTCGCGGTGGACTGTGCCGACTCGAACCGGCGCTGCAAATCGGCGATCTGGCTCTGTATCTGCTCGATGATCGCGGCCAGCCCGGCCTGACCGGCCTGGGCGTGGGCGGCTTCTTCTTCGGCTACCCGGCGGGCGTCACGTTCAGCCTCCAGCAGAGAAGCCTTGTGCTCGAAGGTCAGCCGAGACTGGGCCAGCTCCTCCTGCGCCTGCTCGACCACCGCCCTCAACTCGGCGAGCTCGGCGGCGTCCGACGTTGCGCGGGCCCCCTCCACCGTAGGCGGCTGAGGCGGCACGAACGGCCGGACCTCTCGTGTGCCGTCCAAGAGCCGGTGGAACCACACACCCAGCCTGAAGCAGGTCTTAACGGCCTCGAAGGCATTCCGCTGGTCGGCTGGAGCGTTCGCGACACCCAGATTGTCGTGGACCGCATGGTTACCGAGATCGCGGATCTTGTGGAAAGCCGCCCCCACGTCACCATGCAGGAAGCCTTCGCGGTTAAGCGCATGGAGTCGGTCTACCTGCCGATCACCATCCACACGGACTCGGCCTCGTCGCACCAGGTCGGTAGCGAGGACCTCGCCGAACTGACGGGTTTTAAGGAGGGCCACGTTCGGATCAGTGAAGATCGCCGATTCGGCACCAGCCCCGTAGAGGACCAGCAGAGGCTCATACTGCAGCAGGAAGCCGAAGTTGGGTGACCGGTCGGCCAGAGCCCTGATCCGAGCGTCCATCTTGCGTAACCACCCCACAGCGTCCCAGGAACCGACCCGTTTCCTACCCGGAACCAGTATCAGGCACCGCACCGACATCCTGGACCACCGGCACGAATCGCGCATAGCAGGGCTTCTGAAGACTGCGTCTGCGGCTCTCTGCGAGGGATGCGTTTCTCCAGCACGGCGAACAGCTACCTGAGGCCTTCGATGAGCTCAGCGGGTGCACTCTGGGCGAGGAATCCTTCGATCCGCATGGCGGATGGAGGCAGGTAAGGCCTGTATTCAGCAGTGGCCAACACGAAGGTCCAGGAGCGGAGGCGGGGAAGGTCGAGGAGGGGGTGGGGGGAGAGTTCCGTTAGGCGATGTTCGATGGTGGTGGGGCCGTCTTGGATGGCGATCCAGAGGGCGGCTTCGGCGTTGATGTCTCCGGTGGCGCCCATGGGGTCGATGGCGTACCAGTGGTTGGGGCTGGTGAGTATGTTTTTGGCTTGGAGGTCGGCGTGGAGGACGTGGTGGGTTGTGGTGGTGGCCAGGAGCGTTGCCAGGACGGCTTCGGCGTCTTTGATGGAGGCAATGTCGTTGGCGTAGCGGGGGTCGGCAAATCGGTCGCGGGCCCAGTCCAGGCGCATCGCGGCGATGTCGGCCAGGTCTTTGAGGGAGGGGGTCGGGGGGGTTGAGGCGGGTGAGGAGGTCGCCGAAGCGGCGGGAGTCTTCGGGGCCTTCGGTGGCCCAGGCTGTGGCGCCGGGGGTGATCCGGCTCATAAGGAAGACGCCGGATTCGTTGTCGCGGTGGAGGACGTCGGGGGAAGCCGATGAGGTGGCCCAGTGGTCTAGGAGGAGGGCTTCTGATCTGCCGGCGGCTTCGTCTACGGGGATTTTGAGAACTGCTGGGGTGCCGTCTGGGGTTGAGCAGTAGACGCAGCAGGACATGGCGCCGCCTTCGGCTATCTCGTGGAGTTGGAGGTCCCAGCGGTCGGCGTAGCTGGCTAGTCGGCTTGGTAGCGCGGCGAGCCAGGTCCTTCCGTCGTCTTCGCCTCGGAGGAAGATGATGGCCTTTTCGAGGCGGTCGGGGATCTCGGGGACGTCCATCAGGGAACGGTCTCCTTCACCTGGGCACAGAGGAGTTCGAGGTCGGCCTGGTCGGTGTAGACGTGGGTGGCGATGCGGAGGATGGTTGATCCGTCTGCGCCGGGGCCGCACCAGACGCGGATTCCGGCTCGGCTCATGCTGGCTTTGACCTCGGGAGCGGTGACTCCGTCCAGGGTGAAGGCGCGCATCCTTGGTGGGGTGTATGCGTCGGTGGTGGTCGGGATTGCGCCGAGCCCTGTCAGGAGCGGGACTGAGGCTGCGGCGAGGTCTTCGCATCGGGTGAATGCGCCTGCTGTCAGCCATCCGTGGTGTTGGGTGAGGGCTTCGTCGAGGGACAGGCGTGGGACGGGGTCGAAGGTTCCTGGCCAGGAGAAGCGCTCGACCAGGTCGGCGGAGTCCCAGGTGAGCGAGACTTCTGCGGCGACCGTCGAACCCGGTCCCAGCGGGAGCGAGGAAATGATCGCGGCCGCTGCTGATGTGGCGTTGGCGCACAGTGTGGTTCCGGTCGCCGGGAGCGTCAGTGCGGTCGCTACCTCGGCGGTGAGTTCCCGGAGGCGTTCGGTCAGGTGCTGACCGAGGTACACGGTGGGGTCGGATTCGATCTCCTGCCGGATCCTGTCGGCGTGGGCGGCGACTCGACGGGAGGTGAGGCCGTAGGAGGCGTGGTTGAGGAGGGTCAGGCCGGGAGCCAGGAAGAATTCCTCTCGCGCTTCGCTCCTCACGGCCGCATGCCTACCCAGCGTTCGGGGTCAGGGAACGGAGACGAGCAAGGTCTAGGACGTCGAATCGGAAGATCGCGTCGGCCGCGGCGGCTTCGTCGTGCGCGACCCCCGAGCACGTTGACCGTGAACGGGATGGGCTCCCAGCGGTGAGGACGGTCGGACAGAAGACGGAGCTGGTCGCTCAGGTGAGCGTGCCGGTTCTCGGTGGTCGTGCCGGTCAGGCCGGCGAGTAGTTCTGCGAGGAGATCGTCCCCGGCTGGCCTGCCGAAGAGGGACTCGAGTTCGCCGATCTGGCAGGCGAGGGTGGTGATGGCTCGTCCCGGGGAGCTGGGGTAGGCGCTGTCGAGGTACTGAGCGAGGACGGTCGCGGCCTGGGGGATGCGGCTTTGCAGGCCGAGGACGCGGCTGGAGTCGCGCAGGTGCCAGGGGCTGTCACTCGCGACGCCGGACGCATCAGAGTTGTGCGCGAGGGCTCGGAGCAGGCGCCAGGCGCGGTCCAGTTCGAGGCAGGCCATGGCCTTCTTGCTCAGCCAGTGGATCGCCTCGTACTCGGCGTAGGGATGTTCCTTTTCCCGAGCGACCTGGATCGCGTGCAGCAGCCAGCGATCGGCTTCGGCGTGGTCGTAGGCGGCGAGATGGGCCAGGCCGCGGTGCCCGTGGGCGCGTGACTGGAGTTCGGGATTGGCCGACATCTCCGCGACCACACCGCAGAGCTGAATGCAGCGAGCCGTGTCCTGGACCGGGCCGCACAGCGCGATCTCCGCATGGAGCATCAGCGCTTCAGCGAGGATCTCGCCAGGACCAACGTTCGCGGCGACGAGCTGGTCGAGGAGGCCACGGCACTCCTCCCAGCTGTTGGTCATACGAAGGTTGCGAGCCCACAGAAGCCGGACGGCCAAGGCAGCCTCGTCGGTGGCAGCGCCGAGTTGCGTCACCGCGGACGAGCAGGCCTGAGCCGCGGCGACATAGTTGCCTTCTGCGGAAAGGCACTCGGCGAGTTGCACGAATGCCTCAACCGTGTTCGTCCCCTGATCCACAGCGACCGCAGCAAGGTCACGGGCCTTCGACACCGAACCGATGGCGAACTGCCTGCGGGAAGCGTCGATGGCGTAGGCGCAGGTCTTCTCCTTCACCCCGGCCTCCGAAGCGACCGCGACCGCCCGAACCTGCATCTCGTCATCCCAGGGCCGCTCCGCCTCCAGCAGTTCAAGGAGCTTGCGGTGCTGACGACGCCACCGCGGACCGTTCACCACCCCTCGCTCACGCAGGACTTCAGCGAGGAGAGGGTGGTGGATCGTGTACCGGTCGAGTTCGTCTCGCGGATCGGCTGGCCGGACCAGGGCATGCTCACTGAAAAGGACGTCCAGGCGCTCGTAGACGTCGTCGACGTCCATGCGTGCAAGCTGGGCCAGGTAGTCGACCTCGAAGCTGTAACCGATCAGCGCGGCGGCCTCCAAAATCCTCTGATCCGCGACGTCCAGGAAAGAAAGACGTTCTTCCAAAACCGCGGTTATTCTTCGCGGCATCCCCGCATGGGCCTCGCTGCCGAGCCGGACCAGCGACTCTGCGAACAACGGGTTCCCCTCGCTCATCTGCACGATCTGCGCGACCAGCCCTGACGGGACACGGGAGCTGGCTGCCTGGCGCACGAGAACCTCGGTGTCCTCACCGGTCAAGCGTGGAAGATCGATCTCCACGCAGTCGTCCCGGTAGCGACGGAGCCGGAACAACGCCCGCTTCAAGGGGTGGGCCTCGTCGCGGCTTTGGAGGTTGTCCGGGCGGTAGGCCAAGACGAGCGTCAACGGTCCCTCGACGCGCAGGGCCAGCGTCACGAGCAGGTCGACGGTCGCGGTGTCGGCCCAGTGAAGGTCGTCTAGGACGAGCAGCAGCGGTCCGCGCTTCAGCAGCTCGTCGACGAACCCGATCAGCTGGTCGAGCCTGCTGTCCATGTCGACGGTCTCGCGTCCCGCTTCGCGGACCGATCGTCCGGTCTTCATCCCTGCCGCGAGCAGGCCGCCGACCATCGGCACCGATTCGACCCAGTCTGGAGCGTGCAGCCGGAAGGAGTCGACGACCCGGCCCACCATGTCCCGCGAACCGGAACGTTCAGCCGCGTTAGCAAGCGACCTGAGGCACTCGCGCACTGCTTGGAAGGAATCGGATGCCAGCGAGTTGAGCATCGCCTGGCCGTAGCCGTGCAGCAGACCGGCCTGTCGGTGCCGTTCGACCGAAGCGTCCGCGAACGCGCTCAGGAGGCTCGACTTTCCGACGCCGGCTTCCCCGCGCAGGACCAGGACGCTGGTTCTCCGGTTTCGTATCGAAGCGTCGACCCGCCCCATGAGGAGTGCGAGCTCGTCTCGCCGGTCGACCAACCGGGTAGGCGTTGTCTGGCGCGACAAGGACGGGCACCTCCACACGTCGACTACCGCCCACAGGACACGCAGCCGGGCCACGTCAAGCCCAGCTCACCGTGTTTCAGCCAGAGATTATCTGATCAAGCCCCGAATCGGCCCTGCCGAAGGATTTTGATTCCTCGACGCAAGGGGTGCTGGACTCACGGGGCGTAAGAGAGTCCCAGCAATGGGCTTCGACATAGTGGACGAGGGGCACCGGGTTGGCGACGCTCTGGCCTCCCGCTTGGCCACCACAATCAGGCTCACGAGTCGAGCTCCGTACACATGGCCTCATTGGCAGCGGCTGATCATCTTCGACCCACTCCGGGACCCGGCAGTCGGTTGCAGCCGATTGCGGCTTCCGGCGCCATTTATCGGGATGGCTCCGCGGGGTGCAAGATGAGGCATTCGTGGCTACGAAGTGGGCGACGCTGCGCGCTCGTCCACTTCGCACCGAGGGATGGACCGGGCGCGGTCCACGGAGAATCCGGAGGTGCGGGTAGTGCCCGATGGCTGCGACGAAGTGCCAGTTCAGAAGACGTATCGACGACGTGGAGAGGGGCCCAGGCGGAAATGCCTGTGCTTGCGGCTCAGTGAAGACGAGTACGAGGTCATCACGGCGGCGGCAGGACGCCAAGGCGTGACTCGGACGTTCTTCACCGCCGAGGCAGTGCTGTTGGTGGCCCGTGAGGACGTGCCGGTGGTGAGGGCGGCTGACCGGGCGCTGCTGCGGGAAGTCATGGAGGGGAACCACCAGATCCGGCGGGTCGGCGGGAACCTCAACCAGATCGCGCTTCGCCTGAACGCCTCCGGGCAGTGCCCTCCGGAGCTGGGCTGGTGCCTGGAACTGGTCGCGGGGAGCCTTCAGAGGCTTGATGAGCTGGCCATGGGCCTGGACGAACTGATCCACCGCCGATGATCGGAAAGATCACTCGCGGGTCGAACGTGGGGAACCTGATCGTCTATCTCTACGGTCCCGGTCGCACCAGCGTCCACGACAACCCGCACGTGGTGGCCGGCTTCCGGACTCCCCTTGAACTGGAGCCTCACAACGAGAATGGTGCGCCGGACCTCAGACCGCTCATCAGCCTGCTGCGACAGCCGTTGGCCGCTCTATCCGTCAAAAGTCTCGACCAGCCGGTATGGCAGTGCTCGCTACGCGCGGCTCCGGAGGATCCGTGGCTGAGTGACGAGCAGTGGGGCGCGATCGCCGCGGAGACGCTCCGCCGCGTCGGCATCATCCGCGACGCGGATCGTTCCGGATGCCGGTGGATCGCGATCCGCCACGCGGATAACCATGTCCACATCGTCGCCACGCTCGCCCACGAGGACGGCCGGACGCCGCGGCTGTGGAACGACAGACTCAAAGTCCGGGAGGCATGCCTCGCCGCCGAGGAAAGCCACGGATTGCGGCGGACGGCACCGGCCGACAGGACCGCGAATCGACGTGCCACCCGGGCTGAAGACGAGAAAGCCGCACGTCGGGGCCGTAAAGAGGTACCGCGCCAGACGCTCCGCCGAGCTGTGACGACCGCAGCCAGTGGAGCTGCGGGACCCGACGAGTTCTTCGCAATGCTCGCCGACGCAGGAGTCCTGGTCCGCACCCGCCGCAGCACGCGGATTCAATCCGAGGTCACCGGATACAAGGTCGGCCTCCCCGGTGACATCACGAAGGACGGACAGCAGATCTGGTTCTCCGGGGGCCGGCTCGCGCCGGAACTCAGCATTCCGAAGCTTTGCCAGAGATGGGCCAATCCAATCCGGAGCTATCCGCTGATCCGTCCGCGAGCGATCCGCAGCCCGGAACAGCGTGAGGCCGTGTGCCGGGCAGCCTCCCAGGCCATCATGCAGGCCGCCCATCGGTTCCAGTGGAGCAGCAGTCCCGAGGTGCGCTCGGACATTGCAGCGGCCACCACCGGTGTCCTTCACACAGTGGCCCACGCGACCGGGAATCCCCGGATGAGTCACATCGCCGACGTCTACGCCAGGGCCGGCAGAGAACCTCACGGGCGCGTGTCTCCTCTCGGCTCCTACTCGCGCGGGCTGAGGACGGTAAGCCGGGTTTTCGCCCATGCGCTGAGCCGCCAGACCGGAGACGCATACCGAAGGGCTGTCGCGTGGATCCAATTGTTCTCGTGCCTGGCGCACCTCGTCGAGAGGATCGCCGCGCACCGCGCCGCCCAGGGGCGGATCGCGCAGGCTCAGGCTGCTCAGGCGGCCGCGGATGCACTCAAGCAGATGGCGGACCCGACCCAGCAGGCATCGAGGCAGGCTCATCCAGTCCTTCCTGGTCTGCTCGCCGTGTCGTTCCCTGCTCCCCCGCGAGCGAGCGCGACATCAAGAAAGCGACCGTCACCCGACACTTCACCGACCTCCCCCGCTCGTTCGCGAGCAGCCGGAAGATAGATCGAAGACGCCAGGAGTAAACACCCGCGACTCTGGGTAACAGGGCTGGCAGTGCTCGACCAACGAGCACGGACGTGCAGCAGTGCGCGGAGTCCCTAAGAGAAAGGAGCGCCCATGGCTGAGTCGGCGGAACAGAGGACCGACATGCGAGTATCACCCGGGCTCGCACGCTAGCCAACCGCGTCACGCTGCGCCGACCCTGACCGAACGCGGAAGGCCTGCGGCAATGACGAAGAGCAGAACCCAGCAAGCAGCAGACGACCGGATCGAGCAGCTCGCGCGCAACGTCTACGACAACGTGCGGCAGCTCAACCACGCGACCGCCCGACCCCCAGGACTGACGTATCCCGGAACCGCTTACTCGGTCCTCGGCAACCTCTCCGAGGCCGTCTACGGACTGGGGCAGACCCTCGAACAGCTCGACCGCTTCCTCACCGATGAACTGAACGCGGGACGACTCGGGCATGACCTCGGCCACAGCCCTGTCACCGAGATCCACGAGGCGCAGGACGAACTTCGCTCAGCCAGCACCACCGCGAGGAAGGTCGCAAACACTCTCGGACGCGCCCAGAGCGCCATCAGCGCGGTCAACGCGAAACCCCAGCTCACACCCGCACGCGTGGCAAGCCAGGCCTTCCCCATGCCTCCCAGCGAAGCCATCGTCAAGACCAGCTCGGCGGGTACCCGTCCAAACCATCCACCTCAAGCACGACCCGGGCGGGCTCACGGAAGGGGCGAGGCATGAAGCCCATCACTCTCGACGACCTCCGCTCGCTCCCGCCCTTCATCGACCTGATGACCGCCGCCGGCATCCTCGGGATCGGCCGCACGAAGGCCTACGACCTCGCACGAAGAGGCCGATTCCCCTGCCACGTTGTCCTGATCGGCGCCAGCTACAAGGTCAGCCTCAAGGACCTGCTCAAGCTCATGAGCCCACCCGAAGACGCATGAGGCCAGCAGGTGGCGCTCTCGATCGGTGACCACGACCCTGACCTGACGGCCTGAACGTGCCTTGGGCAGCTGTCCGCCCGCTTGCCAGTCGGACAGCTGCGCGAAAGGCTCCGGATAGTACGCAATGCTCATTGCCTAGCTGATGGCGTTGTTGCGCAACGTGCCCACGAGACAAATCGGAGGGGTTTCTGCCACGCCGAGGGTCTTGTGGCAAGCGCGACAGGGCCCTACAATGCTCACACAAGGCTCTTCATGCCTACTGCCGGAGATTTAATTTAATAAAAATCTCCAAATAAAAACCCTGCCGTGCAGGGTTTTTCGTTTTTCAACTTAGTTTAAGTCGACCGTATCCGCTATCACGGATCCGGTCTTTCGCTATGCCTAAAAGGAGACGTTATGTACAACGGACGGCATCGCTACCCGACAACTTCGATCTTCATTGCGATGCCCAGCGGAGGTAACGCGGTGATCCGTTACGAGAGTGGGGGCGGCGACATCATCGTTGTCATCCAGCAGTCATAGTCTGACCTAGAGTCCGAGGGCACACTGGCCGCGCGTGGGAGGGGCGAAGAGTCCGGTTCCCACCGCGGCCTCTCTGCGTTGAGCACAGCTGGCCCGTGTCAAAGCGTTCAGCGCCGACACCGCAGAAGCTTCTGAGCTCATGCTGTGAGTGGAGCTATGACTGCCAGAAGCATCCGTCCTGGAGGTAGACAGGGTGTCCCTCGTCGAGGGAGGCAAGTGCGGCCTCCAGGCGGACGCGTTGGCGTCCGGGAAGCAGGTTCAAAGCCTGACACTTGGAGTAAAAGGCGAAGCGGGCGATTTCGAGGCTTGTGCAGGTGATGGCTGCGGCTTCGGTGTTGGTGAGGGTGCCGGCGTCGAAGAGGAACATGAGGGAGTCGTCCCAGGGTCCGTGGGGTGGGACCCAGTCGAGGCAGAGGAGGGGGCCGGGGGTGAGGGTCAGGCCTAGTTCTTCGGAGAGTTCGCGGGTGATGGTGTCGGTGGGGCTTTCGTTGGCTTCGCTCATGCCGCCGGGGAGGTCCCAGCCTGGTTTGTAGGTGGGGTCGACCAGGAGGATGCGGCCTTCGGGGTCTCGGATGAGGGCGTCGGCGCCTACGCGTTTGCGGGGTTGGGAGGCGTTGCCTTCGGCCAGGAGCTGGTTCCAGGCTTGGGGGTCGCGTTCGTATAGAGGGTCTTCTGGCGGCATGGGTTCCTCACGGGCTGGCGCTGGGCGGGCTGCCTGCGATCCAACGGTATAGACCCAGGCGTGTCGGCAGGGTCTCGTCCAGGGCGGTGAGGAGGTTTCGGGCGTCGGTGGAGGTGCGGTGTGGGAGGGCCAGGGGGCGGAGGGCGGCCAGTCGTTGGGCTACGAGGTCGGGCTCAGGGCTGTGGTCGTGGCTATGACGTCCAAGGCGACGGCGCAGGCCTCGTCCAGGCGGTGTTGGCGGAGGAGCACTGAGGCTAGGAGGAGCTGGCCGAAGGCTCGGCTGCGGACGCGGGGGCCGGAGCGGAGCTCGACGATGCGTCTCGCGTGCTTCTCTGCGGCGTTTAGGTGGCCGAGGCGGAGTTCGCAGTGTGCTGCTTCGCTGGCGAGGGAGGCGGCGTCGAAGTCGCTGGCCCAGGGTGAGGCAGGAGATGTGGTGCTGTGAGCGATCATGCGTTCGGCCCTGGCGAGAGCCTTGCCGCAGGCTTCGGATCGGCCGCGGGCGGCGTGGCCTCGGGCTTCCATGGCGCTCAGGCGTGCGGAGAGGTGTGGGGCGGGAGCGCTGGACTCGATCAGGGTGAGGCCTTGGCGGGCCTGGTTGATGGCTTCGGCCGGGGTGTCCTGCTGGATGTGCAGGTGGCTCAGGCTAGCGTGGATGTGGGCGCCGAGTTCGTGGTCGGGGCTCATCTGGGCGAACTCGCGGGCTCGGCGGAAATGCTGGAGGGCGAGCGGGTCGTGGCCCGCGTCGTGGGCCATCCAGCCCGCCATCTCGGTGAAGCCGGCTGCTGCTGCGAAGACCTTGCTGGAGTCGCTCTGGCTCGTGTCGCCGAAGATGCGCGGGCCGACGCTGGTTCGCAGGTAACCCATGACCGTCGAGTAGAGATGCCCTCCGCCCATCTGGAGGTCCGCCGAGCGGAACGACCCGAGCATGGCGAGGTCGGATCCGGGCTCTTCGGCTGCCGCGTCATCTCGAGCGAATCCGGTGCCGGGACCTAGAAGTTCGGCGAGGTCGACGTTCAGGGCAAGTGCGAGGGCGTCGAGCCAGGCGGTCGGTCTGCGCTTGCCGTTCTCCCAGCGGGAGACCTCGTGGCGGGTGACCGTCGCGGTGCCGGTGATGGCGTAGAGCGCCGCGGCGAGCTCGCTTTGCGACATTCCGGCCTGTTCGCGCAGGTGTTTCAGACGAGCCGGAGTAACGCTGGTTCTGTCGTTCACCTGCGGTTCCTCGGATGTGGGCGAGGGGGGCCAGGAGGTGGCCGGGAAGGGGCCACTCCCATAGTGCACTGCGTAGCGGTTCGGTGACAGTCGGAACGCTCACCTTCGGCACATTCCGATCGTGGATTCACCTACGGCTCGACGGTGCGCGGTTCCGTCCGGACAGGAACGAGCCTGAGAGAGGGGGACGGTCGTCGCATGGTGAGTGAGGCGGAACTGGCGCACACGAGCGGGACTGCTCCTGTGCCGCCCGAGAAGCGCTCCGTGGTCGATGAGCGGTTCAGGGCGTTGGTCGGTGGCGAGAGGGCGCATGAGCTCTCGTGGTTGCGCGAGGTGTTCAACAAGCCGAGGAACGGCGGGTGGGGCATTCTGTTCCTGCCGCCGTCGGGAGGGCGGGCCGGCCTGTGGGTCGCGCTGCGCTCGCGGGAGCAGGTGACGAGCGGGCACCCGTGGCAGCTGCGGGACCGGCTGAGCGCGCTGCGCCCGGTTCGGCGCGCTGGACAGCCGCTTCCTCGAGTACAGCTCGTGTCGCCTGTGTCCGCGACGCACGGACCTCGGGGAGGACCGAGATGAGGCTCACCGCGGAGGTTCCGGGGGTCGACGAAGAGAAGTGGGTGCATGCCCAGGGCGATCGCCTCTGGCACGCCGTGTTCTCGCCGTGTTCTCGGGGAGGCCCGAAGAGGTTCGGAAGGCGAGGAACCTCGCGAGGACTCTGCTCGCAGGCACGGGGTATGAGGACGATGCCGCGCTGGTCGTGACCGAGCTCGCGGACAACGCGCTTCTGCATACCAGATCCGGCGCGGAGGGCGGAGTGTTCGGCGTCGAGGTCTCGGCCGGGCGATCCGGGGTGCGGATCGCGGTAGCGGACCAGGGAGCCGAGAGCGAGCTGGAGTGGGAGAACTCTGGGCCGCTCGCGGAGTGCGGCCGCGGATTGTTCATCGTGGGCCAGATCGCGGCTTCGCACGGAATGCACGGAAGCGCCGACCGCGGGCATACGGTCTGGGCGGTTCTCCAGGCCCCTGAGCCGGAGGGCCGCGGGTGAGCGAGCCTCTCGCCGCCTGGGTGTGACCGAGCAAGGACTGTTGAGGCCCGGCCGCATTGCGGCCGGGCCTCAACCGAGGCACCGCGGAGCCGACCGTCTAACAAATGATCTAACGAGGCGTTAGAATCTTGGGACAACACAAGCCATGAAGAGGCAGGTCAGGCTAGACGCCTAGGCTGCGGCCGATGATTTCTTTCATGATTTCGGTGGTGCCGCCGAAGATGGTTTGGATGCGGACGTCTTGGTATGCCTTGGCTATGGGGTATTCGGTCATGTAGCCGTAGCCGCCGTGGAGTTGGAGGCAGCGGTCCACGGTGCGCTTGAGGAGTTCGGTGTTCCACCATTTGAGCATGGCGGCTTCGTCGGGGGTGAGGGTGTGGGTGGTGTCGGCGAGGATGCACTTGTCGGTGAAGGAGCGGGCGATGGTGATTTCGGTTTTGATCTCGGCAAGGACGAAGCGGGAGTTCTGGAAGGAGCCGATGGGCTTGCCGAAGGCGGTGCGGGTCTTGCAGTAGTCGAGGGTTTTTTCGAAGGCGTCTTCTGCGGCGGCGAGGGCGGTGGCGCCGATGGAGAGGCGTTCGCGGGCGAGGTTGGTCATCAGGTAGATGAAGCCCATGCCCTCTTCGCCTAGGAGGTTGGCGGCCGGGACGCGGACGTTGTCGAAGGAGAGTTCGGCGGTGTCCTGGGCGTGCATGCCGATTTTTTCGAGGTTGCGGCCGCGTTCGAAGCCGGGCATGCCGCGTTCGACCATGAGGAGGGAGACGCCCTTGTGGCCGGCGGAGGGGTCGGTCTTGGCGACGACGATGACGAGGTCGGCGAGGATGCCGTTGGAGATGAAGGTCTTGGAGCCGTTGAGGACGTAGTGGTCGCCGTCCTTGATGGCGGTGGTCTTGATGCCCTGGAGGTCGGAGCCCGCGCCCGGCTCGGTCATCGCGATGGCGGTGATCAGCTCGCCGGAGCAGTAGCCGGGGAACCAGCGGGCCTTCTGCTCGTCGTTGGCGAGCTGCTTGAGGTAGCCGCCGTTGATGTCGTTGTGGACGGCCCAGCCGGGGCCGTGGATGCCGGCCTTGGCGAGCTCCTCGCCGAAGATCACGTAGTAGCGGTAGTCGTCGTTGCCGCCGCCCCCGTACTCCTCGGGGATGTCGATGCCGAGCAGGCCAGCGCGTCCGGCGGCGAGCCAGACCTCACGGGAGACGATGCCGTCCTTCTCCCACTGCTCGTGATACGGGGCGCATTCCTTCGCGATGAAGGCGCGCACCATGTCGCGGAAAGCCTCGTGCTCCTCGGTGAAGATCTCACGCGCCATCGGGCCACACTCCTGGGTAAGTACGTACTGACTTACCCGAGCGTACCAAGTCAGCTCATCCGATCAGAAGCCGACTCCGCGTGCTCACCACCTGGCGCGTGTCGGGGAAGGTGTACCAGCCGCGCCACTCGATCCCCCGGCGCAGCTGCCGCACCAGGACCCCGCACAGGACGTCCTGACGGCCGGGGAACGACGCGGCGAGGGCGTCGTCCCGGTCGGTGAGGTACCTGCGCAGGAAGGCGACGGCCCGGGTGAAGTCGGCGTAGTCGCGGCGGTACACGTCGGCGGTGAAGACATGCGACCACCCGCCGACGTCACGGCCGAGGTGGTACGGCAGGGGTCCCTGACGGCCTTCGAGCTGCGCGACGGTCTCCACGCACGGCCCCGCGACGACCTGGAACCCGGTCGGCAGCAGCCGCGCCTGGACGTCGACGCCCGCGATCCGCCAGCCGCGCACGGCGGTCGGGCCGAGCGCCGGCTCGTCGAGGGTGAACGAGAGGGCGTCGGCCTTGATCTCGACGGTGGGCGGCGACAGTTCCAGCATGCGGAACCTTCCAGGGGTCGGCATTTGCCGGGATTGTACGACGGGGTCGGGGGGTCAGCCGTCCAGCGCGGCGGGGACGACCTCAACGTGGCACAGGGCGCCCTCGCGGTGGACTGCGAGGGTCAGGGCGACGCCGATCCGGTCGCCGCCCAGCTGGTCGTACAGGGCCGCCCTGCCGTCGATGGCGATGCCGTTCACCGCGAGCAGCGCGTCGCCGACGCGGAGGTCCGAGCCGCCGCCGACGCGGGTGATGACCTGGCACTTGGTCCTGCGCCCGTCGATCTCCACGTGCCGCTCGGCGATCGACACCCCCAGCGACGCCCTCGCGACGCGTCCGCGCGCTATCAGCTCGGCCGTAACGGCGGCCACGGTCGAGGCAGGGACGGCGAAGCCGATGCCCGCCCCGTCACGCCGGATCGCGGTGTTGACGCCGAGGACCCGCCCGCGCGAGTCCACGAGGGGTCCGCCGGAGTTGCCGGGGTTGATCGCGCAGTCGGTCTGCAGCACGCGTTCCAGCGACCGGACGCCGTCGCGGGTCGGCAGCGAGCGGGCGAGGCCGCTGACGATGCCGAGCGACACCGACTCGGGGAACAGCCCGAGCGGCGATCCGAGCGCGAGGCACAGCTCGCCGAGCCGCGCCGGCTCGTCGCGCAGGTCGAGGTGGGACGCCGGCGCCTCGGCGAGCCGCAGGACGGCGAGGTCGGTGAGCCGGTCCGCGCCGACGACCTCGATCGCCTGCGACGGCCGCCCGGGAAGGTCGGCGACGATCTCGCCGCCGTCCTCGATGACGTGGTGGTTGGTGACGACGTGGCCGGTCCCGTCGAGCACGAAGCCGGAGCCGAACGCGACGCCGCGCGTGGACTTGAGGGTGAGCGCGGCGACGGACGGGAGCACCCGCTCGGCGAGTCCGGCCAGCTCGTCGCTGAAGGCGGCGAGTGCGGCGCTCATACGCTTACCGCGTCCTCGTCGTCCTCGAAGGACTTCTCGCCGCTGAAGTCGGCCTGGAGCTCGTCGTCGAACCTGTCGGCGAGGTCGCCGATGGCGTCGCAGGCGTAAGACAGGTTGGCGACGGTGACGGTGTCGGCGAGCAGCTCGGTGCTCATGATCACCTTGCCCTCGTCGGTGAGGAAGACCTTGGCCTGCAGGATGCGCCCGTTGATCGAGTTGAGCGCCTTGAGGAGCTGGCGGCCCCCGGCGACGTTGCGCAGGACGATCGACCAGACGCGGACCAGGTGGGGGCTGTCGCCGCGGTCGATCACGTCGATGTAGTACAGCGCGCTGCCGCGCCGGACGGGGATGGACCCGTCCTTGTCGACGGCGAGGGGACCGTCGAGCTCGAGCATCTCCGCGACGAGCTTCTCCACATATGCCTGGATCATTGCGATCGGTGCCATGGGGGAATTCTTCCGGAAAGATCCCTAGAAATCCTGCCATTCGGCATCCTCATAACCGACGATCACCGGCCGGACGAGGGTGTTGGCCTCGACGTCGTCACGCCGCAGGTCGCGCGCGAACACACGGGCCGCGCTCAGTACGTCGGAGTCAAGGAACCGCGTAGGGGGCGCGTCCCCGGAGATCCCCAAGGAGGGCTCGCCGGACGACGCCATAACGAACCCCCAGTCCCCGAAGCTCGGCACGTCCACGTGGTACGGCAGCGTACGCAGGCCCGCTTCCCGGATCGTCTTGTCGATGCACCAGAACGACCTGGGCGCGAAGTAGGGCGACCCCGCCTGGACGACCATCCTTCCGCCGTCGGCTATGAGGTGCCGTGCGAGCCCGTAGAACTCCGCCGAGTACAGCTTGGCCGTGGCGACCTCGTCCGGGTCGGGGAAGTCGACGATGACGGCGTCGTAAGGCTCGCGCCCGTCACGCGCCCACGTGAACGCGTCCTCGTTGACGACGGTGACGCGCCCGTCCTCGAACGCTCCCCCGTTCAGCTCCTTCAGCCGCGCGTGCGTCCGCGCCAACGCCACGATCTCCGGGTCGAGCTCCACAAGCGTCACCTCCCGGACGTCCGGGTACCGCAGGACCTCGCGCAGCGCGAGGCCGTCGCCTCCGCCGAGGATCAGGACGCGGCCGCGGCTCCCGGCGAGCGCGGGGTGGACCAGCGCCTCGTGGTACCGGTACTCGTCCACCGAGGAGAACTGGAGGTCCCCGTTGAGAAACAACCGGGTGTCCGAGCGTCCCGAAAGACTCACCTTCTCGGTGAGGACGATCTCCTGGTACCGGCTGCGCGTAGCGAAGGCCACGGGGTCGTTGTAGAGCGCCTGGCGGGCCGTCACCTCGAACGCGTCGGCCTTGACGTACACGCCGCCGAGCAGCACGAGCACCCCGCCCATCACCCCCCACAGCGCGGCCTTGACGCCCCGGGCGACATCCGCCCGGAAGATCCACAGCACCACGGCCATGCCCGCGACGGCGTTGACCGCCCCGACGACGAGCGCGCCACGGATCTGCCCGAACAGCGGAAGCAGCAGGAACGGGAACGCGAGCCCGCCGACGAGCGCGCCCACATAGTCGGCGGCGAAGAGGTCAGCGACCGCCGACCCCGCCTCCTGCCTGCGGATCTTCTGCAGCAGCGTCATCAGCAGCGGGATCTCCGCGCCGATGAGCGCCCCGAGCACCGACGCGGCCAGCACGAGCATCGGGACATAGAGGTCGAGCCACGCGAACGCCGCGTAGAGCAGCAGTACCGACAGTCCGCCGAGCAGCGCCAGCGCCGCCTCGATCAGCGCGAACGCGACGAGCGCGCGCGACTGGAGCGGCTTGGCCGCGAGCGAGCCGACGCCCATCGCGCAGACCATCACCGACAGCACGATCGAAGCCTGGGTGATGGAGTTGCCGACCAGATAGCTGCCGAGCGCGACGAGCGCGAGCTCGTACACGAGCCCGCACGCCGCGCAGACGAAGACCGCGGCGAGGACGAGCGAGCGCCGCACCCGCGCCGATCGAAGGAACGTCAACTGCGCGAGCGTCAACTGATGGACGCGCAGACGATCGCCGCCGTCGCGAGGTCGGTCGCGGCCACCACCCACGCCGACGCGTGCGGCGAGCTCCCGCCAGAAAGCAGCGTCTCGCCGAGCTTGCCAGGGGTGATCGCGTCGAGGATGAAGAACGCGACGACCGACAGCACGATGCCGAGCAGCGCGTACACGACGGTGCTGAGCAGCCCTTCGAGCAGGCCCTCCTCGCTGACCACGATCGCCGTGGTGATGATCGCGCCGAGGCCCAGCAGCTTGGCCGCGAGCACGACGGCCCCGCCGCGCCCGCCCTCGGTCCAGATGATCCGCCCGAGGTGGCCGGGCGTCAGCAGGTCGACCACGAGGAAGCCGAGCGCGAGCAGCGCGATGCCGAGGCCGCCGTAGGCGAGGGTGGCGAGCGACTCGCCGAGCAGGTCGTCAAGCATTGAAGTGCCTCGCCTTCCGCGCCTTCACCGCGCCGGAGATGATCCAGTAGATGCCGAGCGCGACAAGGAGGCCGCTGACGCCCAGCGTGAGGTACCAGCCGACGCCGTGGACCGGCGCGAGCTCGTCGTTGGTGGAGGCGGTGGGGTCGGGCGTCTGCTCGCGCGCGGGCACCGGCGCGAGCCCGCCCGGACCGTCGGACGCCGCCGCCAGCATCGGCAGCGAGCCGAGGATGTCGGCGAGCTGCGAGACCCCCTCGGGCTCGAGCGTCTGCACGATGCCGTGGCTCTCCAGCACGTTCGGGTCGATGTCGACCTCGGCGACGTTGTCGGTCACCGAGACGTTGACCGAGCTCCACTCCTTCCACATGTAGGAGTACGTGACGGACATGCGCAGCCATCTCGGGCACCGCTCCGTCTGGTCGGCGACGTCGACGCCGAGCCCGAGGTTGGAGCCCTCCTCGATCGGCGCGCCCGTTCCGGCGTCGATCCGCCAGCCGTAGCAGACGCCGTGCGCGATGGCGGCCTCGGTGTAGATCTCCTGGACGCGCGCGGTGTCGCCCGCGCCGAGCGCCGTCGCGGTGACGTCGTAGGTGAGGTCCTCGTCGAACACGCCGTCGTCGTACATGCCCCAGCCGATCGGCAGGCCGACGAACAGGACGAGCGGGACGAGAATCCACAGCCACACCTGCCACGCCTTGGTCTGGCCGCCCGTCTGGCCGCTCATTTGCCGTCTCCAGGACCGCCGCCGCGGAACAGGGTCGCGTGCCCGGCGGGGCCGCCCCACCGTCCGCCGACGTGCTTGTGCCACCGCTGGTACCCGACGTCCGCGCGGTCGACGTACACCTTGCTGCCCGCGCCCGCGGCGAGCACCGCGACGATCACCTCGGGGTAGCGCAGGAACACGCCCGACGGGTCCACCACCCGGTCGACCGGACGGAACTCGTCGCTGAGCTCGTCGGCGGCGGCCAGGGGGTCCTTCTGGGTGGTCCAGGCGTCGCCGCTGCGCGCGTAGTGGTCGGCGATCCACCCGTCCGGCGAGCGCGAGCCGTTCAGCAGGACCAGCGCGGCGATGAGCGCGCCGATGAAGACGAGGATGCCGCCTCCCCAGGCCGCGCCCTTCACGCCGACCCCGCACGCACGAGCCGCGACGAGGTCTCGACGATCTGTCCCGTCTGGATCTGTCCCGTCCGGATCTGTCCCGGGCCCGGGTAGGTGTGCCACGTCCGCCAGACGACCCCGCCCGCGCACGGGTCCACGACGATTCCGGTCAGCGCGCCGGGGTCGCCGGGGAAGACGCCGCTGAGGGCGTCCGGCCGGTCGAGCAGCGCGGTGATCTCGGCGAGGGCGGCGGGGAAGTCGACGGCGTCGCGGGTGCGCGAGGTGAACGCGTAACGCCACCCGTCGAGCCCGGCTTCGGCGCGCGGCGGCAGGCCGCCGTCGCGTCCGGGAAGGCACGCGACGGTCTCCAGCACCGGCCCCGCGGCGACCTGGTGGGACGCGCCGAGCAGGCGGAGTTCGACGGTCAGGCCCGCGACGGCGACCGCGGCGACGGCCAGCGCGTCATGGCGCGGCTCGTCGAGCGCGAACGCGAGCGCCCGCGCGCTCGTGTCGCGATAGGGCACTTCGAGGAGTCCGAGCACTGCACCGTCCACACGATCCGGGGGGAGCCTCCGGACGCCCGTGTCCCGGAGGAATCGTGGGGATCATAGTGGCCGTTACTTCAGCCGCGCCACGGCCTGTTCGACCCTTTCGTCCGTCGCGGTGATCGCGACGCGCACGTGCCGTCCGCCCGCCGACCCGTAGAACTCGCCGGGCGCGACGAGAATGCCCAGCTCGGCGAGGTACGCGACGGTGTCCCAGCATGGCTCGTCGCGGGTGGCCCACAGGTACAGGGCGGCCTCGGAGTGCTCGATCCGGAAGCCGTGGCCCTCGAGCGCCGCCTTGAGCGCGCCACGCCGCGCCGCATAGCGCGCGTACTGCTCGGCGAAGTGCGCGTCGTCACCGTAGGCGGCGGCCATCGCGGCCTGGACGGGCGCGGGCACGATCATCCCCGCGTGCTTGCGGATCTCCAGCAGCGCCTTCACCATCGCCGGGTCGCCGGTGACGAACCCGGCACGGTAGCCCGCGAGGTTCGAGCGCTTGGACAGCGAGTGGATCGCCAGCAGGCCCTCGTGCGATCCGCCCGAGATGTCGGGGTGCAGGATCGACAGCGGCTTCGGCCCCTCCCACACCAGCTCGATGTAGCACTCGTCGCTGACGACGGGCACGCCGCGCTCGCGCGCCCACGCCACGACCTTGCGCAGATGCTCGGGCGGCAGGACCCGGCCGGTCGGGTTCGACGGCGAGTTCACCCAGATCATCTTCGGCACGACGGGGCCGAGCGTGACGAGGCCGTCGGACGGGACCCCGGTCGCGCCGGCGATGCGCGCGCCCACGTCATAGGTGGGGTAGGCGAGCTCGGGGAAGACGACGGTGTCGCCGGGCCGCACGTCGAGCAGCTTCGGCAGCCACGCCACGAGCTCCTTGGTGCCGATCACCGGCAGCACGGCGTCGGCCGGGACGGTGACGCCCAGCGCGCGCGCGAGCCAGCCCGCGGCCGCCTCACGCAGCGCGGGCGTGCCCCACGTCTGCGGGTAGCCGGGCGAGTCCGCCGCCGCGATCAGCGCGCGCCGCGCGACCTCGGGCGTCGGATCGACCGGGGTGCCGACGGAAAGGTCCACGATCCCGCCGGGGTGTGCCGAGGCCGTGGTCTTGAACGGCTCCAGTCGGTCCCACGGGAAATCGGGCAGATCCATCGGTGACGCTCCTTAGGGAATGAAAACGGCTCTCGGCCGCGGCCCTGCGCGGACCGCGGCCGAGAGCTGAAGATCTTTACTCGCCCTGGGGGGGCAGAGCCGCGGTGATCGGGTGGTCGCGTTCGATCTTGCCGACCTTCGACGCGCCTCCGGGGGCGCCCATGTCGTCGAAGAACTCGGTGTTGACCTTGTAGAAGTCCTTCCACTGGTCGGGAAGGTCGTCCTCGTAGTAGATCGCCTCCACGGGGCACACGGGCTCGCAGGCGCCACAGTCGACGCACTCGTCCGGGTGGATGTAGAGCTGGCGCTGCCCCTCGTAGATGCAGTCGACCGGGCACTCCTCAATACATGCCTTGTCGAGAACGTCCACGCAAGGCTGCGCGATGACGTAGGTCACGCCTTACTCCTCTCGGTACTTCCCCGGCCCCGCCGTCAGCCACGGCTCACCGTAAGCTTGTGGGCAATAGTATTGCTGGCGCAGGGCAGTCATTTCGACGTGGGGGTACCCACTTGTCATCCCAGTTCGCCGCGCGCCTCGTCGTCGCGGTCTCGCCAGCGGACGTCGGCGCGCGGGTCTCGCTGCGCCGCACCCTCCAGACCGGAGGGTACTCCGATGTGGTGGGCGTCCTTGAGTCGTGGGCGGACGGGGTGCTGCGCGTGCGGCGGCGGACCGGTGAGCTGGTCGAGGTTCCCGCCTCGGCGCTGGTCGCGGGAAAGAAGGTCCCTCCCGCGCCCGAGCGCCGGGCGCGCTAGTCCTCGCGGCGCTTGGGGAACTCCGGCAGGGCCTCGGGCAGGTCGCCGGAGACCTTCATCGGGAAGACCGCCGCGCGCTTCTCCAGGAACGACGTGATGCCCTCGGCGGCGTCGGGGGCCGAGCCGAGCTCCGTCATGAGGCGCGAGTCGTTGGCGTGGGCCTGCCAGGGCGTCTCGGCCGAAAGGCCCGCGTACATCAGGCGGCGGATCGCCGCGACGGCGACGGCCGAGGTGTTGTCGGCGACCTCGCGGCCCAGCGCGATCGCGGCGGGCAGCAGCTCCTCCGGCGGCACCACACGGGAGACGAGACGGCCGGCGAGCGCCTCGGACGCGGGGAAGACCCGGCCGGTCATCGCCCACTCCATCGCCTGGGAGATCCCCACGACACGCGGGAGGTACCAGGACGAAGCCGCCTCGGTGACGATCCCGCGCCGCGCGAAGACGAAGCCGAACTTGGCGTTCTCCGAGGCGATCCTGACGTCCATCGGCAGCGTCATCGTCGCGCCGACGCCCACCGCCGCGCCGTTCACCGCGGCGATCACCGGCTTGAGGCAGCGCGCTATGCGCAGGACCACCGTGCCGCCGCCGTCACGCGGGGTCTTGCCGTCGGACAGGGTGTCGTCCTCGGCGAACATGTCCTTGGCCTGCTCGTAGTTGAACGTGTCGCCGCCGCCCTCGAGGTCGGCTCCCGCGCAGAAGGCGCGGCCCGCGCCCGTCACCACGACCGCGCGGACGGCGTCGTCGGCGTCGATCCGGTCGAACGCGTCGAGGGTCTCGAGGCGCATGGTGTTGGTGTAGGCGTTCATCCTCTCGGGCCGGTTGAGGGTGAGGACGGCGACGCCGTCCGCGACCTCGTAGCCGATCTCCTGGTACGTCATGGGTCCGCCTTTCCGACACCGATTCTCGAATCTGATTCTAGGACGGGGCCCTCGGGGTGCCCGGACGACCCCCGCCGGAGGGCACAGGTCGGATATCTTCGGCGCATGAACTGGTCCGTGGCGACATATGACTCCGCCTTCGGATATGTCTCCGCCCACGGCGCCCCGCTCATCGACCTGCTCGACCCGCAGCCCGGCGAGCGCGTCATCGACCTGGGCTGCGGCGCGGGCCTGCTCACCGCCGAACTGCACGCGCGCGGCGCCGACCCCCTGGGCATCGACGGCAACCCGCTGCTCATCGCGCAGGCCACCGTCAACTTCCCCGAGCTGTCCTTCGCGCTCGGCGACGCGCACGACTTCACCGTCTCCGACCCCTATGACGCGGTGATCTCGATGTCCGCGCTGCACTGGATGGCCCGTGATCCCGACGCCGTCATCGCGCAGGTGTACTCGGCGCTGCGGCCCGGCGGCAGGTTCGTCGCGGAGATGGGCGGCGCGGGCAACTGCGCCGAGCTGATCGCCGCGATGCAGACCGCCTGGCGCGAGTTCGGGCTCACCGAGCCGGAACTGCCCTGGTACTTCCCCACCCCCGCCGGTTACGCCGCGCGGCTCGAGGAGGCCGGATTCACCGTCCGCATCCTCGAGTACTTCGACCGGCCCACCCGGATGACCGAGGGGCCGGGCGGCGCGGCCGACTGGGTGCGGGTGTTCGCCGCCGAGCCGCTGCGCGAGGTCCCCGCCGAGATCGCCCCTGCGCTGCTCGCGCGGGTCAACGACCTGGCCGCGCCCGCGCTGCGGCGTGAATCCGGCTGGGTGGCCGACTATGTGCGGCTGCGCTTCGCCGCGGTCCGCAAGGCGGGCGGCGCGCCCCCGCACGGCGGCCCGGTGCCCGCGCTCGGCCCCCTGTGAGGCCACGTCAGACCGTCCCGATGGCCCTCGGCAGGTCGAGGGCGAGGATCTGGTCGAGCTGGAGCGCGGTCTCCAGCTTCGCGCCGGGGGCGACGCCGGGGTCGTCGGCGAGCCGGTCGAGCACGCGCAGCGCCTCGGGGACGTCGAGGTCGTCGCACAGGGCTTCCAGGGACTCCTTGGCGTAGGCCGGGTCGGGCGCGCGCGACGGCTCCGTCGCCCAGGCCGCGAGCAGCCGCCGCCACCGCTCAAGCCGCGCCTCGGCCTCGGCGAGGTCGGCCGGGGTCAGCGCCGCCTCGGCCCGGTAGTGCCGGGCCAGGAGCGCGAGCCGCAGCGTCAGCGGGTCGTCGGGCGCGGCCGGGACAAGCCACGGCGCGGACACCACATCGCCGCCGGAAGTGACGTTTCCCACACCCAGCGCCCCCGGAAGCGGGTCTCCCGCGTCCAGCGGGGGCACGTTGTAGGCGGTGTGATCCGCCGCCTGAGCTGCGGTGGTCAGCGAGCGCCTGCGCAGCCGCGACGCGACCCGCCGCACAAGATCGGCGGTCACGCAGACGCGCAGGTCATCGGCCGCCTGGACATAGAGTCTCAGGGGCCCGGGCCGGACTCCGACGACCTGTTCGGTCCGGGTCTCGAAGAGGCGCAGCATCCCCCCAGCGTAGAGACCCGCCCGCCCCCATCACCCCCCGGCCACCTCCCGGCCACCCGAAAGTGCTGTCTTAGGGGGTTGGTAGCCTCCGGTTTTCATGAGGAACACAGTGCATGCCTCGCGACTCGGGCAGGGCGGTACGGAACATGCCGTACCGGTTGCCGCGGCGCCGATGGCCTTCATGCCGGTGACCTTCGAGGGGCAGCCCGACCTGTGGCTGTTGGTGCAAGACACGGCGGCCCGGCTCGGGGTGTCCGCGCCCGAGGAGATCTGCCTGCACGCGCGGGCGGAGGTCGCGGCGGTGCCCGGGCGGTTGCTGCTCGGATTGCCGCATGTGCTCGACCTGCCGGCGCATGAGCTCGCGGCGGTCGTCGCGCATGAACTCGCCAGGCCGCAGGCGGCGGCGTCGCAGCGGCTCGCGTTCCGGGCGGGGGGCGGCGCGTCCGTCACCGAGGCGCTGGTGACCTCGCCGGAGTCGGTCGCGGCCGCACTCGTCCACTCCTCGTACCTCTCGTTCACGTTCGAGCGGTTTGTGCTGCAGTACGTCGGGCCGCTTGCCGCCGCCGGGTGGTACCCGGTCGACCTGTGGGACGCGTGGCGGCACAGCAGGTTCCGCGAGCGGCGGCCCGACGCGGCGCGTCCGGTGCCGCTGCGGCCCCTGCCCGTCGAGGTCGAGGCGGGGTTCGCCAAGGCGCTCGCCGAAGGGCTCGCGACCGCGGCGGTGCCCGCGCCGCCGCCGTGCCCGTCGCCGTCGGGGTGCCCGACCTCGGTGCGGCTCGGGGGCGTGCCGCGCGAGCCGGAACCCGCGGGGCTGCGCGGCGTCACCTTCGACGGGGTCGACGACGCCGTCTGGGAGGACGCCGCCTACCGGTGCGTCGTCGGGATCAGGGGCGCGGTCGCCGACCTCCTCGGGCATCCCGTGGTCCTCGGGGCCGACGTCGTCGCGCTGGTCAGGCAGGGACGCGCGGCGGAACTGCTGCGCAAAGCCGGTGCGGAATCGCCCGATCTGTTCCCCGTCAGCCGGGTCCTCGGGCCGCTGCTCGGCGACGCGCTCCGCCGGCGCGGATACCGGCCGGAACACCCGCTCGCCCAGCACGTCATGGTCGGTCCCGGATTCGACAGGATCGACACCTCGGCGCTGATCGACCCCGTCGAAGGCGGCGGCGAGCCCTCCGCGCTGCTGCTGGACCTGCTGTCCTGACCGCAGTCACCAGATGTCAGAGATTGCGCTCGGTACGTAACGGCACGATTTCACGGAGTGACCACACGGCGCGGCCGGGGTGCCTAGGCTCCCCGGCATGCGTCCCGTACTCGCCTGCCTCCTGCTGGCGACGGCCTGCTCCAACGCCGCCGCCGGGATCTTCCAGCCGTCCGGGACCGCCGAGCCCCCCGCCCCGGCACCCGACCGGCGCTCGGCGGTCCTCGCCGCCTACCTCGACTTCCACCGGGCGTTCCAGACCGCGCTCGGCGGCAACGACACCGCCGGCCTCGACGCCGTCACGACCGAGCCGCTCACGTCGCGGCTGACCGAGGTCGTCCGGGACCAGACCAGGCGCTCGGTCGTGCGGCGCACCCACACCGCGGTGAACCCGCGGATCGCCTGGATCAAGGCGGGGGCCGCGCATGTGGTCGACTGCGTCGCCTCGCCGGGGTTCACCACGTTCGACGCGAGGTCGGGACGGCGGCGCGGGCCGGGGCCACGGCCCGAGCAGGCAGTCCTGCACACCAGGCTCGTCCTCGACGGGACCTGGAAGGTCTCCTCGGTCCGGGCGGGTGGTCAGTGCTGAGCGCGCTGGTGCTCGCGCTGATCGGCGCGCCGCCCGGGGAGCCGGCCTGTGACACCGGGTCCGTCATCACCTGTCTTGACACGGTTTCCGGGGGCGGGTCGGGGCCGTCCCGGCCGGGGCGGCCCGTCGTGCGGAAGCCGTCGCGGGATGTCGCGGCATGTCCGGATCTGGCGGATTACTGTGCGACCGCACTCGTGGACAAGGCGCTTGTGGACGCGCCGCGCGTCACCACCGCCGACGTCGTCGGGATGGCCCGCGCGCTACTGCGGCTTCCCTTGCCCCGGCCGTATACCGAGCCCGCCCCGAAGACGTTCGTCGGGGTGCCCACGCTGCTGAAGGTCCAGCGCGGGCTGTGGCGGGAGCACCGGGCGGCGGCCTCGGCGGCCGGGCGGCGCGTCGAACTCGTCGGACGGCCCGTGCGGATCGTGTGGGACCTCGGCGCGGAGGGGCGCGAGGTCTGCGCCGGGCGCGCGCGGTGTGTCCACACCTGGACGCGCTCGGCCGGAGAACCCGTCAGGCTCACCGCGACGGTGGAGTATCGGGTGGCGTGGCGGTGCACGGGCGGATGCGACGAGGCGTCCGGCGAACTCGAGCTGCCCGCCTCGGGGACGACGACGCTTGTGGTGCACGAGATCCAGACGACGGCGAGGCCATGACCTCGGGGAGCCGTCCCAAAGATCGGTAATTTTCCGAGCTCCACCCCTTGGCAACTCGGCGTACCCAAGCGACTCTGAATTGTCACGGGGAAGGGGCGTTCCATGGACTATGGGGCGGAAGTGGCCGACTGCGGGCCGTACGTTCTGGTGAACGTGCACGGAGAACTCGACGTGGCGTCCGAGCCGTGGTTCCGCGGGGCACTGCTGGAATCCATCGGCTTCGGCGACCGCGCCGTCGTCGTCGACATGCGCAAGGTGCGGTTCTGCGCGGCGGCGGGGCTGAACTCGATCGTCGCGACCCAGCGCATGACCCGGGGGCTCGGCCCCGGCGTCGCGGTCGCGGGCGCGATCCCGCGCGTCCGCAAGACCTTCGAGATCACCCGCCTCGACCGGGTGATCCCCCTCTACGACACGGTCCCCGAAGCCGTCCAGGCCCTGATCGGCTGCCCCTGAGGGGCAGCCGACGCCACGGGTCCCGAGCGGAACATCACAGCGTGATCGGGCGCGCCGTCGTCAGGGAAGACGGCGGCTTCCGGGCGCCCGATCACCGCCGCGCGGAGGCGCGGCGATTCGACTCAGCTCTTCGAGCCGGGCGGGGTCGACTTGGGCCTTCGGGCGCCGCCGCGGCCGCGGAGCGGGACTCCGGTGTCGACGAGGAGGCGGTGGACCGCCCCGTAGGAGCGGCCGGTCTCCGCGGCGAGCTGGCGGATGCTGCGGCCGGCCTGGTACCCCTCGGCGATCTCCTTGGCCAGCTTCTCGCGACGCTCCCCGGACAGGCGCTCGCCCTTCTTCACGGCTTCGGACATGGTGTCCTCCTCCTGGGTGACGATTCGGCTCCTCTAGATCACAGTAACTCGCGAAGATCGGACATTCCACGCCAATCTGTGCGTCATCCGTCACGGGTGGGAGCTGAGAGACTGCACGATATGGAAGTGAAGATCGGCATAGCGCCGGAAAAGGCGATCGAAGGAGTCGGCCGGCCCACCGACGTGGCGGTGGGGCCGCTACGCGACCAGGTGGCCCAGGCCGTCGTCAGAGGCGGTGGGAGGGTGGTCCCGGTACAGGAGGCCGAGGGGCTGGTCTGGCTCCTCCCAGGCGGCCCAGAGCCCCTCCTGGACGCCCTCGACGCACACCCCTCGATCCGGTGGGTCCAGCTCCCCTGGGCCGGGGTCGAGCACTTCAAGGACGCCTTCACAAGGCCGCAGACCTTTACCTGCGCCAAGGGAAGTTTTGCCAAACAGGTAAGCGAGCACGCGCTGATGCTCGCCCTCGCCTGCCTGCGCGACCTCGTCAGGCACGCGCGCACCCCCGAGTGGCGGCCCATCGACCCGCGCTCGCTCGGCGGCCTGTCCGTCACGATCCTCGGCGGGGGCGGGATCGCCACCGAACTCGTCGCGCTGCTCCAGCCGTTCGGCTGCCGGATCCGGGTGCTGCGGCGCTCGGCCTCACCACTGCCCGGGGCCGACGAGACCCTGCCCGTCAGCGAACTGCACGCGGTCCTGCCCACGACGGACGTCCTCGTCGTCGCGCTCGCGCTCACCCCGCAGACCCGGCACATCGTCGGCGCGCCCGAACTCGCGCTGCTGCCGCCCGGAGCCGTCCTGGTGAACGTCGCGCGCGGACCGCACGTCGACACCGACGCGCTGCTCACGGCCCTCGACGCGGGGAACCTCGCGGCCGCAGGGCTCGACGTCACCGACCCCGAACCCCTGCCCGCCGGACATCCGCTGTGGGCGCACGACCGGGTCCTCATCACCTCGCACTGCGCCGACTCCTCGGAGTACGTCGCGCGGATGCTGTGCGAACGCGTCGCGGAGAACGTCAGACGGTTCGGGGCCGGTGAGGAGCTCGACGGGCTCGTCGACGCCGAAGCCGGGTACTGAGGAGCCGGGTACTGAGGAGGGCCCACCCGTCCGGGCGGCGTGCCGCTCCGGGGGGCACGGGAGGGTCAGAAATCGGGCTCGGGACGCGCGGGCAGCCGTGCCGCACGGCGCGCCCGGTCGGCGGCGCGGCTGAGGCGTCCGGGATCGCGGGCGTCGGTGCGGTCGCGGTTCTTCTCGGGGGGCAGCTCCCGGCGCGGCACCTTGGCGTAGTCCTCGCCCGGCAGCCTTGCGACGTCGGCGGCGACCACCCAGGCGCGTGAGCCGCGGCACCCGTCGCCGGCGGTCTCCAGCCACACCAGCAGCGCCCACCAGGAACTGTCGGGACGGCGTCCCCAGGCCAGCAGGTAGGCCGCTCCCCCGGTGAGCCGGTACCGCACTACCGGCGGGACCGGCATCGCTTGCCTTCGAACATACGTCCGGTTTATCCGATTTAGCGGCCGAACGCCAGTTCGATCATCTACCGCGCAGCGCCTCCTCGACCGTTTCACTCAGATTCAGCGACCTGTCGAGACGGGTCAGCCGGAGCGGCTCGGCCACCCTGCGCGTCGCGGCGGCGAGCGCGAACGAACCGCCCTCGTTGCGCAACCTCTGCCAGACGCCGACGAACACCGCCATGCCCGTGCTGTCCAGGAACGTCACGTCCGCGAGGTCGATGACGAACGCGCGGGTCCCGTCGGCGATCATCCGCTCGAGCTCGGCGCGCAGGGCGGGCGCGGTGGACACGTCGACGTCGCCCTTGGGCCGCACCACCGCGACGCCGCCTTCGGAGCGCACCTCCGTCACCGCTCCTCCCTGCCCTGCTCCGGACCCGCCCACGGCGACCCCTCGGGCCCCGGACCGGCCGGAGGCACATGCGGCGGATGCGGCGGCGGCACAGTCCCCGACGGGCCCGCCACGTTCGGGCGCGGCGCGGCAGGACCCGCCGGGCCGCCGAACGGCAACGGCACCGGCGCCCCCGGCGGCAACGGCGGCGGCAGCACCACCCGCGCCCGCCACCGCGACGGCGGCAGCGACGCCGCGATCAGCAGGAACCCGAGGAACAGCATCGTCCCCGAGTAGATGAACGTCTGCGTCGCCCGCATCATCGTCAACGGCAGCACGAGGTCGAGCAGCTCGGTCCCCTGCCTCGGCGCGGCGATCCAGCCCAGCGCGACGACGCTCGTCAACACCCCGGGCACCAGCGAGGCAAGCGGCGAGATCCGCGACCCGCACAGCACCCCCACCACCGCCCCGCACACCGCGAGCCCGAGGACCCCGGGCACCGTGTCCTCGGCCCCGAGCGCATACCGCATCATCGCGCTCATCACCTCGTTCACCGCCCACCCCCCGCCGAGCACCAGCGGAGCCCACACCACAAGCCCCACAACCCCACCCAGCACATGCCGCGCCGCGTTATCCACTCAAGTCCCTCCTACCCCAATAGTCCCAATCCCCCCAGAAGAATCCCCACCGATCCCCCCACCCCCACCATGCCACGCCCCCCGATGAACCGTCGATAACGCTTGAGTCGTAGGGGTTAACAGCGATCTGACGGATCTGTAGGCTCCGGTCGTGCGTTATCCCAGCACGTCGGAATGAGCGAACTCCATGATGAAAGCCCGATTCCTTCCGCCGATCGCACTCATCAGCGTGCTCATCCCGTCCGGCGTGTCCTGCTCCGCCGCACCCCCCTCGGACTCCGGCGCCTTCAACCCGTCCGGCACGAAGGCCCCCCAGGCGGCCCCCGCCGCCCCCCTCCCCACCGCCCCCACCGTCACCAAGGCCGAAGCCGACAAGATCGTCCTCGACCGCTACCGCCTCTACCAAAAAACCTACGAACAGGCCTACGCCACCGGCGACCCCACCCCCCTGGCCGACGTAGCCACCGACCCCCTCCTCACCATAATCACCAAAGACGTAACCAAAACCCACAACGCCGGCCACATCTGGCGCTTCCGAAACCTCCTAAACCCCAAGATCCAAAAGCGTTCCAGCAATCTGACAAAAATCGCAGTGATCGACTGCATTCGCACCCTGGGAGCCTTCAGGTTCTCTGCCAAGACCGGCAAAAGAACCGGCGGCACCAAGAAGAGCACCACATTCGGCTATTCCGTCATATTCGTGTATGACGGCACCACCTGGAATGCCTCCGAGGCCAAAAAGGGAAAGCCATGCTAATCCCCCGAAAGATCTCCAGCATATACCGCCTTGCTATGACAGCGATCGTGTTTTCTTTCACCTCGTTTCTTGTAGCTCCAGCCGCGTTCGGTGGCCCGTGTGAACTGAACGGAACTCTTGGTTGCGGAGCAGAAGGAGGGAACCCCGGAGGGGGAGGTGGCGGTGGCGGTGGCGGTGGCGGTGGTGGCGGAAACGGTCCTGGCGAGGGTCTCGAAGACGATGAAGACTTCGAGCTGCCAGATGTTGATCCCGAGCAGCCTGCACCACAGCCAGATATCGAAGACGCCATAGCAATGGCATTCAACGAGATAGAGTTTCCCATTCCCGTCATCGGAACAGCACCCGACCCCGAGTCTTACGTCAGGATCAAGACATCATTCTGGCTTGACCCTGGAACACCTGAGATCATCAACGTCGAAGCTGCCGTCGGAGCAGCCGAAGGAGTACAACCGCAAGCTGTCGCAGCACAGGCTGAGCTTGTCCAGGTCGTATGGAACCTGGTCGAAGACGAGTTGATATGCGATGGCCTTGGACGTCCCAACGGTGTCGGACCCGGGGCAGTATGCGACTACTATTTCAAGACATCATCGGCATACCACGGTGTGGAAGCATTTGCGATCACGGCGACACCGGTATGGAAGGTCACCTGGCAGTGCATAGAGAACTGCCCCACGCCCGGTGGCGACATCGACTTGGCATACGAGTCTGCACCTGCCGAAATTGATTTTGTGGTCGACGAAATACAGGCCGAAGCCAACGATGACTGAAATTATTTCTTCATATTCGACCAGTCGACTCAGCCGGATTTACGCTGCCGCCATAGCTATTGCGATTGCTGCTACTTCGTCATGCAGCAAAGAAAAAGACAAATCCCCCGAAGCACCTAAAGCGTCACAAACAATTCTAGAACCTTTTTATTCTGTCGAACATGTCCGAAATTCAGTGATCACACAGCACGACTTGGGTAAAAAGTGGAGCAAAGGACCACTTCCTGAAGCTTTCAGCGAGGGGGAACTACGCTCATGCTCCGGTGCCAAGATCAAGATTCCAAAAGAGCCGCCCGTCATCGCTGATAAATTTGGCGAACCAAAGTTTCAGACAACCGGAGCGAACTACGCACGACTGGTCGCAGTCTACGACACATCAACGGATGCTCTAAGCGCCATGACCACCATCAGAAAGAAGGTCGCCGGATGCCCTGAGGAGAAGGAGTTTCCTTCCAAAAAACTACCGAATGGCAAGGTCACAGTTTCACACCTTGACAAGTGGTCATCATCCGAGGAAACACTCGATGGCTGGAATCATATTAGAGCTGTCGAGACTGTCACATATCCAACCTGGGTAAGCATCGTCAATGTCCGACATCTTATAATTGACTTCGCGCAGCGCGGAAACGTCGTCTTTAGTTCTATGTACGTGCAGAGGCTTAGGCCAAATAAGTCTTCGAAGGAACTGGAGGAGAAGGCTGTGGAGTTGTTGGAGGGGCAGTTGGGGAGGTTTGGTTAGGGGCGGGGGGTGGAGCCGGTTAGGAGGCGGCCGGCCCAGCGCTTGGCGGGGTCTATGTCTAGGAGGAGGGCGCGGACCATGAGGGTTAGGGGGACGGCTAGGAGGGCGCCTAGGGGGCCTAGGGTTGAGGTCCAGACTATTAGGGAGAGCATTGTTAGGGTTACGGAGAGGCCCACTGCGCCGGAGAGGAATTTGGGGAGTAGTAGGGACTGGGTGATGAAATTTATGGCTATGTAGGCGATTACTACTAGGGCGGCTTTTGCGGGGCCTGCTATTACCAGGGTGAGTAGTGCCGGGGGGATTAGGGCTAGGAGGAAGCCTAGGGTGGGGATGTAGTTGGCTATGAAGGCCAGGAGGCCCCAGAGCCAGGGGAGGGGGACGGAGAGGAGGTAGAGGACGATTATGTCCAGGACGGCCATTAGGGCGCCGAAGATTGTGGAGACTTTGAGGTAGCTGTAGGTGTCTCGGACGACGCCGCGTAGGGCGCGGACGAGTTCGGGTTTGGCGGGTTCTAGGCGGGTTAGTTCGGTTGAGAGGGAGCCTGCGTCTAGGGACATGGCTACCAGGAGGGTTACTAGGAGGACGCCGGCGGAGCCTACGTTGAGTAGGCCGTTCAGGGCGGTTTGTAGGTAGGGGACGAGGTTTGCGGGGTCCAGGCGGCTGGCGCGGGACCAGAGGTCCGAGGTGTCGATGCCGAGGCTGGAGAGCCAGGCGATGGTCTTGTCGGCCATCTGGGTGAACTTGTCGGAGTGGGCCGGGAGCAGCGAGATGAGCTGGGTGATGGCCAGGGCGATGGCGACGCCCATGCAGACGAGGAAGACGAGGACGGTGAGGAGGGGGACGAGGAAGCGGACCCAGTCGGGTGCGCCGAGGCGGCCGAGCCATCCGCGCAGGGGTTGGACGGCGATGGTGAGCAGGAGGGCGAGGACGGCGGGGCCGACCCAGCCGGAGGCCGTCTGGAGGAAGGTGAGGACGATGGCCGAGGCTGCCAGCCCGAGGAGTACCAGCAGCCCCGGCGCGAGCGGGCGGACACGGTCCATACGGGCGAGGTTTTCCCTCCCGCAGGACCGTGTCAATTGTGCTTGCCGGGCTTCAGTCCTTCTTGGCCCGGTTATTGCCCCCTCGTCCACGAAGCGCCACGCCGGACTCGACGAGCAGCTTGTGGATGAAGCCGTAAGAGCGCCCCAGCTCTGCGGCCAATGCCCGGATACTGCGCCCCGCCGCGTACTGCTCGACGGCGATGCGGGCGAGTTCCTCTCTCTGGTCGCCGGAGATCCGGCGGCCCTTTGACGTTCCCTGCTCGGTCATCGTCTGTGTTTCCTCTCTCCGGTGACGGCACGATAACCAGCGGTTGATCACGTCCAGGCCACAAGATCGACGCATTACAGCGCTCACGGGACGTCACCGGGCTGCAGGACGGGCGCGGTCCACGCCGGGACGGGCGGAAGCGGCGGCGGGGTGGCCGGAACGGCGCTCCCCGTCGGGTTGACGACGGGCGTCGCGGGCGCGTCAGAACGCCGTGGCTTCGGCGTCTTCGTCTCCCCCGACGGCACAGCCTCAACCGGCGCGGTCCCCGGCACAACAACCCCCGACGGCCCCGACGGCCCGGATGGCCCCGTCGGCGCGCTGGGCGGCGGGACGTCCCGCGCGCCGCCGCACGCGGTGAGCGCGGCGACCGCCAGCACCCCTGTCACCAGATGTCGCATCATGCTCACATGGTGCGATCAGCACGGTAGGTCCCGCAGCTCACATGCCGTGCCGGTATGGCCCGTCGGGCACCGAGGTGTCGAGCACCGCGTCGAACGGCAGCGTCAGGGCCGCGCCGAGGGGCGCGTCGCTCTGGTGGTGGTAGTCGCCCTCGCAGGGGATGTCGTACAGGACGGCGTCCCCGCGCTCCAGGTCGAGCAGGACGTAACAGGACACTCCGGCCGTCGCGTAGAAGCGCCGCTTGAGCTCACGGTCGTCGGCCGCGTCCGGCGCGGCGGCCACCTCGACGACCAACGCGAGGTCCGACCCCAGCACGACGTCCCCCTGCCAGGCCGATCCCGGTCGCACGCACACGAGGTCGGGCCTGACGTACGCGCCGCCGGCGGGCATGAGGACCGTCGCGTCGCACCGGACTGCCCACTCACGCTCTTTGGCCGCCGGCGTGATCCGATCGGCGACGGCCTCGACCATCCTGTCGTGCGCGCGCGACGGCGCCCCCGCGATGACGATCTCCTCGCCGTACTGCTCGACGCGCAGGGTCGAGGGGAGTTCGGCGATGAGCCGCGCGGCGAGCCAGCGGGCGTTCCAGCCGCCGTCGATCCTGACCCTGCCTCCCGCGCTCCGGACGGTGCGGCCCTTGGGCAGGCGAAGCTCGCGGCGGACCGCCTCGGCGGTCGCGGCGGAGGGCGGGCGGCGCAGCAGGCCCCGGGGTTCGCGCCGCAGTAGCGAGTGCAACACCATGCGGTCACCTTACGTCGCGACGCGATGACAAAAGGTGCTCTTCTCGGTCCCATGGGGGATTCGATACCGTGCGGCGGGTGACGAACGAGATCAACGCACACGAGTACAAGGCAACCTTCGACCTCATCGACGCCGACGGCGACGGCTTCATCGACGTCGGCGAACTCGGCAACCTCATGCGGGCGCTCGGCAAGGAGGCGAGCACGTCAAGGGTCGTGGAGGTGATGGTGGCGGCCGACCTCAGCCAGGACGGGAAGATGACGCTCGGCGAGTTCGCCGCCTTCCTGCAGAAGGCGAACCTCTAGAACCGGACCTCCAGAACCGGCTAGCCCGCAAGCACGTCCCGGTCGGCGACGACGATGCCGTCGGCGTCGCTGTACAGCCACGCGCCGGGCCTGAACTCGACGCCGCCGAACTCGACGGGCACGTCGACCTCGCCTGCGGCGTCCTTGGCGCTCTTGCGCGGGTTGGACCCGAGCGCCTTGAGCCCGATCGGCAGGGTCGCGAGGGTGACGGCGTCGCGGACCGCGCCGTTGATGACGACGCCGGACCAGCCGTTGTCCACGGCGGCCTTGGCGATGAGGTCGCCGCACAGCGCGGACGCGAGGGACGCGCCCCCGTCCACCACGAGGACGCGCCCCTCGCCCGGTGTGTTCAGGGTCCGCTTGACGAGCCCGTTGTCGCGGAAGCAGCGGATCGTGGTGATCTGTCCGGAGAACTCGGTTCTGCCGCCGTACTGGCGGAACTGGGTCTCGCAGCTGGCGAGCTCGGCGTCGAAGTCGTCGATGAGGTCGGCGGTCGCGAAGGTCATGGCGGCATCGTAGGCAATGGCGCAGCCGGGGGTTACCGGCGGGTACCCCGCGTCAGTGGTCGGCGAGCGCGGTCTCGACCTGGTCGAGCGCCCAGTCGAGCTCCTCGCGGGTGATGCTGAGCGGCGGCGCGAGCCGGATCGTCGTCTCGTGGGTCTCCTTGGCCAGCACGCCGAGTTCCATGAGCCGCTCGGACACCGGCCGCGCCTTGCGGTCGAGGTGCAGCCCCGCCCAAAGGCCGCGCCCGGAGACCGACGCGACGCCGGTGAACGTCGCGAGCCGCTCGTGCATGTACGCGCCGAGCTCCTTGGAGTGCCGCTGGTACGTGCCCTCCTTGAGGATCGCGACGACCTCGCGCCCGATCGCGCACGCCAGCGGGTTCCCGCCGAACGTCGACCCGTGCTGCCCAGGCTGGAAGACGCCCAGGACGTCACGGTCCGCCACGACGGCGGAGACTGGCATGATCCCTCCGCCGAGCGCCTTGCCGAGGATGTAGATGTCCGGGACGACGTCCTCGTGCTGCGCCGCGAAGGTGTCCCCCGCGCGGCCGAGCCCCGCCTGGATCTCGTCGTCGATCATCAGCACGTTCGCCTCGGTGCACAGCGCGCGCAGGGCCCGCAGGAAGCCGTCCGGGGGCACGTTGACGCCCGCCTCCCCCTGGATCGGCTCCACGAGGACGCCGACGGTCGAGCCGTCGATCGCGGCACGGACGGCGTCGATGTCCCCGTAGGGCACGGTCCGGAAGCCCGGCGTGTAGGGCCCGTAGTGCTCGTGCGCCTCGGGGTCGTCGGAGAAGGAGATGATCGTCGTGGTCCTGCCGTGGAAGTTGCCGGAGAAGACGATGATGTTCGCCTGGTCGGCGGGCACGCCCTTGACCTCGTACCCCCACTTGCGCGCGGTCTTGATCGCCGTCTCCACGCCCTCAGCGCCCGAGTTCATCGGCAGCACCATGTCCTTGCCGCACAGGGCGGCGAGGTCGGTGACGAACGGGCCGAACTTGTCGTGCTCGAACGCCCGGCTGACCAGGGTGACGCGGTCGAGCTGCTCCTTGGCCTTGGCGGTGAGGCGGGGGTTGCGGTGCCCGAAGTTGACCGCCGAGTAGGCCGCGAGCATGTCGAGGTAGCGGTGGCCGTCGGCGTCGGTGACCCAGACGCCCTCGGCGGTCGCGATCACGACGGGCAGCGGGTGGTAGGTGTGCGCGGCGTGCTCGTCGGACAGTGTCCGCAGCTCTGAGGAAACGGTCATGCGTCTCAGGTTAGGCTCGCGGAGGAGAGCACTCCAATGCGGAAAGAGCAGCTAGAACGGCAATTCATTGCAAATTGACGATATCGACCGGCGCATCCTTGCGTCGCTCATCGCCGACGCCCGCACCTCATATTCCCGGATCGGCGGCGAGGTCGGCCTGTCGGCCCCAGCCGTCAAGCGCAGGGTGGACCGGCTGCGCGCGGTCGGCGCGATCACCGGGTACCGCGCGCTGGTCAGCCCGGACGCGCTCGGCTGGACGACCGAGGCGTTCGTGGAGATCTTCTGCGCGGGCGGCACCTCGGCCGCGCAGATCAAGGCGAGCGTGGGCCGCCATCCCGAGGCGGTGGCCTGTTACACCGTCAGCGGGGAGCCCGACGCGCTCGTCCACCTGCGGGCCAGGGACATCGCCCATCTCGAGGAGACCCTGGAACGGCTGCGGACCGACCGGATGATCGTGCAGACCAAGACGTCGATCGTGCTTTCGCGGCTGATCGACGCGCTGTGAGTCACTCGGGCTTGAGCGCGCGGTAAGCACCCCGGTGGTACAGCAGCGGCCCGCCGTCCGAAGGGGTGCTCGCCGAGAGCACCTCGCCGACGACGATGCTGTGGTCTCCCCCGTCATGGACGGCGTACGTGCGGCACTCCAACGCGCCGATGGCCTCGTCGAGGATCGGGTTACCGGTGACGGCCCCGGGATGGGTCGCCCACCCGTCGAGCTGCCCTTCCAGCGGACGCCCACGTGTCGCGAACCACGACGAGGCGGCCTCGGAGTGCTCGCCGAGGATCGACACCGCCCAGGTCTCGCGCGCGAGCACCGTGTCGTGGAAGCGCGCCTTCTTCTCCGCGCAGAACAGCACGAGCAGCGGCTCAAGAGAGACCGACGAGAACGCGCTCATCGTCATCGCGTGCGCGACGCCGTCGGCGGCGACGGTCGTCACCACGGTGATGCCGGTGGGGAAAGCGCCGATGACCCGGCGGAACTCAGCGGGATCGGGAGGGGGCGTCATGGGGCAGTCCTGTGAGGAACGAGCGGTTCGCGGGGGTGAGCAGCACGGCGAGCAGCACCGAGGCCGCGCCGCCGAAGAGGAACAGCAGGCCCGCCGCACCGCCCGTGACGACCACGTCGCCTTCCGGGCGCGCGGTCGACAGCGCGCCGGTGGTGAGAATCCAGGTGATCGCGGGGACCAGCGCGCCGGTGCGCGCGCCCGCGGCCCAGCCCGCCGCGCGGACCGCGACGAACGTGCCGGCGAGGACGAGCAGGCACGACACGATCGGCCACGCCCGGTTCGCGCCGTACTGGAACGCGCCGATCAGCCCGACGAGCGCGCCGCCGAGGGCGAGCAGCCCGTAGAGCGCTCCCTGGGCGACGGCGTCACCGCCGCGCGCGTTCACCCGCTGACCTCCCACGGACGCTCAGGCTATCCCGCCGAAGAGGTCGTGCTCGCGCCCGTCCGGCCCCACCGGCCCCTTGGGACCGGCGATCAGCGTGTAGTACTCGGTGCCGAACGCCTGCTGGCCGACGTTGTCGGAGAGAGCGAAGTGCGAGCCCGCGACGGTGATCTGGGTGCGGTGCGCGGCGAGCGCGTCGAGCTTGCGCGGGAGGTACGCGCGGGCGTCTATGGCGGTGGTCACCTGGTCGTCGGGGACGCCGTAGGCGACCTCCTCTACCGAGGCCGGGCCGCGGAAGGGCCCTCCGGCCTGGAGTACGGCGACGGAACGGGCGATGACCGAGCGGGGCATGGCCGTCGCGTAGAACTTGGCGACCTCCCAGTCGGTGCCCTTGGCGCGCTCGAACGCGCGCCAGGCGACCCGGTGTGCCTGGATGTGGTCGGGGTGGCCGTAGTAGCCGTTGTCGTCATAGGTGACCATGACCTGCGGCCGCACGTCCTTGATCACCTCTTCGAGCTGGCCGGCTGCCTCGTCAAGGTCGGCCTGCCAGAACGCCTCGGTCCGCTCGTTCGACGGAACCCCCGCCATGCCCGAGTCGCGCCAGCGGCCCGCGCCGCCCAGATAGCGGTGGTCGGTGACGCCCAGGGCCTCGAGGGCCGCGCCGAGTTCCCCGATCCGGTAGACGCCGAGTTCGTCGCGCTGGTCGGCGGCGAGCTCCGCGAGCTCGGGCGGGATGATCTCGCCCTCCTCACCGAGCGTGCACGTGACGAGGGTGACCTTGGCTCCTTCCGCCGCATACCGGGCCATGGTCGCGCCCGTACCGATCGACTCGTCATCGGGATGGGCGTGCACGAACAGGATGCGACGGTCGCTCATGCCAAGCAGGGTAACCATCCCCGTGCCCTCCAAGCCCCACCAGGGCCCGTGCCGACCCTCACATCCCGGTGACGATCTCGTGGGGCCGCCGTGAGGAGGCCGCAACACGCGAAAAACCGTTCCGCGGAAAACCATTGGCGCCGTCGCCGTCCGGTTACTTAACGTCGGGGGATGCGCGACCTTCCGGCCGGTGACCCCGGCGCGCCGTCCGTCTCCGGGCCGTGGCGGTTCCTCGGTTGGCTCGCCGGTACCGACGCGTCGGTGCTCGCCGCGGTGGCCGGGTGGAGCCTCGGCGGGATGACGGCGCAGGCGCTGATGCCCGCGGTGCTCGGCAGGGCGATCGATGAGGGGATCACCGGCCGCGACGCGGGCGCGCTCGGCGTCTGGGCCGCGGTGCTGTGCGGTCTCGGCCTGCTGCTGGCGTTCACCCGCACCCGCGAGCACAAGGCGTCGGTCCTGGTGTGGCTGTCGGCCGCCTACCGGACTGTCCAGCTTGTCTCCCGGCAGGCCGGAAGGCTCGGCGACACCCTCGCGCGCCGGATCAGCTCGGGCGAGGTGATCGCGGTCGGCACCGGCGACGTGGCGAAGCTCGGCACCGTCGTCGAGGTCTGCGGACGCGCGGTCGGGGCGGCGCTGTCGATCGTCGTGGTGACCGTCGTGCTGCTCGGCATCGACGTCAGGCTCGGGCTCGTGCTGCTGCTCGGGGTGCCCGCGGTGCTGGCGCTGAGCGGTCCGCTGCTCGGGCCGATCCACCGCCGCCAGGGCGAGCGGCGCGAGCTGACCGGCACGATGACGGCGACGGCGTCGGACATCGTCGCGGGACTGCGGGTGCTGCGCGGGATCGGCGGCGAGGCGCTGTTCGAGCGGCGGTTCAGGGCCGAGTCGCAGCGGGTGCGCGCGGCCGGCGCACGCGCGGGCCGGGCCGAGTCATGGCTGAACGCGGCGGCCGTGCTGTTCCCCGGGCTGCTGCTCACCCTGGTCACCTGGCTCGGCGCGCGGTACGCGGCGGCGGGCGAGATCACCGTCGGGCAGCTGGTGGCCTGCTACGGGTACGCGGCGTTCCTCGTGACGCCGCTGTGGGTGCTCGGGGAGGCCGCGGGGCAGCTCGCCAAGGGCCATGTGGCCGCCGCGCGGGTGGTGCGGATTCTGCGGATGACGCCCGAGCACCCGGGCGACGGCGTGCGCGAGCCGTCCGGGGGCGAGCTGCGCGACGACGTCTCAGGGCTGCGGGTCAGGCCCGGCTCGCTCACCGCCGTGGTGGCGGGCCGCGACGCGGGCGCGCTCGCGGAAAGGCTGACCGGCTACACCGACGATTCCGGCGTCACGTACGGCGGTGTGCCGTTGGCCGAGGTGAAGGGGCTGCGCCGACGCGTCCTGTACGCGGCGAACGAGGACGTGCTGTTCACCGGTCCGCTCGGCGCGGAACTGCTCCCCGAGGGCTCGGACGACGTACGCGCCCGGGCCGTCCTTGCGGCGTGCGCCGAGGACGTGGTGGCCGAGGCGGGCGGGTTGCAAGGGGGCAGGGTGGCCGAAGCCGGACGCGAGTTCTCCGGTGGGCAGCGGCAAAGGCTGCGGCTCGCCCGCGCGCTGGCGGCCGACCCCGAGGTGCTCGTCCTGGTCGAGCCGACCAGCGCGGTGGACGCGCACACCGAGGCGGCGATCGCCGCGCGGCTCGGGGCGCACCGGGCGGGCCGCACGACTGTGGTGTTCACCGAGAGCCCGCTGGTGCTCGCGGCGGCCGACCATGTGGTGCACGTCCAGCGGGGCAAGGTCGTCGCCGAGGGGCGGCACGCCGAGCTGATGGCCGGGGCCCCCGGCTACCGCGCCGAGGTCACCAGGGAGATCAAGTGAGGGGGCGCGCGGCGTGAAACTGCCCATCGCGACGGCGGCGCAGGCCAAGGCATACGCCCGACGGCTTGTGCTGCGCTATCCGCGCGCGCTCGCGGGCGTCGTGGCGCTCCAGGTGCTCGCGACGGTCTCCGGCCTCGCGGTGCCGTGGCTGTTCGCCCAGCTCGTGCAGGACCCGGGCCGCAGGATCGACGTGCTGGCCGCGTCGATCGCCGCGTTCACCGTGCTCCAGGCGCTGCTCACCCGCGCGGCGTTCGCGGCTTCGGCGGCGCTCGGCGAGCGGGTGCTCGCCGACCTGCGCGAGGAGTTCGTCGGGCAGGCGCTGCGGCTGCCGCTGGCGACGGTCGAGCGCGCGGGCACCGGCGACCTGCTCACCCGCGCCTCACGTGACGTCGACCTGCTCGAGGAGGCGGTCCGCGACGCCGTCCCGCATGTGCTGATCTCCGGCGTCACCGTGCTGTTCACCGCGGTCGCGATCGCGCTGACCTCGCCGCTCCTGCTGCTGCCGACGCTCGCGGTGACGCCGCTGCTGCTGCTGTCGACCCGCTGGTACCTGCGCCGCGCGCTCAACGCCTACCTCACCGAGGACGAGCGGTGGGCGGAGCTGCTCGACGCGTTCTCCGAGACGGTCACCGGCGCGCGCACCGTCGCCGCGTTCGGCCGCGACGGGCAGCGCCGCGACCTCACCGACGCGCGCATCCGCGCGAGCTGGACGGCCGAGAAATACTCGCTCGGCCTGCGCACCCGCTGGTACCCGGCCCTTGAACTGAGCTACGTGCTCCCGGTCGTCGGCACCCTGCTGCTCGGCGGCCTCCTTTATCTGAACGGGCACGTCTCGCTCGCCCAGGTGACCGCGGCGACCCTGTACGTGCAGCAGCTCGGGTATCCGCTGAACATCATGCTCACCCAGCTCGACGACCTCCAGCTCGGCGGCGCGTCCCTGGCCCGGCTGCTCGGCGTGGCCGAGGTGCCGCCCGACCGCTCCCCCACCGGCGCGGACCCGTCGGGCGTGGATCTGGCGGCGCGGGACGTGCGTTACGCGTATGCCGAGCGCGACGTGCTGCACGGGGTCGACCTCGACCTCGTGCCCGGCGAGCGCCTCGCCGTCGTCGGGCCGTCCGGGGCCGGCAAGTCGACGCTCGGGCGGCTGCTCGCGGGCATCGACGGACCCCGCACCGGCGCGGTGACGCTCGGCTCGGTCCCGCTCACCGACCTCCCCCTCGACGGCCTGCGGCACAGGATCGCGCTGGTCACCCAGGAGCACCACGTGTTCCACGCGACCCTGCGCGACAACCTCGCGCTCGTCCGCGAGGCACCCGACGACGAGCTGCGCGCCGCGCTCGACGCCGTCGGCTGGACCGGCCCCGGCCTCGACACCGTCGTCGGGTCGGGCGGCAGCGCGCTCACCCCGGCCGAGGCGCAGCGGCTCGCGCTCGCCCGGCTTGTCCTCGCCGACCCGCACACCCTCGTCCTCGACGAGGCGACCTCGCTGATCGACCCGCGCACCGCGCGCAGCCTGGAACGCTCGCTGGGCGCGGTGCTGCACGGCAGGACCGTCGTGGCGATCGCGCACCGGCTGCACACCGCGCACGACGCGGACAGGGTCGCCGTGGTCGAGAACGGGAAGATCACCGAACTCGGCACACACGACGAGCTCGTCGGCCGTGGCGGGTCCTACGCGGCCCTGTGGGAGACGTGGAACCGGTGATCGCCACTTCGGCGGGTGATCACGTCAGATGGCGGACGCCGGGCGGCAGCGACCCTTCGCGGGCCGCGTCGGTGAGATAGCCCTCGAGCGTCTCGCGGAACGCGCGCGCGGCGTGGGTGGGCGCGACGTCCTTGCGGTGCGCGATCGCGATCGTGCGCTCGAGCCCAGGACGGTCGCCGACCGTGCCGTTCTCGCCCGGCGACAGCGGCACCCCGCGCAGCCCCGGCCGGCCCGCCAGCACCATCGACGGCACCACGGCGATCCCCAGCCCCGCCTCCACGAACCTGAGGACGGCGTCCATCTCGCCGCCCTCGACCGCGTACCTGGGCTCGAACCCCGCCTGACGGCACGCGGCGATTGTCGAGTCGCGCAGGTCGTAGCCCACCCGGAACATGACGAGGTCGCGCCCCTGCAGGTCCTCGACCGTCATCGGTGATCTGCGCGGCCGCTGCTCCGACGGCATCGCCACCACAAGGTGCTCGCGCAGTATCGGCGTCGTCACCAGCGGCGTGTCGTCGGCAAGGGGCAGGATCACCATCGCGAGGTCGAGCGAGCCGCGCGTGAGGTCGCGGACGAGGTCGCGGGAGCCGCCCTCCTCGACGGTGAGGTCGATGCCCGGGTAGGCGTCGTGGAAGCGGCGCAGCGCGTCGGCGAGCAGGCCCGCGCACAGCGACGGGGTCGCGCCGAGCCGCACCCGTCCGCGCACGAGCCCGGCGAGTTCGCGCACCTCGAGGCGCGCGGTGTCGACGTCGGCGAGAATGCGTTTGGCCAGCGGAAGGAGCACGTCTCCGGCGGGGGTCAGGGTGATGTTGCCGCGCGCCCTGCTGAACAGCGGCGCGCCCAGTTCCTTCTCCAGTGCCCGGATCTGCTTGGACAGCGAAGGCTGGGCGATGCCGAGCGACTCGGCCGCCTGCGTGAAGTGGCGGATCTCCGCCACCGCGACGAAGTAGGCCAGCTGCTGCAACTGCACACCGGCCATTGTTCCCCACGCGCCCCCCGCCGCCGTTGGCCCGCCGCCCTCCGCGCGCCCGGGCGCAGGTCGGATCGGCCGCCGCGACCGCGCGGCTTAGGCTTGGTCCATGACGACGAGCTTCCCGCGCCAGAGCGCCAGGACCCGCAGGTTCACCCTCGGAGCGCCCCGCGGCGTGACTGTCTCGCCGGACGGCTCCTCGGTGGTCTTCCTGCGGAGCAAGGACGGCACCGACCCCGTCACCCGGCTGTGGCGGCTCGATCCGGCCACCGGGGAAGAGCGGCTGCTGGCCGACCCCGTGCAGCTCGACATAGACGAGAGCGACCTTCCCGCCGAGGAGCGGGCGCGGCGCGAGCGGGCGCGCGAGTCGGCGGGCGGCATCGTCTCCTACAGCACCGACGACAACGCGAGGATCGCCGCGTTCACGCTCGGCGGCCAGCTGTTCACCTGCGACCTCGCGACCGGGGCGGTGAAGCAGCTCCCGGCCGTCGCGCCGGTGTTCGGGCCGCGGCTCGACCCGCGCGGCGGGCGCGTCGCGTATGTGTCGGGCAGGTCGCTGCACGTCATCGACGTGGCCACCGGCGCGGACACCGTCGTGGCCCGCTCGGAGAGCGAGCAGGTCTCCTACGGGCTCGCGGAGTTCATCGCGGCCGAGGAGATGGGCAGGATGCGCGGCTTCTGGTGGTCGCCGAAGGGCGACGCGCTGCTCGTCGCGCGAGTGGACGAGACGCCGGTGCACCGCTGGCACATCGCGGACCCCGCGCATCCCGAGCGGCCCGCCCAGGTCGTCGCCTACCCGGCGGCCGGGACGCCGAACGCGATCGTGTCGCTGGTGATCGTCGGGGCCGAGGGCGAGGCCAAGGCGACGGTCGACTGGGACCGAGGGATGTACCCCTACCTCGTCACGGTCTCGTGGGACGCGCGCGGGCCGCTGATCGTGGTGCAGACCCGCGACCAGCGGACGCTGCGGGTGCTCAGCGTTGACGTGCTGAACGGCCAGACCGCCGTGGTGCAGAACGCGCACGACGCGGCCTGGCTGGAGATCGTCGGCGGCGTCCCGGCCCGCACCGGCTCGGGCGCGCTGGTCTGGACGATAGACGACGACAACACGCGACGGCTGACCGTCGGCGGGGAGCCGGTGACGCCGTCCGGGCTCCAGGTTCGGACGATCCTCGACGTCTCCGGCGAATCCGTGCTGTTCACCGCGTCGGAGGAGCCGACCGAGGTCCACGTCTGGGAGCACTCCCCCGAGGGGCTGCGGCAGCTCACCGAGGGGCGCGGGGTGTTCTCCGCGGTCCGCGCGGGCGGCGTCGTCGTGCTGTCCGGCACGACGCTCGACTCGACGCGGTCGCGGACCTGGGTGCACGGCTCGGACGTCGAGATCGCCAACCACGCCGAGATCCCGGTGATCACCCCCAAGGTCGAGATCTTCCCCGCGGGCGACCGTGAGATCCGGACCGCCGTGCTGCTGCCGAGCGGGTTCGACCCGGCGTCCGGGGAGCGGCTGCCCGTCCTCATGGACCCGTACGGCGGTCCGGGGGCCCAGCGCGTCCTTGCGGCGGGCCGCGCGTTCTGCGAGGCGCAGTACCTCGCCGACCAGGGCTTCGCGGTGATCGTCGCCGACAACCGGGGCACGCCCGGGCGCGGCCCGGTCTGGGAGCGGACCATCCAGGGCGACTTCTGCGACGTCGTCCTGGAAGACCAGATCTCCGCGCTGCACGCGGCCGCCGAGCGGTACCCGCTCGACCTCGACAGGGTCGCGATCCGTGGCTGGTCGTTCGGCGGGTTCCTCGCCGCGCTCGCGGTGCTGCGCCGTCCCGAGGTGTTCCACGCCGCCGTCGCGGGCGCGCCGGTCACCGACTGGAGCCTGTACGACACCCACTACACCGAGCGCTACCTGGGCGACCCCGGCGAGGAGCCGGATGTCTACAAGGCGAACTCCCTCATCGACGACGCGCCCGCGCTGAGCCGGCCGCTGATGATCATCCACGGCCTCGCCGACGACAACGTGGTCGCCGCGCACACCCTGCGGCTGTCCAGCGCGCTGCTGGCGGCGGGCCGCCCGCACACCGTGCTGCCGCTGTCGGGGGTCACCCACATGACGCCGCAGGAGATCGTCGCGGAGAACCTGCTCCACCTCCAGGTCGCGTTCCTCAAGGAGTCGCTGCCCGCGAAGTGAGACCCGGCGTCCCGGCCGCCGCTCAGCGCCGGGACGCCCCCTCCAGACCGTCGAGGAGCAGGTCGAGGCCGCGCCGGAACTCCTCGTCGGGCGGCAGCGCGAGCGCGTCGCGGGCGGTCTCGGCCAGTAGCGGGAACGCGGCGAGCTCCGTCATGCGCCGGGTGCTGCGGCCGCCCAGCGGGCCCCGGTGCTCGAGCTCGACCGCGCCGAGCAGGTGGGCGACCAGCGCGCGGAGCGCCACCACCCTTTCCCGCCCGGCGAACCCGGCCCCGGTGAGCACCACCAGGACCGCCTCGGTCCAGCGGGCCAGCGACGGCGAGCCGTCCCGGTGCGCGGCGATGAGCGGCAGCGCGTTCGGATGCCGCCCGACGGCCGCGCGCACCCGCTCGGCCAGCGTCATGACCCGCTCCCGCCAGGTGCCCTCGGCGTCCCCGGTGCTCACGTCGGCCAGGACCCGCTCCACGACGAGTTCCTCGAGCTCCGCCCGGTCGGCGACATAGCGGTACAGCGACATCGTCCCCATGCCGAGCCGTGCGGCGACGGCCTTCATGCTGAGCGCGGCGAGCCCGTCGGCGTCGATGACGGCGAGGGCGGCCTCGGCGATCCGGTCGGGCGTGAGTGATCTGGGTCTCGGCACCCTTGACAGCGTAGGGCATACGCTTATGCTGTTAGGCGTACCCCATACGCTTACAGGAGGCCGTCACGACCGTCACCGAGCAGAGCCGCATCGCCCCGCGCGCGCTGGACACCGTGATGGGCGGGCCCGTGTCCGTCCCCGACCCCGAACACCTCGTCCACCTGCAGTTCCGCAGGTTCGCCGGATGCCCGATCTGCAACGTGCACCTGCGTTCCGTGGCCGTCCGGTACCCCGAGATCCAGGCGGCCGGGATCACCGAGGTCGCGGTGTTCCACGCGCCGGCCGACGAGCTGCGCAAGCACGTGAAGGAGCTGCCGTTCGCCGTCGTGGCCGATCCGGCGCGGCGGCTGTACGTTGAGTTCGGCGTGGAGAGCGCGCCGCGGGCGCTGCTCGACCCGCGCGTGTGGCCGAGCGTCATCAGGTCGCTCGCGGTCGAGCTGCCCAGGGCGCTGCGCGGCCGGGCGTACGCGCCGAAGCTCAAGCCCACCGGCGGACGGCTCGGGCTGCCCGGCGACTTCCTGATCGCGCCGGACGGAACCGTCCTCGCGGCCAGGATCGGGGCGCACGCCGACGACCAGTGGAGCGTCGACGAGGTGCTCAACCTGGCCCGACGTTGACCACTATCGCCTGTAGTACTACGCTTCGTAGAGCGATCAAAAGGTTCCCCGTGACCTTGTGAGTTCGGTCACCGCCCGGAAGATCACGAGAGCGACAAGGCCCGTTGGGCAAGGGACCATAGCCTCAGGCTATGGAAACCAGACATTCGATGACTTGGACGAACCGTTGTCGCATTTGTACGGTTCCGGACCGTGGCTATTGCGTCGATCCCCGCTCTCTACCGGTCAACGGTAGGCAAAAAAGCGATCATGGCCGTCACAGGCGCGCTCATGGTCCTCTTTCTCATTGGACATATGGTCGGAAACCTGAAGATCTTCTTCGGGCTCGAGGAATTCAACGGTTACGCCGCCTGGCTGCGCACGATCGGGGAACCGGCACTCCACCACGAGTGGTTCCTGTGGATCATGCGCGTGGGGCTTGTCGTCGTCGTCGTGATGCACTTCGGGGCGGCCGCCGAACTCACCGCCCGCGCCAAGCGCGCGCGGCCGGTGAAGTACCAGCACCGCCCGAAGGTGAACGGCTCCTACGCCGCGCGCACCATGCGCTGGGGCGGCGTGATCATCCTGCTCTTCATCATCTGGCACATCCTCGACCTGACCGTCGGCGTCGCGAACCCCCACGGCGTCCACGGCGAGGCGTACCAGAACGTGGTCGCCGGGTTCGCCCCCGACCGCTGGTGGGTGACGATCTTCTACGTCGTCTCCATGATCATGCTGGGCTTCCACCTGCGCCACGGCCTGGTCAGCGCGGTGCAGACCCTCGGCGCGAAGAACCCCAAGCACGACAGGACGCTCAACGTCGTCGCGACGGGCTTCGCCGTCCTGCTCAGCATCGGCTTCCTGATCGTTCCGATTTCCGTGACCCTGGGGGTGGTCGACTAATGAGCGACGCGACAGAGTTCTACAGCTCCGGCGAGCCCATCGCCGACACCAAGGCCCCGGCCGCCGCGCCGGTCGAGGAGCGCTGGACCCAGCGCAAGTTCGACGTGAAGCTGGTCAACCCGGCCAACAAGCGCAAGAAGACCGTCATCATCGTCGGCACCGGCCTGGCGGGCGGCTCGGCGGGCGCGACCCTGGGCGAGCTCGGCTACAAGGTCATCCAGTTCTGCTTCCAGGACTCCCCCCGGCGCGCGCACTCCATCGCCGCGCAGGGCGGCATCAACGCCGCAAAGAACTACCGCAACGACGGCGACTCGGTGCACCGGCTGTTCTACGACACCGTCAAGGGCGGCGACTTCCGCGCCCGCGAGTCGAACGTGCACCGCCTGGCGGAGATCTCCACCCAGATCATCGACCAGTGCGTCGCCCAGGGCGTCCCGTTCGCCCGCGAGTACGGCGGCCTGCTCGACAACCGCTCCTTCGGCGGCGCGCAGGTCTCCCGCACGTTCTACGCGCGCGGCCAGACGGGCCAGCAGCTCCTGCTGGGCGCCTACCAGGCGCTGATGCGGCAGGTCGACGCGGGCAACGTCGAGCTGCACGCGCGGCACGAGATGCTCGACCTGATCATGCACGAGGGCAAGGCGCGCGGCGTCGTCGTCCGCGACCTGATGAACGGCGAGATCAAGTCCTACACCGCCGACGTCGTCATCCTGGCGACCGGCGGCTACGGCAACGTCTACTTCCTGTCGACGAACGCCATGGGCTCCAACGTCACCGCCGCCTGGCGGGCGCACAAGCACGGCGCGTACTTCGCCAACCCGTGCTACACCCAGATCCACCCGACCTGCATCCCGGTCTCCGGCGACCACCAGTCGAAGCTGACCCTGATGTCGGAGTCGCTGCGCAACGACGGCCGCGTGTGGGTGCCCAAGGAGGCCGGCGACAGCCGCAGGCCGAGCGACATCCCCGAGGACGAGCGCGACTACTACCTGGAGCGCATCTACCCGGCGTTCGGCAACCTCGTGCCGCGCGACATCGCCTCGCGCGCCGCCAAGAACGTCTGCGACGAGGGACGCGGCGTCGGCCCCGGCGGGCTCGGCGTCTACCTCGACTTCTCCGACGCGATCGAGCGGCTCGGCCGCAAGGCCGTCGAAGCCAAGTACGACAACCTCTTCCAGATGTACGAGCGCATCACGGGCGAGAACCCGTACGAGCAGCCGATGCGCATCTACCCCGCCGTGCACTACACGATGGGCGGCCTCTGGGTCGACTACGACCTCGAGTCCACCGTCCCTGGCCTGTTCGTGCTCGGCGAGGCGAACTTCTCCGACCACGGCGCGAACCGCCTCGGCGCGTCCGCGCTGATGCAGGGCCTGGCCGACGGCTACTTCGTCATCCCGCAGACGGTCGGCGAGTACCTTGCCAAGAACCCGGCGACGGCAGTGCCCGACGCGACGGTCCAGGCGGCCGTCGACGGCGTCAACGCCCAGGTCGAGAAGCTCCTGTCCATCAAGGGCGAGCGGACCGTCGACTCCTACCACCGCGAACTCGGCCACATCATGTGGGAGTACTGCGGCATGGAGCGGACCGACGAGGGCCTGCGCAAGGCGATCGGGATGATCCGGGCGCTGCGCGAGGACTTCTGGCAGAACGTCACGGTCCCCGGCTCGGGCGACGACCTCAACCAGTCACTGGAGAAGGCCGGGCGCGTGGCCGACTTCCTTGAGCTCGGCGAGCTCATGTGCATCGACGCGCTGCACCGCACCGAGTCCTGCGGCGGCCACTTCAGGGCCGAGTCGCAGGACGAGGACGGCGAGGCCAAGCGCGACGACGAGAACTTCTCCTACGCCGCGGCGTGGGAGTGGACGGGCGGCGACAAGCCCGTCCTCCACAAGGAGGACCTCGTCTTCGAGTACGTCAAGCCGAGCACCCGCTCTTACAAGTAAGAGGCGCGAAACCCATGAAGCTGAAGCTCCGCATCTGGCGTCAGAAGAACGCGGCTGACAAGGGCCAGATGGTCACCTACGACATCGACGACATCTCCGAGGACGCGTCGTTCCTCGAGATGCTCGACGTGCTCAACGAGCGCCTCGCCCTGGAGGGCGAGGAGCCGATCGCGTTCGACCACGACTGCCGCGAGGGCATCTGCGGCATGTGCTCCCTGGTCATCAACGGCCAGCCGCACGGCCCCGAGCGCAACACCACGACCTGCCAGCTGCACATGCGCAAGTTCAAGGACGGCGAGACGATCGACGTCGAGCCGTGGCGGGCCAAGGCGTTCCCGGTCGTCAAGGATCTCGTCGTGGACCGCAGCGCGTTCGACAAGGTCATCGCCGCCGGCGGCTACATCTCCGCGCCGACCGGCACCGCGCCCGACGCGCACGCCACCCCGGTGCCGAAGGTCGACGCCGACAAGGCGTTCGTCGCCGCCGAGTGCATCGGCTGCGGCGCGTGCGTCGCGGCGTGCCCGAACGGCTCCGGCACGCTGTTCCTGTCGGCGAAGGTCGCGCACCTCGGCCTGCTCCCGCAGGGCCAGCCCGAGCGCGACAGCCGCGTGCTGAACATGGTCCAGGCGCACGAGGACCTCGACTTCGGCGGCTGCACCAACACCGGCGAGTGCACCATCGCGTGCCCGAAGGGCATCCCGCAGGAGTTCATCGGCCGGATGAACCGCGACTGGCTGAGCGCGTCCGGCAAGTAGTCCCCACCGGAGAAGAAGCACCCCGCGGAAGGGCGCTCGACGGGAGACCGTCGAGCGCCCTTTCGTCGGTTTCCGTCACACATGGACCGTTAGCGGACAGGTATTGATCGTTATCGGATTCCGTCACTAGTCTTAGCGGGCTCTCTCTTCCCCCCCATCCGCACGAGGAGCCCCCCTGTGAACGTTCGCAAGCCCGCGCTTCTCGCGGCGACCGCGGCGCTGGCCATCGCGCCCGCGCTGACCGCCATCACGCCGGTCCACGCGGCGCCGCAGGTCCCGGTGTCCGCGCCCGCGGCCGCGCCGGACGTCAACGCCATCATCGAGGAGGTCCTGGCGGTCTTCCCCGAGGAGATCTCCACGATCGCCCGCGAGATCCTCGCCGGTGACTTCACGCGGCTGTTCCTGCTCGTCGAGGCCGTCTTCGCGCTGCCGCCCGAGCAGCTGAACGAGATCTTCGCCCAGCTCCAGGTGATCGCGACCCGGGTGATCGAGGAGATCATCGGCGGTCCGCTCCCGACCGGCGAGACCCCCGCGGCCGCCGACCCGGCCGCCGCCCGTCCGGCCGCCAAGCCCACCGCCCAGGACAAGAAGGTCGCCTGGACCCTCGACGCCCTGCTGCAGGACGCCAAGGGCAAGCGCACCCCCGGCAAGCTCTCGAACATCGTCATCACGCTGTCGCTCGCGGGCCGCTGAGCCTCCCCGACACCGCGAAGGGCCCCCGGCGTTCGCGCCGGGGGCCCTTTCGCGTGCGGGGGTCAGGCCGGAGGGGTGTCCTCGCCCTTGCGGACGATGCCCAGCTTGCTGCCGAGCCAGACCAGGGGGTCGTACTTGCGGCCGACGACGCGCTCCTTCATGGGGATCAGGGCGTTGTCGGTGATCTTGATGTGCTCGGGGCACACCTCGGTGCAGCACTTGGTGATGTTGCACAGGCCGAGGCCGAAGTCGTCCTGGGCGATCTCACGGCGGTCGAGCACGTCGGCGGGGTGCATCTCGAGCTCGGCCACCCGCATGAGGAAGCGCGGGCCGGCGTAGGCCGCCTCGTTCTCCTCGTGGTCGCGGATCACGTGGCAGACGTTCTGGCACAGGAAGCACTCGATGCACTTGCGGAACTCCTGCGAGCGCTCCACGTCGATCTGCTTCATCCGGAACTCGCCAGGCTTGACGTCGCCGCCGTCGAAGGACGGGACCTCCCGCGCCTTCGCGTAGTTGAAGGACACGTCGGTGACGAGGTCGCGGATCACCGGGAACGTGCGGACGGGGGTGACCGTCACGACCTCGTCCTCGGTGAAGGTCGACATCCGGGTCATGCACAGCAGGCGCGGCTTGCCGTTGATCTCCGCCGAGCACGAGCCGCACTTGCCCGCCTTGCAGTTCCACCGGACGGCGAGGTCGGGGGTCTGCGTCGCCTGGAGCCGGTGGATGACGTCGAGGACGACCTCGCCCTCGTTCACCTCGACCTCGAAGTCCTCAAGCGCCCCTTGCCCGCTGTCTCCGCGCCAGACGCGGAACTTGGCCAGGTAACCCATTACGGCAGCTCCTCTTCGGTGAGGTACTTCTTCAGTTCTGAGGTCTCGAAGAGCTCAAGCAGGTCCTCGCGCATCGGCGTGAGCGGCTGCTTCAGCAGGCCGACCGCGCCGTCGTCGGTCAGGGAGCAGACGAGGTTGACCTTGCGCCACTCGGCGGACATGCCGGGGAAGTCCTCGCGGGTGTGGCCGCCGCGCGACTCCTCGCGCTCCAGCGCGGCCTTGGCGACGCACTCCGACACCAGCAGCATGTTGCGCAGGTCGAGCGCCAGGTGCCAGCCGGGGTGGTAGCCGCGCCCGCCGGGGCCCGCGTCCTTGACGCCGACGTCGGCGACGCGGTCGCGCAGCTTCACCAGCGCCTCGAGGGCGGCTTCGAGCTCACTCGCGGTCCTGATGATGCCGACGAGCTCGTTCATCGTCGCCTGGAGGTCGGCGTGGACCGCGTAGGGGTTCTCGCCCTCGGGACGGGCGAACGGCGCGAGCGCCTCGGCCTCGGCTGCCGCGACCTCCTCCTCGGGCACCCCGGGGATCTCGGCGAGACCCTCGAGGTAGTCGACGGCGCCGTCGCCCGCGCGCTTGCCGAACACCAGCAGGTCGGTGAGGGAGTTGCCGCCGAGCCGGTTCGAGCCGTGCATGCCGCCCGAGCACTCGCCCGCCGCGAACAGGCCGGGCACCGCGGCCGCGCCGGTGTCCGGGTCGACCTCGACGCCGCCCATCACGTAGTGGCAGGTCGGGCCGACCTGCATCGGCTCCTTGGTGATGTCGACGTCCGCCAGCTCCTTGAACTGGTGGTGCATCGACGGGAGCCGCCGGATGATCTCCTCGGCGGGCATCCGGGACGACACGTCGAGGAAGACGCCGCCCTGGGGGCTGCCCCTGCCGGCCTTCACCTCGGAGTTGATCGCGCGGGCGACCTCGTCGCGGGGCAGCAGCTCGGGGGGACGCCGGTTGTTGTCGGCGTCGGTGTACCAGCGGTCGGCCTCCTCCGGCGTCGTCGCGTACTGCTCCTTGAAGACGTCGGGGATGTAGTCGAACATGAACCGCTTGCCCTCGGAGTTGGTGAGGACGCCGCCGTCGCCGCGCACCGACTCGGTGACGAGGATGCCCTTCACCGACGGCGGCCAGACCATGCCCGTCGGGTGGAACTGGATGAACTCCATGTTCAGCAGGTTCGCCCCGGCCAGCAGCGCGAGCGCGTGGCCGTCGCCGGTGTACTCCCAGGAGTTCGACGTCACCTTGAACGCCTTGCCGATGCCGCCGGTCGCCAGCACGACGGCCGGGGCCTCGAACACCACGAACTTGCCGGTCTCCCGGACGTAGGCGAACGCGCCGCAGATCCGGTCGCCGTTCTTCAGCAGCCGCGTCACCGTCGTCTCGGCCCACACCTTGATGCGCGCCTCGTAATCGCCGAACTCGGCGTGGTCCTCCTGCTGGAGGGAGACGATCTTCTGCTGCGTGGTGCGGATGAGCTCGAGGCCCGTCCGGTCGCCGACGTGCGCGAGACGCGGGTAGGAGTGGCCGCCGAAGTTGCGCTGGGAGATCCTGCCGTCCTTGGTGCGGTCGAACAGCGCGCCCCACGCCTCGAGCTCCCAGACGCGCTCGGGCGCCTCCTTGGCGTGCAGCTCGGCCATCCGCCAGCTGTTCAGGAACTTGCCGCCGCGCATCGTGTCGCGGAAGTGGACCTGCCAGTTGTCGTTGCTGTTGACGTTGCCCATCGCGGCCGCCGCGCCGCCCTCGGCCATGACGGTGTGCGCCTTGCCGAACAGCGACTTGGAGATGACCGCGACCTTCTTGCCGCGCAGCCGTGCCTCGATCGCCGCGCGCAGTCCCGCGCCGCCCGCTCCGATGACGACGACGTCGTAGGAGTGTCGTTCGAGTTCAGTCATGAGGGCCTTCAGTTGAAGAAGCGGAAGTCGTTGATGGTGTCGCTGGCCACGAGCATCACGTAGAAGTCAGCGACGACGAGGGAGCCCAGCGTGATCAGCGCGAACGTGCCGTGCCGCGTGTTGATCGCCGACACCCAGGTCCACAGCTTGTAGCGGACCGGGTTCTTGGAGAAGTTCTTCAGCCGTCCGCCCGTCACGTGCCTGCACGAGTGGCACGACAGCGTGTACAGCCACAGCAGGATCACGTTCGCCCAGAGGATGAGCGTGCCGAGCCCGATCCCGAACCCGCCGTCCTTGCCGTGGAAGGCGAGGAACGCGTCATAGGTGTTGATCAGCGAGATGATCATCGCCGCGATCCAGAAGTACCTGTGCAGGTTCTGGCCGATGAGCGGGAACCGCGTCTCACCCGAGTACTTGGCGTGCGGCTCACGGACCGCGCACGCCTGCGGGGAGAGCCAGAAGGCCCGGTAGTAAGCCTTGCGGTAGTAGTAGCAGGTCAGCCGGAACAGCAGCAGGAACGGCAGCGACAGCAGCGCGTAGGGGATGAAGAACGGCGCGTTCGCCGGGATGAACGTGCCGAACAGCGCGGCGCTGCCGGTGTGCCCGTCAAGGGTGACGCTCGCGCACGCGTCGTTGAAGCATGGCGAGTAGAACGGGGTCAGATAGTGGTACTCCGGGACGAAGAAGGCACTGCCCCACATCGCCCGGACCGTGGCGTAGGCCACCCATGCCGTGAAGAAGACAAAGGTCAGTACCGGATACTTGCGCCAGTTGTCCGTGCGGAACGTACGTTCCTTGATCCGCGCGCGCGTCTTCGCGGGCGCCTCGACCGTGGCCATCGCCGCCTCCTCTGGGTGCAGGATGGCGACCCTACGCCTGCTGTTCACAAATGTGACACAGTTAACAACAGGTCGAGGCAATGTGATGCTCATCACATATCCTCCGGCCCACTTCGATAGCCGTGGGCTATGGACAGCGAAGCACCCCGGCATTGTTTCCGGACATCCGCCGGGCCCCTATTCGTCCGGGCACCTAATACCGGCCCTCATCCGGCACGGCGACGCGGGGCGGCGAGGCCGTCGCGGATACCGCGCCGGGAAGGCGGCGCGGCCTAAGCTGGAACGGTGACTACCCCGCCGGAGCAGCCGCGTTTCAACCCCAACCAGTACGGCTACCGCCCCGACCAGCCGCCCGCCTCCGCGCCGCCGCAGCGGCCCGTCCCGTCCCAGTGGCAGGGCCAGCCCCCGCAGGGCGACCCCCAGCAGTCCGGACAGCACCCGACAGGTCCTCGGCCGGTGCGGCGCAAGGGGTTCTTCGGGGCGCTGCTCGACACAAGGTTCGACGCGATGGTGACCCCGATGCTCATCCGGGGCTTCTACCTGCTGTCGCTCGCCGTGATCACGCTGTTCAGCATCCTGCTCTTCCTGTTCATCTGGGGGCTCGGCGGCAGCAACCCGTATGAGGACGCCCCCGCGTGGCCGTTCATCACGGCGATCATCGTCACGCCGATCTTCTGGATCTTCCAGGTGGTGTGCGTGAGGCTCGCGCTCGAGTTCGTGATCAATCAGTTCAAGATCACCGAGGAGCTGCAGAAGATCAGGCGGAACACCGGGCCGCAGGGCTAGGCGCGGCGGGACAGGCGCTTCCTGCGGGTCTTGGCGCGCAGGCCGGTGCCGCCGCAGGTGGCGCAGTCGTGGTCGTAGCTGACCAGCTTGCGGATCTTGATCACGCCGACGCCCCAGCAGTCCGGGCACAGGCCGAGGGCGGCGAGGTGCTCGCCGAAGGCGACGCGTCCGCCGAGGAAGCCGCAGCCCGGAGCGGTGCAGCGGATCAGTTCAAGGGTCGCGTCGTAGTTCGGCCGGTGCGGACTGCCGCTCGCGCTGTGCCCGTGGTGGGCGGTGCCCTCGTCACTCATAGATGCGGCATCCTATGGGCACCGGGCGCGTTCGGTCGACTTCGTTGCGTTTCTCCTCACCTTCTGGCAAGAGGTTCCTCACCCGGGCGGAGCACCGACTCGTAGAGGGTCTCGGTGCGCGCGGCGACCTCGTCGGGACCGGGGCCGAGCTCGGGCAGCGGGACGCCCGGCGAGTACAGCAGGCCGTTGACCGTCTCGGCGAGCGCAGCGGGCTCGCCGGGCGGGACGGTCCAGCGCTCGAACAGCTCGGGCAGCGCCCCGACTGTCGTGGCGACGACAGGCCGGTGGGTGGCGAGGGCGAGGTGCGCGACGCCGGTGCGTACCGCCCTGCGGTAGGGCAGGACGACGGCGTCGGCGGCGGCGAACCAGGCGGCGACCTCGTCGTCGGGGACATAGCCGGTGAACAGCACGCGGTCGGTCAGGCGTTCGCGCGCTACGAGCGCGCGTACGCGGCGCAGGTAGCGGCGGTCGCGCGGTTCGGCGAGGCGCGCGAGGCCCGAGCGGCGGCGCACGCCGCCCGCGACGACGAGCCTTGCTTCGCCGCCGAGCAGGGCGACGGCGCGCACGAGGTCGTCGAGGCCCTTGTCGGGGTGGATGAAGCCGAAGGCGAGCAGGATCGGGTCGGCGCCGAACCCGCGCTCGGCGCGCAGCGCCTCGGGCGACAGCCGTGCGCGCGCGGGCGGGGTGCAGAAGTGCGGGACGACGGCGACGCGGCCTTGCGCGCCGACGCCGGCGAGCGTGGCGGCGGCGTCACGGGAGTGGACGACGACCGTGCCGCAGCGCGCGACCACCTTGCGGTACACGGCGCGGCCCGCCCAGCGCAGCAGCCCGAGGTCGCGGCCGACGCCGTGCAGCGTCACCACGACGGGGACGCGCTGGGCGGCGAGCGCGTCGAGCAGCCGCAGCAGCACCCGGACCCGTCCGGCGTACGCGCCCGCGGTGAACTGGACGTGCACGAGGTCGGGCCGGAAACCGGTGAGCACGTCCTGGCCGAGCACCCCCACGACCTCGGCGGGCCGCTCCCCCACCGGCTCGCGCGCGGCCAGCACCGCCGTCCGGTGCCCGAGCCTGCCGACCGCCCGCGCCAACACCCCCGTGTACCGCGCGACGGCCTGTGCCGCGGTGTGCCCGGCGACCTCGCCCGCACCCCCGTACGGGCTCACATAGAGCACCCTCATACGCGCCGACCGCGCAGACGGCGTGCCATCAAGACCACCCCCGGCCGATGTACTCCCTGACGCCCGCGCGGTGAACGCCACCGCGTCTCACCCTCCGGGATGCCCGCCTTCACCCTATTCCCGCCCCTCCCCACCCACCCGCAATTCCCGACAATCCCCCCGCCCCACAAAGCCCGAAGCGACGGGGCTTCGCGGGCCCCCAACAACACCGCCGCAAACACGGACCCCACCCAACCAACACCCCCTCACCCCGCCGGGACACGGCTGCCGCGAAGCCCGATGCGCAACACGGCCCGGAGGCTCGGGAGCGCGGTGGCCGCCGCGAAGCCTGAAGCGACAGGGCTTCGCGGGCCCCGACGCCGTCGCGGGTACGGGCCGCACCCGGTCCCTCCGGGGCGCGGTTGCCGCAGCGCGGAGCCCAATGTGCGATGAGGCCGTGGGGCTCGAGAGTGCGGAGGCTGAGGTGGCAAGGCTTTGTGGTGGGGGGTTGGGAGGGCGGGGGGCGGGAGGGAGGGGTTTGGCGCTGGGGGTGGGGGGAGGGGGCGCGGTAGGCTCGCGGGGTGGATGACCCGCAGTGGACGCGACGGGATCCGGGGGTCACGAGCCGTGACGCGGCGGGCTCGGGGCCGACGGGCGGTGGGCCGCTGGTGCGGCTGCCGGGGGTGCTCGCCGGACGGTTCGAGGTCGAGGACGAGCTTCCCGTGCAGGGGGCCGAATCGGATCTGCTGCTGGTGCGTGAGGGGACCGCGCGCTACGTCGTCAAGATCTACCGGCGCGGGTACCGGGCGGACCCCGCGGTGTGGGAGCAGCTGCCCAGGCTGCGGTCGAAGCACGTCGTGCGGGTGCTGGAGACCGGGCACGCCGACGGGCGCGACTACGAGGTCATGGAGTACCTGCCGGAAGGCAACCTGCGGACGCTCGCGCGCGGCCGCCAGGTCGATCCGACGGCCGTCGTCGGGCAGCTCGCCGAAGGGCTGAAGACGCTGCACGACGCGGGCATCGTGCACCGCGACCTGAAGCCGGAGAACGTGCTCGTGCGCGGCGCGGACCTCGTCATCACCGACTTCGGGCTGAGCCGGGTGCTCGAGCAGAGCGTGGTGTTCGCGTCGTCGTCGCGGACGCTCGCCTACGCCGCGCCCGAGTCGCTGTCCGGGCAGGTCTCGCCCGCGCGCGACTGGTGGTCGCTCGGCATGATCGCGCGCGAGATCATCACCGGCAGGGCCCCGTTCGACGGGATGAGCGAGACGGTCGTGGTCGATCATCTGGCGACCAGGCCGATCGCCAACGACGACGTCCAGGACCCGCACCTGCGGCTGCTGTGCCGTGGCCTGCTGACCCGCGACCCGAGGCACCGCTGGGGGTACGCCGAGATCTCCGCCTGGCTGCGCGGCGGCGCCCCCGACGTCGCCGACGAACGCGCCGCGCCGGTCCCGCCGACGCCGCAGGTCCCGCCGCAGACGCGGGTCGCTCCGCCGCTCCCCGGCCGGCAGGAGGCCGAGGACGCCTACCGCGCCGAGGGGCGACGCGCCCTGTGGGAGCAGAAGGAGAGCGCGCGCAAGGCCGGAGCGGGCCGCGCAAGGCTGCGCGCTGTCCTGTGGTCGCTGCCGCTGCTCGCCCTGTGGCTCGCCGGGAGCTTCGCGATCGCCGCGCTGTTCGGCGGCGAGCCCGAGCGGGTGCAGGCGGCGGGCACCGTGCAGAAGACCCCCGTGCCGCTCGGCCTGCTCGTCATCGCGTCGGTCGCGGCCTGGCTCGTCTCGCTCGCCGTCGAGGTCGTCGTGGCGTCCCGGCAGGGCGGCGACTACCTCGCCGACGGGCCTTGGGCGACCGCAGCGAAGCTCTCCAGGATCGCCGGGGGCGGGCTGTCCAAGACGTCGCGCGCGATGTCGTCGACCGCGCAGCGCACCGGCGCGCGCGGCTGCGGGCTCGCGCTCCTCGCCGCGACGATCCCGCTGCTCATGGCGCTGCTCCTGCTGTCGGCGCTCAGCGCGCTGGCCTGGCTGCTGTGGATGCTCGCGATGGCCGTCGGCGTCGTCGCGCACGCCGTCGGCGGCGGAATGCGCGTTCACCGGTGGCGGACGGCGAACTCAGCGCGCCGCGCGGAAGTCATAGGAGACTGACCGGACGGCCCGCACGGGTCGGTCCGAGGGAGAGGTCGGCAGATGAGCACTGGCGTGGAGGCCGAGATCGCGCTCGACGCGGCGGTCATCGCGAGCCTCGGCGCGAACCGCCTCCTCGGCGCGGGCGCGGGGGCCGCCGCGCACGGCGCGGCCATGTTCGCCGCGCTCGCCGAGAAGAAGGCCGGCGCGCGGGCCGAGGCGCTCGCCGAACTCGAACGGTACGAGCGCGCGCTGCGCGAGGCGGTCGACCGCAACGCGCGCGTCCGGGCGCTGCGCGACACCGTGTACGCCGCCGCGAGCGAGCACCCGGGGCAGGTGTCCCTGCCGGTGCCCGAGGAACTCGACCTCGCCGGCGTCCCCCATGACGAGCTCGTCGCGTGGTGCGCGGAGGTCGACGCGGCCCTTGACGAGGCGGAACACGCGCTGTCCGCGCGGCTCGCCGAACTCGTCACCGCCCGGCTGCTCGACGCCCAGGCCGCCGAGGCCCGGGCGGCCGCGCCGCGCGACCGCGCGCCGGAGCTGGCGCGCGTCCTCACCCGTCTGCTCCCCGACGCCTCCGCCGCCGACCGCGCACGGGTGCGTGAGGCCGCCGAACGCGTCGCGGGGGCTTCCTCCGACGGGGAAGCCGAGACGCTGCTCAACGAGGTAAGGCTCCGCATTCAAGACGCCAACCGCAGGACGCGCGAAGAGCGCGCGCGCTTGAAGCTGTGGGCTGAGGAGCAAGAACGCCTCGCGCAGGCCGAGGCGGAGAGGCGCTACATCCTGGAGAGCGTCACGCGGGCGTTCGAAGACCTCGGCTACCAGGTGGACACCGGCTTCGAGACCCGCACCGCAGTGGACGGCAACCTCGTCCTCACCCGGGGCGAGTGGCCCGACCAGGCCGTCAGGATGCGGATCGAGGACGGCACCCTGCGCGCGAAGATGCTGCGCACCCGTCCCCTGGAGAGCGAGGACGACCGCAGGCGCGACGCCGAACGCGAACGCCAGTGGTGTGCGGAGTTCGAGCGGGCCAAGCAGCGGCTCGCCTCGGAGGGCATGGGCATGGCCGTGACCTGGCGTCTGGAGCCGGGTGCCGAGGAGCTGCCCGTCACGGAAGAATCGACGCAGCAGGCCCGACGCAAGCAGCACAAGCCGAAGGAACGCCGACTTGAGTACTGAGCAGCCGACACTCGGCGGACGCCTCATGGGGTGGCCGCCCTTCATCCGCGAACTCGACGCCACACTGTCGGTGCACTCGCAGTACGTCCTGTCGGGCAACCTCTACGACAGTTTCCTGTTTCCCAACGGCGGTGGGGAAATAGCCCTGCTGCCACTGCGCGAGCTGCTGTGGGAGGCCCTGCAGCCCAGCGGCGTCTCCTGCCTGATCAGCTACGACCCCGTCGACGGCCTGCGCGTCCACCCCGACGACGAGGATGCCGCGGCGGCCGCCGCCAAGCTGCTCGGCAAGTGGGACGCCAAGCCGTCGCTCGAAGGGCTCACCAAGCACCTCGCGGCGCTGGCCAGGCCCACCGAGCAGGTGCGCGCGGCGTTCCTCATCGAGGGCGCGTCGCGGATCGCCTCCTCGCCCACCGACCTGCAACCCGCCGAGCGCGACTTCTTCCGCTTCTGCGAGAAGCTCGCGCGCACCGCGCGTCCGGTCCGGGTGCCTGGCATCCGGCCCAAGCCGTTCTACAACCCGATCATCTGGCTCGCCGAGCGTCCCGGTGACCTGCCGTCGTGGCTGGTCGGCGGCAACGACGCGATCCGCGAGATCGCGCTCCCCCGGCCGCACCTGGGCGACCGGCAGCAGACCGCCCGGCTTCTCGCGCGGGCCTTCGCCGCGGACCCGTCGGAGGACCAGGCCGCCGCCGACGCCTGCGACGCGTTCGCCGAGCAGGCCGACGGCCTCACCCTCCAGTCGATGATCGAGATCACCCGGCTGGCCAAGGAACAGAACGTCGACCTGTACGGGCTGCCGGACGCGGTGCGCACCTACAAGCTCGGCGTCCTGGACAACCCCTGGTCGCGCGGCCACCTGCGCAAGCGCGTCCTTGACGGCGAGCGACGGGTGCCCGAACGGGTGCTCGGGCAGCCCCAGGCCGTCACCAAGACCCTCGACATCCTCAAGCGCGCGGTCCTCGGCCTGTCGGGCGCGCAGGCCACCAAGTCCGGCTCGCGGCCGCGCGGCGTGCTGTTCTTCGCCGGGCCGACCGGCACCGGCAAGACCGAGCTGGCCAAGGCGATCACGTCGCTGGTGTTCGGCGACGACTCGGCCTACCTGCGGTTCGACATGTCGGAGTTCTCCGCGGAGCAGGCCGGCGACCGGCTGATCGGCTCCCCGCCCGGCTACGTCGGCCACGAGGCGGGCGGCGAGCTCACCAACGCCGTCCGGGAGGACCCGTTCCGGGTGATCCTCTTCGACGAGATCGAGAAGGCGCACCCGCGCATCCTCGACAAGTTCCTCCAGATCCTCGAGGACGGCCGCCTCACCGACGGACGCGGCCACACCGTCCACTTCTCCGAGTCGATCCTGATCTTCACCTCCAACCTCGGGTCGTCCAAGGTGATCCCCGGCCTCGGTTACGCCGAGATCGAACACCGGATCAAGGCGGCGATCTCCGACCACTTCACGACGGTCCTGAACCGGCCGGAACTGCTGAACCGGCTCGGCGACAACGTCATCGTGTTCAACTTCATCGGGGCGGAGGCGGCGTCGAAGATCTTCGACCTGCAGCTGGAGAACATCTGCCGCCGCGTCACCGAGGAGCACAGGGTGTCGCTCGCGGTGAAGTCCGACGTGCTCGGCACGCTGCGCGAGTGGTGCACGGCCGAGCTCGACAAGGGCGGGCGCGGGATCGGGATGGCCCTTGAGGCCCACTTCGTCAACCCGCTCGCGCGCGCGCTGTTCGAGCGCGAACTCTCGCCGGGCGAGCGGATCACCGTCACCGGGATCAAGCGCGAGGGCAGCATCGCCAGGCTCGACGTGACCGGCTCCGCCGAAACCAACGCTGCCGAGACGAACGCAGCCGAGAGCGCCGCAGCCGAGAAGGCCGTCGAGAGCGACGCGGCCGAAGAGCCGGGGACCGCGCAGTGAGCGGCAGCGCATGAGCGGCCCAGAAAACGACCCGCGGGGCGGGGCCGCGCGGGCGGACGGCGACGTCCAGATCCGGCTCGCCAAGGTCCACCACCCGGTGACGGCGCTCGGCCCGGGCACCCGGGCCGGGATCTGGTTCCAGGGCTGCACGCTCGCCTGCCACGGCTGCCTGTCCACCGACACCTGGCCGGCCGACGCGGGCCGCGTCCTGCCGGTCTCGGCCGTGCTCGACTGGCTCGCCGGGCTCCCGCCCGTCGACGGCGTCACGATCTCCGGCGGTGAGCCCTTCCAGCAGCCGGAAGCCCTCGCCGCGCTCCTGCGGGGCATCCATGTGTGGCGTGGCTCACGAGAGTTCGACATCCTCCTTTATTCCGGATATGTAAGCTCACGGTTGTCCCGCGACCCGGAGTCGCGGAACATCCTGGACCTGTGCGACGCTGTCGTGGCAGGGCCATATGTGGAACGGCTCGACGACGGCTCCCCGCTGCGGGGGTCGGCGAACCAGACGCTCGTCCCGCTGACTGCCCTCGGCAGGAAACGGTACGAACACGAGGGACACGACGTGCGGCGCATGCAGGTGTGCGTCGAAGACGGTGCGGAAGGACGGCGGGTGTATTACATCGGCATCCCGCGCCGAGGCGACATGGATCGTCTGAGCGCGGTGCTGGACGGGGCCGGGGTACGAGCCGGGGAGGCGTCATGGAGACTCTGACCTGCGAGGTCTGCCAGACCCCGCACAACCCGGGCGATCTGATCTGCCTGACGTGCGGGAACAACCTCACCCGCGGAAGGCGTCGTCGTCCGCAGCAGCCCGCCGACTCCTACGGTCAGCCGCCTCAGCCGGGCTACGGGCAGCCCCAGGGGCAGGACCCGTACGGGCAGCCGCAGGGCCAGGACGCCTACGGCCAGCCCCCCCAGGGCGGCGGATACGGTCAGCAGCCTCCGGCGCAGGACCCGTACCCGCAGTCACAGCCGCAGCAGGGCTACGGGCAGCCCCAGGGCGGCCAGTACGGCACCCAGGACCCTTACGGCCAGCCTCAGCAGGGCTACGGGCAGCCCCAAGGCCAGGACCCGTACGCGCAGCCTCAGGGCCAGGACCCTTACGCACAGCCCCAGGGCGGCGGCTACGGGCAGCAGCCCCCCGCGCAGGGCGGCGGCGGATACGGTCAGCAGCCTCCGGCGCAGGACCCGTACGGTCAGCCCCAGCAGGGAGGCGGCTACGGGCAGCAGCCTCCCGCGCAGGGCGGCGGGTACGGCGGTCCGCAGGGACAGGACCCCTACGCGCAGCCCCAGGGCGGCGGCTACGGGCAGCAGCCTCCGGCGCAGGGCGGCGGGTACGGTCAGCAGCCCCCAGGGCAGGACCCGTACGCACAGCCCCAGGGCCAGGACCCTTACGCACAGCCCCAAGGAGGCGGCTACGGGCAGCAGCCTCCGCAGGGCGGCTACGGCCAGCAGGGACAGGACCAGTACGGCCAGCCGCAGCAGGGCGGCGGCTACGGCCAGCAGCCGCTGGGCCAGGAGCCGTACGGACAGCCCCAGGGCGGCTACGGGCAGCCGCAGGGGCAGGACCCGTACGGCCAGCCTCAGCAGGGCTACGGGCAGCCCCAGGACCCGTACGGGCAGCGGCGGAGCCCACTCGACCCGCCGCCCGCCAGGGACGGCACGCTCGTCCCGCCGGAGCACCGGCAGGGCCCCGGCGGCGGCGACAGCACCGCGGCGATGTGCCCGCACTGCGAGAGCGTGCTGGTCAACCCCGCCGCGACCCAGTGCAACGTCTGCCTGAAGCCGCTGCGGCCGGGCGGCGGCCCGACCCTGCGCCTGGCGTTCCCGACGGGCGAGCTGAAGGTCACCATGGGCCAGCAGCTCATCCTGGGCCGCGACGCCGGGCAGTCGCCCGCCGCGTCGACCTTCACCCAGTACGACAACGTCTCGCGCAAGCACGCGACGGTCTGGCTCGACCCGTCCGGCGTCGCCAAGGTGCGCGACGAGCGCTCGACCAACGGCACGTTCGTCAACGGCGAGCGGCTGTCGCCGGGCGTCGAGGCGTTCCTGCAGGACGGCGACTCGCTGCGGCTCGCCGCCGACGTCACCGGCACCGTCCACCTGACCTGAGGCGTGTCACCCCCCGGAACACGGGCCTTTGCGCCCGCGTTCCGGGGCGGCCGATGATCGCGGACACATAACCGGTCATTCGTTTAGATCAAAATGTCACACGTCTTTTGTACGATCACGCCATCGTGAGTGGAGGCGAGATCGTCGTGCGTCGCAGTATCCTCACCGCCCTGGCCGTCGTGGCCGCGGTGCTGTCCCCGGCCCAGGCGTCGGCGCGGGCGGATGACCCGCCCGTGGTCTCGGCCGCCGTCACCCTGGCGGCCGACGCCGGAACCGTCGCCACCGGCTCCCCGGTGACGCTGTCGGGCACCCTGCGCGGCAAGACCGCCGAGGGCGCCACGGTCCCGCTGACCGACCGCGAGATCGTCATCCAGGACGTCTACGGCAGCAGCGAGCCGCTCACCGCCACGACCGACGCCAAGGGCGCGTTCAGCAAGGTCGCCACACCGAACCTCACCACCACGTGGGAGGCGGTGTTCACGCTCGCGCCCGGCGAGCAGTACTTCAGCCGCCCGGTCGGGGTGCGGGTGCTGGCCAAGGCGCTGCTGTTCGACTTCTCGGTCAAGCACGACGCGCGCCGCCAGGTCACCGCCGCGGCCCGCTTCAAGCTCGGCTCCGACCGCGACCCGAACGGCCCCGACTCCGTCCTGCTCCAGTTCTCCCCGGACAACAAGGCGTGGCGGACCGTCCAGACGCTGCGCCCCGACCACGAGGGCAGGCTGCGCGCGTCGTTCCAGCAGGCCACGCCCGGCTGGTGGCGGATGCACTTCCCCGGCACCAAGGTCTACGCCCCGGCCACCACCAAGGTCGTCAAGGCATGGCGCTGGAAGACCTCCATCACCGGCCTCAAGATCTCCCCGCGCAAGATCAAGGTCGGCAAGAAGATCACCGTGACGGGCACCCTCAAGCGCCTCAACGCCAAGCACAAGAAGAAGCCGGTCCCCTACGCGGGCCGCAAGGTCACCGTCATCTTCAAGTGCCTCAAGGGCGACGCCTGGTACAGCGCCGTCTCCGGCAAGACCTCCAAAAAGGGCACCTTCACCCTCAAGGCCAAAACCTGGTGCGACGCCAAGTTCCAGGTCGTCTTCGACGGCTCCCCGGACACCTTCCGCACCTACTCCAAGTCCGTCAAGGTGGACACCAAGGGCAAACCCCTCCTGTAGCGCCCCGAACACGACTGAGGCCCGCCCCGAACTCCGGAGCGGGCCTCGATCGTCTCCCCGACTACAGCGTCATCGTTCTTCGACGCCGTCCGGACCCCACGTACGCCAGGTGTCCGTGGCGAGCGTGACACCGAGGTGCTCCGGAAGCGTCACCGGCTTGCCCAGGTCCCACGACTCCTCCTGGAGGTAGGCCCCGACGTTGGCGTCCGGCACCGAGAACAGCGTGACGCGCGCGATCTTCGGGTCCCTGTCCACCAGAAGGTAGTAGGGGATCTCCGCCCGCGCGTATCCGGACCACTTCATCCGCGGCTCTCCCGCACGAGTGGGCCGGTCAGCGCGCGGGTTCCCCTTGGAGGTCACCTCCACCGCCATCTCGATCTGGTCGGCCACCCAGACCCCGACGTCCGCCGCCTCGGCCTCCGCGCAGACCTGGTTCTCGACCACGATCAGGTCGGGGACGTACCCGTCCCCGACGCCCACCAGGTTCACCGCGCTGCCGCTGTCCACGGTCCAGGGGAAGTCCGGGTCCTGGAAGTGCGCGGCGTTGAACTGGTAGGTGATCGACTGCACGATCCTGTTGTGACGGACTGCCGGAGCAGGCGACAAGACGATCTCCCCGTTGATGATCTCGACCCGGAAGTCCTCGGGGGGGTGGAGGTAGTCGTCCAGTGCCCCGCTGACCCAGAGGTTGTACGGCGTGTCGGGCAGAACGAGGGGGTAATCCTTCACAACGACTTTTGTCACTTTCCGCACCTTTCCCTGCACGTTCAGCTCCGGTCTCAGCGTAGGGAACCCGTCACTCAAGGGTAGGCGGAATCAGCAAAAAGGGCCCGGGTTTTCGCAGGTCACCGGGCCCTTTGTTGCGTGGGGGACTACCCCCCGGTAGTGCTAGGCGCGCTTGGCGCGGGCGGCCTGGCGTTCGCGGTCCTTGGTGTCGAGGACGACCTTGCGGAGGCGGACGGCGGTGGGGGTGATCTCGACGCACTCGTCGTCGCGGATGAACTCCAGGGCGGCTTCCATGGAGAGCTTCTTCGGCGGGACGAGGCGGTCGAACTCCTCGGCCGTGGAGGAGCGGATGTTGGTCTTCTGCTTCTCCTTGGTGATGTTCACGCTCATGTCGTCGGCGCGCGAGTTCTCGCCGATGATCATGCCCTCGTAGACCTCCTGCGCGGGGTCGACGAACAGGGTGCCGCGCTCCTGGAGGTTGAACATCGCGTACGTGGTGGCGACGCCGGCGCGGTCGGAGACGAGCGAGCCCGTCGGACGGGTGCGCAGCTCGCCGAACCAGGGCTCGTACTTCTCGAAGACCTGGTGGGCGATGCCGGTGCCGCGGGTCTCGGTGAGGAACTCGGTGCGGAAGCCGATGAGGCCGCGCGCGGGGACCAGGAACTCCATCCGGATCCAGCCGGTGCCGTGGTTGGTCATGTGCTCCATGCGGCCCTTGCGGACGGCAAGGAGCTGGGTGACCGCGCCGAGGTACTCCTCGGGGATGTCGACGGTCAGGCGCTCGACGGGCTCGTGCAGCTTGCCGTCGACCTGGCGGGTGACGACGCGGGGCTTGCCGAGGGTCAGCTCGTAGCCCTCACGCCGCATGGTCTCCACGAGGATAGCCAGCGCGAGCTCGCCGCGGCCCTGGACCTCCCAGGCGTCGGGGCGGTCGGTGGGCAGCACGCGCAGTGACACGTTGCCGATGAGCTCGCGGTCGAGGCGGTCCTTGACGAGGCGGGCGGTGACCTTGGTGCCCTTCTCGCGGCCGGACAGCGGGCCGGTGTTGGTGCCGAGCAGCATCGAGATCGCGGGCTCGTCGACGGTGATGAGCGGCAGCGGGCGCGGGTCCTCGGGGTCGGCGAGGGTCTCGCCGATCATGATGTCGGAGATGCCGGCGATGGCAATGATGTCGCCGGGGCCCGCGGACTCGGCGGGCTTGCGCTCCAGCGCCTCGGTCATCAGGAGCTCGGAGATCTTCACCCGCTCGACCGTGCCGTCGGCCTTGCACCAGGCGACCTGCTGGCCCTTCTTGATCGTGCCGTTGTGCACCCGGCACAGCGCGATACGGCCGAGGTAGCTTGACGCGTCGAGGTTGGTGACGTGGGCCTGGAAGGGCGCGTCGGGGTCGAAGGCGGGGGCGGGGATCGTCTCGCGGATGACCTGGAACAGCGGCTCGAGGTCCTCGTTGTCGGGCATCTCGCCGTTGCCTGGCTTGGTGAGGCTGGCGCGTCCGGCGCGGCCTGAGGCGTAGACGATCGGGAAGTCGATCTGCTCCTCGGTCGCGTCGAGGTCCATGAACAGCTCGTAGACCTCGTCGATGACCTCGGCGATCCTGGCGTCGGGCCGGTCGACCTTGTTGATGACGAGGATGACCGGCATCTTGGCCGACAGCGCCTTGCGGAGCACGAACCTGGTCTGCGGGAGCGGGCCCTCGGAGGCGTCCACGAGCAGGACGACGCCGTCCACCATGGACAGGCCGCGCTCGACCTCGCCGCCGAAGTCGGCGTGGCCGGGGGTGTCGATGATGTTCAGCAGAAGGTCACCGTGGCGGACCGCGGTGTTCTTCGCCAGGATCGTGATGCCCTTCTCCCGCTCGAGGTCGTTGGAGTCCATGACCCGTTCGTCGACGGACTGGTTGTCGCGGAAGGCGCCGGACTGCCAGAGCATGGCGTCGACCAGCGTGGTCTTTCCGTGGTCGACATGGGCGACGATGGCTACGTTGCGCAGGTCATCACGGGTGGCGATGGGCATGAAGGCACGCTCGGTTTCGTGTCGGATTCGCCGCGTGGAAGAAGATCGGATGACTCACGAGCCGGCGGCGGCAGATAGCTGTACCCCACGATTCTAGTGGCTTCCCGCCGGTGCCACGCTGGCCGCCCTCCCCACCCCCGGCCTTGACCGTCTCTTTTGGGTTATTTGTCATGATTTGACGTCTTTCGTAGGCTGCGGCGCGTGCCGAGTCCCCGCGCCTCGCGGGGAGCCGGGGACCCATGTGTTTCCCCCGGGGTGAATCCGCTCCCCCAGCGGTAGGGCGTCCTCCCGCCCGAACCCGTCAGCTAACCCGGTAGGCCGTCGAGAGGAGAGACCCCCGTTGAAGGGCGTCCGTTTCACCCTTGCCGCCGTCGTGCTCGCCGGCGCGGCCTCCCCCCTGCTCGCGCCGCCCGCCGGGGCCGCGCCCAAGCCCGACCCCGACCGGCTCCAGCAGCGCCTTGACGGACTCGAAGGCCAGGTCAGGGACCTGGACAAGGAGATAGCCGCCGACCAGAAGGCACTGCTCGCCGCGCAGAACGCCGCGTTCGCGGCGGCCGCCGAGGCCGACCTGCGCCGGGCCGCCCACCGCGACCTCGTCGACCAGGTCGCCGCCGTTCCCCCGCCCGTCAACCTGCTCCAGGCCGCGTTCCTGCGCATCGCCGGATCACCCTCCGACGACCTGGAGACCCGCAGGGACGCCGCCGCGCAGGCCGCCGCCGACGCCGACGCGGCGGCCGAGACCGCCCGCGCGCGGCTCCAGGAGACCGTCGACAAGGTCGAGCGGATCCGGGACGCCCGGGCCGTCACCGCCGCGAGGATCACCCAGGTCAAGGCCGACCTGCGCGACGCCTACACCTACCAGGGCGTCACCGTGTGGGGCGGCGGGACCGCGGCGGTGGCCACCCGCGCGGCGCTCGACCAACTCGGCGACCCCTACGTCTGGGCGGCCGCCGGGCCCGACGCGTTCGACTGCTCGGGCCTCGTCGTCTGGGCGTTCGCGCAGGCCGGGAAGCCCGGCCTGCCGCACTACACCGGGGCGCTGTGGGACCGGGGGACGAAGGTCGCCAGGTCGGCGCTGCGGCCCGGCGACCTCGTCTTCTTCAACGCGAGCCGCAGCCATGTCGGGATCTACATCGGCGAGGGCAAGTTCGTGCAGGCGCCGTCGTCCGGAGATGTCGTGAAAATCACACCACTGGCCGACCGGCGCGACTACAACGGGGCGGTCCGGATCTAGCGGTCGCGCAGCAGGCGCGGGCGGACGGCGTCGACCACCGGAAGGTCGCCGGGCAGCCAGGCGACGGAATCGAGCTCGTCCGCGCCCAGCCAGCGCAGCGCCGAGTGCTCGAGCGCCACGGGACGGCCCGCGATCAGGCGGGCCGTCCACACCCGCAGGACCCCGGCCTCGCCGATCGGCCAGTCGCCGCCGATCCTGTCGAGCAGCTTGACGGTCACCGCGAGCTCCTCACGGCACTCGCGGATCAGGGCCGCCTCGTCGGACTCGCCGGGATCGACCTTGCCCCCGGGCAGCTCCCAGCCCCCGGCCAGCGACGACGGGGCGGCCCGCTGCGCCGCGAGCAGCCGTCCGCCCTCGATGATCGCCGCGCCCACCACGACGGGCACGCCCGCGCCCGCCACTCGACCGACCGAACCGTCTGAACCGTCTGAACCGAACAAGGAAACCTCCCTCACACGGCGGGCCGCCCGCAGCACTTCTTGTACTTCGCGCCCGACCCGCACCAGCACGCGTCGTTCCGCTCCGGCGGCCACGGGATCAGCGCGCCCTCTGGCGTCACGATGCGCGCGGACAGGTCGGCGCGCATCCCGCGCTCGATCTCCAGCCGGTCCGCGCCCGGATGGACGTAACGCGGGCCGGTCGGCAGCCGCTTGCCGGGGATCTCCGGCTCGGTCTGCGGCAGATACGCCCCGACAACCGACTCGAGCTTGGCGTCTGACCCGCCGAGCCGCCGGAAGTGGCCGCGCAGCACGAGCACGAGATCGGGGTCCCAGCCCTCCACCACGGCCCGGCGCAGGTCCTCGGCGAGCCAGCGGACCGCGGTCTCCTGGTCGCCGAGGTCGTTGGCGAGCACGAGGGTGTTCATCAGCCCTTCGAGCGGCTCGACCTCGCCGCGCAGTCGCACGAGCAGATCACGCGCGGTCTCGGCGTCGCCGTTCAGCGCGTGCAGGTGCGCGATCGCGCCGAGCTCCTCGAGGCGCGCCGCCTCGTCCACCTCGATCAGCCGGTAGGCCGCCGCGATCGCCTCCTCGTACCGCTTGAGCGCGGTGAGCTGGTCGATCAGCTCGTCGAGGTACTCAGGCAGCGCCTCGTCGCCCTTGGCGCGCGGATCGTCGAGCGCGCGCAGCAGCAGGTCGACCACCGCCTCGCGGCCGCCGACCTCGGCCGCCTCCTCGAGCGCGTCGTCAAGGTCGAGCGGGTGGAAAAGGTCATCGGACAGCACCCGCCCAGTCTGCCAGAGCCCGCCGGGCAACCCGGTCCGCGGCGGGCCGCCCCTAGCCGAGCGCCTCGATCTGCGCGATCACCGCGGGGTTGGCCATCGGACGGGTGAACCCGACGAGCGTCCTGATCCGGTACGGGAACACGCCGATCGCCGGATCGCACTTGGCGCAGCGCGCGACGATCATCTTGTTCTCGCCGATCACCATGCCGACGTGGCCGGGCCGTCCCGGCGCGTTGTTCGGGCCCGAGGAGAAGAACGCGAGGTCGCCGGGCTGCTCCTCGCCGTCCTTGATCCGCTTGCCGAACGGCCACTGGTCGAACGTGACGCGCGGGATCGTCAGGCCGGCCTCCTTGTAGGCCATCTGGAGCAGGCCCGAGCAGTCGTAGCCGTCGGGGCCGGTGCCGCCCCAGATGTAGGGCTTGCCGCGCTGGGCGAGCGCGAAGTCGATGATCGTCTTGACGAGGTCGTCGGCGTAGGCGGGCAGGCCCTCGGTGTCCTTGCAGTCCGGCAGGGCCGCGTTCTGCACGACCTGGAAGTCGCCGGACGCGTACTTGTCGGCCCACTCGAGGACGAGGTCCACGTAGTCCCAGCTGTGGTTGTACATGAACAGGGCTGTGCGGATCTTCTCCGGGGCCTTGTTGTGCTTCAGGTACGCGGCCGCGCCGGGGATGGCGTCACGCGGGTCGTACCTGTCCTTGTCGCCGTCGCCGTCGCCGTCGACGCCGAACGCGTTCCAGGTGGCCTGGAGGAACTGCATCGGGCCGCCCGCGCCCGCGTAGTTCTCGCCGCTGAGGACGCCGTCGCCCTTCAGGGTGCCGTGGATGGTCTCGACCCTGCCGACGCCCGCCAGCACGTTCCACGGGATGCCGTACTCCTCGCCCGCCGCCTTGTACAGGGCGAGGTAGTCGGCGGGGATGCCCTGGGCGGCCTCGGCCTCCGTCGGCTGGTTCGCCGCGTTGGCGGTGTCGACGCAGTTGCCGTTGCCGCCGCCACCGCCGAACAGGAACTGCGTCGCGCCGAAGAAGGTCGGCACCACGAGCAGCGCGAAGAACATCGCGCCGAACACGCCGACCGCGCCGAGTGCGATGAGCCTGCGCCTCACTGTGCTTCACCCGCCTGTCCCACGTCGGCCGGGGAGAACGAGTGGACCCGCCAGGAGCCCCCCTCGTTCTGGACGGTGACCGCCCACGACTTGGACTCCGAGCGCTTGCCCGCCGTCGAGTCGACGTCCTGGATGCCGGTCACCAGGAACGTCACCGACGTGGTGCCGAACGTCCTGATGGCGTCGAGGGAGGCGCTGCCCGCCGCGACGGTCTGGGCTTGGCGGCGCTCCTCGAGCACGCCCGCGCTGGAGGCGGCGGCGCGCAGGTCGGCGTAGACGGGGTCGACGACGAACGGGCGCAGCCTGTCGAGGTAGGTCTGCGGCTCCTCGTCGAACCGGTAGGTGCCGTAAGCGCTCACGAAACGCTGCGCGGTGGTCGCGGCCGTCGCGAAGTCCTTACGGCCGAACGGCAGCAGCCGGTAGACGTCGAACGCGTTCGGGTCGACCTCGCCCGCGATGCCCGGCGGGGGCGTCACGGGGGCGGGCGGGGGCGTGGCGGTGGCCGTCGCGGACGGGGTCGCCGCGCCCGTCGGGGAGGTGTCGGGGCGCGGCCACGCCAGCCAGAGGCCGAGCAGCACCAGCGCCGCCGCGATCCCGGCGAACAGGAGACGGCGCTGGCGGTCGTCGCTCAGATCCATGGCACGTCAGTCGTCGGAGGGCTCGGAGGGCTTCAGCCAGAACGGCGCGGGCGGCTCGGTGTCGGCCACCCTGCGCGCCCACAGCGGGGGCGCCTGGTCGCGCGGGGCCTCGGGGGCGGGGGTCGACGGCCTGATGCCGGGGCTGCGCGGCGCTGGCACGTCGCCCTGCCGCGGCGCGGGCGGGCGCGCCCGCTCGCCCCTGTCGCCCCAGGAGACCGGCCGTGACGTGCCCGGCTCGGGCCGCTTGGGCGCGGTCGCGAGCTTGCGCGGCGCGGGCTTGGGCGGCCTGCCACCGGACCCGCCGCCGCCCCTTCCCCTGCCGGACGGGACCGCACCGCCGCCTCCGCCGCCGGAGACCGCAGCTCCGCCACCGCCACCGCCGCCGGACGCCGCCGCCGCGCCGCCCCTGCGCGTCGGCAGGTTGAGCGGGGGCGCGGTGTCGGCCGCGCGGCCGGAGCCGCCGTCGGCGACCCGCGACTTGGTGAGCGTGCCACCGCCGGAGGCGCCGCCGCCGTCCTCGCCGCCGATCGCCAGCGCGGGCGCGCCGCCCTCACGCCGCACGAGCCGCGACAGCGCCGAGCCCGGCGCGGCGGCGCCCTGCGCCACCGACAGCGTGTTCTTGCGGACGGTGAGGATCGACTTCTCCAGCTCCTCCTGCGACCTGTTGCGCGACACCGCCGAGTACCCGACCGACGCGAACAGATGCTGGAACGGTTTGCGGTAGATGAACGCCGCGCCCGTCACCAGGGCGAGCAGCATGATCTGCAGGCCCCATGGCAGGCCCTCGCCGAGGATCAGCCCGTAAGCCCACAGCAACAACGCGAGCACGCCGATGAGGGCCGCCTGTTTGAGCAGCATCGACAGCAGCAGCTCGAGCCAGCGCACCGCGATCACCCGGCCGATCCCCGGATGGATGCCGATCCCCAGGAAGATCGGGCCCGCCACCAGCAGCAGCAGGAACGCGATCTTCACGATGATCAGCGTCACCGAGATCACCAGGATCAGCAGGCCCGCCACCAGCGCCGCGAACAGCGCGCCGAACGCGACGGCGAGCCGCGACGTCCACTGCTTGCCCTGGAAGACCGGGTAGACGCCCGCGTAGTTCTCCTTGATGTCCTTGGCGACCTCCTTGTAGGCGTCGGCCTTGTCGCCGAAGTCCGGCGTCGCCGTGCCGTACGTCTCCGGGAGGTCCACCGCCTGCGCGTACAGGAGCTTGTCCGCGTGCTTCTTGACGACCTCGGCCTCGGGGTCGGTCGTGCCGAACTCGCCCATCAGCCACGGCTTGCACACCAGCGCCACCCACAGGCCGTTGGCGTTGCGGGTGGTGGCGTCGAGCTCGGCGTAGTCGACCGTCGGCTTGCCCTCGGGGGTCGGGATGCACGTCGTGCCCGCGTTGCTCTGCGGAAGCGCCGCGTTGAACGCCGCGCTGGTGGCGTTGGAGACCGTCGTGCCGAGCGTCGTGAAGTCGCCCGGACGCGCGATCAGCCACATCAGGCCGACCATCGCCGCGACCATCCAGATGGTGCCCTCGGCCACCTTGGACGTGCGCTTGCGGACCAGGCCCCACCACGCGAGCGTGATCGCCGCGAGGATCACCACGGGGGTCCAGTAGCGGGCGTTGAAGGTCTCGCCCATGCCGGTGATGACGTCGTCGACGGTGTTCTTCAGCCAGGCGAGCAGCGACTCCGACGCCGCCGACTGGTAGACGCTGATGGTCGTGCGGTCGATCGCGCGGACCAGGGTGAACACGGTGTTCGCCACGGAGTTGCCCATCAGCGACATCGCGTCGCCGCACCCCATGTCGACCGCGTACCAGGTCTGGCCCGCGGTGCCGTAACGGTCGTAGTAGGTGAGCTGCTCTGCGGCGGTCGCCTTCAGCTGCTCGTTGGGGTAGTCGGGGGGCTTGATGAGACCGTCGCTGCCGGACAGGTATGCCTCGGGCGCGGGCGACGTGGCCGGTGCGCAGGCGTCATTGGGGTTGGTGCTCCATGGCGGCGTCGGAGCAGCGTTCGCCGCGGGGGTGCACAACAGGAACAGGGCCATGCAGAGCAGCAGCCACAGTGACCTGCGGCGTGCGTTTCCGCGACGGCGGAGCCTCATCCCGTGTTCTCCTCTGAGTCGGCCCCCGCCGATATCGCCCCCGCCTTGGACAGCACCGGCTTCTGCCGGGTCGGGTTGGTGTCGAGCCAGCGCTGGAGTTCCTCGGAGATCAGATCCACGCCGATCCGGCCCGCCCGGCCGTCCAGATCCCGGAAAACGCACTCGCCGTTGCCGAGGTTGCGCAGCACCGCCATGTGCTCCTCGGACGCCTCAACGCCGAGCAGTGACATCACGTGCCCGACCTCCACCCGTTCGCTTGACCTGAACGAGAACACCGACGAGAGACAGTTCGTCACCTGCTCATTCAACAGGTCTCCGGCGTTCTGGGAAACCAAGATCAACGCAGTGTTGCGGGAGCGGCCCATGCGCGACACTTCCGGCACCAGTTTGGCGCCTTCAGGTGTCGATGTGATGGCCCAAGCCTCGTCCAGGAAGATGGCTTTGGGCAGGCGTCTGTCCAGGCCGTGCATGAGTCTGCGGGCGAACTGGGACACGAGGTACATGAGAGCGACGGAGAGACGCTGCTCGTAGGAGTAGTCCTCGCGTCCGATGGTGACGTCGGGGAGCGTGAGGCCCCCGAGGGTGAACACTGTGGTCCATCCGGCGGTGTCTATACGGTCGCCGCCTGACGGGTCGAAGCACAGGGACGCAAGCCGCATTTCCGACATCGAGCGCAGCACCGCGCCGAGGTTCTTGGACGCGGGGTCATCGGCGGCCTCGAGGTAGTCGACGACCTTGCCGAGCGAAGGCTGCTCGGCGTTCGCGACCGCGCCGACCGCCTGGATCATCGCCGACTCGCGCTCCTCGGACATGCGCGGCAGCAGCAGCCTGAGCGTCTCGGTGGCCATCGTGCGCATCGCGGCGAGGTCGTCGCCGAAGCTGAACGGGTCGAGGAGGCCGGGAGCCGCCGAACCCAGGGGCAGGATGCGGGCCTTGCGGCCGCGGGCCTTCAGCAGCTCCACAAGGGCCTCCGCGTCGCCCTTGGGGTCGATCGCGGCGATCGTGACGCCGCGCAGCGCCATCTGGTAGAGCAGCAGCAGCGCCAGCGTGGTCTTGCCGCCGCCCGGCTCGCCGGTGATGGCGACGGCCGTCGGACGGTTGCGGGCCGCGGCGACCAGCGGGTCGAAGTGCACGATGCTGCGCGCGCGGCCCAGCGTCTCGCCGACGTACGGGCCGGTCCAGCCGCCGCCGTTCTCGTCGGTGCGGTCGCCGAGGTCGACCGTCGCGACCGGCATGCCGCCCGCGATCGTGCGCAGCGGCTGGCGCTGCGCGTAGGCGTTGAGGCGCAGCCTGTCGCCCGGCAGCGACTCGTTGAACAGCGAGAACTGGTCGCCGGTGGAGTTGACGACGTCGATCCCGATGTCGCGGTAGTGCTCGACGACGGCGTCGACCCGCTGCACCAGCAGCTCCTCGGTCGGCGCGGTGAGGACGAGCCGGTGCCACCCGTAGACGAACGGGAGCCGCTCCTTGGTGATGCCGTGCTCGAGCATGCGGGCGGCGTCGATCTGCTCGGCGAGCGCGATCGGGGCCTCGGCCCCGGCCTCGCGGATGTGGGCGTCCATGTCGCGGGCGTGCGCGAGCTTGCGCGAGACGTCCTTGGACGCCATCGCCGGGGGGATCAGCCGCATCCGCGAGCTGATCTCGACCGGGAAGGACAGCGAGTCGCAGTAGTGCAGCCACGGCTCGCCGTCGGGGAACGGCATCAGGTCGGGGAAGCGCGCGAACGACAGGTAGGCCGTGAAGGACTCGCCGCCCGGCTGCTCCATCCGCAGATGCGACCTGCCGTTGTGGATCGCGCCCTCGATCAGCGCCTCGATCTCGCCCGCGCCCCAGCGGCGCTTGGGCACCGCCGACGGCGGCGGGTCGGCCAGCGCGCCCGTCACCGCGTGCTGGAACAGCCAGGCGACCTCGCGCGAGGTGGCGTGCCTGGCGCGCAGCGCGCCGCCGCCCAGCGCGCGGCCGAGCCGCTCGGCCTGCTCGGTCCAGCGCTTGATCTCGCGCTCGTCGATCGCGTCGTCGGTGAGGCCGAGGGTCTTCTCCGACCTGCGGTAGAAGCCGAGCAGGGTGCCGAGGGAGCCCTGGAGCTGCGCGCCGCGCCGCCCCAGCCGGACGCCGAGGTAGACCTCCTTGGACCAGAAGTCCTTGGCCCACACGTGCCCGTACATCTCCTCCAGGTACGAGCGCCAGCCGGGGCCGCCGTCACTCGTCTTGTCGAGCTTCAGCGCCCACTCCGCCGCCGGGTAGGTGCGGTGCGCGATCCGCAGGTGGACCTCGGCGTCCTGCATCCGGATCGCGGCGAGCGCGATCGTGATGTTGGTCGCCAGCGCCTCGCGCTCCTCGTTCGTCGTGAACTCGTAGCTGAAGGTCGGCAGCCGGAAGTAGGCCCAGGCGGCCTGGTCGGCCAGCAGGATCCTGTCGTCGAAGTAGCGGACGGCCAGACGGCTCGTCTTCGTCCGGCTCACTGCGCCCTCTCTTTGTCGCTGTAGGGGTCGTCGCGGTAGGGGTCGTCGTGCGGCGGGTCGCCGTACGGGTCGGGGTAGGGCTCGCTGTACCTGTCGTGGTAGCGCTCGGGCAGGACCGAGAAACCGCCCGCGACGACCGCCGTCAGCGCCAGGTAGGCGCGGCGGGTCGGCGGGCGCAGCGCCTTCAGCTCGTTGCGGGGGGCGCGGTCGAGGCTGAGGTGGTCGTCCCAGGGGATGCGCACCAGCGCGCGGCACTGGCCCCTGGCGACCTGCTCGGCCTGCTCCACGTCGGCCTGGCTGCGGCGGCTCACCCCGTTGATGACGGTCACCGCGCGCTGCCGCAGATCGCCGTAGCCGTGCCCGTCGAGCCACTCGAACGTCATCGACACCGCGCGCGGCGCGTCGGAACTGGCCGGGGCGACGAGGACGAGCTGGTCGGCGAACGGCAGGACCCGGCTGACCGCGCCGGCGGCGGCGTCGACCATCGTGACGCTGTAGAAGCGGTCGAGGGTGCGGATCGCCTCGGCGTAGTCGCGGTCGTCGAGGGCCGTGACGGGGTACTTGCCGGGCGCGATCACGTCGAGGCCGGACTTGGCGCGGCTGGTGTAGCGGCGGATCGCGCCGAGGCTGCCGATCTGGTCGGCCGCCGCGATCAGGGACGTCAGGGTCTCGTCGGTGTCGATGCGGGTGCGGCGGGCGAGCGCGCCGGGGCCCGGGTTGACGTCGAGCGCGACGATCGGCTCGCCGCAGTACTGCGCGAACGTGTGGCCGATCATCAGCCCCGTGACGGTCTGGCCCGCACCGCCCGTGCAGCCGAGCACGACGATGCGGCGGGTGCCCTGGAACGGGCGCTGCAACCGCTCGACGTAGTCCTGGTCGACGGGGTTGCCCCGGCCGAACAGCCGGCGGAGCCCGCCCGTTGACTGCTCCTCGGCGTGCTGGTCGGGCGGGGTGATCGCGAGCGCGCGGTCGGGCTGCCTCGGGCCCGGCACCGGCGTCGGCGCGGGCCGCGGCCGCACCGGCGAGGCGGGCGAGGACCGCACCTCGCGCGGCGGCTCGGCCGGCCGCTCCGGCGGCATCACCCGCGGCGGCTCCGGCTTCACCGCCCTGCCCTGGACGGGCTCGGGCAGCTCACCCGGCCACACCGACCGATCGCCCCCGCTCCCCGACCCGAAGCCCAGATTTCCCTCAACAGCCGTAATCCGAGGCCGCACAACCCTCTCCCCAAAACTCCCGGGCCGCTCCCCTGGCCCCTCCGAGCCCAAGCCCTCCCCTTCCGCCCCGGCCTCTCCCCCAATGGAGTCCGCAAACGGCAACGGCCCATAAGCCCTCCCCTCCCCCCCACCCCAACCCCGCCCATCCCCAGCCTGACCAGCCCCAGCCTCACCAACACCACGCCCAGGCCAACGCGCGCCCTCAGCACCGCCGTCACGCCCCGCCCCCTCCTCAGGGGCCCCGGCACGCCCAGGCCGACGCACGTCCTCCACACTGTCACGCGCGGGCCAACCCGCACCGTCACGCCCCGCACCCTCCGCACCGACCCCGGCACCGTCACGCCCAGGCCGACGCACGTCCTCAGCCCCGCCGTCACCGCCCCACTGCCCAGCGCCGGGCACCCCGACCCCGGCCTCATCGCGCCCAGGCCAACGCGCGCCCTCGGCACCGCCGTCACGCCCCTGCCGGCCCGCGCCAGACGCCCCGCTCCCGGCATGCTCAGGCCGACGCGTGTCCTCCGAGCCGTCGCGCGCGGGACGGCCCGCGCCGGAGCCGTCGGGTCCAGGCCGTCCGGCGTCCTCGGCCGCACTGCCACGCTCGGAGCGCACGGACTCATTCCCTCGCGCGTCCCCCGGGGCCGCCATAGCGGCACGCCAAGCGGCAGCCCCCGCGTCCTCGGTCTCCGCGCCAGACGCGGCGGCAGCGCTTCCGGGCCGACCGCCGTCCCGGACCCCGGCAGCCTCGTTGCCCGGCCACCCCGCGACCCCGTCCGCCCCCACAACAGGGATATCCGGCGCCGTAGCGGGCGCGACCGGCACCGCCCTGCCCGGCGCGGGCACCGGCGGCCACACCTGGTGATCCGTCCGATTAGCCACAGAATCCGCCCCCCGCACCCTCCCGGGTACACCCGCACCCCCACCGGCCTGCACGGCAGCACCGTCCTCGCCACCCTCGACCACAGGCCGCCCCGCACCCCCACCCGCCTGCGCGCCCCCCGACCGCACGGCGTCCTCGACCCCGCCGACCGCAGGCCGACCCGCACCCGAGCCCCCGCCCGTCTCGGGCACAGCCGCACCCTCTTCCGCCCGCCCGGCCGTCGGCGTAGCCCGCTCCACACGGTCAGCCGCCTGCTGCCCAGCAGGAACCTCCGGCAGCCCGGCTACAGCAGTGCCCTCATGAGGCGTACCACCCGGACGCACACGTTCCTGCGCCCCGGCACCACTCGTCAGCTCCTCAGCAACCGGGACCTCCTGCGGCCGAACAGCCGCAGCACCAAACGCAGCGGGAACCTGCGGAATATCCGGCACAGTCGTCGGCGCACCCCCACCCGGCACGGGCCCACCCACACCAGTCACCTCAACCCCAGAACCCAATTCCCCCTCATCGCCAAAGCCCTCATCGCCCCCCGCACCCTCATCCCGCACCCTGCCCCTCCACCCCGCGCCCGACCACTCCACCGACACCCGCTCCTCACCCTCCCGACGCCCACCCTCAACACCCGCCCCCGCGACACCCGACTCACCGCGCTCAACACGCGCGGACCCCGGCACAACCCGCCCCACATCCACAGAACCTCCCTCAGCAAGCCCCACACCCACAACGTCCGACCCCTCGACACTCAGGTCAGCGTTCTCAGCACCCTCAACGCCCAAGTCAGCGCGCTCGACACCCGCGAAGCCCACCCCACGCTCCGACTCCACAGACCCCACCCCAGGCCGCTCGCCATCCGCAACACCCTCCCCAGGCCAAACAGCACCCACACCACCCACCTCAAACCGCTCCACACCCACACCTTCCGCCTCAAACCGCTCCACGTCCCCAACACCCTGCCCGTCACGCCCGGCGTCCCCGCCACCCAGCTCAGAACGCCGCGCATCCGACGCCCCCGACTCAGCGCGATCACCCTTCACATCACCCGGCTCAGAACGCGTCACACCCGCGACCCCCAGCTCGGGGTACTCAGCGTCCACCGCACCCGGCTCAGCACGGTCGGCGCCCGCACTGCCCGGCTCAGCACGGTCAGTGTTCGCGACGCCCGACTCAAGGCTTGGCGCACCCGCGACTGCCCGCGCGGCCCGCTCCGCCTCCACGGCACCCGGCCCAGCACGGTCGGCGCCCGCACTGCCCGGCTCAGCACGGTCAGTGTTCGCGACGCCCGACTCAAGGCTTGGCGCACCCGCGACTGCCCGCGCGGCCCGCTCCGCCTCCACGGCACCCGGCTCCGGGTGCTCAGACGTCACGGCGTCCGGCTCCGTGTGATCGGGGCCTGCGGTGCCCGGCTCGGGGCTCGGCGTGGTCGCGACGGTCTGTTCGGGGTGGTCGGTGCTGGTGATGTCCGGCTCGGCGGGTTGAGGGTGGGTGGCGTCTGATTTGGGGGGGTTCGGCGGGTAGTCGGCTGCTCGGGTCCAGGTGGCTTCGGAGTCGGGCGGGATCGGGCGGTTGCGGGCGGCTGCGGCCTCGACATCCGTCCAGGTGGACGGAGTCGGGCGGGGGGCTCCGGAGGCAGGGGTGGGCTCGGCCACGTCCTCGCGCAGGGGGGGCTGCGGAGTGCCGGGGCGTGGCGGCCGATCTGTAATGGTTTCCTGCTGAGGGAGCGGCGGGGTGCCGGGGGTCGTGGGCTCGGCGGCGCGATCGCGGCCGGGCGTGGTGAAGCGCGGCGGGACGGGAGCGTCGGAGGCGGGCCGCTGGGGGGCCTCGGGGTAGGTGGGGCGGCGGGGCGGCGTGGGCGGGGTGCCCTGGGACGCGATCGGGCCGGGGGCCTGGGCGGGGCGGGGCGGCGGGATGGCGGCGGCGGAGTGCGGGGTCGCGGGGCGGGGAGCCGGGACGGGCGTGGCGTCGTCGCGGCGGGCCACGACCTGACCGGGGACCACGCGGGCGCGCTCGGGAGCCGGGGCCTCGGAGGCGCGCTCGTGGGGAGGCGGGGTCGGGCGTACCCACTCCTGGCGCGGAGTGGGAGCCGTCGGACGCGGACGGCGGACCGCGCGAGCGTCTTCGGCAGCGGCACCGGACTCGGGCTCCGGCACACCCGCGCCGCGCTCCTCACCCCCGGCACCATCCCCGGCCCCCTCGAACCGGCCAACACCTGCGACGTGCGTGGCACCGGGTTCCGCGAAGCGGGCCGCGGGCCTTGCTCCGGAGTCCGACGCGGTGTCGGACAGCCGGGCGGGAAGCCTAGCGGAACCAGGCTCGGACTCGGCGAGGCGCGCGGCGGGCCTGGCGGGGACACGGCCGGGTTCGGGGGTGGGGCCGGGTTCGGGGGTGGGGCCGGGTTCGGTGGTGGGGGGGCGGGCTGGGGTGGGGAGGTGTTGGGCGGACATTTGGGCCTGCATGCGGGCCACGGCGTCCTGGTGGGCGGCGGCGAAGTCGGGGGCGTGTTCGGCGGCGTACTCGGCGAGGGGCTGGGGCGCCGCGGGCCTCGTCGGGGCCGTGGGCTTAGCGGGGGCGGGCTGGGCAGCCGGGGACGGACGCCGTGCCATGACGCGTTCGAGGGCGGGCGCGGCCTGGTCCGGGGAGCGCCAGACCCGGGCGACGACGACGACCCGCTGCGGTTCGCGCAGCGGCGTGAGACGGCACCACGTGCGCGGCTCCGACAGGTAACGCAGCTGCGACTGCAGCAGCTCGTTCAGCCGCTTGCCCTCGATGACGGGACGGGTCGCCAACCACGCGACGAGGCCGGGCGGCACCAGGTACAGCACGTGCCAGGGCGCGCCGAACGGCACGTTCAGCAGCTGGAGCAGGACGATCCACGGCAGGAACGATCCCGCGTACACGCCGATGGTGACCAGCGGCAGCGGCATCGGCAGCCGCAGGTCGTACAGCTTGTACAGCCGCTTCTCGATGCTCCAGACGTTGGTGTACGTGGGCAGATCCATGCGCCGCTCCCCTCGCTGATCGGCCGCCCGGCGGTTCTGGAGTTACCTCCCTAGTTCAGATCGACGCCCAGGGCCGTGGCTATGGCCTTGGCCGTCACCTCGATGATGTTCGGCACATAGAAGATGATTCCGATGCCGATCGCCAACATGATGAACTGCGCGAATCTGGTGATCTCCCTGGTGAACAGGAAGAACAGCGCGACGATCGAGACGATCACCAGGAACAGCGGACCGAAGAGGTTCCGCAGCCAGGTGGCCAGATCCTCGGTGTTCAGCCCGTCTTCGGGCGCTGCCAGCGTCTCCCAGGGGAGAGCCGCCGCCAGATGGTGGAACAGCACTACAACCTCATTTCTAGGACCCGGCCTGCACGGCGCCGCGGATCGAGCGTACGTTCCACTGGTCTCCGTCGCCCTTCACCACGGTCAGCTCGTAGGTCTGGGGCAGCAGCCCTTCTTCGCCCCTGGCCTCCGTGGGCGGCACCCGCCACTGGACTGTCGCGGTGACGACGCGTTCGTCGGCGTCGCCGACGGGGGCGTCGACCTCGACGATGGCGCCGAACGTGACCGCGGAGTCGAGTCCGGTGATGTCGCTGCCGACGGTGTACCGCCGCAGGTTGACCGGGTCGCTCTGCGCGTAAGCCTGGAAGAACCCTGTGAGGTCGTTCTGCAGCTTGGCTTCCAGTTCGGTGTCGTGCTCGTAGCCGGGGTTCGCCGGCAGCTGCGCCTTGGCCGGGGCCTCCAGCAGCGCGGGCTGCTCGGACACCACGAAGCGGCCGGCGTCGCTGTAGACGGGCACGGCGAGGCGGATCCAGCGTGTGCCGAGCCGCGCGATCACCTCGACGGTCGCCCGGTGGACGTCGCGCACCTGCACCTCGTACACCTGGAGCTGTGCGGCCGACAGCTGGCCGAGCCCGTTCCAGCCGAACTGCGCGTCCGCCCCCTCCGGGAGGAAGCGCGCGAGCCGGTCTTGACGGGTTCCGGTCGCCGCCGCGTCGTAGTTCAGGTAGACCTCGGCGAACTGGAGCGCGAAGGACGAGGCAGCCGCGACCGGGAAGCCCGGTTCGTTGCCCTTGCCGGAGTCGAACACCGCGGGGGTGTCCGCGGTGAAGCGCTCGAAGGGCGCGCGGATGCCGTTGACGACGACGACCAGGACGAACGCCCACAGCAGCGCGCGTCCGATCCAGATCCACCAGCGTCCGCCCCCGCCGCTCCACGACCTCTTCGCGCGCCGACGCGGCTCGTCCCAGGCTTCGTCGAGCGCGGCAGAGCCGACTTCGGGCTCGTCCTCGACAGCCGACTTGCGAGCCATGCACGCCTCCGCCTAATGCGCCTGACCCCCGATCGGCGCGCTCCCAGTGTTCTCGTGGCCCCAAGCCTAGCCACGCGTGGGAATTGTTCCAGCTACAGCTCAGAATGCCCAGTCTCGGCGCGCGCTTAGCATGTCGCACTACGCCCCACATCTCACTCCGACCCCACCCGACCACGACAAACCTCCACATCTCATGCCGACCCGGTCTTGATCCGCGTCGTCGCCTCCACCCTCACACACTTTCCGTCACCGCGCGGAACGCCCTGTGGACAACTCCCAGACGCCCGTCGCCGCGGCCGCTCCCGCGCGCGAGACGGTCGTGCAATTCCCGCGACGCCGCCGTTTTCCGCCCGTGAGCCGCCGGTGAGGTTCCCAAAGAAAAACCGAAGTGACGGATGCGTTATCGGATGGTCGTCCAGGCATGATGTGACCGTGATTACGTGACTTGTTGGTAAACGCGAACCGACGCCCTAGTGTCGCGTCCCAAGGAGTCCCCGCTCCACGAAGGCCCCCTTCCCGCGACGGCCCTTCTCCACCCCGGAGGGTCGCCGAGCACGGCGGGCTGACCGACCCCGAAGGACCACGGTCAGCCCGCCGTCAGCGCACGGTCAGCGGCGGCGACGACGCTGCCGTCATGACTCAGGACATCCTGCGGCTCGAAGGGCTGCGCAAGGTACACGGCGACGCGGCGACCGGCGTCGTCGCCCTCTCCGACGTCTCACTGACCCTCCCCTCCGGGACGTTCACGGCCGTCATGGGCCCGTCCGGATCGGGGAAGTCCACGCTTCTCCAGTGCGCGGCGGGACTCGACAGTCCGACGGCGGGGCGCGTGTTCGTCGCGGGCCGGGAGATGACGGGCGACGAGACCGAGCTCACCGTGTTCCGCCGCGAGCACATCGGCTTCGTCTTCCAGCAGTTCAATCTGCTGCCGTCACTGACCGTCCTGGACAACGTGACGCTCCCACTGCGCCTTGCCGGGAAACGCCCCGACGAGGCGCGGGCGAGGGACATCCTCACCAAAGTCGGACTCGGCGACAGGATCGGCCACCGTCCGCCCGCTCTGTCCGGCGGCCAGCAGCAGCGCACGGCCATCGCCCGCGCGCTGGTGACCGAGCCGTCCGTCGTCTTCGCCGACGAGCCCACCGGCGCGCTCGACACGCGCGGCGCGCGCGAGGTGCTGAACCTCCTCCAGCAGGCCGTGCGCGTTTACGGGCGGACCGTCGTCATGGTGACGCACGACCCTGTGGCGGCCGCCTACGCCGACTCGGTGGTGTTCCTCGCCGACGGCGCGATCGTCGGCCGCATGGCAGACCCGACGCCTGACGCCGTCGCGGAGCGGCTCACCAGGCTCGGCGACGACGTCGCGCGCGCGGGACGGGCGGTGAGCGAGTGATGGTCCGTCTCGCCCTTTCCTCACTGCGCCATCGCACCGCCGCGTTCGTCGCGGTGTTCCTCGCGCTGTTCCTCGGGGCCGCGCTCGTCATGTCGTTCGGCTCGCTGCTCGACACCGGCCTCACGCCGGGTCTCGACGCGGCGAGCGCCGAGACGCTCACGATCATGGGCGGGGTCGTCGGCGGGTGGAGCCTTCTGCTCGTCGGCTTCGCCGCCGTCACGACGACGACCCTTGGGATCCGGCAGCGGGCCCGTGAGGTCGCGCTGTTGAAGAGCGCGGGGGCGACGCCGCGCCAGCTCACCCGGATGATCCTCGCCGAGGTGCTGCTCCTCGCGGTCGTCGCGGCCGCGCTGGCGATCCCCGTCGGCGTCTTCGGGGGACGGACCGTGCTCGGCCTCGTCCAGGACAGCGGACAGGTGACGCCGGACGTGACGCATGTCTTCGGGGCCACCGCGCTCGGGCAGGGCTTCGGCATCACCGTCCTGTCGGCCGCGGGCGCCGCGTTCATCGCCGCGCGCAGGGCGGCCCGCGTACGTGTCGTGGAGTCCATGACGGAGGCCGCGGCCCCCACGGCACGGCTCACGGCCCGCCGCGCGGTGTGCGGCGTGCTCCTGCTCGCCGGAGCCGCCGTGCTGTTCGCGCTGACTGTCGTGGTCGGGCCCGACCTCGGGCTCGAGGCGCAGGCGCTCGCGGGCTACATCGACATCCTGGCGGCCGTCGCGCTCGCCTGCTTCGCCCCGGTGCTCGTGCGCGGCCTGCGCGTGCCCGGCTCGGGCGCGGCGGCGACGCTGGCGCGCGGCAACCTACGGGCGCGCACAGGACACCTGTCCTCGGCGCTCGCGCCCGTGGTGCTGTTCCTCGGCATGGCCGTCGGCACCCTCGCCCTCCAGGAGGTCGACGCGACCGCGTCGCAGGGCATGCTGCCCGAGGAGGGCACGGAACTCGTCAGGACGCTGAACTACGTCATCACCGGCATGGTCGCCGCCTTCCTGTGCATTCTGCTCGTCAACACCCTCGCCACCTCCACCGCGGCCCGCCGCCGCGAGTTCGCCCAGCTCCGCCTCGCCGGGGCCACCCCCGGCCAGATCCTGGCCATGGTCGCCCTCGAATCCTCAGCCCTCGCCCTCGCCGGAACCCTCCTCGGCCTGCTCGCCGCCGCCGCTACCGTCCTCCCCTACTCCTACGCCCGCACCGACAGCTGGCTCCCCGACTTCTCCCCCACGATCCCCGCCCTCACCGTCTTCCTCACCCTCACCGTGGCCCTCGCCACCCCCCTCCTCATCACCCGCTCCACCCTCCGCCAACCTCCCCTGACCGCCACAACCCCCTAACCCCACCCGCAGTCCCTTAGGGACTGCGGGAAAGACGACCACGCCCCGCCCACTCTCGAAGCTCCCCGCCCCTCCGGACCCGCGAGAAACCGACTACGTCCCCGCACACCCCTGGGTTCTCCGCAGTCCCTTCGGGACTGCGGAGAACCCGAGTACCCCGAGACCGCCCTCGCAGTCCCTTCGGGACTGCGAGGAAGGAGGGTGTCGCTTTGGCGACGCACTCACGTGGACGGAACAGCTGAGGGGGCGAGCCTTGTGTGGTGGGGTGTCGAGCGCGTCCCGGCTCGATGGGGCGATCGCGGTCCGCGAGGAGTGTTCCGGGGGACGCTCACCCAGCACCGATCCAGCACGGGTGCGACGAAGGGGTCGAGCCCGGGTGGGCTCGACCCCTTCTGACCTGCGTGTTCGGCAGCGGTTGGTTCAGCTGTTAGACGTTGAAGCGGAACATCCAACAGTTTTGCTCCTTCCCTGGTCAGAACCGGTTTTCAAGCTGTTCATAGTCAGCACGTCAGCACAAAGTCAGCACGCGCAGCCGTCAGGCCGCGAGGGTCAGCGCGGGGGCGGGGCGGAACACGCCCTGCATGATCTTCCGGAAGCGGTCGGGGGCCTCGGGGGTGAGGTGCCCGTAGATGTCGGCAGTCGTCTTGATCGACCGGTGCCCCAGCCACCGGGACACTTCGAGGATCGGCACACCGTTGCCCAGCGCCGTCGAGGCGAAGAAGTGCCGGAGGCTGTGAGGGGTGTACCCCTTGCCCTCAAGCCCAGCCTTCTCCACAGCCTTCCTGAAGTGGTAGCCGTACGACGTCGCCGTAGGCATCAACCCCTTGCCGCGCTCACGCGGGGAGAAGAAGACGTTCAGGCCGTCCACTTCCTTCGTCCCCCACTCTTCAAGGTGGGCGTCGATCTCCTCGTCCAAGAACAGGGCGGTCGGGACGTCCCGGTACTCCCCTTCGACACGGTGCTTCAACGGGGCGAACCGGGTCTTGCTGCTACCGGCGGTGGACTTCGAACTCACCTGCCGCTTGATGCGAAGGAACCCATCCCGACGGCTGTCATCCGCGAACGCCAAGGCTTCGCTGATGCGGAGCCCAGCGCCCGCCATCAAGTCAATCGTCAACCGGTACTGCGGAGAGATCGCCGCGCGGATCGCGTTGACCTCGGCAAGGGTGGGGATCTTGTCCTCGTCCACGGCCGCAGTGGTCGCCTTGAGAGGCTTGACCACAGCGCACGGGCTCTCCGCAATCCGCTTGTCCTTGGCAGCGAAGTTCAACATCGTGCGGAGGATGTTGATCCGGTCGTTCACGGTCGAGGCCGCAAGGCCGCCATCCCGCATCTTCCGCTGAAGAGTGCGGACGTCCGTGGCCGTGACGGCCGCGATCGTCTTCCGGCCCATCTGCGGAATCAGGTGGTTCTCGATGAACCCGACGTAGTTCCGCCGGGTCTGCTCGGCGACCGCGTGCCCGTCCAACCACGTGTAGGCCCACACCTTCACCGGGATCTTGCCCCGCTCCGGGTCGATGAAGACCCCGGCGTTCTTGTCGCTCTCGACCTTGTTCGCGAAGAAGTCGGCCTCCTTCTTCAACCGGAACGACTTCTCCCTCTGCGAGGCCGCCCTACCGCCGGGCTCGCGGTAGCGGACGGTCCACGGGTGCCCGCACTTGAACTTCGGCTCGGGGCACTCGCACTTCTTCAGGACGCTAGCCACTCACTTCTCCTGTTCGTTGAGGATTTCGATTGCCCGGGCGGACAGTTCAGCGCGCAGCTTCGCCCCGGTTCCGGTCTGAACGATGTATTGCCGGTCACGGGCGCGCCGGACACGGGCGCTGATCGTGTTGCGTGATGCCCCGGAGGATTCGGCCATCCTGTGAATGGGCCGACGTTCCCCGGCGTTGACGAGAGCCACGTACGCGGCGGCAACTACCGCGTAGTCGTGGGGCGTCGTGACGCTTTCGGGAAGGGGCAGCGGGCCCCGTTCGGGCGTGACTGCCGCGATGACTCTAGCCGACCATTCCGACAGAACCTTTCGGGCGTCGCCCAACGGGACGGCCCGCAAGACGTCAAGGGTGACGCCGTCCGACTCGGCGTCCCCATCGCCGGGGGTCACGTTGACGGCACTCGGCCCCGTGTAGGGGGCGCTCAGGTCGGCGACGATTTCGACCCGCCACCCGAGAACCGTGTAGACGCCGATGAGCAGCCATTCGACCAGGTCAGAGCCCATCGGGACGCGCTTCCACAGCGTCCACCCGTCGGGTAGTTCAAGGCCGTACGCCGTGGCGTCGGCCTGCGTGATCTCTTCCATGAGCCGAGACCCTAGCACACACGACACCAGGTGGCCGCCGCGTGTCGGTGTCACTACGGCCCTGGTCGCACCGAATGCCGGGATTCCGGCATTCGGTGTACCGGACGCCGGTTTTCCGGACGCTAAGAGTAAGAACCCGGATCAAGAAACCAACACCCCCCGGTGCCGCGCCGTGGCGACTTTCGGCGTTTAAACGGGCAAAGACGAGGGGGGTGACTTAGGCCACTGCGGCAAGGAATGCCTCTCGCCTTGCCGCGACAACATCCGCTGCCCTACTTTTCAACGTGTCGGACCAAACGGGAAGGCCGACACAGAAGACCACACTTCATGACCGAATAGGCGCGTAGGCAACACGCGCCACCACCACAGGGGGAACATTTGAACCGCAACAGAGATGGTTCCACGGCCGATCCCCTGATGGGGATTCCTGAGGTCGCCGACTACTTCGCGTTGAAACGGTCGTGGCTGTACGACCATTGGCGGGCGCAGGGCATCCCGTTCCGCAAGCTCGGCGGACAGTTGCGTATCCGCCGCTCCGAGCTTGACGAGTGGTACGAAATCCAGCCTGCCGCGTGAGAGACCCGATTCGCGTCGATCACGACACGTGGAAAAGCTGCACCTTCAATGATCCACGGATCGTCAATGCGACCCTTCTGGTCGCCGACGCGTTCGCGCGATTCGGGGACTACAAGACCGGATCAGGTGTTTTCCCCTCGCTGTCCACGATCGCCGAGGGCATCGGCTTCCGCCGCCCGAACAGTGTCCACCCCCACAAGAACAAGCTCATCGAACTCGGCTACCTTCGCGACACGGGCAACAGGACGGCAGCGGGCGTGGTCATCTACGAACTGACCGCGCCGGAGGACATCTTGGAGGCCGTCAGGGCGAATCGGCGACCTGCCGACGCCCAGAAGGCCGTGAAAGCTCTCCTCAGCCCCGAACACGATGCATCCGATGCCTGGGAAGTCCCCGGTCCGGCAGAGCGGCAGAGGGTGTCTCAAATGCCGCCATCGGGTGAGCCCGCTCCGGTGATTCCCCTCGAAGAGGTTGAGCTCAACCTTGAACAGAAGACATGGTTTCTCAGCGGCCATGGCCCCGAGGGGTGGCCTTGGGCCGACCTACCATTCGAGCTCGCACGGGCCGCTTATAGGTCCTACACCGGAAAGCCCTAAGAGGCTTCGGCCCCGGCCGACATGCGACCTTGGGCGTACGTCTACGCGTACCGGGATGTACGCGCCGACGTATATGGGTAGTACGCACAGGCGTACACAATCTCATTAGCGATCCCACAAGGATCGCATATTAATTAGATTAGATAAGAGCCGTCCTCCGTTGGGACGGCTTGCCTCCACCGAACGACCGAGGGAGCCAGAGAGCTCCGCCCTACCGGCGGACTCTCGCACCCCATAGGCACTGCCCATCCGGGCAGCACCGACGAAGGCAGATGAGAACCCCCGCCGAGCGGGGCTCTACCTTAAGAGACTCAGGAATCGTAGCCGCCGAGGGAGCGGCTACGCCTTAAGGAGATGCGCCCTTGGCCCGGGCGCATCTCATAGCTAGCTACCGCTTAAGCGGCCCCGTGTCGGCCGCCGACAACCCCCTACAGGCGTGCGCCTTCCAAGCGCACTCAAGTAGACGGCCCGCCATCCCAGCGGGCCTTAGGGAAGCTCTCAGAGCCCCTCGGGCCGACATGGGCCATGGGGCTAATCGACCGTTGCGGCCCGCCTATCCGGCGTGCCTATCCACCTGTGGAGGCGAGCGGCGTCAACGCCGCGATTCCCTATCCATGCGGCCCAGTATCGGCCGCTAAGACACTGACGGCCTACGGCCCATGCCCCGGACCCCCGGCAGGGGGAGGGCGGGTCTGAAACTTCGAGAGACCTCTTTTCGACACCCGCGCCTTTATCCACGCTTGAATGCGCGCAGGTTAGCCCGAACTGGTGGGACACAACCCGCACCGAAAACCAGTGCGGTAGCTGGTACGGATTCCGGTCTCTAACCGGTCTTTAGTGGGTGGATGAAGAGGGAGAACCATGCACGTCTACCTGACCTGCTGGACCTGCGGGGGCAACTTCCCCCACAGTTACGGCCCGGGGGCACCCCCGAAGTACTGCGGTGATGAATGCCGCATGACGGCAAGGGTAAACCGCCAGCGCTTGGCCTACGTAGCACGCGCAGAAATGCGCCGACTCACCCAGGCTGGCGACCATTTTAACTACGATAAAGCGGCTAAGGCCGCCTAGCTAGGAGAAGTCAGTGAAGCCTGAAATCCGACAGATCTTCGATGCTGCCAAGGCTGATGGTAACCGTGGCCTTAACGAGAAAGAAATTGCTGCTGTCATCAGCGGCGCACCCAAGGGTATGACTAAGCGGACCCTAGACCTGGTGAATGCCGTTCAGCCTCGACTCCCGGAAGGACGGGACGTTCTCAACACCGCTCTTTCCGCCGAGGATGGCGCCCGTGCGATGATGGACGCATTCAAGAAGTTTGGCGACAGCATGTATACCCAGCAGGGAATCGCCGCCCTCAATCAGCGCGATACCCTTTCCTCGGAACTCTGGTCCGTTGCGGCGAACCGCGATATTTCTAGTGAGTCGGCGGTGAAGCGAGTTTACGAACTCGCCGAGGACATTCGCGACCTGTCCGAGCAGGCCCAGGGTGCTTTCGAGCGCGCAAAGGGTGAGGCTGAAGCCCCCGTGTATGGGGCTAAACTGGCCGAACTCCAGCGCTCTGCCCGGCAGGGACAACCCGGCCCCATCGGGGAGTGGCGCGGACTTATCCCGTCCCTGACCGAATACCGGATGGTCTCCGAAGGGGTCCCCTCTGACGGTGGCTACACCGTCCCGTCTTCGATGGCGGGCCACTACATTGACGCGCTCAAGCAGCGTTCCACCTTCCTCCGAGGCATTCCCGGCGCGAACGTGATCCCGTTCGAAACCGCCCTTTTCGAGGTCCCCCAGCTGATCGGTACGTCCGGTGGCGATTATGTCGCCGAGGGGCAGACCATTCCGACCGGGGACATGGTTTGGGGATCGGTGAAGTTCGAGCCTAAGAAAATTGGAGAGATCCAGTGGGCTTCGAATGAAGTTCTGGAGGACTCCGCTATCGACATGCGGCGCGTCATCGGAGACAACATGTTCCGTGACGCCTCCCTCAAGTTCGATAAGGACGCTTTCACTGGTTCTGGAACCAACCCGATCAAGGGCATTCTTGGCCAGGGCATCACCACCACTCTTTCGGCCGGTTCCACGGTCATCACGTTCGATGACCTCGCGGACGCTGTGGCGCGGATTGAGGCGGTGAACGGTGTGCCCTCGGTCATCTGGGCGGCCCCTGACGTTGCGGCCGCTCTGCGCAAGGAGAAGGCTTCCGGGACTGGCACGTATCAGGCTGGTAGCCCGACCGACAGCCCCAAGACGACCGCTTGGGGCCTGCCGATCCTTCCGACCAGCTTCATTCCGGCCAAGACCGCTATCGTCGCCGATGGCTCTCGGATCAATGTCGGAATTCGCAAGAATGCGCAGGTTAGGATCTCAGAGGATGCCAGGTTTGATTCTGATCAGGTTGGCTTCAGGCTGACCATGCGCGTTGCCGGTGCCTCGGTCGCCGAAGCCGAATCGGTCCAGGTAGTTAAGGCCACTTAACTTTACTAAAGCCCCGTACCTATCCGGTGCGGGGCTTTCTGCATTTCTATGCAATGACTTGCCGGCTAGCCATTCACGTCAATTCTCGGCCGAGCCGGAGAGCAGCAGATATTCGCATAGCACTTCGACGGCTTCCTTCTGCGAGACCGCACCCCAGTTTCGGCCAGAACCACCCGCTCCCGTCAGGAGAGCCGAGCTTTGGACGGCCCGGACGATATCGGAGACAGCCGAAGCTCTCGGTCCTGCTCAAGAATGTTCCGGACGCGTGTGTTGGTGAACTTCGGAGTGATGCAACTCGCGGGGCAGCCAAGCCCAATCACGTGTGCGGGGTCGTTGTGATTCACAGCCGGACCGTGGACCGCAGGCGTCGTCAACATGGCTTCCAAACGGGCCAAACGCTCAGCGATCTCCCCCAACAAGACGCCGTTCTGCCCCACCCGGCCTTCCAAAACCGACACCCGCTCATAGGTCTTGTCCGCCACAGTCGGCGCAGGGCGGTCCGCCGGGGCGGCCCTGCGCCTTCCTGCCCGAACCGAATCGGCATCCGAGGCCCCCGAACCGCTGCAATTCCGGCGGCGGCGCGTTCTCCGGAGGGACTATCATGCACGTCTCCTTCTCATGTCGGCGGCGATGCCGCCGCGACGGTCGATGTAGTCGTTCAACTGCTCCACCTCATCCGGCGTGAGCGGTGCGTTCGCCTGCTCTGTTCGCCCTTCCCAGATGTCACGCGCTGTCGGGATGCTGTCGAGGATGAGCATGAGCGCCATGCCCGGATCGGTGACCACGCCATCGGTGGGGCGCTCGATACGCGGGGGCCTCTCCCCGCCCACGTACCAGCGCACTAGCCACGTTCCCCGAAGACGGAACGGCGGGCCACTCGAACCCATCCCAGAACGACACGCAACGCGCCCATGTGCCCGGCAAACAGACCGACCAGAACGCACGCACCGCCCCCGGCAACGAGATGAAGAACCAGACTCCAGAGCTGATCAGAGAGGCTCACCCCTTCACCTCCGGCGGCAGGATGCCCCGAACGGTCCCGAAGTGTTCGAAGCACAACCCGCCGATTGCCGTCGGGCATTGCGGGCAGATTCGGACTTGGTCCGCGATATCGAGCAGTTCGCCGACGATGCGCCCCACCTCCCCGGTAACAACAGCCGCCGGAGGCTTCTCAAGCGGGCCCTGATACTCCAAGGGGGCAGGTTTCGCTGGATCGACGGTAAAGCCGTCCGCGTACAGCTCTACATCGCTCACCGGGCGAACCCGAACGGCCGAGCCGCCGAGCGCTTCCAGCTCCCCGACGGCCCCAGCCCTTGCGGCCAGATTCAGCAGTTGCCTTGCCGTCACAACCCGCCCGAGCCTTTCGGCTACCGGTGCTGTCGGCGCTTCCTGTTCGGTGGCCTCTCTCGGCTCCTCATCACGCATACGGGCACGCTAAAAGCGCGAAATAGACACGGTCCATCGTGTTGCGAGTTGTTGCGCTAAAGCTCGTCGAGAGCCTTCGTGATCAGCGCTCGGGCGTCCCGTCCGTAGACGGCAGAGGTCTTCAGCACGTCGAACATCCGGGCGTATTGGCGGATCTCCTGAGGGCGCGTCACTTCGATTGAGGCGGTCGGGGTTTCCAGGCAGACGAGGGAGTCATCGAAGATCCAGAAGCCTGCCGAGCCGACAGCGGTTCGTTCGCTCATCATCGGGATGATGCCGAGAGAGACACTGGGCAGGCCCATGACGGCTAGCATCCGGTCGAGTTGTCCGGCTTGCACCTCCGCCGTGCCGAACCACGTCCGGAGGGCCTGTTCTTCGAGCAGTACAGCGAAGCGCTTCCCACCCTGGTAGATGACTTTCTGGCGCTCCATTCGCGCGTGCAACGCCTGTTCCAAATCGTTGGGCGTCTCCAGGAAGTCGATCCAGAACGACAGCATCGCGCTTGCGTACTCGGCAGTCTGGAAGAGACCGGGGATCACGTTGTGCTCGTAGATCCTGAAGTGCTGGGTCCGCTCGTAGAGCGGAACAGCGGACGTCATGAGCCGTTTCATGCCCGCCCGTGTCTGCCGCCGGAACTCGACATAGGCCGATTCGACCGCGCGGGCTGTGGCGATGATGTCCGGTGCCTGATCTCCGGCCCCGCAAGCCACACACCAGGCTCGGATGTCCCGATCCGTCGGGGACTGCGAACCGGTCTCCAGCCTGCTCACCTTCGAGTAGTGGAAGCCGACCAGGCGTGCCAACTCTCGCCCGGACAGCTCCGCTTCCTTGCGCAGCTCACGCAGGCGCGCGCCGAGGGCAACGCGCGCCTGCTTCGCCGAGCTAGACGGGACGGTAGTCACGGTGCGGGGTGGCCAAGCCCCAGACGGCCTCAAAGGCGGTGCGGCAAAGGCCGATGGCTCGGGGGTCTTCCGTTGCCGTCATGCCGACGGACAGACCACTTCCGGCGTAGTGGAGGAAGACCGCCGTGCGGTCATCGAAGAGGTAGAAGTCGTTGCCGGGGATGCCGACACCCGACACAAGACGGCGGGGAACCCACCGGATGTCTTCCCCCGCGTCCACCATCGGATGAGCGATGCTGTGCGACCACCGCTGATAGTCGCTGAGCGGCTCTGAGACGATCCGAGCGCGCCGCACAGAGCGTCCGGCGCGCCCATGCTCCCGCAACGTCTCACACCACCCCTGAAGCCACGACAGGTCATCTGGTTCGCCTGCCGCCCACTTCGCCATGTGCGGCAGTTCCACGGCCGTCCCGTACGCGTCTCGGGTCTCCAGATGGACGGCTTCCCGCTCGAAGTCGGTGAGCAGCCGTTCGAACTCCTCAGACTCGACCTGCCGCACGTGCCTCCTCCTCGAAGAACGCCCTGAAGAACTGGATCATCCGGTCCGGGATCTCCACGACCGATTCGCCCTCGGGGATGTTGAGCATGGCGAGGATGTCGGCATCCGTGACCTCCCAACCCTGCACGAGCCACGACCCCCGGTCCGTCCGATAGATGGTCGGCGAACCGGTCGGGTTCGACTCAGGGTCCTTGCCGATCAAGGTAATCCGCATGACGTGCTCCCGTCTCAGTGTTGCAGCCTGTTGCGCCCCTTCAGGCTCTTGTTGGGGCCGGTTGATCGTCAAGGGTGTTGCGGTTTGTTGCGATGCATCCGGCGGGCCGCACGCGACCGTTCATTGCCGCCGAGGGCCGTCCGGCGGGTCAGCACCAAGTCAGCACGGCATCCCGAAAGACACCGAAACGGCCCGGACAACTCCGAAGAGTGTCCGGGCCGCATGGGCTGTGAGCTGGGGCTTTGCGCTTAGCGACGTGCGGTGCTATAAGCGTCCGGTTCGACCGCTAGACGTTGAAGCGGAATTCGACTACGTCGCCGTCTTGCATGGTGTAGTCCTTGCCTTCCATGCGGGCTTTGCCGGCGGAGCGGGCGGCGGGGATGGAGCCTTCGGCGACGAGGTCGGCGAAGGAGACGATTTCGGCCTTGATGAAGCCGCGTTGGAAGTCGGAGTGGATGACGCCGGCGGCTTCGGGGGCGGTGGCGCCCTTCTTGATGGTCCAGGCTCGGGCCTCTTTGGGGCCCGCCGTGAGGTAGGTCTGGAGGCCCAGGGTGTCGAAGCCGACGCGGACGAGCTGGGCCAGGCCGGACTCTTCCTGGCCCATGGACTGGAGGAGTTCGAGGGCCTCGTCGTCGGGGAGTTCTATGAGCTCGGACTCGATCTTGGCGCTGAGGAAGATCGCTTCGGCGGGGGCGACCATGTCGCGGAGCTTGGCCTTGAGGGCGTCGTCGCCGAGTTCGTCGTCGTCGAGGTTGAAGACGTACAGGAAGGGCTTGGCCGTCAGGAGGTGGAGCTCGCGCAGGAGGGCGCGGTCGAGGCCCGCGGCGAAGACGGTGACGCCCTCGTTCAGCTTGGCCTCGGCGGCCTTGACGGCTTCCAGGACGGCCGGGGCGTCCTTGTCCTTCTTGAGCTTGACCTCCTTCTCCAGCCGGGGCAGGGCCCGCTCGATGGTCTGGAGGTCGGCGAGGATCAGCTCGGTGTTGATCGTCTCGATGTCGCGCAGCGGGTCGGTGTCACCGTCGACGTGGGTGACGTCGGGGTCGTTGAAGGCCCGGATGACCTGGCAGATCGCGTCGGTGTCGCGGATGTTGGCCAGGAACTTGTTACCGAGCCCCTGCCCCTCGGAGGCGCCCTTGACGATGCCGGCGATGTCGACGAACTCGATCGTCGCCGGGAGGATCTTGGCGGAGCCGAAGATCTCGGCGAGCTTGCCGAGCCTGGGGTCGGGCACGCCGACGACGCCCACGTTCGGCTCGATGGTGGCGAACGGATAGTTCGCGGCCAGCGCGTCGTTCTTGGTCAGGGCGTTGAACAGCGTGGACTTGCCGACGTTGGGCAGTCCGACGATCCCGATCGAAAGGCTCACGTCAGGTGAGTCTAGTGCTCAGCGCGAGCGCAGGAACTCGGCGATGTCGGCTATGGCGGCCTTGCCTTCCGGGACGTAGTCGGCGAAGACGGGGAAGACGTGCGCCTGGTCATTCCATTCGCGGTGGACGACCTCGACCCCTGCGGCGGCCGCCCTCGCGGCGACGTTACGGGCGTCGTCACGGAGGATCTCTGTGCTGCTGGAGATCAGCATGAGGGGCGGGAAGCCCTTGTAGTCGCCGTGCACGGGGTCGAACAGCGGGTCCCCTTCGGCGGCGGCCTTGCAGAACTGTTCTCCGAGCCACTTGAGCTTGACGGCTGGGATGACGTGGTCGCCGTCGGCGTTGGCGGTGTGGGAGTCCGACGCGCACAGCAGGTCGGCCCAAGGCGAGATCGCCACGACGGCCGAGGGCAGCTCGCTCCCCCGCCGCTTGAGCGCGTGCAGGAGGGACAGCGCAAGGTGCCCTCCTGCGGAGTCCCCTCCTACGACGACGTCCTGGGCCGCGTAACCCATCGCCAGGAGGAAGTCGTAAGCGGTGACGGCGTCTTCGAGCGCGTCAGCCGGGGTGTTCTCTGGGGCCAGCCTGTAGTCGAGCACCAGGACGGGCCGCCTTGTGGCCGCCGAGAGCCGCCAGGAAAGGCCCCGGTACATGATCGGGCTGCCGAAGAAGTACCCGCCTCCGTGCAGATACAGGACGACCTTGCCGTCGTCGGTCTCGCCGGCGCGTACCCACTCGGCGGAGAAGTCCTCGAACACGTGCGGCGTGATCCTGACGCCCCGGGGAGCCCTGCTGCGCAGCGCGGCGTTGATCCTGCGGAAGCGGACGAGCCCGTCGTCGGTGGAGGCCGACGACGCCCACAGCCGCCGCCCGGAGTTGCGGATGATCGTGTTGAAGATCCGCGCGCGCCGGGTCGGGGGCGCGTCCGGGCGCAGGGACAGGTCATGCCGGAAGGAGGACATGTCCGGATTCTCACGGTGCAGCCGCCGCGTGACAACCTTCCGGACGGATTCGGGGACGGCGCACAACCGAACTCGTGCCGCGCCGTGGAGAACGATTCGCCCGCGTCCGTGCAACGATCAGGTCATGAGTGCGGGACTCCTTGCCGGGCTGCTTATCGGCGTCGTGTTGGGCTTCGCGCTCGCCACCGCCCGCCAGGCCGCGCTCATCGCCCGCGCCAAGGCCGCAGAAGACAAGCTCGCGTACGCCGAGCGGGCTATGGTCGAGCGTTTTGAGGCCCTTTCAGCGCGCGCGCTCGACGCCTCCAATCAGCGGTTCCTTGAGCTCGCCGATACGCGGCTGCGTGCTGCGGGCGTGGAGGCGGCGGGCGAGCTTGAGCGGCGTAAGCAGGCCGTCGAGCATCTCGTCGCCCCGCTGCGCGAGACGCTGGGCCGGGTGTCGGAGCAGCTCGGCGAGCTTGAGGCGAGCCGCAGGGAGTCGCACGCGATGCTCGCCAAGCAGGTGGACTTCGTGCGGCAGACGTCGGAGCAGCTGCGCGGTGAGACGCGCACGCTCGTGCGCGCGCTACAGCGTCCGGAAGCGCGCGGCCGTTGGGGCGAGCTGCAGTTGCGCAGGGTCGTGGAGCTGGCCGGGATGACGCCGCACTGCGACTTCTCCGAGCAGGCGTCGGCCGCGACCGCCGACGGCGTCGTCAGGCCGGACCTCGTGGTCAAGCTGACCGAGGGCAGGACGATCGTCGTGGACTCCAAGGTCTCCCTGGCCGCCTACCTTGAGGCCGCCGAAGGCAAGGAGAACCGTCTCGACGCCCACGCGCGGCACCTTAGGGACCACGTGGACCGCCTGGCTGCCAAGACGTACTGGCAAGCCTTCTCCCCGGCCCCTGAGTTCGTCGTCTTGTTCGTCCCCGGAGAGGCGTTCCTTGCGCCCGCCTTGGAGCGCGACCCCTCGCTGCTGGAGTACGCGATGGCCCGACGGGTCCACATCGCCACCCCCACGACCCTGATCAGCATGCTCCGCACCGCCGCCTACACCTGGCAGCAGGCCGCGCTCTCCCGCAACGCGAGGCAGGTCTTCGCCCTCGGCCGCGAGCTGTACGACAGGCTCGGCACCCTCGGCGGCCACCTCGACGAGCTCGGCCGCGGCCTCACCGGGGCCGTCCGCGCCTACAACCGGACCGTCGGCTCGCTGGAGAACCGGGTCCTGGTCACCGCACGCAAGCTGAACGAACTCGGCGTCACCGACGCCGTCCTCGCCGGGCCGCGTCCCGTCGAGGAGTCCCCCCGCGCGCTGTCGGCCGCCGAGCTGCTGCCCGACGCCGTGCCGCAGGTCCCCGATCCCGTCCACCACGCCAGTTCGCGTCCGGAGGATGCCCGATGAGCAGCACCGAGACCCGGGAGAAGAAGAAGCCCGGCGGGAAGAAGAAGCCGGACGCGGCGCGGACCGCGCAGCGCAGGCGGCGGCGTCCGACGGTCAGCCTGACCGCGCGCGGCGCGGTCGCGGTGGTGTTCGCCGGGACGTTCGCTGGCGCGCTCGCGGACCTGTGGGTGCTGCCCGGTGTCGCGTTTGTGGCGGTCTGTGTGCTGGCGGCGCTGGCGACGCGGCCCGACGACCTGCCCGTCCTCGTCGTCGCCCCGCCCGTGCTGTACCTGCTGGGGACCCTGTTCGCGAACGCCGTCGGGATGCTCGGCGACCGCACGTTCACCCAGAGCATGCTGGTGGCGCTGCCGCTCGACCTCGTGACGCGCGCGCCGTGGCTGCTCGCGGGCACGGTCGCGGTCGCGGTGATCGCGGTGCGCCGCGGCCTGCTGACGGCGTGGCGCGAGCTGACGCTCAAGGCCGACGGCTTCCGGCTCACCCGGGAGCGTTACGCCGAGGAGGACCCCGTCCGATGGGACGAGCGGACGTGAGGTCAGGCGCGCAGGTCCTTGCGCAGCTCGTGCGGCAGCGCGAAGACCATGTGCTCGCGGACGGACTCGATCTCCTCGACGTCGTCAAAACCGTGCGCCGCCAGGAGGTCGAGGACGCCGCGCACAAGGATGTCGGGGGCCGACGCGCCGCTGGAGACGCCGACGGTCTCGACGCCCTCGAGCCACGCGGGGTCGATCTCCTCGGCGTAGTCGACGAGTTTGCCGTCCTTCGCGCCGTAGTCCTTGGCGACCTCGACAAGCCGGACGGAGTTGGAGGAGTTACGCGATCCGACCACGATCACCAGGTCGGCGCGCGCGGCGATCTCACGGATCGCGGTCTGCCGGTTCTGGGTGGCGTAGCAGATGTCGTCCGACGGGGGGCTCTGCAGCGACGGGAACCGCTCACGGAGCGCGTCGACGGTTTCGTTGGTCTCGTCCACCGACAGGGTGGTCTGGGAGAGCCAGACGATCTTGTCGGGGTCACGGACCGTGACGTTGGAGACGTCGGCGGGGCCGTCGACAAGCTGGATGTGCGCGGGGGCCTCGCCGGAGGTGCCGATCACCTCGGGGTGGCCCTGGTGCCCGATGAGCAGGATGTCGTAATCGTCCTTGGCGAAGCGGACGGCCTCGCGGTGGACCTTGGTGACGAGCGGGCATGTCGCGTCGATCGTCTTGAGGTTGCGCTCGGCGGCCTGGTCGTGGACGACCGGGGCGACGCCGTGCGCGGAGAAGATCACGATCGCGCCTTCTGGCACGTCGTCGGTCTCGTCCACGAATATCGCGCCGAGTCCTTCGAGGGTCTTGACCACGTGCTTGTTGTGCACGATCTGCTTACGGACGTAAATAGGGGCGCCGTACTTCTCCAGCGCCTTCTCCACCGTCTGCACGGCGCGATCGACGCCGGCGCAGTATCCGCGGGGCTTGGCCAGAAGCACCTTGCCCCTCTTGGCCTTGCCCTGCTCGCTCGTCTCACGCGTGCTCGTAGCGGTCATGCCCACACTTTACGTTCCGCGACCCCGGCACCGATACCCGTGCGGGCATGTGACCCAATGCACGCACCGCCCGGAGATATTTCCGTTTACGGGGGGTGACCGGAAACCCACGATTACGGCACAGTTGGAAAGAACACTTCCCCCGTAGTGCCCTATACGGTGTGTTCTCGGATCAGCAGGGAGCAGTGAAAGATGTCGCGTAACCCGCGAGAAGTCGGCAAGCAGGTACAGGAGACCCTGAACGAGCAGGTCAGGGATCTGCCGATCCACGCGGCACGGCTCGCCATGTTCGGCGTGGGCCGCGCCCTTCTGCTCACCGACCGGGTGACCAAGGACGTCCGGAGCGTGCGGGAGCGTGACTTCGGTCCGGTCCTCGACAGGCTCCTCGCCGACGCCGGGAAGCTGACCTCCAAGCTGGAGGGCACCCCCGTAGGCAGGGTCCTGGAACTGGTCGTGCCCAAGCCCTCCCCGGTGCCCGCCGAGGAGTCGGCGCCGACGCCGGTGGCCAAGCCGCCGGCGGAGATCTCCCTCGGCAAGCCCGCCGCCAAGGCCGCCGAGCCCGCCGAGGCCGTGGAAGCCGCCTCGCCGGTGCAGGTCCTGGAGGAGGAGCTCGACCCGGTGCCGAACGTCGCCGCCGGGCCCGCGTCGGAGACCGTCGAGCTCGACGAGGTCACACCGGCCGCCGACGAGCCCTCAGCGGGCCTGAGCGCCCCGATCGCCGAGGTCGCCACGCTGACCGTGGCTGACCTTCCCGTGCCCGACTACGACGACCTCACGCACGCGTCGCTGCGCGCCCGCCTGCGCAAGCTGACGGCCTCCGAGGTGGCCGTCCTGCTGGAGTACGAGGCAGCGCACGCCGCCCGCCCGGAACTCGTCCGCATGTACGAGAACCGCCTGGCCAAACTAGCCACCCGCCCCTAACACCCCCCTTATTTACCCCGCAGTCCCTTCGGGACTGCGGGGTAAAAGCGCTGGCGCGCGACCACGACGAACACGCTGCGCCGCGCAGAGACCGCCGCGCGACCCTGCGGGCTACTTCCCCTCCCGCAGTCCCTTCGGGACTGCGGGGTAAAAGCGCTGGCACGCGACCGCGACGAATACGCTGCGCCGCGCAGAAACCGCCGCGCAACCCTGCGGGCTACTTCCCGTCCCGCAGTCCCTTCGGGACTGCGGGGTGGAGGGGGTGCCGCGCGACCGCGGTGGGCACGCTGCGCGGCGCACAGGCTGCCGCGTGGCGCTGCGGGCCGCTTCCCTTCCCGCAGTCCCCATCGGACTGCGCCGCGCAGAGGCTGCCGCGCGGCCCTGCGGGCTACTTCCCTTCCCGCACAACCCTTCGGGATCGCGGGGTGAAGAGGCTGCCGCGCGACCCTGCGGGCTGCTTCCCTTCCCGCACAGCCCTTCGGGATCGCGGGGTGAAGGGGCTGCCGCGTGGCGCTGTGGGCTACTTCCCGTCCCGCAGTCCCGAAGGGACTGCGGGGTGGAGGGGTGGGTGGCCGCGGTGGGCAGGTTGCGGGGTGGAGGGGTGGCGTGTGGCGCTGTGGGGTGTATTTCTTCGCGCAGGGTTGGAGGGGGTGCGGGGTGGAGGGGGTGTGTGGCCGCGGTGGGCACGCTGCGCGGCGCACAGGCTGGCGCGTGGCCCTGCGGGTGGAGGGGTGTTGTTTGGGACTGGGAGGGGTGCTTTTCGGGGGTGGGTGGGGGTGGGTTTGGGTGTTGGGGGTGGGGGGTTTGGCTTAGGGTCGGGGGGTGGACTCTGATGTGCCGGCTCGTGATCTGAGGGCCTCTGATGCCGACCGGGACAGGGTCGCGGAGGTGCTGCGGGAGGCCGTCGTTGACGGGAGGCTGACGGCGGAGGAGCACGCTGAGCGGCTTGAGGGCGTGTTCGCGGCGCGGACGCTCGGGGAGCTGACGGTGTTCACGCTTGATCTGTTGCCCGAGGACAAGCAGCCGTTCCAGGTGGAGGCCGGGCAGGTCGTCGCGCTGTTCGGGTCGCACCGGCAGGAGGGGCGGTGGGTGGTGCCGGGGCGGGTTCCGGTCGCCGCCGTGTTCGGCAAGGTCGAGATCGATCTTCGTGAGGCGATCCTCCAGCACCGTCATGTGGTGCTCGATCTCAGTTCGCTGTTCGGCAGGGTGCGGCTGCACGTGCCCGGCGAGGTCGTGGTGCGCTTCACCGGGCGGTCGATGGCGGGGTCGGTGAAGGAGCCCGTGCCCGCCTGGCCCGCCGTCCCGGACGGCGAGGCCCCGGTCGTCGAGCTGACCGGGACCCTTCTGCTCGGCTCCGTCGAGGTGATCCGCCCCAAGCCCCCCAAACCGCCCAAGCGCTCGCGGCGCTTCTGGACCGGAAGGCCGAACGGCTAGGCGGGGGCGTCGAAGTTGATCGCCGAGTAGGCGCGCAGCTTGTTGAGGCGGTGTTCGCCGTCGACCCGCCTGACGGTGCCGCTGCGGCCGCGCATGACCAGCGAGTGGGTGGTCGCCACGCCCTTGACGTACCGGACGCCCTTGACGAGTTCGCCGTCGGTGATGCCCGTGGCGGCGAAGAACACGTCGTCGGAGCTGACGAGGTCGTCGGTGGTGAGCACGCGGCCGAGGTCGTGGCCCGCGTCGATGGCCTTCTGCCGCTCGGCCTCGTCCTGCGGCCACAGCCGCGACTGGATGACGCCGCCGAGGCACTTCATCGCGCAGGCGGCGATGATCCCCTCGGGGGTGCCGCCGATGCCGAGCAGCAGGTCGACGCCGGTGCCCGCGCGGGCGGCCATGATCGCGCCCGCCACGTCGCCGTCGCGGATGAACTTGATCCGCGCGCCGGCCTCCCGGATCTCCTTGACGATCGACTCGTGGCGCGGCCGGTCGAGGATCACCACGGTGACGTCCTCAGGGGCCGAGCCCTTGGCCCTTGCCACGGCGCGGATGTTGTCGCCTACGGGCCGTTCGATGTCGACGACGTCGGCGGCCTCGGCCCCGGTGACCAGCTTCTCCATGTAGAAGACGGCCGAGGGGTCGTACATGGAGTGCCGGGGGGCCACCGCGAGCACCGCGATCGCGTTGGGCATGCCGAGCGCGTTCAGCGTGGTGCCGTCGATGGGGTCGACCGCCACGTCGCACTCAGCGCCGGTCCCGTCGCCCACCTCCTCGCCGTTGTAGAGCATCGGGGCGTTGTCCTTCTCCCCTTCGCCGATCACCACGACCCCCTGCATGGAGACTGTGTTGATCAGCTGACGCATGGCGTTGACGGCGGCACCGTCGGCGCCCAGCTTGTCGCCCCGGCCCACCCAGCGCGCGGCGGCGAGCGCAGCGGCCTCGGTGACCCTGACGAGTTCAAGGGCGAGGTTGCGGTCGGGCGCCTCCGGCGCTGCGGCCAAAGGTGAGGTTTCAGACATTGCGGACCCTTCGGTCGAAGACGGGTTCACCGTGATTCTCTGATTTCGCAAGCCCTTCTCACAAATTGGACCAGACCAGGCCCCCGACCCAAGAACCGGGGCGTGCTCGCGTGGCGTAATCTCAGTGCCCATGAGCAGCGAGATCGAGGAGACCTCCACCAGGGTCTCCGAGCGGGGCCAGGCCACCCGGGGCGCCCTCCTCAGGGCCGCCCGTGAGGTGTTCGCCCAGGAGGGCTTCGCGCAGGCCGCCGTCACCGACATCGTGGCCAAGGCCGGGGCCAGCGTCGGCAGCCTCTACCACCACTTCAACGGCAAGGCCGACCTCTACCTCACGCTGTTCGAAGAGTTCCAGGCCCGCCAGCAGGACCGCACCCGCGAGGCCATCTACAAGGCCCGCGACGAGGGCGAGCGCGACCCGCAGCGGCTGTTCCTCGCGGGCGCGGCGGCCTACCTCGCGGGGTCAGTCGAGGAGCGTGAGCTGTCCCGGTTGTTCCTGTCCGGCGACGGTCCTCCCGGATTCGACAGGATCATGCGGGAACGCCTGCGCAAGTGGGCGCGTCGCAACGCCGCGCTCTTCCAGGCCGAAGACAGCCGCTTCAACGAGCCCCTCGCGATCGTGCTGACGGGTGCGATGCTCGGCGCTGTGTCCGAGGTCTCGTTCGTGGACGACAAGGAGCGGGCCGACCGGCTGTCGGCGTCGATCATCGCGATCCTCGGCACGATCAAGGGCGAGCAGTGAGCGCGCCCCGCACCGAGACGAGGGTCGTCTCCGAGGGCTTCCTCAAGCGGTACCTGTCTGGTCCCGGCCAGTTCTGGATCGCGATCGCGGCGTGCTTCGCCTTCGCGGCGGCCGCGTGGGTGCTCACGCCCGGCAGCGTCGACGACGCCGAGCCCAAGACCGTCGAGTACTCCTTCGACGCCAAGGGCTTCGCGCGCGCGGCCGACTTCGCCGTCTTCGTACCGGAGAACCTGCCTTCTGGCTGGTATGCGAACGCGAGCCGGGTCACCGGGGTCGGCGAGAAGGACGCGGCGCTCACCTGGCACCTCGGCTTCGCGACCCCGTCCGGGGCGCACGCGGCGCTCGTGCAGAGCGACGAGCGGCCGGACGGAGACAAGGGCTTCGTACGCCGGATGACGAACGTGCCGAGGTCGGGTTCTGAGCCGCCCGCCGCGTCGCGCGTCATCGACGGCTCGTCCTGGGGCGAGTACTTCCAGAAGGACAAGAACCAGAGCTCGCTCGTGCTGCGGCTGCCCGCGAGCACCGTCGTGGTGACGGGCACCGCGTCGTTCGCCGAGCTGACCGTCCTGGCGGACGCGCTGAAGGCACAGCCCATCGGCGGCGAAGGCTAGGACCCGGCTTAGAAGGGGGCGTCCTCGTCGGACTGCGGGGCCATCGCGGCCGCGAGTCTCGCGCGGGCGCCTTCCAGCCACTCCTCGCACACCGAAGCGAGCTTCTCCCCCCGCTCCCACAGCACCAGGGACTCCTCGAGCGTGAGCCCTCCGGTCTCCAGGCGCTTCACCACCTCCGCGAGCTCGTCGCGGGCCTTCTCATACGAGAGCGTCTCGTCCTGCGCCATGCGGCAAGCCTACGGGGTGCCGCCCTCTAGGCTCCCCTTATGGCTCTGGAGACCTCGGCGGACAACCCGGTGCCCGTGCGGACGGTGCTCAACGCCGTCGGCGGGTGGATCGGACGGCTCGGACGCGTCTGGGTCGAGGGGCAGATCACCGAGCTGAACCGGCGCGGCGGCACCGTCTACCTGACGCTGCGCGACCCGGCGGCGAACATCTCGGTGCGGGTCGTGGGGGCGCGCGGGGTGTTCGACAACCCGGCGGTGGTCGACGGGGCCCGAGTCGTCATCCATGCCAAACCGGACTTCTACGTCAATCGCGGCACGTTCTCGCTCGCCGCGATCGAGGTGCGCGCGGTCGGCGTCGGCGAGCTGCTCGCGCGGCTTGAACAGCTCAAGCGCGTGCTCGCGGCCGAGGGGCTGTTCCGGCCCGAGCGCAAGCGGCCGCTGCCGTTCCTGCCGGGCACGATCGGGCTCGTGTGCGGGCGGGACTCGGCGGCCGAGCGCGACGTGCTGGAGAACGCGCGCAGGCGCTGGCCGGCCGTGGCGTTCAAGGTCGAGCCGGTGGCCGTGCAGGGCTCACACGCGGTCGGCGAGGTGGTCGAGGCGCTGCGCAGGCTGGACGCGGACCCGTCGGTCGAGGTGATCATCATCACGCGGGGCGGCGGGTCGCTTGAGGACCTGCTGCCGTTCTCCGACGAGACCATGGTCCGCGCGGTCGCGGCGGCGCGCACGCCCGTCGTCTCGGCGATCGGGCACGAGCAGGACGCGCCGCTGCTCGACCTCGTCGCCGACCACCGCGCCTCGACCCCGACCGACGCCGCCAAGCGCGTCGTGCCGGACGTGCGCGAGCAGCTGGCGGCGGTCAGGCAGCTCAGGGATCGGGGCCGCAGGTCGGTGACCGGCCGGATCGAACGCGAGCTGACCTGGCTGAACTCGCTGCGGTCGCGTCCGGCGCTTGCCGATCCGGTGCGCGAGGTCGAGCGCAAGCATGAGCAGGTACTGGCCGCGCGTGACAGGGCGCGCAGGGCGCTCGGGGTGGCGCTCGACCGGGCCGAGGACAGGCTGACGCATACGCGCGCCCGCCTCACCGCGCTGTCTCCGGCCGCCACCTTGGCCCGTGGGTACGCGATCGTCCAGGGGGCCGATAGCGAGGTGCTGCGCTCGGTCGAGGACCTTGTGCCGGGTGAGACGGTCTGGGTGCGGCTGCCCGATGGGCGCAGGTCCGCTACGGTCGACCCCCTTGACCGGGAATCGGGCGATCCCTAGCCTTTCCCGAACTTCTCTCACCTTTTCGGGGGGCGTCCATGCGGGACCGCCAGGCAAGGCTCGCCACCTTCGGCGCCTTCGCCATCCAAGGACTGTGCTTCGCCTCACTCGTCACCCGGGTCCCCCAGATCCAGGACGCGCACGGGCTCAGCGACGCCGACCTCGCCATCGTCCTCCTGCTCGTCCCGGTCATCGCCGGGGTGGGCAGCGCGCTTTCCGGACTTCTCTTCGCCCGGTACGGCAGCGCGGTCGTCTTGCGCGTCGCACAACCCGCCGTCTGTGTGGCGTCCGTGCTGATCGGCCTTACCGGGGGCGAACTGCTGCCGCTCTACGGGGCCGTCGCGCTGTTCGGCCTTTTCGTGGGCGCTGTAGACGCGTCCATGAACGCGCAGGCCGTCGCCGTCGAACGGCACGAGGGGCGGAGCGTCATCTCCGGCTTCTACGCCGTGTGGAGCGTCGCGGGCATCGCGGGCGGGCTGTGGGCGTCGTTCGCCAACAGCCGGGACCTGTCGCTGTTCGAGGGGTTCGTGATCCCCTCCGCCCTCGGGATCGCCGGGGCGCTGTTCCTCGGGCGGTACCTCTACAAGCGCGCCGAGGAGGCCGGAGGGCCGTCGGCCGAGGAGATCAAGGCGGCGGCCAAGCGGGTGCCGTGGCGGCCGATCCTGCTCGTCGGGGTCGCGATGGGCTCGTTCTACATCGCCGACGCGGCGATCTCGAACTACAGCGCCAAGTTCCTCGAGGACGAGCTCGACGCCAGCTCGACCGTCGCGCCGCTGGCCTACGTGGCCTACCAGGTGGCGATGGTGCTCAGCCGGAGCATCGCGGACTTCGGCGTCCGGCGGTTCGGGCCGGTGCTCGTCGTGCGGGCCGGGGCCGTCGTCGGGTTCCTTGGGATGCTCGGGGTGATCCTCTCGCCTAGCGCGCTTGTGGCGATCGCTGCGGTGACCGTCATGGGGCTCGGGGTCTGTGTCGTCGCGCCGATCGCGTTCTCGGCGGCCGACCGGGTGGACGGGACGGGGCTCGGCATCGCGGTGTCCCGGGTCAACCTGTTCAACTATGTCGGGTTCGTCCTTGGCGCGGCGATCATCGGGGCGTTCGCGCCCGCGGACGGGGCTAGCAACCTGCGGCTTGCCTTCACCATCCCGGCCGGGCTGATCCTGCTGATCGTGCTGCTCGCGCCGTCTTTCGCGCCCAAGCCGACGGCGGGAGCCGCCGAGCCCGCGGCCGCCTAAGGGGTGAGCGCGCGGGCGAGTCGGGAGATCCCTGCCGGGATACGCCGTTCGGACACGCCGCCGTAGCCGAGGACTAGTCCTGGGCCGCAGCGCTGGACGGCGACGCCGGCATGGGCCGCGCGCGTCTCGGCGTCGTCGGGCAGGCCGGGGATCTCGACGTACACGTGCAGGCCCGCGCTGACGCCGCCGACCCTTGCTTCGGGCAGCGCGCGGGCCAGGGCCGCGACGAGGGCGTCGCGGCGGGCCCGGTAGACCCTGCGCACCTTGCGCACCTGGTGGTCGTGCGCGCCCGAGGCGAGGAAGCGCGCCAGCGCGTGCTGCTCGACCACCGGCGCGCCGAGGTCGGTGCGCGCGCGGTGCCGCGCGGCGGCCTCGGCGAGGCGGGCGGGGGCGGCGAGCCAGCCGAGCCGCAGGCCCGGCGCGAGCGCCTTGCTGAGCGAGCCGAGCAGCACTGTGCGGTCCGGCGCGAGGCCCTGGACGCAGCCGACGGGCTCGCGGTCATAGCGGAACTCGGCGTCGTAGTCGTCCTCGACGATGACTCCCCCGGTGCGGCGCGCCCAGTCGACGAGCGCGGCGCGCCTCGCCGGGGAGAGCACGACGCCCGTCGGGAACTGATGCGCCGGTGTGACGAGCACGGCCCGCGCGCCCGAGCGGGCCAGGGCCGCGACATCAAGGCCCTCCGCGTCCACCGGAATCCGCACCACCCGCGCCCCCGCCGCCTCAAGCAGCGGAATCTGCCGCTCCGACGTCGGATCCTCCACCGCCAACAGGCCCCCGCCCTCCTCACCCGACCCCCGGCCCTCCCCTGCAAGGGGGCTTGTGGGCTCCCCACCCGACCCCAACGTCGGGTCTTCCCCTGCGAGGAGGCTCGTGCGCCCCTCACCCGAACCTGGCCCCGGGTCCCCCACCGCGAGCAGGCCCGCCCGCTCTCCACCCGAGCCCGACCCCGGGTCCTCCCCTGCGAGGAAGCTCGCGTGCTCCTCACTCGGGCCTGGCTGCGGGTTCGCCACTGCGAGGGGGCCCACGCGCTCCTCCCCCGAGCTTGACCCCGGGTCCTCTCCTGTGAGGAGGTGGGCGATTATGGAGAGGGCGTGGGCTACGCCGCTGGTGATGACGATCAGGTCGGGGCTTGTGTCGGCGGCGCGTACGCGGCCGAGGTATGCGGCGAGTTCTTCGCGTAGTGGGGGGACGCCTGCGGGGTCGGGGTAGGCGAAGTCGTCGTGCTGCATTGTGTCCAGGGCGTGTTTGTAGGCCGCTGCCCAGCGTGCGCGGGGGAACTGGGCGAGGTCGGGCCGTCCTGGGCGGAAGTCGTATTCGACGGGTGTGACGCGCTGGTTGTCGCCGTGTGTCCGGGTGGCGCGGCTTGCGGGGACGTGGGCGACGCGGGTGCCGTCGCCGGTACGGGCCAGCAGGAAGCCTTCGGCCACGAGCTGTTCGTACGCGGCCACCACGACGCCGCGGGAGACCCCGAGGTCGGCGGCCAGGCTGCGTGACGAGGGCAGCCGCGCCCCTCCCGCGAGCCGCCCCTCCCGGACTGCCGCGCGCAGCCCCGCCGCGAGCTGCGCGGCGAGCCTGCCCGCCGTCCGGTCCACCGCCACGTGCAGGTCGCCCACCCGGCGCCCCCAATGGTCCTGAATCCCGGCTGTTGATTGGCTCTCATTCTGGGTCCAATTCCGCCCTAGCGTCACCCGCATGAGAGAACCGGGGGACGTCGGCGCGGGCATGGCCGCCGCGACGGGAATGGCGCTCGTCGGGACGATGGCGGCGGTCTCCACGACCGTCACGGCGTATCCCGTCCTGACAGGACAGGCGCTCAGGTACGCGATCGCGGCGGCCGTCCTGCTTCCGCTCGCCGTACGGGCCGCCGGTACGCCGCCCAAGGGGGCGCGGGAGTGGGCGCTGCTGCTCGCGCTTGCCGCCTCGGGCCTCGCGGGGTTCAACTACTGCCTTGTCGAGGCGGTCAAGACGGCGTCTCCCGCGACGGTAGGGGCGGTCCTCGGCTGCTCGCCCGTGGTGATCTCCGTCATCGGGCCGCTCGCGCAGGGGCGGAGGCCGTCGAGGCGGCTCGTCCTCGCGGCCCTGACCGTCAGCGCGGGGGCGGCGCTGGCCAGCGGGTTCGGCGGGGGTGATCTTCGCGGCCTCGCCTACGCTCTCGGAGCCCTGGCCGGGGAGGCGCTGTTCTCCCTCCTCGCCGTCCCTCTGCTGCCAAGGCTGGGGGCGGTACGGCTGTCGGCCTACTCGGTGGGTCTCGCCGTCCCGCTGCTCGCGGGCGCGGCCCTGCTCACCGGTGAGTCCTTCCGGCTCCCCACGCCCACCGAGGCCGCCGCGTTCGGCTACATCGGCCTGGTGATCACCGTCGTGGCGTTCCTGCTCTGGTACCGCGCGCTGGGCCGGCTGGGGGCCGACAGGGCGGCGCCCTACGGGGGGCTGATCGCGGTCGCGGCGGTGGCCGCCACGGCCGTCATCGGCCGCGGCCTGCCGACGGCCGCCGAGGTCACCGGCTGCCTGCTCGTCGCGGCGGGCGTGACCTGCGGGGCGATCCGCTCAGGGCGACCCTTTACCCTTAGACGGCCTGCCGAACGAGATGTGCGAGGGATGAGATGGCGGAATTCGTCCACACCGAGCTGCTTCCCCTGGGGAAGGACACCGAGACGGAGTACCGGCTCCTGACCACCGAGGGCGTGTCCACGATCGAGGCCGCGGGGCGCACGTTCCTGCAGGTCGAGCCCGAGGCGCTGCGGCTGCTCGCGGAGACCGCGATCCGCGACATCCAGCACCTGCTGCGGCCCGCGCACCTCGCCCAGCTGCGCCGGATCCTCGACGACCCCGAGTCCTCCCCCAACGACCGCTTTGTCGCGCTCGACCTGCTGAAGAACGCGGGCATCGCCTCCGGCGGCGTCCTGCCGATGTGCCAGGACACCGGCACCGCGATCGTCATGGGCAAGCGCGGCCAGCACGTGCTCACCGACGGCGAGGACGCCGCCCACCTTTCACACGGCGTCTACGACGCGTACACGCGGCTCAACCTGCGCTACTCGCAGATGGCCCCGCTGACGATGTGGGACGAGAAGAACACGGGCACGAACCTGCCCGCCCAGGTCGAGCTGTACGCCGAGCCGGGCGACGAGTACAAGTTCCTGTTCATGGCCAAGGGCGGCGGCAGCGCCAACAAGTCGTTCCTGTACCAGGAGACCAAGGCGGTCCTGAACCCCAAGCGGATGCTCGCGTTCCTCGAGGAGAAGATCCGCAGCCTCGGCACGGCGGCCTGCCCGCCCTACCACCTGGCGATCGTGGTCGGCGGGACGTCGGCGGAGTACGCGCTGAAGACCGCCAAGTACGCCAGCGCCCACTACCTGGACTACATCCCCACCGAGGGCTCGCCGACCGGCCACGGCTTCCGTGACCTGGAGCTCGAGCAGCAGGTGTTCGAGCTGACGCAGAAGCTCGGCATCGGCGCGCAGTTCGGCGGCAAGTACTTCTGCCACGACGTACGCGTCATCCGGCTGCCCAGGCACGGCGCGTCGTGCCCCGTCGCGATCGCGGTGTCGTGCTCGGCCGACCGCCAGGCCGTCGCGAAGATCACCGCCGAGGGCGTGTTCCTTGAGAAGCTGGAGACCGACCCCGCCCGCTTCCTGCCCGACACCACCGACGACCACCTCGACGACGAGGTCGTCAGGATCGACCTGAACCGTCCGATGGCCGAGATCCGGGCCGAGCTGTCGCGCTACCCCGTCCGCACCCGGCTGTCGCTGAGCGGCCCGCTGGTCGTCGCGCGCGACATCGCGCACGCCAAGATCAAGGAGCGGCTCGACGCGGGCGAGGGCATGCCGCAGTACCTGAAGGACCACGCCGTCTACTACGCGGGCCCGGCCAAGACGCCCGAGGGCTACGCGTCCGGCTCGTTCGGCCCGACGACGGCCGGGCGGATGGACTCCTACGTCGCGGAGTTCCAGGCGGCGGGCGGCTCCCTGGTCATGCTGGCCAAGGGCAACCGGTCGCAGCAGGTCACCAACGCGTGCAAGGAGTACGGCGGCTTCTACCTCGGCTCGATCGGCGGCCCCGCCGCGCGGCTGGCGCAGGACTGCATCCGCAAGGTCGAGGTGCTGGAGTACGCCGAGCTCGGCATGGAGGCGGTGTGGAAGATCGAGGTCGAGGACTTCCCCGCGTTCATCGTCGTGGACGACAAGGGCGAGGACTTCTTCGCCGACACCACGGGTCCCGTCCTCACCATCGGACGCCGCTGACCCGCCTTTGTCCCCGTGTCCGGAGGCCGTGGAAACCGATCCCGACGGACATTGCATACGGTGTCTGACAAGCGCGACGCTCCTGTATCTTGTCCGGCATGACTGAGACGGTGGACTTCGTATTGGCGAAGCGCTACCGCCTGCTCCAGGCTCTCGGACACGGGGCGATGGGCACGGTGTGGCGAGCCCACGACGAGCTCCTAGAGCGCGACGTCGCCATCAAGGAGATCCGCTTCCCAGCGGAGCTCGACGACGCCGACCGCGTCGTGTTCTACCGCCGGACGCTGCGCGAGGCCAGGGCCCCAGCGCGCGTCCGGCACAAGTCGATCATCGAGGTCTACGACGTCGTCCAGGAGCACGCGCGGCCCTGGATCGTCATGGAGCTCATCGAGGCGCCCACCCTCGAGCAGCACATCAAGGAGCACGGTCCGCTGCGGCCCGACGAGGCGGCGGGCATCGGCCGTCAGCTCGTCGCGGCGCTGGCCGAGGCGCACGCGTCTGGGGTGCTGCACCGCGACATCAAGCCGTCGAACGTGCTGCTCGCGCCCGGCCGGGTCGTGCTCACCGACTTCGGGCTCGCCATCACCAACGGCTCGTCGACCATCACCAAGGTGGGCACGTTCGTAGGGTCGCCCGCGTACGTCGCGCCGGAAGTGGCGCGCGGGGAGAAAGCTACCCCGGAGTCCGATCTGTGGTCACTTGGCGCGACCCTGTACTGTGCTGTCGAGGGCAGGCCGCCGTTCGACCACGAAAGCGTCATGGCGACGTTGTCGGCAGTCCTCACCGAGGACCCGAACCCGTCACAGCGTTCGGGTGAACTCGGGCCCATCATCAACGGCCTGCTCCAGCGCAACCCGCGCCGCAGGCTCACACACGCCCGCCTCGCCGAACGGCTCGACCGCGCCGCGACGCCCAAACGCAGCGCGGGCCAGACGCCGGGAGAGAGCATGGTGAACGCGCTGTCGTCGGCCGGGCTGCCGAGCCGCCGCAGCGGCGCGCACCGGGCCAAGCAGAGCCGTCAGGGCGACCTGCGGCCGCTGCTCTTCGGCGGGCTCGGGGTCCTCGCGGTCGGCATCGTGATCGCGGTGATCATCGGCCTCAGCGGCGGCGACGAGCCCGCGGGGCCGTCCGTCGCGGACCCGACCGGCGACGTCGGCACGAGCGTCAGCGCCACCACCGACGTCCTGGTCGTCAAGGCCGAGGGCGGCGCGTGCAAGCTGACGATCATGAGCGGCGGGGTGGGCGGCGCGGCGGCCGACGTGCAGAACACCACGATCCCCGACGGCCAGCTGTTCCGCTCGAACAAGGTCCCGATGGACGTCACGGTCAGCGACGGCCAGGTCTGCAAGGTGACCGTGAACGGCGAAGCCAAGCCTGCCGCGCAGGGCGAGCAGACGTACGTCGACATCGACCGGGGCTGACCCCGGCCCTCCGGGGAAAGCGGGACGCCCGGAATAACCCGGGCCCCCGCGACGTCTGACCCGACATGGGCGAGTTCCGCGTTGAACGCGATTCGATGGGCGAGGTCAGGGTTCCCGCTGAGGCCAAGTGGCGGGCGCAGACGCAGCGGGCGGTGGAGAACTTCCCGATCTCCGGAAGACCCCTGTCGGGGCCGCACATCCGGGCGCTGGCGCTGATCAAGGCCGCCGCCGCGCGCGCGAACGCCGAGCTCGGCGTGCTGCCCGCCGACGTCGCCGACGCGATCGCCGCGGCCGCCGACGAGGTCGCCGAGGGCCGCTGGGACGCCGAGTTCCCCGTCGACGTCTACCAGACGGGCTCGGGCACCTCCTCCAACATGAACGCCAACGAGGTCATCGCGACGCTCGCCGAGGGGCGGCTGGGCCGTCCCGTCCACCCCAACGACCACGTGAACGCCTCACAGTCGTCCAACGACGTCTTCCCGTCCTCCCTGCACCTGGCGGCCACCGAGGCCGTCGTGACGGATCTGACGCCCGCGCTGGCCCATCTCGCCGACGCGCTCGAGGCCAAGGCCGTGGAGTTCGCCGACCTCGTCAAGTCGGGCCGGACCCACCTGATGGACGCGACGCCCGTCACGCTCGGGCAGGAGTTCGCCGGGTATGCCGCGCAGGTCCGCTATGGGATCGAGCGGCTCGAGGGGACGCTCCCCCGGCTCGGCGAGCTCGCGCTGGGCGGCACCGCGGTCGGCACCGGCATCAACACGCCCGACGGGTTCGCCGCCAGGGCCGTCGAACTGCTCGCCGAGCGGACCGGGCTGCCGATCCGCGAGGCGCGCAACCACTTCGAGGCGCAGAGCGCGCAGGACTCCGTGGTGGAGGCCAGCGGCGCGCTGCGCACCGTCGCGGTGAGCCTCACCAAGATCGCCAACGATCTGCGCTGGATGGGGTCGGGGCCGCGCGCGGGGCTCGCCGAGATCCGGCTTCCCGACCTCCAGCCGGGGTCGTCGATCATGCCGGGCAAGGTGAACCCCGTGCTGCCCGAGGCCGTGGCGATGGTCGCGGCGCAGGTCGTCGGGAACGACGCGGCGATCGCGTTCGGCGGGGCGTCGGGCTCGTTCGAGCTGAACGTGCAGCTGCCGATGCTGGCCCGCAACCTGCTCGAGTCGATCTCGCTGCTCGCGAACGTCGTCCGGCTGCTGGCCGACCGGTGCGTCAGCGGGATCGAGGCGAACGTGGGACGCCTCGCCGAGTACGCCGAGGGCTCCCCGTCGATCGTGACGCCGCTGAACCGGTACATCGGGTACGAGGAGGCGGCCGTCGTCGCCAAGCAGGCGCTCGCCGAGCGCAAGACGATCCGGCAGGTGGTCCTTGAGCGCGGTTACGTCGAGGCGGGCGACCTCACCCTCGACCAGCTGGACGAGGCACTTGACGTCCTGCGCATGACGGGCCGGAAATAGCGCGCGACCCCGGCCCGCAGGCCGGGGTCGTCACAGTGCTCAGTACCGGCGGCTCAGTACCGGTGGCTCAGTACCGGTGGCTCAGTACCAGTTGCGTGCGCCGAAGTGGGCCCAGGCGGCGCAGGGGCTGCCGTAGCGCGACTTGATGTAGCGCAGGCCCCATTTGATCTGGGTCTTCGGGTTGGTCGCCCAGTCACGGCCCGCCGAGGCCATCTTGCCGCCCGGCAGCGCCTGCGGGATGCCGTGCGCGCCCGAGCCCGAGTTGTGGGCGCGGTGGCTCCAGCCGCTCTCGCGGGCCCACAGGTTGCGCAGGCACGGCCACTGACGCGCACGCTTCCACCCGTACCTGTCGACCATCCGCCAGCCGAGCAGCTTGTTGTGCTGGACGCGGGTGAGCTTCCTGCGCGGCTTGTGGTGCTTGTGCCGTGGCTTCTTCACGTGCGGCTTCCCGGAGCGCGGCTTGTCGCCCTTGTCCTTCTTGCCGTGGTCACGGCCGTGGTCCTTGCCGTGGTCCTTCACGGGCGGCTTGCCGTGGTCCCTGGGCGGGCCGCCCCAGCCGTCGTCGTCGCGGTCGTAGTCGTCGTAGTCGTCGTGCTTGTCGCGGTCGTACTTGTCGTCGTACTTGTCGTAGTCGTCGCGGCCGTAGAAGTCGCGCTGGTGGTCGTAGAAGTCGTAGATGTGCCTGTCGTGGTCCTTGGGGGAGCCGACGGCTCGGGGACCGGCGTTACGGGGCTTGGTAACGCGGGGTCCGCTCTGGGGCTCGGCGTCCTGGATGAGGCGGGGCTTGTGCGCGGACGCCCTGCGCGGCTCGTCCGCCCGGTCCTTGCGGCGGTCGGCGTCGTCGCGCTGGTATCCCGACGGACGCGGCGCGCCCTCGGCCGCGACCGCGGGAAGGGCCGGCGCGAGCAGCGCCGCGGACGCGGCGAGCGTGACGGTCACGCGGCGTACGCGCGACCGGGTGGGGCTGTGGGACTGCTGCGTGCGTTCGTTCACGAACGGTTCCTTCTTCGGTCGCGGCACCGGCCGTACCGCGAACGGCTCCCGCCCCGTACGGCGTGCCCGCTGACGCGGACTGCCGGACGCCGTGTTCGAGACCCGCTAAGGACTCCGGGGCGCTTGCGGAGCACGGGGTTCGCCCGTGCTCCGCCCACCGTGTGAGGTGACACGCAGGTGTCCATCACCGCCCGTCACGCATAGTGATCATGACTGCGGTGCTTCGGCACAGGAGCTTGGCAGATCGGCGGCGCGGCCGTGACCCGTGGCCCGTGGTCTTGACCCGCCCGGAGCCCCCCGTTGGGCAGCCGATCGTCCCCGCGATCAGTACCGCGACGCGTTACGCGGCGTCAGTACCAGCCCGTCGCGCCGGAGTGCGCCCACGCGCTGCACGGCTTGCCGTAGCGCGACTTGATGTACTTGAGGCCCCACTTGATCTGGGTCTCGGGGTTCGTGCGCCAGTCCTTGCCCGACGACGCCATCTTGGCGGCGGGCAGGGCCTGGGGGATGCCGCCCGCGCCCGACGAGCGGTTGTAGGCGCGGTGGTTCCAGTTGCTTTCCTTGTTCCACAGCTTGACGAGGCAGCGGAACTGCTCGCGGGACCAGCCGCGCTTGGCCACGTGCTTCTTCGCGATGGCCTGGTTGCGCTGCTTGCGCGTGAGCTTCTTCTTCTTGACGGCCGGGGCCTGCACCGCGCCGGCCACCGCGCCCGTCTGCTGTGCGGTGACGACCTTCTGGGTGGACGCCGCCTGCGCGGGCAGCGCCGCGCCGAGTCCGAAAACCAGCCCGGAGGCCGTAACGACCGCGATCTTGCGGACGATACCCCGGTGAACGCGATGACCGTTCTGGGGGGCCTGGGGGGAGGTGTGCCCGGACATAAGGGTTTCCTTTCGTCAGCCGGACGCCGGTCGCATCGCAGGCGGAGACCACCCCGGGCAGAGCCGTCAACGGATGACGAACCGGGCTCCGGGAAAAGCGCGCACGGGGGCGCGCGGGCGCGGACCGAGGGGTCCGCTCATCCGGGGTGGGCGCGACGGGAGAGGCGTCCGTGCCTCATGGGGGCCCGCCGCTTATGGGGTTGTGAAGTGCCGGGCGGCGTCCCCGCTCAGGAGGACGGCCCGGGGCGTGCGCCTAGTACCAGTGGTTGGCGAGGAAGTGCGACCACGCGCCGCACGGGGTGCTGTAGCGCCCCTTGATGTAGCCGAAGCCCCACTTGATCTGGGTCGCGGCGTCGGTCTGCCACTTCGGGCCCGCCGAGGCCATCTTGGTGCCGGGGTTGGCCTGCGGAATGCCGTACGGGCCGTTGACGCTGCCGGCGGTGGTCCGCCAGCCGCTCTCCTTGTTCCACAGGTTGTACAGGCAGCCGAACTGGGTCTTGGGGTCCCAGCCGTAGCCCTTCAGCATGCCCTTGGCGATCGCCTGCGCGGTGCCAGGGGACACCGCGGGCCCCGCTCCGCCGCTCACCTCGGTGGGAGCCGTCGCGGACGGCGTGGGCGTCGGGCCGGTCTTCGTCTTCAGCGACGGGACCGCGTCGTTGGCGGCCGCGGCGATGGCCCGGTCCTTGAGCGCCTTCTTCTTCTCCTCGGCCGACAGCGGCGTCGTCTCGGGAGTCGGCTGGTTCGCGTCCGGCGCCACGGTGGCGGCGGCGTTCGCGGAGCCGTCGGCGTCGTCCAGGCCCACGATGGTGAACGCGGCGACGCCGACCGCGACGAGGGCGGCGACGGCGCCGCCCACAAAGAGCAGCTTGCCCTTGATGCCCTTGTCGTCGCGGATGACGAGATCGAGGGGTTCGCCGTCGGGATCGGTCAGCGGCGAACCCGCCACCTTCACGTCAGGGTGCGGGCTTTCTGGGCCCGCGGGGTCCCAGGCCGTCGGAGGCGTCTGCGTCGTCACCGTCGGGCTCCCTTCCCCAGCGTGCGGTCAAGTGGCGGTCATACGGAGCCCAAGCGCTCCGGCACACACCCTGCCGCAGGATCGGGGGTGGTCCGCAAGCGGAACGAGATGTTCGGAACCGGTCCGGCGGCGGTCAACACGCCGGAAAGCCCCCGCAAACGCCGGTGGAGCTGGGATTCCGGGTTACGCGGGTTGGTTGTGTGATTGTCGTCACACTGGACTCACGGGTCCCGGAAATGTGACGCCGCGCACCCGGAAATGTGACCGCCCGTGCCAAGGCACGGGCGGTCAGTGATCAGATAACGGGCGTTACGCGCCCATGTCGTTGAGCAGATCGGTCACCAGCGCCGCGATCGGCGAGCGCTCGGACCTGCTCAGCGTGACGTGCGCGAACAGCGGGTGGCCCTTGAGCCGCTCCACGACCGCCGCGACGCCGTCGTGCCTGCCGACCCGGAGGTTGTCACGCTGTGCCACATCGTGGGTGAGCACGACACGCGAGCTCTGCCCGATCCTGGACAGAACGGTCAGCAGCACGCCGCGCTCCAGCGACTGCGCCTCATCCACGATCACGAACGAGTCGTGCAGCGAGCGGCCCCGGATGTGGGTGAGCGGCAGGACCTCGAGCATGCCGCGGTCCAACACCTCCTCGATCACCTCGGGAGTCGTGACCGCCGACAGCGTGTCGTAGACGGCCTGCGCCCACGGCGACATCTTGTCGTTCTCCGAGCCCGGCAGATAGCCGAGCTCCTGCCCGCCGACCGCGTACAGCGGCCGGAAGACGACGACCTTGCGGTGCTGACGGCGTTCCAGGACCGCCTCGAGGCCCGCGCACAGGGCGAGCGCCGACTTGCCCGTTCCGGCACGCCCGCCGAGCGAGACGATGCCGACCTCCTCGTCGAGCAGCAGGTCGAGGGCGACGCGCTGCTCGGCCGAGCGGCCGCGCAGGCCGAACGCCTCGCGCTCGCCGCGCACCAGCCGCACCGACTTGTCGGGCAGCACCCTGCCGAGCGCCGAGCCGCGCGCCGACAGCAGCCGCAGGCCCGTGTGCACGGGCAGCTCGCGGGCCGCCTCAAGATCGAGGCGCTGGGTCTCGAACAGCTCGTCCACCTGCTCGGCGGCCACCTCGAGCTCGCGCATCCCGGTCCAGCCGGTCTCCACGACCATCTCGGCCCGGTACTCCTCGGCCGTCAGGCCGACCGCGGACGCCTTGACGCGCAGCGGCAGGTCCTTGGAGACCAGGACGACGTCCTTGCCCTCCTTGGACAGCCAGCGGGCCACGGAGAGGATCCTCGTGTCGTTGTCGCCCAGCCGGAAGCCGTCCGGAAGCACGCTCGGATCGGAGTGGTTGAGCTCCACACGCAGGGTCCCGCCGAACTCCCCTATCGGGAGTTCGTCGTCCAGCCGGCCGTGTTCGACCCGCAGATCGTCGAGCGAGCGCAGCGCCTGGCGGGCGAAGTACCCGAGTTCGGGGTGGTCCCGCTTGGCCTCCAGCTCGGTGATCACGACGATCGGGATGACGACCTCATGCTCGGCGAACCGCGTTATCGCGGCCGGGTCGGAGATGAGGACGCTCGTGTCGAGGACGTAGGTGCGCCGCACGGATGCGGAACGCGTGGAGGGTGTGGCCACTCGCTCTCCTTCGGACGCTGGGGAAGCGCCCTTACCTGGGGGTTTGCTGCCTCGGCTCCTGAAAGCGAACATCCCCGCCATGACAGGAGCATGACAGGGATGTGAACACACGGGTCGAACCCGTGTGAGAGGTCGGGGAGACCGTGGCGATCAGGTGCCGTAGCGACGGTTCCGCGCGGCGTAGGAACGCAGCGCCCGCAGGAAGTCGACCTTGCGGAAGTCCGGCCAGTGGACCTCGCAGAAGTGGAACTCCGAGTGGGCGCTCTGCCAGAGCATGAAGCCGGAAAGCCGCTGCTCTCCCGAGGTCCTGATGACAAGATCGGGATCGGGCTGCCCGCGCGTGTAGAGATGCTCGGCGATGTGCTCAACATCGAGGCGCTCGGCCAGCTCCTCGATGCTGGTGCCCTGAGCCGCCCCCTCGAGGAGCAGGGAGCGGACCGCATCAGCGATCTCACGTCTACCTCCATACCCAACGGCGACGTTCACAATCAGACCGTCCCTGTTGGATGTGGATTCCCCTGCATTTTTAAGGACACGAGCGGTCTTATCGGGCAGTAGATCAAGCGCGCCCACGGCCTGGACGTGCCATCCGGACGCCACGAGGTCCTCGACGGTCTCCTCGATGATCCGCAGCAGCGGGTCGAGCTCCACGGCCGGCCGCGACAGGTTGTCGGTAGACAGCAGCCAGAGGGTGACCACTTCAACGCCCGCCTCGGTGGACCAGCGCAGCAGCTCGGAGATCTTGTCCGCGCCGACCCGGTGGCCGGAGTTCACGTCCGCGAGGCCCATCTCGCGCGCCCAGCGCCGGTTGCCGTCAAGGATCACCCCGACGTGGCGGGGCACCTGGTCGCGGGGCAGGTGCTTTTCCACCCGTCCCTCGTAGAGGCGGTAGGCGAGGTCGCGGACGGCCCAGTAGAAGCGGCTGCTCTTGATCCGCGCCTTCATGTTCCGTCGGATTGCCATCGCGCGGACTTCCCCCTCACTCGGCCGTCACGGCCGCGCCTCATTATCTCCGCTAATTACATGATGTCTCCAAGTTCGTACGATCCGCCCCGGACGGCATCGGTTCGAGCCCGGCGTGGCCGGCCTCGGCGAGCACAGTCCCGACGAACTCCGTGAGCTCGGCCGAGGTCAGCACCGCCCTGACGCCGCGGCCCGCGCCGTCCCACGCCTCCACGACGGCCCGGCGGACCACGCGCCAGTCTCCCCTGCCCTGCCCGTCCGCCCAGGGCACCCACTGCGGTGAGTCGCGCACCTCACAGCTCAGCTCGCCGCCCGGCCCCGCGCGTCGGCCCTCCTGGCGGAAGGCGAACAGGGGGCCCTGCGGGAGGCGTCCGTCGGGGTCCGGCCAGGCCGTCAGGTCGGCCTCGCGGGCCGCGCGCAGGCGTTCGGCGACCCGTCCGAGGAAGTAGGCGCAGCCCGGCCCCACGGCCCCGAAGGGCAGCCCGTCACGGCGGATCTCAAGGCCGACCTCGTAGGCCCGTCCGCCGGTGTCGAGCGCGGGCACCGGCCGTACCGTCAGTGCCGATCCGTCAACACACCGCAATGCCCCCATAGCCCACCAGGTACCCCGCCTCCATGACGGAAATCACGCGGGGTTATGGGCGGGGGTCAGCCCGCGGCCCTGGCGGCCGCCTGGCGGTTGACCCGGACCGCGCCGCGGAACCCGTTGAAGTAGACCTTCTGGATCTTGATGACGTCGCCGGTGCGGGGCGCGACGAGCATCTTGTCGCCGCCCAGGTAGAGCGCGATGTGCGAGATCCGGCCGGGCGCGGTGGGGTCGTTGGCCCAGATGAGCAGGTCGCCGACGCGCGCCTGCTCGAACGGGACGATCGGGCCCGTCCTTGCCTGGTCCTCGGCGACCCTGGGCAGCCTGACGCCCGCCTGCGCGAACGCCCACTGCAACAGGCCGGAGCAGTCGTAGCCGCCCTCGGCGTCGGACTCGCCGCCCCACACGTACGGCATGCCGAGCTTGGTCATGCCCGCCTCGATCGCGGTCTTGATCTCGCGCGCGGAGAGGTACGCGCCGCCTTCGGCCGAGCCCTTGAAGTCGAAGGCGGGGTTCAGGGCGCGGACCGTGCCCGTCTTGGCGTTCACGACGCGTTTGACGGCCTTGGCGATGGCGTCGCGGTCCTTGTCGGCCCCGGCGACGATGAGGACGTTGTCGGCGACCATGCCGAGCCGTCGCGCGGTCGCCTTGGACACGACGGCGTCGATGTCGCCGATGCCCATCGTCGCGACCGCGCCGACCCGGACCCTGTCGATCTCGGCCTTGCCCGCGACCGGGACTCGGCTGTCGAGCTCGACGCCGCCGTCGCTGCCGAGCACGAACGACACCGCGACGTCACCGGCCGCGATGTTGCGCCACAGGCCGTCGTGCTTGGCCGTGGGGGCGGGGGTGAAGTTGCGGAAACCCGAGGGGTCGACGCCGAAGATGCCGACCTCCTTGCCGGCGAGTTTCGCGCGTGCCCCGTCGGCGGCCTGCACGCCGGTGACGCCCTTGATCTTCGCGATCTTGGCGGCGAGGTCGGCGGGGAGCGCGGCGCGGCCCTTGGCGACCACCATGACCTGCGGCTCGACCCGCTTGGCGAGGGGTGCGACGGGTGCGGCCGTCGCGCCGTGCGCGGCGGCGACGAGCTGGCCGGGCGCGACCGCCGTCGTCGTCGTCTCGGCGGGCCGCACCGCCTGTTCGACCAGCACCGCGACGTTAGCGGCGAGGGTCGTGGCGATGGCCACGCCGATGGCCATCGGCGCCGCCCTGGGGCCCGGCTTGCGCACGCTGTCTCATTCCTGCGGGGGTTAGACGGAAACACCGTATCGCCAGGGGAAACCCTTGGACAACACGGTGCATCCGACACTAAACGAGAGGCGTCCCGCAGCCAACGGTCCGCGCGGGATTCCCCGTCCGTTTCACGCCGGGTTCAGGCGGGGTTCAGGGTTCAGGCGGGGTTCAGGAGGAGGCGATCTCCTTGGCGAGGTCGCGCGACGTGCCCACCGGCATCCGGCAGGCGAAGTCACGGCACACGTAGGCGGCGGGGGCGTCGTCGAGGAGGTCGCGTCCGCCCAGGAGCGGGACGGGGCCGTCGAGGGGTTGGCCCGGTAGGCCGACCGTTACTACCGCGCCGGGGGACGTGCTCATCAGGGCGGTCCGGTGCAGCTCGCGGGTACGGCGGTCGTCGGGGTCGCCTACTACGGCGACTTCTACGGGGCCGCGTACGGCTGCCGCCGCTACGGCGAGGCCCCAGCCCGCGAAGCGCGCGTGGCGGTCGGCGAGGGCGGTTGAGGGGGCGAGGGCGGCCAGGGCCGCGTCGCGGTGTCTTTGCGAGCCGGTGAGGGCCGCGTAGGTGAGGAGTGCGCCTGCGGCGGCGGACTGGCCCGAGGGGGTCGCGTTGTCCGTCGGGTCCTTGGGGCGGCGGAACAGGGCCTCGGCGTCGTCGGCGGTGTCGTAGAAGCCGCCCTCGCCGTCGGAGAAGCGGTCGAGGACGACGTCGAGCAGGACGCCCGCGCGGGTCACGTACTCCGGCTCGCCCGTCACCGAGTGGAGGGCGAGGAGACCTTCGGCGACGTCGGCGTAGTCCTCCAGGACGCCCGCGTTGGCACCGGCGACGCCGTCGCGCGAGGTGCGCAGGAGGCGGCCGTCGGCGACGTGCAGGCGCTCGATGAGGTCGGCGATGCCGCGCGCGGCGTCGATCAGGTCGGGGCGGTCGAACAGCGCGCCGCACTCCGCCAGGGCCGCGATCGCCAGACCGTTCCACGCGGCGACGACCTTGTCGTCGCGGGCCGGACGCACCCGCTCGGCGCGCGCCTGGAACAGCCGCTCCCGCAGGTCCTCCGGCAGGTCGCCTTCCAGCTGGAGCGTGGACGAGCCGTGCTCGAACGTGCCCCGCTCGGTCACCCGGAACGCGCGGGCCGCCCTCGCCCCGTCCTCCTCGCCGAGCACCTCGGCGAGCTGCGCGGGCGTCCAGACGTAGAACTTGCCTTCGACGCCCTCACTGTCGGCGTCCAACGCCGAGGCGAGGCCGCCCTCGTCCGTCCCGAGCTCCCGCAGCATCCAGTCGCACGTCTCCAACGCGACACGGCGCGCCAGCGGAGCCCCGTCCTTACGCCACCAGTGCGCGTACACCCGGGCGAGCAGCGCGTTGTCGTACAGCATCTTCTCGAAGTGCGGCACGACCCAGGCGGCGTCCACGCTGTACCGCGCGAACCCTCCGCCCAGCTGGTCGTAGATCCCGCCCCGCGCCATCGCCTCAAGCGTCCGCGCACCCATCCGCCCCGCGTCCCCGCGCCGCAACAGGAACTCGAGCACCATCGACGGCGGGAACTTCGGCGCCTGCCCGAAACCTGCGTACTTCTCGTCGAACCCCCGCGCGAGCACCTGCACCGCCCGATCCAGGGCGGCGTCATCGGGCGCGCCCGCTGCCGCCAGCCCGGACTCCTGCCCGCCCAGCGCGTCAACGATCTGCCGCCCCTGCGCGACGAGCTCCTCCCGCTGCTCCCGCCAGGCCGTCGACACCGCCCGCAACAACCCCTGAAACCGCTCCCGCGGAAAGTAGGTCCCGCAGTAGAACGGATGCCCGTCCGGCGTCATGAACACCGTCATCGGCCACCCGCCCTGCCCCGTCAGCGCCTGCACCGCCTCCATATAAACCGCGTCGACATCGGGCCTCTCCTCCCGATCCACCTTCACACAGACAAACGACTCATTCATCAACTCCGCGGTCGCGACATCCTCAAAACTCTCATGCGCCATCACATGGCACCAATGACACGCAGCGTAACCAACACTCAACAGAACCGGCACCCCCCGCCCCCGCGCCTCCGCGAACGCCTCCTCCCCCCACGGCCACCAATCAACCGGATTCCCCGCATGCTGCAACAAATAAGGCGAAGTCACCCCAGCCAACCGATTCATACACCCAAGCCTCTCACAACGCCCAACACCAACCCGGCGACCCCACACCCCGAACCAGTAGGCTGAGCGGCCGGCATCTCCTACCGAGCGCCGACCGTCGTCGGAACGGTGTAGCGGTTCCCGGAAGCACGCTCGGCCACCGAGACGTCTTCCCTCTGCACGAGGCCGAAGGCTGCGGCTTCTTCCTCCGAGCAGGTGAGGAGCACGACGGGAAAGCCCCGGCCTCCAGCGAGCCAGAGCGCCGCCGAGAGCACCGCCGCTTCGTGTCCTTCGCGGCGGCGCGAGGGCCGGATCGCGACGTGGAGCCGTCCGGCGCGACCGCTCGTTTCCAGACGGCGGTCCTCGGGTCGGGGCTCCGGCTGAAGGGTGACGCGGCCGATGTACTCATAGCCCTCGACGCGCTCGGAGCAGTCCGGTTCGCGGCTCGTCTTCTCGACCCACCACCACTCGCCCACCAGCCCGGGGTCGATGCCGGGCACCACCCGCTTCGACAGCAGGGACCGGGCGACGCTCTCACTGCCGCCCACTTCAAGGTCTTCGACCGACAGGCCGTCGGCCTCGGCGCGGCCGTCCACCTCCTCGTGCTCACGCTGTGCCGCAAGCCATGAGTCGTAGAAGTCGGCGTCCGGCTCGATCAGGTAGGCCATGGCATCACCTTGCCATTCTCGTGCGTTCTTCGTCAGGTGATGCGCTCACGAGCCAGAGACAGTCCACGCCGGTTCGGTCGGGCTGATCGATCCAGCGAGAACCGCGAAGCGCCCGGATCATCCCGGCCAGCGCCGGACGGTTCTGCTCCGCCGCCCACGCCGGGACGCCCCCCGGCCGTCGACATCTGGCACTCGGGGTCGTAGCTGCGGCGGGACCTGTTCTGCGGGGCCGCGGCCTCCGGCCCATCCCTCATGACCCCCAAGCGTCCGACCTTGGGCGTACAGGAAGGGCTTGCCGAAGACCGCGGCAGTAGCTCACGAAGCGGAGCAGACCTCTCACCCGCGAGGAATCTAGGCGGCGAGAGGCGGATCGCCTTCCAGCACGACGTCGGTTTCGCGGCGCGCGGCCGCGATCAGGTCGGCCGACGTCGTCATGCGAGCCGTCCCCCCTCCGACAGCACCTTAACGATCGTGGCCGCGACGTTGGCGGAATCGGCGGGCATGCCGATCGCGCGGCCGTCTCCGTGCTCCAACGCCCACGTGTACCAGTGGGCGTCCCCCTTAACGGTGATGCCGATGTCGGCGAGCTGGCCGGTGTCGCCGTGGACCACGAAGAGGACCCGCCGTCCCTCTCGCGCGACGACGCCTGCCCCCATGTGCGGATGCTTGACGATCTCGATCCGAAGCAGTTCGAAGTAGGTCTCATGCAGGCTGGACAGCGGGGAGAACTTGACCGATGTCTCCTCTACGCGCCGCCCTTCCTCTCCGAGCGCGTCAATACTCATGCCTCGACGCTAAGAGGCCGCCCCGGACGGGAGCCACGAGTTTGGCTGTGTTTGGCAGCAACTATCTGTCAGGGGACCTTGACGGCGCGGAGCGCTACGGCAAGAGTCGATCGGGTCCGTAAACCTGCCGAGTCGGAGGCGCAGCACCATGGACTTCGTTGGAATCGACCCCGGTACTCCGGACGAGGAATGCCCCGCTGTCGCGGTGGACCCGATCACTGGCGATGTGTTCTTCCAGGGGCGGATCGTGACCGACCCCGAGGTGGTGAAGTGGTTCGCCGAGCACACACCGCGCGGCGATGACGAAGAGATCATCTGGCACCCGGCCAGGATGCGCCCGATCATCAGCGAGGCGCTCGCCGGTTCGTATGCGATGGACTTGCAGGGTCCGGGTGCGCCGACCTTCAAAGATCTGCTGGCGAACACGAAGCGCTCTGCTGTCCACCTGGAGATGCGAGACATCTACGACGAGAGCGACCCCGCTTACCAAGACTTCTGTGCAGGAGGGCCCGGCACCTACGACCGGTCAGCGTGGCTCTCGACCGTGGCTGAGGCCGTGGGGCGTGGCGTGGTCATGCGGCGGCTCCGCATCTACTCGCAGCCTGCGACCCGCTATATCGAATGGGAGCACGCTCTGACGCCGCAGAACATCGAGGCCGGCGAAGATGTCCGCTGGCTGCCGCGCAAGCGCGCATACGATCTGCTGCTTCCGGGCGCCGACCTGTGGATGTTCGACAACCGCTTGGTGCGCTTCCACCACAACGCCGGGGATGGCCGGAGCCTGAAGGAGTACGAGTTCGTGAGTGACCCGCGCCGGGTCCTGCAAGTCGTAGGAGCCTTTGAGATGGCCTGGGAGCGGGCGACGCCGCACGCCGACCACAAGCTCTAGCGAAGCGTCGTGAGGGCCTTCTCGATCAGCTCAGCGCACGCATCGCCATGCACGGCGAGACCGAACAGCGTCTCCCATACCGCCAGGTACTTCCCCACCTCCGCGGGGTCCGTGAGCGACAGGTAGCCGGAGACCAGCTCGACGTTCACGAGACGGTCGTCGGTGACGATGAAGGTCTCTCGGGGGCGGGCCCCGTTTCGGTCCGCCTCCATCGGAATGACCCCGAGAGACACCGAGGGAAGACGCATCACGTCCAGGAGATGGGCCAACTGGGCGCGGTGAGTCTCGGGTGTGATGGTCCGGTACCGAAGAACGATCTCCTCAACGAGGAACACGAACCGTTTGCCGGGGCGCTTGAGAACTGATTGCCGGTCAATCCGTTCGGCTACGGCTGCCGCAATGTCCGCCTCGCGGTCGTCGGCTTCTACCGCTTGCTCATCCCATACCCCGGTCAGGATCTCACGGAGATACTCGCGCCCCTGAAGAAGTCCGGGGAAGGACTTCGACTGATAGACGCGAAGCAGCTTAAGACGCTCGTACTTTTCCCGGACCGATTCTTGAGCAGCCTTCAGACCACCCCGGTTGAGCTGTTCATACGTCAGCCACATGTTCGCCACGTTGGCCTGCTCTGCCAACAGGGATTCCTTGATCCCTTCGGGCGCTCCGCAGACTCGGCACCAGAGCCTCACGTGCTCGGCGGTGATGACCCGCTTCCCGAGTTCGACCTGGCTTACATTCGTGGAGTCTTTCCAGCCAGCCTCCCGCGCGAACGCGAGCCCGTTACGCCCCGACTCTTCACGGAGCGCGCGAAGCCGGCCGCCCAGGCGTTGCCGGGCGGCCTGAGCTGAAGAGGACGAGGACGATGGCATCACAGCGCATCCAAGCGTACGGCGGACGGCGGACGGCGGACGGCGGACGGCGGACGGCGCGAGCGAAGAGTTTGGCTCGCTTTGGCTGTCTGGCCAGCACCCGAAGCCCCGGTCCCTCAACGGGGACCGGGGCTCATGCACGAAACAGTGGACGGCATGGCAATCGGCGCATCCCTCCTGGCCGGGTGGGAGAGGTGTGGTGGGGGTGGGGGGTGGGGTGGGGTGGTATTGGGGGTACTAGGAAGTGGGGTCTCTGGATGGGTGGGGGGGGTGGGGGGGAGAGGTGGGGGTATGAGGATGAGACTTTTGGTGGGCCTGGGGGTTCTGGTGCTTGTGGTGGGGTGTGGGGTGCCTCGGGGGGGTGTGCCGGGCGGGGTGTCCGGGTCGGCGAGTACGGGGGTGCCTGTGTCGGGTGGGGTGGTGGGGGTGGTTTCGGTTCGGGAGTTGCATGGGTTGTTCGTGCGGGATCGGGCTCGGGGGGAGGCGGAGTGTTATGGGCGGGTTGTTACGGTTCGGGGGGTTGTGTTGGGTGCGGGGGCGAGTGAGTTCGGGACGCCGACGATTGAGGCGTCGGATGTGGCGGGTGGGCCGTTGCTGGTGAACATCGTGCTGCCCTATGACGATCGGCGGGCCGAGTCGTTCCGGGCGCTGGAGGGTGTCGAGGTGGGGCAGGAGATCGTCGCGACGGGGACGTGCGAGATCTTCGCGGAACGGACCAACGCGCTGGTGCTGAAGGGGTCGGAGATCGTCGGGTGATCGGTTCAGCGGAGGCCGGGAAGCAGCGGGGAAAGGTAGAGAAGACCTTGGAGACGGAGACTGCTTCGAATGAGACGGTGGGGCGGCGGACGCGGGGTGCGTCGTATGTGCTCGCCCTTGTCGGGGTCCTCAGCGCGCTGTTCGGGGACAACGCGTTGAGGTGGGTTGACGCCGCCTCGGGGCATACGGTCCCGCAGGGCGTGTACTCGACGGTCCATTATCTGGTCCTTGCCGTCGCGCAGGTCGGGGTTCCGTTCGGGGCTGCTCTTTTCGCCGCCTCGCTTGTTCTGAAGAGGATGTGAGCGGGGGCCGCGCGCTGGGTGGTACCGGTGGTCCCAGGACGCACGTGCGCGGAGCTGCGAGCATGGGGGGATGAGCGCATCCGGTGAGCTCGCGGCGGGGCTGCGGGCGTGGCGTGAGCGCCTGACGCCGCAGGCGGCGGACCTCCCGGCGAACAGCGCGCGGCGGACCAGCGGGCTGCGGCGCGAGGAACTCGCGGTGCTGGCCGGGGTGTCGGTGGACTATGGCGTGCGGCTTGAGCAGGGGCGGGCGTCCGCGCCCTCGGCGCAGGTGTGCGGGGCGCTCGCCCGCGCGCTCCGGCTGACCGACGCCGAGCAGGAGCACCTTTTCCGGCTCGCCGGGCACGCGACCGGGGGCGGACGCGTCAACCGGCTCGTGCCGGCGAGCATCCGCCGTCTCGTGGAGCGCAGCGCCGACCGGCCCGTCGCGGTCTTCGACGCCGGGTGGACCCACCTGCTGTGGAACCCGATGTGGGCGGCGCTGATGGGCGACCCGACCTCGCTGCCCGAGGGCGAACGCAACGTGCTGTGGCTGCACTTCGTCGGCCCGTCCGACTGCCGGGTCCGCAGATCGACCGCGACGACGGCGTTCGACGCCTCGATGGTCGCCGACCTGCGGCGCAGCGTCGGCCGCTACCCCGACGACCACTCGCTGCGCCAGCTTGTCGACAAGCTGAGCGCCAGAAGCGCGCGGTTCAGTGCTCTGTGGCAGCGCCACGAGATCGCCGAGCACGGTCCCGCGCTGAAGACCATCGACCACCCCGACGTCGGCAGCCTCGAACTCGACTGCGACATCCTGACCACCCAGCGGGGCGACCTGCGCGTCGTCATGTACACCGCGGAGCCCGGCAGCGAGTCGAGCACCAAACTGACGCTCCTCGCCACCATCGGCACGACCACCTGGTGACGCGTAAGACGGGTTCCGCAGCGGGTGTCAGGTGGGGACTTTCCAGGCTCGGGCCCAGTCGATGTGCATGGTTACGCGGGTGGGGGTGGCGGGGGTGCGGCATTGGATGCGGGTGTAGCAGACGACGTCGTTTTGGAGGGCCAGGTGCATGTCGGCTTTTTGGGGGATGAGGGGGCCCGTGTAGTTCCAGACGCGGCGGCCGTCGATGTAGTAGGTGAGGCGGGTGGGGAGCCATTCGAGGGCGAAGACGTGCCATTCGGTGAAGTCGCGGTAGACGGTGCGGCTGGCGACCTTTTCCGGGTTGCCCTTGTGGGTGAACAGGCCGGTGGACAGGCGGGTGGGGTCGGGGATCTCGGCGAAGTTGATCTCGGCCCACTCGGGCTTGCCCTGGACGGTGGGCCACAGGAGGAGGACGGGGGCGAAGCCAGCGCCCCGGTCGGCGCGCATGCGGACCTCGAAGCGGCCGTAGGTGAACGCCTCGTGGGAGGCGATGCCGCCGGACAGGACCTTGCCGTCGTACTTCGCGCCGGTGAGGTGGAGCTGGCCGTCGGAGACCCGCACCGCGCGACGGGTTCGCGGGTTCTCGCCCGTCGGCGTGTCGTAGACGGCCCAGCGCCGGGGGTCGACGCGGTCGCCGGAGAAGGTCTCGGTGAACAGCGGACGCCCCCACGCCCTGGGCACGGGGTAGGACTGGGCGAGCGGAGGCTGCTTGCGCTGGCGCGCGGCGGCGTCGACGGCCGGGCGGCCCGCGGCGTGGCCCGGCTCGGCGTCGACGTTCGCCGCGTTCTCCATGACGGGCTTGCACCCGGCCGAGACGAGAAGCAGCACGGTCCCGGCGATCACTGCGAGCGGCTTCATGACATGCCATGCAACCGACTCGGGGGCGCGCGGCCCCGCGACCTACCGGGCGGTGCCCGATCCTTTACCGCTCCCCGGCCGCCTCTTCAGCCTTGCCGGCCTGCGCGGCCTCCCACTCCTCCTGGAGAAGGTCCTCCTCGCGGGGCAGGTGGTCGATGTTGCGCATCCGCCGGTTCATCGAGCGGATGAGCAGCACGGTCGCGACGATCAACACCGCGAAGACCAGGGTGCCGACAAGACCGGGCGAGACGGTTTCGTCGTTCAGCTCGAACGTCTCGGCCAAGATCATCACGTGCCCACTTTCTCCCGGATTCCGGCGAACAGGTCGTCCTCCGGCAGTTCGGTGTCCACCAGGGACCTGGCCAGATGGTAATCCTCGGTCGGCCATGCCTCGCGTTGGAGGTCGGGCGGGCAGGCGAACCAGAAGCTGTTCGGGTCGATCTGGGTGGCGTGCGCGATCAGCGCGGCGTCGCGGACCTCGAAGAAGTCGCCGCACGGGACGCGCGTGGTGACCGGCCAGCGCGGCTCGGTGGGGCCGCCGCCGCGCTCGGCGAGCCAGTCCATGTACGGGGACTCCTTGCCGTGCTTGAGCAGGATGTCGTGCATGGCGAGGAAGCGGTCGCGGTGGAATGTGACGAAGTAATACATCTTCAGCGGCTGCCAGGGCTCGCCCGCTTCGGGGTAACTGTCTGGGTCACCCGCCGCGTCGAAGGCCGCGGCCGAGATCCGGTAGGTCATGATGTGGTCGGGGTGCGGGTAGCCGCCGTTCTCGTCGTAGGTGAGGATCACGTGCGGCCGGAACTCGCGGATCTGCCTGACGAGCGGGGCGGTGGCCTCCTCCAGCGGGACGAGGGCGAAGCAGCCCTCGGGCAGCGGAGGCAGCGGGTCGCCCTCGGGCAGCCCTGAGTCGACGAACCCGAGCCACTCCTGGCGGACGCCGAGGATCTCGCGGGCGGCCTCCATCTCGGCCTGCCGGACGGCCGGGAGGTTCTCCAGGACCTCCGGGCGGTCCATCGCCGGGTTCAGGATGTCGCCGCGCTCGCCCCCGGTGCAGGTGACGACGAGGACCTCCACGCCTTCGGCCACGTACCTGGCCATCGTCGCGGCGCCCTTGCTCGACTCGTCGTCGGGGTGGGCGTGCACGGCCATGAGCCGCAAGGTCTCGGCCACTGAAGGCTCTCCCTATCCTTGGTGAGATGCTGGTGCGGCCGGGTCGTGGCCAGTGGCCCGATCGACCCGGCGGATGCGCTTTATTGAAGATTGTTGCAAACAACGCCGACAGAACCGCGAGGATTCCCATGGCCGAACGCTCAGTCCGCACCGTCATCGGGTACGGCGTGATCGGCCTGTTCTGCGCGGCGTGCGCCCTCGGCTTCGGCATCATCATGTCGAACGCGGGCGACAGCGCCGACGGCATCCGCGGCATCTCGGCCAAGACCATCTCCTACAAGGTCGAGGGCGCGCAGTCCACCAGGCTGACCGTCCAGATCCTCAAGCCCGCCGACGCCGCCGTGACCTGCACCGCACGCGCCCAGCGCGCCGACGGGCTCGTCGTCGGTTCCGAGCAGATCACCGCGGCCAAGGGCAAGACGTCGTCCACCCAGCTCGTCGTGCTCAAGACCACCGACCTGGCGCACACCGCCGATGTCCTGGACTGCGCCGCCTCCTGACCAATGATTGGCAGGTTGCGGATCGCAACCGGTGGGAACCTTTACTCTCATCGACCGGATAGGCTTGAGGTTTCCGTACGGCCCCCGGCAGTCCCGTTTCAGGGGTTCGTTGACACCCCGGCCACATCGCGTGCAATGAGGAGTACCCGTGACCGAGACCCGTTCAGCCAACGTCACCTGGCTCACCCAGGAGGCGTACGACCGCCTCAAGGGCGAGTTCGACTACCTCTCGGGTCCTGGCCGCAAGGAGATCGCCGCGAAGATCGAGGCAGCCCGCGAGGAGGGCGACCTCAAGGAGAACGGCGGGTACCACGCGGCCAAGGAGGAGCAGGGCAAGATGGAGGGCCGCATCCTCCAGCTCCGCGCGATCCTGGACAACGCCCGCGTGGGCGAGGCTCCGGTGGCCGCGGAGGGCGAGGTCGCCCCGGGCATGACCGTGACCGTCTCCTTCGAGGGCGACGACGAGGAGGTCACCTTCCTGCTCGCCTCCCGCGAGGAGCAGGGCTCCCCGATCGACGTGTACTCCCCCAAGTCCCCGCTCGGCTCCGCGATCAACGGCAAGAAGATCGGCGAGAAGGCGTCCTACACCCTCCCGAACGGCCGCGCGATGACCGTCGAGATCATCGACGCCGTGCCCTACGTCGGAGCCTGATCCGGAACGGTCCCGGGGCGTTCGGCCGCCGGGACCCGTCGCACCCTCTTTTGGGGGGTTCCGCGGTGATTGTTGAGGTTGGTCCGGCATGGGCGGGGCCATGCTCACCGCATGGGGTCGCCGCATCCGTCGCGCGGGCCGGGCTGTCCGTCCGGTCCGCGGTCCGTGCCCGCCGACGCCCAGACCGTCCCGCTCGCGGTGGTCGCGGTGCTCAGCGCGGTGCTGTGCTGGCCCGTCGGGAGTGTGGCGGGGGTGCTGCTCGGACATCTTGCGCTGCACCGCATCCGCAGGACGGGTGAGCCCGGCCGCCGCTTCGCCGTTCTCGGGCTCGTCCTGGGGTACGCGGGGCTGCTCGGCGCGCTGGCGGTCGGCGCGTTCGTCGCGCTGACGACCTTCGGAATCCCCCCACAGGCCGGTTGACGCGTCCGCGCGCACCGACCCCGCGAGCCAAAGCGTCGGCCAAATGACGGCCAAGCCCGCACGCGCCGCGGTTCGGGCGCGTCCCGGCAGGCGATCTTGCGGTTATGACGCAACCGCCAGAGGAACCGCGAGAGGGCGCATCGGAGGGCTGGAGCGGCCCCGAGGGCGGCCCGTCGTTCGGCAACGAGCAGCCCGGCCCGTACCAGGGCGGCGGCCCGTACGGCGCATCGTCCGAGGGTTCTGCGGGCGCGCCGACGGACAAGCCCTTCGGCCAGGGACCGGGCGGCCAGTACGGCGGCTACGCCCAGCAGCCGCAGCAGGGCGGCCAGTACGGGCAGTACGGGCAACCCGGGCAGTATGGGCAGGAGCAGTACGGCCAGCAGCCCGGCGCCTACGGCCAGTACGGGCAGGGCCAGGAGCCCGGCCAGTACGGCGGCTACGGCCAGCCGGGCCAACCCGGGCAGCCCGGACAACCCGGACAGCCGGGCCAGTACGGCCAGGGCGGCTACGGCCAGGACCCTTACGGCGGCTACGGAGGTCCTCCGGGCGGCGGCTTCGGCGCGGGCGGCCCCTACGGCGCGGCCCCGATGATCGCGAGCAAGGGCAAGCGGTTCCTCGGCATCCTCGTCGACTACGTGATCTTCACGCTCGCGGCGTGCTGCCTGTCGATCCCGTTCTCGGTCAACCGTCCCGACTTCACCAATCCGGACGGCAGCGTCAACCTCGACGACGCCTACTCGCCAGGCCAGTTCCTGCTGAGCCTCGCCCTCGCGGTCCTGGCGTTCCTGTACTTCTGGCTGCTGACGACCAAGTGGCACGGCCAGACCCTCGGCAAGAAGCTCCTCGGGACGCGGGTCGTGCGCGAGGACACCGGCGGCGCGATCGACGCGAGCCAGGGCGCGGTCCGCTCGCTGGTGTTCGTGATCCTCGCCTACATCTGCTGTGTCGGCGTGCTCGTCGACGCGATCTGGATCTTCACCAACCCGAAGAACCAGACGCTGCACGATAAAGCGGCAAAAACCGTCGTCGTTGACGCGACAGGCCCCGATCCCTACCAGACGGGCACGTCCGCGCAGCCCTACTGATCACCGTAGATCACCGGCATCGGTTGCCCAGCCCGCCCTTTACCGGGCAGGCTGGGCACTGTGTCCATCCCTCCCGCGCCGCGTCGTGCCGCCGCCCTCGTCACGCTGACCGTCCTGGCCGCCGCGGCGACGGCCTGCCAGTTCCCCGGACGTGCCCCCGAGCCCCCGGTCCCTCCGACGAGCGGGTCGGCGGCTCCGACGTCGCGTCCGACGTCGGGGAACGGCCCCCACCTCGTGCCGCTCCAGCCGACGCAGGACGGCGTGGGCGACCCGTACGTCCCGACCGACGGCAACGGCGGCTACGACGTCCAGCACTATGCCCTCGACCTGAAGGTCGATCCCGGCAACCACGCCAAGACCCTCGACGCCGTCGCCACGATCCGCGCGCGGGCGACGCAGGACATGGTGGAGTTCAACCTCGACCTCGCCGGCCTCGAGGTGTCGTCGGTGAAGGTCGACGGCAAGGAGTCGGAGTTCGGCAGGACCGGTAGCGAACTCACGGTGAGCCCGGCCGCCACGATCGCGGGAGGCCGCGACTTCACTGTGCGGGTCGCCTACTCCGGCGCGCCCAAGGCGGTCGAGGACCCGATCCTCGGCCAGTACGGCTGGATCAAGACCCCCGACGGCGTCTCGGCGGCGTGCCAGCCGAGCGGCGCGCACACCTGGTTCCCCGGCAACGACCACCCGAGCGACAAGGCGACGTTCGACATCACGCTGACCGCGCCCAAGGAGCTGACGTCGATCTCCAACGGCGAGCGCGGCGCGGTCACGACCAAGGGCGGGTTTTCCACGGTGACGTGGAAGGTCGGCCAGCCGATGGCCCCCTACCTGGCGATGATCTCGGTCGGGAACTTCAAGGTGAAGGAGGGCGTCACCGAGGGCGGCATCCCGATCCTCGTCGCGGTGGACAGCACAGTCCGCTCCCCCTCGGTCGACGAGTTCTACAAGATGAAGGCCGAGATCACCGACTACTGGGCCGAGCTGTTCGGCCCGTACCCGTTCGGCTCGACGGGCGGCGTCATCGACAACGCGGCCGTCGGGTTCGCCCTCGAGACGCAGACGAGGTCGATCTACGGCGACTTCGCCCCCGGCGAGTCGATCATCGCGCACGAGCTCGCCCACCAGTGGTTCGGCGACAGCGTGGGCGTCACCCGCTGGCAGGACATCTGGCTGAACGAGGGCTTCGCCAGCTACGCGGAGTGGATCTGGAGCGAGAAGCAGGGCGGGATGACCGCCGAGGAGTTCTTCAACGCGCGCTACAACGAGCCGGAGAACAGCCCGTCGTGGCAGGTCCCGACGGGCGACCCGGGCCGTGACCGCATGTTCGACGGGTTCGGCGTCTACGAGCGCGGCGCGATGACGCTGCACGCGCTGCGCAAGCGGATCGGCGACGAGAAGTTCTTCGCGACGCTGCGCTCGTGGGCCGCCGACCACCGGCACGAGAACGCGACGACCACCGACTTCGTGGAGCTCGCCGAGAAGGTCTCGGGGACCGAACTCACCGATTTCTTCAACGCATGGCTTTACGGCACGACACGTCCCAGCCTGTAGGGAAAGGTCCCCAAGAGGGGGCAAGAAGGCGGTCGGCGTCCGGTAAAGATCGCGGCGGACGCGTCTGAGGGGCCGCCGGATCGCGCAGTGTGATGATCGTGCGCGCTCTACGGACTGGGATGGTGGCGGCGGCGTTGGCCGTGACGATGACGGCCGGGGCGACGGCCTCGGCCGCCGACCTCGCGGGCTCGTCCGGCGTCGGCGACCCCTACTTCCCCGACAGCGGGAACGGCGGCTACAACGCGACGCACTACGACGTCGCGCTGCGGTTCACGCCGAAGGACCACAGGATCGCCGCGACCGTCACGATGACGGCGCGGGCCACCCAGGCGCTGCGCTCGTTCAACCTCGACTTCCGCGGCCCCGAGGTCGTCTCGGTGACCGTCGACGGCCGGCGCGCGGAGTTCGCCAGGCAGGACGACGAGCTCGTCATCACCCCGGCGTCGGTGCTCGTGGAGGGTGCGGAGTTCAAGGCGGTCGTGTCGTACGCGGGCAGGCCGAAGGCGCGCAAGAACGGGACGCTCGGCACGTACGGGTGGGTGCGCAGCCGCGACGGCGCGGTGGTGCTCGCCGAGCCGGACGGCGCGGCGAACTGGATGCCGGTGAACGACCATCCGAGCGACAAGGCGACCTACGACTTCGCGATCACCGTCCCCAAGCGGCTGAAGGCGCTGGCGAACGGGGAGCCGCTCGCCCCGGTGGCGCACGGGAACCTGACGACGTACCACTGGCGGCAGTCGGCTCCGATGGCGTCGTATCTGGCGTCGGTGGCCATCGGAAAGTTCGAGATCACCTACGGCAGGGTCGGCAAGATCACGGTCATCACGGCGGTCGACCCGAAGTTCAAGAAGAGCCTCGACGACGTGCACCGCAGGACGGTGAAGGCGCTGCGCTGGGGCCGTAAGGCGTTCGGGCCGTATCCGTTCCGCACGTCCGGCGCGGTGGTGGACGATCCGAAGCTGGACTACGCCCTGGAGACCCAGGATCGCCCGGTTTACGGCGGTTTCGTGCCGAACGACGATTTCATCGTGCACGAGCTGGCCCACCAGTGGTTCGGCAACAGCGTCACGGTCCGCGAGTGGAAGGACATCTGGCTGAACGAGGGCTTCGCGACCTACGCCGAGTGGATGTGGCGCGAGCACGTCTCCAAGAAGGACAGCGCGGCCAAGACGTTCAACAGCTACTACCGGCAGCCCGGCACGTCGCCGATCTTCGCCTCGCCGCCCGGCTCGCCGGGCCGCGAGCAGATGTTCGGCTTCCCGGTGTACGTGCGCGGCGCGATGACGCTGCACGTGCTGCGCAAGCGCGTCGGGGACAAGAAGTTCTCCCGGATTCTCAAGACGTGGGCGGCCGAGCAGGCCGGGGGCCACGGCACGACCGAGCAGTTCACCGCGCTCGCCGAGCGGATCTCGGGCAAGGAACTGGACAAGCTGTTCGACGTGTGGCTGTACCGCAAGGGCAAGCCGAAGCGTGGTTCGTGGTGAGCGCCGGACGGTACGGTGTGACCTGATCGAGTCCCGCGTTCGGGACTCCGGTGACAGGAGATGCCGGATGGCCGCCCCCCGACTGCTCGCAGCAGCGACCCTCAGCGCCGCTCTCGTCCTGGTCCCCGTTTCGGCGGGCGCGGCCGACTTCAGGCCCGGCGCGTCCGGCTCGGGTGAGAAGTACTTCCCCGGCATGGGCAACGGCGGATACGACGTCACCCACTACGGGATCAAGCTCGGCTACGACCCGGGCACCCTCCTGCTCACCGGACGGGTGAAGGTCACCGCCCGCGCCACCCACGACCTGTCCCGCTTCAACCTCGACCTGCGCGGCCTGCAGGTCCGCTCGGTGACCGTCGACGGCAAGGCCGCCAAGTTCCGGCGCGCGGGCGCGCAGGAGCTGGTGATCACCCCGGCCAAGGGCATCCCGAACGGCAAGAAGTTCACCGTCGTGGTGGTCTACGACGGCAAGCCCGCGCAGATCAACGACGACCCGCTCGGCACGTCGGGCTGGGTCGCCACCCGCGACGGCGCGGTGGCGCTGAACCAGCCGTTCGGCGCGGCGACGTGGTTCCCGGTGAACGACACGCCGAAGGACAAGGCCGCGTACGACTTCACGATCACCGTCCCCAAGGGCCTCACCGCGATCGCGAACGGCGACTTCCTGGGCCGCAAGACCGCCAAGGGCAAGTCCGTGTACCGGTGGCGGATGAAGCAGCCGATGGCCAGCGAGCTGTCCATGGTCGCGATCGGCAAGTACAAGGTGCTGCGCACCAACACCGGCGGACTGCCGAGTTACACCGCGATCGACTCCGAGCTGGCCGGGGCCGGGCAGCTGAAGAAGTACGACAAGAAGACGCGTTCCGTCGTGCGCTGGCTGTCGAGCAGGTTCGGCGCGTACCCGTTCACCTCCACCGGCGGCGTCGTGGACGAGGTCAACGTCGGGTACTCGCTGGAGACGCAGGGCCGTCCGGTGCACGACTGGAACCTCAAGGGCAAGAACCCGCCCGACGGCCTCATCGTGCACGAACTCGCCCACCAGTGGTTCGGCGACAGCGTCACCCCGGCGAAGTGGAAGGACATCTGGCTGAACGAGGGGTTCGCCACCTACGCCGAGTGGATGTGGAGCGAGAAGTCGGGCGGCGCGACCGCCGCCGAGCTGTTCAGGCTCGCCTACTCCGCGGGCCCGAACGCCGACGTCTGGAAGGGCGTCCTGGCCGAGCCCGGCCGCGACCACATCTTCGACAACTTCATCTACCAGCGCGGCGCGATGACCGTCCACCGGCTGCGGGTGGCGCTCGGCGACAAGGTGTTCTTCGGGATGCTGAAGTCGTGGCTGGCCAACCGTGAGGGCGGGACCGTCAGCACCAAGGGGTTCCAGGCGTTCGCCGAGAAGTACTCCGGCAAGCAGCTCGACGGCCTGTTCGACAAGTGGGTCTACAAGGCGGGCAAGCCCAAGCTGTGACGGTCAGGTGAACTTCACCGTGTAAGCCTGGCGGCGCAGGCGCGTCAGGACCTCCTGGGTGTGCTCGGGGCCCCTGGTCTCCAGGTGCAGCACGACTTCGGCGTCCTCGAGGTGCAGCCGCGCCGCGACGCGCTCGTGGGTGACGTCGAGGACGTTCACGCCGACCTCGGCGAGCTCCGACAGCAGGCTGACGAGCGCGCCGGGCCGGTCGGTGAGCCTGACCCGCACGACGAGGTAGCGCCCGGCCGTCACCAGGCCGTGCCGGACGACCTTGGCCAGCAGCACCGGGTCGATGTTGCCGCCCGACAGCACCGCGACGACCGGGGGCCGCATCGCGTAGGTGTGCTCAAGGATCGCCGCCACAGAAGCCGCCCCGGCCGGTTCCACGACCTGCTTGGCCCGCTCGAGGCTGAGCAGCATCGCCCGCGACAGGGACTCCTCGGAGACCGTGACGACCGAATCCACGAGCTGGGAGACCAGCTGGAAGGTCAGGTCGCCGGGGCGGCCGACGGAGATGCCGTCGGCCATGGTCGGGCTGAGCGCGACCGCGACCGGGCGTCCCGCGGCCAGGGAGGCGGGGAAGGCGGCCGCGCGCTTGGCCTGGACGCCGAGCAGGGTCCCGTCCCAGCCGCTGCTCTTGAGCGACACGCCGAGGCCGGAGATGAGGCCGCCGCCGCCGACCGCCGCGACGACGGTGCGCGCCTCGGGGCACTCCTCGAGCAGTTCGAGGCCGAGCGTGCCCTGGCCCGCGACGATGTCGGGGTGGTCGAACGGGTGGATGAACACCGCGCCGCGCTCCTCGGCGTAGGTGCGGGCGCTGGACAGGCACGCGTCGACGGTCTCGCCGCCGAAGATGATGTCCGAGCCGTACGCGCGGGTCGCCTCGACCTTCGGAAGCGGCGCGCCCTGCGGCATGAAGATCGTCGCCTTGCAGCCGAGCAGCGACGCCGCAAGCGCGACCCCCTGGGCGTGGTTGCCCGCGCTCGCCGCGACGACGCCGCGGCCGCGCTCGTCCTCGCTGAGCCGGGAGATCCTGGTGAACGCGCCGCGGATCTTGTAGGAGCCGGTCCGCTGCACGTTCTCGCACTTGAGGTACACGGGCCCGCCGACCACCTCCGACAGGGCGCGGGAGTGCAGCAGGGGCGTGCGGACCAGGACGGGCTTGAGCGCCTCGGCCGCGGCGCGGACGTCGTCGGCGGTGACGGGCTGGGTCATCCCCTTATCCTCGCAGGACGGACGGCACGTCAGGCCCGGGACGTCACTGCCAGACCATCAGCACGAGGATGACGATCCAGATCACCGCGATGATCCCGGAAAGCGCGGCGATGCGGCCCTGCTCGGCCTTGGTGTCCACGACCCTGCCCGCGCTGCGCTCGGCCGACGCGGCCTTCTCGGCTCCCGGGGCGGTGACGCCGGCTCCCGCGTCCGTCAGGGAGGCCAGGGACTTGCGCTGGTCGCGTTCGACCACGAGCAGCAGCAGCCAGGCGACGATGAACAGCGTCATCGACGCCGACAGCCACACCTCGGCGAACCTGCCCCTTGCCATGATCAGGCCGAACAGGAACACGCCGAGCGCGCCGAGCGCGTAGATGCGCGTCGTGCGGTTCAAAAAGCGCACGACCGTCGTGTTGCCCGCCCGGATGTAGCGCGGCGTCGACATCGTCGCGGCGGTCAGCGGGCCCAGCGTGAAGATCGCGAACCCGATGTGCAGGATCAGCAGCAGCCGGTCACCAGTGGACATGCACCGACGATAACCCCCGCTCAGGCGGCTGAAGGTGATGTGCGTCCCCCGAACAGGCCAAGCGCCCCCCGTCGGGGACGGCGGGCGCTTTCTGCCGTGCGCGTCAGTGCGTCTGGAAGTGCTGGGGCGACTCGATGAGCGGGGTGTCCACAAGGTGTTCGATGAGGAACCACGTCTGGAGTTCGCCGGTGCGGATGACGTCGGAGACGAGGATGTCGTTGGTGCCGTCGTCGCCCATCTCCTGGGTGCGGCCCGCCGCGTCGCGGGCGGCGACGAGGATCGTCTCGTGCGCCTCGATGAGCCGGGTGAGCATCGCGGGGACCTCCTCGACGCCGTCCGGGGGCCGAGGGATCACGGTGATCTCCGCGACGTGCCTGGGGTCGCCGACGGCCACGCCGCCAAGGGTCTGGACGCGTTCGGCGACGAGGTCCACGAGCTTGCGCTGCTGCTTGGCGTGCTCGTCGAGCAGGAGGTGGAGCTGGTAGAAGGTCGGCCCGCGCATGAGCCAGTGCGCCTTCTTGTAGAGGTTGTAGAGGATCTGGGTGTCGGCCAGGATCTGGTTGAGCCGCTGGCACGAGTACATCCGCGCGTCGGCGGACAGGCCGAGCGGGAACATCCGGATCGTGCCGAACTCCTGGATGATCTGGCCGTCGAAGTCGGGGAAGGGCTGGCTCTCGCCCTTGCCCTTGCGTGACGTCGTGCCGCTGCTGCTTCGCTTGGTGGTCAAGGTGTCCGCTCCTGGTGGTCGTTGAGGGTCCGTTGTGAGCGGTACCCCCATGAATCACCCGAAGTCTCCAGGGGGCTCAAACTCCTCCCCCACATCCCTTTGCTTTTGCCCTTGCTTGAGGTTTTTGCAGGTTATGTCGGCTTCAAAAGGGGCGACGGTAGCCGTGGAAGCCCGAATCGAGCGGAGGGAGAGCGCGATGATGGGAGGACCGCCAGAGCCCGATGAGATCGAGCCCGAAGATGTCGACGCGGCGGCGACCGGCGACCGCGAGGTCGACTTCGACGAACCCCTGCCCGACAAGTCCGAGCAGCTCGACGTCGAGGACCCCGCGTACTCGCTGATGGGCGACGACATCACCGCCGACCCGCTCGACGACGGCATCGACCCGCCCGACCGCTGGTCGTCGGCCGAGCGCTACGGCACCACCGAGGACGAGCAGCGCGAGGGCGAACCCCTTGACCTCCAGCTCTCGGCCGAGGTGCCCGACCCCGTCCTCGAGGAGATCAACGGCGACACCCCGCGCCGCCGCCGTCCCCGCGACGAGGACGAGCCCGCCGAGCGCGCCGCGGTGACCGTCGTGGACGAGGACACCGACCGCGACGCCGAGATGCACGACGCCACCCCCGAGGAGACCCTCCAGGAAGCCGAACAGGCGATGGCGCAGGACATGGCCTCCGACGCCGAGCAGCCCCCCTCCCCCAAAACCAGTTAGGCGAGACCAGGCAAGCGACCTCAAGAGACCGAAGAACCGGGGGAGAGCACACCCATGGACAGGACCACCACGAACGCCGGCATTCCGGTCGGCAGCGACGAGAACTCGCTCAGCGTCGGCCGGGACGGCCCGCTGCTGCTCCAGGACTTCTACCTCATCGAGAAGATGGCCCAGTTCAACCGGGAGCGGGTTCCCGAACGCGTCGTCCACGCCAAGGGCGGCGGCGCGTACGGGGTGTTCGAGGTGACGCAGGACGTCAGCCAGTTCACCCGGGCCGACCTGTTCCAGCCCGGCCGCAAGACGCCGATGCTCGCCAGGTTCTCCACCGTCGCGGGCGACCTCGGCACCCCCGACTCCTGGCGCGACCCGCGCGGCTTCGCGCTGAAGTTCTACACCCAGCAGGGCAACTACGACATGGTCGGCAACAACACCCCGGTGTTCTTCATGCGCGACCCGATGAAGTTCCAGGACTTCATCCGCTCGCAGAAGCGCCACCCCGTCACACACCTGCGCGACAACGACATGCAGTGGGACTACTGGACGCTGTCGCCCGAGTCGTCCCACCAGGTCACCTGGCTGATGGGCGACCGCGGCATCCCGCGCGACTGGCGGCACATGGACGGTTTCAGCTCGCACACCTACATGTGGATCAACGCCTCCGGCAAGCGCTTCTGGGTGAAGTACCACTTCCTCACCGACCAGGGCAACGAGTTCTACACCCAGGCCGACGGCGACGCGATGGCCGGCCAGGACCCCGACCACAACATCCGCGACCTGTACGACGCGATCAAGCGCCGGGACTTCCCGACGTGGACGCTGAAGATGCAGATCATGGAGTTCGAGGACGCCGCGTCCTACCGGTTCAACCCGTTCGACCTCACCAAGGTCTGGCCGCACGGCGACTACCCGCTGATCGAGGTCGGCAGGATGACGCTCAACGAGGTGCCGGAGAACTACCACATCCACATCGAGCAGGCCGCGTTCGAGCCGTCGAACCTCGTGTCGGGGATCGGGCCGTCGCCGGACAAGATGCTGCTCGGGCGGCTGTTCTCCTACCCCGACACGCACCGGTACCGGATCGGGCCGAACTACAGCGAGCTGCCGCCCAACCGGCCGCGCAACGCCGAGGTCGCGTCGTACGCCAAGGACGGGCCGATGCGGCAGTTCCCGGCGAACGTCGCCGCGCCCTACCACCCGAACTCCTACGGCGGCCCGGACGCCGCCGCCCAGTCGGGCCAGGAGCTGGCGAGCTGGATGGTGGAGAACGCCGAGCTCGTCCGCGAGGCGTCGACCCTGCACCGCGACGACGACGACTTCGTCCAGCCGCACGCGCTCATCAACGACGTCCTTGACGACGCCGCCCGCACCCGGCTCGTGGACAACATCGTGGGCCACCTGAAGAACGGCGTCTCCGACCCCGTCCTTGCCCGTGCGGCGACGTACTGGCGCAACATCGACAAGGCGCTCGGCGACCGCGTCGCCGCGGGCATCGGCAAGTCCTGAACCCGCGCGGACCGGCCCTGCGGGGCCGGTCCATGCTCGTCTGGGCCCGGCGCGCGGGCTTTCAAGGGCCCGACTTCGTCGGGCCGCCCGCGCACCGGTCCGTGCTCGTCCGGGGCCCGGCGCGGGGGTCAGCGGCGGGGGCGGGGGGATCTCGTGGACAGGTAGTCCGAGACGACCTTGACCGAGAGGTCGGCGGCGTCGGTGGTGAAGACGCGGCCGCCGTTGCGGTGGGCGATCTCGTCGACGAAGGCGACGAGGCGTGGTTCGTCGGCGAGCATGAAGACGTTGAGCGACGCGCCCCTGCGCGTCATCTTGTCGACCTCGGCGAAGGTCAGGACGAGGGTCTCGGGGGACGGCGGGTAGTCGAAGAGGTAGCGGCCGTCGGGACGCAGGTGCGCGGTCGGCTCGCCGTCGGTGACGATCATGACCATCGGCTCGAAGTCGGGGTGGGCGTCCAGGTGGCGTCCGGCGAGCATGAGCGCGTGGTGCAGGTTGGTGCCCTGGACCATGTCCCAGTCCAGCGAGGTCATCTGCTCGGGGGTGAGCGGGCGGGCGTAGTTGCTGAACCCGACGATCTTGACGGCGTCGCGCGGGAACTTCGACGTCACCAGCGTGTGCAGGGCGAGCGCGGTCTGTTTCGCGGCGGCCCATGTGCCGTTCAGGACCATCGAGTACGACAGGTCGACAAGGAGGCAGACCGCGGCGGCCGTGCGGTTCTCGGTCTCGTGGACCTCGAAGTCGTCGGGGGTCAGCGCGATCCGCGACGGGTTCCGCAGCACCGCGTTCGTCACGGTCCTGACGACGTCGAGGGGCTGTTCGTCGCCGAACCGCCACTGACGCGACGTTCCCGTCAACTCGCCCGCCTGGCCCGCGTCGCGCTGCGCGTGGTCGCCGCGCGGGCCGCCGCTCAGCTGGGCGAAGGCGCGGCGAAGGGCCGTGTCGCCGAGGCGGCGGACGGCCTTGGGGGTGAGTTCGAGGCGGCCCTTGTCCTGGGAGACGTAGCCCTGGCGTTGGAGTTCGTTCTCGATCCTGCGCAGCGCTTCGAGGTCGTCCACGGCGTTGCGGCCCAGCGCGCGGCGGACTGCCTCCTCATCCACGTCGGTGAGGCTCGCGCCGGGGTAGTCCTGGCGCAGGGCGGATTCGAGTTCACCCAGGTCGGCGAGGTCGGCCAGCGCGCTCGTGGCGTCGCCGAGGCCCAAAGGGTCTTCGCCGGTCATGCGCTCGCCGCCGGTCCAGTCGAGGTCGGGGCGGCGGCCGCGCAGCGCGTCGCCGAGCCGCGCCATCTCGGCGGCGAGGCCCGCGTCCCGCATGGCGTCGGCCATCAGGCCGGCGAGTTCGGCGCGCTGCTCGGGGCTGAGGGAGTTCATCAGCCGGTTCAGCGCGGCGCTGCGCCTTGCCAGGGAGTCGACGAGCTCTTCGAGGGTCTGCGGGTCGTCGGGGAAGAACTCCCCGAAATCCGCCATGAAAGCCGCGAAGTCCTCCTGGCGGTGCTCGCCGCGCGCGTCGGCGTCGAGCATCGCGTTGAGCGCGGCCATCATCTCCTTGACGCGTTCCATCTGCGCCGGGTCGCCGCCCTGGAGTGCCTGCTTGAGGCCCTGGAACTGGGCGTCGAGCACGTCGTCGCGGAGCATGTCCTTGAGGCGCTGGAAGGTCTGGCGGGCGGCGTCGGAACGCCAGTCGTAGTCGCGCAGGGCGCGGACGGCGGCGGCGGTGTCGGACGGCGTCTGGTCGAGTTCGGCCTCGCGCAGGCGGGCGTCGTCGGACGGGTCGGGGAACAGCTCCGCGCGTTCCTGTCCGATGGCGGTGTCCAGCAGGGCCCTCGCCTCTTCGAGGACGCCGTCGAGCCTTCCGCGTTCGCGCAGTTCCCTGCGGCGTTCGCGGACCTGCCTGAGCAGGTCGTCAAGGCCGCGTCTGCCCTCGCCCGCGCCCCTGCGCAGGAGGCGGCGGAGCGCGTCGGCGACGCTCGAGCCCTCCATGACGTCGTCGCCGACGGCGTCGAGCGCCTCGCGGACGTCGAAGGGCGGGGCGAGCGGGTCGGGGCCCTCACGGTACGGGCCGTAGCGGTATCTCACGTTCCCCCTCGGGTCCCTCGCGCGGGACCGTCGTGTTACAGCCGGTATGTCGAGCCGTCTCCGGAGACGTCCTTGGACAGCCGGCGCGTCAGGTAGAGGCCCTCCAGGGCGAACTCGATCGCCGCGGCGGCCTGTCCCGGGGACTCCCCTTCGAGGTCGAGCGCGGACATGATCTTGGCGAGGCCGCGCACCGGGCCGAGCCGCGTCAGCAGGTCGGGGGCGGCGACGAGCTCGCCGACCTCGACGCTCTCGCCCTCGTCGAACCGGTCGAGCAGGCCGCTCAGGTCGGCCCCGCCGAGCCTGCGCCGGAACGTCTCGGCGACCGCGCGGCGCAGCAGGTGTTCCAGCACCTCCTGCTCGCGGCCCTCCTCGCTGACCTCGAACTCGACCTTGCCCATCAGGCTCGGGACCGTCGCGGGAAGGTCGGCGACGCGGGCGACGGCGGTCTCCTCGCCGGTGATCGCGGCGCGCCTGGCCGCCCCGGCCGCGACCGTCTCGACCGCGGCGATCGAGAACCGCGCGGACACGCCGGAGCGCGCGTCGACGGCCTTGGACTCCCGGACGAACCTGGTGAAGCGCGCTATGACCTCCAGCAGGTGCCGCGGCGTCTCGGCGACGAGCTCGGCCTCCTGCTCGATCAGGTCGATCTCGGTGTCCAGGGACAGCGGGTAGTGGGTGCGGATCTCCGCGCCGAACCTGTCCTTGAGCGGGGTGATGATCCTTCCCCGGTTCGTGTAGTCCTCGGGGTTGGCCGACGCGATGAGCAGGACGTCGAGCGGGAGCCGCAGGTTGTAGCCGCGGATCTGGACGTCGCGTTCCTCAAGCACGTTCAGCAGCGCGACCTGGATGCGCTCGGCGAGGTCGGGCAGCTCGTTGACGGCGAAGACGCCCCGGTTCGTCCGGGGGACGAGGCCGTAGTGGACGGTCTCGGGGTCGCCGAGCGTCCTGCCCTGCGCGACCTTGATCGGGTCGACGTCGCCGATGAGGTCGCCCACCGAAGTGTCGGGAGTCGCCAGTTTCTCGGCGTATCTCTCTTCCCTGTGCCGCCACACGACGGGCATGTCGTTTCCCGCCTCAGCGGCAAGCCTGATGCAGCGGGAGCACACCGGCGCGTACGGATGGTCGTTGATCTCACACCCTTCGACCGCAGGACTCCATTCGTCAAGGAGGCCGGAGATGGTCCGGATCAATCGCGTTTTGCCCTGTCCGCGCTCCCCCAGGAGCACGAGGTCGTGCCCGGCCAGCAGGGCCCGTTCCACATGCGGCAACACCGTCTCATCGAAACCGACGATTCCCGGAAAACGCGATTCCCCGGATTTCAATCGTGACAAGAGGTTCGTCCGTAGCTCCGCCTTGACCGAGCGGTGAACATGTCCGGAGTCGAGTAGCGCGCCCAGAGCGGCCTCACGCGGTTGAGAAGACACCTAAACGAGACTACGTCCCCGATGTCCCGTCCGCACTGTTTACATGGGAGTGGTTTCTAAAAGGCGTGGGGCCCGGTTGAATCGAAAGCATGACTCGTTTCGGGGACGGACTCGCGACGGGGCTGGACCTCGCCGCCGCGGCGGAGGAAGCCGTCCGGCAGGCGACCCGCTCCCTCGACGGACGGGCCGATCTGCTGTGCGTCTTCGTCAGCGGATCGGATCCCGCGGAGATCGAACGGGCGGCCCGCCACGCCATGGCGGTCACCGACGCCCGCACGGTCCTCGGGTGCAGCGCGCACGGCGTCATCGGCGGCGGCCGTGGCGTCGAACGCGGCCAGAAGGACACCGACGACGTGGGGGCGGTCGCCGCCTGGGCGGCGATCCTGCCCGGGGCGAGGCTGACCCCCTTCGAACTGGAGACCCTGCGGGCCGAGGACCGTCTCGTGGTCGTCGGGATGCCGGAGGCGGCCCCCGACGACGTCGTCGGAATCCTGCTCGCCGACCCGCACTCCTTCCCGGTCGACGCGTTCGTCGAGCGGTCGGAGGAGGTGCTCCCAGGGCTGCCGCTGGTAGGCGGGCTCGCCGGAGGGGGCGAAGGCGAGTCGCGGCTCTTCGTGGACGACAAGATCATCGAATCCGGGGCCGTCGGCGTGGTCATCGGGGGCCAGGTGGCGGCGACGACCCTGCTCAGCCAGGGCGCGCGACCGATCGGCCCGCTCATGACCGTCACCAGCGCCGAACAGAACATCCTCTTCGAACTCGCGGGATCACCCGCGCTCGACAAGCTCGAAGAGGTCGTCGCGGGACTCACCGGATCGGAACGCGAACTCGCCGCCGAAGGGCTGCTGATCGGCGTCGCGATGGACGAGTACGCCGACGAGCACGAACAGGGCGACTTCCTTGTGCGCGGCGTCGTCGGCGTCGACCCCGACACCGGGGCCCTTGCCGTCGGCGACGTGGTGGAGACCGGGCAGACCGTCCGGTTCCAGGTGCGCGACGCGGGAGCCGCCGACAGCAACCTCGACCAGCTCGTCCGCGGGTTCGACGTGGGCCCGGTGGAAGGCGCCCTGTTGTTCTCCTGCAACGGGCGCGGCAAGGCCATGTTCGGAGGTTCCGACCACGACATCCGGGCCCTGGACGGGTTCGGGTCCGTCGGCGGATTCTTCGCCGACGGTGAGATAGGGCCGGTCGCCGGCCGCAATCACGTGCACGGTTTCACGGCCTCCATCCTCGCTTTCGGAGCCCGTGACGCACGGCAAACCGGAAGGACAGCGCATGGGCGATGAGCGCGTTCTAGCCATAGACATCGGTGGCACCAAGATGGCCGTGGGGATCGTCGACCCGGGAGGACGGGTCGAGTCCTATGAGCGGGCAGAGACCCCCAAGGTCGACGCCGAGGGCCTGTGGCGCCTTGTCGAGGCCCTCCTCGACAAACTCCCCGAATCAGACCTCATCGGCGTCGGCGTCGGCTGCGGCGGTCCGATGCAGTGGCCGGCCGGCGAGGTCTCCCCCCTCAACATGCGCGGGTGGCGGAACTTCCCGCTGCGCGCGCGCCTCAAGGAGCGGTACCCGTCACTGCCGGTGCGGGTGCACAACGACGCCGTCGCGGTCGCGGTCGGCGAGCACTGGCGCGGCGCGGGCAAGGGCTCGTCCAACGTGCTGGGGATGGTCGTGTCGACCGGCGTCGGCGGCGGACTGATCCTCGGCGGCAGGCTCATCGACGGGGCCAGCGGCAACGCCGGACACATCGGGCACATCGTCGTCGATCCCGGCGGCATGCCCTGCGCGTGCGGCGGCCGCGGCTGCCTCGAGGCCATCGCACGCGGCCCCGCACTCGCCGCGTGGGCGCAGGCCGAAGGGTGGCGGGCCGAGCAGGAGATCGCCAGCGCCCGCGACCTCGCCGCCGACGCCGCCCGCGGCCACCCCATCGCCGTCGCCGCCATGCGCCGCGCCGGCCGCGCCCTCGGCATCGGCATCGCCTCCGCCACCCACCTCTGCGACCTCGACGTCGTCGCCATCGGCGGCGGCCTGGCCCAAGCCGGCCCCCTCCTGTTCAACCCCCTCGAAGAGACCTTCCGCGCCCACGCCCGCATGCAGTTCGCCCGCCACGTCCGCGTAGTCCCCGCCGCCCTTGGCCAAACCGCCGGCCTGGTCGGCGCCGCCGCCCTGGTGTTTGAAGGCGAGTCCTACTGGAACGCAGACTAAAGATTTCTTCCCGCAGTCCCTCCGGAACTGCGGGAAGAAACCCACCCAGCCCACAACCCCTTCGCGCGCAGTCCCTTCGGGGCTGTGCGCGAAGAAGGTGGGTCAGGTTAGGGCTTGTTCCAGGTCGGCTAGGAGGTCGGTGGGGTCTTCGATGCCTACGGAGAGGCGGATCAGGTCGGCGGGGACTTCCAGGGGGGAGCCGGCGGCTGAGGCGTGGGTCATGCGGGCCGGGTGTTCGATGAGGGACTCGACGCCGCCCAGGGACTCGGCGAGGATGAACAGCTCGGTGGACTCGCAGACCTTGACGGCCTCGGCCTCGGTGCCCATGCGGAAGGACACCATGCCGCCGTAACCCTTCATCTGGCGCTCGGCGGCCTTGTGGCCCGGGTGCGACGACAGGCCGGGGTAGAGGACCTGGGAGACCTTCGGGTGCCGGGTCAGGAGGTCCACGACCTTCTCGGCGTTCGCGCAGTGCCGGTCCATCCGGACGCCGAGCGTCTTGATGCCGCGCAGCGTCAACCACGCGTCGAACGGCCCGGCGACCGCCCCCATCGCGTTCTGGTGGTAGGCCAGGCGCGCCCCGAGTTCCTCGTCCGCGGCGACGAGCGCGCCGCCGACGACGTCGGAGTGCCCGCCCATGTACTTGGTCGTGGAGTGGACGACGACGTCGGCCCCGAGCGCGAGCGGCTGCTGGAGGTAGGGACTGGCGAACGTGTTGTCCACGACGAGCAGCGCCCCCGCCGCGTGTGAGATCTCCGCGAGCGCGGCGATGTCGGCGACGGCGAGCAGCGGGTTCGTCGGCGTCTCCGCCCACACCGCGACGGTCTCGGGACGCAGCGCCGCGCGCACCGCGGCGAGGTCGCCCAGCGGGACGGGCGTGAACTCCACGCCCCAGTCCGCGTAGACCTTGGCGAACAGACGGTACGTGCCGCCGTACGCGTCGCCGGGGATGACGACGTGGGAGCCGGGACGGCACACCGCGCGGAGGAACGCGTCCTCGGCCGCGAGTCCCGACGCGAAGGCCAGCCCGCGTTCGCCGCCTTCGAGGGCGGCGACGCACTCTTCCAGCGCGGTGCGGGTGGGGTTGGCGCTGCGGCTGTACTCATAGCCGCCGCGCAGGCCGCCGATCCCGTCCTGCTTGAAGGTCGAGACCTGGTGGATCGGCGGCACGACCGCGCCCGTCACCGGATCGGGCTCCTGCCCCGCGTGGATCGCGAGCGTCTCGAAGCCTCTTGTGTTTCCCCGTGCGTTCATGCCCGCAAGGCTAAGGCCCCTCCTCCTTCAGAAGGTGGAGGTCCGCCCAAGGTAGGGCGGCGCATCTCACCACTGAGTACGTTGTGTCGCCGCGCGCCCGGCGGATAGGGTGTCGTCAACCTCAGGTTGACGGTCGGGCCGCGCCCGACCCGGTTGTCCACAGGGCATTCGAACCTGTGGATAACTTCCTCGTGAATTCACCCCCCGCCGCTAGCTTGGGATCGAGCAGAGCGACATTTGAACGAGAGAGGCCCCGTAATCATGTTCGGACGTCTGGGGAAAGTCGTCGTCAGACATCCGTGGTGGACTATCGCCGCATGGCTGGTCACCGCGGCGCTCATCATTGCTTTCGCCCCCAAATTGGACACCCAGGCCGACCAGGCGGAGTTCCTGCCGTCGTCCTATGAGTCGGTCCAGGCCGCGAAGGTCGCCACCGAGGCGTTCCCGCAACAGGAAGCCGCCTCCGCCCTGATCGTCGTCAAGCGGACGGACGGCGCGGCGCTCAGCGAGACCGATGTGACCAAGGTCACCGAGGTCGCGGGCGCGCTGCCCAAGCCGGAGAGCGTCACGGGCATCATCACCGGCCCACAGGCGGTCTCCCCCAACAAGCTCATCCAGGTCGTCTCGGTCTCGATGACCGGCACGAGCCTGGAGGCCCAGGAGAACTGGATCAAGGCGGTCCGCGACATCCGCGCGGCCCTGCCGGGACAGCTCCAGGGCACCGGCCTTGAGGCCAAGGTCGGCGGCGACGTCGCCATGTTCGCCGACAACGAGGACTCCTTCGAACGCTCCACGCAGATCGTGAGCGTCGCGACCTTCGTCCTCATCATCGGTCTCATCCTGCTCATCTTCCGCGCCCCACTCGCGGCTTTCCTGCCACTTGTGGTGATCTCGTTCACCTCGACCGTCGCGATGGGGCTCGTCGCGATCGCGGCGAAGGTGATGAACTTCGCGGCCGACCAGTCGCTGTCGCTCGTCATCGTCATCGTGCTGTTCGGCATCGGCGCGGACTACTACCTGTTCCTGATGTTCAGGTACCGGGAGCGGCTGCGCGCGGGCGAGGACCCGAAGACCGCGATGATCAGCGCGGTGGAGCGGGTCGGCGAGGTCATCGCCTCGGCGGCCGCGGCCGTCGCCGTCGCGTTCCTCGTGCTGCTGCTCGCGGAGTTCAAGGCGTTCAACGCGTGGGGCCCGGCCCTGGCGATCACCGTGCTCACCATGGCGCTCGCCGGTGTGACGCTCATCCCCGCGCTGGTCTCGCTGCTGCGCACCGCGGTGTTCTGGCCGTCGAAGGCGTGGAAGAGCCAGCCTGAGGGCAACACCGCGCGCAAGCTCGGCGCGCTCGTCGGCGGACGGCCCGTGCTGTCGGCGCTGGTGTCGGGCGGGGTGCTCATCGGGCTCGCGTTCGGCGCGCTGTCGTTCAAGGCCGACTACGACTTCCAGGCGGGCTTCCCGCAGGACACCGAGTCCGCCCAGGCCGTCAAGGACATGCAGACGGGCTTCCCGCCCGGCCTGACCACGCCGGTCCAGGTGTTCCTGAAGAGCGAGAGCGGCGCGGCGCTGACCGAGCAGCAGCTCGCGGAGTTCGGTGAGAAGGCCAAGACGCTGCCCGGCGTCGGCCAGGTGCAGCCAGCGATCCCCGGCCAGTCGAGCCAGGCGATCGCGCGGGTCGACCTGCTGCTCCAGGAGAACCCGCTGGCCAACGAGGCGATCACGCTGGTGAAGGACGAGCTGCGCCCGGCCGTCCACAAGATCACGCCGGACGGGGTCACGGCCTACGTCGGCGGGCAGACCGCGCTGTTCTCGGACATCAACTCCGTGAACAACCGGGATCTTTCGGTCATCCTGCCGGTCGCGGCGCTGCTGATCGCGTTGATCCTCGCGCTTCAGCTCCGCAGCCTCGTCGCGCCGCTGTACCTGGTGCCGGCGGTGCTGCTCGGGTTCGCCGCGACGATCGGCGCGTCGGTCTACCTGTTCCAGTTCGCCCTGGACAAGCCGGGCCTGACGTTCCAGCTCCCGATCATCCTGTACCTGTTCGTCCTGGCGATCGGCACCGACTACAACATCCTCATGACGGCCCGGCTGCGTGAGGAGGCCCGCGAGGGCCACGAGCCGAAGAAGGCGGCCTCCCTGGCCGTCGAGCATGGCGGCCCGACCGTCATGGCCGCGGGCCTGATCCTCGCCGGCACGTTCGCGGCGCTGGTCCTGGCCCCCGTCGCGATGATGCAGCAGATGGGCTTCGGCGTCGCCATCGGCATCACCCTCGCCGCCTTCGTCATGTCGGTCTTCCTCGTCCCCGGCATCACCGCCCTGCTCGGCCACAAGGCATGGTGGCCGGGCCACGCCGACGAACCCCCCACCCCCACCACTCCCCCCACCCCCACCCACCCCACCGAATCCGAACTAACCGGCAGCTGACCCCCGGGCGGCCCGCCCACGCGGGCCGCCCACCCTCACTAAAACCCGATCGTTATCGAGAGTCCCCACGCTCGCGGGGAGGGCGCCGCGTACAGTGATCACGCCCCGTGAATGTGCGGGATTTCCGCACGGAACTGGGTAGGTCTAGCCGTACGAAGGGATGGGAGGGCAGATGCTGCTGAGTTTCCGCACAGCCAACCACCGTTCCCTTTACGACGAAGGCCAGTTGCTGCTGACCCCCGTCTATCCGGGCGACGACTCAGCACAGGAGTGGGAGGCCGTTCCCGTCGTAGGGATCTTCGGCCCCAACGCCTCGGGCAAGTCCAACGTGCTCGAAGCCCTCATCTACATGTCCCGCATGGTCCGGGCCTCATTTCAGGACAGCGAACCAGGTGCGGGCGTCGCGCGGCACCCGTTCTCGCTCGACCCGGCCTCCGCGCGGGAACCCTCCTCCTTTGTGGTCGACCTGCTTCTCGGCGCGACGGATTCGCCGGACTCCCTGTTCGAGCACAAAGGCATCCGCTACGAGTACGGCTTCTCGGTCGACGGGGAGCGAGTGGCCGAGGAGTGGATGTACAGCTATCCCCACAAGCAGCGTCGCACGATCTTCCACAGGACGTTCGACTCCTACGAGTGGGGGACGCATACCGCCAAGACGATGCGCGACGTCGCGGAGATCGTGGAATCCAACGTCCTGTTTCTCTCCGTCGCCGCCCGCTCGAAGCAGACGCAGGTCAGGCCGGTCTACGACTGGTTCACCCGCGTGAGGTCCCGTAGGTACGGCACCTCCTCCCCGCGTCGGCTCGGGTCGCTTCCAGACGATCCCGACGGCAGCTATCTGACGTGGCTGACCGGTCTCCTCCGCGCCGCCGACACCGGGATCGAGGATGCCGAGGTCATCGAGGAGACGGAGGAGGAGTTCGACGTCCGGCTCTCCCTCATGGGTGAGTCAGCGCGTCGCTTCGCGCGCCGCGAGCGCACCGTCAGGTTCTGGCATCGAGGCGAGCACGGGAGTTTCCCGCTCGCCATCGATGACGAGTCCGCGGGCACCCAGTCCCTCATCACGCTCGGCCGTCCGGTCTTCCTCGCGCTGCGCGCGGGCGCGACCCTCGTCGTTGACGAGGTCGACGCGAGCCTGCACCCCTATGTCTCGGCCCACCTCATCCGGCTTTTCCAGCGGCCCGAGACGAACCCCCGGCGGGCACAGCTCATCTTCAGCACGCACGACGCGGCGCTGCTCGGGCGCATTCAGGGCGAGGAAGTGCTGCGGCGGGATCAGGTCTGGTTCACCGAAAAGGATTCTTGTGGGCGAACCGAGCTTTTCTCGCTTACCGAGTTCAAACCACGTAAAGGCGAGAACCGGGAGCTGCGCTACCTCGCGGGGCGGTACGGTGCCGTTCCGAACGTCACCGACGAACTGATCCAGGCAGCCCTAGCGCAACGCGGAGTCGCCGACGATGTCCCCCCGGACCCCCAAACCTGACGGCAGACCCGTCAGACCCTCTGCCAGCAGACCCACCGACCTGCGTCGCAAGCACGGCACCCGCGAGGAGAAGGACAGGTTCCTCGTCATCGGCGAGGGACCGACCGAAGTGGGCTACCTCACCGGGTTGAAGCGACGCGGCATCGTGCTCGAGGTACGTCATTACGGCGATCTCGACCACCGCAGCGTGGTCGCCAGAGCGGTACGGCTGAAGCAGGGTCCAGATGAGTACGACGCCGTCTGGTGTGTGCTCGACACCGAGCTCGATCGGGAGATGACGCGCGAGATGCTCGCGATGGCAGCGGCGGGGGACGTCAGGCTCGCGCTGTCCGCGCCCTGCTTCGACTTCTGGCTGCTTCTGCACCAGGTGGACCATCGGAGGATCTTCCAGTCGGCCGGGGAGGTCGAGAGGAAGCTCAAGAGCCTGATGCCGACCTGGGATAAGGGCAACACGAAGTTTCGGGACTTTCAGGACGGGCTCCCGAAGGCGATGGATCGGGCGCGCGTCTTGGATCCGGGGCCCGGCCACGGGGGGAAGCTCTTTAGTGAGGTTTGGAGGCTTGTGGAGTTCCTTGGGGCGAGCTGAGGGGGTGGGGGGTTAGGGGGTGGGGTGGGGGGTTATGCGCCAGAGGTTTAGGTGGGAGCGGTTGAGGTTGGTGTTGGGGATGGGGAGGGGGGTTGTGGTGGGGGTGCCGGTCGTGCGGTCGAAGGTCAGGTAGGTGAGGTCGCCTGGGGATTCGTAGAGCTGGTTCAGGGCGTGGATCTTGGTGGGGGTGAAGGCGAAGTAGGGCTTTGTTGTGCCGCCTATTTGGCGGGGGAGGTTTGTGGTGAAGAGTTCGGTGGTTCGGCCGGTGGCGATGTTGGTGGAGAAGACTCGGCCGTCGGCGTAGATCCAGTCGAGGTGGTCGTCGCGTAGGGAGTGGGGGCCGTAGGAGCTGAGGCCGAAGGGCTCGAAGCTGAGCTTTGTGTTGTCGGGGAAGGTCAGGGGGCGGTGGCGGTAGTGGCCGGTGCGGGTGTTCCAGGTGACGACCCGGGGGTGTTGGCTGCCGTCGGCGTCGCGGTCCCAGGAGAGGAAGATTATTTTGTCGCGGTGACAGGGGAGTTGGCCTGGCACTACGACGGCGTCGAAGGATGGTCGCCAGGCCACGAGCTCTTCGGCGCCGGTCGGGGAAGGCGGGTAGAGGCGGGCGAGCATCTGGGGGGAAGCGCCGGGGTCGGCTTTGGAGGACATGCCCGGGATTGACGCGGATGCACTCAAATGGGAGCCGGGGTCGCCGGAAAGGCCGAAGATCTGGCCGTCGCAGTCGGCGCCGTTGAAGTAGTTGCCTTGGACGTCGTAGAGGCGGCTGCCTGTGTCGGTGGTGACGGTGACCTGGTTGAGGTAGCCGCCCTCGGTGCCGCCCTTGTTGTAGACGCCGATCGCGCCGCCGTCGCGCAGGGCGAAATTGAGGTTCTGCCCCGGCGCTTTCGGGTTGCGGAAGCCGGTCAACCCGTCCTGATCGAGAACGTAGTCGGTGTTCTCGTCGGAGAAGTAGAGGCCGTGGGAGGACCAGGCGAGGGTCGCCTGGTCCATTGCGGCGGTGCGGATTGTGCGGATTGAGCCGTCTTGGGCGACCAGTACGAGGAACCCTGGTTTATGCACTCGGCCCAGCGGGGTGAACATCTCGTCGTTCGCGGGACCGACGTGGAAGGCGAGGACCGCGTCGTCCAGGCGCGCTTCGGACGCCGGAACCGCCGCCCGCGCGAAGACGTTGTCGGAGCCGTCCCCGGTCAGCGCCGAACAGGCCCCCGCCGCCACCCACACCACCGCGACCAGCCCCACGACCCGCTTCCACAGCATCACCGCAACATCTTCCCGTGAGCCAACGCGGAGGCCCCGCCGGGGCGGGGCCGGGGGGAGCGGTGGGGCCCCGCGGGGCGGGGCCGGGGGGTTAGGAGTCGAGGTGGCCGGACTTGATGCGGGTGAGGAAGGAGGAGAGGGAAGGGGCGCTGAGGGAGAGGTGGGAGCCGGGGTTCTTGGAGTCCTGGATGAGGGTTGCGTCGGGGGTGTTGGTGGAGAGTTCGACGCAGTTGGTGTTGTTGTTGCCCTGGCTGTGGGTGCTCTTACGCCAGTCGATCATCGTGCATCGTCTCCATGATCTGTTGTATGAGGAGCAGGGAGGCGTCCTCGGTTAGGGCTGCACCCCTGATCTCATCAAATGCTAGCGCCAGGTTCCAGACCTCGTTTCGATCTTGGATTAGGCGGCCGCCGAACTGTGCCTCCACCCAGCCGACCTGCTTCAGGTCGGGTGCGGTGAGGATGACCATCGCGCCGTCGAGTCCGCGGTGCCAGGGGGCGTCCAGGGGGGTCACCTGGATGTGGACGTTGGGGAGAGCGCCCATTTCGAGGAGATGGGCGAGTTGTTCGCGCATGACGTCGGGGTAGCGACGCGTGCGGATCAGTGCTCCTTCGTCGATGACCGCGAAGAGGTGGGTCGGGTTCTCCGAGCGGGTGAGGATGTCGGGTCTGGCGAGCCTTTTGCGGATGTTCTCCTCGTCCAGCGAACCGGGACCCGCGATGAGGCGCATGTATGCCTCGGTCTGGAGCACGCCGGGAATGTAGGCGGGCTCGTAGGTGCGGATTTCCCGGGCCGTGGACTCTTCCAGGGTGAACGCGTCGAACCAGCTCGCGAGGTGTTCGCGGGTGCACTGGTTCCGGAGGTTCTTGATGATCGGGCTCGTGCGGAAGAACTCGTCGAGAGCCGTGCAGTTCTCTGGATCGGGCAGGGCGCGTTCGTTTTCCCAGCCCGTGTAGGTCTCGCGGGCCACGAAGATGGCGCGGGCCGTGTCGAGTTGGGTGACGCCCTTCAGACCCCGGAGAACGCGCAGAGTCTCCGCGAAATGGGAGTTCAGGCTCTGCGGGGCCTCCGAAAGTTCGGAGATTTCGGAAAGTTCGGACATATCACTACCCCCCTACGGGTGTTCGGGCAGTAACCGTGCGTCTGACTCCCTGAGCGTATTGCGAGGGCCCAGGCTTTGTTGGCAGAAATCCGAAACGACTCGCAACGGAGTGTGTCATGTCGTTCGACAATGCCGGGGGATCTCTTTCCGGCCCCCCGCAGGTTCCACCCCCGGGACGGCCCAGGCCCGTGCCGCCCAAGCCCGTGCCGCCCAGGGTCGCGCCGTCCGTCCTCTTCCAGGGCGAGTTCCTGGCGTCCCCTGCGGCCGTGGCCGTCGCGCGGAGGGCCGCGGTGGCGGCGCTCGGGCGGCACGGGCTCTCGGGCGAGCTGAGCGACGGGCACGCGCTCGTGGTGTCGGAGCTGGTGACGAACGCGGTCACGGCGAGCGCGGGCATCCCGGGGGCGCACTTCCACCTGCGGCTCCTGCGGGACGGGAGCGGGCCGGTCACCGTCGAGGTGTGGGACGCGGCCGCGACGCTCCCGGCCGCGCGGCCGCTCACGTTCGAGGACGAGTGCGGGCGCGGGCTGCACATCGTCGCGGCGCTGTCGAGCAGGTACGGGACGCGGCCCGCGCCCACAGGCAAGTGGACGTACGCGACGGTCCGGTGAGCGCGCCGGGTCAGGACGCCAGGTGCGTCAGGAGGTCCTGGCGGGTGAGCATGCCCTTGGGCTTGCCGTCGACAAGGACGACCGCCGCGCCGTGGCGCTCCAGGACCTCCACGGCCCGGGAGACCGAGTCGCCGGAGCCGAGGGTCGGCAGGGGCGCGGACATGTGGCGGGACAGCGGGTCCTCGGGGCGCGCCTTGCCCGCGACGAGCAGCGACAGGAGTTCCCGCTCGCCGATGGAGCCGACGACCTCGGCGGCCATGACGGGCGGTTCCTCCTTCATGACCGGAATGTGCGACACCTCGTACTCGCGCATCAGCTCGATGACGGAATGGACTGTCTCGTGGGGGTGCGCGTGGACGAACTCGGGGAGTTCGCCGGGCTTCTCGGCGAGGACGTCGCCGACGGTCGCCTCACCCGTCGCGGGGGTGAGGAAGCCGTAGTCGCGCATCCACTCGTCGCTGAAGATCTTGGACATGTAGCCGCGGCCGCCGTCCGGGAGCAGGACGACCACGACGGCGTCGGGGCCGGCCTTCTCCGCGACGCGCAGGGCGGCGACGACCGCCATGCCGCAGGAGCCGCCCACAAGGAGGCCCTCCTCGCGGGCGAGGCGGCGGGTCATGGCGAAGCTGTCCTTGTCGGAGACGGCGATGATCTCGTCGCAGACCGTGCGGTCGTAGGTCTCGGGCCAGATGTCCTCGCCGACGCCCTCAACGAGGTACGGACGGCCGGTGCCACCCGAGTAGACCGAACCCTCCGGGTCCGCGCCGATGACCCTGACGCGGCCGTCGGACACGTCCTTGAGGTAGCGGCCCGCGCCGGAGATCGTGCCGCCGGTGCCGATCCCGGCGACGAAGTGGGTGACGCGGCCGTCGGTCTGCGCCCAGATCTCGGGGCCGGTGGACGCGTAGTGGGAGGCGGGGTTGCCGGGGTTGGCGTACTGGTCGGGCTTCCACGCGCCGGGGATCTCGGCGGCGAGGCGGTCGGAGACGGAGTAGTAGGAGTCGGGGTGGTCGGGCGAGACCGCCGTCGGGCAGACGACGACCTCGGCGCCGTAGGCGCGCAGCACGTTCACCTTGTCGGAGGCGACCTTGTCGGGCACGACGAACACGCACCGGTAGCCGCGCTCCTGCGCGACGATCGCGAGGCCGACGCCGGTGTTCCCCGAGGTCGGCTCGACGATGACGCCGCCGGGCCGCAGCTCCCCCGACGCCTCGGCCGCGTCGATCATCTTGACGGCGATCCTGTCCTTCACCGAGCCGCCGGGATTCAGGTATTCGACCTTCGCCGCGACGAGCCCGGGAACGCCCTCGGTCACGTTGCGCAGCCGGACGAGCGGGGTGTCGCCGATGAGTTCTACGAGTGAGTCGTGTACCCGCACGTGACGTCCTTGTCTGTGCCCCGGGGCCTTGCCCACCCCGCGCCCTATGTCTGAAATGACCGTTTTGTGGGAATACCTTCAGTGTTTTTCACCGGTTCGACACTGTTTCGTCCGGCAGTGGAGCCACCAGAACGCCTCCGGCCCCCGGACGCCTCGGATAGATTCCAAAACGACACTAACGCAGTTCGTCAGGGGTGAGCGAGCACATGCTGAGGGCGCTGACGGCCCGCCGCATCGTCGCGGCGGCGGCATTCGGGGGCGGTGGACTCACCGTCCTCGGCGGGCTGACCTTCGGGCTGCTCGTGGTCGAGGCCAAGGCGGCCAGGAAGATCATCCAGGGGTCGGCGGGGTCTCCGCCGCCGGTCACGGACGGGGTCTACGGGGCGGGACTGCCCGCAGAGGCGCTGTCGTTCACGATGCTCGGCGACTCGACGGCCGCGGGGATCGGGGTCGGCGCGCCGGACGAGACGGCGGCGGGGCTGATCGCGTCGGGGCTCTCGGCGAGCGCGGGACGGCCGGTGCGGCTGACCAACGTCGCGGTGTCGGGGTCGCGGTCGGAGGCGCTCGCGGAGCAGGTGACGCAGGCGCTCGCGGAGAAGCCGGATATAGCGGTCATCATGATCGGGGCGAACGATGTGACGGCGCGGGTGCCGGCCGCGGAGTCCGTCAGGTATCTGGAACGTGCCGTTTCGCGGCTTGTGGAGGCGGGGGCCCAGGTCGTCGTGGGGACGTGCCCGGACCTGGGGTCGGTGGAGCCGCTGATGCAGCCGCTGCGCTGGATAGCGCAGCGGACGAGTCGGCAGCTCGCGGCCGCGCAGACCGTGGTCGTGGTGCGCGCGGGGGGTCGGACGGTGTCGCTCGGAGGGCTGCTCGGCCGCGACTTCGCGATCGAGCCCGGCGAGTTCTTCTCGGCCGACCGCTACCATCCGTCCGCGCGAGGTTACGGTGCGGCGGCCGCCGCCCTGCTACCGTCGGTGATGGCGGCGCTGGACCTCGAACCCGAGGACCGCTTCGCCGAGGGAGTCCTGCCCATCTACCTCGCCGCCGCCTCGGCCGCCGAGCGGCCGGGCACCGAGGTCGCCGCGCGCGGCACGGGAGCGCCCCGCTGGGCGACCCTGCTGCGCCGCAGGGGGACGGCTCCCGATCGTTCCCGCCCCTCCGGCCAGAGCCTGCCGGAGGTAGCGCCCGGCATCGCCTGAGCCACGGCTCGGGCCCCGCACTTATCGGAGCACCCGGCCATGGCCTCCCACACCCACACCCGACCACCCTCCGCACCCAACACCACACCCACCGCAACAGAACCCCCGGCCCGACCCGAGGAAACGCCGGAGGCCCCGCGCCAGGACCGCGCCTCCGACGCACCCACCGCGCCCGCCGAGCGGGCAGCGGAGGTGCCGCACCGCGGCCGCCCCGGCGCGCCTCCCGCGCACGCTGAGCACGTGGCGGGGGTGTCGCAGCGCGAACGGGGGCCGGGCGCGCCTCTTGGGCGGGGTGGGTGGGGGTTTGGGAGGGTTTGTGGGGTTTCTGGGCGGGTGGTTTGGGGTGGGGTGGGCGGGCTTCTTGTGGTTTCTGGGGTTGTGGTGGGGTGTTCGGCGGAGAAGGGGGGCGGGGGGGATATTCCGCGGGTGACGCGGTGGTCGGACACCACCGTGAATGTGGTGAGTCGGCCGATGACGGGTGGGGGCGTCACGGCGGCGACCGCGGTCGGGGAAAAGGGGATGTTGCGGACTGTTGTGCATGATGTGGCGAGCGGGGCGCGGCTGTGGGATGAGCGGGCGACGATGGCGGGGCGGCCCAGCGCGCTGGGGGTGCAGCCTCCTGCGGTCGTGGGCGGGCTTGTCGTGGCCGTCGAGCCTCGGCGGGAGGGCAAGCGCGCACTCGTGGCGCGGGGGGCGCGTGACGGCGTCGAGCGGTGGACGCGGGCCGTCACGACCACGTACGGGCCCGTCGCCTGTGGGGGGCGCGTGTGCCTCACCGAGCGGGCGGGGCGCGGCGACGCCGTCTTCAGCGTGCTCGACGCGGCGAGCGGGGAACGGGTGTGGGGGGTGCGCGGGGTCGCGGAGGTGCAGCACGCGGACGACGAGCGGCTCGTGCTGCTGCGCAGGACGCCGAAGCCCGCGCTCGCCTCTTACGCGCCCGAGACCGGCGCGCGGCAGTGGACGTTCCCGCTGGCCGCCGCCGTCGGCTCCGACGCCGACCTCGACGGCGGCTGGGCCTCCGGCACGACGGAAGAAACGCTGCTGGGGTATGTCGGGCCCGACCAGAAGGGTGGGCGGCTGACCGCCTTCGGGTTCTTCGCGGTGCGGCTGGCGGACGGGCGCAAGGTGTGGTCGCGTCCCGGGCTGCTGCGGGTGCATCCGAGCGCGAACCCTGGGGTCGCGCTCGTCGCGCGTGAGCTGGGGCCGCGCGGGGCGTACGGGGGCTTCATGCGGCTCGATCCTGCGACGGGTGCGAAGGGGCCGGTGGTCCCTGCGTCGGCGCTGCCTAAGGACACGCCGTGGTGGCTGTCGTTCTCCGACGACCTGGGCGCGGTCGGCTTCCTCGCCGGACGCCGTCAGGGGACCGCGTACTCGCTCACGCGCGGCGGCGCGGTCACCGCCGACGGGATGCGCACGTGGGCGTTCTGCACGGTCACCCCCGCCGAGCTGAAGCTGAAGGGCGGCCTCAAGGGCTTCTACCCGACGGCGTCACTGTGCCCGTACGAGCTGTCGGAAGGCCGTCGGGCCGACGACCAGAGCACGCCGCCCCCGTCCTGGTACACGGGCGCGACGGACGGATGGCGCGTCTGGCGCGATGAGAAGGGGGCGCTGCACGGCGTCAAGGACGGCGAGGGCACAATTCCGGGTATGTACGGGCTCTGACCCGCACACCGTTCTCTGGATCGGCGCCTGGAGACGGCTATAGAACTGACGGGTAGGTAACTTAGGACGGTGTGGGACTCCGCACCCGAAGCGGAACCCGCCCGTCCCGGTCCTTGAGGAGAAGAGGCATCATGCCCGAGGCTGTCATCGTCGCCACCGCCCGATCCCCCATCGGACGCGCGTTCAAAGGCTCCCTGAAGGACCTGCGCGCCGACGACCTCGCCGCCACCATGGTCAAGGCGGCGCTGGACAAGGTCCCGCAGCTCGACCCCAACACCATCGACGACCTGCTGCTCGGCTGCGGCCTCCCCGGCGGCCGTCAGGGCTACAACATGGGCCGTGTCGTGTCCGTCCTGCTCGGCCTCGACGCCGTGCCCGGCGCGACCATCACCCGCTACTGCTCGTCCTCGCTGCAGACCACCCGGATGGCGCTGCACGCGATCAAGGCGGGCGAGGCCGACGTGATCATCTCGGCGGGCGTCGAGCACGTCTCCGGTTTCGCGTACGGCTCGTCCGACGGGCCCACCGGCACCACGAACCCGCTGTTCGCCGACGCCGAGGCCCGCACCGAGGTCCTGGCGCAGGGCGGCAAGGACTGGACCGACCCGCGCACCGAGGGCACGCTGCCCGACATCTACATCGCGATGGGCCAGACCGCCGAGAACGTCGCGCGGCTGAAGGGCGTGTCCCGGCAGCGGCAGGACGAGTTCGGCGTCCGCTCGCAGAACCTCACCGAGAAGGCCATCGCGAACGGCTTCTGGGCGACCGACATCACCCCGGTCACCCTGCCGGACGGCACCGTCGTGTCGGCCGACGACGGGCCGCGCGCGGGCACCACCTACGAGGCCGTCTCGCAGCTCAAGCCGGTGTTCCGGCCCGACGGCACGGTCAACGCCGGCAACTGCTGCCCGCTGAACGACGGGGCCGCCGCGCTCGTCGTCATGAGCGACACCAGGGCCGCCGAGCTCGGCCTCACGCCGCTCGCGCGGATCGTCAGCACCGGCGTCAGCGGGCTGTCGCCGGAGATCATGGGCCTCGGCCCGATCGAGGCGAGCAAGAAGGCGCTCGCGCTCGCCGGCCTCACCATCGACGACATCGACCTCGTGGAGATCAACGAGGCGTTCGCCGCGCAGGTCCTGCCGTCGGCCGACGAGCTCGGCGTGGACTACGACAAGCTGAACGTCAACGGCGGCGCGATCGCCGTCGGCCACCCGTTCGGCATGACGGGCGCGCGGATCACCAGCACGCTGATCAACAGCCTGAAGTTCCACGACAAGCAGTTCGGTCTGGAGACCATGTGCGTCGGCGGCGGCCAGGGCATGGCGATGGTCATCGAGCGGCTGAGCTAGGCGTTTCCGCTTCGGCGAGGCGGTCCCTGCGGGAAAACCCGTTGGGGCCGCCTCGCCGCGTTTGCTACGTTCGAGGCATGCAGTACCTCTTCTTCCTGTGAGCTGACCGTCCGCGTCCCGCCGCCCGTCACGGGCCCGCGGGGACGCCGTCGTGTCCCTCACCGGCTTTCTTTCGGAAGAAGAGCAATGCAGCACGTCATCACCCTTCCCGCGCGCTCGCGCGCCCAGCTGACCGCGTCCGGGGTACGGCTCGCGCGGGGCGGCAGACCCGTCCTCACCGGCGTCGACCTGACTGTCTCGCCCGGCTCCCGCTGGGGGGTCGTCGGCGAGAACGGTCGCGGCAAGTCCACCCTCTTGCAGGTGCTCGCGGGGGCGCTCGCGCCCGACGCGGGCGAGGTCCGCAGGATCGGCACGCTGGGGACGGCCGAGCAGGAGATCGACGCGGTGACCGTCGGCGACGTCGTCGCGGTCCATCTCGCCGACGCCCGCGCGGCGCTCACCGCGCTCGATGAGGCGGCCGAGGCCCTGGCCGAAGGCAAGCCGGGGGCTGACGAGTCCTACCAGCGCGCGCTTGAGGCCGCAGAAGCGCTCGACGCCTGGGATGCCGACCGGCGCGTCGATGTGGCCTTGGCCGCGCTCGGCGCGGAGACCGACCGGGCGCGGCCCCTTGCGGAGCTGTCTGTGGGCGGAAGACACCGGGTTCGTCTGGCCTGCTTGCTCGGCGCGCCCTACGACTTCCTGCTCCTTGACGAGCCCACGAACCACTTGGACGCCGCAGCCCTCGACCACCTGACGGCCGCGCTACGGCAGCGCGAAGGCGGCGTCGTGATCGTCTCGCATGACCGGACCCTGCTGGCCGACGTCGTCACGCATGTCCTCGATCTCGACCCCACGCAGGACGGAAAGCCCGCCGTCTACGGGGACGGTTACGCGGGCTACCTGTCCGGCCGTGAGGCGGCGCTGGCGAGGTGGGCCGACGAGCACGAGCGGCAGAAGGCCGAACGGGCGAGGCTCACCGCCGACCTCGCCGCCGCCCAGGCGCGTCTGGTGACCGGGTGGCGGCCGGACAAGGGCACCGGCAAGCACCAGCGCGCCACCCGCGCGCCCGGCCTGGTGAGGAACGTGCATCGGCGGCAGGAGGAGCTTGAGCGGCATCCGGTGCCCGTCCCGGCACCACCGATGCGGCTCAGGGTGCCCACGCTTCCCGCGCTTCCCGGGGTGGCGCTCGTGCGGGCCGAGGGCGTCAGGGTGGACGGGCGGCTCGCCGAGCCCGTCTCGCTGACCCTTGAGTCCGGGTCGCGGCTGCTGCTGACCGGGCCGAACGGGTCGGGGAAGTCGACGCTTCTCGCGGCGTTGGCGGGGGTCGTTGAACCGTCGTCCGGGTCGGTGCGGGTGGCGCGTAGGGCGCGGGTGTGGCTGCTCGCGCAGGAGACGCCGCGCGCCGACCGGCGTAGGGCGGCCGAGGTGTACGAGGCGCATGTTGCCGGGCTCGTCTCGGCGGGGAGGCTCGCGGCGGGGGACGCGGTGGCGGCCGGGTCGCTCGGGCTGCTCGAGCGCCGCGACCTCGACCGTCCGGTGCGCGACCTGTCGACCGGGCAGCGCCGCCGGCTCGACCTCGCCCTGGCGCTCGCCGCGCGGCCGCACGCGCTGCTGCTCGATGAGCCGACCAACCACCTGTCAGCGCGGCTCGTGGACGACCTGCTGCACGCCCTTGAGACGGCGTCGGCGGCCGTCGTCCTCGCCACGCACGACAGGTGGCTGCGCCGGGAGGCCGCGCACTGGCCGGTCCTGAACCTGGCATAGGAACGGCGAAGGGCCCCGGCGCGACGTGCGCCGGGGCCCTTCCTCTGCCGGACGCGCCCTGACTTCACACGGGCGCGGGGACTGAGGGTCAGTCGTTGCCTTGCAGGATCGCCAGCAGGCGCAGGATCTCCAGGTAGATCCAGACCAGGGTGCTGGTCAGCGCGAAGGCGCAGGCCCACGCGAACTTCGCCGGGACGCCCGCCTGGACGCCGCGCTCGATCATGTCGAAGTCGAGCATCAGGAAGAAGCAGCCGACCAGGATGGCGATCACCGAGAAGGCGATGCCGAGCGGGCCGTTCTCCCGGATGCCGATGCCGGTGTCGTTGAACATGCCGACGACGAGGTTGACCACCATCAGCGCGAGCAGCGCGAAACCGGCGGCCACGACGTAGCGGGTGAACTTGGGCGTCACCCGGATGATGCGCAGCGAGTACACCGCGAGCATCGCCGCGAAGGCCAGCGCGGTGCCGAGGATCGCCTGGAAGACGATGCCGTTGTAAAGCGAGTTGTACAGGTGGCTGATCGTGCCGACGGCGATGCCGTAGAACGCCGAGTACGTCAGCGTCAGCGGGCCGCTGGACTTGCCGCTGAAGCTCAGGTACAGGCCGATGCCCAGCGCGACGAGCACCGAGATGAGCGCGATGCCCATGCCGAGGTTCAGCACCCAGGCGACGGTGCCGGCGGCGGCCAGGACGCCAAGGCTGGCGAAGCCCTTGACGACGACGTCGTCGATCGTCATGGTCCGCTCAGCGGGCGGCGCGTAAGCCGGCTGGTCGTACATGCCCTGGAGTTCGGCGGGAGAGGGGGTGTACCCCATCCGTGCCTGCTCCCCTACCTTGCGGAACACGGGGTTCCTGCTCTCCATTACTGCCTCCAGTCGTACTTCTTCATCTCATAGACGGATGGTGTCCGAATATGGTTCCGCCTGAGGCGGGGTAGGCGCACGGGGATCAACGGAGCACCGCCTCCACCTCGTACACCCCGATTCTGCCGTTCTCACACGCGAGCGCGGTAGTGGCCAGGTGCAGCGACCAGACCCTGGCGACGCCCTCGCCCGCGATCCCTTCCCCGAAGGGGCCGCCCGCACCGGTGTCCGGCGAGGCGAGTTCGCGTGCCCAGCCGCGCAGGGTGCGGGCGTAGTCCTCGCGCAGGGCCGTCAGGCCGCGCACCTCGAGGCCGACGGCGTCGAGGAGGGTGAGGAACTCGCCGAGTGTCGGCGTGTCGCCCTCCTTGCCGTAGACGTAGTCGCTGGTGAAGGGCCTGGGCAGCGCGTCGGGCCGGTGGACGGTCTGGCGGGCCAGCAGCCTGCCGCCCGGCCGCAGCACCCCGACCAGGCGCTCGGCGAGCCGGTGGATCTGGGTGGTCCCGGCGGTCGAGACGACGGCGTCGAAGCGGCGGTCGTCGAACGCGCCGCCGGGAAGATCGGTCTCCAGGGTCACGCCGGGCGGGGCCTCGGCGAGGAAAGGGCTGACGGCGGTGACCGAAACACCCGGGCATTCGGCGGCGAGGAGCCGGGAGAACGCGGCGAAACCTGCGTTCAGCTCAAGGACCGATTCGCCCGGCTTGGGGGCGAGTCGGGCGAGCATGTCGCGGGCGTCGGCCTCCTGGGCTGCCTTGAGGCTTTCGGCCTCGGCCCATCGGCCGACGCCGGTGCCGTGGCCGTCACCGGTCATCATGGCGTAGAGGGCGGCGGGGGTCTCGGCCATGAGGCCGTCGCCCGCCTCCTCGGGCGGGGCCTTCGGCTCGGGGCCGACCGCGCCGAGCATCACCGCGGTCCTGACGATCTCGCGCTTGTCGTCGGCGCTGAGCGCGATGGGCTCGTCACCCCTGCGCAGGACCCGTTGCAGCGCGCCGAGCGCGGCGTAGACGTCGCCCTCGATGTCGAGCTCCCCGGCGACGAACGCGCGCACGAGGCCGACCTCGCCCGGCTTCCACAGCAGCCGCCGCAGCGCCCTGCGGTCCCGGATGACGAACGCGGGCGCGCCGGGCGGCCCGGTCTCGCTGCCGTCCCACGCCCTGACCCGGACCGGGGGTTCGGGGCCGAGCAGCCGCAGCAGCAGGGGTTCGAGCCGTCCCACGATCCCGTCCGCCATGCGTCAGTCCCCTCTTGCGGTGTTCGGGCCGTCCGCACCGCCGATCTTAGGCGCGACGGGCCGGGCCTATCCCACTCCCCCGCGCGCGGGTGTGCCACGCGCCACGCGTCGCCCGGCCGGATCGGGACGGGAAAAAATCCGCAGAAACGGCAAACCAATGGTGCCTGCGGGGCATCTCACCTCATGGGGAAGGGACAGGGCCCGACGGGGGCGTTCAGCGGACACCGCTGAGCCCGGTCCTGTCCCACTCCCCGAACCCCTGGTCACGCCTACAGCCCGGCGAGGGCCCTGGCCCGCGTGAACACCGAGTCGAGCATCTCCTCGGTGACCCGGCCGGTGAAGGTGTTCTGCTGCGAGGGGTGGTAGCAGCCGAGCACTGTGACTTCGCCCACGTTCGCCGCGACGCCGTGTCCGAAACGCGGCCTCGGCCTCGGGACGGGCAGCCCTGCCGCGGCGAGCGACGGCCACAGGCCCTGCCAGGCGAACCCGCCGAGCACCACGATCACCTTCGGGCGCGTCAGCTCGAGCTCGCGCACCACCCACGGACGGCATGTGTCGCGTTCGACCGGAAGCGGCTTGTTGTCCGGGGGCGCGCACAGGACCGTCGCGACGACGCGGGTGTGGATGAGGCGCAGGCCGTCGCCCGCGTGGACGCTGGTCTCCTGGTTGGCGAGGCCGCAGCGGTGCAGGGACGCGAAGAGCCAGTCTCCCGAGCGGTCGCCGGTGAAGATCCGGCCGGTCCGGTTGCCGCCGTGCGCGGCCGGCGCGAGGCCGACCAGCAGGATCGGCGCGTCGGCCGCGCCCCACGACGGGACCGGGCGGCCCCAGTACGTCTGGTCGCGGAAGGACTTACGGCGCTCGACGGCCACCCGCTCACGCCACTCGACGAGGCGGGGGCAGGCACGGCACACCGACTGCCGGGCGGCGAGCGCCGCGTGGTCGTCGGCTTCGGCGGCCAGCGTGACGACGTCGGCGGCGGTCGCGGCCACGGGCGTCGCGGGGGTCGCGGGGTCTTCCGGCCAGCCTGTGCCGGGCGGGACGAACGGGGGGTTCACGCCGGTCAGGCGAGGCTCCAGGCGATGCCGTCGAGGATGTCGTGCTCGCTGACGACCGCCGCGCCGAAGTTGTACTCCCGCATGATCCGGTCGAGGATCAGCGCGCCCGCGCCGATCACGTCGACCCTTCCGGGGTGCATGACGCCGATCGCGGCGCGCTCGTCGTGGGTCATCTTCAGCAGGCGGCGGGTGATGTCGTGGACCTGCGCGGCGGTGATCCGCGACAGGTGGATGCGCTCGGAGTCGTAAGCCTCGAGGCCCAGGTTGATCGCCGAGACCGTGGTCACCGAGCCGGCGAGGCCGACCAGCGTGCGCGCCTCGGCCACCGGGACGCGCTCGCGCACGGCCGCGAGCTGGGCGTCGATGTCGGCGACCGCGCCGACGATCTGCTCGGGCGAGGGCGGGTTCGCGCCCTTGAAGTGCCGCTCGGTCATCCGGACGCAGCCGATGTCCACCGACATCGCGGCCCGGACGTCGCCTGAGCCGACGACGAACTCGGTGGAACCGCCGCCGATGTCCACCACGAGGTAGGGGCGCAGCGGGCGCAGCACCGCGAGATCGCGGGTCGCGCCGGTGAAGGACAGCTGGGCCTCCTCCTCGCCGGAAACGACCTCGGGCTCGACGCCGAAGATCTCCTTCACCCCGGCGACGAACTCCGCGCGATTGCGCGCGTCACGGGTGGCGCTGGTCGCCACGACCCGGACGCGCTCGGCCCCGTGCCGCTCGATCAGCTCGGCGTAACCCCGCATCTCCTTGAAGGTGCGCGCCAACGCCTCGGGCGCGAGCTCGCCCGTCCGGTCGACGCCCTGGCCGAGACGCACGATGCGCATCTCGCGTTCGACGTCCTTCAACTCAGCGCCGACGTCGGCGATGAGGAGCCGGACCGAGTTCGTCCCGCAGTCGATCGCGGCAACCCGCGTCATGTCCCGCCCTCCCACGGCCCTGACCGCCCTTTTAGGGCCGTTCGCCGTCCATCATGACATCGACGCACGGACCCGAGCGCCACCATTGGGGGAGTTCGTCCAGTGCCTCCCGGCCGAACGGGTTCGTTCCGGGGGCGGCGAGCTCGTGCCCGACCAGGGCGTGCAGGCACTTGACGCGCTCGGGCATGCCGCCCGCGGTCTGCATCCCCTCGGGCAGCTTCGGCATCCCCGCGGATTCAGCGGCCTTGTCGCGGCGCGCCTTGTAGTCCTCGTGCGCGGCGGCGTACCTGGCGGCCAGTTCCGGGTCCTCGGCGAGCCGTTCCTGCATCCGGCGCATGTCCCCGCGCTCCTCCAGCCTGCCGATGGCCGAGGCGGCCTTGGGACAGGTCAGGTAGTACAGCGTCGGGAACGGGGACCCGTCCTCGAGGTAGGGCGCGGTCTCGATCACGTCCGGCAGGCCGCACGGGCACCGGTGCGCGACCTCGGCCGCGCCGCGGATCTCCCGGCCGAGCTGCGCCTGGACTGCGGCGACGTCACGCTCTTCCACTTGTTACGGGCCTTCCTGCGGTCGGGGGTTCAGGGGCGCTCGTCGGCGGCCTCCACCGACCCCCACAGCGTCTCGTACCAGGGCGGCTTCCTGCGCTGCTCCTGCTTCGTCCCACCGTACTGCGACGCGCCGCCCTGCCCGTCCAGGACGACGAAGCACTGCTCGCCGGGGTCGCAGTAGTGCAGCCGCCTGCGCGCCTCGCCCTTGATGTAATCCGGGTCGCCGAGACGCGACTTCTTGGAGGTGAGGTCCTCGACCTCCTGCCGCGCGGCCGCCTCACGGCGCTGGAGCTGCGAGATCTGGCTGCGCTGCGCGATGTACTCGCGGACGGGGTAGGCGAGGCTGAGCGCGATCGCGCAGAGCACGACAGCGAGGATCGCCGCGCGCGAGGTCAGGTGCGAGCGGCCCCCCGCGCTCTCGCGGGGGGCTCGCGCACCGCTCCTCGGGCTGATCTAGCCCTCCCAGGCGAACCGGGGGAAGGCCGCCGCGCCGGCGTAGCGGGCGGCGTCGTCGAGGATCTCCTCGATGCGCAGAAGCTGGTTGTACTTGGCGACGCGGTCGCTGCGGGCGGGCGCGCCGGTCTTGATCTGGCCGCAGTTCGTGGCGACGGCGAGATCGGCGATCGTGGTGTCCTCGGTCTCGCCGGACCGGTGGCTCATCATGCACTTGAAGCCGTTGGTCTGGGCGAGGGTGACCGCGTCGAGGGTCTCGGTGAGGGAGCCGATCTGGTTGACCTTCACCAGCAGCGCGTTGGCGGTGCCGGTGTTGACGCCGCGGGCCAGCCGCTCGGGGTTGGTGACGAAGAGGTCGTCGCCGACGAGCTGGACCTTGGCCCCGATCGCGTCGGTGAGGGACTTCCAGCCGTCCCAGTCGTTCTCATCCAGCGGGTCCTCGATGGAGACCAGGGGGTAGTCCGCGACGAGGGAGGCGTAGTAGGCGGCCATCTCGTCGGCCGACTTGGCCGCGGACTCGAAGGTGTAGGCGCCGTCGGAGTGGAACTCGGTGGCGGCGACGTCGAGCGCGAGGGCGATGTCACGGCCGGGGGTCAGGCCCGCCTTGTCGATCGCGACGAGGATGAGGTCGAGCGCCTCGCGGTTGGAGGGCAGGTCGGGGGCGAAGCCGCCCTCGTCGCCGAGGCCGGTGTTCAGGCCCTTGCCCTTCAGCACCGCCTTGAGCGCGTGGTAGACCTCGACGCCCCAGCGCAGCCCCTCGGAGAACGTGCCAGCGCCCAGCGGGGCGATCATGAACTCCTGGATGTCGACGTTGGTGTCGGCGTGCGCGCCGCCGTTCAGGATGTTCATCATCGGCACCGGAAGCACGTGCGCGTTCGGGCCGCCGACGTAGCGGAACAGCGGCAGCTCGGCGGAGTCCGCGGCGGCCTTGGCGACCGCGAGGCTGACGCCGAGGATGGCGTTCGCGCCGAGCTTGGCCTTGTTGGGGGTGCCGTCCAGGTCGATCATGACCTGGTCGATGATGCGCTGGTCGTCGGCGTCGTATCCGACGATCTCCTTGCCGATCGTGTCGTTCACGGCGGCGACGGCCTGCCGGACGCCCTTGCCGAGGTACCGGTCGCCGCCGTCGCGCAGCTCCACCGCCTCGAACTGGCCGGTCGACGCGCCGGACGGGACCGCCGCCTGCGCCTGGGTGCCGTCTTCGAGCAGGATCTCGACCTCGACGGTGGGGTTGCCGCGGGAGTCGAGGATCTCCCGGGCGTGTACGGCCTCGATCGCGGACACGTGGCACTCCTTGTTCAGCTCACGGGGGTTGCCCCCAGAGCCTATCGAAGCCGCCCGCGCCGTCCGCGCGAGGCTCGCCGCCGGGGCGTCGGCGGCCGTTACCCATCCGTGCCCACTATTCCTACCGACCAGGTTGACTTGATGGGCTCGCCCTGGTCTACTTTTCGCATCAAACCAGTCGGAAATATCAAAGCCGACAGCACGACTCATCCCCCCTTAGACAGTCGGAAAGATGGAGTGGAGCGCGATGAAGCTCAGCAGGAGAAAAGCCCTCGCGGCGACCGCGGCACTGGTGATCGGCCTTCCGGTGCTCGCGGCATGCGGCGACGACTCCGGCTCCGGTGACGGCGGCGACAAGGTCACCGTCAACCTGGGCTTCTTCCCCAACATCACGCACGCCACCGCGCTCGTGGGCCTGGAGAAGGGCATCTTCGCCGAGAAGCTCGGCTCCGACGTCACGCTGTCCCCCAAGGCGTTCAACGCCGGCCCCGAGGCCATCGAGGCGCTGTTCGCCGAGGGCCTCGACGCCACCTTCATCGGCCCGAACCCGGCGATCAACGCCTGGGCGCAGTCCAAGGGCCAGGCCATCAAGATCGTCGCGGGTGCGGCGTCGGGCGGCGTCTCGCTCGTCGTGAACCCCGACAAGGTCAAGAGCCTCGACGACCTCAAGGGCAAGAAGATCGCCACCCCGCAGCTGGGCAACACCCAGGACGTGGCGATCCGCTCCTGGGCCAAGGAGCGCGGCTGGACCGCCAACCAGGACGGCACCGGCGACCTGTCGGTCGTCCCGCAGCCCAACGCCCAGACGATCGACACCTTCAAGCAGGGCACGATCGACGGCGCCTGGGTGCCCGAGCCCTTCGCCTCCCGCCTGATCCTCGAGAGCGGCGCGAAGAAGCTCCTTGACGAGAAGGACCTGTGGCCCGACGGCAAGTTCGTCATCACCCACCTGATCGTCCGCCAGGAGTTCGCGAAGGAGCACCCGGACCTCGTCAAGAAGCTGGTCGAGGCGACCGTCGCGTCGGGCGACTTCATCGCGTCGAACACCGACGAGGCCAAGACCGCGGCCAACGCCCAGCTGGAGAAGCTGACCGGCAAGCCGCTGGCGCAGGAGATCGTGGACGCCTCCTTCAAGGAGATCGACTTCACGAACGACCCCATCGCCAGCTCGCTGCTCACCGGCGCGAAGAACGCCGAGGCGATCGGCCTGCTCGACCCCGTCGACCTGAACGGGATCTACGACCTGGGCTACCTCAACGAGATCCTGAAGGCCGCCGGTAAGCCGGAGGTTTCCGCGCAATGACCCAGGCCCCCGAGGCCGCCGAGAGCCGGACCGCCGCCGCGGTCCGGCTCGCCGGTGTGTCCAAAGCATTCGGTTCCGGGAGCAGCGCGCTGCTCGCGCTCGACAACGTCTCCCTCGACGTCGCGCCCGGCGAGTTCGTCTGCCTGCTCGGCGCGTCCGGCTGCGGCAAGTCGACCCTGCTCAACCTCATCTCCGACCTCGACAAGGTCAGCTCAGGGACGATCGACGTCGGCAACGCCCGCGTCGCGCTGATGTTCCAGGAGCCCGCCCTGTTCCCGTGGCTCACCGTCGCGGGCAACCTCGAGCTCGCGCTGCGCCAGCGCGGACTGCCCCGCAAGGAACGCGGGCCGCGCGCGTCGGAGCTGCTGGCGTCGGTGCACCTCAAGGGCTTCGAGAAGAAGCGGCCGCACCAGCTCTCCGGCGGCATGCGCCAGCGCGTCGCGCTGGCCCGCGCGCTCGCCCTCACCGAGTCCTACCAGGGCCGCCGCTCCACGCTGCTGCTCATGGACGAGCCCTTCGGCGCGCTCGACGCGATGACCCGCGACCTGCTCCACGACGAGCTCGAGCGGATCTGGCGCGAGCGGAACCTCACCGTGCTGTTCGTCACGCACAACGTCCGCGAGGCGGTGCGGCTCGGCGACCGCGTCGTCCTGCTGTCCAGCCGTCCCGGGCGGGTCATCCAGGAGTTCCCCGTCGAGTTCGAACGGCCGCGCCGCATCGACTCCCCCGAGGTCTCCGCCCTCGCCGCCGAGATCACCGACCGGCTCAAGGAGGAGGTCAGCCGCCATGGTTCTTGAGCAGAAGAGCGAAGGCGTGCCCGACGCCGGCGTCAACCGCGAACTCGCCGGCCTCGACGCGCTCGAACTGACGACGGGCGCCAAGCAGAGCTTCCTGTCCCGGCTCTGGTCGGCGCTGTGGCCGATCGCCAGCGCCGTCCTGATCTCGCTCGTCGCCTGGCAGGTCGTCGTGTGGTCCGGCTGGCGTCCGCCGTGGGTGCTGCCCGGCCCCGGCGACGTGCTCCCGGTGTTCTGGGAGACGCTGAACGAGCCGAAGACCTGGGACGCGATCGCGCTGACCATGCGGCGCGCGCTCATCGGGTTCGCCCTCGCCGTCCTCATCGGCGGCGTGATCGGCGCGCTGGTCTCGCAGTCGTGGGTGCTGCGGCGGGCGTTCGGCTCGCTGATCACCGGGCTGCAGACGATGCCGTCGATCGCGTGGTTCCCGCTCGCGATCCTGCTGTTCAAGCTCAGCGAGGGCGCGATCCTGTTCGTGGTCATCCTGGGCGCGGCCCCGTCGATCGCGAACGGGCTGATCGCCGGCGTCGACTACACGCCGCCGATCCTGCTGCGCGCGGGCAAGGTCATGGGCCTCAAGGGGTTCGCCCGGTACCGGCACCTGATCATCCCGGCGTCGCTGCCGTCGTTCGTCGCGGGCCTCAAGCAGGGCTGGGCGTTCGCCTGGCGCAGCCTGATGGCGGGCGAGCTGCTGGTGATCATCGGCAAGCAGTCCGTGGGCACGCTGCTGACCTTCAGCCGTGACCTGAACCAGACGGCGACGATGATCTCGATCATGTTCCTGATCCTGATCATCGGCATCGTGGTCGACCAGCTCTTCGGGCTGGCGGACCGCTCCCTCCGCACCCGCTGGGGCATGGACGACAAGAACAGATAAGCCGTAAAGGTGCCGCATCGTCATGGTGCGGCCCTTTTCGGCACCTTTACCCAACTAAAAGAGTCGAAATAATCGGGGAGCTGTGCAGATCACCGCCCGAGTCGAGTACGCGCTCCGCGCCCTGCTGGCCCTTGCCTCCGCCGAGCCCGCCCCCCTCACCGCGGCAGCCCTGTCCGAGTCGCACGCCCTGCCGCTGACGTTCCTGCAGGCGATCCTCGGCGACCTCAGGCGCGCCGACCTCGTCCTGAACCAGCGCCTCCCGGACCCCGGCTACCGCCTGTCCCGGCCCGCCGCGACCATCACCGTCGGCCAGGTCCTGCGCGCCATAGACGGCAAACCGGCCGGCCGCCGCGCCGACCCCCCCACCTCGGGCCCCGCCCAAGACGTGGTCCGCACCCTCGACCTCCTCTGGGAAGCCGCCGACACAGCCCTCCTAAGCGTCATCGACTCAGTAACCCTCGCCGACCTCCGAGACGGCCACCTCCCCACCTAACCCCAACCCCCAACCCCCAAACCCCAACCTCCGGCCCTACTCGCCTAACGGCTCGCAGGGCCTCCGGGCGGATACCCCTCCGGGGCCCGGGCGCGAAACTCCCCCTCCGGGGGTGCCCCGCTGGCCCGAAGGTGCCCCTCCGGGGACGTGCCCCGCTGGGCGCGGGAGTCCCCGGACGCGGAAGTGCCCTCTGGGGGTGCCCCGCTGGGCGCGGACGTGCCCTCCGGGCGCGAGAGTCCCCCTCCGGGGCCCCGGGCGCGAAAGCGCCCTCCGGGGTGGCCCGCTAGGCGCGGAAGGGCCCTGCGGGTCCGCCCGAGGCTGCCGCACGGGGCGGCGGGCCTGGGGGACGTGCTGGGGCCGGCCGGGAAACACATCCCGGACCGCAGGTCGCCGCGCGCGTACCCGATCGCCTTTCCCGATCAAGCCTCAGCCGTCCGACGGGGGTACTCTCACCCAGTCCGGAACACTCTGGCCGGTCAGAGAACGAAACACACGACTGACTTCGGCAGGGTCCTCATGATGGCAGCGACGCAGAAGGTCAACGACCACACCAAGGATGCCTTGAGCGTATTCAGGTAGCTCCTGCGCAGCCACGAACGCTTCCACCAATGGCGTGGTCGCTTCACCGAACCGAGCATCCTGCATGAGCACATAGACCTTAACGGCAAGGCTCTTCCCGTAGTCGGGTAGGTAAGCGTCCCGGTTGAGATCGACCAACTCACGACGCAGACTGACCGCTTCTTCACACACCCGGACAGCCTCCACACGACGTCCCGTCGCCGCCAACAGGGCGGCGTGGTTGTTCAACGAGCCTGCAAGGTTGGGCAGGTAAGCGTCCCGGTTAAGAGCAACCAACTTACGGTAGAGGCTGACGGCTTCTTCAGACACCGGGACAGCCTCCACACGACGTCCCGTCTCCGCCAACAGGGCGGCGTGGTTGTTCAACGAGCCTGCAAGGTCGGGTAGGTAAGCGTCCTGGTTAAGAGCAACCAACTCACGACGCAGGCTGACCGCTTCTTCAGACACCCGGACAGCCTCCACACGACGTCCCGTCTCCGCCAACCGGGCGGCGTAGTTGTTCAACGAGGTCGCCAGGTTGGGCAGGTGGGCGTCCCGGTTGAGCGTGGCCAGGTGACGGTAGGTGGTGTGGGCTTGGTGGCTGTGGTGGAGGGCTTGTTGGTGGTTGCCGATGTTGGAGAGGCGGATGGCGTGGGTGTTGTGCCAGTAGGCGTGGGTGGCGGGGTCGGTGGTGGTGGTGAGGTGGTGGTGGGTGAGGCGGGTGGTGATGGCGGCGTGGCCGGGGTCGAGGTCGATGTGTCGGCGGGGTAGGAGTTGTTGGATCGTGGTGAGGAGGTCGGGGTTGATGTCGGGGAGGTGGGCCAGGGTGGTGAGTGCCGCGCCGTTGAGGGTGAGGGCGAGGTGGGGGTGGGTGGTGAGGGCTTGGTTGAGGAGGTGTTGGAGGTGGGGCCAGCGTTCGGCGGCGTTGATGAGGGTGGTGAGGGTGCGGTTTGTCCACGGTGGCGGCTGGGCGGAATCGCCGGACTTGGTGGGGGTGAGGAGGTGGGGGCGAGAAGCCTCGTCCGGGGGGCCGTCGGGGTCGGTGATCAGGGCCTGGAGGGCCCAAGGGTCGCCGACGACGCTGTCGTGGTCGTTGGTCGGGTCCTTGCCGGAGGGGAGGGTGAGGGCGATGAGGTCTTCGCCGAGCCGGTCGGGGTAGAGGGGTTCGAACCGCTGGAGGTCGGTGCGGGGGTAGCACAGGTGGTGGTCGTCGAGCAGGAGCGTGGTGTGGGCCGGGCCGGTGCTGAGACCGGCACGGCTCAGTGCGTCGCCGCAGTGGCTCAAGGGGAGGGGACCGGTGAGCGTCGCGGTGAACACCAGGCGTTTCATCACCGTCGGCGTGGTGCGTGGGGCGGTGTGCTCGCGGGGATCGGCGGTGGTGAGGAGTTTGCGCCAGTGGTCCTGTTCACGGTCGAGGAGGTAGCTGGAGATCGCCGTCGGAGTGGTCGGCGGTCGTTGACCGGACAGGTGGGCATGAGCCGCGGCGAGCGCCGCCATGTGCACGGCCAGGACCTGCTCGAACCGGGCGTCGCTGTCCAACCCGGCCGGGGGTTCGGCCTCGGGAACGGGCAGGTCGGGCGCGAGGATCTGATGGAACGCCGCGTGCGCGTCCCGGAACAGGTCACGTCGGTCGATCTCCAGGCCCAACGGCTGAAGCCTCCGGGCACCGGTCGGGACGCGAGCGTTGCCGAGCGAACCCGCCAGGGACGACCACCACTCACCCGCCGGCCTGGCCACCAGCAGGACACGGGTCCGAGCCGACTGATGCAGGAACCCGTCGCGCAGCAGGTCGTCCAGCAGGACACGTGGCCAGCGCTCGGCATAGTCGACCACCACGAGCCGACCTTCCCGAGCACCACGGGTGGTGAGCGGCTGGGCGGCGGAGACCGGTCGCGGCGGAGCGTCCACCATGGTGTGGGCCTGCCACACACCCCACCCGGCCGCCTGCGCCTCGCGGGCCAGCTTCGTGGTCAGGCGGGTCTTGCCCTGGCCCCCCGGACCATGCAACAGCAGGACCGACAGACGATCATCGCCGCCCAACCACGTGCCCAACGCTTCGAGGTCAGCATCCCGTCCGACAAAACCGACGGTTTCGAAGCGGGTGTTCAGCAGATGACTCGGCGACGCCAAATTCCGCGGAATCCGCTCGGGCCGGGAGTCCAATTCCTCAAGCCGGAACCCCGGATCGGCACCGGCATGGGCGTTCATGATCAGGTCGCCCTCGACCCTGACGTCAGTGGCCTCCTGCCGGATCGCAGGCACCCCGTCGGATCTCCTGCCGAAAGGCCGGAGGCCCTTGAACCAAGAATCAGCCATTCTGGTTGAGGTCGCCGGTCACCTGATTGTCAGAAGCATCCTGCACAGCATTCCCACGAGCGGTCTGCGTGAGGGACCCGCCCACCACATTCCCCTTGGCCGTCTGCCGAGTCCCCGTACCCGCTGCGGCGGTGACCGGCAACCACCACTGCACGATGACCCCGACAACGATCAACGCGAACCCCGACACCCACCACACGACCGCACGATGATCGGTGATCATCCCCGTCGCGAGATTCACCAGGGCTGCGACAGCGACCGTCCCGACCGCACCCGCAGCTCTCTGCGCCACCGGACCCACCTGCCGCCCCTTTCCGACAGACCACCGCGAATCCCCGAGAAGTTCCAGTATCCCCACCCCGGCCCCCAGCCGTCAGCAGATCACCCACTACAGCCCGGCAACTCACCACCCATCCGCCATCGGTTAACCCAAACCTCTCATTCCACCCGCGACTAATCCGGAGGCGGGGTGCTCGGAGGTCCTGTTTGCCGTTAGGCGAGTGGGGGCGGGGGGGTTAGTTGGGGGTTTGCCAAGGGAGGGTGTCGGACCAGGGGTCGTTGTTGGGGTCGGTGGGGGGGTCGGGGAAGGTGGGGAGGGCGTGGGGGTCTTTGCCCTTGGAGATGGTGAGGATGACGGTGAGGGAGGTGGAGCCGGGGTCGATGGGGGTGCCGGGGGGTGGGGTGGTGGCCATGATCTGGCCCTCTTTGTACTTGTCGCTGTATTCGTGGGAGCCGACTTTGAAGTCGATGCCTATGGCGGAGAGGCGGCTGATGGCGGCGTTGAGGGAGATGCCGCGGAGGTCGGGCATTTTGACGGTGTCTTCGCCGGAGCCCTTGCGGAAGAACATGGAGGGGGGACGGGTGAAGCGGCCCGCCTCGACGCCGCGTAGGGCTTCGGACATGGTGTCGCGCCAGATGGGGCCGGGGATCGAGGCGCCGTAGACGGGGCCGCCGCAGTGGGTGGGGAGGCAGATGTTGGTCATCGGGTACTTGTAGCCGCCGCGCGGGTCGCCCACCCAGACCGCGGAAGCCAGCTGGGGGGTGTAACCCGCGAACCAGGCCGCCGAGTAGTTGTCGACCGTGCCGGTTTTTCCTGCGGCCGGGCGGCCGATCGCGAGGCCGCGGGCCGTGCCCTTGGTGAGGACGCCGGACAGGACGTGGTTGACGGCGTCGGCGACGCCCTTGTCGATGACCTGCTCGCAGTTCGCCTTGGGGACGGGGATGCTCTTGCCGTCCGAGCGGGTGATGCGCTTGATGGCGATCGGCTCGCAGTACTTGCCGCGCGCGCCGAAGGCGGCGTAGGCGGCGGCGACGCGGAGCGGGGAGACGTCGTTGAAGCCGAGGGTGAAGGACGCGTACTCCTGGAGGGGCTTGCCGTCGGCGCGGCGGATGCCGAGCTTCTTGGCCATCTTCACCGTGTCGCACAGGCCGACGCGTTTTTCCAGCAGCAGGAAGAAGGTGTTCACCGAGTGCCAGGAGCCGGTGAGCAGGCTGAAGCTCTTGCCGCCCTCGCCGTCGGAGGAGTTGGTGAGGACCTTGGTGTCGCTGACGTCCTTGCCCTTGCAGTCCTTGAAGCCGGTGGGGGCGTAGCCGCGCGGCGCGGTGATCCGCTCGCCGATCGCCATGCCCTCGTCGAACGCGGCGGCGAGGGTGAACGCCTTGAACGTCGACCCGGCGGCCATGCCGATGCTTGTGCCGTGGTCGGCGTCGGCGGCGAAGTTGATCCAGGTCTTGCCGCGCTCCTCGTTCGGGCCGAGCTCGCGGCCGACGTCCATGCCCTTGATCTCGCCGGTGCCGGGCTGGATCAGCACCTGGGCGGCGGCCTTGCCCGCGTCGTTCTTGGCCGGGACGTGGCGCAGCAGGGCCTTGTGGGCGGCGTTCTGGGTCTTCCAGTCGAGCGTGGTGCGGATCGTCAGGCCGCCCATCCACAGCAGCCGCTCGCGCTGCTCGGGGGTCTTGCCGAAGATCTTGTTGGTGAGGATCTCGCGCTGGACGTAGTCGCAGAAGAACGCGGCCTTGCTCTCGGTGCAGCCGTTCTTGGTCTCGGTGAGCTTCAGCTTGAGCGGCTTGTTCTTCTCCGACGCCGCCGTCGCGGCGTCGATCACGCCGAGCTCGGCCATCCGGTCGAGGACGGTGTCGCGGCGGTTGACCGCGCCCTCGGGGTTGAGCCGCAGGTTGTACTGGTTGCCGTTCTTGAGCGCCCCGGCGAGCGTGGCGGCCTGCCCGAGCGTCAGCTTGGACGCGGGCACCGAGAAGTACCGCCGGGCGGCGGCCTCGATGCCGTGCGCGCCATCGCCGAAATAGGCGACGTTGAGGTATTTCTCCAGGATCTCGTCCTTGGAGAACCGCTCCTCGACGGCGATCGCGTACCGCAGCTCGCGGATCTTGCGGCCCGGGGTGGTCTCGACGGCCTCCTTGCGCTGCTCGTCGTTCTCGGCGTTCACGTACAGCAGGTTCTTCACGTACTGCTGGGTGATGCCGGAGCCGCCCTGCGGGGCCGAGCCGCCCGCGCCGTCGAGGTTGGCGGCCAGGGCGCGCAGGGTGCCCTTGAGGTCGAGCGCGCCGTGCTCGTAGAAGCGGGCGTCCTCGATCGCCACAACCGCCTTGGCGACGACCGGGGCGACCTTCGCCAGCGGCACGTCCACCCGGTTCTGCCGGAAGAACGTGGCGATGAGGGAGCCGTCGGCGGCGAGGATGGTGGAGCGCTGCGGGGTCGTCAGGTCGCCGAGGTCGACGGGCTCGGTGAGCAGCCACTCGGCCGAGTCGCGCGCGCCGACGCCCGCCACACAGGCGAGCGGCAGCACGAGCAGCGCGCTCAGCAGCCCCGCGAGCGCGCTGTAACCCGCCAGACGCCTTGCGGCACCGGCCTTCCCGCGCCCACGGGCGTCCGCGTCCATGGCGGACACCATAGACCGGACGTACGTCACAAAACCAGCAGCCCCCCGAGGCCAGACCATGTACCGGTCATCCCCGCGAGCGCGCTTCCCATGCCTCCACGAGCGACCGGAACTCGCCAGACCACGCCTTCAGCTCCGCCTCGGCCCGCCGCGCGGCCTCCGCGCGCTCCTGGAAGCCCGCGAACAACGCCTCGGGAACCCCTGCCTTGCGGGCCTTGCGGACGAGGTCGTCGGCCTCGCCGAGCGCGGGCATCGACCTGGGGACGCCGCCGAGCAGCGGACGGCCCGCCTTCTCGGCCTTCTTGATCTCGTCCCAGTTCGCGACGACCTCCTCGGCCCCCTCGACGCGCACGTCGGCGAAGACATGCGGGTGGCGGCGGACGAGCTTGTCGACGATCCCCGCGGCCACGTCGTCGATCGTGAAGCCTTCTTCGCGTTCGGCGGCGACGGCGGAGTGGAAGGCCACCTGGAACAGGACGTCGCCGAGTTCTTCGCGCAGCTCGTCGGGGTCGCCGGAGCCGATCGCGTCAACGAGCTCGTAGGTCTCCTCGATGAGGTACGGGACAAGGGACTCGTGCGTCTGCTGACGGTCCCACGGGCAGTCCCGGCGCAGCCGCCGCATCACCTCCACGACGTCGAGGAGCCGCGCGCCCGGCAGGTCGTAGGAGCCGTGCACGACCTCGACGTCCAGCGGATCGGCCACGACGAGTTCGCCGACGCGCGTCGCGAAGTCCGCGTCGCCGTCGGGGGCGGCGAGCCAGACGACGTCCTCGCGCCGGGCGAGCGCCACCACGGCACGCGCGTCGGGCTCGACTGCCTCGACCTCGACCCCCGCCGACCCCAGGTACGGGATCTGGGGGTGGTCGGCCGTGCCCGTCAGGACGCGGCCCTCGCGGGCCACCGCCCACGCCCGCCACGCCAGCAGGCCGGGCGCGACCCGGTGCGTCGTGGCGAGCAGGACGAGGCTCATCGGCCCGTGTCCGTCGCGGGTTCCGACAGGTGCTGGACCGAGGGGTAGAGCATGCCGAGCCGGACGCCGGAGGCGTAGGCGTCGCCGAAGCGCGGGTTCACCTTGATGCCCATGCCGCGCGCGGTGTCGGCGAACGCGTCGCCGACCTGGCGGACCGCGGCGTCCTCGTCGGGCGCGCCCTGCGACAGGCGGTCGGTGATGAGCAGGGTCCTGGCGAACTGGCGGCTGTGCGACGGGGCCACCCCGAAACGCATCGCGACCTGGTCGAACCGCGCGGTCTCGCCGCCGGTCAGCGCCGCGATGAACTGGTCGACCTGGGCGTCGCTGACGTCGATGCCGCGCTCGCGCGCGGTGCGGTCGGCGACGCGCATGCCGATGAGGCCGGCGAGGATGCTGCCCTGGAGGGAGTCGGCCTTCGGCAGCAGGAGGATGCTGCGGTCGAGGGGGTGTCTCGCGTAGAAGCTCTGCCATTCCTCGGTGGCCGAACCCAGGTCGTCCTGGCTGATACGCGGGGCGTCGGCGAAGGTCGCCGCCGCGCCCATCCGCACCTGGCCGCCGCAGGCCGTGGCGGACAGGACGAGGGCCACGACGGCGAGCGTCATTCTGATCACCCGGTTACCTTACTGACGGGTGATCTGTTCCAGGAAGAGCGCGTCCACGACGTCGGTCGCCCAGCGCAGCATGTCGCCGTCGCGCAGGGGGCGTCCGCCGATCGGGCTTGTCTTCGGGGTGGGGATGAGCAGGTGGCCCGGCTTCATGAGGCTCTTGGGGTACAGGCGCTGCATCCGCAGGAGCCGCGACTCGGGCAGCATGTCGCCCTCGTGGCCCGCGCGCGCGAACCGCACATGGTTGCCCTGCAGGACGATTTCGGTAAGGCCGGCGTCGCGGGCCTTCGCCCGGAACCTGGCGACTTCGAGCAGGTTGAGCACGGCGAGCGGGGGTGAGCCGAAGCGGTCCTTCAGCTCGGCGAGGACCTCGGGGATCTCCTCGGGCGACGTGATGCCCGCGATGCGGCGGTACGCCTCAAGACGCAGCCGTTCGCCGGGGACGTACTCGTGCGGGATGTGCGCGTCGACGGGGAGCTCGACCTTGGTCTCCTGCTGCGGCGCGGCCTCGACGCCGGTGTCCTTGAGCTCCCGGACCGCCTCCCCGACCATCCGGACATAGAGGTCGAACCCGACGCCCGCGACATGGCCCGACTGCTCCGCGCCGAGGATGTTGCCCGCGCCCCGGATCTCCAGGTCCTTCATCGCGACGAACATGCCCGCGCCGATCTCGGTGTGCTGGGCGATGGTCGCCAGCCGCTCGTGCGCGGTCTCGCTGAGCGGGGTCTCCGGCGGGTACAGGAAGTAGGCGTAAGCGCGCTCACGGCCTCGTCCTACGCGGCCGCGCAGCTGGTGCAGCTGGGACAGGCCGTAGGTGTCGGCCCTGTCTACGATGAGGGTGTTGGCGTTGGGGATGTCCAGGCCCGACTCGACAATGGTGGTGGCGACCAGGACGTCGTAGTTCTTCTCCCAGAAGTCGACCATCACCTTCTCCAGCTGCTGCTCGTTCATCTGGCCGTGCGCGGTCGCGACCCGCGCCTCGGGGACGAGCTCCTTCAGCGTCGCGGCGACCTTGTTGATCGACTTCACCCGGTTGTGCACGAAGAAGACCTGGCCCTCGCGCAGCAGCTCGCGCCGGATCGCCGCGCCGATCTGCTTGGTGTCATAGGGCCCGACGAACGTCAGGACCGGGTGGCGCTCCTCGGGCGGGGTGAGGATGGTGGACATCTCGCGGATGCCGGTGAGGCCCATCTCCAGCGTGCGCGGGATCGGGGTGGCCGACATGGCGAGCACGTCGACCTGGGTGCGCAGGCGCTTCAGCTCCTCCTTGTGCTCGACGCCGAACCGCTGCTCCTCGTCAATGATCACCAGGCCGAGGTTCTTGAACCTTGTCGACGGGCTGAGCAGCCGGTGCGTGCCGACCACGAGGTCGACGGTGCCGTCGGCGACGCCGCGCAGGGTCTCGGCGACCTCGGCGTCGGACTGGAAGCGCGAGATCGGCTTCACCACGACGGGGAAGGTGCTGAAACGCTCCGAGAACGTCGACAGGTGCTGCTGGACGAGCAGGGTGGTCGGGACAAGGACCGCGACCTGCTTGCCGTCCTGGACCGCCTTGAACGCCGCGCGGACCGCGATCTCGGTCTTGCCGTAGCCGACGTCGCCGCAGATGAGCCGGTCCATCGGGACCGACTTCTCCATGTCGCCCTTGACCTCGTCTATCGCGGCTAGCTGGTCGGGGGTCTCGGCGTAGGGGAAGGCGTCCTCGAGTTCGCGCTGCCAGACGGTGTCGGGGCCGAACGCGTGCCCGGGGCTCGCCATGCGCGCGGAGTACAGGCGGATCAGCTCGCCCGCGATCTGCTTGACCGCCTTCTTGGCCTTGGACTTGGCCTTCTGCCAGTCCGCGCCGCCCAGCCGGTGCAGCGACGGGGCCTCGCCGCCGACGTAGCGGGTCAGCTCCTCGAGCTGGTCGGTCGGGACGAACAGGCGGTCGCCCTTGGCGTACTCGAGGATCAGGTACTCGCGGGTCGCGCCCTGGACGGTCCGGGAGACCATCTCGACGTACCTGCCGACGCCGTGCTGCTCGTGCACGACGTAGTCGCCCGCCGACAGCTGGAGCGGGTCGATCCCGCCGCGCCGCCGCGACGGCATCCGCCGCATGTCCTTGGTCGAGGACTTCTGCCCGGAAAGGTCGGTCTCGGTGAGGACGACGAGTTTGACGCCCTCGCCGTCCCAGATGAAGCCGTGTTCGAGGCGGCCGGTCGTCACCCAGACCGTGCCCTCCACGCGGGTGCGCTGGGCGGGGATGCCCGCGTCCTTCAGGACCTCGGTGTAACGCTCGGCGGGGCCCGCGCCCTCGCTGGTCAGGACGACCTGCCAGCCCGCCTCGTGCCAGCCGCGCACGTCGGCGACGACCTTCTCGCGGTCGCCCCGGTAGGAGTCGGCGGCCTGCGCGCCGAGGACGACGTCGTCCTCGCCCGCCGCGAGGGGGCTCGTGCTCCACCACGGGACGTCGAGTTCGGCGGCGCGGTCCTGGACCTCCTCGAGGGTGCGGTAGGCGGCTCCGCCGAGGTCGATCGGAGCTTCGCCGCCCGCGGCCGCGTTCACCCAGGACGCCTCAAGGAACTCCTGGCTCGTGGAGACGAGGTCGGCGGCGCGGCCACGGATGCGCTCGGGGTCGCAGACCAGGACCCGGCTGCCCTTGGGCAGCAGGTCCACGAGGAGCTCCATGTCGCCCGCGAGGACCGGCGAGAACGCCTCCATGCCCTCGACGGCCTCGCCCTCGGCCATCCGGGTGAGGGTGTCGGCGAGCGCGGGGTGCTCGACCGCGAGGGCGGCGGCGCGTTCGCGTACCTCGGGCGTCAGCTGGAGCTCGCGGCAGGGCGGGGCCCACAGGCCGTCCTGGGCGATCTCCAGGGAGCGCTGGTCGGCGGCCTTGAAGTAGCGGATCTCCTCGACCTGGTCGCCCCAGAACTCGACGCGCAGCGGGTGCTGCTCGGAGGCGGGGAACACGTCGAGGATGCCGCCGCGCACGGCGATCTCGCCGCGCTTCTCCACGAGGTCGACGCGGTCGTAGCCGGCGGTGACGAGGCGGGTGACGACGTCGTCCATGTCGATCTCGTCGCCCTGGCGCAGGCGGACCGGCTCGAGGTCGCCCAGGCCCGCGACGATCGGCTGGAGGACCGCGCGGACCGGCGCGACGACGACGCGCAGCTTGCCCGACGCGGGGTCGGTGGGATCGGGGTGGGCCAGGCGGCGCAGGACCGCCAGGCGCTGGCCGACGGTGTCGCTGCGCGGCGACAGCTTCTCGTGCGGCAGCGTCTCCCACGACGGGAAGTGCGCGACGGACAGCGGGTCGAGCAGGCTCGTCAGCGCCGACGCGAGGTCCTCGGCCTCCCGGCCCGTCGCGGTGACGGCGAGGACCGCGGCCCCGTCGACCGCGGTGCGCGACAGCGCGGCGGCCAGCACCGGCCGCAGCGAGGGCGGGCCCACCAGGGGGCGGCGCGCGGACTCGAGCCCGGCGCGCAGCCGCGGATCGGTGAGCAGAAGATCAAGCAGAGGCGAGAGAGACATCATCGACCTTGGGGTAGGCGGGCAGCCCGAAGATCCCGAAGTCGGCGGTTGACTCCGGGCAGGTTCCAGGGTACGCGCCGAGCGCCCCCCAACCGGAGGCGAGGACACGTTTCCCGCGAGAAAGCCCGAATACCGGACGCCGCCCGTGACCATGGCTACGCTGCGGAAGCATGACCGAGCTATCTGTGAAGGCCAGCGTGGCGAACACGTCGGGCTCGGGCCCGACCTCCCAGGGGTCAGGAACACAGGCACTCCAGGGCGGCGATCGCCCCGGGCCGGCCCCCGAAGCCGACCTGTTCGCCGAGCGGGTCAGACTGCACGCGCTCGACAAGGGCCTGACGAAGATCCACGTGCTGGAGGCCGGATGCGGCAGGGGCCCCGGGCTCGCGCTGCCCGATGGGATCGCCAGGCACGTCACCGGCATCGACGTCGACGCGCCCGCGCTGCGGACCGGCACGATGGCGCGCGCCGACCTCGACGTCTACCACCTGGGCGACCTGCGCCGCGCGCCGCTGCCGCCGCGCTCGTTCGACGTGGTGCACGCCGACGCGCTGATCGAGCGGATCGCGCACGCCGAACTCGTCATGGACCGGATGGTCGCCGCGCTCAAGCCGGGCGGGCTGCTGCTGGTCCGCTTCATCGACCGCGACAGCGCCCAGGGCCTGCTCAGGCGCGCGCTGCCGCGCCGGGCCCTTGGCCTGCTGGGCGTCGCCGGGTCACGCGGCGAGACGCCTCGGGAGAGCCCGGCCGCGGTCTTCGAGCCGGTCAGCTCGTTGGCGGGGTTCCGCAGCTGGTGCCTGATGCGCGGCCTGGTGATCGCCGAGGCCCACGTCCACCGCGTCCCGGCCAGCACCCCGGCCCGCGTCCTGGCCCGCCTCATCGCGATCGCCACCCACGGCCGCTTCACCTCAGGCCACGCCGAACTCTCCCTCGTCATCCGCAAACCCGAAAACCGCTTCGCCCGAATAATCTGACCCCTTCTCTTCGCGCAGTCCCTTCGGGACTGCGCGAAGAGAAGCCACCCCGCCCTCACGAAAACGGCCGGCCGGCCGGGGGCCCGCTGACGCGCGGGGAGGAGCCGCCCCTGTGGGCGGTGGGGTGGGGGCCGCTAAGGCGGTGCGGCGGGCGGTTCCCTTGGCTGGGGAGGGGGCGAGGGGCCGCCGCGCGGGGGGCTGTGGGCTTTCCTCGCGGTCCCGAAGGGACTGCGAGGAAAGGGGGTGGGGTGGGGGGGTAGTTTGCGGGGGTGAGCGATGGACTGTTTGAGGAACTTCACGGGGTTGTCTCGGTTACGCCCTCGGCCGCGGAGCTTGCTGATCTTGAGCAGCTGTTGGCGGGGGCGTTTCGGCCGTTGAGGGGGTTTCTTGGGGCGTTGGATGTGGCGGCGGTCGAGGCGGGGGGGCGGTTGCGGGATGGGACGCCTTGGCCGTCGGCGGTGGTGCTTACGGTGCCTGAGGGGGTCGCCGGGGAGAAGCGGATCGTGTTGCAGGATCCGGAGACTGTGCCGCTTGCCGTGCTCGAGGTCAGTGAGGCTTGGAGTGATCCGTCGGTGCCGGATGGGCACTTCAGGGTTGCGGGGACGCTTACCGCGTTGCGGGAGTCGGCTTATGGGGCGTTTCGCAGGTTGCGGCGGCGGCCGCCTGCGGCGGGGGAGGACGCGGCCGCTGTGCTTGCGGTGGCGACGCGGGAGCCGTTGCATCGGGCGCGGCTCGGGCAGATCAGGCAGGCCGCCGAGAAGCTCGGACTGCCCGTGCTCGTGCTGGCGCTGCTTTCCGGGGTGCATGAGCAGGAGTTGGTCAGGGCGTTGCTTGCGGTGCGGCGGGAGCTGCCGGAGGGGGCGGAGATCGTCACGGTGAATCTCGCGCCGCGGGCCGACGCGGTGCGGGACCAGGCGCTCGCCGCGCATGTCGCCGCCGCGTACGGGGCCACCCATCTGCTGACGGATCTGCCGCTTGAGGACGTGCCGCTGACGCTCGTCGCGCCTGAGCCGTGGGCGTATGACACCGATCTTGAGGTGTGGCGGCCGCGCGCGCGGGTGGCCGAGGAGCACGTCAGGGCTGAGTTGACCGCCGAGGAGCTCGGTGCGCTGCTCGACCGGGGGGAAGAGGTCCCAGAGTGGTTCACGCCGCGTGCGGTCGCGGCCGAGCTGCGCAAGGCGCGGCCGCCCAGGCATGAGCGCGGCGTCACGGTGTTCTTCACCGGGCTTTCCGGGTCGGGCAAGTCGACGGTCGCGCGCGCGCTGGGCGACGCGCTGATCGAGCGCGGCGACCGGACGGTCTCGCTGCTCGACGGCGACGTCGTGCGGCAGATGCTCTCGTCCGGGCTGACGTTCTCCAAGGCCGACCGCGACCTCAACATCCGGCGGATCGGCTATGTCGCGGCCGAGATCACCCGGCACGGCGGCCTGGCGATCTGCGCGCCGATCGCGCCCTACGCGGCGACGCGGGCCGAGGTGCGCCGGATGGTCGAGGCGGTCGGCGACTTCGTGCTCGTACACGTCGCGACCCCCCTTGAGGAGTGCGAGCGGCGCGACCGCAAGGGCCTGTACGCCAAGGCGCGGGCGGGCCTCATCCCCGAGTTCACCGGCATCTCCGACCCCTACGAGACGCCCGGCGACGCCGAACTTGTGATCGACACCACGGGACGTCATGTTTCCGAATGTGTCGACGAGGTGCTGAAGCATCTCGTCGCGGGCGGCTGGCTGCGCCCACAGCCCGCCTGACCGGCCGTCCGACGGGTCCGGCGCGCCGCCGTCCCAACCGCGTTTCCGCACGTCAAAGGCACGTACTGTAAGGGGCCGTCCACGGTTCGCGACTTGCTCGCGCCCGAGGGCGGCCCCTAGTCTTTATGACGAAATATTTCCTATTATTTCCGTGGGATATACCGATGCACTTTGACGTCACGATGGCCGTCGGATCGTTCCTCGTGGCGATCGTCGTGGGGCTGACCGGCATGGGCGGCGGCGCGCTCATGACGCCGATGCTCGTCACGTTCTTCGGTGTCCCGCCGCTCACCGCGGTCTCCAGCGACCTCGTCGCCTCGGCGGTGATGAAGCCGGTCGGCAGCGTGGTGCACCTGCGGCGCGGGACCGTCCATCTGAAGCTGGTCGGCTGGCTGTGCCTCGGGTCGGTGCCCGCCGCGTTCTGCGGCGTGCTCATCGCCCGCGCGCTGGGCAGCGGGGAGGCCACCCAGCACTTCATCGAGATCGCCATGGGCGTCGCGCTGCTGATCGCGGCTTCCGGGATCGTGTACCGGCTCTACCAGGGTATGCGCGACAAGAAGGCGGGCGCGCCCGTCGAGACGCAGGCCGCCGCGCCGCTGCGGATGCGGCCCGTGCCGACGGTTCTGGTCGGGGCGCTCGGCGGTGTCGTCGTCGGGATCACGTCGGTCGGGTCCGGCTCGCTGATCATCGTGGCGCTGCTCGCGCTGTACCCGATGCTGAAGGCCAACCAGCTGGTCGGGACCGACCTCGTGCAGGCCGTGCCGCTGGTCGCCGCCGCGGCGCTCGGGCACATCATGTTCGGCGACTTCCAGCTCGCGGTCACCGCGCCGCTGCTCGTCGGGTCGATCCCCGGGGTCTACCTGGGCGCGCGGATCTCCGCGCACGCGCCGGGCGACCTCATCCGGCGCGCGCTCGTCGTCGTGCTGGTGGCCAGCGCGCTGAAGATGTTCGGGGTCCCGGTGACGGCGCTCGCCTGGATCATCGCGGGCTTCGTCGTCGCCGCCGTCGCCGCGTGGATCTTCGTCGCCGTGCGCCGCCGCACCGCCGAGACCGCCGCTCCGGACGTCGAGCGGACGCCGGTGCCCGCCGCCGAACGCTAGGAGCCGACCGCTCGCCGATCCGGCGGTCACGCAACGGGAAAATCACCGTCCGTTAGCCTGCTGGATCTTGTCCGTCGGCGACGATGGAGGGGACGACGTCCGCCTCTCCCTCGTGAAGCCCATGACCGACGAGCAGGTACCCGAGCAGCGCCTCAGCCCCGACGGGCTGGGCCGCGCCCAACGGCGCGGCGACGCGTGCGCCTCGTGCGCCAAACGCTGGCCGCGCCCGCGCAGGCCGCTCGGCAGGCTCGACGACGGGACTGTCCTGTATGTCTGTGATCAGTGTGCGCCGGGGCTTGAGATGGCCCAGGATGAGAGCCGGGGGGACTCCCCCGCGAGCTGAAGGGGGCGCACGGCGATGACGCGTTGGCTGGTGACCGGGGCCGGGGGGATGCTCGGCACGGATCTGACCGCGCTGCTGCGCGAGACCGGCAGGCCCGTCACCGCCGCCGCCCGCGCCGATCTCGACCTCGCCGACGCCGGGGCCGTCGCCGAGGCGGTGCGCGGGCACGGCGTCGTGGTGAACTGCGCGGCCTGGACCGCCGTCGACGCCGCCGAGACCGCGGAGGACGCGGCCCTCGCGATCAACGGGACCGCCGTCGAGGGCCTGGCCAGGGCCTGTGCCGAGGCGGGGGCGGCGCTGATCCAGATCTCCACCGACTACGTGCTGCCCGGCGACGACCCCTCCCCCGCCCGCGAGGACGCGCCCACCGGGCCCGTCAACGCCTACGGGCGCACGAAGCTCGCCGGGGAGCGGGCCGCCCTTGCCGTCGGGGGGCGGGTGGTCAGGACCGCGTGGCTGTACGGGGCGCACGGGCCGAACTTCGTGGCGACCATGGCCCGGCTGGCGGCCGAGCGCGACACCGTCGACGTGGTCGCCGACCAGCACGGCCAGCCCACCTGGACCGCCGATCTCGCCGAACTGCTGGTCAGGCTCGGCGAGTCCGCCGCCCCCTCGGGCGTCTACCACGGCACCAACGCCGGGAGCACGACCTGGCACGGGCTGGCCAGCGCGGTGTTCGAGGGGCTGGGCCTCGACCCCGGGCGGGTGCGGCCGACGACGTCGGAGGCGTTCCCGCGTCCGGCGCGGCGGCCCGCCTACAGCGTCCTCGGGCACGACGCCTGGACGGCGGCCGGGCTCGCACCCCTGCGGGACTGGCGCGAGGCGCTGGCCGAGCACCTCGCCAAGGACGTCATTCCGACGCGCTGAGCCGCAGCCCCTCGTAGTACGCGACGCAGTCGGCATACGAAGGCAGACGGCCCGCCTCCCGGGCCTCCTTGAGGCTCGGGGCCGCGGCGTCCTTCGGGGACAGCGACGGGGTGATCCCCTCGGGCCACGCGATCGCGAGGTCGGGGTCGAGCGGGTGGATCTCGTGCTCGGCCGCCGGGTTGTAGGACTCCGAGCACAGGTAGACGACCGTCGCGCCCTCGGTCAGCGCCATGAACGCGTGGCCGAGCCCTTCGGCGACGTACAGCGCGCGGCGCTCGGCGTCGTCAAGGCGGACCGCCTCCCACTCCCCGAACGTCGGCGACCCGACGCGCAGGTCCACGACGACGTCGAGGATCGCCCCTGACACACAGGTGACGTACTTGGCCTGGCCCGGCGGGACGTCGGCGAAGTGGACGCCGCGCAGGACGCCGCGCGCCGACACCGAGCAGTTGGCCTGGGCGAGCTTCAGCGGGTGTCCGGCGGCCGTGACCAGGCCGTCGGCGCGGAACCACTCGAGGAAGCTGCCCCGGTCGTCGCCGTGGATTCGGGGGGTGTGAAGGTAGGCGCCTTCGATGCCGAGGGGTTCCATGGTGCTCCGTTGTCGAGTAGGCGGCGGCGCAGCGCCGCGGTCCAGGCGACGAGGACGAGGAGCCAGACGCCCGAGACGTTGGCGGGCATCGCCAGCCCCTCGGTGGTCATCCCGTCCACGACGAAGAACACGACGATGGCCAGCAGGAGGCCGGCGTCGGCGCGCACCCACTGGTGGCGGATCATCCCGGCGAGGGACACCGCGAGGGTGAGCAGCAGGCCGCACAGCAGCAGGAGGCCGACGGCCCCGAGGTCGACCATCGCGTTGACGAACGCGTTGTGCCCGCCGCCGAGGCCGGTCTCGCGCAGGAACAGGCCGCGGGACGCGCCCATGCCGTGGCCGAACAGCGGTTCCTTGGCGAAGGCCGCGAAGGCGAGCTCCCACAGGTCGGTGCGGGAGTTGAGGGTGGCGAGCTTCTCGGCGCTCTCGCCGCGCGCGGCGAAGGAGCGGATCGGCTCGGAGAACGCCAGGGCCGCCAGGACCACCGCGGCGAAGCCGACGACGACGAGGTCGGCCCGGCCGCGCGGTCCGTTGACCGTGCCGAGCAGCACCGCGAGGCCGACCGCGCAGCCCAGCGCCGCGCCGCGCGTCCCGGTGGCGACCAGCGCGCCCGCCAGGACGATCAGCAGGCCGCCGTAGGCCCAGCCGGGCCACATCCGGCCGCCGGGCAGCCGGGTGGCGCGCATCCCGTGCCGGACGATGAAGCCGGTGACGATCAGGACGGCGAGGCCGAGGTAGACCCCGGCGATCACCGGGTGGACGTACAGCCAGTTGAACCTGTCGAGGGTGAGGCTGGTGCGCGGGAACGGGTGGACGATCCCGATGCCGACGGACAGCAGCACGACGATCACGAAGGCGTGCGCGAACCTGTGGAAGTCGATCGTGGACGCCCGGGTGGCAAGGACGTGCACCACCGCCATGGTGATGATCATCTGGGTGGCGCGCACGACGCTCATCGTCGGATACGGCGACCACAGGGCGGTCATCGCCGAGTAGAGCACCCAGAGCCAGGCGACGCTCAGCTGGATGCCGCGCCAGCGGGTGGGCGGGCGCATCCCGAACCTGAAGTAGATGAACAGCGCCGCCGCGCCGTAGATCCCGATCTCCACGAGCACGGTCAGGTCGGCGCTGCCGCCGATGGCCTGGTCGTGGGCGCGGCTGCGCAGCTTGTAGTCGCTGGCGAGCATGAGCGCCAGCGGGAGCACCACGGGCCACCACGCGGCCGCGGTGACGACGAGGGGACGCGGAAAGATCTTCACGGCTGCGTCGCGCCGGTCAGGAGCGCACGGTGCGGCGGGTGAGGCGGCGGGCCGCCAGATCCTCGCACAGCCTGGCGTAGTCGGCGGCTACGGCGTCCCACACGTAGTGCTCGGACGCGCGCTTGCGGGCGGCGACGCCCCGGGCGGCGGCCTCGCCGGGCGCTGCCTCGGCCTCCTCGATCAGGGCGGCGAGCGCGGCGGGGCCGTCGAAGAAGCGGCCGGTGTCGGCGAGGACCTCGCGGTTGAAGTTCACGTCCCAGGCCAGGACCGGCGCGGCCGCGCCCATCGCGCGCAGCAGGGACGGGTTGGTGCCGCCGACGGAGTGGCCGTGCAGGTAGGTGAGGGCCCCGGCGTACAGGGAGTCGAGGAGGTCCTGGTCCCAGACGCCGCCCAGGAAGCGGATGCGGGGGTCGTCGCCCGCGATCTCGTGCAGGCGCTGGGTGTAGGCGTCGGAGTAGGGCGCGGAGCCGACGACGACGAGGGGCTTGACGGCCCGGCTCGCGCGGTAGCCCTCGATCTTGACGTGGAGGTGGTTCTCCGGCTCGAAGCGCGCTACGACGAGGTGGTAGCCGCCGACCTCGTATCCGGCCTCGGCGAGTTTGGCCGCGTCGGGGCCGGTCAGGATCGGCGCGCCGTAGGGGATGAAGACCGAGGAGGCGTTGAAGGTCTCCCGGTAGTAGTCCTGGATGCCCGTGGCGTCGGCGATCAGCGCGTCCGACCAGCGGACGGCGAGCTTCTCGACGGTCTTGTAGTACCTGCGGCCCATGCCCTCCCACTTGGCTCGCCGCCACTCAAGGCCGTCCACGTGGGTGGCCACCGGGACGCGCAGGGCGCGCAGGACCGGCAGCAGGGGCGCGTTGGCCGCGTTGAAGACCAGGGCGACGTCCGGGCGGCGGCGCGCGGCGTGCAGCACCGACAGGGCGGTGTGGCTCAGGGTCTCGGCGACCTTCTTCTGGATCGCCGGGAGGTGCACGAGGTCCATGCCGAGGTAGGTCGGCTCGGGGTGCGGCTCGCCCCGCGTGTAGACGGTGACGCCGTGGCCGTCGGCGGCGAGCCTGCGGCCGATCTCCTCCACCGCGGTCTCGAATCCGCCGTATCGCGCGGGAACTCCCCGTGTGCCGATCATGGCGATACGCACCCGGCCCCCTTGAAGGTGACGATAATCTTGATGGCGGTGAGATATATCGGAATGTATAGCAGAAAATTGGGTGACCGAGGATGGAGAAGACCGTAGTCGTGGCGCATCCGTCGCCCGATTTGTACGGGTCGGACAGGATGTTGCTTGAGTCGGTCCGCGCCGTGTCGCCCACCCGTCGCGTGCTGGTCACCCTTCCGTCCGACGGGCCACTGCGCGCAGTTCTCGCCGACGCGGGCGCGGAAGTCGTGATCATGCCGACGCCCGTTCTGCGCAAAGCTTTTCTGTCACCAATAGGTATGATCCGCCTTGCTTTGGCGGCATTGCGGGGGTTGCGTCCGGCCATGCGGCTGCTGCGCGACAGCAAAGCCGAAGCAGTTTATGTGAGCACCGTCACCATTCCGCTCTGGCTGGTCGCGGCCAAACTCGCGAGGGTGCCCGCGCTGTGCCATGTGCACGAGGCCGAGGAGGCCCCGCGGCCGATCAGGTTCGCGCTCGCGCTGCCGCTGCGGCTCGCCGCGCTGACCCTCGTCAACAGCCGGGCGAGCGCCGAGGTGCTCGGGCTTCCCAGGGCCCAGGTCGTCTACAACGGGGTCGCCGGGCCGCCAGAACCGACGCCCGCCCGCCGCGTCCTTGAGGGGACAGTCCGGCTCGTCCTCGTCGGGCGGTGGTCGCCGCGCAAGGGCACCGACGTGGCCGTCGCGGCCGCGCGGCTGCTGCGTGAGCGCGGTCACGATGTGAGATTGACCCTCGTCGGCGACGTCTTCGCCGGATACGAGTGGTACGAGCGTGAGCTGCGCGAGCAGGCCGGTCCGGAGACCGAGTTCGCCGGGTTCCGCGCCGACGTCTGGGACGCGCTCGCCGACGCCGACATCGCGCTCGTCCCCTCGCGGGCCGAGCCTTTCGGGAACGTCGCGGTCGAGGCGATGCTCGCCGGACGGCCGGTGGTGGCCGCGGCGACCCAGGGCCTCACCGAGATCATCGACAATGGGGTCACCGGCGTCCTGGTCCGGCCCGACGACCCGGCCGCGCTCGCCGACGGCGTCGAAAGCCTCTTCATGGATTGGGAAAGGGCGCTTACCCTTGCGGCTGACGCCAGGTCCGACGCGGCACTGCGCTTCACCCGAGCACGCTACGGAGAAGAGATCAAGGCCGCCGTGGACCATCTGACCGCAAGGACGACCCACCGATGAGCGCAAGCCCCCAGCCGACCCCCCTGTCCCAGGTCCCGCACGCCGAGACAAGCCTGGTCGAGGCGCTCTGGCGCTACCGGGTCATGTCGCTGGTGATCATCGCGGTGACCGCGGCGCTCACCCTGATCGCGACCCAGTTCCTGCTGGGCGGGGCGACCGCCACCGGCAGGTTCGCGGTCACCGACCCGACCAACAAGGACTCGCTCCAGATGGGCGTGGTGTCCGGGCCGAGCTACGCCACCTACACCGCGCAGCGCGCCGAGTTCGCCAAGTCCGGCCCGGTGCTGCAGCGGGCCGCGGAGATCATCGCGGCCGAGGGCGGGCCCGACCACTCCCTCGCCATGCTGCGCGGGGCGGTGTCGGCGTCGACCAAGGCCGACAGCGGCGTGGTCGTGGTGAGCGTGACGGCGTCCTCGATGCGGGAGGGCGGCGAGATCGTCAACGGGGTCATCCAGGCGTACCGCGAGCTGACCGCCGACGGGATCAAGAAGCAGCGGGAGAAGCAGCTCAAGGCGCTGCGCACGTCGATCGACGACCTCGTCGACCAGATCGCGGCGCTGCCGGGCCAGTCGGGGCGGCAGGCCGAGTCGCTGAACGTGACGCTCCAGCAGCAGCGCACCCAGGAGTCGACCCTGGTCACCGAGATGGCGCGGGCCGACGACGGCGTCCAGTTCGTGGACGAGGCAGACCTCGACGCGCGGGCCCCGAGCGAGCTGCCGCGCAACGGGCTGATCGGCCTCGCCCTCGGGCTGCTGCTCGCGTGCGTCGTGTCGTTCCTGCGGGCCACCGACCCCGTCCAGTTCCGCAGGGCCAAGCCGCAGGATCGGCCGTGGCGCGCGCCGAACCCGCGCTCCCCGCTGGCGGCGGCCGCGACCGCGCCGCCGCTGCCGCACCAGTCGGGGCCGTCACACCCGGTCGCCGGGGACTACCGGCACGGCGGGCCGCTCAGCACCACCCATGATCTGCACGCCGACATCGCCGCCGAGCGCTCGGGGCCGTACCAGTTCGACGAGCCAGAACGGTGAACGTCCGGCGGCTCTGGCGCAAGGGGGTCACCGCCGGGGGCGCGGTCGCGGTCCAGTTCACGCTGGCCGGGGGCAGCCTCGTGGTCCAGGCCGTCGCGGCACGGCTGCTCGGCGCGGACGGCTACGGCACCTACGCGCTGCTGTACGGGGTCCTGGTGCTGGTGATCGGCGTCCAGACCAGCTGGGTCGGCGACGCGCTGACCGTCTTCGACAGGTTCGAGCCGAGGGTGCGCGGCGCGCTGCTGCTGAGCCTGCTGCTCACCTGCGGCGGCGGGGCGCTGGCGGCCGCGCTTGTGGCGGTGTGGCTGCTGCCGGCCGGGGCCGTCGCGGTGTTCACGCTGCTCACCGTGCTGTGGGTGCTGAACGAGACGGGCCGGCGGGTGTTCACCGCGCGGATGGAGTTCTGGCGGCTCGCGGCCAATGACGCGGCGGGGTATGCCGTCACGCTCGGGGTGCTCGGCGGGTGTCTGCTGGCGGGCGTGGAGGCGTCGCTGGGGCTTGTGTTCGGGGCCATGTGCGCGGGGGCCGCGTTCGCCGTCGTGCTGGCCAGGCTGCGGCAGCCGCGCGAGGAGTACGCGCTCGCGCCGCTGCGCGGCTCGGCAGTCCGTGAGGTGCTCGGGTTCTCCGGGTGGCGGGCGGCGCAGGCGGGCATCCGGCCGCTGGCGCTGCTGGCGGCCCGCTCGCTGATCGCGGTGACGGCCGGGCGGGCGGCGCTCGGCGCGGTCGAGGCCGCGCGGCTGCTGCTCGCGCCCGCGCAGACCGTCGCCAACGGGGCGGGGTGGTTCTTCCTCGGGGACTTCGCCAGGGCGCAGCGCTCGGGCAGGCCGCTGCCCGCGAGCGCGGCCGTCAAGGCGAGCCTGACCCTCGGCGGGATCACCGGGGCGATCGCGCTGGTCTGTGTGGCGCTGGCCGGGCCGCTCGGGCCGGTGCTGACCGGCGGTGCGTTCGCGCTGGAGACCGCCGCGCTGGCGGGCTGGGCGCTGTACGCGGTGGTGTTCGCCGGGACGCTGCCGCTGTCGAGCCTGGCGACCGCGCGCAAGGAGTCGCGGCTCGTGTTCGTCATCCGGGGGGTGGAGATGGCGCTTGGCCTCGCGGTCCTTGGGGCGCTGCTGCTCGCCGACCCCGGCGCGGCCGCCGCCGCGCCCTACTGCCTGAGCGCGGGCGGCGTCGCCTCGGCCGTCGTCCTGTGGTTCCTGCTGCGCCGGGCCGACCCCGCGCCCGCCCCGGCCAAGGCCGACGGGGCAGTCACGGCTGCGTGAGCAGCGGTTCCCACCAGTCGCGGCGGTCGCGGTAGAACGCAACGGTCTCGGCGATGCCGTCGGCGAAGGAGACCTCGGGACGGTAGCCGAGGGCGCGCAGCTTCGCGTCCGACAGCGAGTAGCGGCGGTCGTGGCCCTTGCGGTCGGGCACCCGCTCGACCCGGTCCCAGCCCGCGTCGAACGCCGTCAGCAGGTGTTCGGTCAGCTCAAGGTTGGTCAGCTCGGCGGTTCCGGCGATGTGGTAGACCTCGCCCGGCTCGCCGACGCGTGAGACGAGCTCGATGCCACGGCAGTGGTCGGCGACGTGGACCCAGTCGCGGACGTTGCCGCCGTCCCCGTACAGCGGGACGGTCTTGCCGTCCATGAGCCGCGTGGTGAACAGCGGGATGACCTTCTCCGGGAACTGGTAGGGCCCGTAGTTGTTGCCGCAGCGGGTGATGCTCACCGGCAGCCCGTGGGTGCGGGCGTAGGCACGGGCGATGAGGTCGCCGCCCGCCTTGGACGCCGAATACGGCGAGTTCGGCTCGAGCGGCGCGGACTCGTCCCACGAGCCCTCCGCGACGCTCCCGTACACCTCGTCCGTCGACACCTGCACGACCCTCGGCGTCCCGGCCTCAAGGCACGCCTGCAGCAGCGTCTGCACGCCCTGCACGTTCGTCCTGACGAACTCCGCGGCCGCCGCGATCGACCTGTCCACGTGCGACTCGGCGGCGAAGTTCACCACGAGATCGTGTCCCGGCACGACCTCCCCCAGCAGCTCCTCATCCAGGATGTCCCCCTTGACGAAGGAGAACTTCCCCTCGACCGGCGCGAGATTCGCCAGATTCCCCGCATAGGTGAGGGCGTCAAGGACGGTGACATCCGCCGCATACCCGTACTCACCGGAGCAGAGCGCCCGAACGTACTGGGACCCGATGAACCCGGCCCCCCCGGTCACAAGAATCCGTGTCATGAAGAAATCTGCACCTTACTGTGGTCGCCCAGGATGAGGCGGTGGGCTCGGGGGACGCGGGGGGCGGGGGTGACCTCGGCCTCGCGGCCGATGAGTGAGCATTCGACGCGGCCCACCCCGGACAGGGACGCCCCCGCGAGGATGATGGAGTACTCGACCTCGCTGTCGCGGATCGTGCAGCGGGCGTCTATCGAGGTGAAGGGGCCCACGTAGGAGTCCTCGACCACGGAGTCCGCGCCGATCACGGCCGGGCCCACGATGCGGGAGCGGCGGACGACCGCGCCGTCCTCGATGACGACGCGGCCGATGAGCTCGGAGTCCTCGACGGTGCCGTCGCGGCGCGGCTCGACCGTCTCCAGGACGAGGCGGTTGACCTCAAGCATGTCGGTGACGTTGCCGGTGTCCTTCCAGTAGCCGCTGATCACCGTGGACTCCACCGGCAGACCGCGGTCGATCAGCCACTGGATCGCGTCGGTGATCTCTAGCTCGCCGCGCCACGACGGCTTCAGGTCGGCGACCGCGTCGTGGATCTGCGGGCCGAACAGGTAGACGCCGACGAGCGCGAGGTCGCTTTTCGGCGCGGCGGGCTTCTCCTCGAGGTTGACGACGCGGCCGTCGCCGTCGAGGACCGCGACGCCGAACGCGCGCGGGTCGCTCACCCTGGTCAGCATGATCTGCGCGGCCGGGGACTGGGCCCTGAACCGCCGCACGATCGGGTCGATGCCGCCGACGATGAAGTTGTCGCCGAGGTACATGACGAAGTCGGCGTCGCCCAGGTAGTCGCGGGCGATCTTGACGGCGTGGGCGAGGCCGCGCGGCGCGTCCTGGCGCAGGTAGGTGACGTCGAGGCCGAAGCCCGAGCCGTCGCCCACGGCCGCCTGGATCTCGGCGGCGGTGTCGCCCACGACGATGCCGACCTCGCGGATGCCCGACGCGGCGATCGCCTCGAGCCCGTAGAACAGGACTGGCTTGTTGGCCACGGGGACGAGCTGTTTGGCCGACGTGTGGGTGATCGGCCGCAGCCGCGAGCCCGCCCCGCCCGCCAGGACGAGGGCCTTGAGCGGCCGTGGTTCGGACATCTTGTCCTCGTTTCGCATCGTCGGGCGCGGGTCGTCAGTAGGCTCCTGCGCCCTTGAAGACCGCCGACCATGTCTTCCACATGATCTGCAGGTCGAGCGCCAGGGACCAGTTGTCGACGTAGCGGAGGTCGAGGCGGACCGACTCCTCCCAGGTGAGGTCGGACCTGCCGCTGACCTGCCAGAGCCCGGTCATGCCCGGCTTGACCACGAGTCTGCGCCGCACGTCGCCGTCACCGTACCCGGCGACCTCCTCCAGAAGCGGCGGGCGCGGCCCGACCAGCGACATCTCGCCGCGCAGCACGTTGAGCAGCTGCGGCAGCTCATCGAGGGAGTAGCGGCGCAGGAACCCGCCGACGCGGGTGATGCGGGGGTCGCGCTTGACCTTGAACAGGCCGCCCTCGTGCAGCGGCGTCAGCTCGGCCTTGCGCGCCTCGGCGTCGGCGACCATGGTCCGGAACTTCAGGACGGTGAAGGTCCTGCCGTCCTTGCCGACGCGCTTCTGCCGGAACAGCGCGCCGCCCTTGCTCGTCGTGGCGACGAGCAGGGCGATCACGAGCATGACGGGCAGCGCGAGCAGCAGCGCGACCGCGGCGAAGCCGAAGTCGAACGCCGCCTTGATCATCCGGGGCCCGCCCGAGAGCCGGGGATGGTCGACGTACAGCAGGGGAAGCCCGGCGACGGGCCGGACGCTGATGCGCGGCCCGGCCACGTCCATCAGCGCTGGCGCGACGACGAGATCGGCCCCGGCGGCCTCAAGCTGCCAGGACAGGCGGCGCAGGGTCGCCCCGTCCATCTCGGGGCACGACAGCACCGCGACGGCGTCGGCCCCGGCGAGTTCGAGCGCCATGGCGGCGTCGCCGAACCCCCCGTAGACCGGGATGTCCCCGACGGGCTCCGCGCCCTGCGGGACGCACGCGCCGACGACCTCGAGCCCGTGGTAGGGCGCGCGCTGGAGCTCGCCGACCAGGTCGCTCACGCCCGCGCGGTGCCCGACCGCGATGAGCTTGCGCATGCACCTGCCCTGGCCGCGCAGCGCGTGCAGCCGCTTGCGCAGCCCGTAGCGCGCGGCGAGGTTGAGCAGCGTGACCAGCGGCAGGAAGACGACGACGTAGCTGCGGGCCAGGTCGGCCTTCAGCCCGTAGGAGACGATCGCGATCGCCGAGATCAGGATGAACCCGGCGTGGAACACCCTGCGGAACTCCTCGGGCCCCACCCCGATGAGGCTGCGCTCGTAAGCGCCGCAGAACTTCAGCACGGCGAGCCACGCGAGCGGCAGCAGCGCGGTGAACACCGCGTACTTGCTGACGGACGGCGCGGTCTCCCCGGCGAATCGCCACAGAAAGGCGAGCCCCGCGCCCGTCGTGACGGAGAAGAAGTCGACTGCGGCGACGGCGACGAGATAGCGGATCACCCAGCTGTCGGCGCGCGCGGTGAGCGCCCCCACGCCTTCCGTTCTGCCGACACGGCCAACGGCGGTCAACACAAACACCCCCAGAACTTGAACCCCCGGCGAAGCACCCGTGAACATTAAGTATCACAATCACGTGGGAAAGTTACCTTTCCCGGTGATTAAATGATTTTGTTCAATAAGCACTTGGTGTTAATCCGACATTTCGGCGGGGGGCATTCCGGAACTCCGGAAACGCCCCCCGCCTTGTGATCACTACTGGGTGCGGACCGCCGAGAAATCGTCCACGGTCAGAGTGATCGGCGCGTTCGTCGTCGAACCCGACAGGAACGTGCGCAACCCGACGGAACCGGCCACCTGGAGCCCCGCGCTGGAGTCCGTCGTGGTCAGCAGCCATCCGGGCTCGGCCGAGCCGTCCGCCCAGACCTTCGTCTGGAGGGTCGTCGGCGCGGTCCCGGTCACCTGGACCTTGAACCTGAGCACCGTGCCCGGCGCGTAGGTCAGGCCGGAGACCGTCACCTCACTGCCGATCGCGGTTTCGGCGTTCGCCGCGTCGGTCTTGCTGAGTTGCAGCGACACCACGCCCGACGGCCGGAGCCGGACACGCGCCCGGTACTCGCCGACCCCGGCGACCCGCCGGCCCGCGAGCCAGAAGTAGACGCCGTTGCCGGTGCCGACCTTGTCGGACGCGATCGTCGCCGACACCTCGGCGTCGTCGGTGGAGACCCCGTTGAGGTAGGCCCCGGGGCCCGCGCTCAGCGTCGGCAGCGCGATCTGGCCGGTCGTGCCGTTGACCGACAGCTGCGCGGCCGTGCCCGTCGCCGTCCACGCCCCGCCGAGGTCGGCGGTGCCGAAGCCGCTGCCGACGGTCCTGGTGAAGGTGTCGGTGCCGAGCGTCGGCGAGATCGGGCTCACCGAGTAGATCTTGGTCGCGGTCGCGCCGAGATCGTCGGTGACGGTGAGCTGGACCGTGTAGGTGCCCGCGGCGGCGTAGGTGTGGGTCGGGGTGACGCCCGTGCCCGTCTGTCCGTCGCCGAAGTCCCACGCGTGGGACGCGATCGCGCCGTCGGAGTCCGTCGAGGCCGAGGCGTCGAAGGAGCACTCGAGGTAGGCGCACGTGCGGGAGAAGTCGGCGGTCGGCGGGACGTTCGCCGCCACCGAGCCGCTGCCGACCCCGTAGTGGTGCGCGATCCGCGCCGCCGACAGCGCCGTCGGGTAGACCGCGACGTCGTCGATCGAGCCGTTCAGGTAGTTGCTCGTCGGCTGGTTGGTCCAGCCGCTCAGGTTGTCGCCGCCGACCCGCCAGCGGCCGTTGTACGCCTCGGCGGACTTGGTGTTCGGGTCACTGCCGCGCAGGACGCCGTCCACGTAGAGCTTCATGCCGTCGGTGGCGCTGAGCGTGCCGACCACGTGGTGCCACTGGTTGTCCCGGTAGGTGCCGGCCGTGGTGATCGTCTTGACCGCGCCCGGGTAGACGCCGAACACGATCCGTCCGTTGTTGGCCACGTACAGGTGGCGGTCGTAGCTCGAGCTGGTGCCGGTGGCGGCGTTGCCGTAGCCGACGATCTTGCCGCCGAGCAGCGAGTTGGTCTTCACCCACGCCTCGACCGTGAAGTCGCCCGGCCTGGGGGCCGCGCCGCTGGAGGCCGAGCCGGTGGACGAGCCGTTGAACGAGGACGCCTTGTCGGTGTCGCCGCTCAGCGCGCCCGCGACGTTGCGGGTGACGCCGCCCTGCGTGGTGAGGTCGTTGCCGCCGGTCCAGTCGTAGGCCGCGGTGCCGCTCGCCTCGCCCAGCCGCCAGTAGTTCGACGGCGCGTCCGACAGCACCTCGGAGGCGTAGCCGGAGATCGTGCCGCCCTGGACGGTCACCGCAGCGGAGGCCGCGCTGGTGACGGTGTTGCCGAGCGGGTCGACCACCCGAATCCGGTAGGTGTGGCTCGCGCTCGGGGTGAGGCCCTGGTCCATGAAGTTCAGCGTCGGCAGCGTCCAGAAGTTGGACTCGGCGTTGACGACGCCGATCGGCGTGGTGCCGCCGTCGCGCAGGATCTCGTAGCGCAGGCGCGCGTTGTCCCTGTCCCACGTGGCCGGCCAGCGCACCGAGACGCGTCCGCCGGGCAGCGCGACGGTGGTCGGCGCGGCGGGCGCGGCGGTCGGGCCCTGGTTGTTGTTGGCCTTGGCGCGCGTGGTGAAGCGGACCAGGCCCTGCTGGTTTGCCCCGTTGACGCGCGGGAACTCACCGCCGAGGACGAGGTAGTCGTCGTTGCCGGTGACCGTCCAAGCGCCCTGGTACTGGCCGGTGAAGGTGCCGAGGGAGATCAGCGGGTACCAGTGCAGCAGGCTCGGCGTGGGCTGGCCGCTGTAGGTGCTGTTGTTGCTGGGCGCGCCCTGGTCGGTGCCGGTCGGATAGGCCGTCTCGGCGAGCGCGCGCTGCCAGGTCTGCGGGTCGGTCTCGGGGAAGCCGCCGAGCATCGAGCAGTCGTGCGCGTGGCCGACGCTGTAGATCACCTCACCCTTGGGGTGGATGCCGTAGGTCGCGCCGTAGCAGTTGTCCAGCCAGATCAGGTCGCCGTTCGCGGCGTTGGCCGCCCAGCGGCCGTCGAACCAGTGCCAGCCGTTGCCCTCGTTGGACGCGTAGACGACGCCGTCCTGGATCTTGAAGTCCGTCGGGTACGACCACGACGTCGAGGTGCGGGCCGGGGTCGGCGTGCTGGTCCACGTGACGGAACCGCCGGTGGCCGCGCTGACCGCGCCGACGCCGACCTTGGTCGCGCCGTTCAGGGACTGGAACTTGCCTCCGACGATCACCCGCGTGCCGTCCTCGGTGACCGCCATCGCGGTGACCTCGCCGTCGTCGGCGGTCGGGGCCCAGGCCAGGGGCGCGCCGGTGGCGAGGTCGGCGGCGGCGAGCCTGACGCGCGCGTCCGGGCCGACCGGGTCGATGATCGCGAAGAAGTTGCCGCCGAAGTAGACCGTGTCGTTGGTGGCGGCGATCGCCTTGACCGGGCCGCTCACCTCCGGCGCGAACGTCGGGTCGAGCGCCCCCGTGGCCGTCTCGAACGCGGCGATGTGCTTGCGCGGCTGGCCGTCGACCGTCGTGAAGTTGCCGCCGACGATCACGTGGGAGCCGTCGGGCGTCGCGGTGATCCGCAGGCCCTGCGCGTTGAGGGAGTGGTTGAACGACGTGACGAGCGCGCCGGTGGTGATGTCGATCGCGACGAGGTTCGACCGCGTCACCTCGGCGGGGTCGCCCGCGGCCGTGCCCGGCGGCCGCGCCTTGCCGAAGTTGCCCGTCGCGTAAACGGTGTTGCCGACCGTGACGGCGCTCCAGACGACGCCGTCGACCTGCCAGGTGGGCAGGTGGTCCGCCGCCATCGTGGCGGGGGTGCCGGACGGCGGGTCGGTGTCGGCCGACGCCGCGGAGCCCACCGCGACGAGGCCGTAGAGGGCCATGGCCACCCCCAGCGCGGCGGCCTGGCCCCGTCGCCACGTTGTGCCCGGTCCCAAAGAACGTTTCACATTACACATCCCTCGCTCGTAGTCACGTAACCACACAAGCGAGGGCGATATTAAGCGTCACTCACGTCGAATTCGTCACACTGTCACCATAACGTAACAATGTTGGGAGATCGGCGGAACAAGCTGGGGATCTGGCATGCTGGAGGTCTGTGCTGGGTGTGGCCGGAAGGGCCCTGAGAGGTCCTTAATGCCGGCGCAATCCCCAATGTTCATCTTGACATCATCCGCCTGCTACCATCCCGCTCACACGGTGGCGGGGGCAAAGCCACCGTTCTGACCCTAGGGGTGAGCGTTGTCCGAGGTGGTCGGCTACGTGACCGGTCTTTTCGACATCTTCTCTATTCGTGATCTAGACCTGCTGCGCGGTGCCCGGAGGCACTGCGACCGGCTGGTCGTGGGCGTCGTCGGCGATGGGCTCGCCGACTGCCTCGTCCCGCTTGAGGAACGGGCCGAGATCCTGCGCAACGTCAGATACGTCGACGAGGTGCGCGAGCTCGACAGCTGGGACCTTGAGCCGGCGCACGCGAGCGTCGGCTTCGACCTGATGGTGCTCGCCGACGGCCAGGAGGAACCCGACCTCCCCGTGCGCGTCGTGCGGCTGTCGGGCCTGCGCGAGACCGAGAGCGCCGAGCTGCGCACCGTCCTGCGCCACGACGCCCCCGCGGCGGACCGGGGGAGGACTCCCGCCGCATGAGCGTCTTCCGCACCGCGTTGCGCGACCTCGCCGGAGCACAGAAGACGGCAAAGGGCGCGCCCGCCTACTCGCGTTTCGTCAACCGGCCGCTCGGCAGGGTGTTCGCCGCCGCCGCCTTCACCCTGGGCCGCACGCCCAACCAGGTGACGGCGGTGAGCGGGCTGTTCTCCTTCGCCGGAATCGCGATCATCGCGCTGGTGGAGCCGTCGTGGCCGAGCGCCGTCGCGGTGAGCCTGTGCCTCGTGCTCGGCTACGCGCTCGACGCCGCCGACGGCCAGCTCGCCCGTCTGCGCGGCGGCGGCTCCAAGTCCGGCGAGTGGCTCGACCACATGATCGACGCCGCCAAGATCTCCAGCCTGCACGCCGCCGTGCTCGTCTGCTACTTCAGGTTCGTGCAGCCAGAACAGGACTGGCGGCTGCTCGTGCCGCTCGGCTGGGGCATCGTCGCGGCCGTCATGTTCTTCGCGATGATCCTCAACGACCAGCTCAGACGCGCGGCGGGCACCGCGCCCACCGCGTCGGCCGCGGCCTCGCCGCTGCGGGCGCTGCTGGTCATCCCGACCGACTACGGGCTGCTCTGCGTGGCGTTCCTGCTGCTCGGCGCACCCGTCGTCTTCGAGGCCGTCTACGGGGCGCTGTTCGCGGGGAACGCGCTGTTCCTCGCCGCCGCGCTCGTCAAGTGGTACCGGGAGATCGCCGCGCTCGACCGGGCGGCCGTCGAGCGGGTCGCGGCGTGACCGGCAGGGTCGTCGGGTACGTGCCCGGCGCGTTCGACCTGTTCCACATCGGGCACCTCAACATCCTGCGCAGGGCCGCCGAGGGGTGCGACTACCTGATCGCCGGGGTCGTCACCGACGAGGTCCTTTTGGAGGCCAAGGGCAAGCGGCCTACCATGCCGTTGTCCGAGCGGATGGAACTCGTCGGCAGCATCGCGTGCGTGGACGAGGTCGTCGTCGACGTCTCCAGCGACAAGTTCGTGATGTGGCGGCGGCTCGGCTTCGACGTCCTGTTCAAGGGCGACGACTGGCGCGGCACGCCCAAGGGGGACAGGTTGGAGCGCGACCTCGGCGCGGTGGGCGTGCGCGTCGTGTACTTCCCGTACACCGCGCACACTTCCAGCACCGCGCTTCAGGCGCTCATAGCCGGCAGGAGAGACGGATGACCTTCCGATACCGGGGGACGCGCGCGTTGGCGGGCGCTGCCCTCGCCGTCGCGGTGCTCGCGGGGTGCTCGGGCGGGTCGGACAAGGCGGCGGCCCCTGCCGCCCCTCCCCCGCCCGCGCCCACCGGGGTGCCGTCCGACGTCTCCGTCGTGGAGGTGCCGTCGGCCGCGCCGCTGAAGCCCGCGCCGGCGCTGACCAAGAAGGTGGAGTTCGCCGACGGCGTCAGCGTGCGGATCACCGAAGTGCGCCGGGTGACCAACGAGGACGACGGCCCCGGCAGCATCAAGGGCCAGGTGCTGACGATCTTCACGGTCCGCTTTGACAATGGATCTGACAAGGCGCTCAACCTCGACGGCACCCGCGTGAAGGCGCTCTACGGAAAAGATCAAGAAGCGGACCCGACCTACTACGCCGATCTGAACGACTTCTTCGGCGAAGTCGCGCCCAAGGGGAACAAGACCGCGGCGTATGCCTTTGTGATCCCGGTTGATCATTATGAAAAGGTCAAGCTGCGCGTTGATTTCGGCGTCGACCAGAAGACGGCCGAGTGGTCCGGCTCACTCAAAAAGTAGCCGTGAATGCGCCGAATACCCGATTTCCCGATAAAAAACGAGATTCCCTTGGCATGAGGGCTTGCGAGCGTGTGGCGTAACGATACGGTATACGCCAGATGTTCTGGATGGGACGAGCACATGTCCGTGTTCTCCCTCGCCCCCGACCCGAGGTGACCCTCATGCCGGTGACGCGCGAGCCCGGAAGTTCCCGTTCCCCGTACGAAGGCCCCCTGTGGTGGGAGGACGACCCGAACGGCACGGGCGGCCGACGCGGGCGCAAGGGCCTCAGCCGCACCGCACGGCGCGGGCTGCGGCGGGTCCGCCGCGGCATGACGACCAGCGTGATCCTCGCGGTGATCGCCGTCGGCGGGGCGGCGGTCCTGGTGAAGACGCCGGTCGGCGACTTCGTCATGGCGGGCGGCGGGACGAGGGTCGTCGCGGACACCTTCCAGCGGACCGTCGCGAACGGGTGGGGCGGGGCCGAAGAGGGCGGGAAGTACACGCTGAGCGACCCGGCGCGGGCGTCCGTCGCGAACGGGACGGGCAAGCTGGCGCTGCCGTCGCCCGGGGCGTCCACGACCTCGCGGCTGACGGGGGTGGCGGCCGCCGACGTCGAGACGCGGCTCACCTTCGGGATTCCGGCAAACCCGGCGACGGGCTCGGTGTACGTCGGGGCGCTGCTGCGGGCCGGGGCGAAGGGCGCATATCGGGCGAAGGTCCGGGTGATGCCGGGCGGGGCCGTCCGGCTGTCGTTCTCGCGCGCCGACGGCGGCGGCGAGACCTTCCTCGGCGGGGAGACCGAACTCCCGCTGCGGCTCGCGCCGGACAAGCGGCTCGTGTTCGCGGCGAGCGTCAGCGGCACCGACAAGGTCACGCTCGGCGCGAAGGCATGGCTCGACGGCGTCACCGCGCCCGGCAACTGGCAGCACACCGCGACCGACGCGAGCGCGCAGCGGATCAGCGGAGAAGGCCACCTCGGGCTGTGGACGTACCTTTCGCGCAGCACCGACAAATCGGCCGTGCTGGTGAACGGCTGGACGGCCGAGGACACCACGGTCGTGCCCGAGCCGCCGATCGTGGTCAGCGCGAGCCCGAAGCCGACCGCGACGGAGCCCAAGGCGACGCCTACGCCTACGCCGACGACCACGTCGGTGAAGCCGTCGCCTACCGCCACGTCCACGACCACCGCGCCGAGTCCGGGGACGGGGACGGGGACTTCGACCGGGCGGCCGGCGCTCAAGGCGGGGTCGGCGGCTGTCGGCTCGACGTCTTACGCGGTGCCCGCGAACGCCGTCGTGGTGGCGTCGAACGGGGATGACGCGGCGGCCGGGAAGCTCGACGCGCCGGTCCGGACGCTGGCGCGGGCCGTCGCGCTCGCGCCGACCGGCGGGACGGTCGTGCTGCGCGGCGGGGTCTACACCGAGACGCTGCGGGTCCCGGCGAACAAGACGCTCACCGTCCAGTCGTACCCGGGCGAGGCGGTGTGGCTCGACGGGTCGGTGCCCGTCAGCGGGTGGCGGGCCAGCGGCGGGACCTGGGTCAAGGACGGGTGGACCGCCAAGTTCGACCACAGCCCCAGCTACACCAAGGGCGCGGCCGACGGGACCGCCGCCGCCTGGCAGTTCCTCAGCAAGGACCACCCGCTCGCCGCCCACCCCGACCAGGTGTACGTCGACGGGACCGCGCTGCGCCAGGTCGGCTCCGCCGCCGAGGTCAAGGCCGGGACCTTCTACGTCGACTACGCGGCGGGCCGCCTGCACGTCGGGACCGACCCGAACGGCAAGCAGGTGCGGGCGACCGCGCTCGGCGAGGGCGCGGTGCTCGCCGCGCCCGGGACCGTGCTGCGCGGCGTCGGACTGCGGCGGTTCGCGACCTCCGTCCCCGACATGGGCACGGTCAAGGTGACCGGGCGCGACTCGACCGTCGAGAACGTCGTGGTGGACGACTCGGCCACGACCGGCGTCAGCGCGCTCGCCCCGCACGTCACGATCCGCAAGGTGACCGTCCGGCGCGCGGGCATGCTCGGCTTCCACGCCAACTACGCCGACGACCTCCAGCTGCTGTCCGTGCGCGCCGAGGACAACAACAGCGAACGGTTCAACTTCTCGCCGGTCTCCGGCGGCATCAAGGTGACCCGCAGCCGGGGCGTCGCGATCATCGACAGCGTCGCGTCGAACAACCGGTCCAAGGGCATCTGGCTTGACGAGTCCGTCTACGACACCTCCGTGACCGGCACCGACGTCCAGAACAACGCGCACCACGGCATCTCCTGGGAGATCTCCGCCAAGGGCCTGTTCGCCGACAACCGCATCACCGGCAACGGCGGCGACGGGATCAAGATCAACAACTCGTCGGGCGGCGACGTCTGGCACAACACGATCACCGGCAACGGCCGCGCCCTCAACATCGTCCAGGACAAGCGCAGCGGCGCCAACAAGGCCGACCCCGGCCACGACCCCCGCCAGCCCTTCCCCGACCCCACGATGACCTGGCTGACCGGCAACCTCCGCATCGGCAACAACATCCTCGGCGCGCCCACCGCCCCCGCCAACTGCATCCTCTGCGTCGAGGACTACACCCACACCCGCTCCGCCGCCCAGATGAACATCACCTCCAACGGCAACCTCTACTACCGCACCTCGGCCACCCCCGCCTGGCTGATCGTCTGGTCCCGGGGCCCCGGCGACCCCGCGACCTTCACCGCCCTCCCCCCCTTCCGCACCACCACCGCCCAAGAACTCACCAGCTCCGCCCCCTCCAACCCCCTCCCCAAAACCCCCTCCCCCACCCTCACCCGCGACACCGCAATCCCCCTCCCCCCCACAGTCGCCACCTCCCTAGGCATCCCCCCCACCCCCAAACCCGTAGGCCCCCTCTCCTAACCCCGGCCCAACCGCTCCACCGCCGAGCCCGCCCCCACCGGAGGCGGGCTCACCTCTTCCCCGCCCTCCCTCATCAAGGCGTCGCGACGGTTCAGTCGAGCCAGTTGAGGTCAACGATGACGACGCGCCTCTGAGCATCTTCGGCATGCTCAAGGATGATGTACCAGACGAAGCCCTTGCCGTCGGCGAACTCCATGGTCCTGGAGTTGGCGGCCGCCGCGTTGCTCCGGTTGTACGGGCTGCCGCCCCAGGGAGCGAGCTCCAGCGTCGTGCGCAGTTCCAGGTAGCCTTCAAGCGCCTTGATCGGTAGGTGTGCGAGCGCTTCGAGGACCGCGTCGGTCTCCTCGACGGTGTACGTCACCGCTCGGTGGTCAGGCGGGCTTTGATCAGGTCGAGGGCCGAGTGGGTGGGGACGGGGTCGCCGCGGTCGAGGCGGGCGACGACGTCCAGGGCCGCCCGGTGCCGTTGGGGGTCCCTGGACAGGACGGCGACCCGCCACCAGCGTTCGATGAACTCGAGCACGGGGGCTAGGTCGAGATCTTCCGTCGCGTCGGCCATGACCTGGCGATACTCGCGGTCGAAGTCGCCGCGTTCCTCCGGCAGCAGGACGGCACGGATCGCCCGCGGGCTCCTGTCGGGAACCTGGTCCGAGACCTCCCGGGCCCGATCCGGAAACGCAGCTGCCATGCCGTAAGTATAGCGACGACGCGTTCCGGGGGCCGGGGCGTCCGGAGGGCCCGCCCCGTCCGGGGACGGGGTGGGCCCTCCGAGAGCGTCAGGGCTGGGTGGTGGTGAGGTCGTCCAAGGTGAGGGTTATGGGGGGGTTGGTGGCGCTGCCGGAGAGCATGCCGCGTAGGCCGATCGCGCCCGTTGTTTGGAGGCCGGCTGTGGAGTCGGTTGTGGAGAGGTGCCAGGTTGTGGGTTCGGTGGCGGTGTCGGGCCAGGCTTTGGCTGAGAGTGTTGTGGGGTTTGTGCCGGTTATTTGGAGGCGGAGGCGGATGACGCTGCCTGGGGTGTAGGTGAGGGAGGGGACTGTGATTTCGGTGCCGAGGAGGGTTTCGGCGTTTGAGGCGTCGGTGCGGCTTAGGGCCAGGACGACTGTGTTGTTGGGGAGGAAGCGGACTCGGGCTCGGTAGTCGAGGGAGGTCGTGGTGCGGCGGCCGATTAGCCAGGCGTAGGCGCCGTTGCCGGTGGTCACCTTGTCTACGGAGAGGCGGACTGTGGAGTTCGTGGCGGGGGCGGAGAGGGAGGAGAGGTAGGCGCCTGCGGCGGCGCTGCCCGCCGGGAAGGTGATCTTGGCGGTGCTGCCGTCGACCGAGAGGTTGGCGGCGGTGCCGACGGTGGTCCACGCGCCGCCGGTGGGGGCGGTGCCCCAGCCGCCGGAGACGGTCCTGGTGAACGGGTCATGGGCGAGGGCGACGGGGCCCGTGCTCGACTGGACGGTCACCGGCTGGGTGCGGGTCCCGGTCGCGCCGCCGTTGTCGGTGACGGTGAGCTTCACCTGGTAGGTCCCCGCCGCCGCGAACGTCTTCGACGGGGTCGCGCCGGACGCCGTCGTGCCGTCGCCGAAGTCCCAGGCGTAGGCGGTCACCGTGCCGTCGGGATCGGTGGAGCCCGTCCCGTTGAACGCGCACACCAGCAGCGTGCACGAGGAGGTGAAGTTCGCGGTCGGCGGCTGGTTGGGGGCCGCGCCCAGCGCGACCTGCCGGTGCTGGGTGATCTGCGCGGCCGACAGCGCGGTCGGGTAGACGGCGACCTCGTCGATGACGCCGTTCAGGTAGGCGCTGGTCGGCGCGGACGGCCACCCGGTGACGGTGTCGCCGCCGACCCGCCAGTACCCGTTGAAGCGCTGCCCGCTGCGGGCGTTGGTGTCGGTGCCGACGAGCTGCCCGTCGACGTAGAACCGCATCCCCGAGTTGTAGTCGAGCGTGCCGACGACGTGGTGCCACTGGCCGTTGTTCAGCCCCGCCGCGCTGGTGAGGGTGCGCGGCGTCCCCTGGAAGACGCCGAAGACCGCGCGCCCGTCGTTCGTCAGGTAGATGTGCCGGTCGTAGCTCGTGCTGTTGCCGGTCCCGCTGTTGCCGTATCCGACGATCTTGCCGCCGGTCGTGGACGTCGTCTTGAACCACGCCTCGACGGTGAAGTCGCGCGGCGGCGCGACCTGGCCGGTGGCGGCACGCCCGGTGGCGGTGCCGCTGAAGGTCGCCGCGGTGTCCCCCGCGACGGCTCCCGCCGCGCCGGTCGTCACGCCGCTCTCGTAGATGAGCCCGTACGCGCCCGACTTGTCGTGGCCGGTGGTGCCCCCGGTCTCGCCCATCCGCCAGAAGTGCTGTGCGCCGTCGGCGACGACGACGTTGAGGTAGGGGCTCGGCGCGGCCGGACCCGGGGAGACGACGGGATCGGAGGCCGTGCCCGTCTTCTTGTTGCCGTCCGGATCGCCGACCCGCACCTGGTAGGTGTGCGTGCCCGCCGGGGCCGAGGCGTCGAACCAGCCGTAGTTGGGCGTGGTCCAGAAGTTCGACGGGCCAGTCCAGCTCCCGACGACGGTCCCGTTGCGCAGGATCTCGTAGGTGAGCCGTTCGTTGTCCATGTCCCACGTCGCCGGCCAGGTGACGCGCACGCCGCCGGCGGGGACCGGCCGCGCGGACGCGGGCGGCGCGGCGAGCGGCCCGACCTTGAGGTCGGCGACCGACCTGACGCCCATCCGGATCAGCCCCTGCTGGGCGCGGCCGTCGACGGTCGGGAACTCCCCGGCCATGGCGATGTACTGGGAGTTGCCAACGACGCTCCACGCCGCCTGGTACTGCCCGGTGACGTTGCCGATGCCGAGGGCCGGGAACCAGTGCAGCAGCCGTGGGACGGGCTGTCCGCTGTAGAGGCTGTTGTTGCTCGGCGGGTTGGTGTCAATGCCGGTCGCGTAGGTGGTCGTCGCTGTCGCGCGGCGCGCGGTCACCTCGGGGAACCCGCCTACCGACTGGCATTCGTGCGCGTGCGAGACGCTGTACAGCACCTGGCCGATCGGCGCGACGCTGTAGGTCGCGCCGTAGCAGTTGTTCAACCAGATCAGGTCGCCGGTGTCGACGTCGGCGGCCCAGGTCCCGTCGAACCAGTGGGTGCCGTCGCCGTTGTTCGCGCCGTAGACGACGTTGCCCGCGACCTTCAGGTCGGTCGGGTAGGACCGGTTTCCGCCGGACGGCGCGGGGGTCGGCGTGCTGCTCCACGGCGCGGTCCCGCCGGTCGACGCGTCCACCGCGCCCTGGCCGATCCTGGTGGCCCCGTTGAGCTCGGTGAACCTGCCGCCGACGATGACCCGGTTGTAGCTCGGCGAGATCGCCATCGCCCAGACCTCGTCGTTGACGGTCGGGGCCCACGGAAGGTTGGCCCCGGTCGTCGCCGAGACCGCGGCGAGACGGGTCCTGGACTGCCCGTTCACCGAGAAGAAGTTCCCGCCGACGTACACGGTCGTCGGGGAGACCGCCAGGCCGCGCACCCGCGCGCTGACGTTCGGCTTGAAGTCCGGGTCGAGCGCGCCGGTCGCGGTGTTGAACGCCGCGACGTGCTGGCGCGGCTGCCCGTCGACGCTCGTGAAGTCGCCCGCGACGTACACGCGCGAGCCGTCGGGTGACTTGGCCATGCGCAGGCCCTGGCCGTTCAGGCTGTGCACGAACGACGAGCTGACGACGCCCGTCGTGATGTCGTAAGCGAGGATGTTCGACCGCGTCACCTGGCCCGCGCCACCGACGGCGACCCCGGGCGGCCGCGCGGAGGAGAACGCGCCGGTCGCGTACACGGTGTTCCCGACCAGCACCTGGTCCCACACGACCCCGTTGACCTGCCAGGTCGGCAGCGGGTCGGCGCTGACCGTCGCCGGGACCCCCTGCGGGGGGCTGGTGTCGGCCGAGGCGGACGGCGTCGGGCCGCCCGTCAGTCCCGGCAGTCCCGCGACCACCACCGCAAATGCGCACAGCAGCGCGCGTACACGACCGCTTCTCACTGCACCAGCCCGTTTCGTAGCGCCCGTCCCCGTTGTGCCGACGCGGCCCCCGGACGTCAGGGACAAGTCTGGGCATCCCAGGCCGCAAAGGCAATCAATCGGGAGAAACGGCCAGGCCCCGGGATCTCGCGTGACATGCGAAAACCCGGGGCCTTGGGGGGAGGGGTCAGGCGGTGATCATGCCTGCGGCGACCGTGCTGTTGGTGGCTTCGTCTATGAGGATGAAGCCGCCGGTGAGGCGGTTGCGGCCGTAGTCGTCGATGAAGAGGGGCTGGGTGACGCGGAGGGTGATGCGGCCGATCTCGTTGAGCTTGAGTTCGGTGGCGTCCTCGTTGCGGTGCAGGGTGTTGACGTCCAGCTGGTAGTGGAGGTCCTTCACCATGGCGCGGGCGGTGCGGGTGGTGTGCTTGAGGACGAGCTTGCTGCGCGGGGTGAGGCTGCGGGCCTCGCTCATCCAGCAGACCAGGGCGTCGAGGTCCTGGGCGACCTTCGGCTGGTTGTTGGGGCGGCAGATCATGTCGCCGCGCGAGATGTCGATCTCGTCGGCGAGGCGCAGGGTGACCGCCATGGGCGGGTATGCCTCGTTGACGGGTCCGTTGGGGCCCTCGATGTGCGTGATGCGGGTGCTCAGGCCCGACGGGAGGTGCATGACCTCGTCGCCCGGCTTGAGGACGCCGCCCGCGACCTGGCCCGCGTAGCCGCGGTAGTCGTGCAGCGCCGGGTCGGTCGACTTGTACGGCCGGATGACGTACTGGACGGGGAACCGCACGTCAACGAGGTTGCGGTCGGAGGCGATGTGCACGTGCTCGAGGTGGTGCAGCAGGCTCGAACCGTCGTACCACGGGGTGTTCACCGACCGCTCGACGACGTTGTCGCCGTTCAGCGCCGAGATCGGGATGAAGGTCAGGTCGCCGATCTGCAGCTTGGAGGCGAACTCGGTGAACTCGTCCTTGATGGAGTTGAAGACCTCCTGGGAGTAGTCCACGAGGTCCATCTTGTTCACCGCGACGACGAGGTGCGGCACCCGCAGCAGCGTCGTGAGGAAGGCGTGGCGGCGGGACTGCTCGAGGATGCCCTTGCGCGCGTCGACAAGGATGATCGCGAGGTCGGCCGTTGACGCGCCCGTCACCATGTTCCGGGTGTACTGGATGTGCCCGGGGGTGTCGGCGATGATGAACTTGCGGCGCGGCGTCGCGAAGTAGCGGTAGGCCACGTCGATGGTGATGCCCTGCTCGCGCTCGGCGCGCAGGCCGTCGGTGAGCAGCGCGAGGTTGGTGTACTCCTCGCCGCGGTCGGCGCTGGTCTTCTCCACGGCCTCGAGCTGGTCCTCGAAGATCGACTTCGAGTCGTACAGCAGCCGGCCGATGAGCGTGGACTTGCCGTCGTCTACGGAGCCCGCGGTGGCGAAGCGCAGGATGTCCATCCGGGGCTGGGTGGGAGCGGCGCCCATTAGAAGTAGCCTTCCTTCTTGCGGTCTTCCATCGCGGCCTCGGAGGCGCGGTCGTCGGCGCGGGTCTGGCCCCGTTCGGTCACCCGGGTGGCGGCGATCTCCTCGATCACCTCGTCGAGCTCCACGGCGGCGGACTTCACCGCGCCGGTGCAGGAGATGTCGCCGACCGTGCGGTAGCGGACCATCGCCTCGAACGCGGGCTCGTCCTCGGCGCGGTTGGCGGGCGGGAGGTCGGCCAGCAGCATGCCGTCGCGCTCGAACACCATGCGGGTGTGCGCGAAGTAGATGGACGGGAGCTCGATGCCCTCGCGCCGGATGTAGTCCCAGATGTCCAGCTCTGTCCAGTTGGACAGCGGGAAGACGCGGACGTGCTCACCCCTGTGGATCTTGGTGTTGTACAGGTTCCACAGCTCGGGCCGCTGGTTCTTGGGGTCCCACTGGCCGAACTCGTCGCGGAAGGACACGACGCGCTCCTTGGCGCGGGCCTTCTCCTCGTCGCGGCGCGCGCCGCCGAACGCGGCGGTGAACTCGTGCTCCTCGATCGCGGCGAGCAGCGGCACGGTCTGCAGCTGGTTGCGCGAGGCGCGGCGGCCCTTCTGCTCGACCACGAGGCCCTTGTCGATCGCATCCTGGACGGAGGCGACGATCAGGCGCAGCCCGAGTTCCTCGACGCGCTTGTCGCGGTAGGCGATGACCTCGTCGAAGTTGTGGCCGGTGTCCACATGCATGACGGGGAACGGGATGGGAGCGGGCGCGAACGCCTTCTCGGCGAGCCGCAGCATCACGATGCTGTCCTTACCACCCGAGAACAGCAGGACCGGGCGCTCGAACTCCGCGGCCACCTCCCGGATGATGTGGATCGACTCGGCTTCGAGGACGTCCAGCTGGGACATCATGTATTGCATGTCAACGGACTCCAGCCAAGATCAAGTCAGCGAGGGCGGGGTGGCACACAAGGATATCCGGCAAGTAGGGGTCCTCCGCGTTGTAACGCAGCTCACCGCCGTCGATCCGGCTGGCGTGCGCGCCCGCGGCGAGCGCCACGGCCGCCGGCGCGGCGTTGTCCCACTCATACTGTCCGCCGGCGTGCACGTAGACGTCGGCGTCGCCGAGCAGGACCGCGGCGATCTTCGCCCCGGCCGAGCCCATCGGCACGAGTTCGGTGGCGTAGCCCTCGGCGTGCAGGTGCTCGCGGAGCTGGGCGACGACCTGCGGCGGACGCGTCCGGCTCACCACGATCCGGATGGGCGCGCGCTTTTCCAAAAGGTCGGCGGGCGGGGCGGCGAAACGGGCGGACATCTCCGTCAGCAGGGGTGAGCCGGGGACGGTGCTGAGGGTGCGGCCCTGCGCGGGCAGCGCGACGGCCCCGGCGGCGAGGGCGCCCTTGGCGTAGAGCGCGACGTGGACGGCCCAGTCGGCACGGCCCTCCTCGCTGTACTCGCGGGTGCCGTCGAGGGGGTCGACGATCCAGACGCGCTCGGCCTCGAGCCGCGCGTGGTCGTCCTTGCCCTCCTCGCTCAGCACCGCGTCGGCGGGGCGGAGGGCGGCGAGTTCGGCCATCAGGAACTCGTGCGATCCGAGGTCGCCGGCCTTCTTCAGGGCCGGACCGTCGGCGAACCCCTTCTCCGCGCGCAGGGCGAGCAGCACCTCACCGGCCCGCGTCGCGAGATCTTCGGCAACGTCGTGGTCATCTACCGTCATCGGAACAGGGTATCCCGCTTAAATTGATCTTGTTGCCGGGAAAGGGCAACCCGCACATGAGAATCGGATGTTAATCCGACTATGTGGTGGTTGACGGGGGTCTGTCCGGGAGTGTCCGGCCGGTCAGGGGGCGTGGAAGGTGTTCTGCGCCGCGCCGAGACCCGAAGTGAGGACGGCTTCGGCCGCGTCGGCGGCCCGGTCGAGGAAGTACGGGAGCTCCTTGCGCTCCGGCACGGCGAAGTCCTTCAGGACGAACGCGGCGGCGTCCATCCGGCCCGGCGGACGGCCCACCCCGAACCGCAGCCGCAGATACTCCTTCGACCCGAGCGACCTGGTGATCGACCGCAGGCCGTTGTGACCATTGTCACCGCCGCCCTGCTTCAACCTGACCGCGCCGAAGTCGATGTCGAGCTCGTCATGGACGACGAGGAGCCGCGCGTCAGGGACCTTGTAGAAGTCCCGCAACGCCTTCACGGGCCCGCCTGACTCGTTCATGTACGACCTGGGCTTCGCCAGCACCGCCCGAACCCCGGCAAGCCTGCCCTCAACGACGTCACAGCGCGATTTGTGCGCCTTGAACTTCCCACCCACCCGCTCAGCGAGCAGATCAACCACCATGAACCCGGCATTGTGCCGCGTAGCCGCATACTTCGGCCCAGGATTCCCAAGCCCGACAATCAGCCAGGTCTCCTCACTCACCGTGCCTCCTGTTTATTGGGGCCTGGCGGCCGCGCGCTGTGTTTATTTGGGCCTGGCGGCCGTGCGCCTTGAAGCCCAGCACTGTCCCTCCGGCCCTGGGGGCCTACGGGACAGCGCTGGGCGCGCACCGCCGCCAGGCCCGGTGTCTTCACTATCGGGATAGAAGACCGGCCCAGTGTTCCTTGCAACCCTCTCGGGTGCCCTTTGCGTGGGCCTCTCCCGGTGACCGTGCAGGAGGTGAGGCGTGGCCGTGTGGGGTCTGTGGCCTGCATTTGCGAAGGCCCCGGAACGCGGGGGCGTCCGGGGCCTTCGTGAGTTTGGGGCCGGGTGTTACTCGGCGGCCGGGGCCTCGGCGGCGGCGGCTTCGGCGGCGGCCTCGGCCTCGGCGGCTTCCGCGTCGGTCTCGGTCCGGACCTCCTGGACACCGGTGATCTGGAGGACCAGGGCGTCCTCGTCGCCCGCGACGGTCGCGCCGCGCGGCAGGGACAGGTCCTTGACCAGGACCGAGGTGCCCTCGGCCAGGGTGGCCAGGTCGACGGTGATCTCGGACGGGATGTGCGTGGCCTCGGCCTCGAGGGAGACCGTGGTGAGCTCCTGGGCGAGCTGCCCGCCCGCGACGACCTCGCCGACGAGCAGGATCGGCACGTCGACGGTGACCTTCTCGCCGCGCTTGACCAGCAGCAGGTCGACGTGCTCCAGGAAGCCCTTCAGCGGGTCGCGCTGCACGTCCTTCGGCAGCGCGAGCTCGTCGTCGCCCGACAGGCCCGACACGCGCAGCAGCACGTTCGGGGTCTTCAGGGCGAGCATCAGCTCGTGGCCCGGAAGCGTGATGTGCTGCGGGTCAGTGCCGTGCCCGTAAAGAACAGCCGGCACCTTCCCGGCGCGACGGGTGCGCCGGGCGGCACCCTTACCGAACTCGGAGCGCGGCTCGGCGGCGATGCGTACCTCGGACACGGCGAAACTCCTTGAAGGAACTCGAAAGAACTGACGCTTGTAAGACCTCGGCCCTCCGTAGGGCGTTCGGCGCATCTCCGGCACAAGCACCCCATCCAGGGCATGCCGCGCAACAGAAGGCGCACACGGTCTAAAAATTCTAGCAGTACTCAGGGCCCCGACGGCCCCGAGGGATTCGTTCGGGTCATCGTTGCCGGGCTGTGTTTATTGGGGCCTGGCGGCCGTGCGCCTTAAAGCCCAGCACTGCCCCTCCGGCCCTGGGGGCCTACGGGACAGCGCTGGGCGCGCACGGCCGCCAGGCCCGGTGTCTTCACTATCGGGAGAGAAGCCCGGCCCAGCATTCCTTGTAACCCTCACGGGTGCCCTGGGCGCGGACCTCTCCTGTGCCGAGGCTCTAGAGCGCCCGGCCGTCAGGCCCGAAAGTCACGCTTCTCCGTCGAACAAGGAAGTCACTGAGCCGTCGTGGAAGACCTCGTTGATGGCGCTGGCGAGGAGGGGGGCGATCGACAGGACCGTCAGCTTGTCGAACTGCTTTTCGGGGGTGATGGGGAGGGTGTTGGTGAGGACCACCTCGGAGATGCGGGAGTTCTTGAGGCGGTCGACGGCCGGGCCCGACAGGACGCCGTGGGTGGCGGTGACGACGACGCGGGCGGCGCCCTGCTCGAACAGGGCCTCGGCGGCCTTGACGATGGTGCCGCCGGTGTCGATCATGTCGTCGACGATGACGCAGGTGCGGCCCTCGACCTGGCCGACGACCTCGAAGACCTTGACCTCGTTGGCGACGAGCGGGTCGCGGCGCTTGTGGATGATCGCCAGCGGGCAGCCGAGGCGGTCGGTCCAGCGCTCGGCGACGCGGACACGGCCCGCGTCGGGCGCGACGACAGTCACCTGCGAGGTGTCCAGGGTGCTCGCGACGTGGTCGGCCAGCAGTTCAAGGGCGAACAGGTGGTCGACGGGCCCGTCGAAGAAGCCCTGGATCTGCGCGGTGTGCAGGTCGACGGTGATGAGCCGGTCCGCGCCCGCGGTCTTGAACAGGTCGGCCATGAGGCGCGCCGAGATCGGTTCGCGGCCGCGGTGCTTCTTGTCCTGCCGCGCGTAGCCGAAGAACGGCGCGACGACGGTGATGCGGCGGGCGCTCGCGCGCTTGAGCGCGTCGACCATGATCAGCTGTTCCATGATCCACTGGTTGATCGGAGCCGTGTGGCTCTGGATCACGAACGCGTCGCTGCCTCGCACGGACTCGAGGAACCGCACGAACGTCTCGCCGTTGGCGAAGTCGTAGGCGGCCGTCGGCACGAGCTCGCAGTCGAGGTTGTCGGCGACCTCCTTGGCGAGCTCCGGATAGGCGCGGCCCGAGAAGAGCATCAGCTTCCTCTCGGACTGTGTTTTGATCCCGCTCACTTGTCCCCCTCCTGGGTGTTGTTCTCACGCGCCCGTTTCGCCGCTTCCGCGGCGGCAGTCCCGGCGCGCCTGCGCTCGACCCAGCCCTCAACGTTGCGCTGCTGCCCGCGGGCCACGGCCATAGCCCCGGGCGGTACATCCTTGGTGATCACTGATCCGGCCGCTGTGTAGCTCCCGTCCCCGATGGTGACGGGGGCCACGAGCATGTTGTCGCTGCCGACGCGGACGTGGTCGCCCACGACGGTGCGGTGTTTGGCGACGCCGTCGTAGTTGACGAAGACGCTGCCGGCCCCGATGTTCGACCCTTCGCCGATGGTGGCGTCCCCGACGTATGTCAGGTGCGGCACCTTCGATCCCTCGCCGATCTCGGAGTTCTTGATCTCCACGTAGCTCCCGGCCTTGGCCTTGCGGCCCAGCCGGGTGCCGGGGCGGAGATACGCGTACGGTCCGACCGTCGTCTCGGGGCCGATCTCGGCTCCCTCGGCGACAGTGCGGCTGACCTGGGCGTCCTCGCCGACGACGGTGTCGGTCAGCGTGGTGTCCGGGCCCACGCGGGCTCCGGCGCGGACCACCGTACCGCCGTGGAGTTGGACATTGGGAAGGAGGGTGACGTCGGCTTCGACACGTACCTGCACGTCGACCCAGACGGTCTGCGGGTCGACGACGGTGACGCCGGCGCGCATGAGCCCGTCGAGGACGCGGTCGTTGAGCTGCCTGCGCGCGGCGGCGAGCTGGACCCTGTCGTTGACGCCCTGGGTCTCGACCCAGTCGGCGACCTTGGCGGCGCCGACGCGGTGCCCGTCGCCGCGCAGGATGCCGAGGACGTCGGTCAGGTACTCCTCGCCGCCGGCGTTGTCGGTGGTGAGCCGCTTCAGCGCCTCGGCGAGCAGCGCGCCGTCGAAGGCGTACATGCCGACGTTGATCTCGGCGATGGCCCGCTGGGCGTCGGTGGCGTCCTTGTGCTCGACGATCTCGGTGACCGCGCCGTCGGGGCCGCGCAGGATGCGGCCGTATCCGGTGGGGTCGGGGACGTCGGTGGTCATGACGGTGACGGCGTTGGCGTCGCGTTCGTGCGCGTCGACCAGGCCCCGCAGGGTCGCGCCGGTGATCAGCGGATGGTCCCCGTTGGTGACCACGACCGTGCCGTCCAGCGGGCCGCTCGCCTCGAGCGCGGTGCGGACGGCGTGACCCGTCCCGCCCTGGGTCTCCTGGACGACCGGGACGGCGTCCGGCGCGATCACCGCGAGGTGCTCGATGACCTGCTCGCGCCGGTGCCCGACCACGACGACGAGCCGGTCGGGAAGGAGTGTCTGGGAGGCGGCCAGGACATGCCCGAGCATGCTCCTGCCGCCGATCTCGTGGAGGACCTTTGAGGTACGGGACTTCATCCGGGTGCCCTCGCCCGCGGCGAGGACGATGACTGCGGCCGGGCTCACTGAGTGGCTCCTGGGCTTCGCGGACGGGACTGAGCGGGACGTCGTCGCGGCGGAACGCCGCCCAGGCCGATCGTTTCTCGGTTGGGAAAGCGTCGCCAGGGCGTAACCCACCTGACATGAACAAAGAGTACCGCCCGGGCGGAGGAGCACCCGCACCGGCAGCCCCACAAGGGCACACCGAACCCGGCTCCGGCGCCAGGACTCGAACCTGAACAGAGGGCACCAAAAACCCTAGTGCTGCCGATTACACCACGCCGGATCGCCGCACAGGCGGCTGACGCACACGATACCGTCCCCGCCCGGCCGCCTCATCTCCGTTATGGGTGTTCCCTTCCGCGGCTTGGCTTCGCTCCCCTTAGCGGCGGCGGGAGCGGGGGTGGAGTCGCGGCTTGTCCTCGAGATGGGAAAGGCCGTTCCACGCGAGGTTCACCAGGTGCGCGGCGACCTCCTCGCGGCGGGGTTTGCGCACCTCGAGCCACCACTGGCCGGTCATCGCGACCATGCCGACGAGCATCTGGGCGTACATCGGGGCGAGGCGGCCGTCCCTGTCGTGCTTCTCGAACTCGTCGGCGAGCAGGTACTCCACGTGGGTGGCGATGTCGCTGATCAGGCTGGCGAAGGTGCCGGTCCCCGAGGCGGCGTGGGAGTCGCGGACGAGGATGCGGAACCCGTCGGTGCTCTCCTCGATGTACTCAAGGAGGGCCAGGGCCGCGCCCTCGAGCTTGCCCCGGTAGTGGACGCCGTCGGACATGCCCTGGGTGACCAGGCCGAGCAGCCGCGTCATCTCCCGGTCCACGACGACCGCGTAAAGGCCCTCTTTGCCGCCGAAATGCTCGTAGACGACGGGTTTCGACACCCCGGCCTTCGCGGCGATCTCCTCGACGGCCGTGCCGTCGAACCCGCGTTCGGCGAACAGGGCCCTGCCGATCTCGATGAGCTGTTCCCGGCGTTCCTTGCCGGTCATCCGCTTGCGCCGCTCCGCCATCGGACCATCATCCCGCGCCCGACGATCAACCCGGCGATCAGCCCTCGATCAGCCCTCCAGGGTGGACTCCACGTAGACGTCCAGTGCCCCGGCCTTGCGGCGCGCGCGTTCCATGGCCTTCTCGGCCCGCGCCCTGTCCTTCTCCTGCCTGCGCTCGGCCTTCTCGCGCTCCTTGGCCCTGCGGCGCGGGTCGAGCGTCGGCTTGGCCTCGAGATGCGAAAGGCCGTTCCAGGCGAGGTTCACCACGTGCGCGGCGACGTCCTCGCGACGGGGCCGCCGGCTGTCGAGCCACCACTGGCCGGTGAGCGCGATCATCCCGACGAGCATCTGCGCGTACATGGGCGCGGACTTCTCGTCGAGGCCGTGGTGGTCGAACTCACGGCCGAGCAGGTACTCGACCTCGCCCGCGATCTCCGACAGCAGGCTCGCGTAGCTGCCCGTCCCCGAGGCGGCGTGGGAGTCGCGGACGAGGATGCGGAACCCGGCAGTGCTCTCCTCGATGTACTCCAGCAGGGCGAGCGCGGCGAGCTCAAGCTTGCGGCGGTACCCGGCCTCGGTCGTCAGGGCCGCCGTGACCAGGACCGCGAGACGTTCCATCTCGCGGTCCACGACGACGGCGTACAGCCCTTCCTTCCCGCCGAAATGCTCGTAGACGACGGGTTTGGACACGCCTGCCTTGGCCGCGATCTCCTCCACCGAAGTGCCGTCGAAGCCGCGCACGGCGAAGAGGTCGCGCCCGATGCCGAGGAGCTGCTCCCTTCGCTCACTGCCGGACATGCGTCGTCTTCGGGAGTCGCTCATGGCCTTAGACCTTAGGCGCGCTTGGCCGCCAGCCGCTCGGAAGTCGGCCAACGCACATCCCAGGCCAGACCGAGCTTCTCGAAGATCCAGATGGTCCGCGCGCTGATGTCGACCTGGCCCTTGCCGACCCCGTGGCGGGCCGCCGTCGGGTCCGCGTGGTGCAGGTTGTGCCAGGACTCGCCCAGCGACGGGATCGCCAGCCACCACACATTGCGCGACTGGTCACGTGAGGCGAAGGGGGTGTCGCCGAAGGTGTGGCAGATCGAGTTGATCGACCAGGTGACGTGCTGGACAAGGCAGACCCGGACGAGCCCCGCCCAGAACAGCGCGGTGAAGAACCCGGCCCACGACCAGGTGACCAGGCCGCCGATCATGGCGGGCACGAGGAAGGTCCCGGCGACGATGAGGCCGAACCCGTTGTGGATGGCGTTCAGGTCGCGGTCGGCCTTGAGGTCCTTGGCGTACTTGTCGACGTTCGTCGCCTTGTTCGCGTACAGCCAGCCGTAGTGCGACCACACGAGGCCCTTGAAGAGCGCGCCAGCGCTGTCGCCGTACTTCCACGGCGAGTGCGGGTCGCCCTCCTTGTCGGAGAACTTGTGGTGCCTGCGGTGGTCGGCGACCCAGTTGAGCACCGGGCCCTCGATCGCCAGTCCCCCGCAGATCGCCAGCGCGATCCGCATCGGCCGCCCGACCTTGAACGAGCCGTGCGTGAAGTACCTGTGGTAACCCACGGTGATCCCGCCCGCCGACAGGAAGTAGAAGACCGCGGCGATCACGACGTCGGTCCAGCCGAGGAAGCTGCCCCACGCCAGCGGCACCGCCGCCAGCAGGGCGAGGAACGGCACGCCGGTGAACAGCGCGACGAGGATCTTGTGCTTGCGGCCGTTGCGGCTGTCGGACAGGTCGCCCAGCGGCACAGCACCGGCGATCGGGGAAGCGGTCACGTAGTCTCTCTCGTCGCGGTCGAGTCGTATCTACGCCACCGTAACCTACGGTCCCGTAAGCCCGAAAGACTCCAGACAGCAAAATACCCGCCACCCAGGGTGAACGTGCATTCACCAGTTTTCTGGGGCCTGACGGCCGTGCGTCATAAAGCCCGGCACTGCCCCTCCGGCCCCGGGGGCCTACGGGACAGCACCGGGCGCGCACGGCCGTCATGCCCGGTGTCTTCACTATCGGGGTTTAAGGCGTGGCCAGCATTCGTGAACCCCGCGCGGCTTCCCTAGGCGCGGGGCAGGCCCCCATCAGGAGCGGGGCAGGCCCCCATCAAAAAACCAGCGACCGCGGGAGGGTGTTCGCGCGGTCGCCGGTCTTTGGTCCCGGTTCTTGGTACGGAGCCGGGGTGGGTGGCGGCGAGGTGGGCCGCCTCTTGGGCCAGGTGCCGCCCGCTACGGGAGTCGGCAGCACCGCAGGGGAACGTTTAGCCGCTTTCCTCCCACTGCGGGCGGCACCTCGTCTTCAGTTGGAAAAAAGTCGTCATGTGCCAGGACGACGCGGCCGCAGCTCGCACCGCATGTCTTGACATCGAGATACATAATGGCAACACGTTTGTCTCGACGTCAAGAGGCTGAGGCACACGACGGACCCGCGCTCGAGAACCCGCCGGGTCGCAGACCCGCGCTCGAGAACCGTGAGGGTTACGGACCCGTGCCCAGAGCACCCGCCAGGATTACCGGCCCACGCCCAGAGCACCCGTGAAGGCTACGCGCCCACGCCCAGAGCACCCGCCAGGATTACCGGCCCACGCCCAGAGCACCCTTGAGGGCTATGGGCCCGCGCCCAGGGCACCCGTGAGGGTTACAAGGAACACTGGGCCGGTCTTCTATCCCGATAGTGAAGACACCGGGCCTGGCGGCCGTGCGCGCCCAGCGCTGTCCCGTAGGCCCCCAGGGCCGGAGGGACAGCGCTGGGCTTCAAGGCGCACGGCCGCCAGGCCCAAATAAACACAGCCCCTTGACTTTTTTCCGACATGGCTGACACGCGGGGTTGCGCGACGGGAGGATGAGGACCCCGTGTCAGGCCGAAGGAGGGTCGATGGACGGCGAGCGGATGATCCCGTTCGGGCTCGCGGTCGGGCTGATGGAGGAGGCGATGCGTGAGGCGATGGCCGCCGCCGGATACCTCAGGGGCTCGGCCGACTCGATCACCCGTGACGCGTCCGCGCGGCTGGAACGGCTCCTCGAGGACCTCGACGCCGTCGAGTGACGGCCGCCGCCCGGAGTAACCGAGGACCGACCTGTGTCTTGATGTCGAGACACAGGTAGGGTTCACCCATGGAGGACGAGGTGGACCGGCTGGTCTCCGCCTGGCGGACCGAGCGCCCGGAACTGGACGTCCAGCCATTGCACGTGCTGAGCAGGGTCTCGCGCCTGTCCCGGCATCTGGACCGTGCCCGCAGGGCGGTCTTCGCCGCGCACGAGATGGAGTCGTGGGAGTTCGACGTGCTCACCGCGCTGCGCCGCGCCGGGCCGCCCTACCAGCTCAACCCCGGCCAGCTGCTGCGCGCCACCCTCGTCACCTCGGGCACGATGACGAACCGGATCGACAGGCTCACCGCGGCCGGACTCGTCGAGCGGCACCCGGACCCGGCCGACAAGCGCGGCGTCCAGGTGCGGCTCACCGACGTGGGCAGGGCCCGGGTCGACGCGGCCTTCTCCGACCTCATCGACCGGGAACGCGAGCTGCTCGTCACGCTCAGCGACACCGAACAGAAGCAGCTCGCGGACCTGCTGCGGACCCTCCTCGTCCCCTTCGACCTCTGACTAGCCCTCGGCGAGTTCGAGCCAGGCCATCTCGACCTCGTCCTTCTCGCCGAGGACCGCCTTGAGCTTGGCGTCGAGGTCGAGCAGCCGCGCGTGGTCGGTGGCGGCGTCGGCCATCTGGGCGTGCAGCTCGGCTTCACGCTTGGTGAGCTTGTCGAGCTGGCGCTCCAGCCGGTCGAGCTCCTTCTGGGTCTTCCAGTCGAGCTTCGCCTGCTGGACGGGCTTGGCGGGCGCGGCGGCCGTGGCCTCGGCCGCGGAAGCCGTCCGGACCGCCGACGCGCCGCCCGCCTCGACCTTCGCCAGGTACTCCTCGACGCCGCCGGTCAGCATCCGGACCGTCCCGTCGCCCAGCAGCGCGTAGACGGTGTCGGTGACGCGCTCGAGAAAGTACCTGTCGTGGCTGACGACCACGAGGGTGCCGGGCCAGCCGTCGAGGATGTCCTCGACCTCGGTGAGGGTCTCGATGTCGAGGTCGTTGGTGGGCTCGTCGAGGAGCATGACGTTGGGCTCGGCCATGAGCAGCCGCAGGATCTGCAGCCTGCGCCGCTCGCCTCCCGACAGGTCGCCGACGGGCTTCCACTGGGCGTCGGCTTTGAAGCCGAGCCTTTCCAGCAGCTGCGAGGCGGTCCACTCGCGCTTGCCTACGGTGATCCGCCGCGCGACCTCCTCGACCGACTCGAGAACGCGGCGCTGCGGGTCGAGTTCGGCCAGCTCCTGCGAGAGGTGCGCCAGCGCGACGGTCTTGCCGCGCACGACGCGTCCCGAATCCGGCCGGACGGTGCCCGCGAGCAGCCTGAGCATGCTCGTCTTGCCGCTGCCGTTGACGCCGACGAGCCCGATCCGGTCGCCAGGCCCGAGCCGCCACGTGATGTGCTGGAAGACGGGGTTTCCGCCGAGCGCGAGGGTCACGTCCTCGACGTCGTAGACGGTCTTGCCGAGCCGCGCGGTCGCGAACTTGGTCAGCTCGACCTTGTCGCGCAGCGGGGGCACGTCGGCGATCAGCGCCTGGGCGGCGTCGACCCGGAACTTGGGCTTCGACGTGCGGGCCTGCGGGCCGCGGCGGAGCCAGGCGAGCTCCTTGCGCATGAGGTTCTGGCGCTTGGCCTCGGTGGCGTCGGCGACCCTCGCCCGCTCGGCCTTCGCCAGGACATATGCGGAATATCCGCCTTCGTAGCGTTCGACGCGGCCGTCCACGACCTCCCACGTCCGGTCGGTGACCTCGTCAAGGAACCACCTGTCGTGCGTGACGACGGCCAGGGCCTCACGGCGTCCCTTGAGATGCCGGGCCAGCCAGGTGATCGCCTCGATGTCGAGGTGGTTCGTGGGCTCGTCCAGCATGATCACGTCGGACTCGGGGACGAGCAGGGCCGCAAGGGACACCCTGCGCTTCTCCCCGCCGGACATGCCCGCGAGGGGGGCGTCGAGGTCGAGGCCGGTGAGCAGGCCGGACAGGATGTCGCGCACCGCGGCGTCGCCCGCCCACTCGTGCTCGGGACGCTCGCCGAGCACGACCGACCTGACCGTGGCGTCCCTGCCGAACTCGTCACGCTGGACGAGCATCGCCAGGCGCAGGCCGCCGGTGTGCGTGACGCGCCCGGAGTCGGCCTCGACCCGCCGCGCCATGATGTTCATGAGCGTCGACTTGCCGTAGCCGTTGCGGCCGACGATCCCGATCCGCCAGCCCGACTCGATCCCGAGGGACACCGCGTCGAGCAGCGGCGTGGGCCCGTAGGACTTGCTCACGTTCTCCAGATTGATCAGGTTCACTCAGACCGTCGTCCCTCGGCGGACCCTTCGGCCCGCCCGTCTCCATGTGGGCCCGTCAGCCGGGCTGTTCGTCTTTCGGTCCGCCCAGGTTAGGCGGATTCGGGGCCTTGCGCGTCCGGGCTACAGAACGGTCGCGCCGGGGACCGGGCCCGCCGCGTGGACCGCCGCGCGCGCGACGCCCGCGCCGCGCAGGGCGGCGGCCAGGTCGGCGGCGTGCTCGGCGTCGGAGGCCAGGAACGCGCAGGTCGGGCCTGAGCCCGAGACGAGCGCGCCGAGCGCGCCGAAGTCGCGGCCCGCCGAGATCGTGCGCTGGAGCGCGGGCATCAGGCTCAGCGCGGCGGGCTGGAGGTCGTTGGTGAGCGCCGCGCCGAGCGCCTTGGCGTCGCCCTCGGCGAGCGCGGCGAGCAGCGCGGGCGACTCGTGCGGCCACTCGGCGTGCTGCTCGTAGGCGGCGCGCAGCCTGTCGCACTCGGCGTAGACGGCCGGGGTGGACAGGCCGCCGTCGGCGAGGGCGAAGACCCAGTGGAACTCGCCGGACGTCGGCAGCGGGGTCAGCACCTCACCCCGTCCGACGCCGACCGCCGTGCCGCCGAGCAGCGCGAAGGGCACGTCGCTGCCCAGCTGGCCGCCTAGGTCCATCAGGGTCTTCAGCGGCAGGCCCGGGTTCCACAGCTCCGCGCAGCCGAGCAGCGCGGCGGCCGCGTCGGCGCTGCCGCCGGCCATGCCGCCCGCGACCGGGATCTCCTTGCGGATGTGGATCGACGCCTCGGCCGGGACACCCAGATGCTCGGCGAGCAGCAGCGCGGCGCGGGCGGCGAGGTTGTCGGGACCCGCGGGCACCCCCTCGATCGACGCCCCCTCGACGGTGACGGCCAGCGGCCCCGGCGTCACGGTGACCTCGTCGAACAGCGACACGGCGTGGAAGACGTTCACCAGGTCGTGGTAGCCGTCGTCGCGCAGCGGCCCGACGCCGAGCTGCAGGTTGACTTTCGCGGGGACCCGGACGGTGACGGACATGGCTGCCTCGGTTCAGACGGTGGAACGGGGACTTGTCGGGAATCGGGCGGGCGGCCCTGGCTGATCAGGCCATGCGGTGCTCGGCGATGCGCGCGAACGCGGCGACGTCGAGCATCTCGCCGCGCGCGGTCGGATCGACGCCCGCCGCGCGCAGGGCGGCCTCGGCCATCGCGGGCGAGCCCGCCCAACCGGCGAGGGCGGCCCGCAGGGTCTTGCGGCGCTGCGCGAAGGCGGCGTCAACGACGGCGAAGACCTGCTCGCGGGTGGCCGTGGTGCGCGGCGGCTCGCGCCGGGTGAATGAGACGAGCGCGGAGTCGACGTTGGGCGCGGGCCAGAAGACGTTCCTGCCGACGGACCCGGCCCGCCTCGCCTCGGCGTACCAGGCGGCCTTCACCGACGGCACGCCGTAGATGCGGCTGCCGGGCGCGGCCGAGAGGCGGTCGCCCACCTCGGCCTGGACCATGACCAGGCCCCTGCGCAGCGACGGCAGCAGTTCGAGCAGGTGCAGCACGACGGGGACGGCGACGTTGTAGGGCAGGTTCGCGACCAGCGCGGTGGGCGGCGGGCCGGGCAGCTCGGTGATCCGCATCGCGTCGCCGTGCACGACCTCGAAGCGGTCGGCGAGCTTCGGCGCGCGCGCCCTGACGGTCTCCGGCAGAGCCCCGGCGAGCACCGGGTCGAGCTCGACCGCGACGACCCTGGCGACCTCGGGCAGCAGCGCAAGGGTGAGCGAGCCGAGCCCCGGGCCCACCTCCACAACGACGTCCTCGGGCCCGACCTCCGCCGCCCGCACGATCCGCCGCACTGTCCCCGGGTCGATCACAAAGTTCTGCCCGAGCTGCTTGGTGGGCCGCACATCAAGCGCCGCAGCGATCTCCCGAACATCGGCCGCCCCCAGCAACACCGCGTCCCCGGCGTCGCCCGCCGCCGCACCCTGTCCCGCTCTCTCGTCTACCCCCACCCCCCGATTGTCCCACGCAACAACCCCACCCCCGCTCCCCCAACCCCGTCCCGCAGTCCCTTCGGGACTGCGGGAAGGAGGGCTTGCCCGCCCCTCGCGCCCAGGGACATCTCGCAGTCCCCTCGGGACTGCGAGGAAGCAGCCTTGCCCGCCCCTCGCACCCAAGCGCGCCTCGCAGTCCCCTCGGGACTACGAGGAAGCAGGCTTACCCGCCCCTCGCACCCAAGCGCGCCTCGCAGTCCCTTCGGGACTACGAGGAAGGAGGCTTACCCGCCCCTCGCGGCCAGGCGCGCCCCGCAGCCCCCTCGGGACTGCGAGGAAGGAGGCTTGCCCGCCCTCGCGGCCAGGCGCGTCTCGCAGTCCCCTCGGGGCTGCGGGGAAGCAGGTGCTCGGGACTGCGGGGAAGGAGGCTCGCGTGAGCCTCGCGCTCGGCGTGCCTCGCGGTTGCTTCGGGAGTGTGAGGGGGGACGCTGCCCGCAGGCCCGGTTGCGTTCAAGTACTTCCCGCAGTCCCGTCGGGACTGCGGGGAGGGGGTTGGGGTGGGCGTGCAACGGGCGGGGGGGTGGGGGCGTCTGGGTTGTGTGGCTATCTGGAGGAAGGAGAGGTGTGGTGGATCATCCCCCATCCGGTGGTGTTCGGCGGGAGGCCGAGGCGTTGGGCGAGGCCGTTGACTTTGAGCGGTGGGTGGCGTCTCGGGCGCCGGCTTTGTTGCGGTACGGGTATGTGCTGACGGGGAGTCCGCATGATGCGGCCGACCTTGTGCAGGAGGCGCTGGTGCGGCTGCGGTCGGCTTGGCCGCGGGTGGTGCGCAAGGACGACCCCGAGGGCTATGTCCGGACGACGATGGCGCGGCAGCATGTGTCGGCGTGGCGGCGGACCCGGCGCGAGACGCTGACCGCGGCCGTCCCCGACGCCGCGCACCACGACCCCCTGCCGCCCGACGACGCCCTCTGGCAGGCCCTGACGGCCCTGCCGCGCCGGCAGCGGACCGTGGTCGTCCTGCGGTACTACGAGGCCCTGTCGGACGAGGAGATCGCCGTGCGGCTCGGCATCTCGCGCGGCACGGTCCGCAGCCAGGCCAGCCGCGCGCTCGACAAACTGCGCGAAAGCTACGATCACCACCTGGAAGGGAGCCCCCGATGAGCACTCCCCTTGAGCGGGCACTCGCCAGGACGCTCTCGGCCAAGGCGGACGACGCGCCCCCGCCCGTCCACGGCCTCGCCGCCACCGCCGCGCGCAAGGCCCGCGCCCGGCTGCGCAACCGCGTCGGCGCGGCCGCCGCCGTGACGGTCCTGCTCGCGGGCGGCGTCGGCTGGGGCGTCCTCAACCCGACCGACCTCGACAAGACCGGCCCGACCGTCTCGGCGGGCGACGGCCAGCCCCTCCCGGTCGAGAAGCTGTGGCCGGAGGCGGCCCGGCACGTCAAGGCCGTGCCGCCGCAGGGCCTCGCGGACGCCGACTGGCAGATCGTCAGCGTGCTCGACGGCTCCCGGCTGCTGATCTTCTGGAACGCACGGCCGTCAGGCCCGGCCAAGTACGCGGTCTACGAGCCGCAGACGGGCCGGACGGTCGAGATCGTCGGCGCGGGCTGGGGTCCCGCACAGCCGGAGTTCGCCGTGGGGTCCGAATCCTCCGGGGAACGCCTGGTCTGGCATGCGATGACCGAGAAGGGCGTCGAGATCGTCGTCGCCGACCCGACCGGTGAGGACAGCTCGCGTCTCGTCCTCACCGACGGCGGCCACGACGGCGGCGGCTACCGCGCGGGCATCACCGGCGACCGCCTCTACTGGGACTCCTCCGAGGGCGTCTTCACCGCGCCCCTCAACGCCAAGGACGACAGGGCAAGGGTCGCCCCCAAGGGTTTCCGCATCGTGGAGTGGCCCTGGATCGCCGAGTTCGACGACGGCAAGCCCGGCGTGTTCTTCGAGGACATCCGCAACGTGGAGACCGGCGAGACCCGCGCGGCGAAGATCCCGTCCGGGGACGGCCCCTGGTTCTGCGGCGTCGTCTGGTGCAGCGGCAGGGACTCCCTGGCCCGCCGCGACGGCTCGGTCACCATCCCCAACCCGATGTTCCTCGGCCCCCGTCCCCCCAAGGACGCCCCCGACCCCGGCAACCCCTCTGCCCCGCCCACCCGCCCGGCCGACCCCTCGGCCGCGCCCACCCAACCCGACGACCCCTCGGCCCCGCCGACCCGGCCCGACGATCCCGCCGATCCCGTCGACCCGCCCGCGCGGCCCGACGACCCCGCGGAGGCCGAGGCCGGGAACTCCGGCCCCGCCGACCGGGCCAGGCCCCAGGCCGGGAACCCCGACCCTTCCGACCCGCCGACCCTGCCCGCCGACTCCCAGCGCGGGAACCCCGAACCCGCTGACTCTCCGGCCCGGCCCGCCGAGTCCGGGAGCCCCGAGCCCGCCGCCGGGAACCCGGGCGGTGGCCCCGCAGCTGAGCCCCCTGCCGGGGACGGTCCCGCGCCCGAGCCCCGTGACGAGCCTCCGGCCGGGCGCGACGAGCCCGCGCCGTCGGGCGCGTCGGAGGGTGATGTGCCGGCGCCCGACCCGGACGGGTCGCCGGAGCCGCAGCCGACGCCGACGGTGCTGGGCGGGCCGAACTACAACCGCTATACGGAGTGGCAGCCGCCGCTCGACAGGTTCCTGTTCCAGGGGAGCGATGCCTCCGGCCGGGTGACCATCCGGGATCTGGAGACCGGGAAGACCGGGTATCTCGCGGCGAAGCCCGGCGAGCTCGTCCACGGGCGGGAGGGCGGCCGGGCCAACCGGTATGTCGTGCTGCCGACCGGTGACGGCTATCTGTTCCTCGACCTCGCGGCCGTCCGCTGACGACGGCGGGGCCGGGCCGCTCCGGAAGGCGGAGCGGCCCGGGGGGTCAGTTGGCGGCGAACAGCAGGTCGCCGCAGGTCGTGCTCCAGCCGTTCTGCTTCTCGTAGAGCAGCTGGGCGCGGCGCGTCTGCTCCTCGGGGGAGGCGTGGACGGGCAGACCTGTGCCGCCGACCGACTCCCACGCCTCGCGGGAGAACTGGTACAGCCCGTACAGCCCGCTCGTGGTGATCAGCTCGGGGTCGTTGTTCGACTCGCACCTGGCCACCGCGCCCCAGTTCAGGTCGGCGACGGGCAGGTTCAGTAGGTTCAGCTGGGTGGCCTCCTTGGGCAGCAGCTTGGGGAGGTTCAGCAGGGCGAGCGGTCCGCCGCCCGCGTTGTCCTGCTTCTCCGGCTGCTGCGGCCGGGGCGCCTCCTCGGCGAGCCGGTCGGGGTCGGCGACGCCGCTGCTCGCGGCGGCCTCGTCGGGCGGCAGCCCCATCGACGGGGGCAGCACCGGGGCGTCGAACCGCGGAAGCGCGGGGACGCCCCCGCCGGTGCCGGACGGCAGGTCAGGTGAGCGTACGTCCTTCTGTGAAGGCAGTTTGGCGCGGTCGCCGGCGAGGGCGATCGGAGCGGGCTGCGGTTCCTCGGAGAACAGGTTCCAGCCCCCGGCGGCGATGCCGACCAGGAGCGCGGTTGCTATGAGTGGCACGACGAAGGACGGAGGTCTTCCGGCCGCGTGCCTCGCACTACGGGTCACAAGAACCGGAGCCTACAAGGATGAACACGCAGAGTCACACCGCGACGACGCAACGTCCCGGTGTGCGGCGTGTCAACCGGTACGGGGGCGACTCGGGGGATGAACGCCCCCGTACCGGTGACTCGTAAGTAAGGACGTTCCCCACGGGCGCGGGGTTTACTCCTCAGAACCCGTAGGTTCGCCCGCCCGTTGCCGCGATCGCCGCGCACAGGTCCGCGACGGACACTCCCTTGACCTCCGCCATGACCTCGACGGTGTGCGGGATCAGATGCGAGGCGTTCGGCTTGCCCCGGTGCGGGACCGGCGTCATGAAGGGCGCGTCGGTCTCGACGAGGACGAGGTCGAGCGGCGCGACGGCAAGGGCGTCACGCAGCGGCTGCGCGTTCTTGAACGTGACGTTCCCGGCGAAGCTCATCACATAGCCCTTGTCCGAGCAGACCCGGGCCATCTCCGCGTCGCCGGAGAAACAGTGGAAGACCACCTTGTCCGGCGCGCCCTCCTCGTCGAGGACGCGCAGGACGTCGTCGTGGGCGTCGCGGTCGTGGATCATCAGGGCCTTGCCGGACGCCTTGGCGATCGCGATGTGCGCGCGGAACGAGCGCAGCTGCTCGTCGGGCGTCGCGTGGTCGCGGTAGTAGTCGAGGCCGGTCTCCCCCACCGCGACGACCTTCGGCTCGGCCGCCAGCTCCGCGATGCGGGCCAGCACGTCGTCGGTGAGGCCCTTGGTGTCGTTGGGGTGGATCGCGACCCCCGCGTACACGTCGGGGTGCTCGGCGGCGGTCTTGGCCGCCCACTCCGACGACGGCAGGTCGCAGCCGATCGTCACGATCCGGGTCACCCCGACCGCCCGCGCGCGCTCGACGGCCTCGGCCACGGACATGTCGAGCATGTCCAGATGGCAGTGGTCGTCGAACACCGCGACGGGCAGCCGGGGCGTCGGCGGAACGGGCTTACTGGGTTTACTCCCTGCGGGTTTACTACTCGCCAAGACGGGCCAGCTCCTCGGCCACCACGCTCTGGTCGAGCTTGGGGAACAGCGGGACCGGCCGCTGGAGCGGGGTGCCCGGCGCGATCGGCTGGTGCGCCCAGCGGGCCCGCGCGACGGAGTAGTCGCCGGTGATCACCGGGTAGGTGCGCTCCCCGGCCGGGGTCTCCTCCGACACCTCGCGGATCTCCGGCATGCCCGACCAGACGCCCTCGCCGCCCAGCATCTCGAACACCTTCTGCGAGCTGTTCGGCAGGAACGGGGTGAGCAGGGTCTTGGCGTCGGCGACCACCTGGAGCGCGACGTACAGGATCGTGCCCTTGCGGACGGGGTCGTCCTTGATCTTCCAGGGCTCCTGGTCGGCGAGGTACTTGTTGGCCTCGCGCACCACGTCGAACGCGGCGGTGATCGCGTTCTTGAAGCGGGAGCGGCCGAGCTCGGCCCCGACCCGCGCGTAGGCGTCCCGCGCGGTCTTCAGCACCGCCTCGTCGGCCTCGGTGAGGTCCTTGGGCTCGGGGATCTGGCCGAACTCCTTGGCCGCCATCGACACCGACCGGTTCACCAGGTTGCCCCACTGGGCCACCAGCTCGCCGTTGTTGCGGTCGACGAACTGCTGCCAGGTGAAGTCGGTGTCCTGGGTCTCGGGACCGGCGACGGCGATGTAGTAGCGCAGGGCGTCGACGTCGTAGCGCTCGAGGAAGTCGCTGACGTAGATCACGACCTGGCGGGAGGAGGAGAACTTCTTGCCCTCCATCGTCAGGTACTCGCTGGAGACGACCTCGGACGGCAGGTTCAGCGCGCCGAGCGAGCCCGGCTCGCCGCCCTTGTCGCCCTTGCCGCTGTAGCCGAGCAGCATCGCGGGCCAGATCTCGGAGTGGAAGACGATGTTGTCCTTGCCCATGAAGTAGTAGCCCAGGGCTTCGGGGTTCTGCCACCACTCGCGCCAGCGCTCGGGCTCGCCGAGCCGCCTGGCCCATTCGACGGACGCGCTGAAGTAGCCGATGACCGCGTCGAACCAGACGTACAGGCGCTTGGTCGGCTGGTCGCGCCAGCCGTCCAGCGGGATCGGGACGCCCCAGTCGAGGTCGCGGGAGATCGCGCGCGGCTTGAGGTCGTCGAGCAGGTTGAGGGAGAAGCGCAGCACGTTGGGCCGCCACTGGCCCTCCTTGCCGCGCAGCCAGCGGCCCAGGACCTCGGTGAAGGCGGGCAGGTCGAGCATGAAGTGCTCGGTCTCCACGAACTTCGGGGTCTCGCCGTTGATCCGGCTGACGGGGTCGATCAGGTCGATCGGGTCGAGCTGGTTGCCGCAGTTGTCGCACTGGTCGCCGCGCGCGCCGTCGTAGCCGCAGATCGGGCAGGTGCCCTCGATGTAGCGGTCGGGCAGGGTGCGCCCGGTGGACGGGGAGATCGCGCCCATGGTGGTCTCGGTGAAGATGTAGCCGTTGTCGTGCAGGCCCTTGAAGATCTCCTGGACGACGGCGTAGTGGTTCTCCGTCGAGGTGCGGGTGAACAGGTCGTAGGCGATGCCGAGGCCGTAGAGGTCGTCGACGATCACGCGGTTGTAGCGGTCGGCGAGCTCGCGGGCGCTCAGGCCCTCCTTGTCGGCCTGGACCTGGATCGGGGTCCCGTGCTCGTCCGTGCCGGACACCATGAGCACCTGGTTCCCGATCATCCGCTGGTAGCGGCTGAACATGTCGCACGGCAGCGCGAACCCGGAGACGTGCCCAATGTGGCGAGGCCCGTTGGCATAGGGCCAAGCCGGCGCGGTGAGGATGTGACGGGACATGCCCCAAGCCTACGGTCCCCGGCGTCAGGCACCGAATCGGTTATCCACAGCCTGGCAAGCGCGTCGGCGGTCAGGACCGCGCGGGGGCCGCCTCGGCGTCGGCCGCGGTCCCGGCCGGGGTGCGCGGCGGGTTGTCGGGCCGGTGCCGCGACCGGTAGAGGGTGTGCGCCTCGCGCAGCGCCATCGCGGCGGCGATCGCCGCGAACGGGACGGCGGGCAGCACGTACCGGTAGTCGAACAGGACTGTCGCGGGCGGGATGACCAGCAGCGCCATCGCGAACCCGAACGGCAGCAGCGCGTACCCGCCGAAGCGCCGCCATGACGCGACGACCCCGGCGAGCCCGGCAAGCAGCATGACCCCGAGCAGGGTCCCCGGGAGGTACACGACCTTCTGGTAGCCGCGCATGAAGCCCGCGAAGGGCTCGACCACGTGGGTGGCCTGGGCCTGCGCGTCGTACCTGGAGACCGAGGCGTCCCGGCCGGGCCAGTACTCCTGTGACTCGGTGGGGAAGACGTAGTAGCTGTAGGTCTTCGGGTCGGGATAGACGGGACGGTCCCACCGGAACGTCCGCCCGAAGTCCTCGAGGACCGTCGCGACGTAGTCGCCCGGCTGGGCGAGGATCGCCTCCTTGGCGAAGGTGCGCGCGAGCTCGCTCTTGTAGGGGTCGAAGATGCCTCCGGGGTACCGGAAGATCTGGCTCTCCTCCCACACGTAGAAGTGCGAGGCTTTGCGCTGCTCGGGCGGCGTGCTGTCGCACAGCGGGTAGGCGTTCACCGGGAGCCGGTCGCCGAAGTTGTCGCAGTCGGCGAACGTCATCGTCCTGCTGTACAGGAAGACCCCGTCGGTGCCGCTGAGCGCGAACTGGCCGTTCGCCGAGGCGTACCAGGTGCAGTAGGCGGCGATGGGGACGATCGCGGTGACGGCCCCGGCGACGACCGTCCGCCAGCCCGCCCTGCGGATCGCCAGGAACACCAGCACGATGATCAGCAGCGGCAGCCCGATCGTGCGGGTGATGGCGGCCATGCTGAGCAGCAGCCCGGCGGCGGCGACCCTGCGCGGCGACGGTTTGGGCGTCCACAGCACGAGCGCGAACGCGCCGGACACCAGCAGCAGGAAATAGGTGTCGGACAGCAGCAGGTGTTCGAGCTCGATCTGGTTGCCGTCGAACAGCACGGGTGCGACCGCGAGCGTCGCCGCCCAGCCGGGCAGCGCCTTGCCGAAGCGGAACAGGTGCGGGCGGCGCAGCAGCCCGTAGAGGATGACGGCGGTGGCCAGCCCCATCAGGTGCTGGACCGTGACGACGACGGCGAAGCTGTGCAGCGGCCGCAGCAGGAACAGCAGGAACGGGTACCCGAACGTGCGCACCACGTCGGGGCGCGGGTTCAGGGCGAGTTCGACGTACGGGTAGGAGTCGGGGAACCAGATGGCCCAGCGGTAGCCGAGGATCGTCACAAGCCGCAGCAGCGCCGCGACGGCCAGCGCGACCAGCAGGACCCGGTGCCTGCCCGCGAACGCCAGCAGCGCGGCGCGCGACGGCCTGGGCAGCCGGGCCAGCACGGAACGCCCGTATCGCCCGGATTGTTCGGCTAGTCCGGACAGCGCGTGTCGTCTCCACAGCGCGGAGCGTAGGCTCACGGCCCCACCCTCCTTCACTGTCGTTCCGTCGTACGCCGACCGCTAGCGGGTCTGTTCCGGCACCGACCGCTCTTCGCCGACGTTCTCATCGACGGTCCCGGCGTCCAGAAGGTTCTCGTCTTCGGCCTTCTCGTCGGCGGTGCCCTGCGCGCCGCCGACGGCGTCGGCGAGGGTGAGCTGTTCGTGCGCCTGCGAGGCGGTGCCCGGGTGGCTGGAGCGGCGGATGCCGAGGATCGACAGGAACGCGGTGCCGAGGATGAGCTGGCAGCTCATCATCAGCGCGGTCGCCGACGGCACGACCATGCGCAGCGTCTCGCGCGCGTTCAGCTCGCCGAACTGCGCGCCGTGCCAGTGCACCACCGAGAACCCGACGCCGACGAGCCCGGCGAGCGCGAGCAGGCCGCCGCTGATGAGCCCCTTCTCGAAGCTCCACTTCTCCAGCAGCCAGGCCGCCCGCTTGTCCGGCCGCAGGAACCCTTCGGTGACGCCGTAAGCCTTGGTGAGCAGCGAGAACACCACGGCCTGGAACCCGATGACGACCGCCGCCGACGCGCCGACGAGGGTGTCGACGTCGAACACGACGCCGCGGATGTCGATCGGGGTGACCGCGAGCGCGACGCCCGCGACGAGGCCGAGCGCCATGAGCACGACGCCGGGGATGAGGAACAGCCAGCGCGGGCTGTACAGCAGCAGGAACCGCAGGTGCCGCCAGCCGTCGCGCCAGGTGTTGAGGTGCGGGGGCCGCGACCTGCCGTCCTTGGCGAGCGTGGTCGGCACCTCGGTGATCTTGGCCTCGCTCAGCGTCATCTTGACGACGAGCTCGGAGGCGAACTCCATCCCCGACGACTGCAGGCCGAGCGCGAGCGCGGTGTCGCGGCGGAAACCGCGCAGGCCGCAGTGGAAGTCGCCGATCTTGGAGCCGAAGAACAGCCGTCCGACGAACGACAGGACGGGGTTGCCGAGGTAGCGGTGCAGCGGCGGCATCGCGCCCGGCGCGATCCCGCCCTCGAACCTGTTGCCCATCACCAGGTCAGCGCCGTCGCGCAGCTCGGTGACGAACGGCATCAGGTCCGTGAAGTCGTAGGAGTCGTCGGCGTCGCCCATGATCACGTAGGTGCCCTTGGCCGCGCGGATGCCACCCATGAGCGCGTTGCCGTAGCCCTTGAGCGCGACCGGCACGACCCGCGCCCCCGCGCCCTCGGCGAGCGCCTGTGAGCCGTCGGTCGACCCGTTGTCGGCGACGACGACCTCGCCGTCGATGCCGTGCGCTTCGAGGAAGGCCACTGCCTTGCGGACGCATGTCTCCACGGTCTCGGCCTCGTTGAGGCACGGCATGACCACGGACAACTCCATGTCGGCTCCTGATGTAGAAGGCGGCCAGGTCAGTTATGGTGCCGGTTGTCCGGTCCCGGGGCGGGGACTTTGACCGAACCGCGACGTCCGGCGCGCCGGTCGCCCCCGTGACCGAATGCGCGAACAGAAGTAGCCAACAATACGGGTGTTCAGGCCCGCTGTCAGAGGGGTGCCGGTGGCCGACGCGTCTGTGCTGGTCAGGGGGTGCGTGCCGCGTCATCGCCTGTTCCTCGCGGTGTTCGCGCTCGGGGCGCTGGCCCGCGCGGTCGCCCAGGCGGGGTACCGGCCGGGGCTGTGGTTCAACGACTCGTTCGACTACGTCCAGCTCGCGCTCGGCCCGTTCGCGCACCCGATCCGTCCGGCGGGGTACGGGGTGTTCCTGTGGCTCGTGCAGCCGTTCGGCGGGGTCGCGGCGGCGGTGGCCGTCCAGCATCTGCTCGGGCTTGCCTCGGGCGCGCTGGTGTACGCGCTGCTGGTGCGGCGCGGGCTGCCCGGGTGGGGCGCGGCGCCGGCGGCGGCGCCGCTGCTGCTCGACGGCGACGTCATCGAGCTCGAGACGCTCGTCCTTTCCGACACGCTGTTCCTGTTCCTGCTCATCGCGGGGCTTGTGCTCGTGCTGTGGCCGGACGCGCGGCCGTATCTGCCGGTCGTCGGCGTGCTGGCGCTGGCGGCGGCGACGCTGACCCGGACGATCGGGCTGCCCGTCCTGGCGATCGTGCTCGCCTGGCTCGCCGTGCGCTGGCTGCGGACCGGACGTGACGGGCCCGGCCTGCGCGTCGTCGCGGCGGCGGCCGTCACCGCTGCGTTGCCGCTCGGGCTGTACGCGGTCTGGTTCCACGCCGAGAACGGCAGGTACTCCCTGACCGCGACCGACGGGGTGTTCCTGTGGGGGCGCACCGCCGCTTTCGCCAGGTGTGAGGGGATCTCGCCGGAGCTGAGGTATCTGTGCCCTGCGGGTGAGCCGGGCGAGCGGAAGGCGTCGTCGTCGCAGGTGTGGGCCCCCGAGTCGCCGATCGGGTGGCGTTACGGGGAGGCGTTCGACCCCGAGGTCAACGCCGACGCGCAGCGGTTCGCCCTCCAGACGATCGCCGCCCAGCCCTGGGATTATGTGACGACCATCTCTTATGACCTGTTCGTCCGGACCTTCGCGTGGCATCACGGCGACCATCCGACGCCCGTCACGGCTCGCAAGTACGACTTTCCGGAGAAGGCCGAGGCGTTCCCGTCGTGGCCCGTGCTCGGGGGCGGGACGCCGCGCGACGTCGTCGCCGCCTATGACCCGGGTTCGGCGCAGGGGACACGGGTCGTGGAGCCGTGGGCGGGGATCGCGCGGGGCTACCAGAAGGCGGTGAGCGTCCGGGGGCCGCTGCTGGCGATCATCGTCCTCGTGCCCCTGGCCGTCGCGGTGCGGCGGCGGCGTTCGCCGGGCCCGGTGTGGGCGGTCGCGGTGCTGCTGCTGGCGTTTCCGCCGCTGACCGTCGACTTCGACCACCGCTATGTCGTCACCGCGACGCCCGTCGCCGCGCTCGCCGCCGGGTACGCGCTCGCCCGCAGGCGCTCAGCCGCGCCGATCGAGCGGGACGCTCACTTGGCCGCGAGCACCGCGTTGTAGACGACCTTCTTGGGGACGCCGTTCTCCTTGGCGATCTCCCCGATCGCGTCCCTGCGCGACACCCCCGCGCGCTCCCGCTCGAAGACCGCCGCGGCGAGCTCGGCCGGGTCGGTGAGCACCGTGCGCGGCGGCGCGCCCGCGACCACGACGGTGATCTCGCCCTTGACGCCGTCGGCGGCCCACCCGGCGAGTTCGCCGAGGCCGCCTCTGCGGGTCTCCTCGTAGGTCTTGGTCAGCTCGCGGCAGACCGCCGCGCGCCGGTCCGCGCCGAACGCCTCGGCCAGCGCGGCGAGGGCGGCGGCGAGCCGGTGCGGAGCCTCGAAGAACACCATCGTGCGCGGCTCGTCCGCCAGCTCCGCGAGGCGTGCCGCGCGCTCGCCCGGCTTGCGGGGGAGGAACCCCTCGAAGCAGAACCTGTCGGTCGGCAGACCGGACAGCACGAGCGCGGTCGTGACCGCCGACGGGCCCGGCAGCACCGTCACGGGGACGTCGGCGGCCACCGCCTCGACCACGAGCCGGTAGCCGGGGTCGGAGACGCCCGGCATCCCCGCGTCGGTGACGACGAGGACGTCGGAGCCGTCGAGGAGGTCGGTGAGGAGTTCGGCGGCGCGCGACCGCTCGTTCTGGTCGTAGTAGGAGACGATCCGGCCCGCGACGGTGACGTCGAGGTCGGCGGCGAGCCTGCGCAGCCGCCTCGTGTCCTCGGCCGCGACGATCGGGGCCGCGGCGAGCGCGTCCCTGAACCTCGGTGAGGCGTCGCCGGCCCGCCCGATGGGCGCTGCGGCGAGAATGAGCGTGCCCGTCACGTGCCGTCCTCCGATGCTTCCCCCGCCGGGCGGCCCCCCGGGCCATCGATCCTAGTGGCCGGGGAACATATGCCCGCCGCACGCGGTGAGCCCTACGATGGCGCAATGGTTGTCACCCAGACCCGGCCGGTTGACGAGCTGCCGACGCTGCGCGAGCGGCTGGCGCCGGGGCTGCCCGGGAGCCGGCTCTGGGGGTGGCTGCTCCCGCTGCTGGTCACGGCGTTCGCGGGGTTCCTCCGGTTCAACAGGCTCGGCGTCCCGCACGAGATCATCTTCGACGAGAAGTACTACGCCAAGGACGCCTGGTCGCTGTGGCAGTTCGGGTACGAGCACTCGGTCGTCGGCGAGCCCGAGGACCTCGCGGACAAGCTGTTCCTCGAGGGCAGCCCGCACGCGATGCTCACCGACGGCGGCGCGTTCATCGCGCACCCGCCGCTCGGCAAGTGGATGATCGCGGTCGGCGAGGCGATCTTCGGGGCCGATCCGTTCGGCTGGCGGTTCAGCGCGGCGCTCATCGGCACCCTGTCGGTGCTGATCCTGTGCCGGGTCGCGCGACGGATGACCGGCAACACCCTGCTCGGCTGCGCGGCGGGGTTCCTGCTCGCCCTCGACGGCCTGCACCTGGTGACGAGCCGGACCGCGCTGCTCGACATCTTCCTCATGTTCTGGGTGCTCGCCGGGTTCGCCTGCCTGGTCAACGACCGCGACCACGCCCGCCGCCGCCTCGCCGACCGGATAGACCGCGACTTCGACGCGTCCTTCTCCACCGGCCCGTTCCTCGGCCACCCCTGGCGTTACGCGGCGGGGCTCTGCTTCGGGCTCGCCGCGGGCGTCAAGTGGTCGGCCGCGCCGTTCCTCGTGGCGTTCATCGTGCTGGTGTTCATCTGGGACATGACCGCGCGCCGCGCGGCCGGCGTCCAGTTCCCGTACGCGGGCGCGGCCCTGCGCGACGGCGTCGCGACGGTCGCCGGGCTCATGGTGCTGCCGGTCGTGGCGTATGTGTCGACGTGGTCGGGCTGGCTGCTGACCAAGGGCGGGTGGGGCCGGGGCGACGACGTCGCCTCGAGCGTCTGGCTCAGGCCGTTCGAGGGCCTGCCGAACCTGGTCAGGTACCACAAGGAGGTCCTGAACTTCCACAACAACCTGTCGTCGTCGCACCCGTACCAGTCGTGGCCGTGGGACTGGCCGATCCTGCGCAAACCCGTCGCCTTCTTCTACGACGACAAGATGCCAGGGTGCGGGGCCGAGAAGTGCTCCCGGGAGATCCTCGGCATCGGCACCCCGGCGATCTGGTGGATCGGCATCGCGGCCTTGGCCGTCATGGTCGTGCTGTGGCTGACCCAGCGCGACTGGCGGGCCGGGGCGATCCTGCTCGCGTACGGCGCGGGCTGGCTGTCGTGGTTCCCGTCGGCGTTCGGCGACCGGACCATGTTCTTCTTCTACGCGCTGCCCGGCCTGCCGTTCCTGATCCTGGCGATCGTGATGACGCTCGGGCTGATCATCGGGCCGGAGAACGGGCCGCCCAGGTCGCGCAGGATCGCCGGTTCGGTGGTCGCGGGCGCGTACCTGCTGGTCGTCCTGCTGAACTTCTGGTTCATGTACCCGGTCTTCACCGCGCAGAACATCCCGTACGACGCCTGGCACCTGCGGATGTGGCTCGGCAGCTGGATCTGACCCGCCCGTCGGCGCGCGGGGAGTTTGCCGGAGTTTGCGGCGGCCGCACCCGGTGTTGACCCCGTGTCGCTTATCAAGAGAGGGTGACGCTCGCAACGGCCTTCCGGCTGGTGATCACCGCCGTGGTGGCCTACCTCGTCGCGGACCTGCTGCGCGGCGGCCCGCCGCCGCTGCTCGCGCCGCTGACCGCGCTGCTGATCGTCCAGGTGACGCTCTACCAGACGCTCACCAGCTCGATCCAGCGGATCGCCAGCGTCACCACGGGCGTCATCCTCGCCGTCGTCATCGCCGGGCCGCTCGGGTTCCACTGGTGGACGCTCGGCCTGGTGATCGCGCTCGCGCTGCTGGTCGGGCGGCTGTTCAAGCTCGGCGACCACATCCTCGAGGTGCCGATCAGCGCGATGCTGATCCTCCAGCTCGGCACCGAGAGCGCGGCGCTCGGCCGGGTCGTGGAGACGCTGATCGGCGCGGGCGTCGGGCTGATCAGCACGCTGCTCACCGCGCCGGTGAAGGTCAAGACCGCCGAGGACGCGTTGCGCAAGCTCGCCATGGACATGGGCCAGTTCCTCGAGGACCTCGCCGACGACCTGCACCTGGAACCCGACCACGCGCACACCACACGCTGGCAGGGGCAGGCCGCGCGGCTGTCGGAGGAGGCGCGGACGGTCGGGGCGCGGCTCGGCGAGGCCGACGACAGCACCCGGCTGAACCCGCGCGCCTACCGGATCGGCGGCCCGTCGGCGGCCCTGCGCACCGCGATGAGCACGCTGGAGGCCGCGACGATCAAGGCGCGCGGCCTCGCCCGCTGCATGGCCGACCGCACCTACCTCTACCTGCGCGACGGTGAGGGGGGCCTGGGCACCGACATGTGGGCCACCGACGTCCGCCAGGAGCTCGGCCTCACCCTGCGCACGCTTTCCCGTGCCGTCCCGCTGTACGCCGCGACGGCCACCGCCGCCTCCCCCGAGTCGGGCCGCCGCCTCGGACAGACCACCCACGAGCTGCTCGTGGAGGCACGCCAGCACCGCGAACGCCTCGGCCGCCTGCTGCGCGACGACCCCGGCCACTGGCCGCTGCACGGCGAGCTCCTGGTCCACCTCGACCGCATCCTCGACTCCCTCGCGCCCGCGGAGCTCGGATTCCGTCCCGTCATGTACTGAAATATTTGTTGAACAGTTACTTTCCGGCCGTCGATCGCCGGGGCCCTGACGTGCGGGTGTGCGGCCAGGTGCGCATGGGGGCCGCGTCTCACTCAGTGGACTGTGTATCGCGGATGTTTCGGACGCAGCACACTGCGGGGCATGAGAAGGGCTCATCTCCCCCATGCCGTCCCGGCGGTCGCGGTGCTGTGCGCGGCGCCGCTGCTGTGCTCGTCCGCGGAGGCCGTCCCGGCCGTGGCCGCGCCCGCGTCGCTGCGGCCCGCCGACAGCGGCGCGAAGATCGTCAAGGTGGCCAAGGCCGGGAAGTACGGCCGCGACCTGACCGTCAGCACGCCGAATCTGGACCGGCGCGTCAAGGTGCGGGTGCTGCTGCCGAAGTCCTGGCGCAAGAACTCGTCACGCAAGTGGCCCGTGCTCTACGTCTACTCGGGCGGTGACGAGGACTACCGGTCGTGGTCGCGGCAGACCAGGATCGAGCAGTGGTCGGCCGGCTATGACGCGATCGTCGTCATGCCCGAGGCGGCGTCGAGCAGCTATACGAACTGGTTCAACGGGGGCAAGAAGGGCAATCCGCGCTGGGAGACGTTCCACACGAAGGACGTCATCCAGCTGATCGAGCGCAACTACCGGACGAACGGCCGCAGGTCGGCGCTCGGCGTGTCGGCGGGCGGCATGGGCGCGATGCGTTACGCGGCGCGGAACCCGAAGATGTACAAGTTCGTCGCCGCGCTCAGCTCGCCGCTGTGGCTGACCGGCCCCGGCATCCCGGTCTCGACCGCGCTCGCCGTCGGCTCGCACGGCCAGAGCATCTGGGACGTGTACGGCGACCCGGTCCTCGACCGCAAGAACTGGCTGAGGAACGACCCGTACGAGCTCGCGCCCGGGCTGCGCGGCACCAAGATCTACTTCTCCTCCGGCACCACCGGACGCCCCGGCCCCGGCGACCCCCCGGTCTCTCCGCTCGACGTGGGCCTGAGCGGCGAGAAGATCGTCGGCGACACCAACAAGGCGTTCCGCAAGCGGCTGCGCGAGCTGAAGATCCCGCACACCGCCTACCTGTACGGCGACGGCCGCCACAACTGGCCCGCGTGGAAACGGATTCTCAAGGACCTGTGGCCGCAGCTGATGAAGTCGATCGGCGCGAAGAAGGTCCCGGGCTAGCCGGGACCCCCCACTAACCGACGATTCCTGCGTACCCGAGGACGAAGACCACGCAGGGGATCAGGAACAGCTTGCCGACGCGCAGCATGCCCTTGCCGATGTCCTTCGGCTCGCGGGCGTGCGCGAGGCCGTGGTGGTACAGCCAGATGAAGACCGGCGCGCACGGCGCCCAGAACCACACCATCCACGACGGGAACACCTCGCCCGCCGCGGCGAGGGCCGTCGTGAGGATCCAGAACCCCGTCCAGCAGACGAAGCCGAGCAGGTAGGTCCTGCGCGCCCCGATCTTGACGGCCATCGTGGTGTAGCCGCTGGCCCGGTCGCTGTCGATGTCCGGGATCATCGTCGGCGTGTACAGGGCGATCTCGACGAGCAGGACGACGCCCGCGACGATCCACGGGAAGCCCTCGAACGACTTCACCGTCGCCCAGCCGCCCAGGACGGTGAACACGCCGAGCGGGATGCAGTTGGAGACCACGTCGAGGCCGGGGCGGTTCTTCCACTTCAGCGGCGGCACGCTGTACACCCAGCCGCACGCGAGGAACCCGAACGTCGCGAGCGCCATCTCCGGCCGCACCGCGAAGGACAGGGCGAGCGCGAGGGCGGCCGCGCAGTAGGCGGCGACCTTCGCGCCGCGCTCGCTGATCCGTCCCGCGGTGAGCGGGGTGTTCTTGCGCGGGTTCAGCAGGTCGCCGGGCAGGTCGTAGGCGTCGTTGATGGCCAGGACCGCGAGCCACACCAGCGGCCCCCACACCACGAGGCCGATGAGGCCCGTCGCGGGCCCGATCAGCTTCTCCCCCGCCAGCAGGTAGCCGAGGTAGTAGGGGACGAGGGAGACAAGGAAGAGTCCGGGGCGGGAGATCTCCCACAGGTCCAGGACCAACTGCCGGGTGCGGCCCAGGAACGGGCCGGCGGTGGTCACCAACGGTCACCTCGCGATGAGCGGGAGTAATGGGGGGAATTGCTCCGATAGTGCTGGTTGAGACTACGGCAGTCCGCCGCCGCTGGGATTGTCGGAACCGAAGGAAAATGCCCGACTGATTACGCACCGAGGTAAGTGTCGGAGTTATCAGGAACGCAGCGTTCCGTGGTATCGGTCCGAGATGGGCCGTGCGAGCATGACCCCCATGACGAAGACACCGCCCCCCTTCGACCCCGAACTCGGTGCCGCGCTCGAAGAGCTCGCGTCCGTCGTCTCCCCCACGATCACCCCCGCCGACATCCCCACCCTGCGCGCGGCCAGGACGATGACCCTGCCCGGCCTCGACCTGACGCTGCGCGGCACGATGGCCGTCGAGGAGATCACCGTCCCCGGGCCGCACGGGGAGATCCCGCTGATCGTCGGCAGGCCGGCCGACGCCGCCGAGCGCGGGCCGCTGCCCGCCGTCTACTACATCCACGGCGGCGGCATGATCGCCGGGGACGCGCGCGGCGGGGTGCTCGACCCGCTGCGGTGGGGGCGTGACCTCGGCCTCGTCGTCGTCTCCGTCGACTACCGGCTCGCGCCGGAGAACCCGCATCCCGTGCCCGTCGAGGACTGTTATGCGGGGCTGGTCTGGGCCGTCGAGAACGCGGCGAAGCTTGGCGTCGACCCCGAGCGCGTCCTCGTCGCGGGGACCAGCGCGGGCGGCGGGCTCGCCGCGGCCGTCGCGCTGCTGGCCCGCGACCGGGGCGGCCCGGCCCTCCTCGGGCAGCTGCTGATGTGCCCGATGCTTGACGACCGCAACGACTCGGTGTCGGGCGCGCAGATGGACGGGATCGGCGTCTGGGACCGCACCTCGAACGAGACGGGCTGGACCGCACTGCTCGGCGACGCGCGCGGCGGCCCCGACGTCTCGCCGTATGCCGCGCCCGCCCGCGCTGCCGACCTTTCCGGGCTGCCTCCGGCGTTCATCGACGTGGGGTCGGCCGAGACGTTCCGGGACGAGGACGTCGCGTACGCGTCGCGGATCTGGCAGGCCGGGGGCCGCGCCGAGCTGCACGTGTGGCCCGGCGGCTTCCACGGGTTCGACCTCGTCGCCCCCAAGGCCGTGCTCTCCCGGCAGGCCCGCGAGGCGCGGGTCGCGTGGCTGCGGCGGCTGCTGTCCGTATAGAGGAGAACGGGGGAGGATGTCCCTCCGTGTCGGACACCCTCCCCCGTGATCGTGGGGCCGTCAGGCCGTGCGCAGGGCCGCCGCGTCGGCCCTGCCGAGGAACTCCAGCGCGCCGCCGGGGCGGTAGCGGGCGAGGTCGCCTGTGCGGTGCCAGCGGACGCCGTCCCGGACGGTGAAGGCGGCCGCCGTCCTGACGGGATCGCCCGCGTAGCCCTCGGCGACGCACGCGCCGCCGATCCACAGCTCGCCCGCGACGCCGTCGGGGACGTCGCGGTCGAAGCGGTCGACCACCCGGCACGCCGCGCCGCGCAACGGCACCCCGTACGGGACGGCGTCCGGGCCGCCGAGGTGCTCGCTGACCGTCGCGTACAGGGCGGTCTCGGTCGCGCCGCCGAGCCGTGCGAGACGGCAGTGCGGCAGGCGGGCGGTGGCCGTCGCGAGAAGGCGGCGGGACGGCTCTGCCCTGGCGAGCAGCGCGACCCGCAGCAGGTGCAGGGGGCGGCGCTGCGCGAGCAGGCCGTCGAGCACGCGCGGCGCGCCGTTCAGCACGGTCACCGCCCAGCGTTCGGCCAGCGCGGCGTGCCCGGCCGCCGAGGCCGACTCCTCGGGGAGCACGACCGAGCCGCCGACGGTCCAGGCGGCGAACATGTCGAAGACCGAAAGATCGGATTCCAGGGGGGACGCGCCGAACGTCACGTCGGTGTCGTCGAGGGCGTAGCGCTCCACGAGGGCGTCGAGCGTGTTCGCGGCGGCCCGGTGCGCGACCTCGACGGGCTTCGGCGCGCCGCCGCGTCCTGCGGTGAAGGCCACGTAGGCCACGTCGCCGGGGGTTACCGGGACCGGACGCATCAGGCTGTCCGGCTGTGTTTCTGAGAGCCCGGCACCGCCCCTCCTGGGGCCTCCGGGGGTCAGCGTTCCGGGCTGGACCGCGAAGACGACGCCGAGGGAGGCGCGCAGCGCTCGTCGGCGCGTCGCGGGCAGGTGTACGCCGATCGGGACGTACGCCGCGCCGAGGGCGAGGACGCCGAGGACCGCGACGGCCTGGTCGGGGCCCTTGGGCAGTTCGACCGACACGCGGTCTCCCGCGCGCACCCCGCGTTCGGCGAGGGAGGCGGCGAGCGCAAGCGCGCGCACGGCGAGTTCGCCGTAGTTGAGGATTCCCGCGTCGCCCCAGCGCACCGCCGCCGCGTAGGGGACGCGCAGGGCGTGCGCGAAGAACACGTCGTGGAGTGTGCGTTCGGGGCACGCGGGCCTCGCGTTCAGCGCGTGCCGCGTCCGCAGCTGCCCGTCCGTCGCCGACGCACCGGCGCACGACGGCTCGGCGGCCGGTTCGGTCAGCACACGCTCGCTCAGCACACGGACCCCTCTATTTAGGTAAGGCTAACCTAATAGAGCCGACCCTCATGGTCAACAGCCCGCGGAAAGGCCGTGCGCCCCCAGCGGCCCAAAAAACCCGGTCTCAAACCGAAAGAATCTCTTGCCTTCTCAGGCTTCATTCGATATAGAGCCGCTGCGTGTCACGCCGTCAACACGCCCAGGCCGCTGCTTAGAGTTCCAGGAAATGCCGCAAGATCATGAGCTTGCGGCCGGGGGGAGGAAGCAGATATGCAGCTGAGCCGATGGTGGCGCGGCCTGGGGGTGACCACCGGTGTGGTGGCCCTCACGCTGACGGCGACTCCGGGTGCGGTCCAGGCGGCCAAGGCCCCTGGTGATCTGGTCGGCATCTGCCACCGCAGCGACGACCCTGCACGGCCGTACACCTTCTACCGGGTCGCCAACGACTCCGTCGAGTACGCGAGCCACCTGCTGCACAGGCAGCAGCCGCTGGACAGCGGGGAACGCGACTACATCGACGGGCTCGAGACGAACCGCACAATCCTGCGCGCCGAGGACTGCCCCGGCGGCAATGCCCTCGACCTGAGCCGCGAGGGCGACCGCGACCGGGACGACTGGGACCGGGACGACTGGGACCGGGACCGGGACCGCGACTGGGACCGGGACCGCGACCACCACAAGAACTGGTGGAAGAAGTTCCCCGGGCTGCCCAGCCCGTTCGCCAACGACGAGGTCTGGCACTACCACGGCAAGAGCAAGAAGCCCTGCCGCAAGCACCACCACAGGCACTACTACAAGGCGCACAAGTCCAAGCACAAGAAGGCGAAGAAGCGGGTCAAGGTGCAGTTCTACGAAAAGGGCACCCTCTGATCCCCAACGCGCCTGTTCCCTAGGCCCCGGGCCGGGTTCCGTCTCCGACGGACCCGGCCCTTCGTTTTCCCCAAGATCAGTCAAATCCCCCTGATCGGGTTTTGGTCACCGATCGCACAGGAATACCGACTTTGAGTGACGGGTCGCGTGATCCAAACACACGCGACAGAGGGGGAACGGAAGATGAAGATCAACCGTATCGTGCAGAGCTTCGCGGTCACCGCGGGTGCCGCGGCGGTCGGCCTGTCCACCCTGACGGGCGTCGCCTCGGCGGCCCCGGTGGCGGCGCCGGTCAGCAGTGTCACCAGCATCACCGAGGCCGCGACCGTCGCCACCGGGTACACCGGCTGGCGACCCAAGCGGCACCACTGGAAGCACCACAACCGGGGCGGCTACAAGCACTGCTGGGGCGAGTGGAAGCCGCGGCGCAACCACCACAACTGGTGGAACGACGACGACCGCCGTGACCGCTGGGACGACAACGACCGCTGGGACCGGCGCGACCGCGACCGCAACCGCCACGGCTACAAGTGGTACTACACCTGCAAGTGGCGCCGCTAGTCGGAGCGGGTGACCCGGCCCTGGCCGGGCACCGCCTCTGACCCGAAGACGCCCACGGGCCCACGGCTTCGCGCCGTGGGCCCGTGGCCGTTATGGGGACCCGCGTCCCGACGAGCGGACTCCTTGATTAATCTCACTATTCAAGATGATCTGTCTTGTTTTATGAGACACGCGCTATCGTGCCGGTCATGCGCACTCCCACTCGGCGTCCCCACAGGTGGGCCATGCTCAGCCTGGGCATGGCCGCCAACGGCTCGGCCTGCGTCTTCATCTACGGCCTCCCCTTCCTGCTGCCCGCCTTCCAGGACGAGTTCGACCTCTCCCTGGCCCAGGCCGGCCTCCTCGTCGGCGCGCCGAGCCTCGGGATGCTGTTCACGCTCGTCCTGTGGGGGTGGATCGCCGACAGGTTCGGCGAACGGCTCGCCATGACGTCCGGGCTCGCCCTGACCGGGACCCTGCTGCTGGCCGCGGCCTTCGCCGACGACACCGTCGTCCTGGGGGCCCTGGCGGTGGCGGCGGGCGCGGCGGGGGCGTCGGTGAACGCGTCGAGCGGACGCGTGGTGCTCGGCTGGTTCCCCAAGGAACAGCGCGGCGTCGCGATGGGCCTGCGGCAGACCGCGCTGCCGCTCGGCGTGGCGTTCGCCGGGGTGCTGGTCTCGGTCTTCCCCGGGGTCAGGGCGGCGCTGCTGGCGATGGCGGCGCTGTGCCTGGGCGTCGGGCTTGTGGTCGGGCTGCTGGTGGTCGACCCGCCGCGTCCCGAGCCCGTCGCGGGGGTTAGGGACAGGTCGCCCTACCGGACGTGGGCGCTGTGGCGGGTGCACGCCGCGAGCATGCTGCTGGTCGTCCCGCAGTTCGCCACCGCGGCGTTCGCGCTGACCTACCTGATCGCGGCCCGCGACTGGAACCCGGCGACCGCCGGATACCTGGTGGCGGCCGCCCAGATCATGGGCGCGGCCGGCCGCCTCGCCTGCGGCCGCTGGTCAGACCTGGCGGGCAGCCGCCTGGGCCCCATGCGCCAACTCGCCGTCGCCAACGGCGCGCTGATGCTCCTCCTGGCCGCCGCCGTCACCACCCCCCTGGGCGCCCCCCTGGTCATCCTGGCCACCGCCGTCTCCATGAGCGGCAACGGCCTGGCCTTCACCGCGGTCTCCGAACTAGCCGGCCCCTCCTGGGCAGGCCGCGTCATGGGCATCCAGAACACCGGCCAAAACCTCATCGCAGCCCTCACCCCCGGCATCGCCGGCGCCCTCATCACCGCAACCTCCTACGGCTTCACCTACGCCCTGGCCGGCCTCTGCGCCCTAACCGCCGCCACAGTCCTAACAACCCCAACCCCCTAACCCCAACCCCCGCAGTCCCGAAGGGACTGCGGGGGTTAGAGCCCCACCGGCACCCCAAGGAACGAGCCCAACGGGACCCGAGGAACGGGGCCCAACGGGACCCCGAGGAACGAGCCCCACAGGACCCCAAGGAAGGGGGCCCAACGGGACCGCGAGGAACGAGCCCGACAGGACCCCGAGGAACGGGGCCGAACGGGACCGCGAGGAACGAGCCCGACGGGACTCCGAGGAAGGGGCCCAGCGGGACCGCGGGGAAGGGGCTTCTGCGGCGGCATCGCCCGCCCCACCCGACACAACCACCCGCAGTCCCTTCGGGACTGCGGGGAAGAGGCCCAGAGGGCCTGCGCGGAAGGGCCCGACGGGACCCGAGGAACGGGCCCAGCGGGGGCCCGGGGAAGGGCCCGGCGGGGGCCCGGGGAAGGGCCCAGCGGGGGCCCGGGGAAGGGCCCAGCGGGGGCCCGGGGAAGGGCCCAGCGGGGGCCCGGGGAAGGGCCCGGCGGGGGCCCGGGGAAGGGCCCGGCGGGGGCGCGGGGAAGGGCCCGGTGGGGACTGGGTGCGTTGGGTGTGGTTGCGTGGAGGAGAACCCCGCAGTCCCGGAGGGACTGCGGGGTTGGGTTGGTGGGTTTGGGTTAGGTGGAAGGGTCTAGGACTATTTTGATTGCGCCGTCGTCCTTTTTTTGGAAGATGTCGTAGGCGAGGGGGGCCTGGGACAGTGGGAATCTGTGGGTTTCCAGGTCCAGGACGCCGAGCGGGTCGGAGTCGTCAAGGCAGAGTGGGAGCAGGTCGGGGATCCAGCGTTTGACGTTGGCCTGGCCCATGCGCAGGGTGACCGCCTTGTCGAACATGCGCAGCATGGGCATCGGGTCGGCCATGCCGCCGTAGACACCGGAGACCGAGATCGTGCCGCCGCGCTGGACCAGGTCGACCGCCTGGTGGAGGGCGGCGAGGCTGTCCAGGCCCGCCCGCGTCATGACGGCGGCGGCCAGTTTGTCCGGCATGTGCGCGGTGACGGTCTGGGCCATCGAGCCGATGAACGAGCCGTGCGCCTCCATGCCGACCGCGTCGATGACGGAGTCGGGGCCGCGCCCGTCGGTCATGTCGCGGACCGCCTCGAGCACGTCGCCCGCGCCGTCGACGACCTCGACGCCGTGCCGCCGTGCCGCCTCAAGCCGGTCCTCGACCAGGTCGATCCCGATCGGCCGGAACCCCCGGTGCTTGGCGATCCGCGCGCACATCTGCCCGATCGGCCCGAGCCCGAGGATCGCGACGCTGCCGCCCTCGGGGATCTCGGCGAACTCGACGGCCTGCCAGGCCGTCGGCAGCACGTCGGACAGGTACAGGAACCGCTCGTCCGGGCCGCCGTGCGGCACCTTGACCGGGCCGAACTGGGCCTGCGGCACCCGCAGGTACTCCGCCTGCCCGCCGGGGACCTGCCCGTACAGCTTGGTGTAGCCGAACAGCGCCGCGCCCGAGCCGTACTCGCGCACCTGGGTCGTCTCGCACTGGGCGAACAGCTCGCGGTCGCACATGAAGCACGCGCCGCAGGAGATGTTGAACGGGATCACCACCCGGTCGCCGGGTTTCAGATGCCGGATGTCCGCGCCGACCTCCTCCACGATCCCCATCGCCTCGTGGCCGAGGATGTCGCCCTCGTCCAGGAAGGGTCCGAACAGCTCGTACAGATGCAGGTCGGAGCCGCAGATCGCGGTCGAGGTCACCTTGATGACCACGTCGTTCGGTTCCTTGATCGTCGGGTCGGAGACCTCCGCCACCCTGACGTCACGCCGCCCCTGCCAGGTCACAGCCTTCACGTGAAATCACCCCGAACCACCCCATACCCCAATCGAGATCGGTCACACAATGCAATTCCTTCGTTACCGAGGGCGTCAGGGCAGGAGGTTGCGCACCGTCTCGACCGCCGCGAGCAGCGGAGACACCGCCGCCACCCGGTGCGTCAGCCTGGCCAACGCGCCGTCCCTACGCGGCACATCGGGGTCGGCGGACTCGGCCTCCTCGCGCACCTCCCCCAGATCGCGACGGGCCCGCGCCGCCTCCGGCACCTCGGCCGCATACCGCTCGAGCAGCTCGACCACCCGGTCGAACGCACCCGCGAGCTCCGCCGACGCGCCCTGCGCCGCCTGGTTCATCGTGACGTGGTCGCCGGTGTTGATCTGCCCGCCGGAAAGCGAACTACCGGAAATATGCACACTGTGGTCATCACGCATGGGATCTCCCCTCAAGAAACCTTCGTCTGGTTCTGCACGGCCCCCGCGCCGGTGTTGATCTGGCTCCCGGTGATGGTGCTCCCCGTGATCCGGACGCTGTTGTTGGTGATCGCCGTCATCTGCTCGCGGTAGGCCGACACATCGATGCCGCACTCGTCCGAGAGGTAGTCGAGGATCGCCTCGTTCACCCGCCGCTCGATCAGCCGGATGTACTTGTCGGTGTCCAGCAGCTGGATGTACGTGTCGTAGCCCGCCGAACCCGCGAGCTCCCGGGGGCAGATCCGGTAGCCGTAGTCGTACGTCGTCAGGTGCTGCGGCCGCGCCATGTCGGCGCGCAGCGCGGCGACGCCCATGTGCAGCAGCGTCCGGAACGCCCGCGACCAGCACAGCGCGGCGGTCTTCGGGATCTCCTGCCAGCGGGTGCGCAGCGCGAGCCAGGCCAGCGACCGGTCGGCCACCGACGGGAGCGCGTCGACGATCTTGAACTCGCGCGCGACCGGGGTGTGCGCCGTCGCGACGAACTGGGCGTACAGCATCCTGCCCTCGACCGCGACGTGCAGGAACGCGGTCGTGGCGACGTCCTGGTCCTCCGGCGGGCTCACCACCGCGCCGTCCCGCGCGCACACGAGCTGGCCCCGGGAGTCGACCGAGATCCGCTGGTAACAGCGCAACGCGCCCTGCGGGTGCGTCAGGATCGCCTCGACCGCCTCGTGCGTGGCGCGCGAGTAGGGCAGCCCCGCGGAGTCCACGAGCGGATGCCCGCTGACGACCTGGCCGTCGATCCCGAGCGGACGCGTGTACTGGGCGAGCCGCCCGTTCGCCACGACGTGCATCTGCGGGCCTTCCAGCCCGACGACGCTCTCGTGCGGCGCGAGCGAGGCGGGATCGTCGGCGTCGGGGTGCTTCATCTCGCCGATCCGCTGCCACACGCGCGCGTGCAGCCGCGCGGCGTCGACCTTCGGCGCGCCGTCCGGCGCGTCGGGCGCCTTGCGGTCGAGTTCGAGCACGATCGCCCACTCCTTGCGGAGCGTCCCCGACCCGAGGAACGGGTGGCTGCTGTACAGGCTGACGTTCCCGCGCTGCGCCGCCGACAGCCGCGCGAGCGCGCCGTCGAGCCGCGGGTTCGGCGACGCCGGCGCCGGCACCGCGCTCAGCGGGTGCAGCGTGTGCCGCATCAGCCGGTAGACCAGCACGACGTGCCCGCACTCGACGACGACGACGAGGAAGCCGAAGAACTGGAACCCGACCCCCAGCGCGAGGCGCACCCCCCACCCGGCCGACATGGTGAACGAGCCGAAGACCAGCGCGGCGAGCGCGGACAGCATGATGTAGAGCAGCCAGAGCACGAAGAGGAAGGTGAGGACGCGCGCCGCCGACGTCCACCCGCGCGCCCACAGCAGACCGCCCGTCCACAGCAGCACCCCGAGCGCCGGCCGCGCCCCGGCCGGCGCGATGACGAGCGCGAGCACGATGAGCGCCATGAGGACGAGGTCGCGGTACAGGACGAGCCTGCGGGCGTGCAGGCAGTGGCGGACCACCGCGCTCAGGTCATAGCCGCCGCCGGGGGCGACCGCCCTGTGCTCGTCCTCGACGTACTCGGCGATGACGCGGTCACGGAAACCGTCGTCGAGATAGGCCGCCGCGCACAGATAGCGGGTGGTGTTGCGCATTACCAACACGTCGCCACTTATCGCCCGGCCGAAAAAGCCCCTGTCGTTTCTCGGCGGGGATCGTGGGGCCCTACTTGACGTAGGGGGCGAACAGGGCGCGCTCGACGCGGGTGCGCAGGCCCGGGTGCGGCTTGCGCAGGTCGGCGGTCCGCGAGCGCGGCGCGACGAGCACCCCGGTGACCAGTGCGGTGACGATGACGACGCCGAGTACCACTCCTCCGATGATCATCATGTGCTGCCCCTTCCTTGACGGAATCGCCCCGCCAAGATGGCCGATCCCTCTACTATGACTTGTACCTATAAGTGGTATTACCGCGCCAAGGGGCATCAAAACGCGTTTCCCTGGGAATGAGCTGGAAAATCGCCCCCCACGGCCCACTCTGGTTCACTCGGATTCACTCGGATTCCTCCCGGTCATCAGGAGAGCTATGGCGAAGTACGAGGAGATCGCAGGAGACCTCGAGCACCAGATCAGATCGGGGGCGCTGCGCCCGGGCGACGAGCTCAAAAGCGAGAGCGAGCTGTCCGAGGAGTACAACGTCTCGCGCAACACCGTAAGGAACGCGCTGCGCACCCTGCTGAACCGCGGCCTCGTCGAGACGAGCCAGGGCCGCAGCACCACCGTCGCCCAACAGATGTCACTCAGCGTGACGACACTTTCCAAGGACCCGACCACCGGACGCGCGGGCGGCGAAGAGGCCCCCTACATCCAGATTCTCGACGCCCAGTTCTCCCCCGAGGAGGATGTGCAACTTTCCCGGCTCGAAGTGCAGATGCTGCAGGCCGAGCCGAAAATCGCCAGCGCACTCGGAATCGCGGCGGAAAGTTTCATCATCGCCCGGCGGCAGGAACTCCAGGTGCACAACAAGACCCGGGCCGTGCGCATCTCCTATTATCCCTATTCGCTCATCGAGGCCGGTGCGCACGAGATCAGCCTGCCGGTCGACATGGCCGACGGCGTCATTCAGTATCTGCGCGACACCGTCGGATACGACGAGGTCGGATACCAGGACACCGTCATCATGCGGGCCGCTGACCGGGACGAGATCGCCCTGTTCGGACTGCCCAAAGACGGCAGGGTCGGGGTGCTGGAGACCTACCGGGTGGGGTACACGCAGAACGCGGTCCCGATCCGCGTCACGGTGACGACCTATCGCGCCGACAGTCATGTACTCGTCAATAACGTGGGAAATGTTCCCCCCGCTCGGCTACAGAATCCCTTCGTGCCGGACGAAAAGCGGCCGGAGCCCGTCCAACGTCCCCAGGAATGATCGGACGGCCCCGCGCCGCGGCCCACTGACCCACTTCTTGCGAGCATCTCGAACCGGACAAGACTCCGACCCGGACACGCGATTCTCCTGAGCCGCGCGGCGCTGCTCTGCCATAATCCGACGCACCTTTGAGAAGGGATTTCCATGCACAACAGCATCGCCGCCGAGCTGCGCCACCCGCACCCGCAAGTGCACGCGACCCGGGGGTACATCGCACACAGCGTCACCGCGCTCGACCGGCGCGGCATCGCCCTCGACCGGGCCTGGCTCGACCCGTTCAACCCGGTCGACGCGACCATCGTCCTGTCGGACGGCACCGCCCTCGTCTGGTCGGAGGACACCGGCTGGACCCGCGGCACCTACGTCTCCGGCGAGCAGGGCCTGCGCACCGAGTACACCGACGGCGTCGCCCTCGGCGGCGGGGTCCTGCTCGACCCCGACCACCTCGCCGAACTCGTCGCCACCGGCAGGACCGAGGCGCCCTTCGCGCCACGCGAGATCGGCAACGGCAACGACGGCCTCTTCTACCAGCTGGCCGGCTTCAACAACTGAACCGCATGCGCGCGACCGCGTCCGCGGCCCCGTTCCGTCGAGCCGGGAGGGGCCGCGGACCGCTTTCCGCCCCGCGCACCCCAGGCATCCCGGTGATCGCGAGGTAAAATAGGACAAGCCCGTACAACGGTGATCGTCCCCGGCGGCCGAAGGCGTCCGGCCAGGGCACGCGCCCCCTCCCTCCAGCGCGGGCCGTCACTGCTCCCCAGGGTCACAGTTCCCCGGTGACCGGACATTCCGCCCCATCCGCCTCGCCCCGCCCCTTCGGCAGGTTCGGCAGACGCCGGAGACCGGGCACGGGCCCGTCCCCCCGGAGACATGAGCAGCGCAAAGACCCTCCGCCTGGCCACCGAACACGACGTCGCGGCCATCACCGGGCTCATCGACCGCACCGGCCGCTGGCTGCGCACCAAAGGCACCGACCAATGGGCCCGTCCCTGGCCGGACGCCGCCGCGCGGGCCGCGCGCATCCGCGCCGGACTCGTCCACGGCCGGACCCTCCTCGTCGAGCGGGGCGGCGAACTCGTCGGCACCGTGTCGATGACCAGCCGGGGCGACCCGTCACTGTGGCGGCCGCACGAACTCCTGCGCCCCGCCCTCTACCTGCACCGCCTCGCCGTCGACCGCTCCGAGGCCGGCTCCGCCCTCGGCGTCCGCCTCCTCGACTGGACCACCGAGTGGGCCCGCCTCGAGTACGGCGCGGAGTGCGTCCGCATCGACGTCTGGAACGACAACGCCGCCCTGCACGCCTACTACACCCGCATCGGCTTCACCTTCGTAGACCCCGACCCCGTGACGCGGCAGCCGCGTCCCCGGCTCGACAAGCGGGTACGCCCGTCTAGCGTCCTCCTGGAACGCCGGATCGCGGCGGCCTCAGCGGACTGGCCGTCCTCGGCCGCCTTCACCCTCACCCCCACCATCCGCACCTCCCTCCCCCACCCCGCCCTCCGCTTCCGCAGCCCACTCCGCCACCGCCCCTCCCCCTGGTCCCTCCCCACCCCCCCGGCCCCCAACAACACCACCCCCCCAACCCTGACCCACTGAACACTTCAGACGCCGCATCGCACGCGGACCACTTGTCGTTGTGGGCGCGGGGCCGGCGTCTGCTCCGCAACGGGCGCTCAGCAGAACTCGGCCTTGAGGATCGTGTCGCGGTTCGTGAGTTGCTCGGCGAAGTCCATGTTGAAGTTGTAGGCGAGTGAGTGTGAGCCGTCTTCGGAGGCGTAGGCCCAGGTCAGGGAACCGTGCCAGCCGCCCGGGTGGCCCCAGACCGGCACGTCGGGACCGCTCGGGCAGTCCACGGTCAGGCGCTGGACGCCGAAGCCCATGTCACCCTGTGCCGGAGTTCCGGGCGGGGTCGGAATCGGCGACGTCGTCTTCATCTTCGCCAACGTCGCCGGGGCGAGCAGCTGGCCGGAAAGCAGGCCCGTCAGGAACCGGTTCAGATCGGACGTGGTCGACACGACGTCGCCCGCCGCGCCCATCACCGTCGGGTTCAGGTCCGTGTACTCGTGGATGCCGAACGTCGACGCCGTCGAGCTCCCGATGAACAGGTTCGCGAAGTGCTTCGAGTGCGGTGCGGGCAGCGTGTTCGTCACCGGCGCGGCCGTCGGGATCGAGGTCTCGGTCATTCCCAGCGGCGTGAGAATCCGGTCCTGTATCTCCTGCTGGTAGGGCCCGACCGTGTTGTCGATGAGCAGGCCGAGCAGCAGGTAGTTCGTGTTGGAGTACGACACCGTGCCGCCCGGGGGGACCGCCGGATCGTCCTCGATCGCCTTGAGGAAGTCCGCCATCGTCCATGTCCCGTACCGGTTCCCCGACGTGAGCGCCGCGGGCCCCCCGATCCGCGTCGTCTGCACCCACACGTCGTTCACCCAGTTCATCACCCCGCTCCGGTGCTGGAGCAGCTGCCCGACGGTGATCAGATCCTCGTCATAACCCGCGGGCACCCCTAGCCAATTCTTGAGATTCTCCAGAATCCCGTCCGGCAACGCCGTCTCACTGAGCGGCGCGTCAAGCTGCCCCACCCCCGCGGGCCTCGACGGACTGATCACCCCCTCCTCCGCCAACTGCAACACCACAGCCGCCACCAACATCTTGCTCACACTCCCGATCCGGAAGTGATCCCCCGGATCCCGCACAGGCGTATACCTGTCCCCCACAGTCGCATCCCCATCCCCCGACATAACCCTCACCTCACCCCCTCCCGCCCGCCACGCCCCGGCCACCACCCCCACGTGATGCGCGACGGCATCACCGGGCGTCAACTCAACATCCGAAACCACATCAATCGCCTGCTGCAAAGGATCAGGATCCGCCAGAACCGGCGCCCCCATCCCGCCCACAAGCCCAAGCCCCACGACCCCTGCCAGAATTCTCCGCTTCATGCCCCAGACCCAAGCACCCCCCACCCCACCCCTTCCTCATCCAATCCCCCAAACAAACCCCCCTTTTCTGTACACCCCCACCACCCCACCCCCTCACCAGCCCCCCACCCCCACCCCCTGACCCAACCCGGCCACCGTCCCCCACCCTCCGCCCACCCTTACGGAGCCTTCTCCAGACGAGTGGACCCATCCGCCCCGATAACCCACATGTCCCCCGGACACACCGGCCCTTCAATCACCGCAAGCACCCGCCCACCCTCCGAATCCACCACCGACGACCACTTCCCCTCACAAATCCCGAACAACCACCCCCCTGCCCCGCCTGGACCGGAACGCGCGTGACCGCCCTTCCCCCCCAACTCCACAACGACCATCACTTCCCGATCCAACCCGTTCCGCACCAGAAAGTAATCCTCCGCCATCGGCGTCCTATCAACAGGCACCACCCAACACCCCACCACCGACAAAACCACCCCGACTACCATCAGCGACCATCGAGCACCACGCCCTTTCCGCCGCATCAACACCCCACCCCAAATCCGAGCATCCCGCTCATACCTCGTCCCATCTCTCGTCCGAGCACTCTGTGACCCCAACGAATTCCCGACGACCCGTCCGACGTCCGAGCCAGCACGGCTCCCTCCCTCACTCGCGATTGACCACCACACCTCCGCCCAGTCCTCGGCTCCCAAACCCACGGCTTCGAGGCCGTCCTAGGCCTCGCCATCCGCAACCCCCACCACCTCTAGGACCAACCTTCCTTAGCTCCCGCCCGGAATGAACGGGAGAGGCCGGAGAGATCAACATCGGCAGCGCCGCCGTTCCAGGACCCACACCCGCGCACCCCCTGGAGCGTATCGACCTCGAGGACGAAACACCTGCCGTAGTCGAACCACTGATTTCCGCTCAGATGTCGTAGCACCCCGGTACAAAGGAGCTATGGCTCATCCAGAATCATGGAATGCCTCTTCCAGCGGGGGCTCCCGGGCGGCTGCGGGCATTGCCTTTCAGGCACAAGTGTTCGCTTACTGGGCTGCTCACGCTACAGCAGGCCTCGTGCCAGCGTTGGGTCTTGACCCACAGGCCCAGATCGAGGCGGTCGGTAGCGAGGTAGGATATGCGGTGGACGATCTTGGGATCTCGCTTTCAAATGGCGGATTCATCTTCATCCAGGCGAAGGCTGGGCTGTCTCGGCTCGATAGAGCGTCACAGCATCTCGGCAAAGCCTTGGACCAAGTCGTCGAGGCCTATATCCATGGAATCCCGACGGCGGATGGATTTCGTCAGCTGCGTGAGAAAAGCGACCGGTTGCTGATCCTCACCGACGAGCGCGGAAGCGCTTCATTTCAGCTCTCCTCGATGTTCGCACGGCTCCGAGACCACCCGCAGGGCTATCCTTTGGACCAAGTTGCAGGCAATCACCGCGAACGCAGAGCACTCACCATCCTGCGGGATTCCCTCGCATCCCGATGGCGTCGATCGACCGGGACGGAGATTCGTGAGCCCGAGTTCAGAGCGATACTCCGTTCTCTACAGATCACCAGGCTCGACTTCAGTGACCCAGCCGGGCTTCATCTACGACGCTGCCACGGACTGCTGGCACCGGACGACGACGTGCAGAGCGGCCGAAAGGTCTTTGGGGCCCTCTTCAAAATGGGAGTGGAGCTGAGTGCGCGCCGAGGCTGGGTTTCAACGGACTACTTGAAGGTACACACACGGAAGGTGTGCACCGCTCACGGCATCTTCGATCTTCCCGCCCGAAAGCAGCCATTCCTCGAAAGGTTTGAAGCCGATCCACATATGGAAAACCCGCGGCATCTGATCATTAGCGGGGGCCCAGGCTCTGGCAAGACAGTACTCGGAACCGAACTCGCCTACCGTTGGGCCAGTCGTTTTCCCGACGGACAGGTACTGATCAACTTGGGTGGGTACGGACCTGGACGACCGCTGACCCTCGATGAGGCCGCAGGAATCTTGCTTGAACGGCTGAAGGCTCCCGACAACGGTCCGGACGGAATCAGCCGTTACCATCGGTTGATCGAAAGCCGCCGGCTCCTTATCGTCCTGGACAACGCTGATGACGCGGTCGTCGAGGGCCTACTCCCGCGCCGAGGCGAATCGGTCGTGATCATCACGGGAAGATCCAACTTCGGCGGGCTTCTCACACGTGCGGACATAGCGTTCCTACGCCTCGGGGATCTGTCTTCAACGCAAGCGGAGCAGCTGCTCCGCGCCTACGTCGACGACAGCCGGATCACACATGAAGGAGAGGCGTTCAGGAAAATCTTGCGCACTTGCGGTGGTCTTCCCCTTGCCGTGGCCATGGTCGGCGGCCGTGTGCGAGAAGCCCCGGGCCTACCCCTGTCCTTCTTCGCCGAACAACTCGACGACCGTACAGCCATGCTGGACATCTTCGAGCTGGGAGAGTTCTCGGTCAGCCTGGTTGAGGTGTTCTCCTGGTCGGTGGACCCGCTACCGGAAGATCTTCGGGACGCTTTTCTCCTGTGTGGAGGGGCCCTTGGACCTACGCTCGGCATCGACGGGGCCCGCGCTCTGCTACAGCGTCCACGCGCGGAGCGAGTCCTTCGGCAACTCACCCGGAGACAACTACTGGCCGAGGGAGCCGATGGCTTCACCATGCATGACCTGCTGCGGGAATACGCACTTGAACGTGGTAGCGCGAGCGTCGGGACCGTCTCGTTGATGAACGAAGCGAACCTCCGGCTGCTACGCCACTATGCGGTCCGTGCACCCGAGCTGGAAAGGGCCAGATCCTGGACGGCAGCCGATATCGCCAGATATCTGGCGGCATTCGAGTACGGTTTGGAAAACGGACTTCTGAGCGAGGCAATCACGATCGCTGACGCCCTGATCGAGAGGCTCTGGCATACAGGTAGCTCCCAGAAATGTCTCGACATGCTGGACCAGCTCCTGACGGCGCTGGAAGGAGCGGAGAACCGACCCTATTTCGAGAGGCTCCGTGCGGTCACCCTCCGCCGCCTCGGGCGCCATCGCGAGGGCGCCGAGGCTGTACAACGAGTGCTGCGCCACTTGGAGCCGACGCGAGAACTGGAACGAGCCCGCTGTGAATACGTCCTCGCCGTCATCCTCTCGACCTCGGGAAACCACGAGCAGGCGATCGCACACTACCGGAGCGCAGTCGAAGTATTCGCTTCGAGCGGAGTACAAGGCGAAAAGGCAGACGCCTTGAACGGACTAGGCTGGAGTGAGGCTTCCCTGGGTCGGCTTCGGGACGGCCTCGAGCACTGCATGACCGCTGCCCAGATCCATGCTGAGTTGAAGGAGGATACAAGCCATGCCGCCGACCTCGACAGCATCGCCTGTATCTATCGCGACATGGGAGATAATGCACTAGCACTCGAATACTTCGAGCGCTCATTGACTCTCTATCGGTCAATAGGGCACGAAGTGAACACGTCTCGGGCTCTTCTGAGCATGGCTGAGGTCCTCATCGCCGTAGGCGAACCAGCCCGAGCGACAGAAGCCCGCCGGGAAGCCGCCGAGATAGCCAGAAGGATCGATAATACTTCCTAAAATGACGCATAGAAATGATAGAGTTGATGCCAGATGATGGGATCCCGCCCGGAGGAGACGAACGATGTTGATTGGTCCGACCGATCCCAAGAGGCCGCCTCGAGAAAGTTCAGGTCGAGTTGGTATCGCGATCCGGAGGTAGCGCTTCGATCTGCTGAATAATTTCCTGTATCGCGGGATGTCTCGAGCCAAGCTTTGGCCCGAAGGCATCCCGCAACCATTCGAGCTCGGCACGCGCCTCGGAGTAGCGTCCGACCTCTTTCAGATATCGGCAGTGAGTCGGCCCAATGTCCAATAGCTCGTTGGCCAGATCATTATTCTGCCGCCTCACCCGCCGCAACAGGTCGCCCATTTTCTCGACGACCTTCAACCGATCGCCCTGTTCCCACTCCTGTTCCAGAGCAGTCAACTCGGCGAAGACGCGCCGTGGTGTCAGTTCGGGCGTTTCAATCCGCACCTGGGGCAGCTTCAGGTTTCCAGCCTCTACGATGGGCAGGGCGCAAGGTGTGCGGAACGGGCGAGTCAGATCATGCTCGGTCGGCGTCGACTCAAGCCGGTCGACCGCAGGGATCCATGGTGCCAGACGTGCCGCGACCTCCCTGACATCAGCCGGCCGCTCATCGGGGTTCTGCAATAGCATTTGATCCACCAGCTCCGCGAGCTCGGCAGGCACGCGGGGGTTTCTGGACGAGAGCGGATCAGGAATAGCCGTGAGCAGGGCGCGGTCAATGGTCGCGGTGTCACCGCGGAACACCGGCCCCCCGAGGAGCATGTATATGAGAGCTCCGAGTGCGTAGATATCTGCTGCAGGACTACCTGGGCTCCGCCCGGAATAAACTTCTGGTGCCATGAAGCCTGTGCTCCCGGGACTATGGCTCGTCGTTATCCTGCGATTGGTGTCGACGACGTAGGCGATCCCGAAATCTATGATCTTCAGCAGCCCCGACTTCAGGACTATCAGGTTCTCCGGCTTGAGATCCCGATGGACAATACCTCTCTCGTGAGCGGCAGCGAGTACCGAGCAGAGCTGGAGACCAAAACAGGCTGCCTCGCTAATCAAGAACGTCGGGCCACGCCTTTCGAGTAGCTCATGGATAGTCTTGCCAGCGAGGAGCTGCATGACGTAGTAAGGGAGCCCGCCGGGCAGTGTACCCGCATGGTAGATGGCGGGCAGGGCTGGATGGTCCAGGGTCGCCGTCGCACGATACTCAAGCTCGAAGCGCTCCTTCAACGCCCCGTAGTTCCAACCCCGGCTCGTGAGCACCTGCTCCGATGCCATGGTCTTGATCGCGACGCGCCGGGCGAGAGCCCTCTCCTCAGCCAGCCAGACCACGCCCATTCCGCCGCTCGAGTTGAGGGAGCGGACGATCCGGTAGCGCCCTGCAACCATGTCCCCTATGCCCAATTCGTCCATTTTATCCCACCTTCCCATAGCGATCCTTGGCTTACCCTTCACAAGTCTATAGCCGAAGTTGCATAATCACCGCGAGCGGGAACGGAAGGTGACGTCATTTCGAACAATTTTGCGAATAGCGCGTCGATGCGGCTGTACAGTTCGTCGGCGCGGCCGGGCGAAGACCATTGCCCCACCAACCGTCGCGTGAAGTCGGATCGTCTGGTGCCGCGGCAGTACAAGCAGGCACCGTCTTCGCTGGAGGCTGTGATCGTCGCTCCTTTGATGGCCGTCCTTAATGTGGTGGAAGACGAACCAGCGACGATGACGCTCGATGAGGCCTGTGCGTTGCTGCCGGGACTCGGCGAGTCTCCGCGGGAAGTCGGCGGTAACCGGATCTCTCCCGTCCACCCCGGCTTGATGGCCTGGACCAGGACGGCGGCGGAAAATTATCTGGCTGCCCTGAGTAACGACCCGGGGTTGGTGGGTGCCACCGGGCTCTCCGCCACCGCGTCGTGGGTTCGCCAGTACCCGGCAGCCGACGGCACAGCTAGGCCCTTCGAACTGTGCGTATGGGGCAGACCCTACGCCTACTCGCGTGGCGGACGGATCTTTCGAGAGCTCAGAGTGCCCGTCGTCAAGAGGGCCGAAGACAAGCGTCTTTCCGACGAAGAGATCGCGGTGATGGCGTACGTACTCGCAACGGGCGCCGAGATCGATCGGTTGAGATTCACGGCGTCGAGGGGATCCTACCTGGCCGGAGAGATCTTCCCCTTGCTGCCGCCCGACTCACGGTATCCCTCGACATTGCCTCCCGATCGCGTCCGAATTGTCAAGGTCGGCTCAGCCGATGGACGCACCGAGACCGTCTTCGACGAGCCTCGCTCAGTCGCGGAGAGGCTTTTCGTAGAGCTCGGTTCACCCGCGTTGCGCAACATACTCTCCGATGATTCGCGCCGACCAGGTCGTGATTGCTACGAGTGCAAGATCCGTCCTAGCTGCCGGGCCTTGCACCGACGGCCCGGTGTGCTGGGGGTCGAGCAGCCGCTCGCCTGGCGGAGTTGGTCAGTGACCGTTGGGCGCTACCACGCAGACTGCCCAGCGAAAGCGCATTTTAGGCAGGTAGGCCTCCCTTCCCACGACGCACAGGAAAATCCCAAGGCTGTCAGGCAAGGCAAGGCCGTCCACGACTGGCTTCGGAGGATGCACGAACGCACACCCGTTCGGCCCTGCACGGAGGACGACCTGCCCGACGATCCGAACACCTGGGCCTCGGAAAGGTGGGACCTGGCAGCGATTGACTCCCGCAACGCATGGGACATGCTGCGCATGCACCTGGAAGTCTGCCCGCTCACGGGCCTCGGCGCGGACGACAAGGCGAGGCCGGAGCAAAGACTTGTCATCGAAGACCGCAGAGCCAACGTCCTCATCGTCGCGGATGCGGACCTGCTCTATCGCAGGAATGGCTCTTGGTGCTATCGGGAGGTCAAGACGACGACCAAAGTGGGCCGCTCCGGCGGAGAGCAGCTGCTGACCCGGTATCCACAGCTAGCTCTTGCGGTACTGCTTTTCGAGTTCGGAGAGATCCCGCTGGGGCCCTCATCGCTCATCGAGTTGGAAGTACTCCGGAGTGATGAGCCGGACATCAGACTTCTGGATCCGAGGTCGGCACGAATCCGCGCAGCGGCCCGGGAGGTGATAGCCGGACTTGTCGGGCCTTGGCATAGCGACACCGAGTACACGCCAACACCATCGGAGAAGGTGTGCCGGTCATGCGGTTACCAGCGCTGGTGCTCGGTGGCGGAGACAGAGGCTCCCCGGGTATGAACGAACAAGAAGACGAGGACCTCTTCCGCTCACCGAACATCCTCGACAAGCTGGTCGGTGGAGCGTTCGACGAGGAGGAATCGCTACGCATCCTCCGCATGGTCGCTCTCACGGTCCAAACCCTCGCGGACTGGCCGTCGGACAAGCCGTTCGAGGTGCCCTACCCGACACTGGCGCAGCGGGTGGTGGACCGGATCGCCCTGATCGGTGCCATCCGGCACCCGGGTGGTGGTACCGCGCAGCAGTTTCCGCGATCCCTGCCAGAACTCATGGCCTACTGCCGAGATGTGGATCTCAAGGACTGGGCCTTCATGAGGTTGCCCCGAGATGAATGGATCTCCGGCCGGCTGGTGACGCCGGGATCTGACACGCCGTCCGAGGTCTGTGTACGGCTGGCAGCCGGCATGACCGGGCGGGAGGCTGCGGGTGGTGAAGATGTCGAGCGATTGATCATGAGGGAGATCCGGAACTTCTATCGGGATGCCGAAGTCGCGGACGGGTACTGGGAGTTTCTCGGCGCCATGATCGAGCAACCTGTCCTGACGACCAGCAGGAGAGCCAGGTTGAAGTTGCAGCCCGTCGGTGGGCTCCTGCTGCAAGACGAACTACTGCGGATAGTCTACATCAACGTCCAATCCCGATACTTCGACTCCTCTGGCCGAGCCGCTACATGCGGCGTATGCGGACTGCTGATGGTCGCGGACGAGGGCCGATGGCGATGCGAAGTCGAGGTCTGTCCCGGGGAAGGCAGGATCGCGGCGGGCGGGATCCTGAACCGTGACGAGGGCCTCCACCACGTCACACGTCCGATTCGCCACCTGCTCGTCGCGCCACGGCGCATCGCGTCGTGGAGGAGAGCCAATGCGTGACACGCGAGCACATCTGGAAGAAGGCCTGGAGACGCTCTCCGCGTCGAGCAGCAAGGAGTTCAGGGAGCTCTGTGCGCAAGGGCTCGACTACCGGGTCGAACTCGGCATGTATGTCATGGGTCTGGTGGATCCCGGCCTTCGACCGATCGACGGCTGGACACTTTTCGGGGGCTATCCGTTCGGTAGGGCTAAGGGGCTGGTCGACGGGCCAAGGCATCGTTTGCTCCGGGCCGCGCGCCATCACCTTGCCTCGATGCACCGCAGGGAGGTCTGGAGATCCGCGCTTGAGGCCTATCTGAAACTGCCCGCACGGTTCCGTGAGTTCTCCTATGCACCCGATCTAACGCAGCCGGCGGTGCGCTTGAACCCAGCCAAAGCGCCCGGTAGAACTACCCTGTACACCCATCTGATCAGCTCGATGCCGCCATTCACCATGAGCTCACTGCGACCCGCGCAAGCCGGTCCCCACCGATTCAAAGGGCAGAGTTTCGGCTGGGAGGACGTGGTCATTCCAGACGACCTTCAGGTCGTCGCACCGCCCCGAATGCGTCTGAAAGCTTCCCCTCGTAGATCCGCCTTCGACGAGCCGGTAGAGGCACTTCGCTCCACAGCCCGGCAGATGGCTTGGCTGGACTCTGAAGGAAGCAATGCCGGTTCCCCAAAGATCCTCGACGACTGGGAGACACGCTTCATCAGAATGCAACTCTCGATGGCAGATGGGCCTGGTGAGCAATTCCATGATGCGGATCGGCTCGTTATCGACCGGATGCTCAATCTCATCGGTATACCGGGCGTGGGCAAGAGCACACTGCGGGACATCATCGCGGTACACGCCGTGACCATGCTCGATCAGCGCGCCGTGCTCGTAGTCGGGGATGTCGCAGACGCTCTCAAGGTCGCCGAACGATTCAACCGACTTCGCGAAAAGGCCGCTCGGGTTGACCTGGAGGAGAATCCGGAGTACATGTCCTGGTCGAGGCTGCGGGCCGTGCCCATCGTCGGCGCATCGCAGCGGGACAAGCACATCACCAGGCTCCATCGACGGTTGAGCAGCCGCTGGCCGAATCCGCTACTACATGATGACGCTGGATTCGAGTACTTCAGCACAGCCTGTGCACTCAGTGCGTTGAGAGGCGCGGAAGCCGATCTAGCTCTGCGCTTCCGGGAGGCACCCTGCTCTTCGTTGATACCGCTCAAGCCAACGGGCGAAGGTGAGGGCGAAGACCTTTTCCTCGGAGAGGAGCAAAGGCGACGATCCTGCCCACTGTGGGGGAGTTGCGCACGCCATCACGCCGCCCGATCGTTGCCCGACGCCACTGTTTGGATTGCCACTCCCGAGGCCCTCGCGGTCTCGTCTCTACCGGCGCAGCAGAACCTGGAGCGAGTCCGATATCTGGAGGCCGCCTGCCTCAACAGCGATTTGATCATCGTCGATGAAGCGGACCAGGTGCAGATCCGCCTAGATCGGGTGTTCGCGCCCGCGGCGTCCCTCTACAAGAGGGGGGACGACTCATGGCTCGACGGCATCGCACGGCACAGCTTGGCTGTACTCGCGCGACAAGGACGGATCCAGCTGGAGAACACCTACGTTCGCCTGTGGATGGGCGCCTTGGACATGGTCGCGACGACGGCGAACAGGATCTACGCGATGCTGGTCGAGGACGAATCCCTTCGTGAGTGGGTCGGGTCGGACCTGTTCAGCGTGTGGTCGTTGCAGCTACGCCTGGTCAGCCGCTGGCCGGCGACACGGCTGCAACGCGACATTCCCGCCCAGCCACGACTGCTTGAGTGGCTCGACCAGGATCCGAAGCAGGAGCAGAAGATCCGGGATAAGCGCAGGGATGTCGTGTTGAAGATCCTCGACGATTTCCGGGACGACCCAGTCGGTGACACTGACGAAGCCGAGCTGACGAACCCCATCCCTGCGGCCGAGACCCTGCGGCTTTCGGAACTCGCCCGCCGGCTGGTCACCAATAGCCCGGGAAACCCTCGGGTCCGTCGTGAGGTCGCAGACCTGCTGGCCTCATTGGCGGGCTTCCGCGACCCGGACGCCCTGGTCGTGGACCCGGAGAACGGGCTCGACGAGGTAACCCTAGAAAACGTCCGCCAAGAAGTCGAACTGGAACGGCACAGATTCGAGTTCACGATTCTTCTTGCCATCATGCACGATCGACTGAATCTTATCACCAGCCTATGGCCGCGAATTGAGACAGCGCTCAGCCTGGACCCATCCGCCAATGCTCTCTACCACAGCTCTCCGGCCGACTTCGCCGCAGTGATCCCAGAATCACCGATGGGTGACATCCTCGCGTTCCAGTTTGTCCCCGACGGGCACCGTGGATTCAACAAGACCGGGGAGCTCCGGTTCATCCGCTATACCGGGCTCGGCCGACGGCTCCTCAGGGCGCTCCCTGCTCTACATGCGGTGGATGACAGCCACGGACCCAACGTCCTGCTGATGTCGGGCACTAGCTGGGCAGGTGCGTCCACCCGCTATCACCTGGAAGAACCGGTCACCGCCGTTCTGCACGCCGCCCCCGGGCAGGCGGGCCGGGCTTCAGTGCTTCCGAAAATCTCCATGGACACAACGTTCATCTATGACCGCGTAGACGGTGCCGACAGTGATACACCGAAGAAACCTCTCTATTTCTCGGGAGCCGGAGACGATATCAGAACCGACATACTTCGAAAAATGGCCAGGGGCCTGTCCGAGCCAGATCCCGGTCACAATCGGGGGCTCTCCAAGTTTCAAGCGGAGATCAACGATCTCCCCATCGGTCGGGGAAGGCTGCTTGTGCTGAGCGGCAGCTATCGAGATGCGGCGGTCGCTGCGGTGACGATCAACGAGTCCAAGAGCTGGAAGGGCGAGGTGTGCCTGCTCATCTCGGACGACTACGACCCTATGGTAGACGGAGCATTGTTCGATCTCGATCCTGAGAAAGCGGTACCGACGCTTCGCAGAGGCGAGGTCTCGTCGTTTGCCAGCACAGGTTATAAGATTCTCGTCGCTCCGCTGCTCTCCGTCGAACGCGGACACAACATTCTAAACGATCAAGACAAGGCTGGATTCGGGGCTGTCTACTTTTTGTCACGGCCTTTCCCCCAACCCGGAAGCATCGACGTCCTCGTGCATGCCCTCAATGACTACACGACCCGCCAAATCCGGTCGGGTGGTGAGTTCGATACTCGCGTCGTGAAGGCTCCGACTCTCGACCAGGCGGGCCTGGACTGGCGCAAAACCGCTCGTGGTGAGTTGCACAGGTTGGCCAATCGGACGATGAGTTGGCGAGGGCTGAGCACCGCCGACCGTGAGTACCTCACTTGGGACCTGATGGTGACGCTCTGGCAGGTGATAGGAAGGTTGACGAGAGGCGGAGTCGACGCTCGAGTTCACTTCGTAGACGCTGCCTTCGCGCCCAAGCGCGCCGAGGGATCGGGGCGTGACCAAGCGTCCACGAGTCTGCTCGTCAGCATGAGGGAAGTACTCGCTCCCTACTTCGGAGAACCTGCGCGGCGAGGAAAGATTCCGGCGCATCGGCTGGCGGTTGACGCAGGTTCCAAGTATCTCGCTGAGGCGCTTTACCGACCGCTCTACGACGGTCTGAAAGCTCTGCTTGATTCCGAACCAACGCCCGTTCCAGATCATCGTGGGGAGGTCTTCTGATTGGCCTATAACGCAATCGAACTCGGCGCTTTCACCGTCCGCCCCGAGGCCAAGGCGTACTTCTATGTCTTGCGCCTTCCGCCGCAGCTCCGGAAGGTGCTGACTGATTTCTATCGGTCGGGCGTTCCCGAGCACCGTCGTGGTGAGTTTTACAGCTTCCCGATCCGCTCACTCAATGCGCTTCTCCCGCTGGCCGCGCCAGACGTGCTGACCGCTGGTAGTCGAGTCGCAGTAGCCGACGACGTGCCCTGGCTCTACAGTCAGCACCCAGTCGACGTCACACTGATCCGAGACCTCATCGGTGTTTGGCTGCGGGGATTTTCCGGCGATGAAGCACTCAAGAAATGCGCGCTCGCTGAGCTGAAATCGTCCCCGCTGCATTGGATACACGAGCCCGTGGATCTGACCCGACGGGAGCTCGGTGGAGGCGGTACAGCCCTGCCGGAACGCCGTCTGTACAGGTTGTTGCCGGATCTCTGCGGCCGTCTGATCGGCACTTGCCAGGAACCGTTCGTCGGAGGCAGCGGCCGATCATGGTCGTTCCTGGAGACTCAGACCGGTAGCCACGGAGCCGAACTTGTCTCCTGGCCGCCGTGTATCGAGCCGGACGGTGCCTTCTCCTACCTAATCACGCTCACCCTTCATGGAATCCCATTCTCGCCGGTTCCTCGATTGCATGTCCGCACGGGCGTCAGGAGATGGGTGACCAAAGTCGGCAATGGTGGCACGATCTTTACCGGGGGCAGAGCGGCATCAGTATACGTGGTCTCAAAATCACCCTGGCCCGGAACAAATGGAGACACCCGACGAATGGCCTGTCACCGAATCCGATACTCTCTATCAACGGCACAGTACGATTGGCTACCGGTCGACCGAATCGACCTGCTCCCAACGGCGAGCCTGATCGAGAGCGAGATCGACGCGGTGCTGTTGAGTGAGCAGCCGGAAGCATTTCTTCTGGGGCTGAACGAAATGCGAGTGCGGGCTGGGATCGCGTACAGCAACGTGATGGGGAAACACGAGGTCGGAGCGGGCCTCATGTCTGCGGATCGCGCCCCAATGCTGAGGTGGGTGGGTGAGGCTCTCTCGGAGGTCGTTGAGCGCGTGCCTGCCTGCACCCGATCAAGATCGGGCAAACCGGCGAACCTCCCGGCCGCCGCGCGAGTGCCGAAAGGTACAGCGAAGTCTGAGGCAGCCAGTATCCGACAAGCACATGCCGAGCGTTCGGCTGACGATGACGCCACCAGGCGGCGGAGGATGCTTCGCGAGATGCTCGGAGAAGAGCCGTTCGTCGCGCGGATCTGCCATCAGGAGCAGAAGACCCTTGACGCCGCAGTGGATTCGTTCCGCGCTCTCCTGGGGCTTGAGCCGTGCGATCCGGTTGACGGCGTCCGGCATTGGCGATGCCCGGAACTCACCATCGTGCTCCAAACCTCATACGTCGGCGATATCGTCCGCGCTTTGGATGTCGGTGCCGTCCATCTGGAGCCCGGCGAGTTCCGTGCTGCACTCAAGCGCCGGCGGACGGAAACGGCCGCTTCGGCGCTGGTCGGGGGGCCTGTTCCCGACATCGTTCTGGTCGAGATCGAGCGCACTTTCAAGGTCCGCCACTCCGACCCGAAGTTCGCAGTCAGGCTCGGCTTCGCTGATGCCGGGGTTATCAGTCAGTTCGTCCAGACTCCGGCCACGAAGGCTCTGGAGAAGAGTATTTCTCATCGGGTGGAAAAGAGCTGGCTGGACGGATTCCGGCAGTTCGGTCTCAGCCGAGTTCCGGAGCATACTGTATCAGGCGTACCCGAGGATATTCAGTATCTGGCCGTCTGGATGGCCAAGAGGCAGCGCCGCGGGCCGACCCGGAGATCAGTGCAACAGCCCGTGGCGGTGAGAATTCGTCCCAGCAGCGGTGTGGCGGCGGTTGAGGGGTGGAACTCGGATGTTCGCCGCTGGGTTCCCTATCGGAAATTCCTTCTTTGGCTAGCGACCGGAGTCTCCGAAGAGATGCTCGAAGAGCATATTAAGGAATTCACACAGCACGAGGCAGAGCTCGATTCCGCCAAAGCCATCAGGCGTCGAGAGACGGCAGCGTTTTTGCGTTCGATGTTGTACAACTTGCGCAACACTCCTACCTTGCTACTTTCCCATGCACAGAATATGCGGGATTCCTGGACCTGGCTCGGCCATGAAGAGCTGGTTCTCGACAAGATCTGGCTCGATGACGGAGATGCCGTGCCGATTAGTCTTTGGGGCGGCGAACTTCGCCACGTCAGGGTACGGGACAGCGCGAGAGACGAGACCCCCCAATGGCATGGATCAGGAGCGCATGAGGGGATTCCCGCCGGTGTCTGGGCAGTGGGCGGTGACCCCAGTGGCCGGGTCTTCTACAGCAGTTCAGAACGGCCGCACACCGCGAAGAACGCAGCGGTGACCGCGCGCAAAGAGGGGACTCGCGTCAATCAGAAAGAGAAGGTGGTTCGGGATACGGGCGTCACCGCCTTCAACCCGAACCTGCTCGAGATCGTTGTGGCTGCCTGCAAGACGGGAGCAGAGCCCGATCAGCCGGAAGAGTGGGCTGACTGCGTCCATCAACTGCGGTTCGCACCCGATCTTGATGCGCCGCTGAAGATCCCTTATCCGCTGCACATGGCGAAACTCGCGGTCGAGTATGTGCTTCCCGCTGACGACACGGACTGACGTCAGCCGCCGCGCCAATGGCGATGGACATGGCTGATCAACACTGGCGGTCACGTCCTTTCCCTTCCCGCAGCGCGGGTGATCGTTTCCCAGGTCCGCAACCGAGGGTGGACGGTGTTCAGTGACCGCGGTGGGTTCCAGGCGGATGTCCTCCCAGATGACCCAACAGTCGTTCCCCTCGGTGGCGATCTCGGCTCCGCAGCCCACGCGCAGCATGTTCGGCCCGTCCAGTCCATCAAGTCGGCAACACCCGTTCCGACGAGCTGATCCGCGTGGGCCTCAAGCCACGAACGTCTTCGGGGTGCAGATGTCGACGTCCTAGGCGAGCGCGTCATAGGCTGTCTTGATTGACCAGCCAGCCGGGTAGGCGTAGGTGCCGTAGATCAGGATGGCAGGGTCACTGGGCGGGTCGCTTATTCCGAAGGCGGCTCGGTGGTTCCGGGCTCGGGTGAAGTGCCGGCCGGGCGAGGAAGCTCTCCGCCCTGCTCGGATTGTTTCTCAGGGATCGGCGAAGGCCGCCAGACGGCGACCCGGACAGACCACAGTCCGAAGCCGCGTCCCGAAGCAACGCCTTCAGGCTCGGGTGGGATATGGCGCTTCGCTGGCGGCAGTCACCGGCGCTCTGCAGTTCACGCAGGAGAAGGCAGTCACATCACCCATCCCTCGTTGTCGGGAAGTAGGACGAGACGCGCGGACCCGACGACCGGCCGTCACGGCGAACGACGGTCAGGTAGCGGACCAGCATTCTGGTCGCGGACGTTGGGGCTCTTTGCCGTGGGTGGGCCGTTCATGATCTGGGCAGAGGGGTGTTCGACCGTGGGGTAGACGTGCCCGGCGACGGTGAAGGGCGCGGAGTAGGTGTTGCGGAGCCCGTGCGCGCGCGGGTACATCGGGCGTCCCTCGTTGAGGTGCACGGTCGGCGAGGAGGCTTCGACGGGGCCGTCGGCCTCCCGTACCGCGGCCCAGACGGGATCGGGCGTGTCCCAGTCCTCGAAGAATCGGAACGCCCATTCCCGCGCCTGCTCGGTGACCGTCGTCCCGCCTTCCCAATCGCCGGACCCGTCCTCGAAGGAGAAGTAGTCCGCCCACTCCTCGCCGATCTCCGCGATGAGCAAACAGAAAGGGACGTCCCGGGCGTCCATGTCGCCCAGGTAGACCCGCCGATGCGCGGGCACCGCCGCGTAAGCGGCGCCCAGTGCGCGGCGGTCCTCCTCAGTGCGCGAGCGGGCGTAGCGCACCGCGACGTCACGGCACCGCTCCAGCGAGTCGGGCCGTCCGTTCAACCGATCGATCTCATCGGCGACCTCGCCGATCAGCGCGTCCGCGGTCACCCACGTCTCCGGCTCGGCGAACCGCCACGTCGCCAGCGCATGCGCATGCGCGGAGCCCGCCTTCGGGCAACGACGTCGCCACCCAACCACACTCGATCTTGGCGCGCAGCCCCTCGAGATCTCCCCACTCCCAGTAGTAGAGCGCCCGTCAGCGAAGACCTTGAGGTCGTCCAGGAAGTAGGTGTCCCCGTTGATCGTCCACGACCTGAAGGAGTCCTTCGGGGTGTTGTTGGGATCGATTGGTGTTGCCTGGTGGCAGGGGATCTTGGCGATGTGGGGGCAGCGGGAATGAGCGAGGGCCTGGTCGCTGGGTGGCGATCAGGCCCTTGGGTGCGGCTGGGCCGCGTTGGGTGGAGATGAGGGGATTCGAACCCCTGGCCCCTTCGATGCGAACGAAGTGCGCTACCGGACTGCGCTACATCCCCTTGCCCGGGGGTTGGCTTCCCCTGGGAACGGGTCAACCTTAGCAAACATCGGGAGTGGTTGGGCAATCGGGCGGGGGGCGAGGGGGTGGAGGGAGGGGTGGGGGTGGGTGATGATGGGGGTGGTTTGTTGGGTGAGGAGAGGGTTTGGGGATGGAGATCAGGGGGCGGTACCGGCTTGAGGAGAGGGTGAAAGGCGGGGGGCACGGGGAGGTTTGGCGCGGTTGGGATCTGTTGAAGGGGCGGGCCGTGGCGGTGAAGGTGCTGCACGCGCATGTGGCGGGGTCGGGGGTGATGGCGGCGAAGTTCCGGCAGGAGGCGAAGATCGCGGCGCGGCTCGCGCATCCGGGGATCACCGCCGTTGACGACTTCGGGGAGCTCGGGGACGGGCGGTGGTACCTCGTCATGGAGTACCTGGCCGGGCAGGATCTCGCCGAGGAGCTCGAGGGGCATCCCGACGGGTTCGGGGTGGAACGGGCGGTTTCGTTGGGGATTCAGGTGGCTGAAGCGCTGGCGGTGGCGCATGCGGAGGGGATCGTCCATCGGGATCTGAAGCCGGGGAACCTGATGCTGCTGCCGGGGGATCGGGTGAAGATCTGCGACTTCGGGATCGCGCACGCCAAGCAGGCGACGACGGAGCACACGCTCAGCGGCAAGGTCATCGGGACGCCGCTGTACATGGCGCCCGAGCAGTGGCTCGGCGCGCCGGTCGACGCGCGCACCGACCTGTACGCGCTCGGCGGCATCCTGTACGCGTTCCTCACCGGCGAGCCGCCCTTCCTGGCCGACCGCATCGAGGCGCTGATGGCCCTGCACCTCCAGCACGCGCCGGTCCCCCTGCGACGCCGTCGCCCCGACGTCACCGAGGCGCTCGCCGATCTCGTCGCGCGGCTGCTGGCCAAGGAGCCGGACGACAGGCCGGGCAGCGCGTCCGAGGTCGCGCAGCTCCTCGCGGACGTCCGTGACGCGGCGAGCCCGCCCGCCCGCGCCTGGCTCACGCTCATCGACGCCTTCCCCGGCTCGTCCACCTGGCCGCAGGACGTCCATACAGCGGCCGAACAACTCTTCGGCAGCCTCCCCGAGGGCCAGATCCGCGACGACGTCGCGGCGGTCGCGTCCGCGAAGAGCGTCGCCGGTCTCGGCATCGCACTGCACAATCTCGGCATAGCGCTCAGCGGCGACCGGCAGAACGCGCACGCGTTGCAGGTCAAACGGCAGGCCGTGCGGATACGTCGCGGCCTCTACGCCGACGATCCAGCGCGCTACCGCCCCGGCCTCGCCTCCTCGCTGCAGAGCCTCGGCACCACCCTCACCACCCTGCGACGGGATCACGAAGCCCTCCCCGTCAAGCGGGAGGCCGCCGAGCTGCGCCGCGCGCTCCACGCCGCCGACCCCGACCGTTACCGCGCCGACCTCGCGACGTCGGTCCAGGCGCTCGCCGTAACGCTCGGCGACCTCGACCGGAAAGACGAGGCGTTGCCTTACGCGCGTGAGGCCGTCGAGCTGCGGCGCGCGCTGTACGCCGCCGACCCCGGCCGCCACGGCCCGCTCCTCGCCGCCTGCCTGCACGAGCTGAGCACCACCCTCAGCGGCCTCAAGCAGGACGACGAGGCGCTCAAGGCCGCCGAGGAGTCCATCACCTTGCGCCGCGCGCTCTACGCGAAGGACGCCGGACGCCACCGCGCCGCCCTCGCCTCGGTCCTGCTCAGCCTGGGCATCACGCTCGGCAATCTGGGCCGCAAGGAGCAGGCGCTCGCCGCCAAGCAGGAGGCCGTCGAGCTGCGCCGGGCGCTCTACGCCGCCAATCCCGGACGCTACCGCGCCCCGCTCGCCACCGCGCTCACGAGCCTGGGCCGCACCCTCGACGCCCTGGGCCGCACGGCCGAGGCGCAGTCCGCCAAGGCGGAGGCCGCCCACCTGCCCTGAACACGCGTTTGACGGCCCGGCGACCAAGGTCCCCGGGCCGTCGGCGTGCGGCGGGTCAGTCGGCGCTGCCCGCGCTGTCGGCGCTGTGGGCGGAGTGCGGCGACGCGGGCGACTTCGGCGACACCGGGGACTTGGCGGACACGGGCGACTTGGCGGACACCGGGGACTTGGCCGACGCCGGGGACTTGGCCGACCTCGGCGAGTTCGCGGACTTGGCGGAGTTCCCCGAGTTGGCCGAGTTGGCGGAGCTCCCCGAGTTCGCGGAGTTTCCGGAGTTCCCCGAGTTTCCGGAGTCCGCCGAGTCAGCGTGCTTGCCGGAGTCGGCCTTCGGGGCCTTGGCGGTCGCGGAGGCCGGGGAGTTCGCGGACGCGGCGGAGTCCGCGGAGTCGGCGGCGAGGTGGATCTGGGCGGTCGTGTTGGGGTCCTTGAGCGGGAGGTCGTCGTCGGCCGAGGCGGTGGCCGCCAGGGCGATGACGCCGCCGGCGGTGGCGGTCGCGGTGGCGATGACGAACCAGGAGCGCTTGCTGGGCATGAAAACTGTTCCTTTCTGGCGTTCTGTACTGATCGGTTCGGTGGTCAGGCCGCGGCGGACGTGCCGGGGCACCAGTGGACGGCGAGGGCGAGCCTGGCGCGCAGGACCGCGGGCCAGTCGGTGTCGGCGACGCGGTGCGCGCCGGTGGCGAGGGACAGGACGACCGCGGCGACACGGGCGCGCAGCGGCTCCGGGTCGAGGCGGCGTTCGAACTCGGCGAGGCAGCGCGCGGCGAACTCCTCGATGACGTGCGCGCGGTCGGGCCTGAGCTGGGCGAGGACGGCGAGGTGTCCGAGCAGGCAGGCGGGGTCGTCGTACGGGTCGCCCGCCCCCGCGGTGTCTATGTCGAGCAACCCTGTGACCGACGTACCGGTGATGAGTAGCTGCGTCTCGTAGAAGTCCCCGTGTACGGGCACCTGCGGCGAGTCCGTAGGCACCGACACGGCTTCCGCGATCGCGTGCGCGGTCGGCCCCGCCGAGGGAAGGATCGCGCTCACCACTTCCGCGTAGTGCCGCGCCTTCTCCCCCCACCCCGGACGCGTCCCCCGCGCGACGAACTCCGCGGGCAACTCCCCCAGCACCTCGACGAACTCGGCAGGGTCGATCCCCGAGGGGTCCCCCTCCAGAAGAACGTCGCGCAAGGACCGCCCCCCGAGGCCCGCGAGGACAAGGAGCCCGTCGTCGGTCCATCCGAGGCTCTCCGGCATACGCGTCCCGGAGGCGGCCCGGTGAAGCAGATGGACGCCTTCGACCCGATCCGGCCGCAGCGCCTTCACGAAGATGCTCGCGCTCGGCGTACGGACCTCGATGACGGCCCTGCGCAGCGGCCGGTAGGCGTGCATCGAAAGCCGCGCCTCGGAGACGTCCACGCCAAGCCCCTCGAGAAGCGCCCGTATACGCGAGGCGTCACAAGCCCGCGCCAAGCCCGGCAGGGCGGGATCGTGCGGGAACCTCCAGACGCCGATCTCGCGGACCCCGTCCGACATCCGCAAGGCTCCCCGCGCCCTACGCGACGTGCTCGCCGCGAACGTCTCCGTGGCCCGCCCCCGGTCGGGCCACACGGCGTCGACCTCGGCGGCGACCGTCGTCCCGCCGGGCTGGACGTCGAGGTAGGTCGTGACGGCGTCGCGGAAGACTCCCCCGGAAGCGGCGACGGCCGCCTCCCACACCTGCCCGAGTTCCCCGTCCTGCGCGGACCACAGCGTTTCGCTCATGCCCTCACGATGTGCGGACCGGGTGAGCCGTCCATTGGCCGACGATGAGGGCCTTCTCATCCGGCTCGCTCATCCATCTCGCACTTCGCCCGCCGCGCACGCGTCATAAGGGCGACGGAGATCACGCGCAAGGGGGTCCTCATGCGGATGCGTACTGCCGGAGCGGCGGCGCTCCTCGTCCTGCTCGCCGCAGCCGGATGCACCACGGACGGCCCGACGCCCAAGCCGCAGGACCCTTGGGAGGCCGCCGGCGTCGACTCCCCCAAGATCACCACATCGCAGACGAACGGCACGACAACGGTCTCCGTCGACGCCGTCACCACGCTCCCCCTGCACGACAGCAAGAACGAGGTCGGCTTCGGGAAGCGCGCCGCCAAGATCACCTGGCGTAATCACCTCGGCGGTATCGACGTCCTCAACGTCGCCATACGCGACGGCGACGGCCACTCCAACACACGCACCTGGCAGCGCGCCGAACTCCAGGACGCCTTCGGCCCCCGCCTCCCCGGCCTGGACGACGGCAGGACCCCGCCCCGCCCCGCCGCGAACCCCGACGGCCCCCTGCACGGCCACAAGGCGACAGCCCTGCCCGACGCGGAAACCCTCCTCGACGGCCTCGTCACCACCTCGTCCCGCGAGGTCCTGGGCACCGACCCGACCCTCGAGGGCACGTCGGAGGACGAGTGCGAAAGCGGCCTGACCGGCAAGGACACCGGCGAGACCCGCCACACCGCCGACTTCCGCGTCGCCGTCGCCGGGCCGCCCGTGACGGCCCTCCAGCGCCTCGCGGACCACTGGGCGGCCCAGGGCCTCACCGTCGACGTCGGCGGCCTCCTGCGCGGCACCGAGGACCGCATACGGGCCGATCTCGAAGGCGTCGGCTGGGTGAGCGCCGAGGAGACCGCCGACCCGTCCCGGCTGCGCGTCCAGCGCGGCACGGGCTGCCTGAAGCCCTGAGCCGTCACTCGGCCGAGGCGGTCTCCCGTACGTGGTGCCTGCCTATCGGCAGCATCAGCGGCTTCCCTGAGACGGGGTCCTCGATGACCCTGCTTTCGAGCCCGAAGACGGCACGCACGCACTCCTCGGTGAGCACTTCCGCAGGAGTCCCTGACGCATACAGCCCGCCGTCCGCGATCGCGATGAGGTGGTCGGCGTACCGGGCGGCGAGGTTGAGGTCGTGCAGGACCATCACGATGGTCGTGCCCCTGTCCCGGTTCAGGTCGGTGAGCAGGTCGAGGACCTCGACCTGGTGGCTTGCGTCGAGGAACGTGGTGGGTTCGTCGAGGAGAAGGAGGTCGGTCTGCTGGGCGAGCGCCATCGCGATCCATACGCGCTGGCGTTGTCCGCCCGAGAGCTCATCGACGGAACGGTCCGCAAGGTCGGTCGTCTGGGTGGCCTCCAAGGCCGCGGCGACGGCGACGTCGTCCTTCTCGTTCCACCGGGAGAAGATCCCCTGATGCGGGTGACGACCCCGTCCGACGAGGTCGAGAACGGTGATCCCCTCCGGCGCGATGGGCGACTGTGGAAGAAGCCCGAGCGTACGCGCCAGCTCCTTGGCGTTCGTCCTGTGCACCTCCTTGCCGTCCAGGACGACGCGTCCGTCACGCGGCGCGAGAAGCCGCGAAAGCGACCGCAGCAGCGTGGACTTCCCGCACGCATTAGCGCCGACGATGACGGTGATCCGCCCCGGCGGCACGGCGAGGTCGAGCCCTTCGACCACAAGACGGTCGCCGTAGCCGAGCGACAGCCTTTCGGCGGACAGGGAGTGGGAGGTGGTCATAGCGAGCCTCCGGCCCGGTGCGAACGGACGATCAGGTAGACGAGGTAGGGCGCGCCGAGCACGCCGGTGACGACGCCGACGGGGTAGCGCACGTCGAACGCGTACTGCCCGGTGAAGTCGGCGACCAGGACCAGCAGCGCCCCGACCAGCCCGGCCGGGACGAGCAGCGACCCGCCGGTCCCGACGAGCCGAGCCGCGATCGGCCCGGACAGGAACGCGACGAACGCGATCGGCCCCGCCGCGGCGGTGGCGAACGCGATCAGGCAGACCGCCGCGACGATCACCACGATCCGCGACCGCTCCACCCGGACGCCGAGCGCCGACGCGGTGTCGTCGCCTAGCTGCATCGCGGACAAGTCACGGCCCTTGAGGAGCAGTACGGGGGCCAAGACGAGCAGCGCAAGGGAAGCCGGTACCGTCTGCTGCCAGCCGACGCCGTTGAGGCTGCCCGTAAGCCAGCGGGTCGCCTCCGCGAGGTCCCATTCGGCCGCCTCCGACAGCACGTAGGAGGTGACGCTGTCCAGGATCGCGGAGATGCCGATCCCGATGAGGATGAGCCTTGTGCCGACGACGCCGTCGCGGAAGGCGAGGCTGTACACCAGCAGCGCGACGGCCAGGGCCGCGACGATCGCGATGGCCGACACCTGCGTCCCGCCGAGCGACAGCGACACGATCGCGATGGCCGCCGCCGCGCTCGCGCCCGAGCTGATGCCGATGATGTCGGGGCTGGCGAGCGGATTGCGGAGCATCGTCTGGAAGGTCACCCCGGCCATGCCGAAGGAGAACCCGGCGACGGCCGCGAGGACGCCGCGCGGCAGCCTGAGCCGTCCGACGGTGAAGGTCGCGCCGGGCACCTGCTCGCCGAGGATCACCCGCCACACGTCGCCGGGCGGGTAGAACGTCTTGCCGACCATGAGCGTCACCGCGAACCCGGCGACGACGAGCACGGCGAGCACCCCCATCACCAGACGACGGCGCGCGGAGTTCCTACGCCGCCCCCGCCGGACGGCCTCCACGACGGACGGCCGCACGATGACCGCGCTCACAGCTCACGCACCTTCTGCCGCCGGACGATGTGGATGAAGAACGGCGCGCCGATCAGGGCGGTCACGATGCCGACCTCGATGTCCTGCGGCCGTGCGACGACGCGGCCTGCGACGTCGGCGACGGTGAGCAGGGCCGCGCCGGTGAGCGCGGAGAACGGCAGCAGCCACCGGTGGTCCACGCCGACCAGCAGACGGCACGCGTGCGGCACGACGAGCCCGACGAAGGCGATGGGCCCGGCGACGGCCGTCGCGGCCCCACAGAGCACCACAGCGCCGAGCGCGGCCAGGCCACGGACGACGGCGACGCGCTCGCCGAGCCCCGCGGCGAGTTCGTCGCCGAGGGCCAGGGAGTTGAGCCCGCGCGCGGACAGCAGGCAGATCACCAGCCCTACGGCGAGGAAGGGAAGTACCTGCCCTATCCGCTCGTAGGACGCGCCGCCCACGCCGCCGATCTGCCAGAGCTTGAAGCTCCCCGCGATGTCGTTGCGCGGCAGCACGACCGCGCTGACCAGGCAGGAGAACGCGGCGGAGGTGGCGGCTCCGGCCAGCGCGAGCTTGAGCGGCGTCGCCCCTCCCCGGCCAAGCGAGCCGACGGTATAGACGAACACAGCCGACACCGCAGCGCCGCCCATGGCCACCCAGATGTACATGGTCGGGGAGGCGAGCCCGAAGAACGCCACGGCCACGACGACCGTAAGCGAAGCTCCCATGTTGACCCCGAGGATGCCCGGCTCCGCGAGCGGGTTACGCGTCACGCCTTGCATGACGGCTCCCGACAGGCCCAACGCCGCGCCTATGACGACAGCGAGCAGCGTCCGAGGCACCCGCTTGGCTACCGCGGCCTGTTCCAGGGTCTCGTCGGCTCCCGAGAGCCCGGCCCATACGTCGGCGAGCCCTACGTCACGCGACCCGAACGCCACCGACGCGAGCATCACCGCGCCCAGTACCGCGAGCACAACGAGCAACCACAGCACGCGCGCACGCGCCGAACTCCGCACGATCGCGGGGTCCGGCGCGCGCCTGGCGTCCTGTGCGGTCACTTGACCTTGTCGGCGGCTCCGGCGAGCGCCTTGACGTAGTCCTCGAGCACCCACGAGATCGACAGCGGGGTCGGGTTGGCCGCGGTGCCGAGCGGGGTCGTGCTGGGCAGCAGGTAGACCGAGCCGCGCTCGACCGCCGGGATCTTCGACAGGAGCTTGTCCTTCTGCAGGATGCCGAGGAGTTCGTTCTTCTCGTCGCCGTAGCCGGTGATGATGTCGACGTCGTTGAAGGCGTCGATCTGCTCGGCGCTGCGGCTGAGCGCGAACTTGTCCGTGCCCTTGGACGCCTCCACGATGCTGTCGGCGATCTTCAGGCCGAGGTCCTCGAAGAAGAGGGTGCGGGTGTCATGCGTCGTGTAGAAGCCGACCTCGCTGACGTCATTAGGGTCGACGTGCGTCATGAACATGATCGACTTGCCCTGCAACTGCGGGTACTTGCCGACGACGTCCTTGATCTGCCCCTCGATGTCGCCGATCAGCTTGTCGCCCTCGGCCTCCAGGCCGATCGCCTTGCTGTTCAGCTTGATGATCTCGCGCCACGGGGTCGCCCAGGCGGCCTTGGGGAACGCGACGACGGGGGCGATCTCGCTGAGGGTGTCGTAATCCTGCTGGGTGAGGCCCGAGTAGGCGGCGAGGATAACGTCCGGCTTGGTATCGGCGACGGCTTCGAAGTCGATGCCGTCGGTCTCGTCGAAGAGAACCGGGGTGTCGGCCTTCAGCTCGGTGAGCCGCTCCTTGACCCAGGGCAGCAGGCCGTCGCCGTCGTCGTCGCCGAAGTTCGCGGCGGCCATGCCGACCGGGACCACGCCGAGCGCCAGCGGGGCCTCGTGGTTCGCCCAGTTGACGGTGGCGACGCGCTCGGGCTTCGCCGGGATCGTCGTGGTGCCGAGCGCGTGCTCGATCGTCATCGGGAAGGCCGCCGCGGCGGGTGCCGCTGCGCCTTCGTCCTTGGTGTCCGAGGACCCGCCGCAGCCCGCGACGCCGACCAGTAGGGCCGCCGCCACAAGGACGCGGCCGAAGGGGCGCTTCATCCGTTCTCCACTTTCACGATCCGCAGGCGCCCGCCGGTCCGGTCCCCGGTTCCGTCCGTGCCGCGGCACCCTCTGCACTCCGCAAGTTAGGTAAGCCTTGCCTTGGCTGAACCCTAGGAGAATTGACCGACTTGTCGCAATCGAGCTTTTGAGCCAGCCGATATCGCGATCCGGCCACCCGGTGAACGGGACATTCGGAACAAGGGCGTCAGGAGGGGTAGCGGAACGCGCCGGGCGTCAGGCCCGTCGTGCGGCGGAACGCCGCGCCGAACGCGCTCGCCGAGCGGTACCCGACCTGCTCGGCGACGCCGTCGACGTCCCACCCCCGGGTCAGCAGCGCCACCGCGTGCTGCGCGCGGACCGCGGCGACCCAGCGGGCGAAGCTCGTGCCCGTCTCGGCGTTGAACGCGCGCGTGAGCGTCCGGGGGCTGACGCCGAGGTGACGGGCCCAGTCCGTCAGCGTGCGGGGGTCTCCGGGGTTCTCACGGACGGCGTCGGCGATCGGCCGCAGCAGGTCCGACGTCGGCATGTGCAACAGGAGTTCGCGCGGCGACGGGGCGAGGACGTCGAGGACCATCGCCTCGGTCACCGCGCGCGAGGAGTCGGACAATGACGAGTCCGCCAGACGTTCCAGCAGAAGCCGGAGAAGCGGGGTGATCTCCACCGCGACCGGAGTGTCCGACAGCGACGTCATCGTCCCGAATCCGAAGAAGTTCGCGCGGCACCACGTCCCGGCGATCGCCGACCCCGAGTGCAGCACCCCGGCGGGCATCCACATGCCGAGCGTCGGCGTGATCGTCCAGACCCGCTCACCGACGACCGCCGTCGACGCGCCGCGCTCGTTCCACAGCAGCTCGTGGAACGGGTGCGAGTGCTCGTTCCACGTCGTGTCGCGCCCGATGACCTCGCGCCACCCGAGGATCACGAACGGCAGGTCCACCGCGCCGGCCGCGAGCGCGGGCAGCGTCCGTGTCTCCCTCTCCGTGACGGTCACACCACGACGTTACGAGACGAACAGGACACCACGCCACCCGAGCCCGCTCCCGGCTACTCCGGCGAACGCCGCGAACCCGGCGCTTCGAACAGCTTCACGAGCACCGCGTATTCGCCGCCGCCATACCCGGCGTCCGCGGCCCGCCGAGCCAGGTCCCGGATAGCGCGCGGCAGCTCGACGTCCACGCCCAGCGCCTCGCTCTCCTCCACGAGGTGGTCCATCGCCGCGAGGTGCGTGTCGAGCGTCGCGTCCACCGCCTGGAAGTCACCGGCGTCGATCTGCTCGGCGTTCCCCGGCAGCCACCCCGCGACGGTCCGCAGGCTCTCGGCCGCGATCCCAGCGAACGACTTGGCTTCCACCCCCGCAGCGCCGAGCAGAGCCGCGCCGTGCAGGAACCCGTTCAGGGTCTGCCACATAAGGCCGAGCACGGCTACGTCGTACAGGGACGCGAGGCCGTGGTCCTCGCCCAGGTAAGCCGCTCCCTCACCGAGGCTGCGGAACGCGGGTTCATGCAGCTCGAAGGCGGCGCGCGGCCCGCTGAACAAGACAGCCGCCTCGCTTCCGACGGCTCCGGGCGTGGCGAGGATGGCCCCGTCAAGGTAGGCGGCCGCCTTGCCGTCCGCCCACTGCGCGAGTTCCCTCGCCTCCCCTGACGTCCCCGAGGTCAGGTTCACCAGGACGCGTCCGTCAAGCGCCGGGCCAAGCGGCTCAAGAAGCGCGCGCACGGCCGGGTAGTCCGACACGCACACCACGACGAGCGGGCTCGCCGCGACGGCCTCCTCGACGGAGGCCGCCGCCTTCGCCCCCTTGTCCACGAGCGGCTTCGCCTTCGCCGTACTGCGATTCCATACGGTCGTGGGATGCCCGGCCGCAAGGAACGCCGCCGCAAGCGCGCTCCCCATGAGACCGAGGCCGAGCACCGTCACCGGCGTGGCGGAGTAAGGCTGATTCGACATGGTCGTACCCCTTCGGGTGAGACATCTCCGATGGCAGAATCGTCAGCGTTGACACCGGTATGAAGGTCAAGGGGAGGCCGCGTGCTGATCGGTGAGCTGAGCCGGCGGACCGGGGTGAACGCCCACCAGCTGCGCTACTACGAGGCCCAGGGCCTGCTCGAGCCCCGCAGAGGCGCGAACGGCTACCGCGACTACGGCGAGGACGCCGTCCTGACCGTCACGCAGATCAGGCGGCTGCTGGAGGCGGGCCTGTCGACCGAGGAGATCCGCACCCTGCTGCCGTGCTCCACCGGCAGCGCGCCCGACATCGCGCACTGCCCGGAGCTCCTCGACGTCCTGCGCGACAGGCTGCGCCGCACCGACGAGCACATCGCCGCCCTCACCCGCACCCGTGGCGCGCTGCACCGCTTCCTCGACACGACCGAGCGGCAGCCGCTCTGGACCGAGCCCGCGCACCCCGCCCGGGCCTGCTGACCTCAGTCGCCGACGGCCTTGGGCTGGTCGGCGAACTGGTCGAAGACCTCGGTGGGTGCCTGACGGGCCGAGAACGGGAGGATCGAGGCGGTCGGCCGCAAAGCGGCGGCCTCGCGGGCGGCGGCCTCGGCGGCGCGGCGCTCGGCGGCGCGCGCCGTCAGGACGGCCCGGCGCTCGGCCGCGCGGACGGCGTCGACGCGGGTGGCGGTGCGCAGCAGCGCGAGGTGGGCGGCGAACAGGGCGACCGGGGGCAGCGCGATCCAGAACGGCGCGGGCGTAAGCAGCGCGGCGAGGAACGAGGCGACGGTGACCAGGGTCAGGGTCGAGGTGTTGCGGCGGCGGCGCGCGATGACGGCCGAGCGGCGGGCCCTGCGGTGCCCGTTGGTGAGCGGCTGACGGACGGGGCGGCGCACCGGCTCGGGCACGTCGAGGTCGTCGTCTTCCTCGTCGGCGGGGAAGGCGGGGGGCGGCGCGGCGGGCGTGACCTCGGGTTCGGTCTCGGGGGATTCGAGGGGTTTGTCGGAGTCTTCGAACGCGTCGGACTCGTCGAACGCGTAGTCGTCGTACTCGGCGGCCTGGGGGCGGCGGGCGAGCAGCCGGGTGAAGCCGGAGGGGGTGTCGGAGTCGCGGTGCAGCCACATCGGCACGAGCACGACGGCCCAGACGGCGACGATCGCCAGATACAGGAGGGTGCTGCTCATCGACATCCCTCCCGGACCGGCTCTGGGCGAGCACTCCCGGGAGCGATGCGGCTCCGGGACGTTGGCATGCTCACTTTCGGCACGGTAGGTCCGGGGCCTAGTCTTGACGAGCATAGGGGACGGTGTGTCGTGAGATCTCTCCAGTGATGACCCGTTCTTGAGCGAAGTTTTCTCGATCGTGAGGATCATCCGGGGTTTGGCGTTAGTGCCGGTCCCCCGCCGCGCGCGTTACCGCCGTCCGCCTCACTGCCGTGCGCCCCTGGCCCGCCAGCGGGCGGCGAGGCCGTCGGGGACGTCCTCGGAGGTGAGCGCGTAGCAGATGTGGTCGCGCCACGCCCCGTCGATGTGCAGTTGACGGCGGCGCACCCCCTCGTCGCGGAAGCCGAGTTTCTCTACGACACGCCGTGACGCGGCGTTCTCCGGCCGGATCGCCGCCTCGACCCGGTGCAGGCCGACGGTGAAGAACGCGTGGTCGACGGCGAGCGCGACGGCGGTCGGGGTGATGCCGCGTCCGGCGTAGGCGCGGTCGATCCAGTAGCCGACCTGGGCGCTGCGGGCCGACCCCCACACGATCGCGCCGACGGTGATCTGGCCGACGAACACGTCGTCGTAGGTGACGACCCACGGCAGCGACAGGCCGTTGCGCGCCTCGCGGCGCATCGTGTGGATCATGCTGTAGTACGGGCCGAGACCGCTGCGGAACAGGGGCGTCTCGGGGTTGGTGGGCTCCCACGGCCGCAGCCACTCGGCGTTGCGCACCCTCACGTCACGCCATGTCGCCGCGTCCCGCAGCCGCAGGGGCCGCAGCCCGACCGGCCCCTCGGTCAGCGTGACCGGCCAGCCTCGCATCCGTTCCACACCACCATGATTGCGCGGCAGAGGCACACTCCGCCATCCGCGCGCCCATTCGCACGAACGCCAGCGCGCTTAGTCGCGGGTGAGCAGGCGCCGGTACGCGCGCTGCTCGCGGGCAAGCCAGCGCGCTACTCGCGCGTGAGTAGCGCGCTGGTACGCGCGCTATTCGCGGGTGAGCCAGCGCGCTGTTCGCGGGGATGCCAGCGCGCTACTCGCGCGTGAGCAAGCGCGGGTACGCGCGCTACTCGCGCGTGAGCAAGCCCGGGTACGCGCGCTACTCGCGCGTGAGCAAGCCCGGGTACGCGCGCTACTCGCGCGTGAGCAGGCCCGGGTACGCGCGCTACTCGCGCGTGAGCAGGCCCGGGTACGCGCGCTACTCGCGCGTGAGCAGGCGCGGGTAGGCGCGCTATCTGCGGGGACGCCAGCGCGCTTAGTCGCGTGGGGGGGCGGGGGGGCGGGGGTGGTCGCCGCCGTTGATCTGGGAGATGGCGTGGGACAGTACGGGGCCGAGTACCGCCATGCCCTCGCGGACGCCGCCCGTGGAGCCGGGCAGGTTGACGATGAGGGTTCCGCCCGCCGTCCCGGCCAGGCCGCGTGACAGGATCGCGGTCGCGACCGACCCGCGCTGCCGGATCGCCTCGGCGATCCCGGGGACCTCGCGTTCCAGGACCGCCTTGGTCATCTCGGGCGTCTGGTCGGTCGGGGTGAGCCCGGTTCCGCCCGAGGTGACGACGACGTCGTAGCGGTCCTCCACGGCCTGCTTCAGCACGGTCAGGACCGCGGTGCCGTCGGGGATGACGCGGGGGCCGTCGACCTGGCAGCCCCACTCGCGCAGGAGTTCGGCCAGGAGCGGGCCGGAGCGGTCCTCGTAGACGCCGCCCGCCGCGCGGGTCGAGACGGTCACCGCTAGCGCGCGCACGGTCATGTGTCGCTGTCCTGTTCGTCGGAGGGTCGGTTCCAGGTTCCGGTCTTGCCTCCGGTCTTCTCCACGACCCGCACGTCGGTGATGACTGCGGCGGGATCGACCGCCTTGACCATATCGACCAGGGCGAGGGCGGCCACGGTCACCGACGTGAGGGCCTCCATCTCTATGCCGGTTCTGTCCGCCGTCTTGGCGAACGTCTCGATGGCGACCCCTTCGTCGGTCACCTCGAGCTCGACCTTCACGCCGTGGATCGGGATCGGGTGGCACATCGGTACGAGGTCGGCGGTCCTCTTCGCGCCCATGATCCCCGCTATACGCGCGACGGACAGGGCGTCGCCCTTGGGGACCGCGTTGTCGCGCAGGGCCGCGACGCACTCGGCCGACAGCCTGACGAACCCGCGCGCGGTCGCGGTACGGACGGTAACGTCCTTGGCGGAGACGTCGACCATGCGGGCCGCGCCTTGGGAGTCGAGGTGGGAGAACTTCACGAGGGCAGCCTAAGCACCTCGGCCTCGCCGCCCGCGGGCAGCTCCGTCACGTCGGCCGGAAGGACGATGAGACCTGACGAGTTGGCGAGCGCCCGCATCTGGTGGGAGTCCTGCGCGGACGCCGGACTGACCCGATAACGACCGTCTTCGAAGGTCAGTGACGCCCGCAGGTAGTGCTGGAGCCCTGCGGGAGACGTCAGGGCGGACTCGGTGACGGCCGTCACGGCTGGGAGCCCTTCGGGGGCGAGTCCCTGGAGGTAACGCAGCGCCGGACGGACGAACACCTGGAACGACACGTACGCGCTCACAGGGTTGCCGGGAAGGGTGAACAGAGGGACGCGCCCGCCGAGCAGGCCGAAGCCCTGCGGCTTGCCGGGACGCATCGCCACCTTGGAGAACTCGACCTCTCCCCCGCCCGACAGCACCTCCTTGACGACGTCGTACGCGCCCATAGACACGCCGCCGGTGGTGATGACGGCGTCGGCGTGCTCGAGCTGCTCGTCGAGGACGGCGCGCACCTTCGCGGGGTCGTCGCCGACGAAGGAACGGCGCAGGGCCACCCCGCCCGCCTCGGCGACGGCGGCGGCGAGCATGAAGCTGTTGGAGTCCCAGATCTGGCCGGGCTCAAGCGGCGTGCCGGGGACGCGCAACTCGTCGCCGGTGGACAGCACCACGACGCGCGGCCTGGGCCGCACCAGCAGCTCGGCCCGCCCGGCCGAAGCCGCGATCCCCAGCTGCGCCGCGCCGAGCCGAACCCCCTCGGCCAGGACGACGTCGCCGCGCCGCACGTCACCGCCCGCCCGCCGAATGCTCGTGCCGAGCGGAGGGGCCCTGTCGATGCGCACCTCGCGCACGCCGCCGTCGGTCCACTCGACCTGCACGACGGTGTCGGCCCCCTCGGGCAGGGGCGCGCCGGTCATGATCCGCGCGGCGGTGCCCGGCGTGACGCCCGTCGTCGCGACCGATCCCGCGGGAATGTCGGCGACGACGGGTAGCGTCACGGGGAGTGCGGCGAGGTCGGCGGCGCGTACCGCGTAGCCGTCCATCGCGGAGTTGTCGAACGGGGGGAGGTCGACGGGTGAGCGCACCTCTTCGGCGAGCACCGTGCCGGCCGCCTCCAGCAGGGGAAGCCGGAGCGGAGGCAGCGCGGTGAGCCTGGCGACGATCGCGGCGAGGTGGTCGGAGACAGATCTCATGCCCCCATGTATTTCACGGACCACCCGCGGCGCACGCGCGACCCGGCCCTCAGACCTCGCGGTCGGCCACGAACTCCTTGAGCCAGCCGAGGAAGTCCGCGCCCAGGTCGTCGCGCTCGGCGGCGAACTGGACGACGGTGCGCAGGTAGTCGAGCTTGTCGCCGGTGTCGAAGCGGTTGCCGCGGAACAGCACGCCGCGCACGCCGCCGCCGTTCTCCGACGGCATCGTCGCGAGGGTGCGCAGCGCGTCGGTCAGCTGGATCTCGCCGCCGCGTCCCGGGGCGGTCTTGGCGAGCACGTCGAAGACCTCGGGGTCGAGGACGTAGCGGCCGATGATGATCCAGTTGCTCGGCGCGTCCTCGATCGACGGCTTCTCCACGAGGTCGGAGACCTCGACCACGTCGTCCTCGACGTTGCCGGAGATCGCCGCGCAGCCGAACTTGTAGACCTGGTCCTCGGGGACCTCCATGAGCGCCACGACGCTGCCGCCGTACTGCTGGCGCACCTCGATCATGCGCTTGAGCAGCGGGTCGCTGGAGCCGATGAGGTCGTCGCCGAGCAGCACCGCGAACGGCTCATTGCCGACATGCTGGGCGGCGCAGTGCACCGCGTGGCCGAGGCCCTTGGGCTCACCCTGGCGGACATAGTGGATCTGGGCCAGCTCGGCCGACTCCTGGATCGAGGCGAGCCGCGCGGTGTCGCCCTTATGGCGCAGCGCCTCCTCGAGCTCGTAGGCGCGGTCGAAGTGGTCCTCGATGGAACGTTTCGACCGACCGGTGATCATCAGGACGTCGGAGAGGCCCGCGGAGACCGCCTCCTCGACGACGTACTGGATCGCGGGCTTGTCCACGATCGGCAGCATTTCCTTGGGCGTCGCCTTGGTCGCGGGCAAGAATCGGGTGCCGAGTCCTGCTGCGGGAACCACTGCCTTGGTTACGGGTGAGATGTCGGCCATAGGAAAAACCCTAGTCAACTGAAGGGAGTGTCGGGTGCAGGAAGACGTTAAGCCCTCGTTGCGAACCCATATACGTCAAGCACGGAGTGTCCTACCCAGTCCCGAACAAGACAGGGCGAGCTCCGCCATACGCGACGTCCTCCTCACCGTTCCCGAGCTTGAGATGGCTTCGTCCATCGCAGCATATGTCTCAGTGGGTAACGAACCGGGCACGAGAAGTTTGCTCTTCGCCCTGTGGAAGCGTGGTTCGTACGTGCTCATCCCTCTCGTCCGTTCTGACGGCGAGTTGGACTGGGCCTCCTACGAGGGTCCGGAATCTTTGCGCGAAGGGCGCTACGGCCTTCTGGAGCCCACGGAGCCACCCCGTGGAGTCGACGCGATCAAGGCGGCGGACGTCGTCCTCGTGCCGGCGCTCTCGGTCTCGTCGGACGGGACGCGGCTGGGGCGGGGAGGGGGGTACTACGACCGCGCGCTTGCGCGGGTCGGCCCCGCGATCCTGACCGTCGGGGTCGTGTACGACGACGAGTTCGTCGCGGAGCTGCCGTCGAAGCCGCATGACGTGCCGGTGCGGGCCGTGGCGACGCCGTCGGGGTTCCACCGGCTCTGAGCGGGGGCCCGGCGGAAATGTCGGCGGGGTCTTCTAGGGTGCGGTGCATGTGGAGGATCGCGGCGCTGCCGCCGCTTCCGGTGGAGCTGATCGACGCCCTGTTCGCCGACGTGCGGGCGCGGGCCGAGTTCGTCGTGCCGCGCGCCCGCGACGAATCCGGCCTGCACGAGGCGCTGGCCGAGGCCGACGCCGTCATCGGGGACTTCACCGGGGAACTCGCCCTCGACGCCGCGGCAGTCGCGGCCGCGCCGCGCCTGGCGTTCGTGCAGATGCCGCAGGTCGGCGTGGACAGCTGCGACATTCCTGCGCTGACGCGGGCCGGCGTCGCCGTCGCCAACACCCCCGGCGCGAACACCCGCGCGGTCGCCGAGTGGGCCGTCGGCGCGGCGTTCGCGCTCTGCCGCAGGCTCGCGTGGGCCGACCGGCGGATGCGCGAGGGCGGCTGGCCGCAGCTGGAGATCGGCGGACGCGAGCTGCACGCCCAGCATGTCGGCATTGTCGGGTACGGCGCGATCGGGGCGGAGGCCGCCCGGCTGTTCAGCGCGCTGGGCTGCCGGGTGTCTTACTGGAGCCGTACGCCACGGGCGGAGGCCGTCGCGGAGTACCTGCCGCTGCGCGAACTGCTCGCGGTCAGCGGCGTCCTCGTCGTCGCGCTGCCGCTCACCGCGGAGACGCGCGGGCTGATCGGGCCGTCGGAACTCGCGCTGCTGCCGCCCGGGGCGCTGCTGGTGAACGTCGCGCGCGGCGGCATCGTGCCCGACGCCGCCGTCCTCGACGCGTTGGATTCCGGCGCGCTCGGCGGGGCGGCCCTCGACGTCTACGAGACCGAACCCCTGCCCGAGCGTCACCCGCTGCGGTCGCACGAGAACGTCCTGCTGTCCCCGCACGCCGCCGGAGCCAGCGGACAGGCCCAGATCGCCATCATCGGCGAAGTCGTAGCGAACCTCACTCGACTCGTCTCCGGCGAGCCCGTCAAGCACGTCGTGAACGGTCTGGGCCCCCGCGTCACCCGCCGACCACCCTCCCCCTGAGGCACGCCCGGCGCGGCGGTACCGTTCCGTTCGGGATAATTGCCCGACGGAGGTGGTCTGTGGGGCTTGACGAGTGGCTCGCGTTCGGCGCGGTGATGGTCCTTGTGGCCATCGTGGCGGTCCGGCTGTCGTACCGGCTCGGCCTGCCGAGCCTGCTCGCCTACCTCGGCATCGGGCTGCTGCTCGGCGAGTCAGGACCCGTCGGCATCCAGTTCGACGACACCGCGCTCGCCCAGACGCTCGGGCTCACCGCGCTCGTCATCATCCTCATCGAGGGCGGCCTCACCACCGACTGGCGGCATGTGCGCGGGGGCGTCCCCGCCGCGATGTCGCTGGCCATCGTGGGCACGTCGCTCAGCATCGTCATCGTCGCCGGAGCCGCGCACTACCTGCTCGGCGCGGACTGGCGGATCGCGCTGCTGCTCGGCGCGGTCCTCGCGCCCACCGACTCCGCCGCCGTCTTCTCCGTACTGCGCAGGCTGCCTCTGCCGCCGCGTCTTGCCGGGATGCTGGAGGCCGAGTCGGGGTTCAATGACGCGCCCGTCGTCATCCTCGTCGTCATGCTGAGCAGCACCCACCACAACGACACGGGCGCGGGCGCGCTGCTCGGCATCCTCGTCTACGAGCTCGTCGTCGGCGGGATCGTCGGGCTGCTCATCGGGTGGCTCGGGGCCCGGGTGCTGCGCGGGGTCGCGCTCCCGGCGTCCGGGCTGTACCCGCTCGCCGTCATGTCGCTCGGCTTCGCCGCGTACGGCGGCGCGACCATGCTGCACGCGTCCGGCTTCCTCGCCTGCTACCTGGGCGCGCTCGTCCTGGGCAACTCCAAGCTCCCGCACCGGCCCGCCACCCTCGGGTTCGCCGAGGGCGTCGCGTGGCTCGCGCAGATCGGGCTGTTCATCATGCTCGGGCTGCTCGCCTCCCCTGCGGAGCTGCCTGGGCAGCTTGTCTTCGGGGTCGTCGTGGGGCTGATCCTTTCGTTCGTGGCGCGGCCCCTGTCCGTCATCATCGCGACCACCGGGTTCGGGGTGAGCTGGCGGGAGAAGGCGTTCCTGTCGTGGGCGGGGCTGCGCGGGGCCGTCCCGATCATCTTCGCGACGGTGCCGATGACCGAACACGTCGCGGGAGCGGACGAGCTGTTCTCTGCGGTCTTCATCATTGTGGTGATCTTCACGCTGGTGCAGGGGCCGACGCTGCCCGTCTTCGCCAAGAAGCTCAAGATCACCGACGAGGGGCAGCCGACCGATCTGGGCGTCGAGGCGGCCCCGTTGGAAGAGCTCAAGGCCGACCTCCTGCAGGTCAAGATCCCCGACGACTCCAAGCTGTCCGGCGTGGAGATCTTCGAACTGCGGCTGCCCAAGGGCGCGCAGATCACGATGGTGCTGCGCGAGACCGTCGGGGCGGGCCGGATGGTGGAAAAGCACAGCTTCGTCCCCGGTGCGCACACCGTCCTGCAGGGCGGCGACCAGCTCCTGGTCGTCACCACCGCCGAGGACCGCGACGAGGCCGAACGCCGACTGCGCGCGGTGAGCAGGCGCGGCAAGCTGGCGGGCTGGTTCGGAGAGCGCGGAGACTAGACGTACTATTGGCAGTCGGCGATGCCGAGTGCCAACAGTGTTGCGAAGGAGTGACCGTGCCCACGTACCAGTACGCGTGCGCTGATTGCGGCGAGGGGCTGGAAGTCGTCCAGAAGTTCACCGACGACGCCCTCACCGAGTGCCCCAACTGCGGCGGCAACCTCCGCAAGGTCTTCTCGGCCGTGGGAATCGTGTTCAAGGGCTCGGGCTTCTACCGGAACGACAGCCGGGGATCCGGCTCGTCCACGACCCCGGCGACCACGTCGACGTCGGCGTCCACGGACAAGAAGGCGGAGACCAAGACCGAGTCCGCGGCCCCGGCCAAGAGCGACTCGTCCTCGTCTTCGACGGCGTCGACGGCCACGCCGTCCGCCTGACGCGTCACGGATGCGCACATTCCTTGGGGGATGTGCGCATTCGCCGTTTCAGCGGTCCTGGGTGCCGAACTCCCAGTGCCAGGGCTCGAACGGGCTGCTGTACGCCCATGACGGGTGGAACCACCCGTAGGTGCCCGCGTTCGCCTCAAGCCACGTGAACTGCACCGAACCCGACGTCTGCACCCCGCCGCACAGGTCGAGCGCCTGGCCGAGGCCGTGGTTGCTGTGCCCGGGGATCGCCGCGAAGCCAGGCCGCGCGTAGTACAGCCGCTGCTGCTCGGCCAGGTCGCGGTAGGCGTCACGGACGCACATGTCGACCCCGAACCGCTTCTTGTACGCCGCGTTGAGCTTCACGAACGACAGCGCCGCGTCGGCGCGCAACAGGAACCCCTGCTGCGGGATCTTGCACAGGTACTGGCCGGGGATGAGGCCGTTGGGGAACTTCTTGGAGTCCTCCACAAGGCTCTCGTCGCAGCGCAGCGTCAGCTCGGTGTCGCGGTCCAGATCGAGGTTCTTCAGCATCTTGTTGAGCTGGTTCTTCAGATCGTCAACGCGCTTGAACAGCGTCTTCTGCTGCTTCTTGATCTTCGCCTGGTCGAGGTTGGTGCGCGACTGGAGGTCCTGCGCGTCGTCGGCGAGGTCCTCACGCCGGTCCCGCAGCTCCTCGGCGGCGTCGATCAGCGCCTGGTCACTGCCGGCGAGGAACGTCACATCCGCTGACGCGTGCAGCGCGTCGGTCGCGCTCCCCGGCCCGAAGATCGACAGCGCCCCCGAGGCCGCCGGCGCCTGATAAGCGGAGTTCGCCAGCTGCGCCAAAGGCCCCCGAATCCGGTCGAACTCCTCATCAGCCTTGGCCAGCTCCGCGAGCGTCTCCCGCAGCCTCTTCTTGGACTGCCTGACCTCTTTGCGCAGCCCCTTCAGCTCTTTATCGAGCCCCTGGAGCTCGTTCCGCGCCTTCGTCGCCTGCTTCCGCAGGTTCTCCACCTGGTCGATCGACGGCTTCACCGCCGCCACCCCCGGCGACGCCACGACCACAATCAGCAACAACGCCACAATCGCCGCCCGAACCACCCTCACACCCCGAGAGGTAGTCACCGGGTCCCTCCGGACGAACGTCTTCCAACTACAGCCGCTCGAACGCTACTACACCCCCACCCCTCCCCGACCCTTCCCCCACAACCCGCCCACCGCCAAGCCATCCCCTCCCGAAACCCTGTAAGCTTTCCCCCACCGCGGACACCCTCCGCGCCAGGCCCCGTAGCTCAGGGGATAGAGCAACGGTTTCCTAAACCGTGTGTCGGAGGTTCGAATCCTCTCGGGGCCGCCCACCAGACCTGCGTTTATGTCGCAAAAGTCGTCTCCGCGGCAGACTCCAGACCCCCATGGGAGACCGTAGGGAGACCACTGGCCCCGCACCCACCCTCCCGACGGCAGCCCGGGAGCACAAAGGGCTCACGCAAGCCGACATCCCCAAGGGAACCTATCCCCTGGACCGCCCCTCTCCGCCACGAGGTCTCCCGCTGGGAACGACGCGAGCGCATCCCCGATGACTGGCTCCCCCACCTCTCCCACGCTTTGGGCGTCCCGCTCCAGGTCCTGGAGCACACCGCCCACCGAGCGCGAGGCACCGAACCCGCCACCCTGACGCCCCGTTGAACCTGGCACCGTTCTTCCCCGAAGGCGGCCCCTTCCCGAGCGTGGCCCGCAGCGCCCACCGCACCCGCGCCGCAGCCAGGGCAGCCGGAAATCCGGTATTGGTCCTGGTCGGCGATTCCCAAGCTGTTGTTGTCAGTGGGGTTCGCTACCGTCGCGCTGTGCGTGGCCAGTCCTGAGGTAACCCCCACTGGTAGGTGTAACGCTGGCCTCCCTGGTTCTGCGAGAGGGCGGCCCAACCGGCCTAATCCGCGATCAGGCATAGCCGAGGAGCGCAGCACGACCTGTTCCGAACTGGCCACGCACGTCCCCCATCGACTGATCCTGCTAACAGCGGCGCCAACAACAGCACTAGACGAACATGGACACCGGTGGACAGCGAGCAGCCATCAGGTCTGGTCAGAGTGCAGATATGGACGGCGGTGGACGGGGTTCGGTTGGCTCGTAATGAGCCGCTCAGGGCTGAGTGACGACGAGGTGCCGCCTGTACCCAGACCATGTCAAGGCCACTGGTCGTCAGGGTTGACCGGCGGGGACATCGGCATTCAGTGCCTGAGAAGTTACTGATCGGGGATGCGGTCTTGCGCTTGCCTAGGCAAGTCGTTCTGGGGCGTAACCGATTTCATCGCTTCGGTCTCAATTCGAGAACCTTCACCGCGGATCTTTCGCCTCTCTCTTAGGCTCTGCCAGGATGTGGGCGAATTCAGCCAAACCCGTACAAGGGATCCTATAGATAGAGGGCCCTCGCAGAACCGGTCGGATTTATCGTCCTGGTTGCCGCAGTGGCTGGCTTCTTCTGGTGGACGTCAGGACCGTCCCAAGAGGAGGAGTGCGAAGCAATGCGCGCGCACGCTGCCGCCATGTTCAACGGAGCACGGGGATTGGATTCTCGGAAACTCCGCAGGTCAGGCGGGGTTGTGCATGGGCGTTCCTTAACCGTGTGTCGGAGGTTCGAGTCCTCTCGGCCCCCTTGACTTGCAACAAGGCCAGTGCATCCCTCCGCCATCACACCACTGCCGTGTCATCCCTCGCCTCTCCCGGGGCCATCGCGCCCCATCCGGGTTGCTCCCCTCAACATGCCGAGGGGCCATCTTCTCTGCTTGTGTGGGCGGGACATCCGCGTGGTCGTCCGTATTGGTTTGTGGGGCTTGTTGATTTGGGGAAGGGGGTGCGGGGGGAGGGGGTGGGTTGCATACTGTTGGTGTGGCTGAGTATGTGGGGTATAACGGGCGGATTGTTCTTGAGGGGGATGTGCTGGTCCTTGTGCGGGAGGGGGTGAGGGCGAAGGTCTCTGGGCATGAGGTGCGGAGTCGGCGTATCCCGCTGCAGGCGGTCTCTGATGTTCGGTTCAGGGAGGCTGGGCGGTTGGTCAATGGTCACCTTCAGCTTGGGCTTGGAGGGGTTGAGCCCAGGGTCGTCAGTAGCGGTAGTGCTGCTTCCGATCCGGACACCGTGCTTTTCACGTGGAAGAAGCGTGACGAGTTCGGTCAGCTTTACGCCTGGCTCAGGAATGTCGTGGAGATCAATCGGCGGTCTGGCATCGATGCCTCCGCCGTGCCCTATGACGGTGGTGTGGCCGGTGGGATCGCCGCGGTCGAGGGAAAGATCGCGGCGGCGGGTCAGCGGCTTGAATTCGGTGCCGGCGGGGCCAGGGGATCCGAGGTTAAGCCGGGTGCGGAGACGCGTTCGGCGGGGAAGGTCAGTTGGCCGGTGGTGAACCCCTCCGCTGTGACGCCTCAACGGCTGCCTCAACTCGTGGCCGCCCCTGCGTGGCTTCCCGGGGACGTCGAGGTCGAGGTCGTCGGCGAGTACTATCGGCAGGATTCCGTGCGGGCGGCGGAAGGCTCTGGAACTGACGGAACGCATGTGGCCGTGTTGGTTCCCGAGCCGTCGTTCGCCGAACATCCGAATTCCGTGGCGATCTACGTGCAGACGCATCTGGTCGGGTATTTGCCGAGCGGTGTCGGCCATCAGGTACGGCCGGCGATTTTGAGTTTCGCGGCCGCGCACGGGGGACAACTGCCTTCCTGTCCTGCGGAGTTCCATGAGAACAGATCCGCCAATCAGGTCGTACTTCTGCTTGACGGCCGACCGTTGGGGCTGTCGCCGGAAGCTCTCACCCATGTTCCGGATATGGCCAAATCGGCCACCGGGCTGCTGCGCCGGCTGGACCAGCGGCCCCCATTGCTCCAGGGCCGTCATGACGGGGCACGGCGGTCTCTCGCGACCGCCGGGGAGAAATATGTCCGGGTCAAGGAGGCGGCCTCAGGTGAGCGGTCCCCCAAGGCGTGGACGGCGCTCGAGAGCAGCGTCAACGAACTGGTCTCCAAGTTGGAGAAGGCCGGCGACCCGATGGTTGCGGACGCGTGGCTCCTGCTCGCGCGTTGCACACGGTTCCAGAAGGGCCGACGGGACGACACCCTCGCCGCTTACGTGAACGCGTTGTTCTCCGACCGGGACAACGTCGAAGCATGGTCGGAGTTCCTGGAGTACATCTGCTCAGCGGCGCACGTTCCGACGTTGCTCGACATCTACGCTCGGGTTCCGATGTCCGTGCGTCCTTCCCTCGTCCACCAGTTCCTCGCCGTGTCCCACGGGGCCGATCGCCACGGCGGCGTCACCGCCCGTGGCGGAGCAAGGCTACGTGCCGCGCTGGAGAGCCTTGCGGAAAGCCAGAATGACGACGGCACCGTGGCGGTTCTGGCCGCTGATCGCGGACTACGCGCGGAGAAGGCCGGTGACGTCGACGACGCCGTGGCCGGGTATCGCAGGGCCGTCGCCGCGGGGAGCACTGACGCCAAGGTCGCCGACAGGCTCAGTATTTGGCTCGTGAAGCAGGGCCTGCATGCTGAGGCGGCCGCGGTGCTCACCCAGGCGCTGAGTCGGCCGCCTGAGGCGGCGAGCACGCGGGAGCGTCTGGAGAAGCGCCTGCAACGCTGCGAACGTGCGCTTTCCTGAGTTCTCTTAGCCTGAGTTCTCTTAGGGGGTGGGGGTTAGGTGGGTGGGGGTGGTGGCGGGGGGGTCGGCTAGGACGCAGAGGTGTTCCATTGTTTGGAGGTGGGTGTCTAGGGAGGTGGGGTGGTCGTGGTGGGTGGAGGAGGTGAGGGTGTGGGTGAAGGCGGTGTCGGGGAGGTCGGGGTGGGGGAAGCGGAGGAGGGTGAAGGGGCCGGCGGTGGCGGGGTGGGCGCCGGCGGAGAAGGGGAGGATTTGGAGGATGACGCCTTTGAGGTTCAAGAGGTGGGTTAGTTGGGCTTGGTGGACTTCGGGGGGGCCTACGGGGCGGTGGAGGACTGATTCGTCCAGGACTGCCCAGAGGCGGGGGCCGTCGGGGCGGAAGAAGGCGAGTTGGCGGCGGCGGAGGATGGTGATGCGGGTGTCCAGCTCTTCGGGGGAGGCTTTGGGGTGGGCTACGCGTAGGAGGGCTCGGGCGTAGTCCTCGGTTTGGAGGAGGTCGGGGACGAATTGGGGGGCGAAGACTCGGAGGAGGGAGGCTGCTTCTTCTAGGCCCAGGTAGGTGGTCATCCAAGGGGGGATGAGGTCGGGGTATTCCTGCCACCAGCCGGGGCGGTTGGCTTCGGCGGCGAGTTCGAGGATGGGGAGGCGGTCTGCGGGGTCGGTGACGCCGTAGAGGGTGAGGAGGTCGGCTATGTCGCGTTCCTTGAAGCCGACCCTGCCCAGTTCCATGCGGCTGATCTTGGATTCCGAGGAGCGGATGGCGTAGCCCGCGTCGGCGCGGGTGATGCCGCGGGCCTCGCGGAGGCGACGGAGGCGTCCGCCGAGCTGGATGCGACGGGTCATCGAACCGGAACTCATGAACCGACCGCCCTCCACCGCCCGACGCCGTTCGCCCGGTCCGGCGCACGCGACGAAGGCATGCGGTCCCCCAACCGGTGCACGTGCATATGCACGCCCACGGAAGCGTACCGAAACCCGGGTGCGACGTCCATGGAACGTCGTTTCCCCGTGGAGACGTCACCCTGAGCCAAGGGTTTTGTCCGATAAATCACAATCTGAAGGTCTTTACCCTGCTTTTGTAGGTCAGTCAGCGCGCCAGTGGTGGACTGGATGGGAGGTACGCGCCGAAAACGGCTTCCGGGCGAAGAGGAGGGTTGATGACGACCACGACGACTGAGAAGACCGAACGCTACGAGCGCGACGTACTCCCCTTGGTCGATCCCCTTTACGCCAGCGCCGTGCGCATGACGCGCAACAGCGCCGACGCCGAGGACTTGGTCCAGGAGACCCTGACCAAGGCTTATGTGAACTTCCACCAGTTCCAGGAGGGCACCAACCTCAAAGCCTGGCTGCACCGCATCCTCACGAACAACTTCATCAACTCCTACCGCAAGAAGCAACGCGAACCACAGCGGACCGGCTCCGACGAGCTCGAGGAATGGCAGCTCGCGCAGACCGAGTCGTCGGTTTCCGGGTTGCGCTCGGCCGAGCACGAGGCGCTCGACCGCATCCCCGACTCCGACGTCGTCGCCGCGCTTCGCGACCTTCCCGCCGACTTCCGCAACGCCGTCTACCTCGCCGACGTGGAGGGCTACGCCTACAAGGAGATCGCCGAGATGATGGGCACCCCGATAGGGACCGTCATGTCGCGCCTCCACCGCGGCCGCAAGCAGCTGCGCTCGGCGCTCGCCGACCACGGCCCCGGCGTCCCGCGCGCCCGCGCCGCCTGACGCCGCCTTCCCCAGCCCGGACCCGACGGTCCGGGCCGAACCCATGCCCACGGCTTCCGGGCGGAACACCCCGGGAGTGATCGGGCGCGCCGTCGTCTGGACCGGAGGGAAGACGGCGGCTTGAGGCGCCCGATCACCGGCCGAGCGGAGCGAGGCCCGATAAGCACCGTTAGGGAACGGAGATCAGGGAGGGTGCCGGTGAGGGGGCGGTGAGCCTAGGATTCTCGGATATTTTGCGAGATTTGCCGGTTTCCGGTGCTCGCCTCTTCCGAGGAGGACCCCCCGATCATGCGCCGTCCTGCCCTTTTTGTGGCGGCTGTCTCGTTTGCGAGCGCGCTCTCCCTTGGGGGTGGGGCCGTCTACGCGGCGCCCGTCCCCGTCCCGTCCTCCACGACCGACGCGACCGACGCGACCGGCCCCACCGACGTCAGCGACGCGGTCGCCCGGCTCGCCGTCAAGAAGATCGTCTGGCAGAAGTGCTTCGACGCCTCGGCCCCGGCCAGGTACCGCAGGCTGCAGTGCGCCGAGGTGAAGGTGCCCAGGGACTGGGCGAAGCCCGACGGGGCCAAGATCACCATCGCGGTCAGCAGGCTCAAGGCCCGGGGCAAGCCCAAGGGCGTGCTGTTCACGAACCCGGGCGGGCCCGGCGCGTCCGGCCTGCTGACGCCCCTGCTGTTCGTCGACGCCCAGCGCAAGCGCCTGATGGACACCCAGGACATCATCGGCTTCGACGTGCGCGGCACCGGCTACTCCACCCAGCACCTGTGCAAGGAGCTGCCCGAGCCGCCGATGGACTCCCGCGACCGTTCGACGGCCAACACCAAGCGCCTGCTCAACTTCGGCGCGGCGGTCTCCAAGGCGTGCCGGACGGGCGGCGGCCTCGCGTCCAAGTATGTGACGACGGCGCAGACCGTCCGGGACATCGAGTTCCTCCGCAGGTCCCTGAAGACGTCCAAGGGCGCGGCAGTCACGAAGATCAACTGGCTCGGCTACTCGGCGGGCACCTGGCTCGGCGCGCACTACGCCGCCGCCTACCCCAAGCGGACGGGACGGTTCGTCCTCGACTCGGTCGTCAACTTCGCCGCGACCTGGCAGCAGCACAACTACCTCCAGCCCGTCGGGTTCCAGCGCAGGTTCGCGCAGGATTTCGCACGCTGGGCCGCGAAGTACGACTACGAGTACGCGCTCGGCGGCACCGCCAAGGCGGTCGTCGCCCGGTATGAGGCGATCCGCAAGGAGATCGGCGCGCAGGGCGGCGTGGACGTCGAGACCGTCGACGGCTACGCCTTCACCCTCTTCCCCGACGACCTCGACAACCTCGTCGCCTTCTCCCTCTACACGCGGTACCAGTTCCCGCCGCTCGCCCAGGACCTGAAGACGCTGTCGGCGGTCCTCGCCGACCCCGCGCGCCGCAAGCCGCTCAGGCTGCAGAGCGCCGACGACCCCTACTCGGCCGAAATCGCGACGTTCTACGGCATCCAGTGCAATGACACGAAGTTCACCGGGACGCCCGCGCAGCACGCCGCCAAGACCGCCCAGATCGGGGCGAAGCACCCGCTGATCGGCTACAGCGTGATCACCGACCCGTGCGCGGCGTGGACGCGCACGACGGGGCCGAAGCTGAAGCGTCCCGGGAAGGGGCTGCCGAGGACGCTGCTCGTCCAGTCGCGCAACGACCCCGCGACGCCGTACGAGGGCGCGGCCAAGACCCGTCAGAAGTTCAAGAACTCGCGCCTGGTGACGGTCAAGAACGAGGGCGACCACGGCATCTACGCCTCGGGCAACGCCTGCGTCGACAAGATCGTCGACGCCTACCTCATCGACGGCGTCTTCCCCAAGAAGGACCGCACCTGCGCGGGCCTGCCCATCCCCGACGCCGACGGCCTCCGTCCCGGCCTCCCCGCCACCAACCCCCTCCTCCACCTGAAGGACCTCACCGAGTCCCTCACCCGCTAGAACGCCGAAGGCCGGGCCGCCCCGAGGGGTGCCCGGCCTTCGCCGTGCGGTCAGTAGGACTTGCTGAAGATCACGCGCTTGCCGTAGGCAGAGGGCGCGTCGCACTTCACGCAGGTGCCCTCCGCGGCCTCACCCGCCGCCGGGATACAGCGGGGGGTGGCGGCGGTCTCGGCCTTGATGTCGTCCTCGCAGGCGGTCTGGCCGCAATGCAGGGCCAGGGCCCAGCCGCCGGAGACCTGGGCGGTGAAGGCGTCCCAGGTGTCGACGGGGGCGGTGTTGGCGTCGCGGAACTCCTCGGCGCGGCGCAGCAGGAACTCCTGGAAGTCCTCGAGGATCACCGGGACGCGCGCGACGACCTCGTCGAACGGGATCTGCTCCTTGCCCTGCCCCTCGACGGTCGGGAGCCGCCGCGCGAGCGTGACGACGCCGCCGTCGATGTCGCGCATGCCGAGCTCCAGCCGGACGGGGACGCCGCGCATCTCCCAGTCGTTGAACTTGAACCCGGGCGACAGCTGCGGCCGCTTGTCGTCCACGTGCACGCGCACGCCGGCGGCCTTCAGCGAGGCGGCGATCTCGTGCGCCTTCGCGGCGGTGATCTCGGCCTGCTCCTTGCGGCCCAGCGGCACGATGACGACCTGGTAGGGCGCGAGCCGCGGCGGCAGGACGAGTCCCTTGTCGTCACCGTGGGTCATGATCACGCCGCCGATCATGCGGGTGCTCATCCCCCATGACGTGGTGTGCGCGAGGGTCAGTTCGCCGTCGGCGTCCTGGTAGTCGATCTCGAATGCCTTGGCGAAGTTCGTCCCGAGATAGTGGGAGGTGCCCGCCTGGAGGGCGCGGCCGTCCCGCATCATGCCCTCGATCGTGTAGGTGCGGACCGCGCCGGCGAACCGCTCGCCCGGGGTCTTCTCACCCGGCACGACGGGCATCGCCGCGAGGTCGCGGGCGACCTTCTCGTAGGCGTCCAGGGCCCAGAGGGTCTCGCGCATCGCGTCGTCCTCGTCGACGTGCGCGGTGTGGCCCTCCTGCCACAGGAACTCGGTCGTGCGCAGGAACATGCGCGGCCGCATCTCCCACCGGACGACGTTCGCCCACTGGTTCAGCAGCAGCGGAAGGTCGCGGTGCGAGTCGATCCACTTGGCCATGTACTCGCCGATGACCGTCTCGGACGTCGGCCGCACCACGAGCGGTTCCTCGAGCTGCTTGCCGCCCGCGTGCGTGACGACGGCGAGCTCCGGCGAGAACCCCTCGACGTGCTCGGCCTCGCGCTTGAGGTAGGACTCGGGGATGAACATCGGGAAGGCGGCGTTCTCGTGCCCCGCCTCCTTGATCTTCGCGTCGAGGTCGGCCTGGATCAGCTCCCAGATCCGGTACCCGTACGGGCGGATGACCATCGTGCCGCGGACCGGTCCCCGGTCGACGAGGAGCGACTTGAGCACCACGTCGTTGTACCAGGCGGAGAAATCTTCGGATTGCGGAGTTACGCCTTCTCGACTCACGGCCCAAAGGCTACTGGAACGGCGGCCCCGGAGGACGTCCCCTCCGGGAAGGGGCCCGACCAGCGCCTTCGCCGGACGCGATACCATGATCGAAAACACTGCTTCACAGCCTGTTCACAACCCCGAGATAACGGACGCGTCAGGGCGCTGAAGGAAAGATCTACCAGCGGTGGATCACATGCCGGCGAATGTCCCATCCGTGCCTGTGGCTGCAATAGGCTCTGCGCCATGAGTCACCCGGAACGGCCCGCAAGCGGCCCCACCGGCAGTCTCACCGCACCCCCCGCATCCCAAGGGAAGTCCGGCGAGTCACTGACCGCGTTCGCCGCTCGCCACGGCCTGACCCAGAGCGCCGCTCGCCCCCCTCTGGGTCTCTATCTGCGCAGGCTCTGGGGCAGGCGGCATTTCATCTGGATGTTCGCCTCGTCCAAGAGCAAGGCGATGTACACCTCCTCCAGGCTGGGGCAGCTCTGGCAGGTGCTGACGCCCATACTCAACGCGGGCGTCTACTTCTTGATCTTCGGCCTGCTGCTCAGCACGAGCAAGGGCATCCCGGACTACGTGCCGTGGCTCGTCACGGGCGTCTTCCTCTTCTCCTTCACCCAGCGGTCGGTCACCTCCGGGGCCAAGTCCGTCGGGACGAACCTTTCCCTGATCCGGGCGCTGCACTTCCCCAGGGCGTCGCTGCCGCTGGCCTACACGGTCGTGGAGTTCCAGCAGGCGATGGTCGCGCTCGCCGTGCTGTTCGGCATCGTGATGGCGTTCGGCGTCATGCCGGCGCTCAGCTGGCTGATGATCATCCCGGTTGTCGCGCTGCAGCTGCTGTTCAACCTCGGGATCAGCCTGATCGTCGCCAGGCTCGGCGCGTTCACCAGGGACATCTCCCAGCTCATCCCGTTCATCACCAGGACCTGGCTGTACGCGTCCGGCGTGATCTTCTCCGTGGCGAGCCTGAGCACCCGCTCGGACTTCATCAGGGAGAACCCCTGGATCAGCGACGTGCTGGAGGCCAACCCCGGCTACGTCTACGTCGAGCTGGCCCGTCAGGCCCTGCTCCCCGAGTATGTCGCGCAGACCGACCCCCAGGTCGCCGCCACCAACCCGGGGATGCTGTGGATCTACGCGGTCGTCTGGGCCGTCGTCATCCTCGTCGGCGGCTTCTACTGGTTCTACCGGGCCGAGGAGAGGTACGGACGTGGGTAGAGGTGTCGACGTGGCCGAGAAGGAGCAGGTGAACCACGTCCCGCCGCCGGTGGTCATCGACACCACCAGGCAGCCGATCGTCGTCGTCGACGACCTGCACATCAAGTACAAGGTGTACGGCACCGTCCGGGAGAAGGGCACCGGGGCCAGCGCGCTGGGCCGGATCCTGCGCGGCCGGAGCCGTCCGCAGATGACGGAGATCCACGCCGTGCGCGGGGTCTCCTTCATCGCCTACAAGGGCGACGCGATCGGCGTCATCGGCACGAACGGCTCGGGCAAGTCGACGCTGCTGAAGGCGATCGCGGGGCTGCTGCCCCCGGCGTCGGGCGGCGTCTACACCGACGGGCAGCCGTCGCTGCTGGGCGTCGGCGCGGCGCTGATGAAGGACCTGACGGGCGAGCGCAACATCATCCTCGGCTGCCTGGCGATGGGGCTTTCGCCGGAGGAGACCAAGGAGAAGTACCAGGAGATCGTGCAGTTCGCCGGGCTGCGCAAGGGGTTCATCAAGTACCCGATGAACACCTACTCCTCGGGCATGGGCGCGCGGCTGCGGTTCGCGATCGCCTCGGCGCGCACCCACGACGTGCTGCTGATCGACGAGGCGCTGGCGACCGGCGACGCGAAGTTCCGCCGCCGCAGCAAGCGCAAGATCGACCAGATGCGCAAGAACGCGGGCGCGGTGTTCCTCGTCGCGCACCAGCTCGACGTGGTCGCCGAGACGTGCAACCGGGTGCTCTGGCTTGACGACGGGCAGCTCGTCATGGACGGCACTCCCGAAGACGTGATCGCCGCGTACACCGAGGCGATCAACAAGTAGCTCACTAAAGTGGCCTCCATCACCCGGCAGACGCACCGGCAGATGGAGGCCACTTCCATGCCAGCACCACTCCCGTACGACTTCCTGCCCGAGGTCCCGTCCCTGACGGTGACGAGCACGGACGTCACCGACGGCGGGACCCTTTCCGACGCCCAGGTGTTCGACGGCTGGGGCCATGCGGGCGGGAACGTCTCTCCCGCGCTCGCCTGGTCGGGGGCCCCGGAGGGCACCCAGAGCTTCGCGATCACCGTCTTCGACCCGGACGCGCCCACCGGCTCGGGCTTCTGGCACTGGCTGCTGTGGGACGTCCCCGCGCACGTGACGGAACTGCCGTCCGGGATCGGCGCCGACGACCCCGTCGGCGTCCAGGGCCGCAACGACTACGGCGACAACGCCTTCGGCGGCGCGGGCCCGCCCCCCGGCCCCGCCCACCGCTATGTCTTCGCCGTCCACGCCCTGGACGTCCCGTCCCTGGGCGTCCCCGCCGACGCCCCCGCCGCCCAGGTCGGCTTCAACATCACCGCCCACACCCTGGCCCGCGGCCACCTCGTCGCCACCTACGGCGTCTGACCCTCCCCCGCGCATGCGGGGGTTGCGCGCAGCGCCCCCTCGGCCCGGTGCGGTCGAAGTCATCGCCCCGAGGGGGTGCCGCGCGTTCCTACTCCGACCCGGCTGCAAGGTGACGAAACAGGTGGCTTCAGGGTGCACGGGGTCGCTATCGATCGGCTATCGGGCGGGCAATGGGCGCGGAAAGATGATCGTTCTCGCGTGTGGTGACGGATGGTGGAGGTGACATCATCGAGCGTGAACAAGAAGATCCTCGCCGCCGTCATCGCCGTCGCCGCGTGCGCCGGTGTCGCCGTCGCCGCCGTTCTCCTGCTGAGGAGCGGCGGGACACGTTACGAGAACCAGGCCGCGATGCTGAAGGCGGTGCCGGCCGCGGCGAAGGCCGAGCTCGGCACGCGGGGGCAGCCGCTGGCCGGCGATCTGGTCTGCGAGAGTATGGAAGGCGCTTCCGAGGAGAAGCTACTGGTCAGGTGCACCGGGGAGACGACGGCCAAGAAGCCGGTCCATGTCTTCGGGGCGGCGCTGGCGAAATCCGAGCGCGAGTACTACACGATCCTCGTGAGCGGACGGCCTCTTGTGAAGAACGTCCCCTGCCTGGGGGCGGACTGCGGGGCCGACTAGCGTCTTAGGTGAAGGAGAGGCCAGTTGCTGCCGGTGGTGCTGGACTGCATGGGAGGAGACCACGCGCCACGGGAGGTGGTGGCCGGCGCGGTCGCGGCCGCGCGGGACCACGGGGTGCCGCTGATCCTCGTCGGTCCGGCGAGGCGCATCCGCGCGCTGCTCACCGAGTACGACGCGGTCGGGAACCTGTCGATCGTGCACACGGACGAGTCGTTGGAGATGGGCGAGGGCGCGTTGGCGTCGTGGCGCAAGCCCAGGTCGTCGATCGCGATCGCGTGTGAGCTGATCAAGCACGGCAAGGCGGGGGCGCTGGTGTCGGCGGGGTCGACGGCGGGCGTGGTGGCGACGTCGGCGGTCAGGTTGAAGACGCAGCACGGGATCATGCGGCCGGCGCTCGCGGTGACGCTGCCGACCCGTCCCGGCCCGACCGTGCTGCTCGACTCGGGCGCGACCGCCGACGCCAAGCCGGAGATGCTCGTCCAGTTCGCGATGCTCGGGACCGCGTTCGCGCAGATCAGGCTGGGCGTCGAGCGGCCGAGGGTGGGCCTGCTGACGATCGGGTCGGAGCCCGGCAAGGGCAACAAGCTGACGAAGAAGGCGCACGAGCTGCTCGCGGCGTCCCCGCTGGAGTTCGCGGGCAACATCGAGGGCCACGACCTGCTGCGCGGCAGCGTCGACGTGATCGTCGCCGACGGCTTCACCGGCAACATCGCGCTGAAGACGATGGAGGGCACCTTGCGGATCGCGGTGGACGAGCTCAAGCGCGCGCTTTCGTCGAGCCGTACCGCGAAGTTGGGGGCGGCGCTACAGCGCAAGGAGCTGACCGCGCTAACCGACAGGTTCAACAGCGACACGTACGGCGGTGGCGTACTGCTCGGCCTTAACGGGGCGGTGGTGGTGGCGCACGGGGCGGCGACGTCACGGGCCATCTCGGCGGCCTGCAAGCTGGCGTTCGACCTGTCGGAGGGCAGGCTGATCGACCGGGTGAAGGACCAGCTCGGCGCGGCGGCGCGGCCGTCGCGGTTCAGGTTCGGGCGTGACGGCGACGCGCGGCCCGCCGAGGGCGGGGCCGTCCGGGAGGCGGGGCAGGTCGCCGAGCCGCAGCCGCCGGGCGACGGCGCGTGACCCTCGCCGAGCGCGCCGCGACCGGGCTGACGGCTGCGGAGGTCGCCGAGCGCGTGGCGGCGGGCCTGGTCAACCGGGTGCCGCGGCGCAGCAGCCGGAGCGTCGCGGAGATCGTCAGGGCGAACGTGCTCACCAGGTTCAACGCGCTCATCGGCGCGCTGTTCGTGCTGGTCATGGTGTTCGGCGACTGGCGTGACGGCCTGTTCGGCGGGATCATCCTCGCCAACACGCTGATCGGGATCGTCCAGGAACTCCGGGCGAAACGGACCCTCGACAGGCTCGCGGTGCTCGGCGAGCAGCGGGTGCGCGTGGTGCGCGACGGGCGGCCGGTGGAGGTCGCGCAGGCGGCGGTGGTCAAGGACGACCTCGTGATGGTGGCGGCCGGAGACAGGATCGTCGTTGACGGGCCCGTCGTGGAGTCGCGTTCGCTTGAGGTGGACGAGTCGTTGCTTACGGGCGAGGCGGAGCCGGTGGCCAAGCGGCCCGGGGACGAGATGCTCTCCGGCAGCTTCGTCGTCGCCGGGAGCGGGTCGTTCACTGCGGGCAAGGTAGGGCGTGACGCTTACGCCGCCCGGCTCGTGGAGGAGGCGAGCCGGTTCAAGCTCGCGGAGTCCGAGCTCCAGACGGGGATCAACAAGTTCCTCAAGTACGTGACCTGGCTTCTGGTGCCCGTGGGGGTGCTGCTCACGATCAGCCAGTTCCTGTCCACCAGGAGCTTCTCCGACGCCGTCGTGGGCGCGGTCGCGGGGGTCGTCACGATGGTCCCCGAAGGGCTCGTGCTCATGACGAGCATCGCGTTCGCCGTCGGGGTCGTCAGGCTGGGGCGGCGGCGCTGCCTCGTCCAGGAGCTCCCGGCGATCGAGGGGCTGGCCAGGGTCGACGTGCTGTGCCTCGACAAGACCGGCACGCTCACCGAGCCGGGGATGGACCTGGAGAAGGTCGTCCCCACCCGGGAGGGGCTTCCCGTCGACCGTGCGCTGCGCTCGCTCGTGGCGGCGGACCCGTCGCCGAACCCGACGATGCGGGCCATCGCGGCCTCTCTTGGGGAGGGCGACGGGCCGGTGTGGCCGCCCGGGGAGGTCGTGCCGTTCTCCAGCGCGCGCAAGTGGAGCGGGACGTCCTTCGGCGAGCACGGCGACTGGATGCTCGGCGCGCCCGACGTGCTCCTCGCGGCGGGCTCGGCGGAGCTGAAGGAGGCCGAGCGGATCGGCGCGACGGGGCGGCGCGTCCTTGCCGTCGCGCACGCCCCTGAGGGCGGCCTGGCGGCGCTCGTGGGCGGTGGCGGTGCGGCAGTGGAGGCCGCGGCGCTCGTGGTCCTCTGGCAGCGGCTCAGGCCCGAGGCGAAGGAGACGCTGGCGTACTTCGCGCATGAGGGCGTCGCGGTGAAGGTGCTCTCCGGTGACGATCCCGTCAGCGTGGGGGCGATCGCGGCGGCCCTTGGCGTCCCGGGGGCGGACCGGCCGTATGACGCGCGGAAGATCACCGACGCCGACATCGAGGAGGTCCTGGAGACCCACACGGTCTTCGGACGTGTCTCCCCGCAGCAGAAGCGGGCGATGGTACGCGCGCTGCAAGCGCGCGGCCATACGGTCGCGATGACCGGCGACGGCGTCAACGACGTGCTCGCGCTCAAGGACGCCGACCTGGGCGTCGCCATGGGCTCCGGAAGCGGGGCGACCCGGGCGGTGGCCAAGGTGGTGCTCCTTGACGACAGCTTCGCCACGCTCCCCCACGTGGTCGCCGAGGGAAGGCGGGTGCTGGGCAACATCGAGCGGGTCGCCAACCTGTTCCTGACCAAGACCGTCTACTCGATCCTGCTTTCGGTCCTCGTGGGGATCGTCGGGGTGCGGTTCCCCTTCCTGCCGAGGCATCTGACCCTGATCAGCGCGCTGACGATCGGGGTCCCCGCGTTCGTCCTGGCGCTCGCGCCGAACCTTGAACGGGCCCGTCCCGGGTTCGTGCCGCGGGTGCTGCGCTTCGCCGTCCCGGCGGGCCTCGCCTGCGGGGCCGCGACGTTCGCCGGATATGTCCTGGCGTCCGACGACCCGAGGACCGAGTTCGCCCAGGACAGCACGACCGCGACCTTCGCCCTTTTTGTCCTGTCCCTGTGGGTTCTCGCGCTTATCGCCAGGCCCTACACGTGGTGGCGGGTCGCGCTCGTGGCGTCGATGGGCGCGGCGTTCCTCGTCGTCATAGCCGTCCCCGGCCTGCGGGAGTTCTTCGCGCTCCAGCACCAGAGCGCCGAGAACGACGCCGTCGCCCTGGCCATCGCCGTCGCCGCCGCCCTGCTCCTGTCCCACGCGCTGCGCCACGACTGGTACGACAGAACCCTGAACCTCCTCCTCCGCCGCCACTGACGCGCGACGCCGAGAAGGAGACTCGCGTTGCCGTCCGCTATCACCATCGGCCGCTCCGTGGCCGTGACAGCAGAACCCTCACCGTCACCTTCATCCGTGCCCCGCCCCTCTTCCTGCTTCATGACCCGCAGCACTTCCCGAGCGTCCACACCATGACGAACCGGGAGTGCGTCGGCTGGACGGCGGAGCCGGCCAACGAGGCAAGATCCTGACGGCGATACCCCCAGACCTCGATTTCGACGCAGAGCCCGCCTTCCTCATGCCAGACGAGGAGCGAGAGGCTCGGCTTTTCGGGATCTGCCCGGCCACCCCGCAGGACTGCTTGCCGGTAGGCCGAGACGACCGCCAGGCACTCCTTCACCCGCTCGCAGTCGCCCAGGACCTTCCGGCACCACTCAGAGGCCCGGCCCCAATCGGAGAGCGACACACGGTCCACGCCCAGCCGTCCCTTCTGTAAACGCGCTTCATGTGCTCAGGTAGACCGCGCCCAAACGCACCCGCACGAGCCGTGCCGCCATGTCGTGACCAGCTCCGTAGGAGTAATGGCCTGGTGCAGCTCAGCGGTGTAGCCCCGCACGACCAGCAGGCCGCGTCCGCTCTCCGCCAGTGCCTCCACCGGAACCTCCACCGCCGCTCCCAGGGTCGCCAGCTCAGCCAGCACCTCCACCGGGGTAGCCGGACAAGCCGCCTTCTCCGCCACCGGATGCCGGATCTCCCCGTGCAGCCCGCCGCCCTCATGCCAGAGCGTCACCACGCTCGCGACCGGCGTTTCCCCGGTGTGCCGGACGGCGTTGCCCAGCAGCTCCGAGACCACCATGATCACGTCGTGCAGCGACTCGCAGCAGCCCGTCAGGACCCGCCGACACCACGCCCGCGCCGCCCCCACCGTCCGAGCGTCCGCACGCGCGGAGAAGTTCACGTGTCCGCCCAGCACGACGGCCAGCCGCTCCACCGCGCCCGGCACGTCAGCGACCGCCAGCCGCTCACCCCGCGCCAGGACGAACTCTTGCCCGGACGAGCCCGGCTCCACCGTCACCCGCTCCATCACGCCCCCCGACGCCGCCGCACCCGCCACCCGCAGGCACGGCACCCGCCCGCCCGCGAGCCCCGACGAGACCACCAGATCCCCCCGCCGCCGTAGCTGCGCCTCCAGGGCCTCCAAACCCTCCGGAGGAGCCAACGCCGACAGTCCCCTAAACTCTGTGCTCATGATCGGACCTACCTCCGGTCTAGGCCCCGGAACCGGTGTTCGAGCACCGACCGGGGCCGTTGTTTTGGTCATCGGAGACCGCTGAACGTGACCACTCAGCTACCGTGACCACTGGAATGCTCAGCATGACTTAGCGGGTGGCTCTTATGCAAGGCATGCAGAATATTGACCCACTTAAGTAGGAGATGCATTCTGGACACTCAGGCCCAGGGAGGAACGAAGTGGCTCCAGCTGCACATACACCGACAATCCGCCTTCGGCGCTTCGCCGCCGAGCTGAGACGGCTCAGGCGTGAGGCCGGTCTCACGAAGGAAGATGTCGCGGCGCGGACGTCTATCAACTCCGCGACGCTCTATCGAGTCGAGAACGCGCTTGTTCGGCCTCAGGTTCGAACCTTGCTGGCTCTGCTGGACCTGTACGCAGCTTCGGAGGAGGAGCGAGAGCGCCTTAAGGAGCTGCTGAAGGCTTCAGGTAGGCGCGATGGATGGTTGCAGGGGTTCGAGGGCACTCTCACCGATCGGTACGCGACGTACATCGGGTTCGAGGAGGAGGCCGCATCAATCTGGAACTTCGAAGCGTTGTTCGTGCCTGGCTTGCTGCAAACGGAGACTTACGCGCGCCACGTGATCGCTGGGACTCTCACGGAAGCCTCCGAGAACGAGATCAGCATTCTCGTTGAGGCGCGGATGCGCCGTCAGGAACTCCTCAAGAGGTCCAAGCCCCCAAAGCTGTGGTTCATCGTGGACGAAGCCGCGTTGCGGCGGCGCGTCGGCTCCGCGGAGGAGCATCGAGAGCAGCTTGACCACCTTCGAGAGCTGATCCGCAGTCGCAAGGTCACCCTCCAGGTGATCCCGTTCGACGCGGGTGTGCACCCCGGCATGTCAGGTGCCTTCGTCGTCATGATGTTCGCCAAGGAGATCGGACAGGATGTGGTCTACCTGGACAGCATGGCCGGTGACCTATTTCTGGAGGAGGAGAGTGAAGTCGAGCGGTATAGGCTGGTGTTTGAGCACCTGCGAGCCGCCGCGCTCAGCCCTACGGCGTCCGCCGACCTGATCGCCGGTATCGCGTCCGACGTCTAGGAAGGAGTGCGGACCAATGAGCGTCACACCGGCCCGCGCTTGGCGAAAGAGTACCCACAGCAGCGGTAACGGTCAGTGCGTAGAGGTTGCCCCGATCGGGTCGTCAATCGGCCTGCGGGACAGCAAGCACCCCCAGCTCCCCCATCTCGCCGCATCTGCCCCCGTGTTTCGCCGCCTTCTCAGTCGGATCAAGGCGGACGGCTGATCTCTAGCGTGAGATCTTTCCCTTACTGATCGAGCGGGACCGCCACTACGCGGCGATCCCGAACGACGCCCAATCGGGCGTCCGGCGCAAGCGCCGGACGCCCGTTGTGCTGTTCGGGCCACCGCTTCGGCGGCCCGAACCCACGGGCGTCCTCAACGGGACAGCGGCGTGTGTGACGAATCCCCTCTACAAATCGAGTGCTCAGCGCCTCATCCACCGTGCTCGACGATTCCGCCGCGCGTACGCGGGCCCGCTGACCGGCCGGGTACGAGAATTCGACCGGCGGCTTCGCGCCACCCTCCCCTAAGGAGCCGTCATGCCCCGCATCGCCGTTTCCGGTCACCGAGGACTCTCCGAGGCGACTGCCCGTCTGATCGAACAAGCGATTCGTGATCTCCTCACGAACACCACCGGTACCGTAGTCGGGTTGACATGTCTCGCTGATGGAGCCGATCAGATCTTCGCGCGTGTCGTCCTGGATCACGGCGGAACCATCGAAGCCATCATCCCCGCGACCAAGTACCGGCAAGAACTCCCCGAAGCCTTCCACGACGAGTACGACCGGCTTCTGTCCTCAGCGTCTTCCGTCCACGCCTTGGACTTCGTCGAGTCGGACTCAGAGGCGCACATGGCCGCGAGCACTCACATGCTCGACCAGGCCGACGAACTGTGGGCCGTTTGGGATGGGCAGCCAGCACGCGGCTATGGCGGAACCGCCGACGTTGTGAGCCACGCTCGCCAAGCCGGAACACCTGTACACGTCATCTGGCCAGAGGGCGCACAACGCGACTAATGCACGAACTCGCCGGAGGATTCTCTCTGGAGATACCTCGATGTGTGAGTCTTTCCCCTACAGGATCAAGGGCCGTCCGCTGACGCGGCCGTCCCGAACTACGGAGCGCTCCGCGCGCGTCCCTGTTCGGGCGACCGCTGACGGCGGTCTGTTAGTCAGCGCAGCGGAGGCCCAAGCTAGCGTGAGTGAGCAGTTCGGCGGGGGTGTCAGCGCGGGTGACGGCCCGGAAGCGATCGCCGAGGTGTGCAGGGGTCTCCCCGAGGACGATGCCGATGACCATCTCGGCCAGGACGGCGTCGAACTCGGGGCGAGGAGAGCCGTAGCGGTCGCCCGTCTCGATTGCGCCGCTGGAGATGTGGTGGCCGACCTGGGTGTGAGCGAAGGTCAGCTCATAGACGCCGTACCCCGTCCAGCTGCGGTGAAGAAAGAGGACGTCGCCCTCCACGATCGCGTCCCATTTCTCCTCCATCTCCTGGGACTCGTAGCCGAGCTGGAGGCGGGACCACTGCGCGTCCGTCCACATGGCCGTGGGGAGCAGCGGCATCGGCATCGGGCGTTCGATCGGCTCCAGCGGGCGGTGGAATGAGGCCCTCGTGACGCGTCCCGGTGGCATCACGCCAGAGTAGTCCGCCTCCCGGAAGCCACATGGTGTGATGCGCTTGCGTCCGCTGCTGTTCCACCGGGGCTCCACAATCACCACCACCCCTGGAAGGTGCCCGCACGGTGGCCGTATCCCTACTTGGACGGGTACCCCGCGCAAAGCCCAAGCCACGGCTTCGCCGCCCTCAGGGTGAGCTTCGCTCATGGCTTGTTCTGCCCGTTCGCATGACGCTAGCGGCCTTGCTCCCCCGCCCAAGTCCGGATCCGTCCACCTCCCCTCCCCGTCCCGCCCACCCGCCCGACGCAAGGGCCACCGCCCCGAGCCCACGCAGCGCACCCCCTTCGCCGATTGGCCCGCAACAGCCCGCCGCATGGCTCTGACCAGCGCAAACGTCCCGGATCTGGCCCGTCTATGGCCCGCGAACAGCGGGAACCAACGACCACCCGCGATCACCAACGACCAAGATCGGCACCAGCCGAGCCGATCCGCCCAGCTCAGGCACGTGATCCCCGGCACGCAGAAACGGCCCCGAACGAATCCGAGGCCGCTTCCGATGGTCAGTTCGCCTGTGGATAACCCGTCGAGTGGTGTGCTCCGGGTCGATAACCTTGGTACATGTCCGATCCACAGCTCGTTCTCGCCGCCCGGGTGCAGGCCGCGATCGTCGACGCCTTCGGCGTCGAGTACGCGCACACCGACCCGGTGATCCGGCCGTCCCAGTTCGCCGACCTCCAGGCCAACGTGGCGCTGCCGCTGGCCAAGAAGCTCGGCGAGCGACCAAGGGACGTCGCCGACGAGATCGTCAAGCGGCTCGACGTGGCGGGGATCTGCTCGGGCGTCGAGGTCTCCGGGCCCGGGTTCGTCAACCTGACCCTGTCGGACGAGTGGATCGCGGGGCAGGCCACGCCGCTGGTCGGCGACACGCGGGTGGGGGTGCCGCGCACGGACCGGCCGCAGGTGATCCCCGTCGACTACTCCGCGCCGAACGTGGCCAAGGAGATGCACGTCGGGCATCTGCGCACCACCGTCGTGGGCGACGCGTTCTGCCGGGCCGCGGAGTTCCGCGGCCACCACGTCATCAGGCAGAACCACATCGGCGACTGGGGCACCCCCTTCGGGATGCTGATCGAGCACCTGCTCGACATCGGCGAGGAGGAGGCGGCCGCCGAGCTGCGCACCGACCCGAACGTCTTCTACCAGGCGGCCCGGGCGAAGTTCGACGCGAGCGACAAGGGCGAGAACGACAGCGACTTCGCGGCCCGGGCCAGGCGGCGGGTCGTGCTGCTGCAGTCCGGCGACAACGCGACGTTGACGGTATGGCGGCGCATGGTCGACATGTCGAAGGTGTACTTCAACAAGATCTACGCCGAGCTCGACGTCACCCTGTCCGACGCCGACCTGGCCGGGGAGAGCAAGTACAACGACATGCTCGGCGCGGTCTGCGACGACCTGTACGAGCAGGGCATCGCGGTGATCGACGACGGCGCCCTGTGCGTCTTCCTCGACGGCTTCACCGGCCGTGAGGGCAAGCCCGTCCCTTTGATCATCCGCAAGAGCGACGGCGGGTACGGCTACGCCACCACCGATCTGGCCGCGCTGCGCTACCGGGCGCAGACCCTGCACGCCGACCGCGTCGTCTACGTGATCGGCATCCCGCAGGCGCTGCACCTGAAGATGGTCTTCGAGACGGTCCGCAAGGCCGGCTGGCTGGGCCGGACCGAGCCGTTCCACGCGGGCATCGGCAACGTGCTCGGCACCGACGGCAAGATCCTGCGCACCCGCTCGGGCAAGCCGATCCGGCTCGCCCAGCTGCTCGAGGAGGCCGTCGAGCGGGCCGCCAAGGTGATCGAGGACCGGGGTTACGACGCCGCGACCCAGGCCGAGATCGCCGAGGCCGTCGGGATCGGCGCGGTCAAGTACGCCGACCTGTCGGTCGCGCGCGACAGCGAGTACGTGTTCGACTTCGACCGGATGATCGCGCTCACCGGCAACACCGGCCCGTACCTGCAGTACGCGGCCGCCCGGATCAGGTCGATCTTCCGGCTCGCCGACGCCGACCCGGCGAACGCGTCGGGGCCGATCGTGATCACGCACCCGGCCGAGCGGGCCCTTGCCTTGCACCTGCTGGGCTTCGGCGCGGCGATCGACGCGATGATCGAGGACGTCGCCCCGCACAAGCTGGCCGCCTACCTGTACGGCGTGGCCGACGCCCTCACCGGGTTCTACGAGAACTGCCCGGTGGTCAAGGGCCCCGACGGACCCGTCCCGGACGAGGTCCGCGCGCCCCGGCTCGCGCTGTGCTCGCTGGCCCTGAACACCCTGGTCACCGGCCTCGGACTGCTCGGCATCACGGTCCCGGAACGGATGTGAAGATCACGCGGGGGCACCCGGGCTGCCGCCGGTCGCCCCCGCGTGTTTTACTGGACGTTAGATCCCCCGACTGAAGGTGTGCCCAGGCGACCTCGGGGGGTGCAGGGTGAACCGGTGGTCCATCCGGACCCGGCTGACCGTCCTCGCGGCGACCGTCACAGCCCTGCTCTGCCTCGGCATGGCGATCCTTCTGACGCTCGTGCTGCGCGGCCGCGTCGCCGACCTGCACCGCGAGAGCGTGGCCAACTCCGCGCTCGGCGTGATCCAGATGATCAAACGGGACCAGGTCCCCCGGATGATCCCCTCGGTCGGGCCCCTGGAGACGCTGGACGGGGTCCAGGTCGTCAACGCCGACGGCGTGGTCGTCGGGGGGACGGGGGATCTCGGTTCAAAACCCCGCGTTTCGGACCTCATGCCCTCGGTGACGCACCCGCACGCCACCGAGACCCTCTGCGACGCGGCCGGGGAGAACTGCCGGGCGATCATCGCCATGCGGGTCTACGAGACGCCGGGCGACTGGTTCATCTACGTCATCGACGAACCCGTCCCCTGGTACATCAGCTCGGCCTATGTCTTCCAGCTGATGCTGGTGTCGCTGATGCTGATCGCGTTGACGGCGGCGGGCACCGCGCACACCGTCCGGGTGGCGATGGAGCCCGTCAGCCAGATCCGGTCGCAGGCGATGCGGATCGGCTTCGCGATCGGCGAGGGCAAGGGCAGAGGCCGTCGGATCGCACTGCCCGAGCACGACGACGAGCTGCGCGCGCTGGCCAAGGCCGCCAACCTCGTCCTGGCCAGGCTCGAGGCGACGATCGACCGGGAGCGCGAGTTCACCTCGAACGCCTCACACGACCTGCGCTCGCCGATCACCGCGATGCGCACCGAACTCGACGAGGCGATGCTGTATCCGGAGGAGGCGGACTGGCCGACGACGGCCGAGAAGCTGACGGGCAGCCTCGACCGGCTGTCGGAGCTCGTGGAGGACCTTCTGGCGCTGAGCAGGCTGGATGCGGGCGCGACCGTCGAGAAGGAGCCCATCGACCTCGCCGAGCTGGTGCGGGAGGAGATCGGACGGCGTCCGGAGGACCCGCGCGTCAGGATCGAGGCGCAGCCGGTGAAGGTGTCCGGGGTCAAGGTCCACCTGGCCAGGCTGTTCACGAACCTGCTGGACAACGCGGTACGGCACGCGAAGGACGAGGTCGTCGTCAAGGTCCGGCCGGACGGCCACGAGGCGGTCCTGGAGGTCATCAACGACGGGGACAGCATCCCGCCGGAGATGCGCGAGGCGATCTTCGACAGGTTCACCCGCCTCGACGCCTCACGCAGCAAGGACACCGGCGGCAGCGGGCTCGGCCTCGCCATCTGCCGGCAGATCGCACACGCCCACAACGGCACCGTGGCGGCCCTCGACGCCGACACCGGCGCGAGGTTCGTCGTCAGGCTCCCCAGGGCCGTAGGGTGACGCTCAGCGCCGCTTGGCGGCACCCCTGACGTACACGCGGGTGCCTACGGGCGCCATCCGGTAGACGGCCTTGGCGTTGTGCATGGGAATCCGGACGCATCCGTGCGAAGCGGGACGGTTCGGCACCGACGTCGAGCCGTGCAGGGCGACGCCGCCGACGAAGAACGCCGGGTAGTACATCGCGCCGAGGCGTCCGGTGTGCCAGCCCTTGATGCGCCGGGTGACGCGGTGGTCCCCTGTCGGCGTCCTGGCGAAGCCGCACAGGCCGTGGTCGCAGTAGCTCTTGTTCGCCCCGGTCGAGATGTGGCTCGCCAGGACGGGTTTGCGCCCCTTCCACACGACGAGGAGCTGCCTGCGCAGGTCGATCTCGACGCGGCGGCCGCGTCCGGGGGCCAGGGGCCGCAGCTTGCGCGGATGCCACAGCGCCCGCCGCGTCGCGGCGTTGATCCGCGCGGTCGGCCTGATCCCGTTGGCGTGCTGGAACGCCCACACCGCCGACCGCGTCGCCTTCCCATACCTGCCGTTCACCTTGCCGGGCGGAAACCCCAGCTCCTTCAGCCGCTTCTGCAAGATCCTTACATCCCGCCCCCCATCGCGATACCCCGTCTCCGCCGCGGCCCCACCCCCCGGCACCAGCGCAAACACCAAGGTCAAAGACCCAACAACACCAATCCCCAGACGCATACCCCCGACGCTAAACCTCCCCCCACCAACCACAACCCCGCCACACCCCCCCCACCAACCCTTTACCAACCCCACCCCCACCCACCCCCCAAGCACACAACACACGACCCACCCAAACACGCCGCCTGGCCGCACGGCGCGCCGCCCGCGCGAACAGCACGCAACCCAGGGCACCGCACAACCCGCCTAGACGGTCTGCGGCCCACCCGGACACGTGACCCGTCTGGAGAGCCCGTGACCCAAGCGCGCGGCGCGCGGCCCGGCCAGACACGCAGCCGAGCGGACAGCGCGGAGCCCAGTGGACAGCGCGCGGCCCAGGACGCCCTGCCACCCGCGCGTGCCGCGCGGCCCTGAACAGCGCACAGCCAGCAGGGCAGCGCACGACCCACCTGAACGCGCGACCCAACCGCACAGCGCGCCACCCACGCGGCCACCGCGCGGCCTGAACGCCACACGCCCCGCCCGGACGGCACGCGGACTCGCCCTCACGTATCCGGGCTGGGATCGCCCGGACACGCAACCCGAGTGGACAGCGCACGGCCCACCTGAGGGCGCGTAACCCAAGTGTGCGACGCGCGGCCCAGCCGGGACACTCAACACAAGCGGGCGGCGTGTAGCCCGGCTGCGCGGCGCGTGGCCCTGACCCGCATGTGGTCCGGATAGGCGGCGTGCGGCGCAGGGGAACACCGGGGGTGGCCCACCCGGACAACGCGGCCCGGCTGGACAGCGCGCCACCCTGAACAGCGTCTGGCGCGGGAGGACGGGTTTAGCGCGAGGGGGCGGCGCGGGGAACGGGGTGTGGCCGTGGACGGGGTGCGGGTGGGATGCAGGTGCGCGGGAGGTTAAGTGGGGTGCGGGGGTGAGGTGTGGCCTCGGCGGTGCGCGGGGTGCGGTGCGGGGTGCGAGTGCGGCCCTGGCGGGGCTGTGCGTGGCGCGGGGGTGCATGGCGTGGGCCCCGGCTTGGTGGGCGGGGCCACGGGTGGTGGGGCCGTTAGGTGCGACTGAAGAGGCCAGAGTGGCTGCGTGGGGGGGACAGAGTGTGACGCGCGAGGCAGAGCGCGGCCCGGTTGGGCGGCACGTGACGCGAGCAGGACGGGATGCGGCCCTGGGCTGGGTGCGGTGCGGGGGCCGGGGTTCAGGGGTGGGGTGCGGCGCGAGGGCCGCTAGTGCGGGGGAACTGGTGCGGCTCTAGCTGGGCAGCGTGGGTGGGGCTGGGGGCCGGGTGCGCGGGGACGGGTGCAGCGCGAGGGGGGTGGCGCGCGGGACGGGGTGTGGCCCTGGACGGGGTGCGGCGCGGGGTGTGGTGCGGTGGGGTGCGGCCCCTGCGGTGCGTGGCGTGTGGGTGCGGGGTGCGGCCCCCGCGGGGTGGTGCGCGGCACGGGGAGTGCGGCGCAGGGTGCGGGGCGCGAGGTGGGGGCGCGGGGTGCGGGGTGCGGGGTGGGGGGACAGAGTGCGGGACGGGGGGGCGGGCGCAAGGGGACGCGGGTGTGTAGCCCGGACGGATGAGGTGTGGCGCTGGGCTAGGTGGGGTGTGGAGAGCCGGGGTGCCGGTGCGGGGGTCGGGTGTTGGGGGTGGCGTGGGGGCTGGTGCGGCTCCGGCTGGCGACGTCAGGAGCGTGCCGACGAGTTCGGCCCGCAGCGCGGCGTCCGGGCCGTCCAGATGGAGCGCTCCTGGGGCGGGAGCAGGGTGTGGGTGGGTGGGTTTGGGGGGCGGGTGTGGGGTGGGTGGGGTGTGGCGCGGAGGTGGGGGTGGAGGTGCGGCGGGGGTCGGGGTGGGTGTGGATCTGGGGGGGTGTGGATCTGGGGGGGTGGGGTGGGTGGGGTGGGTGTGGCCCCCGGCTGGTGGGCGGGGGCCACGGGTGGGTGGGCGGCCGTTAGGTGCGGCTGAAGAGGCCGGAGAGGTTGCGCAGGACCGTGGACTCGCCGTCATCGGTCTCTGCCATCTCCTCCTTCATGACCTCGGGATTGCCGGGGACCACCTCGTGGGCCTCGGTGCGGCGGGTGCCCCTGGTGCGGACGACCGGGGTGCGGGTCGGTGCGGCGGTTCGGGTCTCGGGCGTCTCGGTGGACGTCGCGGGCTTGCGCGCGGTGGTGCGGGTCGTGCCCGTCGCGCGGGTGGTCGCGGTCTTGCGGGTGGTCGTGCCGGACGCCTTGCGGGCGGTCGAGGCGGCTCGGGTGCCCGTCGCGCGGGTGCCCGCCGAGGTGCGGGTGGCGGGCTTGCGCGCGGCGGCCGTGCGGGTCGACGACGTCCCGGTCGCGCGGGTGCCGGACGCCCTGGTGCCCGTCGCCCGGGTTCCGGTGGCGCGGGTCGCGGTCGAGGCGCGGGTGCCGGTCGCGCGCGTTCCCGTGGCGCGGGTGCCGGTGGCGCGGGTGCCGGTCGCGCGCGTCCCTGCGGCTCGGGTGCCCGTCGCGCGGGTGCCGGTCGCACGAGTGCCTGTGGCGCGGGTGCCCGTCGCGCGCGTCCCTGCGGCGCGAGTGCCGGTAGCGCGGGTGCCCGTGGCGCGAGTGCCGGTCGCGCGCGTCCCCGTGGCGCGGGTGCCGGTGGCGCGGGTGCCCGTGGCGCGGGTGCCGGACGCGCGGGTGCCGGTTGAGCGGCTTGTGGTGGCGCGGGTGCCGGTTGCGCGGGTCGCGGTCGAGGCGCGGCGGGTGGTGGCGGATGCGGTTGACTTGACGGTTTTGAGTGCTTTGGCTGCGTCTGACATCGCCTTGGCGGCCGTCGCCATCGACTTCGTGGCCGACTTCATCGCGGTCATCGCGGTGTTCATCGACTTGGCGGAGGTGCCCGCCTTGGTGGCCGCCGCGGTCAGCTTGGTGGTGGCCGAGGTCATCTTGGTCGCCGCCGAGTTCACCTTGGTGGCCGCCCTGGCTGGCGTGAGGCCGGTGCTCGACGCCCGGGTCGAGGTGGCCCGCGTCGTCGTCGCCCGGGTCGCGGGCTTGCGCGCGGCGGCCGACGTGCTCTTGCGGGCCGTCGAGGACCGGGCGCTCGAGGCCCGGGTGCCCGTCGCGCGGGTGCCGGTCGAGCGGGTGGCGGGCTTGCGCGCGCTGGAAGCGCGGGACGTGCCCGTGCGGGACGAGCCGGTCCGCGAGGTGACGCGGGTGCCCGTCGTCTTGGCGGCGGCGCTCGTGCGCTTCGCCGTAGGTTTCCTTCCGGCCGTCTTCGTGGCGGCCGACGTGCGCTTCGTCGTAGAACTACGGCGAGTGGTCGCACGCCTCGTTGTGTTGGTAGCCACTGATCCATCCCCCCGTAGTGATCAGGTAACGGGGAGATAGCCCGTGACCTGCGGCTTTAAACCGCAGAACGGCAAAATACCCACGCGTCGCCCAGCACGCCGACAACCCCCATGACGCGGACAGCCCGCACAGGCAACCGGATACAGGGCGTTAAGGCCGCCGCATACGCGACGGCCTCAATCTCCCCGATTCCGTGGAAAGTCGCTCAGACGGCACCGGGAGAAAAGCTCCCCGCAGTCCCTTCGGGACTGCGGGGAAGGTGCGCGCCCGCACGCGGCGTACCCGTGGTCCCCCGGGACCGTGGTGAACGTGCTCACTCGCGGTCCCCTCGGAGACGTGGGGAACGTGCTCGGTCGCAGTCCCCTCGGGACTGCGGGGAAGATGCGCGCCCGCACGCGGCGTACCTGTGGTCCCCCTGGGGCCGTGGGGAACGTGCTCGCTCGCGGTCCCTCGGGGCTGTGGGGAAGACGCTTAGACGCGGATGGGGTGCCGCACCGTGCGTGTCTCGAGGAACGCTGTCATGCGACGGGTGCCGGGCTCCGCGGCACAGTCCTGGGCACCCGGGGAAAGGCTTCCCGCAGTCCCTTCGGGACTGCGGGGAAGGTGTGCGGGCGCACGCGGCGTACCCGTGGTCCCCCCGGGCCCATGGGGAAGCTGCTCGCTCGCGGTCCCCTCGGGACTGCGGGAAGGTGTGCGGCCGCACGCGGTGTACCCGTGGTCGCCACAGGGCCGTGGGGAAGCTGCTCGGTCGTGGTCCTCTCGGGGACGGTGTGCGGGCGGGGTTGCCTTGGGACGTGGGGAACGTGCTCGGGCGCGGTCCCCCCGGACCGTGGGGAACGTGTGCGGGCGCGGTTGCCTTGGGACGGGGGGGAGGGGTTCAGGTGCCGAGGGGGTGCCAGATTGTGCGGGTCTCGAGGAAGGTTGTCATGCGGCGGGGGCTGGGGGGTGCGGTCCAGTCCTGGGTGTTTGGGCGGAGGAGGCGTTTGAGGTTGGTGGTGGCGGCGTGTTCGCAGGTTGTGGCGAGGGCGGGGGAGGCGCCTGTTAGGTCCAGGGCGTTGATGTCCTTGTGGGAGGCGAGCCAGGGGGCCAGTTCTTCGCGTGGGCCGGTGAGGATGTTGACGACGCCGCCGGGGAGGTCGGAGGTGGCGAGGACCTCGGCGAAGGTGATGGCCGTCAGGGGGGCGTCGGCGATGACGATCGCGGTGTTGCCCGTCGCGATGACGGGGGCGAGCACGGAGACCAGGCCGAGGAGGGGGGATTCCTGGGGGGCCAGGACGCCGACGACGCCCGTCGGGACGGGTGTGGAGACGTTGAGGAAGGGGCCCGCGACGGGGTTGGTTCCGCCCGCGATCGCCGTGATCTTGTCGGTCCAGCCCGCGTACCAGACCCAGCGGTCCACCGCCGCGTCGACCTCGGCCTCGGCCGCCGCCTCCGTCAGGCCCCCCGCGCGCAGCTCCGCGACGAACTGGGCGCGCCGGCCCTCGAGCATCTCCGCGATCCGGTACAGGATCTGGCCCCGGTTGTACCCGGTGCGCCCGGCCCATCCCCCGGCCGCCTTGCGGGCCGCGACGACGGCGTCGCGGACGTCCTTGCGCGAGGCGTGGGCGGCGTGCGCGAGGAAGGCGCCGGAGGCGTCGTTCACCACAAATGACCTGCCGGATTCCGAGCGCGGGAACGCCCCGCCGATGAACAGCTTGTAGGTCTTGCGCACTGCCAGCCGCATCGGCCCGCCGTTCCCTCCGCCGGACGCCGGCCCGGCCGCCTGCGCGCGGACGTCCCGCGCGCGCTTGTTCTTCTTGGCCTTCTTAGGCAAGGTAAGCCTCCAGCCCCTGCCTGCCGCCTTCGCGCCCGTAACCGGACTCCTTGAAGCCGCCGAACGGTGACGCCGGGTCGAACTGGTTGAACGTGTTCGCCCACACCACCCCCGCGCGCAGCCGCTCGGCGACGGCGAGAATCCGCGACCCCTTCTCGGTCCAGATCCCAGCAGAAAGCCCATAAGGGCTGTTATTGGCCTTCTCGATCGCCTCGTCCGGAGTCCGGAACGTCAGCACCGAAAGCACAGGCCCGAAGATCTCCTCGCGGGCGATCCGGTGGCTCGCGGAGACCTCGGTGAACACCGTCGGCGCGAACCAGAACCCGCGCTCGGGCAGCGCGCACGGCGGCGTCCAGACCTCGGCACCCTCGGCGACGCCGGAGTCCACAAGTTCCCGGATACGGGCAAGCTGTGCGGCGGAGTTGATCGCCCCGACGTCGGTGTTCTTGTCCAGCGGGTCCCCGACGATGAGGGTCTCCATCCGCGCCCGCAGCCGCTCAAGCAGCTCCCCGGCCACCGACTCCTGCACCAGCAGCCGCGACCCCGCGCAGCACACGTGCCCCTGGTTGAAGAAGATCGCGTTGACGATCCCCTCGACCGCCTCGTCCAGCGGCGCGTCGTCGAACACGATGTTCGCGCCCTTGCCGCCCAGCTCGAGCCCCAGCCGCTTGGACGTGCCCGCGACGCTCCGCGCGATCAGCTTGCCCACCTCGGTGGACCCGGTGAACGCCACCTTGTCGACCCCCGGGTGCTCCACAAGGAGACGACCTGTCTCCCCCGCCCCGGTGACGATGTTGACGACGCCCGGAGGCAGCTCCGCCTGACGGCAGATCTCCGCGAAGGCAAGGGCCGTCAACGGGGTCGTCTCGGCGGGCTTGAGCACGACGGTGTTGCCGCACGCCAGCGCCGGGGCGATCTTCCACGCCAGCATCAGCAGCGGGAAGTTCCACGGGATGACCTGCGCCGTGACGCCCAGCGGGGTGGTGCCGTACCCGGCGTACTCGAGCTTGTCCGCCCAGCCCGCGTGGTAGAAGAAGTGCTGCGCGACCTGCGGAAGGTCGAAGTCGCGGGTCTCCCTGATCGGCTTGCCGTTGTCCAGCGACTCGAGGACGGCCAGCTCCCGCGAGCGCTCCTGGACGATCCTGGCGATCCGGAACAGGTACTTGGCCCGCTCGGCCCCCGGCATCGGCCCCCACACGTCGGTGAAGGCGGCGCGGGCGGCGGCGACGGCGCGGTCGACGTCCTCGGCCCCGGCGAGGGCCACCTCGGCGAGCACCTCCTCGGTCGCCGGGTTGACCGACGGGAAGGTCTCCTTGGCGGCGGTGAACGCGCCGTCGATGAACAGCCCGTAGTCCGCCCGCAGGTCGACCACGGACGTGGACTCGGGGGCCGCCGCGTAGGCGTCTGCGAAGGTCATGGCTAGTCCAGGGAGAAGTAGTCGGGGCCGGAGTAGACGCCGGTGGCGAGCTTCTCCCGCTGCATGAGCAGGTCGTTGAGCAGGCTCGACGCGCCGATCCTGAACAGCGCGGGGTCGAGCCAGCGCGGCCCGGCGACCTCGCGGACCTGGACGAGCATCTTCAGCGCGTCCTTGGTGGTACGTATGCCGCCGGCGGGCTTCACGCCGACGATCCTGCCGGAGTCGGCCGCGTAGTCGCGGACGGCCTGGAGCATCACCAGCACGACGGGCGGGGTCGCGGCGGGCTGGATCTTGCCGGTGGAGGTCTTGATGAAGTCGGCCCCCGCGAGCATCGCCAGCCATGACGCCCTGCGCACGTTGTCGTACGTGGCCAGTTCGCCCGTCTCGAGGATGACCTTGAGGTGGGCGTCCCCGGCGGCGTCCTTGACCGCGACGATCTCGTCGAAGACCTTGGCGTAGTCGCCCGCGAGGAACGCGCCGCGGTCGATCACCATGTCGATCTCGGTGGCCCCGTCGAGCACGGCCTGACGGGTGTCGGCGAGCTTCACCGCGAGCGGCGCGCGCCCGGCGGGGAAGGCGGTGGCGACCGACGCGATCCCGACGCCGGAGTCCCCGAGCGCCTCGACCGCGACCTTCACCAGGTCGGGGTAGACGCACACGGCCCCCACGGTCGGCGCGCCGGGGGCGGTGTGCACGGCCTTGCCGCACAGCGCCCTGACCTTGCCCGGCGTGTCCGCGCCCTCGAGGGTGGTCAGGTCGACCATGGAGATCGCAAGGTCGATCGCGGCGGCCTTGGACTCGTTCTTCACCGACCGGGCGGCGAGCCTGGCCGCGCGGGCGCGCGCCCCGACCTCGTCGACGCCCGGCAGTGCGTGCAGCACGCCCCGCAGCTCTCTGGTACTCGTCACCACCAAAGCATCCGCCATTCCCCCGTCCCCCGCCAAACCCGGCCCCCGAACTGCGGAGATCCCGACAACCGTCCCCATGCCTAGCCACCCCCCTTTGGGGGAATCGCCAAAGGGGAGGAGAGGAGGCGCGATGTTCGAGGAGGCGCAGTACTTCGCCCCGGTCACCAAGGACGAGCACGGCAGGGTGACGGTCGAGCTGGGCAGGGGCCACCCCGGGTTCGCCGACCCGGTCTACCGGGAGCGGCGCAACGAGATCGCCAGGCTCGCGCTGGAACACGAACCCGGCGACCCGCTGCCGGAGGCCGAGTACACCGCGGAGGAGCACGAGGTGTGGCGGCTGGTGTCGGCCGAGCTCGCCGCCAAGCACCTGCGGTACGCGGCCGCGGAGTACCTCGCGGCCAAGGACAGGCTCGGCCTGCCCGTCGACCGCATCCCGCAGCTCCAGGAGGTCGGTGACGCCCTCGGACCGCTCACCGGGTTCGCCTACCTGCCCGCGGCCGGGCTCGTGCCTCTGCGTGAGTTCTACGGCTCCCTGGCCGACTCCCGCTTCCACGCCACCCAGTACATCCGCCACCACAGCACGCCGTTCTACACGCCGGAGCCCGACGTCCTGCACGAGGTGCTGGGACACGGCAACGCCCTTGCGTCCGACCGTTACGCGGCCCTGTACCGGGCGGCGGGAGGGGCGGCGAGACGGGTGGAGACGGCCGAGGCGTTGGAGTTCGTCTCCAAGGTCTTCTGGTTCACGCTCGAGTTCGGGGTGGTCGCCGAAGGGGACGAGCTCAAGGCGTACGGCGCGGGGATTCTGTCGTCGTACGGGGAGATCGAGGAGTTCCGGGCGATGGACGTCCACCCGCTCGACCTGACGGCCATGGGCGGCACCGAGTACGACATCACCAAGTACCAGACCCAGCTGTTCCGCGCCGAGTCCCTTGACCATCTCGAGGACGTCGCGGGCGTCTTCTGGGACACCTGCACCGACGACTCGATCGCCGCGCTCGCCCGGGCCTGAGAAGTCAGCCGACCTTCTTGAGGGTCCCGTCGAAGGAGGGGGCCTGCTCGGCGAGGTCGTTCTCGTTGGCGTACCACTGGTGCCTGAGGCCCTTGCCCCGAGGGGTGAGCCTGACGATGCCCGACTTGTTGGGCGAGCAGTTGGGGGTGCGCTCGTCAAGCCGCAGCTCGGCCTTGGCCGCCTTGACGAACTGGACAGTGCCGCTGCACTCGATCCTGCCGTGCTGGTAGTACTGCACCGACCCGGTGCCCTCGCCCTCGGGAAGCGCGAGCTGCACCTCCCAGCCGGGGTCCTCGGTGGCCAGCGCGCCGCGCCACGTCCCGGCGAAGGCGCGGGAGAAGACCCCCGTCGGCTTCGCGGACGCGGCAAGGCCCTCGGTCGCGGGCGGCCCGTCCGGCTGCTCGTCGCCGAAGGCCGACACGAGCGCCACACCCGCCAGGACGACGCAGGCCCCGACGACGATCCCGGCCGCGAAGGCCGACCGCGCGCTTACGGGACGCCTTCGCCGACGGGCGCGGGTCCTCCGGCCGGAGCCGGGCGGCTGGTGCACGGTAGGGATCTCCCGGGGGGACGGAACTGCGTGCCCCCAAGTATGGACCCCGGGTATGGACCCGGCGGCCGGGAAACCCCCTCCCGTCTCCCGGCCGCCGGGCCGTCGGACCACACGGGAACTTGTGGCCGGCCGCGCGGCGGACGACGCCCGGGGAACCCGTCCGGAGGAGGGGCGGACCCGTCTCACGCTGCCGAGCCCAGTGTGGGCCACCGGACGGCCTCCGCGCACCGGTAAAACCCCAGATCCGGCGCGTTGCCCACGCCACGAACCGGACCTGTCGCCCATCACGTCCGATCCGGGCGGCGTGGCGCGCGCCGGGGTCAGCCCGGGACGCGGGCGACCGCGAAGACCGTCTGACCGAACGGGGGCCGCACGAGCTTCTCGATGAAGCGGGTGGTCGGGATGACCGTGCGGTCGTAGATCTTGACGAGGCGCGGGTCGGGGTAGCCGACGCCGCCGCGCCGCACGGCGGCCCACCAGGCGATGCCGCCGAGGAAGTTGATCGGCTTCAGCACCTCGGCCTCAAGGCCCGCCCCGGCGATGGTCCTGCCGAGCGTCTTGGGGGTGTACCGGGTGACGTGTCCGACCTTTCGGTCGAAGTCCCCGTAAAGCTGCATGTACCCCGGCACCCAGATGACGATCCGGCCGCCCGGCTCGACCACGGCGGCGAGGTCCTTGAGCGCCTGCACGTCCTCGGCGATGTGCTCCAGGACGTTCATCATGACGACCGTGTCGACCTTCTGGCGCAGCTCGACCTTGGCCGGGAGCGCGAGCGAGAGCACCTCGACGTCGCGGTCCTGGGCGTAGCGCTTGCCCAGCTGCTCGACGCAGTACGGGTCGTTGTCGCTCACGGCGAGGTAGTCGAGCCGTCCGGCGAACTGCTCGGAGAAGTGGCCGAGGCCCGACCCGATCTCCAGCAGCGACCGTCCGACGTGCGGCGCGACCATGTCGTATTCGTACTTGCGGTAGTTGCGCGCCTCGTCGCCACCGAGGTGGTTCTCGAGCGCGCCTTCGCCCGCTGCGGGCTGGACCGGCTGGTTCTTCTCGGACACGGGTCACGAGCCTACCGCCGCCCACCGCCCCGCGCCCGCCCTTCAGGCGAGGGTGAGGGCGCGGCCGACCTGTGCGGCGGCGCTGCGCAGCGGGGCCGGGTCGGCGGCCACCCTGCCGAGCCGCTGCGGCCTGCACGACACCGCGAGCGCCCCGACGACCTCGCCCTGGGCGTCGCTGACGGGGACCGCCGCGCAGCCCGTGCCGAGCGCGTACTCCTCGCGGTCGACCGACAGGCCGTCGACGGTGAGGGCGTGCTCAAGGCGGGTCCGCTCGGTGATGGTGTTGCGGGTCAGGGACACCAGCGGGTGACGGGCCAGGTAGTCGCGGCGGCTCGCGGCGTCGAGCTGGCCGAGCAGGCACTTGCCGATCGCGGTGGCGTGCGCGGCCTCGTCGAACTCGACCCACTGTTCGACGCGCGGCGTGCGGGGCGAGTCGGCGATGTCGATGAGCCTGATCCTGTCGTCCTCGTGGACGGCGAGGTAGGCGGCCGCGTTGAGCGACTTGCGCAGGGCGTCGAGGATCGGCCGGATCCGGCCGAGCACGACCTGCCCGCGCCCCCTGCCGTGCAGCTCCCCGACCCGCTCCCCCATCACCCACGCCCCGTCGGGCAGCTTGACGATGTAGCCCTCATGGGCGAGCGTCCGCAACAGGTGGTATGCCGTCGCCAACGGCAGCATGGTCTCCCGCGCCAGCTGCTTGGCCGGCGCGCCCGAAGGATGCCGCGAGATCCGATCAAGCAGATGAAGCGCGCGCTGAACCGACGCGATCAGCGTGGGCCTGCGTGTCTCGTCCATCACGCAAAGCGAACACGCCCCACCCGACCCGGTCAAGCGATTCTGTGTTTTTTGGGCCTCGCTCCGCTCGGCCGGTGATTGGGCGCCTTGAAGTCGCCGTCTTCCCTCCGGACTTGCTCGCCTGGCGGCTCGCAAGTCCTCCGGTCCAGACGGCGACGCGCCCAATCACTCTGAGGCATAAGGCACGAGGCCGTGGCCCCGGCTGAGGAGGAACGCTCTCGGGGCGTTAAGGACCGAGGCCGTGGCCCCGGCTTAGCTGGAACCCTGTGGGTCTTCTGCGGGCGTGTCGGGGGCGGGCGGCAGGATGGGCGGCACCGGGATGCGGCGCTTGGGCTTGCCCGCCATGCGGGCGGGAGTGGGCACGGCGGGCACGGGCGCGGCAGTGGTCTCGTCCGACATGCCTCAGGACACTAACTTCGCGCCCACCACCTCCCGGTGAAGCAGGACCCCTCTGCGCACAAAGACGCGCGGGGCCCGGACGGATTCGTCCCGACCCCGCGCGGCGAGGGAAAGGCTAGAGACGCTCGATGATGGTTGCGTTGGCCTGGCCGCCGCCTTCGCACATGGTTTGGAGGCCGTAGCGGCCGCCGGTGCGCTCGAGTTCGTGGAGGAGCTTGGCCATGAGGATGCCGCCGGTCGCGCCGAGGGGGTGGCCGAGGGCGATGGCGCCGCCGTTGGGGTTGACCTTGGCGGGGTCGGCGCCGATGTCGTGCTGCCAGCCGAGGACGACGGGGGCGAACGCCTCGTTGATCTCGGTGACGTCGATGTCGTCGATCTTCAGGCCGGACTTCTTGAGGGCCTTCTCGGTCGCCGGGATCGGGCCGGTCAGCATGTAGACCGGGTCGGAGCCGGCGAGGGCGAGGGTGTGGATGCGGGCGCGCGGGGTGAGCCCGTGGGTGCGCACGGCCTCCTCGGACGCGATGAGCAGCGCGGACGCGCCGACCGCGATCTGGGAGGAGACGGCGGCGGTGATGACGCCGTCCTCGCGCAGGGTCTTCAGCTGCGCCATCTTCTCCAGCGTGGTGTCCGGGCGGGCGCACTCGTCGCGCTCGACGCCGGCCAGCGGCGCGATCTCGCGGTCGAAGTACCCGGCGGCGATGGCCTTGCCCGCGCGGACGTTGGACTCGAGCGCGAACTCCTCGAGCTGCCGGCGGGTGAGGCCCCACTTCTGCGCCATCAGCTCGGCGCCGCGGAACTGGGAGATCTCCTGCTTGCCGTAGCGCGCGCCCCAGCCCTCGCCCCAGGGCAGGCCCGCGGTCGCGCCGTCGGCGGTGAAGGGCACCGAGGAGCCCATCGGCACCGCGGCCATGTTCTCGACGCCCGCCGCGATGACGAGGTCCTGGGTGCCGGACAGGACGCCCTGCGCGGCGAAGTGGATCGACTGCTGCGAGGAGCCGCACTGACGGTCGATGGTGACGCCGGGAACGCTCTCGGGCAGCCCGGCCGACAGCCACGCGGTGCGGGCGACGTCGAGGGTCTGCTGGCCGACCTGCATGACACAGCCCATGATCACGTCCTCGACGGCGGCCGGGTCGATGCCCGTCCGCTCGACGAGGGACTTGAGCACGTGTGCGCCGAGGTCCGCGGAGTGGACTCCGGCCAGCGCGCCCTTCTTGGTCCCGACGGGGGTACGGACCGCTCCGACGATGTACGCCTCGGCCACTGCGCCTCCAAAGCTCTTAGGGGTGGGTTCCGTCCCGTGTCACTCGGACTTGGGTGGACCGAATGGGGTTCGGTCAGAATCAGCTTACCCGCCGGTACCCCGCAAGTCGAAGGTGACCCCGGACACGAAGCGGAAAAACCGGCCTAGCGCGTGAGCGCGGAAAGGTCGCTGCGATCGCCCAGCGACTCACGGCTCATCCGGTCGAGCAGCCTGACGAGTTCGGGATGCCGCTCGGGGTCCCAGCCCTCGAGCAGGTTGTCGAGGCCGCGCCGCCGCGTCTCCCAGATCCGCTCGGCGAACGCCCGCCCGGTCCCGGTGATCACCAGCAGCTCGCCCTCCCGGTCGACGAGCCCTTCCGCGACGAGCTCGTCAACGTAAGGCCGTCCCTTGTCCCGGGTCGTGTCTGCGGTCCCGGCGAGCTCGCGTCCGGTGACGCTGCCCTCCTGCGCGATCGCGCACAGCGCCCACACGCTGCCCGCGGGCAGGTCGAGGCCGGCGCGCGCGGCGAGCTGCGCGTACAGGACGCGGGCCTTCGGGTCACGGCGCAGCAGCCGGGCCAGGCACGTCTCGAGCTCGGCCCGCGACGACCGCTCGGTCGGCGCGCCCATCGACTCGCCCATGCCCGCCTCGCGCGTCGCGGTCTTCAGCGGCACCTCGCGCAGGAACCAGCTGGCGACGAACGCGAGCGCGGCGACGGGCACCGCGCACAGGAACACCGTCTGGATCGCGTCGGCGTACGCGCCGAGGATCGCCCGCGACTGCTCGGGCGGGAGCGTCCGCAGGATCGCCGAGTTCTCCTGCACCTCGGCCGGGTCGACCCCGGGAGGCAGCTGGATGCCGACCAGCGCCCGGCTGACGTTGGTGGCGAGCTGGTTGCTGAAGATCGTGCCGAACACCGCGACGCCGAACGCCCCGCCGATCGAGCGCAGGAACGTGTTCCCCGACGTCGCCGCCCCGAGGTCCGCGTACGGGCTCGAGTTCTGCACCGCGATGATCAGCACCTGCATGACGCTGCCGAGCCCGACGCCAAGCAGCGCGAAGTAGACGCTCTGCTCCCACACGGGGGTGTCCGGCGCGAGCCGCGAGCACAGCGCGAGCGCGACGGTCATCAGCCCGGTCCCGACGATCGGGAACACCTTGTAGTGCCCGGTCCTGGTGATCAGCAGCCCCGACGTGATCGACGCGGCAAGCACGCCCAGCATCTGCGGGATCAGGCTCAGCCCGGAGACCGTCGGCGACTCCCCCTTCACGACCTGGAGGTAGACCGCGAAGTACGTCACCGACCCGAACAGCGCGAACCCGATGACGAACGCGAGGAACCCCGCGACGGAGAAGACAGGGTTCCCGAACAGGTGCAGCGGCAGCACGGGTTCGGCGGCCCGCCGCTCGGCGAGCCACCACAGCACGAGCAGGACCACGGCCCCGAGGAACAGGCCGATGATCACCGGCGAGCCCCACGAGTACTCGGTGCCGCCCCACGTCGTCCCCAGCACGAGGCACACCGCCGCGCCCGCGATGGCGGCGGTTCCCGCGTAGTCGATCCGGTGCTTCGTCCCGTCGCGTTTGCCGTGCAGCGCGAACGACACCATCGCCAGCGCGACGAGCCCGATCGGCAGGTTGACGTAGAAGACCCACCGCCATGTCAGGTTGTCCACGAAGAACCCGCCGAGCAGCGGCCCGGCGACGCTCGCGACCCCGAACATCGCGCCGAAGAACCCCTGGTACTTGCCGCGTTCCCTGGGCGGGACGACGTCGCCGACGATCGCCATGCCCAGCACGATCAGCCCGCCGCCGCCGAGGCCCTGGAAGGCGCGGAAGACGATGAGCGACAGCATGTCCCAGGCCGCGCCGCACAGGGCCGACCCCACGAGGAAGACGATGATGGCCGCGACATACAGGGGTTTGCGCCCGTACTGGTCGCCGAGCTTGCCCCACAGCGGCGTCGAGGCGGTACTGGCCAGGAGGTAAGCGGTGACGACCCACGACAGGTGGTTGAGGCCGCCGAACTCGCTGACGATCGTCGGCAGCGCGGTCGACACGATCGTCTGGTCGAGCGCGCCGAGCAGTATGCCGAGCATCAGCGCGGCGATGACGACCCACACGCCCCCGCGCGAAGTCTCCCCCGTGTGCCGCCCCATGCCGCCTCTCGCGCCGCCCGTGATGCCGTGCCCGTCCCCTCAGTCAGGACGCCTACCCGCGACGCGTTCCGGGGCAATCCCCGCGCCCCTTCAAGATTCCCCAGGTTCGACGTGCGGGGGCGCGGTCTACTGTGGGCGCATGGACGGCCTCGTCACCCTCGCGCTGCTCGCGATCCTCGCCGCCTTCTGCGTCCGCTGGGTCGCGTTGAAGTTGCGGCTGCCCGCACCCCTCGCGAGCTCGGTCGCGATTGTTTTTGTCCTTGTTGTTCTGGGTTTGTGGGGCGAGACACTGAATTAACGGCGAACCGTACGGCTCCCCCGCACGTCTCATCGTGTTGACCATGCCCTGGGGAGGGAGCCGCCGTGTCGACCACCGCCGCCGTCGCAGGAACCCTTTCCACCTTCCTCGTCAGGCTCGCCGACTTCGCCGAGCCGTCGCCGCACGACGACGTCCTCGACGTGTGCTGCGGGCCGAGCCTCATGACGCACGCGCTCGACGGCAGGGTCGGGCGGATCACCGCCGCCGCGATCGGGGCAGGGGATTCCGGGCAGTCCGGGCAGGTGCACGCCGACCCGACCGCGCTGCCGTTCGCCGACGGGTCGTTCTCGCTGGTCACCGCGCGCTTCGCGCTGCACCGCCTGGCCGATCCCGCCGCCGCGCTCGCGGAGATGCTGCGGGTGTGCCACCCGTCGGGCCGGATCGTCGTCGCCGACCTCTCCCGCACGAACCTGTCGAGCGACCACCGCGACGCGCTGGAACGCGTCCGCGACCCCGGATTCCGGTCGATCCCCCGCATAGACGACCTCATCGGCATGGTCGAGGGCGCGGGCGCGCGGATCACCGGGATGGACCTGCTGAGCGTCGAGCGCCCGGCCGCGCCCTGGCTCGAGGCCGCGCCCGACCCGCGGATCGCCGAGCGGCTGCGCGAGGTGCTGCTCGCCGAGGTGGACGGCGGCCCGAAGACCGGTGCGAGCCCGCGCGTCATCGGCGGCGAGCTGTGGTTCACCCAGACCTGGGCGCACCTGGCGGCCCGGCCCCGCTGAGGCTCAGTCCAGGGGGAGCTCGAACCAGACTGCCTTGCCGTTGGGGGTCGGGCGCGATCCCCAGCGTGCCGCGATCTGGTCGACGAGGTAGAGGCCGCGGCCGCCCTCGTCGGTCTCGCCGGCGTTGCGGATTCTGGGCAGCCGCAGGTCGGGGTCGAAGACCTCGACCCACAGCGCGCGCGCGCCGCGCCGCAGCCTCAGCCGGAACTCCGGCTTGACGGGCTCCGGCCTGCCGAGGCCGCCGCTGAGGTCCCAGTCGTCCTCATCGAACGACAGCTCGGGCGCGCCGACCAGGGCGCGTTTCTGCGCGGGGACGTTGGTGGCGTGCAGCACGACGTTGGTGACGATCTCCGACACCAGCAGGCACGCGGTCTCGGCGGCGTCGTCGCCGAGGCCCCAAGCGGTGAAGGCGTCCGACGCGAGCCGCCGCGCCTCCGAGACCATGATCGGCTCGGCCGGGAAGGTGCGCTCGCGCACCGCGAGCTCCTCGGGCGCGGTCCTGATGACGACGAGCGCGACGTCGTCGTCGATCTCGCCGGGGACCGCGGAGAACACCGCGTGCGCGACGCCCTCGACGTCGCCGCGCGCGGCCCGCGCGACCGCCTCGCGGACCAGGCCGCGCGACTCCTCGCCGGTGAAGAACGAGCCGTCGGCCTTGGGCCTGCGCTCGATCAGGCCGTCGGTGTACAGCACGAGCATGCTGCCGGGCGCGAGGACGACCGTCTCCTCCTCGAAGACTGTGTCGCCGCCGAAGCCGGCCGAGCGCATCCCGAGCATCGCGCCCGTGGAGCGGCTGAAGTCGAGGTCGCCGACGATGTCGCCGACGGCCAGCAGCGGCGGGTGGTGCCCGGCGTTGGCCCAGGTCAGCTCGCGCGACCAGGCGTCGTAGACGAAGTAGCTGCACGACACCAGCGGCGGGCGCGGCGAGTCAGGGCGGGCCATGCCGCGCGTCCACTCATCCAGTTTGCGCATGATGTCGGCGGGTGACTTGTCGTCCTGGGCGAAGGCGCGCAGCGCGGCGCGCAGCTGGCCCATGACGGCGGCGGCGCGGGCCCCCCTGCCCTCGACGTCGCCGATGACGATGCCGACGCGCCCGGCCGACAGCGGGATCACGTCGTACCAGTCTCCGCCGACCTGGGTCTGCACGCCCTGGCCGTGCGACTCCAGCGGCGGCGCGGGCTCGTAGCGCCAGGCGATCTTCAGGCCGTCGAGGTCGGGCGGGCGTTCTCCGGGCAGGAGCTGGCGCTGGAAGGCGAGCGCGGTCTGGCGCTCCTCCTCGAACAGAAGCGCGTTGTCGATCGACAGCGCCACCCGGGAGGCGATCGCGCCGACGAGGGTGCGGTCGAACTCGTCGTAGTGCGGGTCGGGGCGGCGGCCGAGGTTCGACAGGGCGAGGCTCATCACGCCGAGGACCTCGCCGCGCGCGACGAGCGGCGCGGCGATCAGCGAGGTGACGCCGAAGTCGCTGTTCGGGCCGGTCGACTCGGCGAGGACGGCGTCGCGGCGGCGGATGGCCTTGGCCGCGAGGTCGTCATAGGGGTAGTCGACCTGCTCGCCGGGTTCGGCCCAGGTGCCGGGCGGCGGGGTCCAGCCGCGCGCGTGCTCGGCGACCCTGCGGACCAGCTTGTCGCCGGTGACGAGGTCGATGAACAGGTGGTCGGCGAACTGCGGGACCAGGGTCCCGGCGACCGCGCGCAGGGTCACGTCGAGTTCGAGTGAGGCGGCGAGGCGGGTGCCGATGCGGTCGAGCAGGCCGTATCTGTCCTGTTCGCGCTGGTTGCTGCGCAGCGCCTCGCGGGCGAAGATCGCGACCCCGTCGATCGAGCCTGACGGGTGGCGCAGCGGCACCGCCTGGGCGCGGGTGTACACCGGGGTGCCGTCGTCGCGCAGATTGCAGAACGTGCCCTCCCAGACGCCGCCGCGCAGGACATGCCTGGCCAGGTCCATTGCCTGGTCGTGGTCCTCCTCGGCGATGCCCAGCGAGAGCACGCTCTGCCCGATGAACTCGTCGCCGCCGAAGCCGAACAGCTTCTTGGCGAACGCGTTGAACGAGATGATGTTGCTGAAGCGGTCGGTGACGATGACCGCCATCTCCACCTGGCCGAACACGGTCTCCGGCGGCAGCTCGGCGTCGAAGGCGTGGCCGCCGAAACCGCGTGCGGAATCCGGCGCGGCGTCGTGCGCGCCCACGGCCTGCGCGCCGACGGCGGGCGGCGCACCCTCCTCGGCGGCACCCCACTGGCTCATCCGCTCACCTCCGGCGCCCATTCAACGACGAACGCCGGGCGCGCGGCGGGCAAAACATGGAGATCGTCGGCCAAGTTGTCCGCGGGTGCGGCGGACGGACACCCGGCGGGCGGGTCGTCGGCTGAGTCCTCGCAGAGCAGGGTGTCGAACGGCAAGACGTCAGAGCTTCGCGACGAAGACGTGCTCGGCGATGCGCCGAGGCAGCTCTGTCTCAGGACCATCCCCGGAGTCGTCACAGATAACTCGCACACCATCGTCGTCGCCTACCGCGAGTGTCACCTCGCGTCCGGGTTGTATCCCGATCTGCTTGAGTTTAAGCATTTGATCGTGATCCGCCTGGACCTGTTCGCCGATCCGCCGGATCACCGCGGCCTGGCCGTCGCGCGTGGCGGCCGTGGTCATCGCCGTGACGGGCTCCGCGGAGGCCGCCGCCTGGCCGCCGAGCTCCTCAAGACCGGGGATCGGGTTGCCGTGCGGGCACGCGGTCGGGTTGTCCAGCAGGGCCACCAACCTGGCCTCCACCTGCTCGGACATGACGTGCTCCCAGCGGCACGCCTCGGCGTGCACGTCCTCCCAGGGCAGTCCGATCACGTTGACGAGCAGGCACTCGGCGAGCCGGTGCTTGCGCATGACGCGGACCGCGAGCTCGCGGCCGGATTCGGTCAGCACGAGATGCCTGTCGCCCTCGACCCGCAGCAGGCCGTCGCGCTCCATCCTGGCGACCGTCTGGCTCACCGTCGGGCCGCTCTGCGACAGGCGCTCGGCTATCCGCGCCCGCAGCGGGACGATCCCCTCTTCCTCAAGCTCGAACACCGTGCGGAGATACATCTCCGTAGTGTCGATCAGTCCGTGTGAGCTCAAGGTCCCTCCACTCTCCAGCTCGCAGTCTACTTCTCAGCCACCCTCCAGATGCCCGAGTCTCCGGGCTTTGTTCAGCGTTTTCGGCCCACCTGGTTATTCCGTGTCGCCAGGGAGGCCGGGAACGTCGCGGATCGGACGGTCGCCGGGCCCGACGTAGCGCGCGCTGGGACGGACGAGACGGCCCGTCCGCTTCTGTTCGAGGATGTGCGCCGCCCACCCGGCGGTCCGCCCGCAGGTGAACATCGCGGGCATCATGGCGGTGGGAACCTCGGCGAAGTCGAGGATAACCGCAGCCCAGAACTCCACGTTCGTCTCGATCGCCCGGTCGGGCCTGCGCTCGTGCAGGACGGCGAGGGCGGCGTCCTCAAGGGCCTTGGCCGCCTCGTAGCGCGGCGCGCCGAGCTCGCGCGCGGTCCTGCGCAGCACCCGCGCCCTGGGGTCCTCGGCCCGGTAGACCCGGTGCCCGAACCCCATGAGACGGTCTCCGCGATCAAGGATGCCGGTGACGACCCCGCGCGCGTCGCCGCTGCGCTCGACCTCGGCGACCATCGGCAGCACCCGGGCCGGAGCGCCGCCGTGCAGGGGCCCGGACATCGCGCCGACCGCCCCGGACATGGCGGCGGCGACGTCCGCGCCGGTGGAGGCGATCACCCGCGCGGTGAAGGTCGAGGCGTTCATGCCGTGCTCGGCGGCCGAGACCCAGTAGGCGTCGATGGCCCTGACGTGGCGCGGGTCGGGCTCGCCGCGCCAGCGGACCATGAACCGCTCGGTCGCGCCCGTCGCGGCGTCCACGAGGTGCTGGGGGACGTCGGGCAGCTCCGCACCCCGGGCGCTCTGAGCGGCGAAGGACAGGGCGAGGGCGGAGACTCGCGCGAGGTCGGCGCGGGCCTCGGCGTCTGAGGCGTCGAGCAGGGGCCGCAGCCCGTAGGTCTGGGAGAGGGTCGGCAGGGACGCCTGGACGTCGACCCTGACGTCGCCCGAGCTGACCGGCAGCGGGTGCGGCGGGTCGGCGTCGAGGCCGGGGTCGAAGGAGTCGTCCACGAGCAGGCCCCAGACCCTCTCGAACGGGACCTTCCCGACGAGTTCCTCGATGTCGACGCCCCGGTAGCGCAGCGCGCCGCCTTCCTTGTCCGGCTCGGCGATCGCGGTCTCGAAGGCGACGACGCCCTCAAGACCCGGCTTGAAGTCACTCATGCGGCCCGCCTCTCCAGCCCGGCGGCCGGGGTCACGCCCATGGACCCCGCCCTCACCCGGACTCCGCCCTCACGCAGAGCAGTACCCCCGCGCGCCCGGCGCGTCCCACCGGGGATGAGAAGCTTGATGACCGTGGATCGTTCACTCGCGGACCCCGCGCACCTCCGGATCTCCTACGACAGGGGCGAACTCGCCGAAGACTCCGCCCCCGCCGAGCCCTTCGCGCTGTTCACGAGCTGGTTCGCCGACGCCGTCAGCGCCGGGCTGCCCGAGCCGAACGCCATGGTCCTGGCCACCGCGTCGGCCGACGGCGAGCCGCGCGCGCGGACGGTCCTGCTGAAGGGCTTCAAGACCGACGGGTTCCGCTTCTTCACCAACCACGCCTCGCGCAAGGGCAGGGACCTCGCGGAGAACCCCCGGGCGAGCCTGCTGTTCCCGTGGCACCCGATCCACCGGCAGGTGATCGTCGGGGGGACGTGCGTCAGGCTGCCCGACGACGAGTCCGCCGCCTACTTCCGGTCCCGGCCTTACGGATCGCGCCTCGGCGCGTGGGCGTCACACCAGTCCTCGGTGATCGCCGGGCGGGCCGAACTGGAGAATCGGTTCGCCGAATCCGCGGCCCGATGGCCGGAAGCGGACGACGTGCCTGTGCCGGACTTCTGGGGCGGCTACCTCGTCGAGCCGTCCTACGTCGAGTTCTGGCAGGGCCGTCCCGACCGGCTGCACGACAGGCTGCGCTACACCCGTGAAGGCGGCGGCTGGCTGCGGGAGCGCCTGGCTCCGTGAGACTCCTGCTCGACGTCACCCCCCTGCGCAACCCCGCCTACCGGCGGCTGTGGATCGGCAACGGGGTCTCGTTCATCGGCTTCCAGGTGACCGCCGTCGCAGTTCCCGTCCAGGTGTGGCACCTGACCGAGTCGTCCTTCTGGGTGGGCGTGCTCAGCATGGTCACGCTCGTCCCGCTGATCGTCTTCGGGCTGTGGGGCGGCGCGGTCGCCGACCACATGGACCGCCGCCGCCTGCTCGTGTGGTCGTCGGTGCTCACCTGGGCGGCCACGCTCGGCCTGCTGGGCCAGGCCGTCCTCGGGCTCGACCAGCTGTGGATCATCATGGCGGTCACCGCGCTCCAGTCGACCGGCTTCGCGGTGTCCTCGCCGACGCGCGGGGCGATCATCCCCCGGCTGTTCCCGGCCGCGATGATCCCGGCGGCCAACACGCTGACGTACACGTTCACCCAGGCCGCGACGCTCGGCGGGCCGCTGCTCGCGGGCGTCATCCTCGCCACGGGCTCCTACGCGTGGGCGTACGCGCTGGACGCCGTGCTGTTCACGGTCATGCTGTGGGCGGCGTTCCGGCTCCCGTCGATCCCGCCGCAGTCCGACGGAACCGTCCTCGGGACGCCGGGCCTGCGCTCGGTCCTCGACGGGCTGCGGTTCCTGTGGACGCAACCCGTCCTGCTGCTCTCGTTCGTCGTGGACATCATCGCCATGGGCGTCGCCATGCCCAGGGCGCTTTTCCCCGAACTTGCCGAGACGCGCTTCGGCGACACGCCCGACGGCGGCTTCGCCGTCGGCTGGCTGTACGCGTCGATCGGGATCGGCGCGGTGCTCGGCGGGCTGTTCTCCGGCTGGATCGGCAGAGTCCGCCGCCAGGGCCTCGCGCTGATCGTCGCGGTCGCGCTCTGGGGCGTCGCGGTCGCGCTCGCCGGCCTCCAGCAGTCGCTGTGGCTGGCGGTGCTGCTGCTGGCCCTGGGCGGGGTCGCCGACCTCGTCTCGGCGGTGTTCCGGCAGACGATCCTGCAGACGTACGCGCCCGACGAGATGCGCGGGCGCGTCCAGGGGATCTTCACCGTGGTCGTCGCGGGCGGGCCGCGCCTCGGCGACCTGCGCGCGGGACTGATGGCCGTCGCGTTCGGCGCGGGCGTGTCGTGGGTGGTCGGCGGGATCGCGTGCGCCGTCCTCGTCGTGGTCGTCGGCGCGGCGTTCCCCGCCCTGGCCAGGTATCGCGCGCCGGGCGGCGGACCGGAGGAACGATCTTCGACGCAGGTCACGTAGGCTGTGCTGACGTGAGCGACATCGTCATCCCCGCTGAGATCAAGCCCGCCGACGGCCGATTCGGCTGCGGCCCCTCCAAGGTACGGCCCGAGCAGCTCAAGGCGCTGTACGAGTCCGGCAGCACCTACTTCGGCACCTCGCACCGCCAGAAGCCGGTCAAGTCGCTGTTCGGCCGGATCCGCTCCGGTCTGACCGACCTGTTCCAGCTCCCGGACGGCTACCAGGTCCTGCTCAGCAACGGCGGCACCACCGCGTTCTGGGACACCGCCGCGTTCGGCCTGGTCAGGGCCAAGTCGCAGCACCTGTCGTTCGGCGAGTTCTCCTCGAAGTTCGGCAAGGTCGTCTCCGGCGCGCCCTGGCTGGACGAGCCGACGATCATCTCCTCCGAGCCGGGCACGCACCCGCTGGCCCGTCCCGAGGAGGGCGTCGACGTCTACGCGCTCACCCACAACGAGACCTCCACCGGCGTGGCGATGCCGATCAAGCGGGTCGTGGACGACGAGTCCCTGGTCCTCGTCGACGCCACCTCCGGCGCCGGCGGCCTGCCCGTCGACGTCTCCGAGACCGACGTCTACTACTTCGCGCCGCAGAAGTGCTTCGCCGCCGACGGCGGCCTGTGGGTCGCGATCGTCTCGCCCAAGGCCCTGGCCAGGATCGACGAGATCGCCGCGTCCGGAAGGTACATCCCGGAGTTCTTCAACCTGAAGACCATCGTGGACAACTCCTCCAAGGACCAGACCTACAACACCCCGGCCGTGGGCACCGCGCTGCTGTTCGCCGAGCAGATCGAGTGGATGAACGTCAACGGGGGCCTTGCCTGGACCACCGAGCGGACCGCCGACTCGTCCTCCCGGCTGTACGGGTGGGCCGAGAAGTCCGAGGTCGCGACCCCGTTCGTGACCGACCCCGCCGACCGCTCCCAGGTCGTCGGCACGATCGACTTCGCCGAGGGCGTGGACGCCGCCGCGATCGCCAAGACGCTGCGCGCCAACGGCATCGTGGACACCGAGCCGTACCGCAAGCTTGGCAAGAACCAGCTGCGCGTCGGCATGTTCCCGGCGATCGACCCGGCCGACGTCGAGGCGCTGACCGTCTGCGTCGACTACGTGCTCGAGCGGCTGTAGCCGACCGCCCACCCCAGGCCGGGGCATCGCGGAGACGGCAATAGGCTCGAAGGCGTGTACCGCCCGACTCGCTGGCTTCTGCCCACGCTCCTGATCCTGCTGGTCCTGGCAGTGATCCTGGGTACGTTCCTGAGGTGATCGCTTTCACCAGCGCGCTGCTCGCCGCCGTCCTCCCGCTGGGGAGCGGCGGCGAGCCGCGAGTGGAGTTCTCCTTCACCGACGACCGGATCACCGAGTCGTCGGGCCTCGCCGCCTCGACCCTGCACCCGGGGATCGTCTACACGCACAACGACTCAGGGGGCGAGGCGCGCGTCTACGCCGTCGACGCCGAGACCGGGCGGACCAAGGCCGTGCTGACCTTCGCGGGCCTGACCGCCCGCGACTGGGAGGGCATGGCGATCGGCAAGGACGAACAGGGCAGATCGGCCCTGTACCTCGCCGACATCGGCGACAACCTGCGCGGGGCCTGGCCGCACGTCGCGGTGTTCCGCATCCCCGAGCCCGAGCGGCTGCGGGACGCGACACTGCCCGTCACGGCGTTCCGGTTCACCTACGAGGACGGGCCGAGGGATGCCGAGTCCCTGCTGATCGACCCGCGCGACAACCGCCTGTACATCGCCTCCAAGGCGTTCGGCAGCGGCACGCTGTACCGGGCGCCCAAGAAGCTGAAGACGACCGGCAAGAACGTGCTCAAGGCCGTCGGGGACGCGCCCTCGTTCGCCACGGACGGCGCGTTCGCGCCCGACGGGAGCACCTTCGTGATCCGCGGCTACACCTCCGCGACGGTCTACCGTGCGCCCGGCGAGAAGGTCGAGCGAATCTCGCTGCCGCTCCAGGAGCAGGGCGAGGGCGTCACCTACACCCCCGACGGCAAGGCCCTGCTGATCAGCTCCGAGGGCGCGGACCGCAAAGTCTGGCGGGTTCCCCTTCCCGAAGAAGCACTCCCCGAACCCTCCCCGACGGCCGCCGCCGCGGAAAAGGGAACTTCAGGAACTAATAAGGGCGCAGGATTGTTGCTTCTGGGTGGCGTCACGTTGGCAGCGGTGTTCCTCGGGCGCAGACGAAAGTGAGCGGAGCGTGTCACTATTCCTCCTGTGGACCACGAGCTCGTCGGCCTGAGGGCCGAGGGCCGTCGCCCGCCCGGCGGCGCGCCCTTCGCCCTGCTGGCCTTCGCCGTCGCGCTGATCCCGCTCAAGCCGTCCTGGCTGTGGGCGGCCCTCGTCCTCGGTCTCGCCGCGCTGCCCCTCGTGCTGCCCGGCCAGCGCCCCGGACCCCGCTGGAAACTTTCGTCGGCGGGGCTGGAACTCGTCGGACGTGACGGGGAGATCCTTCAGTCTTATGCGCCCGGACGCGTCCAGGAGCTGTCGATCAGCGCGGACGAACAGGTGCTCACCGTGCACCACAAGTTCGGCGCGACCCAGCTCGGCACGCTGCCGGAGATGGGGTTCGAGCCGCACGCCTTCTTCGTGACCGCGCGGCGGGCCGGGATACCCGTCCATGTGGTGGACGGTGACTTCGCGCCCGACCCGGACGAGGAACAGGACTACCTCGACGTCGAGGCCGCGTTGATGTCGGCGGTGGTCGAGGCGGCGTCGCCGTCGGGTGAGGCCGTCACGCTGACGTCGCAGGGGGACGGGGCGTCGCGGCTGCGGGCCGCGCTGCTCGGCGGGACCGCCGTCGCGCTGGCGTGGCTGATGGTCGTCGTGTCGGCGGTTCAGGGGACTGAGACCTTGTCGGCGCGGTTCGGGGCCGGGCTCTGGGCGCTCGGCGGGGCCCTGGCGGCGCTCGCGGTGCGGCGGCGGCTGCGCAGGACTTCGCCGGTGCGGTGGGAGATCTCCGACAAGGCGGTCCAAGGGGTTCCCGCCGACTCGATCGGGGCGCTGCTGCTCGGGCCAGGGCCCGAGCTCAACCCGCTCAGCGGCGAGCCGGAGTACGCGCCGCTCACCGCCGTCGTCTTCGATCACGGCCTGCGGGTGATCGGGCAGCTCAACGCGCGCGGCATGGACGAGTTCCAGCTCGCGCACACCCTCGACGAACACGGCTACCGCGTGGTGTCCACCGCGCCCGCCGCGATCAGGCCGTCGGAGTACGGGCTCGACGGGCTCCCCGAGATCTTCTCCCAGGTGCCGGGCGGTCGCCTCGTCGTCGGCGAGGACGGCCTTGGCTGGGCCGACATGGCCGGGGACGTCATGCTGAAGATGCCCGCCGAGCGGATCGGCGTCGTGGAACTGCTCACCGTCGACGGGCACGCCTGGCTGCGCGTCTACGACACCGACGGCGAGGAGTTCCTCGCCGCGCCGCTGAAGGCGCTGCGGATCGCCAGGACCGATCTTCGCGAGAAGGCGCGGGCGGTGGGCCTGCCCGTCACCGACGCCGAGTACGACGCCTACCTCAGCGCCGCCTTCCACGGCGCGGTCTCCACGATCGCCGCCGAGGACCCCGCGCCGCTGCCCACCCCCGAGGGCGGGCCCGGCGCGCTGCTCGACGTCACGCCGCGCGCCAGGCTGTGGGCCTACGGGGTGACGGCCGCGGTGACGCTGCTGATCACCGTCACGATCGCGTGGGTGTTCCTCGGGTTCAGCCCCGTCATGGCATGGTCGGTGCCGCTGGGGCTGGCGATCGGGTTCGTCGGGGCGTGGCTGTACGACCGCAACCGCTCCCAGCTGCGGGTCTCGGTGCACGGGATCGCGTCGGTGACCAGGCTGGGCCGCACGGACTGGAGCCTGCGGCGCGAGACCGTCGGCGGGGTGGGGATCGATCACTCGGGCGAGGGCATTCCGCGTCTTGTGGTGTGGAGTCCTGCCGGACGTGTGCTGCGGCGTGTTTCGTTCGCGCCCGACCTCGCCGAACTGCGCAGGGCGTGTGAGCGTTACGGGCTGCCGTGGGGGCCGCCGGACGGTGCCGGGTCCGCCGCGCCGCCTCCGGAGATCTGACGGGCCCTCAGGGGCTCTCGAAGGGCAGGGACCTCAGCAGGGTGTGGCCCGGGCTCGGGTAGTGGCTGAGCATCAGGTCGAGGGCCTTGGGGGTCCATTCAGGGCTGGTGAAGGCGGCGAGGAGGGCGGCGGGGGCGCGCAGGTCGCGGGGGGTGCGGGTGCGGGCGAGGGTCAGGTGGGGGTGGAACGGGCGGGAGCGCTCCGGGGAGTCGAGGCCCGCCCGGGTTCCCGCCTCGGCGCAGCGTTCCGCGAGGTCGGCCAGGGCCGCCAGATCGCCTTCTACGCCGGTCCAGAGGACCTTGGCGCGGCCTGGGGTGCGGGTGGGGAACGCGCCGGCGCCGGACAGGTGGAGGCGCGGGGGGCGGCTCGCGGCCACGGCGTCGGCGAGGAGGCCGGGGAGGGCCTTGGCGGCGGGTTCGTCGGTCTCGCCGTAGAAGGCGAGGGTGAGGTGCCAGGTGCGCCGCGCGGTCAAGTGCAGGGCGGGGTGGGACCCGCGGGCGTCCTCGACGGCCCCGGCGAGGGCGTCGAGGACGGCGGCGGGCGGGTGCAGCGCGGCGAACAGGCGCACGGTCAGCCGAAGACCCGCGCGTGGGCGTTCAGGACATGGGTGAGCAGGGCCGGAGGGCGGTCGAAGGAGCCGTCGGGGAGCAGGTCGGGGGTGAGGGTCCAGGAACCGCCCACCCACGGGTCGCTCAGGGTGCCGCCGGAGGGCGGGAGGGTGCTTCCGGACATCTTGATCCGCATCGCGCGGACCGACTCGTCGGTGGGCGTGTCGGTCTCGACGCAGATCACCGGGAGCGCGAGCGGCGGGCCCTCCTTGGCGAGGCGGATCAGCTTGTCGCCGTGTTCCTCCAGGGCCGCGCCGACGTCGAAGACCACGACGAGGCGCACCGGGGGCGCGCCTTCCAGGAACATCTGTTCCTCGCCGCCCACCGCGCGTAGATCGACCAGGTTGAGCAGTTTGTCCAGGCGGTTGCCGACCTCGGGGCCGACCGCGACGCCGCCGCCGCACAGGTAGTCGCGGCTCGGCTCGGGCAGGGCGTTGAGCCAGCCCGCGCCGGACAGGCCCGTCGGGTCGATGACGTCGAGCGCCACCGCGCCGGGCGGGACCGCGGCGAGGAACCTGGTGACCAGCGACCAGGCGAAGGCCGCCGCGTCGCCGGGGCCGCTGCCCCTGTCGATCCAGACGGGGCGGCCGAAGGGGACGCGCAGGATCAGCGGGACGCGCAGGGTGGAGACCTCGTCGGCGTCCAGATGGCCGAGCAGCAGGCCCTCGCCGACCCGGTCGGACGGCTGCCAGGTGAGCCAGGACGGCGCGGAGAACGGCGACACCTCGGCCCCGACCACGCCCTCGTGCGCGGCGAGCTCGCCCGCGAGCTGCGCCATGTCGGCCGTCAGCCGCTCCATCCCTGCGTCCATCAGCTGCTGCGCCCGCCCGCGCGGCGCGTTCCCGGTGACCTCCTGGTCCCGCACCCCGAGCGCGTGCTCAAGCGACCCCCGATAGGAGTCGAGCGACCGGCTCGCGTCCTCCCACACCATCCACACCCGATCCACAAACGGCACAGCCCCCGCCCCCTGCGGCCCCACAGCGCCGTGCTGCCCTTGCCCGCCCGGCTGGGTGTGGGGGGCGGGTTGGGGTGGGAGTTGGTGGCCCAGGGGTGGGGTCGGGGGGTCGGGGAGGATTCGGGGGGCCGGGGGTTGGGGGCCCGGGTCTTCTACGTCTACGCCGTGGTCGGCTAGGAGGGCCGCCAGGCCCGAGGCGTAGCCCTGGCCGACGGCGCGGACCTTCCATTCGCCCGCGCGGCGGTAGAGCTCTAGGGCGACGAGGGCCGTTTCGTCGCCGAGTCCGGCCATGACGAAGGTGTGGCCGTCGACGAGGACCGTGGGGGCGGAGACCGTCGAGAACGGCGCGCCGTCGCCGAGGCTGAGCGCGACGAGCACGGCGTGCACGTCCGACGGCAGCGCCGCGAGGTCGATCTCCAGCGCCTCCTGGCTCCAGCGGACGCCGGGGCCGACGGGGGCGTTGTAGAACACGAGGTCGTCGTCGGAGCGCACCCGCAGGTCCCGGCCGACGAGCAGCGCGCTCAGGTCGGCGGGGGCCGCGCAGGTGTGGGTGACGGTGACCCTGGCGGCTCGCAGTGGGGCGTTGGCCCCGCGGACGAGTGCGGTCACCGTCAGGCGTGGGCCGCGATCGCCGGGAGCATGTCCTGGAAGGTGCGGCCCTGGCTTGGTTCGCCGATCGCGCCGAGCTTCCACTCCTGGCCGTGCCGGTAGAGCCGCGCCATCACCATGCCGGTGTGCGCGCCGCCGCCGGTGAGGGTGTAGCGGGCGAGCTCAGCGCCGCTGGTCTCGTCCACGAGGCGGCAGAACGCGTTCTCGACCTGGTTGAAGGTCTGGCCCTGGAAGGAGCTGACCACGAACACCAGGGAGGTCACGTGCACCGGAACCCGCGACAGGTCGACGATGATCGACTCGTCGTCGCCGTCGCCCGCGCCGGTGAGGTTGTCGCCGGTGTGCCGGATCGAGCCGTCGCGGCTGGTGAGCTGGCCGAAGTAGACGACGTCGGCGACCTGCTGGTCGGCGAAGACCACGACCGAGGCGTCGAGGTCGATGTCCTGCTCGCGCGAGCCGAAGAACCCCTTCTTCTTGACGGCGTCCCAGCCGAGGCCCATGCGGACGAGGGTCAGCCCGCCCCCGCCCGGCTTGCTCAGCGAGATCCGCTGGCCCTTCTGCAACGAAACAGTCACCGCTCGTGCCCCTCTTCCTCCGTCGGTTCGCCGGGACAAGCTTTTCAAGCCGCCCCGCCGATTGTCACCTGATCACCCGAGACCGGGCGACGGACTAGAGGTGAGACTATGCCGTCGCACCGACGGTTTCCTTTTTCTCCCCCGGCTCCGTCCGCGCCGGGCCGCGCACGCGCCGCAGCGCGATCACCGCGCCGGCCGCGAGCACCGCGACCAGGCCGCCGAAGACGATCGAGGCGCGCCCGCCGAACCGCTCGGCCATCCAGCCGACGAACGGCGCGGTGATCGGGTTCACGCCCATGAAGACGAGCATGTACAGGCCCATGACGCGGCCGCGCATCTCCGGGACGATGCCGAGCTGCATCGTCGCGTTGGCGGCGGTGGTGAAGGTCATCAGCAGGACGCCGGTCGGGACCAGCATGACAAGGAACAGCGGCCAGGTCGGCATCAGCCCGACGAGCACCGTGGCGACGCCGAACAGCAGCACCGAGCCGTAGAGCAGCCGGTTGTTGGGCCGCACCCGCCGCGCGGCGAGCAGCGCGCCGGTCACCGAGCCGACGGCCATCGCGGTGCTGGCCAGGCCGAACTGTGACGCGCCCTTCCCGAAGTCCTCGGTCGCCACAAGGGCCGTGGTGATCTGGAAGTTCATCGCGAAACCGGCGACCAGCGCGACGGTGCCGAGGATCAGCATGAGGTCCGGCCGGTTGCGGACATAGCGCAGGCCCTCGCGCAGCTGGCCCTTCTGGCGCGGGACCGGCGGCAGCGTCAGCAGCTCGCTCTCGCGCATCCGCCACAGCCCGAACAGCACAGCGCCGAACGACGCGAAGTTGATCAGGAAGACGGGTCCCGTGCCGATCAGGGCGATGAGCACGCCCGCGACGGCGGGGCCGACCACCCGAGCGCCGTTGAAGGTCGCGCTGTTGAGGGCGACGGCGTTGGGCAGGTCCTCCTTGCCGACCAGTTCGCTCACGAAAGCCTGGCGCGCCGGGTTGTCGAACACCGTCGCCATGCCGAGCGCGAACGCCAGCAGGTACACATGCCAGACCTGGGCGAACCCGGACACGTCGAGCAGGCCGAGGGCGAGCGCGGGCAGCGCGAGGCCGACCTGGGTCGCGGCGAGCAGCTTGCGGCGCGGGTAGCGGTCGGCGATGACGCCGCCCCACAGCCCGAACAGCAGCATCGGCAGGAACTGCAGCGCGGTGGTGATGCCCAGGGCGGTGCCGCTGCCGTGGGTGAGCTGCAGCACGAGCCAGTCCTGGGCGATGCGCTGCATCCAGGTGCCCGTGTTGGAGATCACCTGGCCGGACATGAACAGCCGGTAGTTCCGGTTGCGCAGGCTGCGGAACATCCCGGCCCGCTGGCCGGGACCGGGTTCCGGTGGTTCGGGTTCGAGCTCGGGCTGGACGGTCTCCAGCTCGGACTGCGCCTGTGCCAGGACGGGTCTGTCCTGCGGCGGGGTCTTCCTCAGCTCCTGCTGAGCTTGTCCAGGATCGGGGCGGCGCGTTCCAGCGTCGCCCGTTCGTCCGGGGTGAGCTCCGCCAGCCGCCGGGCCAGCCACGCCTCCTTCAGCCTGCGGTGCTCGGCGAGCAAGGAGCGCCCGGAATCGGTGAGCGCGAGCACCACCTGGCGTCCGTCGGTCGGATGCGCGCGCCGCGCGACGAGCCCGGCGGCCTCCAGCGACGCGACCGTCCTTGTCATCGACGGCGGCTTCACATGCTCGTGCTCGGCCAGCGCGCGCGGCGTCATCTCCCCGTGCTTGTCCAGGCTCGCGAGCGTCGAGAACTGCGTGATCGACATCTCGCTCACCGCCTGCCGGCGCAACCGCCTGGACAGCCTGGCCACCGAGATCCGCAACTCCGCCGCCAACCCGGCCAAGTCCCGACCCCCGGGATCGCCCGTCATCGTGGATTCCATCATCAAATTCATTAGCAAGAGTCATTACCCTCGCTAACAATACCCCCTCCCCAGAACATTCCCCAAACGATCCCACCAGCCCACGGCAGCCGACACCACCAGCATGCAGCGCCAGCGCCCCAACGCGGGGCACCGCGTCGCCGTCCCAGCACGGGATACGGCGTCGCCGCCCAGCGCGGGGTACGGCGTCAGCTCCCCAACGCGGGGTACAGCGTCGCCGCCCCAACGCGAGGTACGGCATCAGCGCCCCAGCACGGGGTACCGCGTCAGCGCCCCACCGTGGGCTACGGACCCGCGCCCAGAGAACCCGTGAGGGTTACAAGGAATGCTGGGCCGGTCCTATACCCCGATAGTGAAGACACCGGGCCTGGCGGCCGTGCGCGCCCAGTGCTGTCCCGTAGGCCCCCAGGGCCGGAGGGACAGTGCTGGGCTTCAAGGCGCACGGCCGTCAGGCCCCAAAAAACACAGGGATACTCTTACGGCATGTCACGCGTTGAGCTGCCGCAACCGGAGCCGATCAAGACGGACAACGTCCGGATCGCCGCCGCCGGGAGCGTGGTCTGGGTCATCGCGTTCGTCGTGCTGTTGGTCGTCGGGCTGCCGGAGGACGAGCGCTGGTGGCTGTGGGTGTGCGTCATGGGCACGGCGATCGGGGTGTTCGCCTGCCTCTACCTGCCGCGCTTCGAGCGCGGCCGCACCCCGCCCGACACCGACTCCTCGGTCGCCGACGCACTCACCGAGACCGTCGAGCGGCTTCCCGGCCAGCACTCCGGCGCCACCTCCCCCACCTGGGCCTCGACGGCGTCGGCCGCGGAAGCGCCGGAGGCGGGCGAGCCCGCGGAGCCGTCGGACGGTCCGCGCTCGTCCAGCTGACCCGCGCGTCCGGCTGACCCGCTCGTCCGGCGGCTGACCCGCTCGTCCAGCTGACCTAGGCCAGGTCGGCTTCGGTGAGGAGGGCTTCGGTCTCGGCGGGGGCGACCAGGAGGGCGGCCAGGAGGAGGCGGTCGTCCCAGCGGCCCATCTCCCAGGCGAGGGCCCGGGCCAGGCCGTGGGGGGTCGCGGCGTGGGGTGCGCCGTCGTACCACCAGGGGACCTCGTGGCCGTCCACGACGAGGGTGTCGTGGTGGACGTAGGTTTCCGGGGATTCGGGGAAGAGGGCGCGGATGTGGGCGGGGACTTCGCGTTCCTCGCCGTCGGCGGCCAGTTCGCCGGGGATCTCCTCGGAGGCGACCGCCAGGTCCAGGAGGTCGGCCAGGGCCGCGGCGCGGTCGAGCGGGAGGAGGATGAGGGGTTGGCCCGCCAGGAGCGGGAGCGCGTACGGGACGTCGACGATGATCGCGTCCTCGGCGGGGACCACCTCGGGGACGCCACCGGACAGCGCGCGTACGCGGGTGGGAGGGGTCGCGTCCGTTGTGCCCGCGAGCCAGGCCCACAGGGCGCGCAGCTGCGGCCTGGTGACGGGGAGGGCAGGGTCGGCGAGGCGGTCGAGGAGTTCGTCGGGGGGCACGTCGGACAGGGCCGCGCGGACGCCCAGCGCGCGGGCGAACCCGGCGTCGAGGCCGGCGGGGGCGGGCGCGTAGAGGCCGTCGAGCAGGGGGTCGGCGTCCTCGGCCCTGCGCGGGCCGCCCAGGACCTCGTGTTCGGCGAGCCACCACGCGGTGTAGGAGGGCGCTGTGCGGCCGTCCATGAACCGTACGGGCTCGATGATCGCGTCGCGGTAGGGCGGCCGGGACAGCAGCGTGAGAGCCGCCTCCCAGTCTTTGACGAGTTCGAGATCACGTACGGCGACGAGTTCAGGGATGTGACCGGAAGGCAGGTCCCAGTCTTCGACGCCGTCGAGGTCGAGGTCTTCCGGGTCGGCGTCCTGGACGCGCAGGAGCGCGAACCCGCGCAGCACGCCCACGGCGGCCAAGGCGTCCTCGCCGTACTCCTCGATCAGCTCGGCCGCGACGACCCCGAAAGGCGAGTCCTCGCCCATGACGTCGCGTAGCGGCGCGTCGGGGAAGGTCAGTTCTCCGGCCGGGTACAGCTCGCCGTCTTGCGCGGGCAGGGCGAGTTCGGCGAGCCACGGCTCGCCGGGCGTGATCAGCCCCCTGGCCAGCGATAGGACGGCGTCCGCGACGGCCTCGGGGTCCTCGGCGTCCAGCGACCCCTCGACCGCCGCGCGCACGGCCGGGTCGGAAAGGACCTGACGCGGCCCGGCCTCGACCGCGCCCAGCCGCAGCAGGAGCTGGTGTTCGGCGTCCGGGTCGACCACGCGCAGGCCGAGGATCTCCAGGTGTTCCGGGGAAGGCAGGTCGCGGCCCAGGAGAACGCCGCGCGGGCCGCGCACGAGCCGTCCGTCGGTGAGCGGGACGGGCAGCGCGCCGAGCTCGCCGGGGTCGGCCGAGGCGAGCGCGGCGTAGATCCCGCGCCACCATGCCGGTTCGCGTTCGACGGCGGCGAGCGCGTCGGCGACGTCGGCGAGGCCCATCCGGCGCACGCCGAGCGCGCGCAGGGCGCGGTGTCCCGCCGTCCAGCCCTTGGGGAGCAGGCCGGGGACGACGCCCGTCAGCGCCTCCACGACGGCCGGGGGCGCGTCGACCACGGCGGCGTCGCGGCCGCGCACGCGGGCCCTGCCGTCCTCGGCGAGCGGGAGCAGCGGCCGGTCGGGCAGCAGGTCGAGGACCGCCGCGCGCACCGCGCCGTCCAGCGCGGAGGAGCCGACGGGACCGGGCACGAGGTCCAGCGCCTCGGGGCCGGTCGCGCCCGCGACGAGGTCGGCGTACGCCTCGGCGGCGCGGGCGACGAGGAAGTCGGTGAACGGGCCGGGCTGGACGTGCCTGCGGTCGGGCGCGAGCGGGAAGTTGGCGATCAGCAGCGCCGGGAGGTCGAGCCCCTCGTCGCTCGGGGTCGGCGCGTAGAGCACGCCGGGGCCCTTGGGCGGGCCGTCGAGGGGGCCGCGCGGCTCGGCGCGCACCGCCCAGCGCACCGACCAGTACGGCCGCGCCCGCTCCTCGGTGGGCCGGTCGGCGAGCAGCGCGGGCGGGACCTCGCCCTGCCTTTCGACAGTGCGCCACTGCGTGACGGCCGAGCCGTCGCCGCCGGTCTCCACGATCACCACGAGGCCCGGGTCGGCCTCGGACGCCTGGAGGACGCGGCTGCGCCCGTCGACGGTCACCGTGACCATGCCGAGCGCGGGAAGGCCGAGCATCAGCTCGGGCCCGAACTCCTCAAGCCGCGCCCTGACGGCCTGCTCGGCGGCCTCGTCGCGCAGCGGAAGCGTGACCTGGGTGGTGTGCCCGCCGGGCGGCGGCGCGGACGACGCGAACGGCAGCCGCAGCACCGGCACATGGTTCCCGCGCCTGCCCAGCTCCCCGGCGAGCTCAGGCACCCCCTGCACAAGCTGAAGCGTCTCCTCGGCCGACCACGCCACCGCCCCGGTCGCCGACGCGATCGACGGCCTGTCGCAGACCGACACGACCGCCGCGAACCCGACCCCGAACCTCCCCGCGGTCTCCTTGCGCTCCCCCGCCTGCGCGCTCTCGACGGCGTCGGAGTGGGTCTTGGTGGAGGTGCGGAGGGTGGACAGGGATTCGACGGCTTCAGCTGTCAGCGGGGCGCCGGTGTTGGCGGCGGTGAGGACGCCGGCGTTGAGGGTCAGGTGGAGTTCGCCGGGGACGCCGGCGCGGATCGCGGCGTCGGCGGCGTTCTGGGCGAGTTCGATCACCACGCGGTCGCGGTAGCCGCCCAGGGCGAGGTCTTCTTCGGCGTTGGCGTCCTCGCGGAAACGGGCCGGGGACGCCGTCCAGGCGGCGAGGACGCGGCCGCGGATCGCGGCGGTCCCGAACGGGTCGAGCGGATCGGACGGCGCTGCGCCGCCCGGCTCGGACGCGGGGTCGCTCATCGCGGCCTCAGCCTTGGCCGTCCCGGGCCACGGGATCTTCCGCGGGTTCAGGGGCCTGCTCAGGGGCCTGCTCGGAAACCTGCTCGGGAACCTCCGCGACGGCGTCGGCCGGCATCGCGTCGAAGGCGAGTTCGTCGAGGATCAGCGGCGGGGCCTCGGCCGCAGAAGGCACCCGGACGGCCTCGGAGTGGCCGCCGCAGCCGTGGTCGGCGGCGACGACGCGGCCGTCGTCGGGCACGTAGGCGTTGGCGCACACCCCGAACAACAGCCGCAGTTCCCCGGAAAGCGGGATGAAGAACCCGCAGGTGCTGCACGGCGCGGGCGCGGCGACCGCGATCGGCGCGGCGGGCCCTGCGGTGCCGTCGTACCAGCGCTCGGCGGCCTGGTCGCGGCCCTCGGCCGACAGCACGCGGGCGCGGCCGAGGCCGAGTTCCCACTGGGCCTCGACGTCGCCGTCCTCTACCTCGGCCTCGGTGAATCCGGGGGCGAGCCGGGTGTCGTCGTCGGCGGTGGGCAGCAGGTCGCCGGGGCCCATGTCGCCGGGGCGCAGCCGCTCAAGCCAGGGCACCCACGGCGGCGGCATGATCGCCTCGTCGCCGGGCATCAGCGCGGTCTCGGAGATCGTGACGTTCTTGGCGCGGGCGGCGCGGGTGACCGTCACCGACCAGCGCCAGCCCCGGTAGCCGGGGTCGAGACAGGCGAAGTAGTGCGTGACCACCCGGTCGCCCTCGACCGCCCAACCGAGGTGCGCACCGACCTCGGAGGGCTTGGCCGTCTCCTTCGCCGCCTCCAGTGCTGGCTCGACGGCCTGTACACATGCCGTGTCTGCGGCCGGGGTCCGGCTGCGGCGGGAAGCGGCGGGGTGGAGAGAGGTCACACACCGATTGTCGCTCATCCCGAGGTATGGCCGTGCACGCGCCCGCCGTCGGAGTCGCCCGCGCCGCCTATGCTGACGGCCCATGAGGGCCCGCGATGAGGTGTTGACGATGGGAATGGTGGGATTCGACCTCGACATGACCCTCGCCGACACCCGCAGGGGGATCGGCGCGGTTTACAGCGCGCTGGCGGCCGAGACGGGCGTCGCGATCGACGTCGCCGCCGTCACCGCGCGGCTCGGGCCGCCCCTGGACGTCGAACTCGCACACTGGTACCCGCCCGAGCACATCCCGGAGATGATCCTCAGGTTCCGCGCGCTGTACCCCGAGCTCGCGATCCCGGCGACCGACCTCATGGCGGGCGCGTCGGAGGCGTTCCACGCGGTGCGCGCGGCGGGGGCCGGGATCGTCGTCGTCACCGGGAAGAACCGGCCGCACGCCCTCGCCACGCTGGCCCATCTCGGCCTCACCGCCGACGTGGTCGTCGGCGGGCTGTGGTCGTCGGCCAAGGGCGCGGCGCTGCGCGAGCACGGCGCGCACACCTACGTCGGCGACCACACCGGCGACGTCGACGCCGCCCGCGCGGCCGGCGCGTTCAGCCTCGCCGTCGCCACCGGGCCCTTCACCGCCGACGCCCTGACCGCCTACGGGGCCGACCACGTGCTGCCCGACCTCACGGCCTTCCCCACCTGGCTCACCGGCCGCTGAAGGGCCTCGCGCGAGGGGAAGGATCGGGTGATAAGGAGTATCGCCCTTTCGCCGTAAGGCATTAGCCTTGGAGATCCCAAGCGCCCGCAGCCAAGACACAGAGGTCAACCGTGCCCACTGGCAAGGTCAAGTGGTATGACTCCGACAAGGGTTTCGGCTTCCTCACCCGCGATGACGGCGGTGAGGTGTTCGTCCACTCGTCCGCCCTGCCCTCCGGAGCGACCACGCTGAAACAGGGCCAGCGGGTCGAGTTCGGGGTCGTCGAGGGACGCCGGGGGCAGCAGGCCCTTTCGGTGCGGGTCCTCGACACGCCTCCTTCGGTCGAGAAGACGATCGCCAAGGCCAAGCGCAAGAAGCCCGACGACATGGTCAACATCACCGAGGACCTCATCAAGCTCCTCGACCACGTCTCGGAGACCTACCGGCGCGGCAAGCACCCCTCGGGGGCCGAGGCCAAGAAGATCGCCACGGTGCTGCGCGCGGTCGCCGACGACATCGACGTGTGACCTGCCCTAGGCTCTTAGGGGAGGATCACAAGCATGAGCACATCGACGCGCGAGCGGATCGTGGCCGAGGCGCTGCGCCTTTTCGCCGAGCGCGGCTACGCGGCGACCTCGGTGGCCGAGATCGAGGCCGCGGCCGGGCTGTCGCCCGGGGCCGGGGGCCTGTACCGGCACTTCCCGTCCAAGCAGGAGGTGCTCGCCGCCGCGGTGCGCGAGCACATCGAACGCACCCGCCAGCAGGTCGTCACCACCCTCGAGCAGTCCGAGCAGTACAAGGACAAGCCGCTTGAGCTGCGGCTGCGCATGACGTGCGTGGCCGGCCTGCAGAAGATGCGCGAGGAGAAGGAGCTGGTGCGCGTGCTGTTCCGCGACCTCGACCAGTTCCCCCACCTCGTCGCCGACATGCGCGACGGCGTCGTCAACCCGCTGTACGAGGGCATCGCCCAGTGGATCTCGGCGCAGCCGGAGTTCGTCGGCGTCACCGAGGACTGGGACGCGGTCGCGTCGGTGCTCGGCGGCTCGGTCGTCAACTACTGGCTGGCCAACGAGTCGCTGTACGAGGCCCCCATCAGGATCGACGAGAAGCGCTTCGCCAGCGCGTGGGCGCGGCTCGCGCTCGGGCTGCTGCCGCAGGCTTGAGGCCGCCTGGGCACGGGGGACCGCGGGTGGACAGCTACGGGGACTGGCTGCGCGGGCGCACCGACGAGGAGTTGGCGGCGCTCGTGCGGGCGCGCCCTGAGCTTGTCACGCCGATGCCCGCCGACCTCGGGGCGCTCGCCGCGCGCGCGTCCGCGCCCACCTCTGTCTCGCGGGCGCTCGACCGGCTTGACCGGGGGGCGTTGGCGACGCTGGAGGCCGTGGTGGTGCTGCCGTCGGCGACGATGACGGCGTTGAAGAAGGCGCTCGGGGGGCGGGCGCCCGAGGTCGTCGAGCGGCTTGTCGGGCTCGGGTTGCTTTGGCCGGGGCGGCGGCGGTCGTACCAGGCCGCGCCGGGGGTGCGTGCGGCGTTGCGGGAGCCCGCCGGGCTGGGACCGCCCGCGCGTGAGGCGCTGGCTGCGCTGCCGTTGGAGCGGCTGATCGCGCTCGCGTCGGATCTCGGGCTGTCCACGTCGTTCGCGAACGCGGCGGGGCTCGCGGAGATCGTCGCGGAGCGGCTGGCCGACCCGTCGGAGCTCGTGGAGGACGCCGGGGCCGACGCGCGGACCGCGCTCGACCGGCTCGCGTGGGGGCCGCCGTCGGGGCGGATCGAGAACGCGCGGCGGCCGGTGCGCCTGGACAGCGCGGCGAGCCCGATCGAGCGGCTGCTGGCGCGCGGGCTGCTCGTCGCGACCGACGAGCGGACCGTCACGCTGCCACGTGAGGTCGGGCTGCACCTGCGCGGCGGCGTCCTGTTCCGGGAGGACGTGCTCGCCGAGCCGCCGCTACGCGGGCCCGAGCGGCCGCGGCGGCTCACCGACCAGATCGCCTCGGGGCAGGCGTTCACCGCGCTGCGGCTCATGGAGGGGCTGCTCGACGCGTGGGGGCTGGAGCCGCCGCCCGTGCTGCGCAGCGGCGGGCTCGCCGTCCGCGATCTCAAGGCCGCCGCGGTGCTGCTCGACGTGCCGGAGCATGACGCGGCGCTGCTCGCCGAGCTCGCGCTCGCGGCGGGGCTGCTGGCCAGGGACGTCGAGTGGACGCCGACGCGCTCCTATGACCTGTGGATGCTGCGCGGGGCCGCCGAGCGGTGGGCCGACATCGCCGGGGCCTGGCTGGACACCGACCGGGTGCCGGGGCTCGCGGGCGGGAAGGACGAGCGGGACAAGACCGTCAACGCGCTCGCTGACGAGTCGGTGCGCACCCACGCCCCCCGGATTCGGCGGGAGACCCTTGACGCGCTGTCCGACGCTGTCGCGGCCACCGAGGACTCCGTGCTGGAAAGGCTCGCCTGGCGTACGCCGCGGCGTACGGGCGGGCTGCACGACAGGCTTGTGTCCTGGACCCTTCGGGAGGCGGCCTTCCTCGGCGTCACCGGGTTCGGGGCGAAGGCTTCGTATACGGACGCGCTTCTCGCCGGTGAGGACGTCAGCGAGACGCTGGGGGCCTTGCTGCCCGAACCCGTCGACCATGTGCTGCTCCAGGCCGACCTCACCGCCGTCGCGCCGGGGCCGCTCGTGCCCGAGCTGGCCAGGGAGCTCGCGCTCGCGGCCGACGTCGAGTCGACGGGCGGGGCCACGGTCTACCGGTTCACGCCCGAGTCGGTGCGGCGGGCGATGGACGCCGGGCGGACCGTCTCTGAGCTGATCGACCTGCTGACCAGGCACAGCGCCACACCCGTGCCGCAGCCGCTGGCCTACCTCGTGGAGGACGTCGGGCGCAAGCACGGGCGGTTGCGGGTCGGGACCGCGCTGTCGTATGTGCGGTGCGACGACCCTGCCGTCCTTGACGAGATCCTTGCGGACCGGCGTGCGGCGACGCTGCGGCTGCACCGGCTCGCGCCGACGGTCCTCGCCTCACGGCTTTCCCGTCAGGATCTGCTCGAGGCGTTGCGGTCGGTCGGGTTCTCGCCGGTTCCCGAGTCGGCGGAAGGCGGCCTCGTCGTCACCAGGACCGACGCGCACCGCACCGAGACGCCCGCGCGGCCTCCCGTCGAGCACGACACGGCAGTCACCGCCGATATCGCGGCCGCCGCCGTGCGCGCGCTACGGGCCGGGGAGGAGGCCGCGGCGATCGGACCGCCCGAAGGTGAGCCGCCGCGCACCCCGTCCATGGCGACCATCGAACGGCTCCGCGCCGCCATCGGCACCCGCGTGTGGATCGGCTACCTCGACCAGCAGGGACAGGCGACGAGCCGGATCGTCGAGCCCGTCAGGGTGGACGGCGGGTACCTCACCGCCTACGACCGGACCAAGGCTTCCGTCCAGCGGTTCACCCTCCACCGGATCACCGGTATAAGGAACGTGTGAGTTGCGGGAACCAACCGCTACGCTGCTCAGTCAAAACCACACAAGACCGACAGCGACCGGACGGTTCCGCGTTCCCTCGCTGTATTCTCGCGAGAAGGTGCTGCCCCCGTGAGCTACGGCTACTCCCCGCAAGATCCGAGCTCCTACGGCTACGGCATCCCCGGGCACCCGAACCAGTACGGCGGCCAGTACGGCAACCCGTACGGCGGCTACGGGCCGCCCCCTCCCCCGGCCAGCAACGGCCCCGGCGTCTGGGCCCTCGTCGCCAACTGCGTCGTGACGCTCTTCTGCTGCAACATCCTCGCGATCCCCGGCATCATCACCGCCGCCATCGCGCTCAGCAAGTACCAGACCGACCCCATGTCGGCGCGCAGGCTGACCACCGCGAGCTGGATCATCTTCGCCGTCGCCATGGTCGCCGCCGCCCTCCTCGTCTTCGCCTTCATCGCGTTCGCCGACTCCAGCACCTACGACACCTACTTCGAGGACTCCGGCCAACGCGTCTAGCCGCGGAACACCAACGCACCCCCGGGTGTTGCAGGATTAATGGCTATGAACGATGGTCCGTTGATTGTGCAGTCTGACAAGACGTTGCTGCTCGAGGTCGATCATGCGCGGGCGGCGGACTGTCGCCGGGCGATCGCGCCGTTCTGCGAGCTGGAGCGGGCGCCCGAGCACGTGCACACGTACCGGGTCACGCCGTTGGCGCTGTGGAACGCGCGGGCGGCGGGGCACGACGCCGAGCAGGTCGTCGACGCGCTGATCGAGTTCTCCCGGTATCCGGTGCCGCACGCGCTGCTCGTCGACGTCGCGGACACCATGGGACGGTATGGGCGGCTTCGCCTGGAGAAGCATCCGGCGCACGGACTCGTGATGATCTCCACCGACCGGGCCGTGCTCGAAGAGGTGCTGCGGTCGCGGAAGATCAAGCCGATGCTGGGCGATCGGGTCGGTGAGGACGCCGTCGCGGTGCATCCGTCGGAGCGGGGGTCGCTCAAGCAGGCGCTGCTGAAGATCGGGTGGCCCGCCGAGGACCTCGCCGGATACGTCGACGGCGAGGCGCACAAGATCGACCTCGCCGAGGACGGATGGTCGCTGCGGCCGTACCAGAAGGACGCCGCCGAGGCGTTCTGGCAGGGCGGGTCCGGGGTCGTCGTGCTGCCCTGCGGGGCCGGGAAGACCACGGTGGGGGCCGCCGCGATGGCCCACGCGGGGGCGACGACGTTGATCCTCGTGACGAACACCGTCAGCGTGCACCAGTGGAAGCAGGAGCTGCTGCGTCGCACGTCGCTGACCGAGGAGGAGATCGGCGAGTACTCCGGCTCGAAGAAGGAGATCCGGCCGATCACCATCGCGACGTACCAGATCATGACTTCGCGGCGTAAGGGCGTCTACGGGCACCTTGAGCTGTTCGACGCGCGCGACTGGGGTCTGGTGATCTACGACGAGGTGCACCTTCTGCCCGCGCCGATCTTCCGGATGACCGCCGACCTCCAGGCGCGGCGGCGGCTCGGGCTCACCGCGACGCTCGTGCGCGAGGACGGCCGGGAGGGCGACGTGTTCTCCCTCATCGGGCCGAAGCGTTACGACGCGCCGTGGAAGGAGATGGAGCAGCAGGGGTGGATCGCCCCGGCCGACTGCGTCGAGGTGCGGGTCACGCTCACCGACTCCGAGCGGCTCGCGTACGCGACCGCCGAGCCCGAGGAGCGGTACCGGTTCTGCGCGACGACGGAGACCAAGACGCGGGTCGTGGAGCGGCTCGTGGAGACGCACCGGGACGAGCAGGTCCTGGTGATCGGGCAGTACATCGACCAGCTCGACGAGCTCGGCGAACGGCTCGACGCACCCGTCATCAAGGGCGAGACGCGGATCAAGGAGCGGGAGCGGCTGTTCCAGCAGTTCCGGACGGGGGAGATCTCCTGCCTTGTCGTGTCGAAGGTCGCGAACTTCTCGATCGACCTGCCCGAGGCTTCCGTGGCCGTCCAGGTCTCGGGGTCGTTCGGGTCGCGGCAGGAGGAGGCGCAGCGGCTCGGGCGCGTCCTGCGGCCGAAGGCGTCGGGGAAGACCGCGCGGTTCTACAGCGTCGTGGCGCGCGACACCCTCGACCAGGATTTCGCCGCGCACCGGCAGCGCTTCCTGGCCGAGCAGGGGTATGCCTACCGGATCACGGACGCGGACGACATCTGACCGGCTTCAGTGCCGGAAGGAGTGCCGGTAGCCGAGCGGGGTCAGGCCCACCGCCGTGTGGAGGTGGGTGCGCAGGGTCACGGGGGTGGTGAAGCCGCTGCGGCGGGCGACCTCGTCCACCGGGAGGTCGGTCGCCTCAAGGAGTTCGCGGGCGTGGGCGAGGCGCTGCTGGGTGAGCCAGCGGGCGGGGCTCATGCCCGTCTCGTCGCGGAAACGCCGGGTGAAGGTGCGCGCGCCCATGCCCGCGCGGGCCGCCATGACGGGCACGGACAGGGGTTCGGCGAGGTGTTCCAGGGCCCAGGCGCGGGCGGGGGCCGTCGAGGTGCCCGACGGGTCGGGGACCGGGCGCTCGATGAACTGGGCCTGGCCGCCGTCGCGCAGGGGGGCGGTGACGCAGCGGCGTGCCGTGCGGCCCGCGACGACGGCGCCGTGGTCGCGTCGGATGACGTGCAGGCACAGGTCGATCCCGGCGGCGACGCCGGCGGAGGTGAGGACGTCGCCCTCGTCCACGAACAGGACGTCGGGGTCGACGTCGATCTTCGGGAAGAGCGCGGCGAGGCGCGCGGCGTCGCGCCAGTGGGTGGTGGCGCGGCGGCCGTCGAGGACGCCGGCGGCGGCGAGGACGAACGCGCCGGTGCAGATCGACATGATCCGGGCGGACGTGCCGCGCAGGGCGGCGCGGACGGCGTCGGAGACGATCCCGTCCATGACGACGCCGCCGTGCACCCCGGGGACGACGACGGTGTCGGCCGACGCGAGCAGCGACAGGTCGTGGTCGGGGGTGATCGAGTAGCCCGCGCGGCACCTGACGGGTCTGCCGCCGTCCGAGCAGGTCATGACCTCGTATCCGGCGCGGGCCGCCCAGAAGACCTGGCCGGGGACGCCGACGTCGAGGGTGGCGAAGTCGTCCATGACGAGGACGGCGACACGGTGCGTCATGCCGTCGATCCTACTGTCGCGAATCTTGCGTTAGTTGTCTTTTGGGACACTCACGGGCACTGTCCGGTTTCGGCGAGACTTTCCGGCATGAGGTTGCACAGAGCGTGGATCGTGAGCGGGGTCGCCCTCGTCGCGATCATGGGCGCGGCGGGGTTCCGCGCCACCCCCGGCGTCATGATCAATCCGTTCCGCGAGGAGTTCGGCTGGTCGAGCGGGACGATCTCCCTCGCCGTCTCGGTGAGCCTCGTCCTGTACGGCGTCACCGCGCCGTTCGCCGCCGCGCTCATGGACAGGTTCGGCATGCGCAGGGTCGTCGCCGCCGCGCTGCTGCTGATCGCGGCGGGCAGCGGCCTGACCGTCTGGATGACGGCGAGCTGGCAGCTCATCGCGCTGTGGGGCGTCCTCGTGGGGCTCGGCACCGGGTCGATGGCGCTGGTGTTCGCCGCGACGCTCACCGACCGCTGGTTCGTGCGGCGCAAGGGCCTGGTGATGGGCGTCCTCACCGCGGGCGGCGCGACCGGCCAGCTGATCTTCCTGCCGGTGCTGGCGGCGCTCACCGAGAGCTCGGGCTGGCGGACGGCGTCGGTGGTGGTCTCGCTTAGCGCGCTGGCGGTCGTCCCGTTCGTGTGGTTCCTGCTGCGGGACTCCCCGGAGGAGATCGGCCTCACCGCCTACGGGACCGACGTCCCGATCGAGCGGACGCCCCGCGCGGGGGCGGCCGGGCACGCGCTGCGCACGCTGCGCGAGGCGTCACGGCACCGGGGGTTCTGGTACCTGGCGATCGGCTTCTTCGTCTGCGGCGCGAGCACCAACGGCCTCATCGGCACCCACTTCATCCCGGCCGCCCACGACCACGGCATGCCCGAGCAGGCGGCGGCCGGTCTCCTCGCCGTCATCGGGATCTTCGACGTGGCGGGCACCATCCTCAGCGGCTGGCTCACCGACCGCTTCGACCCCGCCAAACTCCTCGTCGTCTACTACGCCCTGCGCGGCCTGTCCCTCCTGGTCTTCCCCACCCTGCTGGCCTCCGGCAACCCCCCGAGCGCCACCTCCCCCGGCATCATCCTCTTCATCGTCCTCTACGGCCTCGACTGGGTCGCCACGGTCCCCCCCACGGTCGCCCTCTGCGCCAAACTCTTCGGCCCCGCCGGCCCCATCGTCTTCGGCTGGGTCTTCGCCTCCCACATGATCGGCGCGGCCGCCGCCGCCTTCGCCGCCGGCCTCGTCAAAGACACCCTCGGCACCTACGACCTCGCCTGGTACACCGCCGCCCTCCTCTGCCTCCTCGCCGCCGCCCTCTCCACCTCCCTCCGCACCCCCACACAGAAAGCCCCCACCCCCGACGAAAAGGCCCTCACCGACGCCTGACCCCGCCCCCGGGCGATATGCCGGTGAGTCGGCACGGGCCCTGACCGACGCCTGAGCCCGGCCGGGAGGAGCGGCACCGGGTTCTAGGGCGTGCGGCCGACGCCGTCGAGGAGAGCGAAGATCTGGGCGGTGATCCCGGGGGCCGTGGCGATGGTGGCCGACGACCTCGCGGTGTGCGGGGTCCCGTCGACGTCGAGAACGCTCGCGCCCGCCTCCCGGGCGATGACGACCCCGGCAGCGGTGTCCCACGGCTTGTTCGAAAGCGTAAGACTCGCGTCGACCTTCCCCTCGGCCAGCCACACCAGATCGACCGCCGCCGACCCGAGCATCCGAATCCGCTGCACCCGGCTCGCCAGCACCTCCGTCAACGCGAACCGAACCCGGTTCTTCCCCTCCGCCCCCTCCCCCACCGCATAGTCCCCAAGCGCGACCACAGCCTCAGAGAGCACCCCGGTACCACTGACCCGCAGCCGCCGCCCACCAAGAAAAGCCCCGTTCCCGACCACCGCGTGATACCGGGCACCCAGAAACGGCAGGTCGACAACCCCCAGAACAGGCCGCCCCCGGTGCACAAGCCCGACCGACACCCCGCACAGCGGAATCCCCCGCGCGAAGTTCGCGGTCCCGTCAACAGGATCAACAGCCCACACATACTCCGCGTCGACGCCCCCGCTCACCCCCTCCTCTTCCCCGAGCACCGCGATCCCCGGCGTCCGCTCAGCCAGAAACCCCCGCACCATCCGCTCAACCGCCAAGTCCGTCTCAGTGACCATGTCCCGATCCCCCTTCTCCCTTACCCCACCGCGCACCCCCGCCGCAACAATCTCCCCGGCCTTCTCGACAGCCTCCAAAGCAACCGGCATAAGCGAACCCACCGACCAACTCACAGCACCCGACTCCGTCCGACAAGCTCAACGAACACCCGATCGAAGGTCTCATACATACCCCCACCCCCCAAAGCCCGCTCAATAACGAACGTCGGCGAGTCAACCCCTCGCGTCCCCGGAAGATAAGGCTGCATAACACACCGAGAACCATCGATCAGCATAAGTCCGGGCAAGCCGCACGTCGGGACCACCGCCGGCAGATCACATTCAGCGACAGACCCGCCGCCTGCACACGCCGTGCTCCCTCAAAAAGAGTGTGCGACGGCGTCGCGGAGGCGAACTCGGCCCGCGACGTGTAGGCCGCCACGACCCCGGCCCGCGTCCCGCCGTCCGTCGTCGGCTCCAGGACGACGCCTTCTTCCGTGTCTCCGGCAGGACTCCGCGCACTCGCGCCCGCCGGAGAGAACAGCTCTTCGGCCGTCCACTCGGGGAACATCCCCTCAAGCACCCGGCAGTGGTCCGTATAGGGAAGGCGCTTCAGGTCGCCCGTGACCCAGCGATGGAACTGGGCCCTACTGGGCGGAGCCAGCGTAACCGCGCCCACGCCGCGCGCCGCTTGCTCATAAGCCCTACAAAACGACCCATAGCGGGCTAGGCGACGCTCGCGAAGCACCCTCGCGAGCAGAATCGGCTCGGAGTCCACCACAGCGCCCCTTCCGGTCGATGCCGACGACGGTAGCGAGCATTTCACCGAAAGGCGCGACAAAGACGAGACATTCACGCTCGCCGAGCCCCGAGACGCGACGTTCGGGGCCTCGTGACGCGGCACCGCGAACCGTCAGCCTGGTCGCAAGGCGCGATTTCCGCCTTGCGAACTCCTTGGACCGCGACGTCGAGCCGCGGTCGCCTGAGGCAGAGGGACGGAGGAGAGGGTGACCATCACAGGACGGGCCCCGAGCCAGACGGCGCAGGAGTGGATGCGCGACCGGGGGGACCTGGTGTGGCGGAAGGTCTGGTTCGGTGTCGAACTCGTGCTCGGGCCCACCCTGCGCGTCTCCGTGACTGATCTCGGCGGGAACGGGCGACCCGCCGTCCGCGCGGCGGACTCACTCGCGACCGGTGGCCGCGGCCTCCATCTCGTGGCCGAACTCGCCCACGGCTACGGCATAGCCGGCGACCCGGTCCACGGCCACACGGTCTGGGCGGAGATCCTTCCCCCGCCCGAGGAGCACGGCTCCGTACCGAGGCGCAAGGAGGCCGGTTCCTTCGACGGCTCGGCGCAGCGCCCACGAGGCGTTTCCTGACCGGTCTCCCGACCGCGACACGCCCAACGACCCCCGGTCGCGGTCGGGAGGCCACCAGATCCTCGGGGGCAGCTGGGAGAGACCTGATGCGGCCACGCGGATGGGCGAGCTGGATATGGACGTCGGCGCCGGTGAGCCGCCTGGAGGCGATCACGCCGGGCGCTCTGCCGGAGATACGCCGGATGGTGCTCGATCGCGCGCTGCGCGTGGACCCGGGACAGGCGGAGACGCTGCCGCTGATGGCGTCCTTGGAGGTCGCGCTCGCCCGGGTGCTGAGGATGGCGCCGGACCGCGCGTGGGCGACCTGCTGGACGAGGCCCGGTGACGAGTCCGCGTCCGTGGTCGTGGTGATCAGGGCCGTCGGCGAAGGCGTGGAACCCGTGGACGACTGCGCGAGCCTGATGACCACCGACGTCGCGCGGTGCGGGGGTGCGCCGGGCCAGATGCTGCTCACGCTGATCCAGCACGTCAGCGTCCCCTCTTCCGGACACCCCGAACCCGGGTCATGCGAGCAGCAGGCAGGCCCGCCAGGGCTCGCCCTGAGGCGAGGGTGAGCGTGCCGCGAGGGCCAGCGCGACGCCGACCGCGCCGGTGAGAAGGCCGGGAGCAGACGGGACGGTGTCGGCGACGAGGGCGGCGTATGCCCGTTCGAACGCGGCGGAGGCGGCCGGAACCGCGAGGAGGACTCCGGCGTGGCCGTGGCAGACGTCGGGGCCTTCGACGTCCCAGGCCGGTTTGGCGGCGAAGGCCGCGAGCGCGTCGGCGGCTGCCTTCGCCCAGGCGGGACGCTCCATGGTGTCGGCCGCCGCCCGGAGGGCGTTGGTGATGCCCGGGGTGCCGTAGCACCAGGCGTCACGGCGTCCTCGGAGCGGGCGGTGTCGTCCCGTGTCCAGCGCTTCGCCGGTGATCTGGGGCGGCCAGTCCCCCTCCGGGGTCCGCCATCTCACCAGCCAGTCGGCGGCCCGCTCGATCGCCTGGGTCTGTCGAGGGACCTCGCGCCGCGCGCGGACCGCCGCCGTGAGAAGGGCAAGGGGACCCGCGACGCCGTGCGCGAGTCCGGTGTCGGCTGAGCCTGAGCCCGGTGCCGTCGCCGGACGGAGATGGTGTTCGGGCGCGGTCCACCAGCCCGGCCTCGGCGCGTCGCGGGTGTCGAGGAGCACTGCGGTGACGGAGGTCAGGGCTGCACGCAGACCCGGTTCTGCGGCAGCATGCCCCGAAGCGGCGGCGGCCAGGAGGACGCGGCCTGTGGCGGCGAGCCCGTTGATCGCGTCCCAGGAGTGGGGTCGGCCCGCGCCTTCCTCGGCGGTCGAGGTCGCCTGGGCGGACAGCCAGCGGACGGCCCGGCCGACCACGTCGGCGTGTGCGCAGGGGTCCGGCAGGCAGGGGGTGCCGAGGATCAGGGAGGCCGCGACTCCACCGGCGGGCTGGTGGATGCTGGAGCCGGTGCGGGGCGAAGTCCGAAGGGCGTGTTCCCAATGGACGGCGGCGGCGCGGGCGAAGGCGGGGTCCAGAGGGGAGAGGCGGGCGTGCAGGAGCGCGGTTCCGGCGAGGCCGGACAGTCCGGATCCGCCGACGGCGGCGGCCTCGGGGGCGCGAAAGCGGGCCGCGATGGCGCGCGCGAGGTCGGTGCTCATCGGTTCCGCGCGAGGAGGTCGGCGGCGAGCGCTCGGATCAGCGGCTCTTCGTCATGGGAGGCTATCCGGTTGACGTGCATGTGCACGAGCGACGAAGCGCAAGCGATGGTCGTCTCCGCGACGAGGGCGGCACGGTAGGCAACGAGGGCTTTGTGGTGATCGGCCCAGCTTTCGCCGTCTTCGTGTTCGCATCGAGTCCGGGCGCGGAGTCGTTCATACCGGGCGCGCGTGCGGCGTGTGGTCCGCGCTCCGCGCAAGGCGGCGCGGTCCCCGTCGGCGACGGTGCCGACGATGCCGGCGGCGGTGAGCGCGGCCAGGACGAGTCTGTCGTCAGAGGTTCGGTCAAGCGCGGCGAGGACGAGACGGCTGTCGGCGGCGAACACACGCTCCGCATCCTCGATCGCGTCAGGGCCTCCATAGCGTTCGATCTCGCGGTCGTAAGGCTCGATCACCATGGCTCCGGCCAGGCGGCGTGCGAGGAGACCGCCGCTCCATGCCGACAGCGACGGCAGCACCTCCGTGTTCAGAAGACGCGGATCTCCGTGAAGCCGAACCCGCAGGTGCGGACCATGCGCGGGGGTGGCGTAGCGCAGCCAGTACCAGAGGTCGAGGCCGCGGACGTGATCCGCGACGGCGTCGCGCAGCCAGGACAAGACCGCGTTCTGACGGTGCCGGGGCGTCGGAATCACCAGGGACAACCAGGATCCGCCCGGAAGGAACAGACCGTCTCCGACCGGCCGCGACTTCGGAGCGGGTGGCGCGGGGGCCTTCGAAGGACCGTCGCGCAGGAGCGGGACCGCGATCTCCAGGACATGGGGTCCGTCGCGGCCGGGCAGGATCGCGGCCGTCGCGTCGGGACCGCCGAACTGCTCGAACAGCCCGCGCAGCCCTCGACGGACATGACGGCGCAGCAATTCGCGGTCCGTCGCGTGGTCGAGGTCGAGCGGAAGATGCCGGTCGGCCTCGTCCGTGACGACGACGTCCGGCGGCCGGGGCACGGCGGCGCGACGCCATCGGTCAAGGGCCTTGGCCCCACTCCTCCCGGCCGTCGGCGGCGGCGCGCAGTTCGGCGGGGACCGCCCAGCGGGCGGGGTGAAGGACGACCGGACCGCGCAGGACACGCGGCGTCCAGGGCGCGTCGGTGAGCACGCCCCAGGACCACGTCTTCCATGGCCGGGTACCGGATCGGCCGAGCAGCGTGAGGAGTCGGGCGACCGGAGGAACGAGGTCGAGGGACAGCCGCGAGTGCAGAACCGGGGTGATCGTCCGGTTCAGCCGTGCGGACCAGACGAAGAGGCGATGGCCGTCCGAGAACACGGACAGGTCCTCCAACGGCAGGTCAGACGGGCCGCAAGGCACCCCGACGGGTATCCGGTGACGGTTCCAGCCGGTGGGCGGCGCGAGCGTCAGCGCGGAGCCGACCCGTGGCCGCACGACGAGTTCGACCTCGTCCCGCGTTCGTCCGGGGGCTGGTTCCCCCAGGAGGCCGGTGAACCGGCCGAGCGTCGCCCCCGCGTGCTGCGAGCCGCCGCCGGGCACGACCGCGAGACCGAGCCGTTCGCCGAAGGCGACGACCCGCACGACGATCTCGGCGGAGCGCGGAGGCTCGCCGCCCTTGTCGAGTTCGGCGACCAGGGCGTCGGTGAGGGACACCGGGCGGCCGTCGGCGATCGCCCCGGCCAGCATCCGGGCCAGTGTCGCGTTCCGTGCCGGGGAAGGGGAACCCGGGCCCGGACCGATCTCGGTGACGGGGTCGACAAGATCCGCCAGCGGAACCCGGCGTGATCTGCCGAACCTTTCCAGGAACGCGTCGTGGAAGGCCCTGAGGGGATCGTCGGTCGCCGCGACCCGCCACAGGACGGCTCCGGCGTCTGCGGCCTGCCTGGCGAGGTGCCGGGGCAGGGCGATCAGCGCGTCGACGCGGGTGTCGCAGGCGAGCGGCCGGTCGCCGCGGACGAGGTGATCGGCGGCGTCCCGCGCGGCGGCGAGGAACCTTCCGCGCTCGGGGTCCCCGGGTGCGCGGGCGTCTGCGGCGGTGAGCAGATCGCGGAGTGCGGCGAGCGAACCCCACGCCGAATGGTCCCGGGGCAGGCGCGCCATGACGTGGCCGAGCGGATCGGAGGTCACGTCGACGGGAAGCAAATCGGTGACCAAGGCTCCGAGCCGGGTCAGCTCGGTGACGGTTGACCGGATGCCGTCGCAGGGCGCGGAGGAGAAGGCGGCGGTCACGGCGTCCGTCACCTCGGCGAGGGAAGCGCCTTGCGCGCACGTGCGCAGCACGAGGTCGACCGCGGGGGTGGCCCGGACCGACCTCCGTTCGACCACGCCTTCTGCGGTTTGTCCTTCCCACTCCCACCTGTCGCCGCTCCGGCCGATCAGGTCGCCCGTGGTGAAGGTCAGCCGCCCGAGCAGAGCCGGGTCGTTCAGGAGGACCCCGGCCGCCTCGGTCAGCCACTGCCCGCTCGGATGGGTGCGGGAGACATGGTGCGTGCCCAGGCTCAGCGTCGCCGGATCGTCGGTGAACTTCGCGGACGCGACTCCGGCGAAGACACCATGGGGAGTCGGGCGATGACGGGCGCGCAGTTCGTAGCCGCGCGCGGTCGCAGCCGCCCGGTGAGTCGGCCGCGCGGAAGCGGCTGACCTGGAGGCGAGGAAGACCCCTTCCTCCACGAGAGGGCGAGCACCCGCCTGCCCGGGTTCCGCCGGGAGCAGCGGGACCCGGGCAAGGGGTTCGCCTGCGGAGAACAGGCCGGGCACGGGAGGTCAGTCCTCCCCGTCGTGCTCTCCGCCCTGAGTGCACCCGTTGCTGGTGCACTCAGGGGTGGCCATGACGGTGGCGACGTCGGCGATGGGCGTGGCCTGCGCGTCGAGGTCGAACAGGTCGTGCGGGTCGGACACGGTGAGCCCGGTGGGCGTCGTCTGCTTCATGTGGCCGACGGTAGGCCGGGGACGCTTGTCCTCCCCAGACCCGGATATGCAACTCTCAGGCCCGAAAAGAATGACACTACCGAGAGGAACACGCGCCGCGACTCATGCTGTCAGGGCTCAAGGATGACCGACACCTGTTCGTGGCGCTTGTCGATGGTCCAGCGGGCGTTCTCGGGCGCTCCCCCGTGCGGGTGGACCTCGATCCGGGCGCGGCTGTCGCGTTCGGCGTCCCAGGCTCGGACGCGCTCGGCCACCCCCTCGGCGAGCCCGGCCCCGTCGGCGCCCACCGCGCACACCCCGAGTTCGCGGGCGTCGCCCTGTCCTCGGGCGGTGAGGTAGGCGAACGTTCCGGCCTGTACCGCGCCCATGCTGCCCCAGGCGTTCAGGGCGCGGGGCAGGCCGCGCTCGAAGGCGGCGTCCATGAGGATGACACGGCAGAACCCGGGCAGCGTCATCAGCCAGAAGTCGAGCGTCGCCTCCCCGCGCGGCGGCCGCACGCCGGTCCAGCGGGTGTGCGCGGGCCGGTCGAGGGCTTCGTCGAGCGCCGCCTTCCGAACCTGCCGGTCGTCGTCGAACCGCAGCAGCACGGAGCTCTCCCCGAGCATGATGTTGCGTTCGGCGACCGCGCCCGCGCCCTGGATCGGCACGAACCCGCACTCGGCGGAATCCTCGCTCACCCACCGGTCGCCCCGCCGCCGCAGCGCCACCGACCGGGTGAGCCCCCGCATCCGCAGCGGCACCACGAGGAGGCCGTCCGGAGCGAGCTGGGCGGCCCAGGAGGCGGGGACGTCCCACGCCCCCGCGGTGACGATGATCCGGTCGTAGGGCCCGCCCGCGGCGTCGCCGAACTCGCCGTCACCGAGCACCACGCGGACCGTGGTGTGGCCCGTGGCGTCGAGGCGGGCCCGCGCCTCCCGCACGGCCTCGGGAAGGATGTCCACGGTCGTGACCGTCCCGTCCGGACCGACGAGCGTGTCCAGGAGCGCGGCGTTGTAGCCCGTTCCCGCGCCGATCTCCAGGACGCGGTGCCCGGCTCGGACGTCGAGCTGCCGGAGCATCGCGCCCACGATCCCCGGCGCGGACGCCGAACTGAGCGCGATCCCGTCCGGGTCCCGATGGGTGACGACTGCCTCGTCGCGGTATGCGGCCCGAAGCTCGGCGTCGGGCACGAACTCGTGACGGGGCACCGCCCGCATGGCTTCCGCGACTGGGCCGTCCTCGATCACGCCCGCGTCGACAAGGCGTCCGACCATACGCATCCGGAGCTCACCGGGACCGCTCACGCTCGTTGAGATGCTCACCTCGGCGACCGTAGCCGACCCGCACGCTTTCGAAGGGGAACTCACCGGCATGGGCGGGGCCCCGGGGTGGGGCCCCGCGGTGGGGGTTAGAAGATGCCCTGGCCGGGGGTGAGGGTTCGGGTGGGGTCGTATTTGGTTTTGGCCAGGGCCAGGGAGGGGTAGGTGGGGCCGAAGTGGAGGGTCCATTCGGGCTTGGTTAGGGGGTTGGAACCTACGGGGTACCAGCCGCCGCCGCGCAGGCGGGACTTGTTGTAGAAGGACTTGTTGAGGGCGAGCATGGCGGCGGGGTCGAGGGAGCCCGGGGATGAGGTGCGGAGGAGGGAGAAGAGGAAGGCGTACTTTTCGTGGAGTTCGCGGGCTGCGCCCAGGCGGAGGAGGGGGGTCTTCACCTTGGCGGTGGGGATGGGGTAGAGGAGGATGACGGCGCTCAGGCCGACCTTGTCGGGGGTGAGCTGCGGGAGGGCTTCGGTGACGAGGGAGTTGACCGAGGAGCCCGTGACGATGCTGTCGAGCCACGGGTGGGGGCGCTGCCACTCGCCGATGGCCTTGAGGATGTCGACGATGGGGCCGATGCGGTCGGCGAAGTCCCAGTAGGTGAGGTCGTCGATGGTGACCGAGGTATGGGTGAGGTCGCCGATGAGGGCGGTGTCGTCAGCGGGGGTCGCGTCGTACTTGACGGCCTCCATCAGGAAGGTGTGGCCGCCCTCGACGATGCCGATCTGGCCCTCGAGGTAGTCGAAGCGGCCGTCCTCGCACATGGCGCGCTGCGCGGCCGTCAGGGCGGCGACGCTCGGGTAGTAGAGGTTGTACCTGCGGACGGTCGCGGGCGCGGGCGCGAGCTTCACGACGGCCTCGGTGATGATGCCGACCTGGCCGAGGCCGCTGCGGACGGCGTCGAAGAGGTCCTTGCGCTGGGTGGGCGAGCAGCGCAGCACGTCGCCCTTGCCGGTGACGACCTCGAGTTCGAGGACGTTGTCGACCTGCGCGCCGTGGTGGATGATCTGCCCGCCGAGGCCGCCGTTGGACAGGGTGCCGCCGACGGACAGGCCGAGGTAGTCGGTGAGGGTCGGCGGGGTGAGGCCCTGCGCGAGCGACGCCTGGACGAGCGCGCTCCACGTGGTCCCGCCGCCGACGACGGCACGGTCGGCGAGGATCTGGACGCCGTCGAGCGGACCCGTCTCGATGACGAGCCCGCCGGCGACCTGCGCCTGGCCGTGGGTGGTGTGGCCCTGGCCACGTGCGGCCACCTTGATGCCGCGCTGCCGGCAGAACTTCACCATCTTGGCGACGTCGGCGACCGAACCCGGTTCGAGTACGGCGAGCGGGGTCCGGCTGATGATGTGTCCGAAGTCGTCGGCGGCGGCAGCCAAAGACGCGGCGTCGGTGCGGAGCGTGCCGTCGAGGGGCGGGACGGCGTCGAAGGGGCCTGCGGCGTTGGCGGCGGTGACCCAGGTCCGGCTGACGGGGTCGAGCCCGACGACGAGCGCGCCCGCGACCAGCCCGGTCATGATCGAGCGGCGGCTGAGGTCGTGAGATACGGGTTCCTGCATTGGAGAAGCCTCCTTAGGAAGATCCACTTTGGGAATCTTCGCAAGAAACCGACATCACACGCTGCCGATTCGGGAACTTCCCCCAATTCACAACAAAGACCTCTAAAGTGGCCAGCCAGGTCAGAGTGAGCCAAGTCAGCATTACCCGCCAAGTCAGACGAGTCACCCGAGCCGACCCAGGGACCCTGCGCAGTGACCAAGTGGGCTGAACGAGAAAGACGCCACGCTGAGGCGTTCGACGTGATCGGCGCCCGTTACGACGAGGCGTTCCCGCACAAGGAAGGCCAGGTCGCCGCGGGTGCGTGGCTGCTCGACCGGCTGTCGCCCGGCGCGCGCGTGCTCGACCTCGGCTGCGGCACCGGCCTGCCGACGGCGCGGCAGATCGCCGACGCCGGCCACGCCGTCACCGGCGTCGACCTCAGCGCCGAGATGGTCAGGATCGCCGCCCGCAACGTCCCCGAGGCGGCCTTCCGTCAGGACGACCTCCGCGACGTCACCGGCTCCTATGACGCCGTCGTCGCGTTCTTCGTCCTGCTCATGCTCCCGCTCCCCGGCATCCCGCAGTCCCTCGAGCTGATCCACCGCCTGCTGAAGCCGGGCGGCCTGTTCTGCCTGTCGATGGTCGAGGCCGACCTCGAGGAGTTCCCGATCCCGTTCCTCGGCCAGGAGGTGCTGGTCTCCGGCCTGCTGCGCGACGAGCTGCGCGACGCCGTCGAGGCCGCCGGGTTCGTGATCGAGGAGGAGAACGTCCTCAGCTACGCGCCGGCCACGACCCAGGCCGTCCCGGAGATCCAGCTCTTCTACAACTGCCGCCGGGTGTGACCGTGAGCGACGCCGCCGACGGTCTGAAGGAGCGCCTGGCCTTCCTCGGCGAGGCCGCGGCGCGGATCGGCACCCGGCTCGACCCCGCCGAGACCGCGCGGTCGCTGGTGAGCGCGCTCGTGCCGCGCCTCGCGGGCAGCGCGACCGTGTACCTCCAGGAGAGCCTGTTCGGCCAGCGCGCCGACTTCGGCGACGACCTCCGGCTCGTCGCGGGCCCCAAGCAGCCCGACGAGGCGGCCCAGCGCGCTTACGCGTCCGGTACGGCGCTGCGTGACGGGACGCTGCTCGCCCTCCCGATGCGCGTGCGCGGCCGGACCCTCGGCGCGGTCCTCCTCGACGGCCACGGCGACGACGAGATCGACGCGCTCATGGCCGAGCAGCTCGTCGCCCAGGCCGCCCTCGCCGCCGACAACGCGCACCGCTACCGGCAGGAGGCGGCCGCCGCCGACACCCTCCAGCGCAGCATGCTGCCCAACCGGCTGCCGCGCTTCGCCGGGGTCGAGATCACCCACCGCTACCTCCCGGCCAGCGACCACGCCCGCGTCGGCGGCGACTGGTTCGACGCGATCGGCCTGCCCGGCAGCCGGGTCGCGCTCGTCGTCGGCGACGTCATGGGCCACGGGATGCGCTCGGCGGCGATCATGGGCCAGCTCCGCACGTCGGTGCAGACCCTCGCCGCCCTCGACCTGCCGCCCGACCAGGTGCTCCGCCAACTCGACGGGCTCGCCCAGGGCCTCGGCGAGAACCACCTCGCGACCTGCATGTACGCCGTCTACGACCCCGTCGCGCGGCGCTGCACGTTCGCCAACGCCGGGCACCTCCCGCCGATCCTCGTGCGCGCCGACGGCCGCGCCGAACTCCTCGACGTGCCCGAGGGCGTGCCGATCGGCGTCGGCGGCGTCGCGTTCGAGCCGATCGAGGTGCCCGTCCACGACGGCGACAGGCTCGTCCTGTGCACCGACGGCCTCGTGGAGGTGCGCGGCCAGGACATCACCACGGGCCTTGAACAGCTCCGCACCGCGCTCGACGGCCGCCGCCTCACCCTCGACGCCCAGTGCGACGACGTCCTGCGCCACCTGCAGATAGACGACAGAAGCGACGACGTCGCCGTCCTCATGGCCGACCTCACCGGCATCCCCGCCGCGAACGTCGCCCGCTGGATGCTGGAGCCCCGCCGCACCACCCCGGCCCGCATCCGCCGCCTCATCCGCGCCACCCTCACCGCCTGGAACCTCGCCGACCAGATCGAGATCACCGAGCTCCTGGCGACCGAGGTCGTCACCAACGCCGTCCGCTTCGCCGGCCGCCCCATCGAACTCCGCCTCGTCCAGACCGAACACCTCCTGGTCGAGGTCATGGACGACGAATACACCCTCCCCGTCCTCCGCGACGCCCACGAAGACGACGAAGGCGGCCGCGGCCTCCAACTCGTCTCCCGCCTAGCCCGCCGCTGGGGCGCCACCCGCACCGCCTCCGGCAAAATCGTCTGGTTCGAACTGACCGTCTGACTACAGCCGGACCGTGGTGACCGGGAGGGAGGAGTCGGCGGGGATGTCTAGGCGGGAGTCTTCTAGGTTGGCGGAGACTAGTTCGGCGCCTAGGGCGGCGACCATGGCGCCGTTGTCGGTGCAGAGGCCGGGGCGGGGGACGCGGAGGCGGATGCCGGCTTTTTCGCAGCGTTGGGCTGCCATTTCGCGGAGGCGGGAGTTGGCGGCCACGCCGCCGCCGATTTGGAGGTGGTCTACGCCGTTGTCCTTGCAGACGGCTATGGCCTTGCGGGTGAGGACGTCGACTACGGCTTCCTGGAAGGAGGCGGCTACGTCGGCGATGGGGACGGGGTGGCCTGCGCGTTCTTTGGCTTCTACCCAGCGGGCTACCGCGGACTTGAGGCCGGAGAAGGAGAAGTCGTAGGTGCCGTCGTCCATCTTGCCGCGGGGGAAGGCGATGGCGGAGGGGTCGCCGGCGCGGGCCGTGCGGTCGATGATGGGGCCGCCGGGGAAGCCCAGGTCGAGGACTCGGGCGACCTTGTCGAAGGCTTCGCCCGCGGCGTCGTCGACGGTCGAGCCGAGGGGGCGGACGTCGCGGGCCACGTCGGGGACCAGCAGGAGGGAGGAGTGGCCGCCGGAGACCAGGAGGGAGACGCACGGTTTGGGCAGCGGGCCGTGCTCCAGCTGGTCGACCGCGACGTGGGCGGCGAGGTGGTTCACGCCGTACAGGGGCTTGCCCAGCGCGAGGGCGTACGCCTTGGCCGCGGCGACGCCGACCATCAGCGCGCCCGCGAGGCCGGGGCCCGCGGTGACGGCGATCGCGTCGAGGTCGGACAGGGCGACGCCCGCCTCGGCGAGGGCGCGCTCGATCGTCGGGGTCATCGCCTCGAGGTGGGCGCGGCTGGCGACCTCGGGGACGACGCCGCCGAAGCGAACGTGCTCCTCGACGCTTGAGGCGACGGTGTCGGCGAGCAGGGTGTGGCCGCGCACGATGCCGATGCCGGTCTCGTCGCAGGAGGTCTCGATGCCGAGCACCAGGGGTTCGGTCATTTCTCGTCCCTCCGCATCACGATCGCGTCCACGCCGGACGGCTGGTAGTAGCGTTTGCGCACGCCGATCCGGACGAACCCGAACCTGTCGTACAGCCGCTGGGCGGGCTCGTTGTCGGCGCGGACCTCGAGGAAGACCCTGCGGCAGCCGCGCCGGGCGGCCTCGGTGAGCAGCTCGGTGAGCAGGGCCGCGCCGAGGCCGTGGCCCTGGCTTGCGGCGGCGACCCCGATGGTCTGGACGTCGCCCTCGTCGCCCGCGCTGGCCAGCCCCGCGTACCCGACGACCTCGCCCTCATGCTCAAGCACCACATAGTGCCTGGCGTGCGGGACGGCTTCGAGCTCCTCACGGAGCATGCCCTCGGTCCATGACTCGTCGCCGAACAGCTCGTGCTCAAGCCGCAGCGCCGCCGGAAGGTCCGCGACGGTCATCGGCCTGATCTTCGCCTCGGTCACTGGCTCGCCTTCTTCCGCGCGCCGATCTCCTGGGCGTCGGGGCGGCGCAGGTAGAGCGGGTCGGGCGGCAGCAGCGGCAGGCCCGGCCTGCCCGCGAGGCGGCTGATGGCGATCTCCGCGATCGCCGACGCCGTCGGCGGCACCGCCTCGGGCCCGGCGCCGCCGAAGGCCGCCGCGTACAGCGCAGCGCCCTCCCCGATCGCCGGGAGCCCGCAGACGGCGGCGTCGGCGGCGGGGCCGACGGACGGCTCGCTCACCCGCCTGTCGTAGGCGTCGTAGCGCGCCCAGTAGACCTCTTTCCTGCGCGCGTCGGTGGCCACCACGAACGGCGACGTGCGCCCGCTCGCCCAGGCGACGGCGTCGAGCGTGCAGACCCCGTGGACGGGGACGCGCAGCGCGTTGCCCAGGGCGTCGGCGGTGGCCAGGCCCACCCGCAGGCCCGTGTAGGGGCCGGGGCCCACCCCGACGGCGACCGCGTCGAGATCGCCCGGAGCCGCCCCCGCCTCGGCGAGGACCCGGGAGATCGACGGCGACAGCACCTCGGCGTGCCGCTGCCGGTCGGTCCCGGAGACGGCCGCGAGCTCGCGCGCGGGGTCGCCGGGGAACCACTCGTAGAGCGCGGCGGTGACCGCCGAGGTCGCGGTGTCGAAAGCCAGTACCAGCACGACCGTCAAGCCTATACGGCGGTCGGGTCAGGCCGATCCCATCTTCTTGATCGCCTCGACGGCCTTGGCGGCGGCGTCGGTCGCGCCCTTCACGCAGGTGTCCTGGGACAGCGGCGTGTTGTCGTCCTTGCTGCCGCCGTAGGAGACGGTGACGAGGATGTTGCCGATCCGCGCGTTCACGATCCCCTGGGAGAACGCCGTCTCGGTGAGGTACCTGACGTAGGCGCGGTCGCCGACGCCGTCGAGGTCGCCGAAGTGGCGCTGGCGCTGGCCGGGCAGCAGGTTGTCGCCCGCCTTGTCGCTGTCGTGCTCCTCGGCGAACTGGGCCTCGGCGTCCTTGACGGGGTCGGCCCCGACGACGCTGCGCAGCTCGACGGACAGCTCGCGCGGGTCGTCGCCGAGCCCGACGTCGCCCCAGGCGCAGCGGACCGAGGTCGCGGTGTCGGTGGCGGTCGCGGGGGTCGGCTCGCTGCCGGGGACGAGCTTGGCGGGGGTCTCGGCGAGGATCGAGCACGCGTCCGGGGGCCCGTCGAGCGGGACGAACCCCTCGGCCCCCTCGGCGTCGCCGTCGGACGGCGCGGCCTGGTGGCTCGCGCCGGGCGCGAGCTGCGTGGGGTCGCCGCCGCTGGCGTTACGGAGGATGAACAGCCCGGCTATCGCACACACCACGAGCACACCGGTGAGCGCGCCGGCGAGCAGGATCGCCATGCTCCGCTCGGATCCGGTGCTTCTACGCCTCTGACCACCCACTGGAGGACTCCCATACCCGTCTTGTACCGGGAAAGCACTTCCTTATCGAAGATGTTCGCTAGAGGTTACGACACCTAAACAGGAAACCGGGAGTACCAGGCGGTAGCTATCTAATCTGGAACGATCCCGTTCCAGTCGGACATGTCCCAACGGGGTCCCACGCCCGTGATCAGCACCTCGCGGGACTCGGAGTCGCCGATCCGGCTCATCCTGATCTCCAGCCTGTCCTCCGACAGGCCCTCCACCAGCCCCTCGCCCCACTCCACGACGGTGACGGCGGCGGCGAGGTCGGCGTCGAGGTCGAGATCATCCACCTCGGCGAAGCCGCCGAGGCGGTAGGCGTCGACGTGGACCAGCGGCGGCCCGTCGCCGAGCGGCGGGTGGACCCGGGCGATGACAAAAGTGGGCGAGGTCACCGGCCCGCGCACGTCAAGGCCCTCGCCGATGCCCCTCGTCAGCGTGGTCTTGCCCGCGCCGAGGCCGCCGGACAGGACGACGAGGTCGCCCGCGCGCAGCAGCCCGCCGAGGGCCAGGCCGAGGGAGTGCATCCGCTCGGCGGTGTCGATCCGCACCTTCACTCGCTCCTCCCCCGGCCCGCCGCGCGCGCGGCGAGCGTCCGGATCGCCGCGGTCACCCGGGCGTGGTGCTCCATCGGCAGCAGGTGGCCCGCGGTCTCGACCGCGTCGTACGCCACGTCGGACAGCCCCTCGGCGATCTGCGCGCCCTGCGCGGCGGGCGTCAGCAGATCGGCGTCACCCGTCATGACCAGCGCCGGGACCTTGTCCAGGACGGCGAGGGCGGCGCGTTTGTCGTGCCCGATCAGGGTCGGGTAGAACTCGGCGATCACCTCGAACGGGGTCGCCCTGATCATCCGCTCCACGAAGTCCACGACCGTCGGGCTCACCGACCTGTCGGCGAACCCCATCCTGCGGATCACCCAGAACGCCAGGTCAGCGCCGATCTTCCGGGACGAGTCCACCAGCGCGCCGCGCCTGCTCAGCCCCTTGATGATCCCGGGGGTGAGCGGGCGGGCGGCCTTGGCGAGGATCAGCGGCAGGCCCAACGTCATCTGCTGGATGTCGCCCATCGAGGTGTTGACCAGGCCGACGCCGCGGACCCTGCCGCCGAACTCGTCGGGGTGCCGTTCGGCGAACGCCATCACCGTCATGCCGCCCATGGAGTGGCCGAGCAGGACCACCGGCTCGTCCGCGCCGACCGTGGCGCGCAGGACGGCGGCGAGGTCCGCGCCGGTCTGGTCGATCGTCGCGTGCCGGGGGTCGCTGCGGCCCGACTTGCCGTGGCTGCGCTGGTCCCAGGCGATCCGCCGGAACTCGGTGAGGTCGCGGCGCTGGTAGTGCCAGGTGTGCAGGTCGAGGCAGTAGCCGTGGCAGAACACCAGCGTGGGGGCGTCCTGGCTGCCCGAGACTGCCTCCTCGACCTCCACGTGCAGCGGGAGGCCGTCGTCGGCCAGGACCGTCAGGGAGTCGCCGCGCGGGCGGCCGAACGGCTCGGCGGCCTCCGGGTCGGGCTGGGCGCGGACCCTGCCCACGGCGTACTGGCGGGCCGCGATCGCCGCGCCGAACCCGGCAGCGCCGATACCCGCGACGGCTCCGGCGATGCCGAGCCTTCTTCTGCTCCGTCCGTCCAAGTCGTCCTCCGGCGAGTGCGGTCAGGTCAGCCCGTGTGGACGCGCGGGACCCGCCCGCCCAGACGTGTCACGATCTCGTAGGAGACGGTGCCGACGGCCTCGGCCCAGTCCGTCGCGGTCGCCTCGCCCCGGTCGCCGGGGCCGAACAGGACGACCTCGTCGCCCTCGGCGACCGCGTCGTCGCCGACGTCGAGGACGAACTGGTCCATGCAGACCCGTCCGGCGATCCTGCGGCGGGCACCGGCCGCCAGGACCTCGAGGATGCCGCTGCCCGCGCGCGGGACCCCGTCGGCGTATCCGGCCGGGACCAGCGCGACCGTCGTCTCCCGCTCGGTCGTGTACTGATGACCGTAGGAGACTCCCGAGCCTTTGGGGACGCGTTTGGCGACGGTCACCGTCGAGGTGACGGTCATCGCGGGCCGCAGCCCGGGGTCGGGCAGCGCGGGCGCGGGGTTCAGGCCGTAGATCGCGATGCCGGGCCGCACGAGGTCCCAGCGGGTGTCCGGCAGGTGCAGGGCGGCCGAGGAGTTCGCCAGATGCCGCAGCTCAGGGCGCACCCCGGCGTTCTCTGCATAGCGGACCATCTCCGCGAAGGCGGCGGTCTGCCCGGCCACCGACGGGTGCTCCGGCTCGTCGGAGCACGCCATGTGCGACCAGATCCCGATGATCCGGACCGACCCCTCGGCCTCGGCCTTCAGCGCCGCCTCGACCAGCGCGGGCCAGCCCTGGACGGTCTGCCCGCCGCGCGACATGCCGGTGTCGGCCTTCAGATGGACGCGCGCGGGGCGTCCCGCCGCGACGGCGGCGTCGGCCGCCTCGCGGACCAGGCGGATCGACCCGACGCCGAGATCTACCTCGGCCTTGATCGCGGCCACAAGATCGGCTCCCGGGGGGCAGACCCCGGCGAGCAGCGGCGCGGTGATCCCCGCAGCGCGCAGCGCCAGCGCCTCGTCGGCGAACGCGACGCCGAGCCATGTCGCGCCCGCGTCGAGCGCGGCCCGCGCGACCGGGACTGCCCCGTGGCCGTACGCGTCGGCCTTGACCATCGCCATCACCGGGCGGCCCGCCGCCTCGGCGAGCAGCCGCACATTGTCCCGGATGGCCGACAGGTCCACCAGCGCGCGCGTCGGATGCGTCATGGTCCCCAAGTCTGCCGCACGACGCGGGCCGGTCGGACCCGTCGCGGGGGCGGGTCGGCGCAGCTCAGGGCAGTTGCGCGAACGCCTCGGGCAGCGCGGCGAGCACGTCCTCGGCGGTGATCGGGGCGGGCGCGCGGTCGCGGCGGGGCGCGGCGGCGATCCGGGCGGCGAGTCCGTGCAGGTGGGCGGCCCAGGCCCCGGCGTCGACGGCGCTGACGCCCTGGGCGAGCAGGGACCCGGCGAGGCCGGACAGGACGTCGCCGGAGCCCGCCGTGGCCAGCCAGGGCGTCCCTGTGAGATTCGCCCTGACGGGACCGCCGGGATCGGCCACCAGGGTCGTGGAGCCCTTCAGCAGGACCGTCACGCCGAGGTCGGCGGCTGCCGCGCGGACGCTGGCGAGCCTGCGCGCCTCGATCTGGTCGCGGCCGGTGTTCGTCAGCCGGGACAGCTCGCCCGCGTGCGGGGTGAGGAGGGTCGCGGCCGGGCGGTCGAGGAGGGCGCGGCGCTCCCCCGCCGGGAGTTCGGCGAGGACGGTGAGGCCGTCGGCGTCGACGAGGACGGGGACGTCGGTGCGCAGGACCGCCTTGACCAGGCGTTCGCCGCGCTCGTCAACGCCCAGGCCCGGGCCGACCACCCATGCCTGGACGCGCCCGACGGCTTCGAGATCGGGCTCCCCGTCGTCCGGCAGGACCGCCGTTACGGTCTCCGGCCAGCGCGCTTCCACGAGGCCGACCACGCGGGCGGCCGAAGCGAACCTGACCATGCCCGCGCCGCCGCGCAGCGCCGAGCCGACCGAGAGCAGGGCCGCGCCCGTGTAGTGGGAGCCGCCCGCGATCACGCCGACGACGCCGCGCCGGTACTTGTCGGTCTCGGCGGCCGGGCGCGGCGGGCGCACGTCGGACGTTGAGGGGGCGATCACCGTCGGGGCGGGCAGGCCGGACAGGCCGATGTCGATCAGCTCCACGACGCCCGCGTGATCAGCGCCGGGGTCGATGAGCAGGCCCGGCTTGAGGGTGCCGAAGGTGACGGTGACGTCGGCGCGGACCGCCTCGCCCGCGACCTCGCCGGTGTCGGCGTCGACGCCGCTGGGGACGTCGCAGGCCACGACGGCGGCGTCGTCGGGCAGGGCGGCTACCAGCGCGCCGTACAGGCCGCGCAGGGAACCTCGGCCGCCTATGCCGGTGAGGCCGTCGATCACCAGGTCGGTGCCCTGGAAGGGGTGCCGCGCGGTGAGCAGGGGTTCCAGGCGGGTGTGATCGATGACGCGGCCCCCCGCCTGGCGGAAGGCGGTCAGGGCGTCGGCGTGCGCCTTCGGGGCGGCCAGCGCGGCCGTCACGTGGGCTCCCCTGCGGGCCAGGCGCGCGCCCGCATACAGGGCGTCGCCGCCGTTGTCGCCGCTGCCGACCAGCAGCAGCACCCGCGACCCGTACAGGCGGCCGAGCAGCTGGGCGCACACCGAGGCGAGCCCCGCGGCCGCGCGCTGCATCAGCGTGCCCTCGGGCAGCCGCGCCATGAGCGCCGCCTCAGCGGCCCGTACCTCGTCCACCGCGTGCGCGTACCGCACCGCCGCCTCCTGAAGTGCCCTGCCTCGCCCGCGTTCGGGCCCTCTTTCCGCGTCCTACCCGTTCAGACCCGTTCAGACGGCTTCGGCGATCACCATCGCGGTCGCGATGCCGCCGTCATGGCTGAGCGACACATGCCAGACGGTGATCCCGAGGGCTTCCGCGACCGCCTCGATCGTGCCCCTGACGTGCAGGGAAGGGCGTCCCGAGGGGGCGCGGCGGATCTCGGCGTCGGTCCACAGCAGGCCGCCGGGCGCGCCAAGGGCCTTGGCCAGGGCCTCCTTGGCCGCGAACCTCGCCGCGAGGGAACGCACCGGGAGGCCGCGTTCGGACTCGGTGAAGAGCCGTTCGGCGAGCTTCGGCGTCCGCTGGAGGGACGCGGCGAACCGTGCCACGTCGACCACGTCGATCCCCATGCCCACGATCACCCCACGAGCGTACCGACGGCGTCAGGCGATGCGGACCCCGCGCGGGACCGCCTCGACGGGCACGCGCAGCCGCCGCACGGTGACCGTGAACGCGCCCGCCGCCAGGGCCAGGTCGAAGCCGAGGCCGTAGTACCAGATCGGGCCCGGGTTCCCCGGCTCCTCGCCGGGGGCGAAACTGTCGCTCTCGTGGTAGTCGTCGCGGTCGTCGCCGCGCCGCATCTCGCGCATCGTCTCGCTGATGTCGCCGAACAGGTCGAGGTCCGAGCCGACCCGGACGCAGACCTCGCGCTCGGCGTAGGACGTCTCCGGGCCGTCGTAGACGGGGCCCTCGAACTTCTCGCAGTTCACCTCGTGCGGCAGGCTCGGGGTCGCGTCGGCCAGCACCACGAACGGGTTCGGGGCGAGCAGCCACCAGGTCCACCCTCCATGGTCCTCACCCGAGCGCTTGAAGAGTTCGGCGGAGACGACCGCCGCCATCGCGTTCAGGATCAACGTGCCGAAGATCAGGGCGAACACCGTCAGATAGGACAGCAGCATCGAGGTGACGCCGCGCGCGACCACCGCCGAGAAGAACTGGGAGATCGCGCAGACGACGCCCATGAGCAGCGCCGTCACCACGAGCGAGACCACTGCGGAGTGGACGCCGACCGCGCCCGTCAGCACCGGCCACAGGATGAACGGCAGCGTCACCACAAGCACCGCGAGGCCCGCGCCCCACGCCGCGAGCAGCTTGCCCGCGGCGATCTCGGCGGGGGTCAGCCTGGTGATCTGCAGCATCGCGAGGGTGCCGCGCTCACGGTCGCCGTTGATCGTCTGGGCGGCGAGCGCGGGCGAGACCACCATGGTCAGCAGCAGGACGAAGGAGAGCAGCACGACGAAGACGCCGACGCCCCAGCCCTCCTCGTCGGCGAAACCGAGGGACAGCGCGCCGGTGATCAGGGCGAGGACCACGAACCAGACGGCAAGGAGGGTCTTCCACCGGCCTGTCCGCACGCGGGTGCGGAACTCCTGGCGGGCGACGACGAGGACGCCGTGCAGCCCTATCGCCCTGTACGGCTTGGTCGGCTTGGTCGGTGCGTCCGGCTTGGTCGGTGCGTCCGCCATGTCAGATCACCTCTCGGGGGCCGAAGCCGTCGGGGAGGGCGGGGGGCTGCCGGCTCGGGGGGCCGCCGTCGTCCGGCTGCGCGGTCGTCTCGGCGAGGGAGAGGAAAGCCGATTCCAGTGCGCCGCCCACCGGGCCGAAGGCGACGACCTGTACGCCTGCCGTGACGAGTCCGGCGAGGACGTCGGCGGCCTCGGGCTCGTCGAGGGGGCCGAGGTCCAGGCCGCGTCCGCCGGGGGCGGGCTGGTGCGGGACGTCCGCGCGGTCGAGGGCGGCGGCCGCGGCGGGGCCGTCGAGGGCGCGGAGCCGCCACATGCCGCGCCTTGCCGTCAGCAGGTCGCCGATCTCCCACTCGCCCTCGGAGCGGCCGCCCGCCACCAGCGCCACCCGGTCGGCGATCTCCTCGAGCTCGGCCAGGATGTGGCTGGAGACCAGCACCGCGACGCCCTCGGCGGCCTGGCCGCGCAGCACGTCACGCAGGCCGATCCGCGCGCGCGGGTCGAGGCCAGAGGCGGGCTCGTCAAGGAGCAGCACCTTCGGGCGGTGCACCAGCGCGCGGGCGAGGCCCAACCTTTGCTTCTGGCCCCGCGACAGCAGGTGCACCGGCTGACGGGCCCACGGCTCAAGGCCCATCAGCGTCAGCAGCTCGGCGGTCCGCGCGGCCCCGGCGCGGGGGCGGAGGCCGTGGGCGTCGGCGAAGAAGTCGAGGTACTCGGCGACCGTCAGGCGGTCGTAGACGCCGAACGTGTCGGGCATCCAGCCGAGCAGCTCGCGCGCCTCACGCGGCCTGGCGCGGGCGTCGAGGCCCGCGACGGTGATCTCGCCGTCGTCGGGGGCAAGGAGGGTCGCGAGGATCAGCAGCAGGGTCGTCTTGCCCGCGCCGTTCGCGCCGACCAGGCCCGTCACCTTGCCGTAGGGGGCGGTGAGGTCGAGGCCGTCGAGGACCTTCACGTCGCCGAACGACCGTCGCACCCCGCGTGCGATGACACCGCACTCCAGCACAGTCCGCCCTCCCGCCGTCCGATCCCTACGGATCAGACAGCGGAAAGGTCGGGAAAGTTCCGCCTTATTCCACCGTGACGGACTTGGCCAGGTTGCGCGGCTGGTCCACGTCGTGGCCCTTGGCCGTCGCCAGCTCGCACGAGAAGACCTGGAGCGGGATCGTCGTCACCAGCGGCTGGAGCAGCGTCGGGACCGCAGGGACCTCGATCAGCGTGTCCGAGTACGGCGCGACCGAGTCGTCGCCCTCCTCGGCGATGACGATCGTGCGCGCCCCCCGCGCCCTGATCTCCTGGATGTTGGAGACGATCTTGTCGTGCAGCACGTCGCGGGCGCGCGGCGGCACCACGACGATCACCGGGAGGCCGTCCTCGATCAGCGCGATCGGCCCGTGCTTCAGCTCGCCCGCCGCGAAACCCTCGGCGTGCATGTACGCCAGCTCCTTGAGCTTCAGCGCGCCCTCAAGCGCCACCGGGTAGCCCACGTGACGGCCAAGGAACAGCACCGATTTCTCGTCGGCGAGGGAGCGGGCCAGCTCACGGACCGGCTCCATCGTCTCAAGGACCTTCTCCACCTTCTCCGGCATCGACCCGAGCAGCTGGACCATCGCGAAGACCTCGTCGCCCCACTTGGTGCCGCGCACCTGCGCGATGTACAGGGCGATCAGGTAGACCGCGACGAGCTGGGTGAGGAACGTCTTGGTCGCCGCGACGCCCACCTCGGGGCCCGCGTGCGTGTACAGGACGCCGTCGCACTCACGCGGCATCGTCGAGCCGTTGACGTTGCAGATGCACAGCACGCGGGCCTTCTGCTCGCGCGCGTGCCTGACCGCCATCAGCGTGTCCATCGACTCGCCCGACTGGGAGATCGCGATCACCAGCGTGGTCTTGGTGAGGATCGGGTCGCGGTAGCGGAACTCGCTGGCCAGCTCGACCTCGCACGGGACGCCCGCCCAGTGCTCGATCGCGTACTTGGCGATCATGCCCGCGTGGTAGGACGTGCCGCAGGCGATGATGATGATCTTGTCGATCTCGCGGAGCTGCTCGTCGGTGATGCGCATCTCGTCAAGGTGCAGGCGGCCGTCGGTGCCGATCCTGCCCAGCAGCGTGTCAGCCACCGCGCGCGGCTGCTCGGCGATCTCCTTCAGCATGAACGCGTCATAACCGCCCTTCTCGGCGGCGGACACGTCCCAGTCGACGTGGTACTCGCGGACCTCGGCCGGACGCCCGTCGTAGTCGGTGACGGTCACGCCCTCACGGCGCAGCTCCACCACCTGGTCCTGGCCCAGCTCGATCGCGTCGCGGGTGTGCTCGATGAAGGCCGCTACGTCGGAGGCCAGGAAGTTCTCCCCGACGCCCTTGCCGACCACCAGCGGCGAGTTCCGGCGCGCGCCGACGACGACCTCGGGGTCCTGGGCGTCGACCGCGACGAGCGTGTACGCGCCCTCGAGGCGGCGGCACACCCGGCGCATCGCCTCGGGCAGCCCGTGCTCGCCCACCAGCTCCTCGAGCAGGTGCGCGACGACCTCGGTGTCGGTCTCGGAGGTGAACGCGTGCCCGCGCTCGGTCAGCTCGGCGCGCAGCGGCGCGAAGTTCTCGATGATCCCGTTGTGGATCACCGCGACCCTGCCGACGCAGTCGACGTGCGGGTGGGCGTTGGTGTCGTTCGGCGCGCCGTGCGTGGCCCACCTGGTGTGCCCGAGCCCCACCGTCGACGCCGGCGGCGGCTCCTCCTCCAGCACCTTGCGGAGGTTGATCAGCTTGCCGGCCTTCTTGGCCGTCGCCAGCTTCCCCTCCACGACGAGCGCGATGCCCGCCGAGTCGTATCCCCGGTACTCAAGCCGCGCCAGCCCGTCAACGACGACCTGCTCGGCCTGCTGACCACCGACGTAACCCACGATTCCGCACATGAACGCCACACTATCTGTCGATCCGTCAAAGACAGGAGCCCCGCCGCCCCACCAGCGCAACCCCTCTGGTTACCCTCATCACCCATGAACGCGCCCTGGGAACCGATCCCGAGCCCCTATGTCGAGTTCTCCCGGGAGGCTTGGAAGCAGCTCAGGGCGAACACGCCGCTCACCCTCGACCAGGGGGATCTTGACGAGTTGCGCGGGTTGCGCGATCCGATCGGGATCAACGAGGTCGAGGACGTGTATTTGCCGCTTACGCGGCTTTTGAATCTGTTCTTCACGGGGGACAGCGGGCTGCGGGACGCGCTCAGCACGTTCCTGAACGAGTCCGTGCGGCCGACGCCGTTCGTGATCGGGGTGGCCGGGAGCGTCGCGGTGGGCAAGTCGACGGTTGCGCGGCTGCTCCAGGCGCTGCTCGCGCGCTGGCCCGAGCACCCCAGGGTGGAACTGGTCACCACGGACAACTTCCTGTACCCCAACGCCGAGCTGCTGCGGCGCGGCCTGATGACCCGCAAGGGCTTTCCCGAGTCCTACGACCGGCGGGCGCTGCTGCGGTTCATCTCGCGGATCAAGGCGGGGGCCAAGGAGCAGACGATTCCCGTCTATTCCCACCTGCAGTACGACATCCTCAAGGGCGAGCGGCAGACCGTCCGGACGCCGGACATCCTGATCTTCGAGGGCATCAACGTCCTGCAGGTCCCGCCGACCGGCTCGCTCAGCGTCTCGGACTACTTCGACTTCTCGATCTACGTGGACGCCAAGGTCGAGCACATCCGCGACTGGTACGTCGAAAGGTTCCTCGCGCTGCGCCGGACGAGGTTCGCCGACCCGCGCTCCTACTTCCACGAGCAGGCCCGCGCGCAGAGCGAAAACGAGGCCGTCGGGTTCGCCAAGGCCATCTGGCACGAGACCAACGAACGCAATCTCACCGAGAACATCCTCCCCACCCGTGCCCGCGCCACCCTTGTCCTGCACAAGGGGCCCGACCACGCCGTCCAGCGCATCCGCCTGCGGCGGATCTAGCCGTTCCCCACCCCAGGGACGGCTTCCTCTGAACGGCCCGGCCGGGCCCCTCCCCCCTTTCTCTGTGACGCCGTCACACCAAAAAAGGTTGGACCCCGGTTTCCCCGTCCTGTTAGGAACGTGGGATGGCCGAGAAGCCGACGCAAGGGGAGACCGCCCGGTGGCGTGCGCTCGCGCCGCTGCGGACCCCCGCGTACCGTCCGCTGATCGGCTCGGTGGCGCTGTCGCTGTGCGCGTCCGGCATGTGGGCCGTCGTCCTGGTCTTCCAGGTGATCGAGATCAGCGACAGCGCATTGGCCCTGTCGGCGGTCGCGCCCGGCCTCACGGCGGGGATGTTCGTCTTCGCCCTCGCGGGCGGCGTCGCAGCTGACCGGCTCTCCAAGCGCGCGCTACTGATCGCGGTACAAGCCCTCAATACGGCGGTCACCCTTGTGGTGACCTTGCTGGCGTTCACCGGGCACATCCGGCTGTGGCACCTCGCCGTCGCGTCGGTACTGCTGGGCGCGGCGATGGCCTTCTACTACCCGGCTTACACCGCCTACCTACCGTCGATCCTCCGCGAACGCGACCTCCTCGCCGCCAACGGCCTAGAAGGCGCCCTCCGCCCCGCCCTCCAACAGGCGGGCGGCCCGGCCCTCGCCGGCTTCGTCGTCGGCGCTTTCCTCCCCGCCACCGGCGCTTTGATCGTCACGGCCCTCTACGCCGTCGCCTTCGCCCTCATCCTCTTCCTCCCCAAGGAAGCCCTCACCGCCAAGCCCACAGGAGACGACGGACAGAAGCCGGATTCGCCGGGAAAGAGCGGCTTCACCGGAGTCCTCACCGAACTCCGCGAGGCGGTCGCCTTCACCGTCCAGACCGCCTGGCTCCTGTGGACCCTCCTGTTCGCCTGCCTGACGGTCATGGTCGTCATGGGCCCGGTAGGGGTCCTCCTCCCCTTCCTCGCCCGCGACGCCTTCACCAACGGCGAACGCGCCTACGGCCTCCTCCTCACCGCCTTCGGCGTAGGCGCGGTGATCGGCTCCCTGGCCGTCTCCTCCTGGCGCCTCCCCCGCCGCTACCTCACGACGATGCTCCTGGGCTGGGGCTTCGGCAACGCCCCCATAGCCGTCCTCGGCTACACCGACTCCTTCTGGCTCATGGCCACCGCCCTCTTCATCGCCGGCCTCACCGACGGCGCGGCAATGGTCATCTGGGGCACCCTCCTCCAACGCCGAGTCCCCCCAAACCTCCTGGGCCGAGTAGCCAGCCTGGATTTCTTCGTCTCCCTAGCCTTCCTCCCCCTCTCCATAGCCCTCACCGGCCCCCTCTCCCACCTAATCCCCACCCCCACCATCTTCCTCGCCGCCGGCCTCCTCCCACCCCTCTTCGCCCTCACCGCCCTCCTGGCCGGCAACCTCCCCAAAAACGAATCCACCCACCCCCTCACCTGACCCCTGCGGGAAAGAGGGACACCCGACGCCATCGTGACCATGATTCAGTTCATGAAGACAATTCCACTGGCCGACGCCAAAGCCAGACTGTCCGCACTTCTCGACACCGTGCGCGACACACACGAGCGATTCGCGATCACTCGCAACGGCCACCCGGAAGCAGTGCTCATGGCGGTCGCAGACCTTGCGGCCCTGGAACAAACACTCGACCTCCTGTCCGAGCCGGGCGCTCTCGCGGAGATCCGCGAGGCCGAAGCCGAGATCTCCCGAAGTGAGTCGATCGGTGCCGCAGACCTACACCGCCTCATGGCCAACCGGAAGCGCGTCGAGCGACCCCCCGAGTGAGCGACGACGCGCACACCCTGTCGCTGGTGGCCTCGGCCCGCCGCGCCCTCACCGAGGCACCCCAGGCGATGAGAAGGTCGGTGCCGTCCACGTCGTGCGCATCGACCACCGGGGCCCCGGTCCCGCGACGTCGGTCAGGCGCGCGGAATCCGTCGGTTCCCGTGGTCCCTCGGCGGGCCGGAGGAGAGCGTCAACCTCGGCGTCGAAAAGCGCCGCGAGAACGTCGTCCATATCGGGCGAGTCCACGTTGCCGGGCCAACTGGCTGAGCAGATTCGCCACATCCACCGCCGCTCACCTGAGCCCGGGTGGTCCGAGGGACCGAACGATGGTGGCTGCGATTTCGGTGAGGTGTTCGGATGTGCCGATGGGGTGGCGGTCGCCCTCGTGTGTCGCCCAGGTGAACCGGTAGGCGCTGGGCTCGGCCTTGACGCCGATGTCGGCGGCTCGGCCTGTCTCACCGTGGACGACGAACAGGACGGGGCGTCCGTCGCGCGAGACTATGCCCGCGCCCATGTGCGGGGTGCCTGTCGATTTCGATTCTGAGGAGTTCCAGGAAGGTTTCGTGCATATCGGGCAAAGGCGTGAGCTTGGACGGGGGGAGATCGGCGGGGTGTCCTTCTTCTGCGGGTGTGGTGTTCATGGCACCAGCGAAGCGAACTACGGACCGTCGTCGTAGTGGCCGGAGTAGTGGCCATTATTGTTATGCGGTGATCTCGTTCATGAGCATCCGGAGGGTCAAAGAGTGCTTTTCGGGCGGGAGGGCATCTAGTGCCGCTTGGGCGTGGGCTGTTCCGGTTTCGCGGTCGCCCGATCTGACCAGCATCAGACCTTTGTGCATTTCCAGGTGGGTGCGGAATCGGGGGAGAGAGTCGGGCAGGTAGTGCGCGGCGTGGTCTTGGGCGTCCAAAGCTCGCTTTTCGTCGCCGACCCGCGCGTACAGGAGTGAGCGGAAGACCTCGAAGCGCCAGTAGGGCACGGCGTAGTCGGACTCCTCGCCGTCGCCCGAGCCGACGACGTCGAAAACGCGCAGGCCCTCCTCGGCGTGGGCCAGCGCCGCCGTCAGGTTGCCTCTCAGGGCCTCCGCATGAGCCTTGCCCATCAGGGCGTTGACACGGCCGAGAGAAGGTTTCTCCTCTATCTGGAGGGCCTGCTCAGCGAACAGGTCGGCCATTCCCAGAGCCGCGCCCTCGTACCCGAGTGCGATAGCGGCCCGGCCTCGCACCCAGACGCGGGTCGCGGCGTCGTCGGAGCGGTCGGCCGCCTCGATGGCGGTCGAGTACCAGCCGACGGCCTTGGTCCCATCGCTGCCGGGGAAGGTCTTGGCATAAAGCGTCATCAGCTTCGCAGCGATCTGCCACATTCCCGGCTTTTCAAGCTGTTGCTGGAGGACGAGCAGGTCACGTGAGAGGCGGCGCTGGATCTCGGCCGCGCCGAGCTTCATGTAGTCCTCGCCGTAGGCGACGAGCTTTCCCGACCAGTCGTCGGCGCTCGGCCCCCCGGACAGGGCCGCCGCGAACCCGCTCCGAAGGAGGTCCGCCGCGACGACGGGCGCGATCGCCGTGGCTGCGACGTCGGTCAGGAAGGTGCGGCGTTTCACTCCGGACTCCAGCACTGCGAGGGGCACTTCGAGGACCGTAGCCAGGTGGCGCAGCCAGTAGGCGTCCGGGGTGCGTCTGCCGTTCTCCCACCGGGAGACGTACTCCCGGTTGAGGCTGTCGCCACCGGACGCCCTGTTCAGTTCTGCGGCGAGGCGGCCTTGGGACCAACCCCGCACGCCCCTCAGGTCCTTGATGAGTTCGCCCACCATGGCACCCATCATGGTCCCTGGCCGGTGGTCGGGGCAGTGGCTGCGGAAGGATTGGGTCAGGTGAGGGATTGGCCGGTTGTGGGGTTGAAGAGGTGGAGGGAGTTGGTGGGGATGGTTAGTTGTAGGGGGGTGCCTTTTTGGGCGGGGGAGTTTCCTGGGAGGCGGGCTACTAGGGGGGTGGAGGGGGCGGTGGGGAGGGGGAGGTAGGCGTATTTTTCTGGGCCTAGGGATTCGATGAGGTCGGGGTGGGCGGTGAAAGTTAGGGAGGGGGTGGTGGAGGGGGTGGTGGGGGCGGGGTCGAAGGATTCGGGGCGGATGCCGATGGTTATGGTGCGGGTTGGGTGGGAGTTGAGGGTTTTGTGGAGGGTGGGGGTTAGGGGGAAGGGGCCTAGGGGGGTTTGGAGGGCGTTGGTGGTGAGGGTGGCGGTTAGGAAGTTCATGGTGGGGGAGCCTATGAAGCTTGCGGTGAAGAGGTTGGCGGGGGTGTTGTAGAGGGCTTCGGGGGGGCCTATTTGTTGGACTTGGCCGTTGTTGAGGAGGACTATGCGGTCGGCGAGGGTCATGGCTTCGGTTTGGTCGTGGGTGACGTAAATGGTTGTGGTGTTGAGGCGGGATTGGAGGCGGGAGATCATAGTGCGCATCTGGATGCGGAGTTTGGCGTCGAGGTTGGAGAGGGGTTCGTCCATCAGGAAGGCTTTTGGGTTGCGGACCAGGGCTCGGCCCATGGCCACGCGTTGGCGTTGGCCGCCGGAGAGGTTGGCGGGGCGGCGGGATAGGAGGGGTTCGATGTCCAGGGTTTGGGCGGCTTCTTTTACCTTGCGGGCGGTCTCGGCCTTGTCAGTTTTGGCCAGGCGGAGGGGGAAGGCGATGTTCTCGGCGACGGTCATGTGGGGGTAGAGGGCGTAGGACTGGAAGACCATTGCCATGTCGCGGTCGCGGGGGGCGCGTTCGTTCATGCGGACGCCGTCTATGCGGAGTTCGCCTGAGGTGATCTGTTCGAGGCCGGCGATCATGTTGAGGGTCGTGGATTTGCCGCAGCCTGAGGGGCCGACAAGGATGACGAATTCGCCGTCGGCGATCGTGAGGTCGAGGGAGTGGACGGCGACGGCGCCGTCCGGGAAACGCTTGGTGATGCCGTCGAGGACGATCTCGGCCATGGACTTACCCCTTCACCGCGCCGGAGGTCAGGCCGGACACGATCCGGCGCTGGAAGAACAGGACAAAGACGATGATCGGGATGGTGATGACGACCGCCGCCGCCGCGATCGAGCCCGTCGGGTCCTCGAACTGGGACGCGCCGGTGAAGAACGAGATCGTCGCGGGCGCGGTGCGGGCCGCGCTGGTCGAGGTGAGGGAGATCGCGAAGAGGAAGTCGTTCCAGCAGACGATGAACGCGAGGATCGCGGTGGTGACCACGCCGGGCATGGCGAGGGGCGCGATGACGAGCCGGAACGCCTGGAACGGGGTCGCCCCGTCCATCTTCGCGGCCTTCTCCAGGTCCCAGGGGATCTCGCGGAAGAAGTTCGCGAGGGTGAAGATGGTGAGCGGCAGCGCGAACGTGATGTACGGGAGGATCAGGCCGGGCCAGGTGTCGAACAGGCCGAGCGAGCGTTCGATCTGGAACAGCGGGGTCACCAGCGAGATCTGCGGGAACATCGACACAAGCAGCGAGACGCCGAGGACCGCCGCCCGCCCGGGGAACGCGAGCCGTGCGACGGCATAGGCCGCCATGGTCCCGACGACGATCGCGACGACCGTCGAGATGAGCCCGATCCCGATGGAGTTGACGAGTCCGCGCGTGAAGTCGTCGTCGGCGAAAATGCCGCGATAGTTAGCGAACGTCCACTTCGTAGGTAGGAACGACCCGTCGGTGATGGTCGCCGGATCCTTGAACGACAACGACACGATCCACGCGACCGGCACAAGCGCGTACAGAAGCACAAGAAGGTTCAGCACCGCCCAACGCCCCCGCATAACCGCCCACCCCCCGGCGCACTCGCCCCGAGCCCCCGGACGAAGACAAACGCGACGACCGCGACGGTCAGCAAGATCAGCACCGACATCGTCGACCCGATCCCGAGGTTCAGCCCCCCGATCAGATTGTGGTAAGCGATCATCGACACCGAGCTGGTGTCCTGCGCCCCGTTGGTGAGGACGTAGATGTTGTCGAAGATCCGGAACGCGTCGAGCGTGCGGAACAGCAGCGCCGCGACGATCGCGGGCCGCATCAGCGGCAGCGTGACGAGCCGGAACCGCTGCCACGGCCCCGCGCCGTCCATCGCGGCGGCCCGCAGCACGTCCTCGGGGACGAGCGCGAGCCCTGCCATCAGCAGCAGCGCCATGAACGGGGTCGTCTTCCACACCTCGGCGAGGATGATGACGCCGATCGCCGGCCAGTGCTGGGTGAGCGGCGCGGCGCCCTCCGGCAGCAGCGCGGCGAGCCAGCCGGTGCCCGGCGTCCACGCGTACTTCCACCCGTAAGCCGCCGCGACGGTGACGATCCCGTACGGGATGAGCACGACGGTCCGGACGAGCCCGCGCCCGAGCAGCGTCCGGTACATCACCATCGCGATCCCCATGCCGAGGACGAGTTCCACCGCGACGCTCACGACGGTGATGAGCGCGGTGACGCCGAGCGCGTTCCACCAGAACTGACTGGTCAGCACCGTCGCGTAGTTGTCGAGGCCGATCCACGCCTTGTCGCCGGGGAAGCGCAGGTCGTACCGCTGGAACGACAGCATGACCGAGTACACGACGGGCCAGGCCGCCACGAGCAGCATCACCAGGGCGGCCGGGGCGCACAGCCACAACCCGAGCCGCCGTTCGGCGCGCTGCCCTTCGCCCAGTTCCACGCGCCCGCCTTGCGGGACTTCTTGTACGCCCGTCAAGGAAGCACCCCCTTGCTCCGCAACGCGTCCCCGATGAGCTCCCTGAGCGTGACGAGCGTGCGCGGCGGGTCTATCGCGGCGGGCGGCGACAGCGTGACGGCCGTGACGGTCGAGACGTTCTGGTAAGTCGGCGTCTTAGGGCGCGGTACCGCCGTGCGGACCGCCTCGAGGATCGCGTCGCGCATCGGGTACGCCTCGGCCATCCCCCGCGCCCGGTAGACGGCCTCGATCGTGGGCGGGAGGCCGTCCTTGGTGGCGGCGATCCGCTGGCTCTCGGGGTCGCGCAGGCACAGCGCCGCCGCGAACGCCGCCGCCGGGTGCGGCGAGTACCTGCTGACGGCGAAGTTGGCCCCGCCCAGCGGCGCACGCCCCGGCCCGCTGACGCCCGGGTACGCCGCCCACCTGAAGTCCCCGACGAGATCGGGCCGGTTCGCCGCCATCGACGCGTACACGAACGGCCAGTTCACCTGGTAAGCCGCCCGTCCGGCCTCGACCGCGAGCCGCGCGTCGTCCTCCTTGGCGTTCGACAGCGACGGATCAGCCGCCTTCGACCGCGCGTAAGCCCGCATCACCTCAAGCGCCCTCTCCGCGGGCGGCCCGAGCGCCACCTTCTCCCCGTCGGGGCTGAGGATGCTCCCCCCGGCCGAGGCGACGAGGCTGTTGAACCACACGACGATGCCCTCGTACTGCGCGCCCGTCACCTCGCCGTAGTGCGGCTTGCCTTCACGCGCCAGCCTCGCGGACTCCTTCATGAGCCCGTCCCACGTCGCCGGTGGTTCGGGCACAAGGTCGGCCCGGTACCAGAGCAGCTGCACGTTGGTGTTGTACGGCGCGGCGTACAACTTCCCCTGCCACACCGCCGTCTCCAGCGGCTGCCTGAGCGTCCCGGCCTTCGCCCGCGCCGCGTTCTCCCCCGTCCACTCCCTGATCCACCCCGCCTCGGCCAGCTCGGCGGTCCAGGTGACGTCGAGCCCCAGCACGTCGAGCCCCGGATCCCCGGCCGCGAGCCGCCGCACCAACTGCTCCCGCTGGTCGTCGGCCCCGCGCGGCAACGTGTTCAACGCGATCCGATACGCCCCGCCCGCCTCCCGGTTGCACCTCTCCACGATCCCCGCGAGGTTCTGCTGCGGCGCGTTGTACAGATTGACGACGGGCGCACCACCACCCCCCGAGCCGCCGCACGACACCACCGCGAACACCGCGCACAGCACCGCCCCGAACCACCGCGATCTCCCCCAAAGCATTCCCCTCACCTCCCGTCGCCGAGCGTGCCGTGAACGCTACCGTGCGCGTCTGACAAAACCCGGAGAACGCCGGACGCCCCCCGCGCGTCGGCGGGGGGCGTCCGGTGGGGGTGGGGGGTTAGTAGTGGGTGCGCGAGGAGACCGGGGCGGGGGCCGTGGAGTCCTGGATGGCGAGCTCGATCAGCGCGATCAGGACCTCCTTGACGGACTCGCGGCGGCGGACGTCGCACAGGACGACCGGGACGTGGGGGTCGATGTCGAGGGCGTCGCGCAGCTCCTCGGGCGAGTGCCGCGCCGCGCCGTCGAAGCAGTTCGCGGCGACGACGAACGGGATGCGGCGGTGCTCGAAGAAGTCGATCGCGCCGAAGCAGTCCTCAAGCCGCCTGGTGTCGGCCAGGACGACCGCGCCGACCGCGCCGTAGGCGATCTCGTCCCACATGAACCAGAAGCGCTCCTGGCCCGGCGTGCCGAACAGGTACAGGCGGAGGCCGTCGGCGAAGGTGAGGCGGCCGAAGTCCATCGCGACGGTCGTCGTCGTCTTGCGTTCGACGCCTGTGAGGTCGTCGACGCCCGCGCCGACGTCCGTCAGGTCCTCCTCGGTGCGCAGCGGACGGATCTCGCTGACCGCGCCGACGAGGGTGGTCTTGCCGACGCCGAAGCCGCCCGCGACGAGGATCTTCAGCGCGACGCGCGGGTCGTCGGGGCCGCCTTCCGGCTCAGAGTTCTCGTAGGCCATTCAGGACTCTCATCAGTAGCCGGGCGTCGTGCCGCCCGGTGGGGGTCTGCTGCGCTTGCGGGACCTCCTGCAGGAGGCCGTGCTCGCACAGGTCGCCGAGCAGGACGTGCACGACCTTCAGCGGAAGGTCGATCTCGGACGCGAGGTCGGCGATGGTGATGGGCTTGCGGCACATCGCGAGCAGCCTGTGCTGTTCGCTGGTCAGGCGCATGTGGTCGCGGACCGGGTTCCAGGTCGCGACGAGGATCGTCACGAGGTCGAGGCGGATGCCCGACGTCCGGGTGCGGCCTCGGGTGATGGTGTACGGGCGCACGAGCGGGCCGGCGTCTCTGCCGACCCAGCGTTCCTTCGGACCGTCCATGGGCCCTCCTACCTGTAGCCCGCGGCCGGGCGGTGCTCGGGAGAGCGCGGCGCGGCCGTCAGGTGCTGCCTGACCCGCTTGATGAGCATGGCCATCTCGTAGGCCACGAGGCCCGCGTTCTGGCCCGCGCTGCTGAGGACGGCGAGGCAGCTTCCGTTGCCCGCCGGGACGACGAAGAACAGCTTGTCGTCGATCTCGATGACTGCCTGCCGTACCTGCCGTGCCTTGAAGTGCTCGCGGGCGCCGTTGGCGAGGCTGTTGAAGCCCGCCGAGAGGGCGGAGAGGAACTCCGCGTCGGCTCGGGAGACGCCGCGCGACGCGCCCATCATGAGGCCGTCACGGGAGAGCAGGACCGCCTGGTGCACCTGCTCGACGCGCTCCACCAGGTCGTCGAGGAGCCAGTTGAGCTTGGCGGTGGATTCGGGGTGGGTCATGGTTCCTGCCCGTCGTAGTGCTCGGTCGCCGAGGGCGTCGGTCTTCTCCCCGGCCGGTTGACCGGACGGACAGCGGGCACCGCGGACGGCTGGCTCAGGGTGTTACGGACGCATCTCGCGTTCGCCATGATTAGCCATGCTTCGCCCGGATATCAACGCTTACGCCCTACTCAATGGCCACTTTTCGCAAATACTGCCCAGTAACCGGACATTGCCACGTTCCACGGCCCTCCGGGAGACGCCTTCGGAGGGGGCCGCGTCCGGCGGGGGAAGGACACGGCTTCCGCTGCCAGAGGTCCCGCGCGCCGCGCGGGACGCCCGGGATCAGCGCTTGAACCAGACGTCCACCTTGATCGTGCCGCCGTCACCGGTGTACTTGTACCACTGGTGCAGGGACTTCTTGCCGCAGGTGAACTTCCCGCTGAACGGGATGATCGGCTCGAGGTTGCCCGCGCGCAGCGACTTGGCGAGGTTGTAGGTCTCGGTCGGGGTGGACGAGCCGGCGTCGCCGCCCCGCACGACGGCCGAGCCCTTGGCGGTCTTGGGCCGCAGCGCGAACGTGCCGCTCTTCTTGCCCTTGAACGCGCCGCCGACGGTCATCGTCTTGGTGTACTTGCCCCAGCTGCCCAGGTCCTCGCCGCCGGGACCGGTGCCCTTGCCGACCACCTTGGTCGACTTGGAGAAGTCGTACTTGAGGGACTTGGCGCTGATGGTGAGCTTGGTGCCCTTGCCGCCGCTGCCCGTCATCTTCAGGCCGTCGCCGGTGAGGGTGAACGTGTGCTTGCTGACCTTCCAGGTGCCGAGCGCGCACGCCTTGGGCGCGGCCGAGGCCGTCGCGGGCGCCACGAGCACGCCGCCCGCGACGACGAGCGCCGCGAACCCCGCCCGGCCGAGTCTCTTGGACAAGACCTACCTCCGTTGTCGTGAAACAGAACGGACGAAACCTACCCGTCCCGGATCACGGAGGGATGCCATTTTCGCCAGGTATGTCACGGAAGTACGTTCTCGACGTCTCGGCGCGGCGCGGCCCCGGGAACAGCGAACGGCCGCCCCCTGACGAGGACGGCCGCACAGGTACGCGGGACGGGTCAGCCGCGTCGGAACCAGGTGTCGAACCGCGACGAGTCAGTCGCGGACTTCGTCGCGAGCACAAGGTGGAGGGACCTGCCCGTGCAGGTGAAGCTGCCCGAGCCGAGCGCGATGGTCTCCGGCTTGCCCTTGCGGTAGTTCGGGGCGAGCGGGTACGTCGCGTCGGGACGCTTCGCGCCCACCTTGCCGGTACGTGCCGTCGCGTCGCCCTTGGCCTTGCGCACGTCGGCGGTCAGCAGGCCCTTCTTGTTGCCCTTGAACGACGCGGGGACGCGCAGCCGTCCGTCGTACCGGCTCCACATGGCGACCTTCTCGCCGCTGCGGGTGCCCTGGCTCACCAGCCGCTTGGAGCCGCGGAAGTCCCACGACAGCGACTTCTTGCCGACGGTCAGGCGCACCCCCTTGCCGCCCGTGCCGGTGAAGTCGTAGCCCTCACCCTTGGCGCTGAAGGAGTGCTTCACCATCGTCCACTTGCCGACGGCGCACGCCTTGGCCGCCGCCGACGCCGCGCCCGGCGCCCCCGCGACGGCCCCCGCCGCCACCGCCGCGATCACCGTTGTGCGCACAACATGCCCGAACAAATCGGTCCCCCTCCGTCGGATGACATGCCCGCAGCAACCTAGTGCCACCCGATCGTCACCGACCGTCGATTTACCCGACCATGGGGAAAGGACTGCACGGCTCCCCTGCTCCCGCCCTCGACGGGCCGTCTTGCCGTTGTCAACACGCGGTGGCGCGAACCGGCCACGTTCGCGGAGAGTCGGATACTTCGTTATATGTTGCGTAACCGCGCTGCGAGAGGGGGGCTACGGATGGTCGAAGACGCGGAGAACGAGGAAAGGGCGGCACGCGACCTCGACCGGGCGACCCCCAACATCGCCCGGATGAACGACTACTTCCTGGGCGGCAAGGACAACTTCGCCGTCGACCGGGAGACCGCCGACGCGCTCCTCGCGCTCGCCCCCGAGATCAAGCCGATGGCCGAGGAGATGCAGGACTTCCGCCGTCGTCTGGTGCGGCACCTGCTGGCCGCCGGGGTGCGCCGCTTCCTCGACCTCGGCTCGGGCCTGCCGACCCGTGACGCCACCCACCAGATCGCGCACGCGGTCGACCCTTCCGCCCGCGTCGTCTACGTCAACGACGACCTCGTCGTCCTCGCGCACGCCCGCGCGCTGCTCGGCGGCGCGGCCGGGACCGCGGTCGTGGACGGCAGCGTCGTCCGCCCCGCCGACCTGCTGTCCGAACCGGCCGTCGGCTGCCTGCTGGAGGGCGGCGAGCCCGTCGCGGTGCTGGCGCTCGGCACCCTGCAGTTCATCCCGAAGCCCGACGGGCCCGTGGAGGGCGTGCACGCGCTCATGGAGGTCCTGCCTTCCGGCAGCCACCTCGGGCTTTCGCACGTGGTGTTCGACCAGCGGCCCGACCTCGCCGGGCCGATCGTGGAGATCTACCAGTCGGTCCTGTCCACCGAGCAGCCCAGCGCGCTCACCACCGACGACGTCATGCGCTACTTCGACGGCCTCGACGTCATGCCGCCCGGCCTCGTGCACCTGCCGCACTGGCGTCCTGAGGACGCTGAGGCCGCGCGGGCCGCCGAGCCCGGGTTCATGGTCGGCGGGGCGGCCCGCAAGCCCTAGCGACGCCTACACGGGCGCGAGCAGCCGCGTCAGGAGGTCGTCCAGGCTGATGACGCCGGTGATCGTCCCGTCCTCGCCGCGCACCAGCGCGAGCTGGCTGCGGTGCAGCCGCAGGTCCGTGACGGCGTCGGCGACCGCGATGTCGTGCCGCACGACGGGGATCGGGTGCGCCATCGTCTCGGCGGCCGGAGCCGCGCCCTCGGCCCGCGCCAGATAAGCCTCGCGGGCGTGCACAACGCCGGTCACCTCGCCGTCGTCGCCGCACAGCAGCAGCCGCGTGACGCCGGTGCGGGTGGACACGTCGATCACCTCCTGCGGAAGCGCGCTTGACGGGACCGACACCGCGCGGCCCAGCGGGATCACCAGATCCCCCAGACCCGTGCGGGGGGCGTCCAGCGCGCGGCTGAGGAGGTTGCGGTCGGCCTCCTCGATCAGCCCGAGCCGTCGCGACTCCTCCACGAGATGCCTCAGCTGCTCGGGGGTGCGCGAGACCTCCATCTCCTCGCGCGGCTCCACCCCGATCAGCCGCAGCAGCCCGTTCGTGAGGTGGTTCAGCGCGGTCAGCAGCGGCCGGAACAGCCACGCGAACCCGCGGAACGGCAGCGCGAGCAGCAGCGCCGAGCGCTCGGGCCGCGCGATCGCCCACGACTTGGGGGCCATCTCGCCGACGACCATGTGCAGGAACGTCACGAGCGCGAGCGCGATCACGAACGACACGGCGTGCGCGAGCGCGTCGGACAGGCCGACGTCGTGGAACAGCGGGGTGAGCACCGAGGCGATCACCGGCTCGGAGACCACGCCGAGGCCGAGCGAGCAGATCGTGATGCCCAGCTGCGCGCCCGCGAGCATCAGCGACAGCTCGCGGATGCCCGCGACGGCCTGCGCCGCCGCCCGGCTGCCGCGCTCGGCCGCCTGCTCAAGCTTGGGCCGCTTGGCGGCCACCAGCGCGAACTCGGCGGCGACGAAGAAGCCGTTCCCCGCGAGCAGCACGAGCGTGAGCACGAGTCCCGTGGTGAGGCTCATCGGGCCGCCTCCCGCACCGGCTCGGCCACCGGCTGCGGCCGCAGCCTGATCTTCTCCGCGACGTGGTGGTCGACGGAGATGACCTCGATGACCAGGCCGTCGGCCTCGATCAGGTCGCCGGGGCCCGCGATGCGGCCGAGCCGCTGCTGGAGCAGGCCGGCGGCCGTGTCGTAGTCGCCTTCCGGCAGGTGCAGGCCGGTGTGCTGGGCGATCTCGTCGATGCGCAGGCCCGCGTCGGTGTGCCACCAGCCGTTGATCACCCGGGCGAGCGGCTCGTCGCCGTCGTCCTCGTCGGAGATCTCGCCGACGAGCTCCTCGGCGACGTCCTCGAGCGTGATCAGGCCGGCGAAGCCGCCGTACTCGTCGATCACGCAGGCGAGTTCGTCGCCGCGTGCCTGCATCTGGGCGAAGACCGCGGGCAGCGCGAGGCTCGTCGGCACCACGAGGGCCGGACGGGCCAGGTCGCCCGCGAGCCTCGGGTCGCCGTCGGGCACCGGCATCAGCTCGGGCAGGCCGAGCACGCCGACGATGTCGTCAACCCGCTCCCCGACGACCGGGTAGTGGGTGTGGCCGTGCCTGGCGATCACCTCGTTGATCTCCGCGATCGACGCCGACGCCTCGATCGTGGTGACGTCGACGCGCGGGACCATCGCGTTGCTCGCGGTCCTGTCGGAGAAGACGAGCGCCCGCTCCAGCAGGTCGACGTGGTCGTGCGCGAGGTGCTTCTCTGACTCGCCGATGATGTGGCCGAGCTCCTCCAGCGTCGCGCCGTGGTGCAGCTCCTCGACGGGCTCGATCCCGACCGCGCGCAGCAGCCGGTTCGCCGCGGAGTCGAACAGCACGATCACCGGGCGGGCGAGCTTCAGGTACACCAGCGTCGAGGGGGCGAGGAACCTCGCGAGCGTCTCTGGCTTGGCGAGGGAGAGGTTCTTGGGGAACAGCTCGCCGAGGACCATCTGGATCACGATCGCGATCACGAACGCGAGGCCGAGCGAAAGGCCCGCGACGGCCGCCTCGGGCACCCCGAGCGGCGCGAGCGGCGGCGCGATCACCCCGGCGATGGCCGGCTTGGCGATGAACCCGACGACGAGCGTCGTCACCGTGATGCCGAGCTGCGCGCCCGACAGCATGAACGACAGGCGCTCCAGCACCTTGACGGCCCTGGCCGCGTTCTTGTCACCGTCCCGTGCCGCCTCTTGCAGGGCGAGCCTGTCGGCGGTGACGTAAGCGAACTCCTGTGCCACGAAGTAACCCGTGGCTGCGGTCAACAGGACGACCGCGAGAAGACCGAGCGCGACCGTCACCGGCCCACCTCCCGAGCCTTCGGTCGCCCTTGTCTATGACCGGGGTCCGAGTCCACGGACACCAGCCCTCCTCTCCATGTTGTCTCGCTGTCAGGATAAACGGACGGTCGTGTCCCGTGGTTACGACTGATCGTTCGCTTTGTGCAACGCTCAGGCGGCCCCGGGCCGTCAAGGGGGCGGGAGGTGGTCGTCGTGGACGCGTTGGAGCGGGGCGGGGGTTCGCGGGGCGTCAGGTGGGGCCGGGTCGCGGGGGCGTCGGCCGTGCTGGCGGTGGTGGTCGCGGGCGGGTTCGCCGGGGCGGTGCGGGCCGATCTCGTGCCGCGTCCCGCCGGGTGGCCGCAGGCGCTGAGCCCGTCCTATGTGGACGAGCGCGGCTGCCCTACCGGGGAGGGCGACGCGATCATCGACTGGGTCGCGTTCGTGTGGTTCGACGGGCGGCAGTACGAGGCGTGGACCGGAGGGAAGGAGCCGGAGACCGTCTCGGCGGCGCGGGTGGGGAACGTACTCGGGGAGATCACCTGTTCGCTGCCTTCGACCGGCTCGGCGGACTCGGCCCTGGGCCCGCCGTCTTACCCGGACGGGACCGCGCCGTTCGTCCCCGTAGGTACGCCCATCCACGGGCTGCGCGGGGTGTCCGGGGCGTGCGCGGTGGTGATCGACCTGTTCGGGAAGCCGACGGTCTACCACGCGATGACGCCCGGGGCGTCACGGCCCACGCGGGCCTGTCCCGGGTGACGCACAGGGCGGGGTCGCCGGGACACCGTCCGGATACGGCCTGGCCGTTAGTGCGGCGTGCATCGCCCGCAACGCGGCGGGGTTGACAGGGAACCGTCACCTGTCAAAAGAGTTGCACCGCAATATTGTGAAATTTGTCAGTAACGTGGCTAGTCCGTGCCCAACATCTGAGATTTGATGATCACGGTCACCTCGTGGCTCCCGTGTGCCCGCACCACACACCCGGAGGCGTGCTTGATCATCTTCGTCAGCGGTTTCAACCGCAGTGGCACGACCGTGCTGCTCGAGGCGGTCGCCGCCGCGTCCGGGGGCGAGCCGTTCACCGTCGGCGACCTCATCCGGCACGGCTCGCCGGGGCTGTCGGCGCGGCTCGACGCGCTCGTCAGCGCGCCCGAGCCGGTGGACCGGGGCGTGGACGCCAGGCCCGTCACCGACGCCACGCCCGAGGAGTACGGGTGGCTGCTCGTCGACCAGAAGGCCGCCCCGCTGCTCACCTCGCGGTTCCACGCGCGCGGGGCCGGGCTGCTGCGCAGGGTCGCCGGGGAGATCGAGGAGCGCTCCGGCGTCGCGGTGCTGAAGAACCCGTCGGACACCGGGCGCGAAGCGCTGCTGCTCGACGCCTTCCCGGACGCGCGCGTCATCCTCACCCGGCGTCCCCTTGCGGGCATCCACGGCTCGTCGGACCGGGCGCTCGCACGCGGGGCCCGCAGCACCGCGTACGGGATGGCGCTCACCGACAACAGCGCGCTCGTACGGTTCGCCGTACACGTGCAGCTCACCCGGCCGGGAGCGGCGCTGCTCTCCCTCTTCAACCGCTGGAACCTGCGGCTTCGGGTCTTCGGGATGCTCCGGGCCACCGCGCGGCTGCCCCTCGAACGCGTGGCCTTCCTCGACTACGAGGAGCTCGTACACGACCCGTCTGCCGCCGCGTTCTGGGCGTCGCACGTCATCGACCCGGACAGGCTCGCCAAGGAGTTCACCAGGTCGCACTCGTTCCCCGGCAACCCGAGTCCCGCGTCCTCCCGGCTCGACAGTTACCTCGATGAGCGGTGGGCGCGGCTGTGGCGGGCGGGGCGGAGCCGTCAGCAGGCGCTGGGGATTCTTCCCGCGTCCTAGGCGGCGAAAGCGCGCGCGCCCCTGCGGGCCGCCCAGAGCGTCACGGAGGCGGTTCCGGCGAGCAGGCAGAGCGCGCCGGACGGGCCCGGCGTCGCGGCCAGGAGGGCGATGACGGTGAGCGCGATCGGGCCGCCGGCGTGCCAGGAGACGATCTGGAACAGCGCGGTGTTGCCGAAGGGGGTGTCGAAGCCGGTCGTCGCCGACGCGGGCAGGAAGCCGCGGTAGGCCCCGGCGAGTGCGGTCGCGGTGGCGGCGGGCAGGAGCACGGCGACGGCGGCCAGCGCGGCGGGGGCCGCGCCGAGGGGCGCGAGGGCCAGGGCGGCGACGGTGGTGATGGCCGCCATGACGGCCAGGGGCGTCATGCCGAAGGCGAGCGCCAGGGCGGTCGGGGGCAGCGGGAGGTAGCGGGTGCGGCCGGGGTCGGCGGCGCAGGCGCGCGCGCCCTCGACCAGGGCGGAGACCGCGAGGTAGAGCAGGGCGCAGGAGGCGGCGAGGGCGGTGCGGCCCGGCAGCTGGGCGGCGAGGAGGGCGAGGACGGTCAGGACGGCCGACCTGAGCGGGCGGTCGGCGTCGCGGAGCAGGGAGACCGCGTCGCGCCAGGCGGGCGTCAGCGCGCGGTGCGAGGGCATCGGGAGGGTGGACGAAGGGGAGAAATCGGCTTTCGCGGCCTGGGTTGTTCCGGAGGCCCAGGCCGGGTCGACGAGCCACAGGCCCGTCTTGAGGCCGCCGGTCGTCTCCGCGCCGCGTCTCAACTCGGCGAAGGTGAGGGAGGTAAGACGACGGGAGGCCAGTGCGAGAGTGACGGCGGTCACGACGGCGAGGGCGGTCAGCGCGGCCCAGACATAAGGGCCGCCGACGAACGCCTGGGCGGCCCATCCCCACGGGCCCGTCCAGAGCACCGCCGACGCGCCGGGCACGCCGCGCCAGGCGAGGGCGGCCGCGCCGCCCAGGAGCACGAGCAGGCCCGCGTACCAGGACCGTCTTAGCCGGTGCGCGCCCAGCGCCCTGAGCGCGGCGCTCAGGGCACCGAGGAGCGCGCCCGCGAGCGCGCTTGAGGCGATCGTGCTTGCCGGGGTTATCGGGAGCGGCAGTACGGTCCGCCAGAGGACGAACAAGAGAGCGACGCAGATCACGGCCCCCGCAGCCGCGCGTAGGGCGACGCCCTTGGTGAACGCGGTGCCGAGCACGTTCTCCCAGCGGACGGGCGACGGAAGGACCCAGTCGATGACCGCCGCGTCGAGGGAGACCGCGCCGCGCGTCAGGCCCTCGCGGATCGAGGCCCACAGCGCGGCAAGGGCCGTCAGGGCTACGGCGAAGGGCACGAGCACGACGGCTCGGCCGGGGCTCGCGCCGCCTTGCAGGGCGTCCTGGACCGTCGTCCATACCAGCGGGCTTGCGACGGCTGCGGCGAGGACGCCTAGGTAGAGCTTGTAGAGGACGTCTTTGCGGCCTCTCCTACGGGATGTGCGCAGGAGGGCGAGGACTGCCCGCGTGTCGTCGGCGAGGGCGGTCATCACGGCTCCGCCGGGTCGAGGTCGACGGTGCGGGAGGCCGCGGCGAGCAGCTCGGGGCTGTGCGTGGCGGCCAGGACGGCCGTGCCGGAGTTCCTGCGCTCGGTGAGGGTCTCGGCGAGCCAGGCGCGGGCGCGGGCGTCAAGATGGCGTTCCGGCTCGTCGAGGAGCAGGAGGCGGGTCTGCTCGGGGATCAGGACCGCCGCGAGGCCGAGGAGCTGGCGCAGGCCGCGGCTCAGCTTGTACGGGCTGACGTCGGCGTGGTCGGCGAGGCGGCACGCGTCGAGCGCCCAGTCCACCCTCGCCGCCGCGCGGTCGCGCAGGCCGTGGCCGACCGCGACGAGCGTCAGATGCTCGCGGACGGTCAGCTCCGGGAAGGCGCTGACGTCGTCCAGGACGCCCACGCGGGCGCGGAACCACAGCTCGGCTCTGCGCGGCGTACGCCCCCATACGGCGACGCCGCCTTCGTCGGGAGCCTCCTCCCCGCACACAAGTCGCAGAACCGTCGACTTGCCCGAGCCGTTCCCGCCGCGCAGGACGACCAGCTCGCCCTCCCCGACCGCGAACCCGACGGGCCCGACCCGTCGTCCGCCGCCGAAGTCCCGCACCAGCCCGTCCGCCGTCACCACACCCATCCGCCCATCTCACCACCCAACGCCCGTAACGGAACCCCGCCCAGGTCAGCGCCGGAAATATCCCGGACCCGACCGTCGTTGACGGCCGGTGAGAGGAGGCACGATGAGGATCGTTCCCGTTTTCCCGGGCGCAGGGTCCGCGGCCGACCGCTGGGACCAGGCGAACCTGTTCTTCGACGCCAAGGACTACCGCACGGCCGTCGACCTGCTCGTGCCGCTGGTAGAGGAGTTCCCCTCCCAGACCGGTACGCGCCTGCTCCTGGCCCGCGCCTACTACCACTCCGCCCAACTCACCCGCGCCGAGGCAGAACTACGGCACATCCTCGACCTAGACCCGGCCGACGCCTACGCCCACCTCCTCCTGGGCCGCACCCTCGAACGCCAGAACAAAGACACCGAAGCCACCCCCCACCTACGCATCGCCGAACTCTGGGGCCTCTAACCCCCCTCCCCCGCAGTCCCTTCGGGACTGCGGGGGAGGTCTACGGGCGCTCTGGCGTCGGAGTCAGGGGCCCGGAGTCTCCAGCCCCTACGCCCCTGCGGCCCCGACGGGCCGAGCCTGGTGCGCGGGCATGTCCCGGAGGGACTCGGGCCTACCCATGCGATCCCGTCCCGGAGGGACCTCGCTTTCCCCGCAGTCCCGAAGGGACTGCGGGGAAGTATTTGGGGTTTGGGGGTGGTCAGGTGCCTGGGGTTGTCAGGGGGATCGAGATCTTTGCTTCCAGGTCGACTGTGCCCGCGGAGCGCTGCCAGTCGAAGAGTCCCGTGATCGGGATGATCTGGAGTACCAGGTCGGAGTTCGGGGTGAGGGTGTGGGCGATCGCCTCGAGGTCGCGGGTGACGGTGCGGTGGCGGCCGTCCAGGACGACGGGCAGGGGCGTCGCCTGGTTGCCGACGACCCGGCCGGTCTTGCGGTCCACGATCTGTGCGAAGAGCGCGGTCTTCGCCCGCTTGGCCTTGCCCTTGTAGTGCACGGTCAGCTTCGGCGACCCGACCGTCTGCGCCCATCCCGACGGCGCGGGGATCGGCACGTTCACCGCCTTCTTCGCGGGCTCGGCGACCATCACGTACGACGGGAACGGCAGCCCGCTCTGTGACTTCTCCTGCTCGCGCGTCAGGTAGGGGAAGACGTCGGCGCGGGAGAACGCCAAGGAACCCGTCCCGCGCGCGTCGAGGGATCCGGCCGGGGGCAGCGGGTAAGACGGCGCTCCCCGGTAGACCCCGTACTGGTCGATGTACTCGAAGCCCGGCCCTGTGTCGGCCTTGCGGTTGCCGCGCAGATACCTGTCGAACCAGGCGAGGGTTGCCTTCTCCAGGTGGTCCGCAGGGCCCGCGCCGGTGGCGCAGCGGCCGTGCCCGCCGCAGAACCAGATCATCTTCGCAGGCGCGCCATTGGCCTTGACCGTCCGGTAGGTCGCGACGCCCTCGCGAAGGGTGAACAACGTGTCGACCGTGCCCTGGAGCACGAGCGTCGGGATCTTGATGCGCTGCACGAGGTGGTCGGGGCCGTGCTGACGGAACCAGCGTTCGACGTCGTCGGGGATCTGGCCGCTCGCCAGCCCGGTGACGCAGCCCTTCTGGACCTGCCACGCGAGCTTGTTCCCGTTGAGGAACCCTCCGGTGCACAGCAGGGTCCCCCAACCGGCGCGGAAGATGCCGTCCGTGTAGAGGGTGTCCACGAGGCTGTTGAACGCGATGCTGGGCACGATCGCGTCTACGCGGCCGTCCAAGCCAGCCGTAACGAGCTGGATAGCGCCGCCGTACGAGCCGCCAGCCATGCCGAGCCTGGGGTCGCCCTTCTTGTCCAGGCGTACCTCGGGCTGCTTGGCGATCCACGTGATGAGCCGCTTCATGTCGCGTCCCTCGACGCGCGGGTCGTCGACGTTGGCGGCGCCCTCGGAGCCGAACCCCCTGGCGTTCCACGTGACGACGTTGTATCCGGCCTTCAGGAGGTAGCCGAGCTGCCCCTCCTTGCGTGCCGTCTCCCCGCGTCCGGCCCATCCGTGGCCGAGCATGACGACGGGACGGCGTTCGCCCTTCTTCAGTCCCGGCGCGCGGAAGAAGTGGGTGGTGATGCGGACGCCGTCAAAGCTGCGGATCTTGACGGTGCGCTGCGCCGGTGCGGCGTGCGCGGGGGCGGCGGGGACGAGCGCGGCCGCGGCGAGCACCGCCGCCACGGCCGCCGCGAAACGACGGGTCATACCTGCTCCAAGGGGGTGGGAGAGCGCGCGCCAGAAGGCGCCGACCGGCCCCCCGACCCGATCCTTACCCGAGAGTAGGGATCTTCCGCCGCCCGTTCAAGAGCCCCCAAACCACCCCTTTCTGACACACAGGGCACAGCACGCCCCCTCCGATAAGGTCTGCCGCGTGACCGATCGCTCCACGTACGCACCGTTCGTCTTCTTTGAGTACGACCACAGGCCCGGCACGTACTGCCTCATGCTCAGCGACGACTGCATGGCCGAGACCGCACCCGTCTTCAAGGAGTGCGACCGCGAGAGCGACGGCCAGGGCTGGAACGGCGTGGCCCGCTCGACGCTCGAATCACGCTCCCCCGACCTCATCCCCCTCATCACGCTGGAGTCCGAGCCGGCCATGTTCGTCGCCTCCTCCGCCGACCCCTTCGCCCTCCAGACCCTCGCCCGCTACCTCCAGGAAGCCTTCCAGACCCCGCCCATCCTCCGCGCCCTCCTCAAGACCGCGGCCCCCTCCTGGTTCGCCTGAGCGCCTGCGGCGTCACAGGTCGAGGACGTGCGGGAGGCCGCGCGCGAAGCGGGCGGCGTCGAGGCGTTTGAGCGCGTCGAGCTGCGGCGGTTGGTAGAGCGGCCAGACGGGCGGCGGCGCGGACGGGGACGACGCCGCGTCGAGGAGCGCCGCGACGGCCGCACGGGCCGACTCGTTCGCCGACTCCATCGTCGCGAGGTCGGTGTGCGTGCGCAGGTAGTCGCCCGCGAGGAACAGGTTCGGGACGCCCGTACGCGCCTCGGGACGGTCCCGCCAGCTGCCGATCGTGTTGACGGTCAAAGGCTCGTCGTTGGTATTGCCGCCCGTGGCCGCGTTCCACACGATCGCGGGGTCGACGAACCACGAGTGCAGGATCGCGTCCGGCAGCACGGACGCCCCGGTGTCCTCGAGGTGCGCCTTCATCTGCGCCCAGCACTCGGCGACGACCTCGCCCGGAGAGCAGCGCTTGGCGGGCTTGCCGTACAGGACGCCGGGGGTGTCCCAGTCGGACACGTCCAAAGACAGGCAGTCGGCTACCGAGCCGTCCCCGTAGTCGGCCTTGAAGTCCCTGTCCCAGATGGCGCTCTGGAGCACGGCCGTGAGCTGCCAGGGCGAGTCCATGAAGCTGAGGAGTTCGCCGAGGCCGCGCGGGCTTTCCCGCAGGTAGAACTGGACCCCGTTCATCCAGTCGGTCCGCAGCCTGCCGACGCCCTCCAGCGCGGGGGCGCGGCGCAGCAGCTCGGGCGTCCACAACCGGACGGCGCGGTCGGGCGGCACCGCGCACACGAACCAGTCGGCCTCGATCCGGTGCCCGCCGCCCTTGGCGTCGACGGAGCGGGCTGCGCTGACGCGGCCGCCTGACAGCTCGAAGCCCTCGACGGTACGCCCCAGGACGAACCGGACGCCGCGTGCCCTGAGGAACGCCGTCCACGGGTCGATCCACGCCTCGTTCGTGGGGGCGTTGAGCATCCTGGCGATGGCGGCGTCGCCGTCGCGGCCGAGGCCGACCGCCGACAGCAGGAACGCCTGGCCCATGTTCCCGACCGTGCGGGTGCTGGCGACCTCCTCCTTCACCGCGACGAGCCCGCGCGTCAGGAACTTCGCGACGATCGCCCGGTAATCGGGGGACTTGCCCTCGGCGCGGACGAACTCCCACCACGGCACGTCCTCCCACTGCCCGAACCTGCGCGCGTCGCTGCTGGTCAGGAACACCAGGTAACGGTTGACGAAGAACGCGACCTCGGCCGGGGGCAGCGCGCCGAGCTGCTGCGCGAGCCCGGTCAGCGTCTCGCGCAGCCACGCGGGGTCGAGCCCGCCGCCGGGGCGCGCCGAGGTCGGGGACGCCGAGGTCGGCGCGGCCTCCGGCGCGCGACAGGCGTCCTGCGGAGATGCCCACGAGGTTGTCCGCGACGTTCCCGCCGCCTCCGGTCGGGACGCGCCGCATCGTGTCGGTGACGTGCCGGTAGAAGCCGGGGAAGAACCGGAACCCGTGCTCGGCGGGCAGCGGGCCGCGGCCGCCCGAGCCCGTCCCCGGCACCGGGATGCTGCGCGCCTTGCCGCCGAGCGCCTTGCGCTCGTACACCGTGACGGCGAAGCCCCTTTCGACGAGTTCGTGCGCGGCCGCCAGCCCGGACATCCCTCCGCCCAGTACGGCGACCCGCTTACCGGGCGCGGAAACCAGCGGAACCGGAGCGAACATCAGGGCCCCGAGGCGAGGACTTGCCTACGCCCGACCGGATACCGCCCGCTCACGGGTTCACCCGACCGGCGAGAGTGCGGATGTGCTCGATGAGCCCCAGCGAGCCGGGCCCTGTGCGTCCCAGGGACTCCGGTAGCGCGAGGAGCCCTACGTCGAGAATGAACGGGTCGACCACGTGGAAGTCCACGTCCACGCCAGGCAACTCCCCGGTAAGACCCTCGGGGGTGGCCAGGAGGGACGACGGACAGGAAGCGTTCGTGGTGCCCGGGTAGGTGAACAGCCCGTGTGTCTTCCAGTCCGACAGCTTCAAGGTGGCCATGCACCCGTAGGTCTTCTCCGGGGTCGCCCTTCCGACGACCCCCTGCCACGTCCCGTCGCCCTTCACCACGCCGCCGAGCAGCGTCGCGGAGCCGTCGGGCTCATGGGACACGCCCCACTCCCAGCCCGCGTAGCGCTGGTCGACGACGTTGAAGCGGCCCCAGTTGTGGTCGTGGTAGCCGCGCCACCCGTCGACGCTTATCCGCTCGCGCGTACCGGGCGGCTTAAGCCAACCCTTCGCCTTGCTCGTCGCGACGGGCGCGCTCCAGTACATCGTCTGGCCGCCGTCGTACTCGATCGGCCCTCCGGTGACGCCGGGGACCGCCTCGGTGAACCAGATGTCGGCCTCGGCGAAGCCGCCGTGCCAGCGCAGCCGGTACATGCCGGCGTCGGCGTCATGGACGAGGCTGCCCGCGCTGCTCTCCACCACCGGGCCCGCCTTGGCCGTCACCGTGGCCGTGAGCGCCGGGACGGCCAGCTTCCGGCCCTTCTCCGGGTACCAGAAGATCAGCCCGGTCGGCACCGGCGCGGTGAACAGCATCGCGATGAACGTCCGCCTCGTGGCGGGGTCGATGACGTGCGCGTACCACCACTCGGTCAGCGAGCCAGGGTGCGGGCCGTCGTCCGACGGTTCGGCGAGCTTGCCCGGCACGAGCGTGAGGTCGGAGCGCTTGACGTCGGTGATCGGTACGCGCGGCGGAGCCGGCCTCGCCTGGCCCGGCACGAGCGCGGCGAGCAGGACGGCGGCGGCGGCGGCGGCGGTGAGGCGACGGCGTGCGGAACCCATCGGGCACCTCCTCGGGTCGCCCGTCGTCGGGGGGTGTCGGGGGGTGCGGACGGGCGCCGCTCGGAGTGTCCGTCGCGTCGGCCATACTGTCAACACTTCGTCGACACACTGTCCGACAAAGCGTCCCCGCCGGGGTTACACTGCGTCCGTGCCCTCCACCACGCGATCTCGCGCGGCCCGTGAGCGCCGCGACGAGGTGGCCCGCAGGGTCCTCGCCGCGGTCCACGCGCTGGTCGCCGACGGAACCCCCTACACCGAGCTGCCCGTGCAGCGCATCGCCGAGGCCGCCGGCGTCGCCCGCTCGACGTTCTACCTGCACTTCCCCGACAAGAGCCGCCTGCTCATCGCCCTCGCCGAGCAGGGCGGGCAGGCGATGTTCGACGCCGCCGTCGCCTGGTGGCGCGGCGACCACTCCGACGGCCCCTCCGGCGTCGAGACGGCGATGACCCGCATGCTCCAGGAGTACCGCGCCAACCGCTGGGTCCTCCTTGCGCTAAGCGAAGTGTCCGCCTACGACCCCGACGTCGCGGCCTTCTACCACGCCCGCCTCACCCGCTTCACCGAACTGACCCGGCACCGCCTGGAGTCCGACCAGGCGTCCGGCGCCGTCCCCCCCGACCTCGACCCCTCCACCACCGCGTCCGTGCTCACCTGGATGGTCGAACGCACCATCTCCATGCACTGCCGCACCCAACCCCCCGCCGCCGACCCGCCCCTCGCCCGCACCCTGGCCCGCGCCATCTGGCTCACCGTCTACGCCGCCGCCCCTGCCGTCCCGCCTCCCGGACATGCGGAAAGGCCGCCAGCGCCCCCGACGCGCTGACGGCCCGCCCGTTTGGCGGCGGCCACGGGAACGGCGTGGTGTTCCCGTGGCCGTCGGTCTACAGGGGCGGACGGCCCGGGTAGCCCGACGGGTCGGCGGGGTACGGCTCGCCCGCGAGCGGGTCGGCGGTCCGCGCCGGGCCCTCGGTGGCGGGGAACTCAGTGGCGGGGAACTCAGTGGCGGGCGGAAGGTCGCTCGCCGGGGCCGTCGGGACCGCGCCGCGCGCGTCCGGCGACGGGATCTCACCGCGCCACGCGCCGGTGGGGGTGTCGCGCGACTCGATGAAGTCCTTGAAGCGCTTCAGGTCGCCCTTCACCCTGCGCTCGACGATGTTCAGCTTGTCCGCGGCCTGCTCGGCGAACCCCTCCGGGTCGAACTCCATCTGCACCATGACGCGGGTGTTCACCGGGTCGAGCCGGTGGAACGTCACGACGCCCGCCTGCCTCGGCTCGGCGACCGACCGCCACGCGACCCGCTCGTCGGGCCGCTGCTCGGTGATCTCGGCGTCGAACTCGCGGTGCACGCCCGCGATGCTCGTCTCCCAGCGGGTCCAGGTGGGGGTGACCTGTTCGATCCGGTCGACGCCCTCCATGAACCGGGGGAACTCCTCGAACTGCGTCCACTGGTCGTAGGCCGTGCGGACGGGGACCTCGACGTCGATCGACTGCTCGATCGTGCTCATCTTTTCCCTTCCTCGCTCTCGACTTCGTGTGCCGCAACCCCTTTCCGGGTCATAACCGGGCAAACAACATCACACGTGACACGTGATGACCGTCACGTAATGTCGCGATTACGGAACCGTCCGCGACCGGCGGGTGGGGGCGTCGCGTTCGCGCAGGTCAGAGCAGGGACTCGACGACGTCGGCGGCCCGCTTCTCGCCGCCCTCAGCGCGGGCGCGTTTGGCGAGGTCGGCGCAGCGGGCGCGGACGTCGGGGTCCGCGGTGAGTTCGCGCAGCGCCTCGCGGAGGTCGGCGGGCGTCGCCGTCGCGGAGTCGAGCCGCCGCGCGACGCCGAGTTCGACAAGGCGGTCGGCGTTCGCGGGCTGGTCGACGGCCTGCGGGACGGCGATCATCGGCGTCGCGGTGTACAGGCCCTCGGCGCAGCCGCCCATCCCGGCGTGCGTCACGAACGCGTCGGCCTGCGTGAGGATCGCGAGCTGCGGTACCCACGCGTGCGCTTCCACGTTCGCAGGCAGCGGCCCCAACTCCGCGATATCGACGTACTCGCCTATCTGGAGCACCACGTGCCATCCAGGCAGGTCGCCGTACGCGCTCACACAGCGTCGGTAGAAGTCGGGCTGCCTTGTGTAGGCGGAGCCGAGCGAGATGAGCAGGACGTTGTCTACGCCGTCGGGACGGGTCCACGTACCCTGCTCGGCCCTTGTGCCGAAACAGGGTCCGACGAACGTCACCACCGACTCGTCCACCCGGTCGGCGTGCGGCTGCATCGCGCGCGGGACCGTCGCCACACAGCGCGGAGGACGGCCGCTGAAGGCGTCGGGGTCCTTGGTGGTGGCCGGGGTCGACGCAAGCCAGGCCGCGAACTTGGCGTGGTACTCCGACGCCCCGGGCAACCCCTTCAGGTAAGCGCCCACCTCCTCCTCGTAGCCCTTCCACGCCACGTAGGCGGGAGAGAGCTGGACAAGGGGACGGCCTTGCGACTCGGCCAAGACACGGGCGGCGTAACCGGCGATGTCCTGGAGGTAGAGATCGGCGGGTTGTGCGTCGTAGTAGGGAGCGATCTGGCTTAGGACGCTGACGGCGTCGTCAAGGAAGAGCTCGGAGGCGGCGATCGGGTCGTCGGGCCAGTCGTTGTCGGCCACGGGCAGCGTCGAGCGGTAGGGGACGAGTTCCGCGCCCGTCCCCCGGATCGCGTCGGCCACGGCGGGCTGCGCGGGGTCGTTGGCGTAGGTGACCCGGTGGCCGCGCGCGACGAGCTCGCGGATGATCTCGAGGCTCGGCAGCACGTGGCTGATGGCGGGAATCCCGACCATGGCGATATGGGCGTTGTGCATCGTCAGACCACTTCGTCGGTGTCTTCGCTGGTCGGTTTTCGCTAGTCGGTTTGCTCTAGTACGTCGCTGATTGTCCACCGTCGACCGGGATCGTCACCGCGTTGACGAACGACGCCTGGCCCGACAGGAGGAACGCGACGAGAGCGGCGACCTCCTCCGGTGTGCCCAGCCTGCCCGTCGGATTCGCGCCGACGAGATCCGCCGCGGCGCGCTCGGGGTCGTCCGGGTTCGTCCTGGCCAGCTCTGTTTCCAGAAGCGGTGTCCCAATCGCCCCGGGGGCTATCGCGTTGACCGTGATGCCGTACCCGGCGTACGCGACGCCGGCCTCACGCGTCAGACCGACCACGCCCTGCTTGGACGCGGCGACCGCGCCGGTTCCGTCCGCTCCTGCGGTGTTCACCACGGATCCGTGGCGCTGTGCCCGCATTTGGGCGAGTACGTACTTGAGCCCCAGGAAGACCCCGCGCAGGTTGACCGCGACCACGCGGTCGAACTCCGCGACGGAACAGTCCGCCACGGGACCCTGCCCGCCCGTTGTGCCCGCGTTGTTGAAGAACGCGTCGATACGGCCGAAGGTCTTGACCGTCTCGGTGACGTACCTTTCGACGTCGCGCTCCCTGGCCACGTCCGCGACGATCCGCACCACGTCGGTGTTCGACGCCGACGCCACCACCGCGTCGGCCGTGCCGTCGAGCCCGTCGGCGTCGAGGTCCACGAGGACCAGCCGCGCGCCCTCGCCCGCCACCCGCACCGCGGTGGCCCGCCCGATCCCCGAACCGGCCCCGGTGACCAGCACCACCCTGTCCGCGAACCTCATCGCGCCCTTCCCCTCGCCCTCCCCTCTCCTCCCCCGTCCGGCTTCACGCGGCCCTCACGAATCGGTAAGTACGCGACAGATCGGTGCACCGTCCTGACGGCGGACGCGCGGGAGAATCCCGGCCGCGTCGGGACGCCTGGCCCATGGCGGGGTGTCGGGGCGGGACGGACGATCGCCGTGGCGGCGGGCTTCTCCGGGCGGGAGTGTCGGCTCACCCGGAGAAGCCCGTCCGTCCCGGGCCATGAACTTCGTACCGTTTAGCGGTAGTTCACGAACTGGAGGGCCACGTCGAGGTCCTCCTTGCCCTTCAGGAGCGCGATGACCTCCTGGAGTTCGTCGCGCTTCTTGGAGCTGACGCGCAGCTCGTCGCCCTGGATCTGCGCCTTGACGCCCTTGGGCCCCTCCTCGCGAATGATCTTGCCGATCTTCTTCGCGTTCTCCTGCGAGATCCCCTCCTTGAGGTTCACCCCGATCTTGTAGATCTTCCCGGACGCCTTCGGCTCGCCCGCGTCGAGGATCTTCAGCGACAGACCGCGCTTGATCAGCTTCTCCTTGAACACGTCGAGGACGGCGAGTGCCCGCTCCTCGCTGTTCGCCTGGATCTCGATCGCCTCGCCCGACCAGCGGATCCCCGCGTCGACGTTCCGGAAGTCGAACCGGTTCGCCACCTCCTTGGCCGCCTGGTTCAGCGCGTTATCCGTCTCCTGCTTGTCCAGCTTCGACACGATGTCGAACGAACTCTCCCCAGCCAAACCGAACTCCTCACCTTCACAACCCTGATCCCCCAAGTCTCTCAGCCCCCGCCCCCTCCCCCACCCCCAAAACCCGTGTCACGACCACTCCCCTCATCCGCTAGTATTTCTGACGTCGCAAGCGACCCACGGCGGTTTGCCCGAGTGGCCAAAGGGAGCAGACTGTAAATCTGTCGGCACAGCCTACGGTGGTTCGAACCCACCAGCCGCCACGCAAGCGAAAAGGGCCCCTGACCAGGCAATCTGGTCAGGGGCCCTTCCTGTTCGAGATCTCGGCGGTCCACGGTCATCACCGGCTTCTCAAGGCTCCTGGTGGTTATGGGGTGGTTAAGAATCCAGACACTCCGCTCCGCCAGTGATCACTCGCGGGTACAGCGACGTGACACGTTCGTCGTCGCGGGCTTCTTCGGTTGCGCCCCTGCCGGGCACGGGATGGGGAGGCCGGCGCCGTGTACAACGTCGACGGCGGCACCGCGCTCACGAACCGGGAGCTCACGTCGCTGCTCCTCGAGGTGTGCGGCGCGACCTGGGACCGGGTGCGCCGGGTGCCAGACCGCAAGGGGCATGACCGCCGCTACTCCCTGGACGCCTCCCTGATCCGGTCGGAACTCGGTTACCGCCCGCGTATCGCCTTCGAGGAGGGGCTCCGCGAGACGGTGGCCTGGTACCGCGAGAACCGCGCCTGGTGGAGCAGGTTCAAACCCGCCGCGGCCCCGTCCGGCCGGGCCGGAGCACCTCTCCTGCCCTGAGCAGAGCGACGGCCCTGGAACCGATCCTGAACGACGACGAGGGGCGGACGCCGCCCTGGGGGACCGCCCTCCCCCGAACGGCGACGGCCAGCACGGCCTCGTCCGGGAGCACGGAGGCCAGGGAGCGCGCCATTCCCTCCACGCCTTCCCCAGCATGCGGCCCCGACCAGTCCGTCTGCTCGCCGTAGGGGACATCGGTGATCACGATGTCCGGCGTCCTCTCGGCGACGACGGCCGCGAGCCGGTCGGGGTCGAACACATCGGCCCGGCTCACGGAATGGGGCAGGTCGCCGCCGCGCGCCTTCAGCTCGCGTGCGATCCGCTCGGCCGCCTCGGCGGCTTCGGCGTAGGACGTCTTGCCGAACCGCTCGGCGCGCTCCAGCTGCTCGGCGGCCCGCGCCTTCAGGGGTTCCTGACCGAGGAGGGCGAGGTTGCGGCTTGCGATGCGCACCGCCTCGGGGTCGAAGTCCGAGGCCACCAGCGCGGCGAGGTCGGTGCGGTGCAGGACGCCCAGCACGGAGAGCAGGTAACCGCTGCCGCAGCACGGATCCCAGAGCACAACCGGCTCGCCGGCGCCGCGCAGCGCGAGCGCCCGCTGGAACGTCTCGCTTGCCAGCCGGACGGGGAAGCCGGGCGCGGAGTGGAACACCGACCCGCCGGCCAGGTAGGCGTAGTCCCTGCGGGTGGTGGCGTACTTGTAAGCCATTCCCCCCGGTCTGCGGCCGTGGGACAAGCCTATCGGGAGTCCATGCCCTGCCGTTCGCCCGAACGGCCTCAACCTCAGACCGATAGACCTTGCTCACGCCCGAGACTCGAATCGTCGCCGTGTCTTCAAGCGAACGCGTCACCAGCCGCCGTTCATCTTCCACAACCCGACCTCGTCACTCTTCAGCGTCGACACATTGTCGCCGTTGCTACTCTCGGCCATGTCCTGCTTGTCACCCGAGCCATTGTGCGATTCCGAGCCCGTGGGTGAGGAGTCCGCCAAACATGCACCGTCATGTTGGAGCAGCACTTTCAGTAGATTCCATAAGGAGTCATAAATACAACCGATTAATTCTTCGCCAGATTTCATCACCACTACACCCTGCACACCCAGATCGACCACTCCCCCGACATTATTCGCTGTGGAGCTGACTACGCTTCTTCGTCAAGGCCGACCAGCTCGGGGGGCGGGGTCAGGTGGGGGAGGGTGAAGAGGGTGGAGAGGCGGGTGATCGCGGTGGGGACGGGGCGGTAGTAGACCCAGGTGCCGCGGCGGTCGCCGGTGATCAGGCCGGCCTGGCGCAGGACCTTGAGGTGGTGGGAGATCGTCGGGGCGGACACGTCGAACGGGGTGGTGAGGTCGCAGACGCAGACCTCGCCGCCCTCGCTGGCGGCGATCAGGTTCAGCAGCCGCAGGCGCACGGGGTCGGACAGCGCCTTGAACACGCGCGCCAGCTCGGCGGCCTCGTCCTCGTCCAGGATCGGGCCGCTCAGCGGGGCGCAGCACGACGCGGCCGTGACGTCTTCCAGCTCCAGGAACTTCGACATGCTTCTAATTTGACATCCATCTATCCAGAAAGACAAACTCGGAGCTACTTAGATGAACTTCGAATCAGGAGACGGTCATGACCGATCCCGCGGTACCCGTCGGCTGCTGTGGCGTCAGTGCGTGCTGTACCGACGCCGAGCAGGCCCTTGACCCCACCGTCACCGTCATCCAGGCCAAGACCGACGCCGGGTGCGGATGCGTTGCCGATTCCGCGCCGGGTGACGACCTGCCGGTCGTCGTCATCGGGGCCGGGCCCGTCGGGCTCGCCGCCGCCGCGCATCTCGCCGAGCGGGGGCTCGACTTCCTCGTCCTTGAGGCTGGGGGGACGGTCGGCGCGGCCGTCGCCGAGTGGGGGCATGTGCGGCTGTTCTCGCCGTGGCGGTACGACGTCGACGCCGCCGCAAGCCGTCTGCTCGAGGGCGAAGGCTGGATTGCGCCTGAACCGGAGGCGCTGCCGACCGGCGCTGAGCTCGTCCGGGACTACCTTGCGCCACTCGCCGCAGTCCCCGCCCTCGCTGGACGGATCCGCACGGGGGCGCGGGTCCTGGCCGTCACCCGTCAGGGCGTCGACGCCACCCGCACGATCGGCCGCGACGAGCGTCCGCTGCTGGTGCGCGTCCGCGACGCTGACGGGACCGTCCGGGATCTGGCGGCCCGCGCCGTCATCGACGCCTCGGGCACCTGGGGACAGCGCAACCCGCTCGGCCACTCCGGCCTGCCCGCCCCCGGCGAGGACGAGACGGCGTCGCGTATCACCGGCCCGCTGCCCGACGTGCTCGGCCGCGACCGCGCACGGTTCGCCGGGCAGCACACCCTCGTCGTCGGGATGGGCCACTCGGCCGCCAACACGCTGCTCGCGCTGGCGGAACTCGCCGCTCAGGAGCCCGGCACCCGGATCACCTGGGCGGTGCGCGGCGCGTCCGTCGCCCGGCTGTACGGCGGCGGCGACGCCGACGACCTGCCCGCGCGCGGCGCGCTCGGCACCCGGCTGAAGGCGGCGGTCGACGGCGGCGCGATCGAACTCGTCCGCTCGTTCACCATCACCGGCATCGGCGGCGGCGCGCCGGTGGCCGTCACCGGCTCGACCCCGGACGGACCCCGGACCCTGACGGCCGATCTCATCGTCGCCGCCACCGGTTTCCGCCCCGACCTGGCCATGCTCCGCGAGGTGCGCACCGCCCTCGACCCCGCCACCGAGGCCCCCGTCGGCATCGCGGAGATGATCGACCCTAATTTCCACTCCTGCGGCACCGTCCCCCCGCACGGCGAACGCCACCTCGCCCACCCGGAGACCGGCTTCTACATCGTCGGCGTGAAGAGTTACGGCCGTGCCCCGACGTTCCTGCTGGCCACCGGCTACGAGCAGGTCCGCTCCGTCGTCGCCGCGCTCGCCGGGGACCGCGAGGCCGCCGACGCCGTCCATCTCGACCTGCCCGCGACTGGAGTCTGCGCCACCAGCCTCATCACCGAGGACCTCCTCCCCGGCGCGGACACCGGATGCGGCACCCCACGCGCCCCCGAACCCGACTCCTGCTGTGGCGGCGCTCCGCACCCGACCCGTCCGGAGCACATCTCATGAGCTACCTGCTGCGTCCCATGCGCGCTGACGACGCCGACGAGGTCCTCACCATCTACCAGGCGGGTCTCGACAGCGGACAAGCCAGCTTCGAAACCCGGGCCCCGGACTGGGCCGCCTTCGACACCGGCAGACTCCCCGACCACCGGCACGTAGCGGCCGGTCCCGACGGAAGCGTCCTCGGCTGGATCGCCGTCAGCGCGACGTCCGCGCGTCCCGCCTACGCGGGCGTCGTCGAGCACTCCGTCTACATTCGCCCCGACGCCCAAGGCCAGGGCGTCGGCACCGCGCTCCTGGCGGCCGTGATCGCCTCCACCGAAGCCGTCGGCATCTGGACCATCCAGTCCGGCGTCTTTCCCGAGAACACCGCGAGCCTCGCTCTGCACGAGCGCGCGGGATTCCGCCGCATCGGCACCCGACAGCGCATCGCCCGCCACCACGGCCGCTGGCGCGACGTGATCCTGCTCGAACGCCGCAGCCCCACCATCACCTGAATAAACAACTCGTTCAAGGACCGATCGGCGGCGAGCATAGACGTTGTCGGACGCGAGGTCGCTCTACCTCCTCCCCTTTTGCGTTCCCTGCCCACCCTGCTCCCAGCCGCTAACGAGAACCGTTACCCCGTCCCTGGCCCCTCGTAAATCCCCCGGCCACGACCCTCGGCCCCCAGCCATCCCGTTAATCCCCTACAGAGCCTGGACGTTCTCCCGATCCAAACGCTACTTGACAGAGGCACCACTCTCGCGTTTGCGTCCTGGCCTTGGTGTCAATTCTGACAAGACCATGTGGACATGGGATACGAGCTCATGGCAAGGTTCTGTTGGTCTCGCCGACGCCTTCGCCGACAAGCTCGCGGGAGCGAAGACCGGAGAGCTCCGGGGGGCTGAAGATCGGTCGGCTGCCCGACGCCCCGGCACCGGGGGTCAGGGACGCGATCCTGGGCATTCCCGGGGAACAGCGGCTGCTGGGCCAGGCGTCGGAGGAACTCGTTCTCCGATGTATGAGACAGGCGGGGCAGCCCTACGTGAAACTGCCCCTGAGCGCCGATCCTCCCGCGTTCGAAATCCGGTACGGAATCACCGAGGAGGCCGCGCGGCGCAAGGGCTACGAGATCAGAAAACGTACCGCGCCGCCTGACCCCTCACCCCTGGACGCGCTTCTCAAGAAGATGTCCCCGGAAGCGGTGAAGAAATGGGGAGAGACCTTGGGGGGACCGGGAGGCAAGGAGGCCCCGAACGTATCGGTCACCATGCCGAATGGAGATGAGGTGGGCGCGCCGACGACAGGGTGCGATGCCGAGGCGCGGACCGCGCTATGGGGCTCGGTCGAGCATTGGCTGCTCGGCCAACGTTTCGGCAGCGATTTCCGTGAAGGTCTGATCAGCCGGGCAGAAAAGGACCCGGCGATGCGCGCCCTAAATGTCGAATGGTCGCAGTGCATGGCGGCGAAGTCCTTCGCTGATCTGGAATCCCCGGCCAAGGCGATGGACCTCGCCGCTTCATTCTATGAGAAGGGCGATGAGACCACCGCCTTCACCCGGGAAGTGGATCTCGCTATTGCGGACGCGCAATGCGAGAATGACACGGATTACGTTCGCAAAAGGCGCATCCTCGAAGACCGGTATCTGGCGGCGGGGATGGGTGGGTATGAGACGGAGATCGCTGCGACTCGGGAGCTGAATCGGGGGGCGTTGGTCCGGGCGAGAACGCTTCTCGCCTCGTGAATCGTGAAATGAGGCGGAATTCGGAAAGGGTCGGGGCGGCGGGGTCCGGGCGGCGGCGTGTCTTCGTCGCCGTCGGGTGTGCGGGGGTCGTCGCCGTTACCGGGGTGACGTGGGCGCTGGCGTCGCAGGCGAGGTCGCCGCGGCAGCTCGCGGCCCAGGCGGAACCGCCGCCGCCGTCGACGATCACGGTTCCGGTGCGGGTCGAGCGGCTCGCGCGGACGGCGCGGCTGGAGTGCGCCGCGATCCCCGCGCTCCGCTTCCCCGTGCCGGTGGCCACGCCGGACGGGTACGGCGTCCCGATCGTCACGGCGCTCCCGGTGAAGAAGGGCGCTCAGGTCCGTGAGGGCATGGTCGTCATGGCGGTGTCGGGACGGCCGGTCATCGTGCTGCGCGGCGCGCTTCCTGCGTACCGCGATCTGGCCGCGGGCGCGGAGGGTCCCGACGTGCGGCAGGTGCAGGCGTCGCTGGTGCGGCTCGGCCTGCTCGGTCCCGCGCAGGCGAGCGGGACCTTCGACGCGCGCACGCGGGAGGCGATCGTGAGGCTGTACCGGCTCAGGGGGTATCCGGCTCCGGGAGTCTCGTCAGCCCCTCCGGAGAACGGGCAAGGTGCGGGGCAAGGCGACGAGCCCGTCCAAGACGGGCAGGGTGACGGGCAGGGTGACGAGCCCGGCGCTTCCGACCGGCCGTCCGCCGCCTCGGTGACGCTGCCCAGAAGCGAGGTCATGATCGTCCCCGAGCGCGCCACACGTCTTGGCCAGCGGAAGGCGCGGGTCGGCGGCAAGGCGGCCACCGGGGCCCTGGTCCTCACCTCAGGACGCGCCGTAGTGCAGTGCCCCGTATACGACATGTCGCTGATGCCGCACCTCACCCGGGGACTGACGGCCACCGTGACGACCCCCAATGGCGCACACGTCAAGGCGACGGTCCAGCGCGCTAACGTCACGGAACCCTCCAGAGCCGAAGACGCCGCAGGTGGACAGGAGGCGGGCACCGTCTCCCTCCGGCCGTCCAAGACGGTCAAGCTCGGCGACGGGTACCGGGCCGAGATCGTCTTGGAGAGCACCGACGGAACGGGCCCGGTGGTCCCGTCATCGGCCCTGTGGTCGAGGCCGGACGGCCGCACCGTCGTGCGCGTCCGCAGAGACGGCGGCGAGGTCGAGATCGCCGTCGAGCCTGGCCTGGAGACCGAGGGCAAGGTCGCGGTCACGCCCCTGGACGGCGCGGAACTGCTGCCGTCCGACGAGGTCATCGTCACGGCCGACCCCTCAGGCAGCTGACCCATGCCCCCGATCCTTGACGTGCGTGACGTGCATCGGCTCTTCGCCTCGCCTGCGGGCACCGTCACTGCACTCACAGACGTGAACTTCCAGGTGGGCGCGGGTGAGCTTGTCGCGATCATCGGGCCGTCGGGGTCAGGGAAATCCACGCTGCTCAACATCCTCGGACTCCTCGACCGGCCTTCTTCCGGCAGCTATCTCCTGCGCGGCTCCGACACCGCCCATCTCGCCGAGCGGGAGCGGACGAGGGTCCGCGCGCAGAGCATCGGATTCGTGTTCCAGGCGTTCCACCTCGTCGCGCACAAGACCGCGTGGGCCAACGTCGCCCTCCCGCTCCTCTACACCCGCGTTCCCCACCGGGACCGGCGGCGACGGGCCGAGGAGCAGCTGCACCGGGTCGGGCTCGGCCACCGCCTCGACGCGTACCCGGCGACCCTTTCCGGCGGCGAGAAGCAGCGGGTCGCGATCGCGCGGGCGACGGTGCACGGGCCGTCGATGCTGCTGTGCGACGAGCCGACCGGCAACCTCGACTCCGAGACCTCGGCGACGGTCATGGACCTGCTCGACCGGATGGCGGGCGACGGCCTGGCCGTCGTGGTCGTCACGCACGACCCCGCCGTCGCCGCGCGGGCGGACCGGGTGCTGCGCGTGCGCGACGGCAGGCTCGCGGAGGTGACCGGCCATGGTTGATCCCCGGTCGGTCCTCGACATCGCGCGCGAATCGGTCGAAGCGATCCTCGGACGCCGGGTGCGCAGCCTCCTCACCGTGGCCGGGGTGGCGTTCGGCGTGCTCGCGCTCGTCGCCACCGTCGGGCTGACCAGCACCGCCGCCGCGCAGGTCTCGTCCCGGTTCGACGCGCTCAAGGCGACGAGGGTCACCGTCGAAGGGTTCACCGCCGACGGCCCCTCAGAGACGACCGCTGACGGGCTGCTGGCCCCACTCGTCGCGCCTGAGGCGCTGACGCGGGTCGGCGGCCTCAACGGAGTGGTGTCGGCCGGCACCGTCGCGGTCTCCCGGGACGCCCTCCCGCCCGTCAGCAAGGCCGGTGGACGGCCCTCGTCCGCCGCCGTGGAGACCGCGGTGATGGCGGTGAGCCCCGGTGCCTTTGACGCCCTCGGCGTCGAGGTCGTCCAAGGACGCGCCCTGGATCCGGTGCATGAGCGCGAGCGCCACCGGGTCGTCGTGCTCGGCGACATCGCCGCCCGGACGCTCGGCGTCGATCGGGTCGACGGCCGGTCGATCGTGTCCATCGCCGGGGTCCCCTACCTGCTGGTCGGCATAGTCACGACCCCGGATTTCGACTCGCAGGCGCCCCTGTCGGCCATCGTCCCCGCATGGGTGGCGCGTGACCCGTGGTCGCGGCTTGCGTTCGGCGACCCGTATGTCGTGATCCGCACCAAGGCCGGCGCCGCCCGGCAGGTCGGCGCGGAAGCCAAGGTGGCACTCGACCCCGACCGGCCCGGCCGGCTCGTCGCACAGGTCCCGCCGGATCCCGAGCAGCTGCGCGCGAGCGTCGAGACCGACACCCGCGCGCTGTTCCTGGCGATGGCCGCCGTCTCCCTGCTCATCGGCGCCATCGGCATCGGGAACACCACACTTGTGGCGGTTCTCGAACGCCGTCATGAGATCGGCCTGCGCCGTGCGGTGGGCGCGACCCGACGCTCGATCCTCACGCAGTTCCTGTGCGAGAGCGGAACGCTCGGTCTGCTGGGCGGCGCCGCGGGCACCCTCGCCGGGCTCGACCTCACCGTCGGCATCGCCCTCGCCAGAGACTGGACGGCCGCCATCCCGCCCTGGCTCATCCCCGCGGGCCCCTTCACCGGCCTCTGCGTCGGCCTCGCCGCAGGCGCCTACCCGGCCACCAAAGCCGCCCACCTAGAACCAGCCCAAGCCCTAACCTCCTAACCCCCCGCAGCTAGCGTGGTAATGAGGGGTGGGCGGGTTCGGCTGGCGCGAAGGGGGCCGTCGGCTCTCCCGGCGCGGATGCGGGCTTCACCGTCGCCTCCGCCGGGGACCTCCTCGCCGTGCCATCTGACACACGACAACCCACTGGTGTCTGTGGGGTCCGTTGCTCGGGGGGTATGGGGAGTTGGGAGGATGGGGGGGGGGAGGGGGTGGAGGGTGATTCGGGTTGTGGTGGCTGAGGATATGGATTTGATTCGGGGGGCGCTTGTGGCGTTGCTCGGGCTTGAGGGGGATCTTGAGGTGGTCGGTGAGGCGCGGACGGGGCGGGAGGCCGTCGAGGCGGCGGTCGGGCAGCGTGCCGACGTGGCGGTCCTCGACGTGCACATGCCGGGCGAAATGGACGGCATCGAGGCGGCCGCCGAGATCGTCGCGCGGGCTCCCGGCTGCCGGGTGCTCATGCTCACCTCGGCCGGACGGCCCGAGACGCTGCGCCGGGCGCTCGCCTCGCGCGCCGACGGGTTCGTCCTGAAGGACATCCCGCCGCAGGACCTCGCGGCCGCGATCCGCCGGGTCGCGGCGGGCGACCGGGTCGTCGACCCGCAGCTCGCCGCCGAGGCCCTCGCGCTGCGCCCGAACCCGCTGACCGACCGGGAGGCCGAGGTGCTGCGGATGGCCGCGTCCGGCGCGGACAACGACGAGATCGCCGCCGCGCTGTTCCTGTCGCGCGGCACGGTCCGCAACTACCTCGCCGCGACCGTCACGAAGCTAGGGGCCCGCAACCGCCTCGACGCCGTCCGCATCGCGACCGAGGCCGGCTGGCTGTAGCACGACGACCTCGAACCCGTCCCCCCGCACGCCCGCCCACATCTCCCCGCCCGCCGCCGCCACCCGCTCCCGCAGATGCCCCCGCCCACTCCCCACCCGCGCCACCTCTGACGCACCGCCTGCGCACGCTGTCTCTGACACGCCTGCGCGCGCTGTCTCTGACACGCCGCCTGCGCACACCGCCTCTGACGCGCCGCCTGCGCACGCGGCCCCCGAGACGCTGCCTGCGAGCGCTGTCTCTGACGCGCCTGCGCGCGCTGCCCCCGACACGTCGCCTACGCGCGGTGCTCCCGACACGCTGCCTCCGCCCGCTGACGACGTGCTGCCTGCGCGCGCCGCCTTTGCCGGGTCGTACGGCTGGGCCGTCTCTGTTGGGCTGCTTGGCGGCGTGGTTGTGCGCGGTGTCGGCGGGGTGGGGAGGTCGTTGCGGACGTGCAGGCGCGCGACCCCGCCGTCGGGGCCGGGTTCGAAGGTGAGGTCGATGCGGCAATGGAGGCCGCCGCCGTGGCGCAGGGCGTTGGTGACGGCTTCGCGTAGGACCGTGGCGAAGAGGGCGTCGACGTGGCCGGGCAGGGCGAGGCGGGCCGGGAGGCCGGGGGCGGCGACGTCGGCGGTGACGCCCGCGGCCGTCAGGATCTCGCGGGCCGAGGCGAGCTCGACGGTGAGGGACGGCGCGGCTCCGTCGTCGGGGATGGCGGCGAGGTCGGCGAGCGCGCCGCGCGCGATCCGCACGACGTCTGCGAGTTCGGCCTCCGCGCGCTCGGGGACGCGCCGGGCAAGCTCTCCCTTCACCGCGATGGCCGAGAGGCTGTAGCCGAGCAGATCGTGCACGTCGCGGAAGATCCGGCGGCGCTCCCCGGCCAGCGCGACGGCGGCGAGGTCGAGCCTGACGCGCTCAAGGCGGCCGACGAGTTCGGCGTGCAAGGCGAGTCCGTAGAACATCACGGCTATCGACAGCGCGTTGACCGTCCAATACAGGTTGTCCGCCCACGACACATCACGGACCGCCATAACAGCCGCCGTAACGCCGAGCACAACGGCCACCGAGGGGTAGGCCGCCCGGCGCGGCCATAGGACGAGCAACGCCCCCGCCCCAAGACCGACGAGCTGAGGGTAGGACGTCCCCGGCAGGAACAAGGGAGCCAGCGAAAGGACGAGCTGAAGGGGCAGCGTCCACGACGTGTGCGGAAGCCGATCTCCCGACGGCCGCGGTAGCGAGTGCCTTATCTGGAGCGCCGCCACCGCGCAGACCAACGCGAGCGCCCCGGCGAACGGAAGCGGCGCGAGTCCCTCCTGCCAGAGGAACACCACGGCGACGAACGAGAACCCGGCGTGCACCACCACGAGGACGGGGACGGCGAGGCGCGGCGCGAGTCCGGGCGGCGCGGGCCGGTCGGGCGGCGGCGGGGGCCGGCGCGCCCGGTCCGCGGCACTCCGCGCGACGGCGACCGCCTCGGCCGCCCTGCCGCGCCCCGCGAGGGCCACGATGGCGGTGAGCGCCGAGCCCAGGGCGTCGGCCAGCTCGCGGGAGCTGCGCGCGCGCTCGGCCGCGACCGTCGCCTCGGCGAGCTCGTGGCGCGCTGCGGCGAGCGCCACGCCGAGGTCGCGCAGCCGGGTCACGGCGAAGACGATGAGCCCCTGGATGAGCGCGTTCACCGCCGCGTTGACGACGGTGTACGGGTCGCCCGCGCCCAGCACGGCCGCCGCCGCGACGACGGCGCAGAACGCCGCCCAGCGCGCGGGTCCGCGCACGATCAGGAGGGCCGAGGCGGCGACGAGGCCGGGCGCGCCGGACCCCGCCCAGGGGCTCAGCAGGGCCTGGAGGACGAGCGTCAAGGGCCCGTACCGCCGCCGCCACGCGGGCACGGCGTGCGCGAGCTGGAGCAGGACGACGGCGACCCATGCCGGGCCCGGCACCGGGTCGAGCGGGTCGACCATCACCCCGGCGAGCACCATCAGCAGGACCGCCACGGCGACGCAGTCTAGCTAAATGTCCGTTTCGTGCATTCTGCATGTGCCACCGGTGCGCCTGACACTGTCGACCGCCCACCCCTCCCGGCCAGGCTTGCGGCATGAGATCGTCCCGCTTCACCCGCTTTGTCCTTGCGCTGTCCCTCGGCTGCGCCCTCGCCCTCCCCGTCCCCTCTGCCGCGACCGCCGTCGGCCCCTCCCCCGCGTCGTCCACCGTCGGGGAATCGGGGAAGCCGGACCTGACGGGCCTCGAGGGGTTCCTGGCGGGCGAGGTCGAAGAGAGGATGCGGAGGGATCGGATCCCCGGGGCGGCCGTAGTGGTCGTGTCCGGCGGGCGGACGGTACTCGCGCAGGGGTACGGCGTCGCAGACGTCGCCACAGGCAAGCCCGTCAACGCCGAGACAGGGTTCTTCACGGGATCGCTCGCGAAGGTGTTCACCGCAACGGCGGCGCTCCAACTCGTCAAGGCCGGGAAGCTCGACCTCGACGCGGACGTCAACCGGTACCTCAAGTCCTTCAAGGTCGAGGACACATACCCGGGCCGTCCCGTCACGCTGAAGCACCTGCTCACCTACACGGCTGGCTTTGACGAGGACCTCGTCGGCCTGGCGAAGGCCGATCCGAAGGACGTAGGCGGCCTCGCGGAGAGCCTCGCCGAGAGGCAGCCGCGCAGGGTGAGGCCGCCAGGCGAGCACGTCGCCTACGACAACTACGGGGTCGCGCTAGCGGGCCACCTGGTAGAACTCGCCTCAGGCCAGCCGTACGCCGACTACGTACGGGAGCACATCCTTCGACCGCTCGGTATGGGCTCCACAAGCATGGCCGTGCCGCACCCTGCGGAACTCGACGCGGCGCTCGCCGGGGCCTACCGCCCATCCGGCGCGGGCCAGACCACCGTGCGCGGCCAATACGGCCCGTGGACGCCCTCGGGGACGGGTCCGGTGACCACGCCCGCCGACATGGCACGCTTCCTCACCGCCCAGCTCGCCGACGACCCGCGTCTCGGCGAGGGCGTCCCGGCCCTGCTGCGCGCGCGGCACCACACCGAGCACCCCGACCTCCCCGGCATGGGCTATGTCCTCGAACAGCGCCCGCGCAACGGCCGTGAGCTGCTGTTCAAGGACGGTGACGTGCCCGGCCACCACTCCGCCCTCGCCCTGCTCCCGGAGAGCCGGACGGGCGTCTACGTCGCCTTCAACGGTGACGGCGAGGCCGGCTCGGCCCCGTCCGACGCCAAGGCCCTCATCGACGCGTTCGTGGACCGCTACTTCCCCGCCGAGACCACCGCCCCGACTGCCCCGGAAGCCGTCGAGAAGAACGCCTCCGCGTACGCCGGCACGTACCGCTCCCTAAGAGTGAGCCGCACAAGCCTGATGAAGGCGGCCGCGCTGTTCTCCTCCCCCACGGTCGAGGCCCACCCCGACGGCACCCTCACCACCACGGCCCTGTCCGCCGACCCCGCCAAGGAGACCCAGCGCTGGGACCCGGAAGGCGACGGCGTCTTCCGCGAACGAGGCGGCCAGGACAGGCTCGCGTTCGGCGAAGACGGCACCCTCGCCACCACGATGAACCCGTCCGAGACCTGGACGAAGCTCCCCTGGTACGCCTCCCCGTCCCTCCACCTTGCCCTGCTCGGCCTCTCAGCCCTGGCCCTCGCCCTCACCTCCCTCCTCACCCCCTTGACGGCCCTGTCCCGCGCCCTCCGCCACCGCACCCCCGAAGTCCCCCTCCTATCCCGAGCCGCCTCCCTCCTCACCTGGACCGCCGCCACCCTGAGCACGGCCTTCGTCGCCGGCATCGCCACCGCCATGGCCGACCCCAACGCCGTCAACGAACTCCTCACCCTCAACTCCCCCCGCCTCGCCGTCCTCCCCCCACTCGCCGCCACAGCCCTCCTCACCGCCATCACAGCCACCGCCCTCACCCTCCTCACCCCCCTACGCCGCCCCCTCCAAGCCCTCCCCCTCCTCGCCTTCCCCCCCTTCTTCCTCATCCTCCACACCTACAACCTCCTCCCCTTCTAACCCTCTGGGGTGGTTTGGTGGAAGAAGTGGGTGGTGGGGGGGTTGGTGGGGAAGTAGGACTCGATGGCGATTTCGTCGAGGGTGGCGTCGAAGGCGGTGCCGAAGGTGGAGATCGTGTTGATGAGGGAGAGTTCGGCGCCGCGCCAGGTGAGGTGGAGGGGGAGGGCGATGTCGGCGGGGTCGGGTGGCGGGGCTTCGGCGTCGGGCGCGTAGGACCTGAGTTCCTCGTGGAGCCCGTGCAGTTCGGGGTCGCCGGTCTGGGCGGCCTGCCGGGCGAGGCGCGGCAGGAGGTGGGCGCGCACCTGGTCGAGGTTGCGCAGGCGGGGCGCGAGGCCGTCCGGGTGGAGGCCGAGCCGCATCATGTTGACCGGCGGCTTGAGCAGCGCGGGGGCGGCCCCGTCGAGGAAGACCTCGGCCGCGTCGTTGGCGAGTACGAGGTTCCAGCGGCGGTCCACAGCCAGCGCCGGGTAGGGCATGTGCCCCCGCAGGACCTGTAGGACGGCCTCACGCACACGGGCCATATCGGGGTCGTCAAGGGGTCGCTCCCGAAAGACCGGCGCGTGCCCGGCCGCTACAAGGAGCCGGTTGCGTTCGCGCAAGGGGACGCCCAGATGCTCGGCAAGGTGCAGCACCATCGAGCTGCTGGGGATGGTCCGCCCCGTCTCGACAAAGCTGACATGCCGGGCGGACACACCGGCCTGGATCGCGAAGTCGAGCTGGCTCAACCCCCGACGCAGCCGCCATTCCCGCAGCAGTCGCCCGACGGGCCTGTCCTCGATCACGGACCCGAGTCTGCCCCGACGCCGCCGCCCACCGCCATTACAAGGCTGGTAATCGACGCCGCCGGACACCTGCTGCGACCGTCAGGGAATGAACCTCGCAGAACACAACAAAAACCTGATCATCGACGGCTTCCAGAAGTTCGCGGCAGGCGACGTGGAGATTCTCCGGACCCTCCTGTGCGAGGACTTCATCGAGCACAGCCCCGGAAACCCCAGCGGACGCGACGCCTTCGTCGAGTTCATCGCCTCCGCCCCCGTCGCGGGCGCACGGCTCGACCTTAGGCGCGTCATCGCCGACGACGAGTTCGTCGTCACCCACTACCTGATGACCCCGCCGGGTGACGAGCGCGGCGTCGCCGTCGTCGACATCTGGAAGGTCGCCGACGGCAAGATCACCGAGCACTGGGACGTAATCCAGCCCCTCCCCGACCCCTCCGAGACCCCCCACGGCATGCTGTAGGACCCGCACGCCGCACTTCCCGGCCACCCGGGCGGTCGGTCCGCGGGGGCCGGGAACTTTTGTAGTGTGGCGGCAGGGTTTGAGGGAGGGTGGAATCGATGGGTCTGGTCAATGGAGGCTTGGCGCTGGTGTTCGCGGGCCTCGCGATCATCGCGTTCGTGCTCGAGGTGTGGGCGCTGGTCGACGCGGCGCGCCGGCCGGCTGACGCGTTCCCCGCGGCGAACAAGCAGACGAAGCGCCTGTGGCTGATCATTCTGGGCGTCGCCACGTTCTTCGGGATGCTCGCGGCGCTCGGACAGGTGACGACGCTCGGAATCTTTGCGATCGCGGCTTTTGTCGCCGCGGTGATCTACCTCGCGGACGTGCGTCCCGCGCTCAAGGAGTACGGCTCGGGAGACGGCCGTCGGATGGGCCCGTACGGCCCCTGGTAAGGGTCAGTGCGTGTCGGAGGCCGGTAGGCCGAGCGTGGCGAGTGCGGCGGAGACGCGGTCGGCGAGGTAGGCGTGCCCGGTCCGCGTCGGGTGTGCCTCGTCGCGGCTGATGTAGGCGGGGGCGTTGCCCGTGCCGTCGCTGACGTCGCCGGTGAACCACTGTTCGGCGAGCGGGTCGACGAAGGGCACGCCGAGGGCGGCCGCGGCGTCCCGGACCGTGTCGCGGACGGCCAGGGCCCGCTCGGGCGGCGTCCCGCCCCAAATGGGCCCGATGACGACCACAGGGACGCCGGGCCAGGTCGTCCGGACGTCGGTGAGCAGGTCGCGGACCGCGGTGTCGAGTGCGGTGGCGGTGGGGGTGCGCAGGGCGTCGTTGTGGCCGCCGGAGATGAGGACGAGGTCGGGTGGGGGCCGCCAGCCGAGCTGGTCGTCGAAGAGCCGCCCGAAGTCCTTGCCGATCTTGCCTTTCGCGAGGAACCCTGTGCCGGGATGCCCTCCGATGACAGGCTGCCAGCCCAGGGCACGGGACAGGACGCCCGCGTAGGTCTCCTCGCGTTCGACGTCCCGGTATCCGGCCGTGTAGCTGTCCCCGAGGAACATGACGACGGGGGCGCGCTTGACCTCGGGCGTCTGGGTCGCGCTCGGCGGCGTCGCTCCGGGGGCGGGCCCGCTTCCCCCGCATCCGCTCAACGCGAGCGCCACCAGCACGAGCAACGCCGCGCGCACATCCACTCCCCGGCCCGACTCCCGGAACCGAACCCGGGATCCCGGGAAACCCTATCGGGATGATCGCCTTCTCCACGATCAAACCCCCAAGAATCCGCCCACATCACCGCACCCCGGACGCGAAAAATCCCCTGAGAAAGTTATCCACAGGGGTCTGGGCGATCTTGAAAAAAGTCGGGGAGAGTGGTCGCGACCGGGCCGGGAGGGCGGCCCGGGGCGTCAGTAGAGCGTCCAGAGGCCCAGCGGCCCGAGGACGAGGAGAAGGGAGCAGAGCAGTGCGGCGGAACGCGCCAACGTGGGCCTGGGTTCGGGATTCAGCAGCCGCTGGACCCGCGCCATGACGGCCCCGCCCTCATGGGCGACGGCGAGGGCGCACGAGGGCGCCGAGGCCGAAGGGGCCGTGGCGAAGCGGAGCAGCGCTTTGGCGAGTTCCTTGGGCGAACGGTGCCGCAGGGCCCTGTCGTCGGCCCGCATCTCGATCAGCAGCGCGACGGAGTCGAGGATCCGGCCGACGAACCCGATCCGCGGAAGTGAGGTGAAAGGCAGCAGCACGAGGTCGTGGCGCTCACGCGCGTGAGCCAGCTCGTGGGCGAGCACCGCTTCGAGTTCGCCGTCGTCGAGGAGTTCCAGCGTGCCCGCGCTGATCACAATCTTGGAGCGCATGCCGGGGACGCAGTAGGCGGCGGCGTCCGGATGGTCAACGACGAGGGCCCCTTTGCGGCGGCCCCGGTCGGCGATCAGCCGGAGCAGCGCGCGGTGTCTGGCCCGTGCCCGCACCACGCGGAAGCCCGACAGCAGCAGTGAGCCGATCAGCGAGCCGGTGAGCGCCATGCCCGCGAGCAGCGCGAGCTGACGCGGCAGCGACAGATGCAGTCCGTCATCGGGAAGGAGAAAAAGACCGTGCAGCACACCACGGCCGAGGGGCGCGAGGGCGAAGCCCACGAGCGCCCCGATGGAGGCGAGACCCCAGGCGAGGCCGAGCGCCTGCCACAGCAGGATGCCCGTGCGCGGGGTTCGCCAGGTCCACTTGGCGCGGGAGAGGAGCTCGGCCGCGGGCACCGTCGCCAAGGCGATGATCGTGAGCGCGACCCACGTGCTCATGGGATCGCCCGAGCGCTCAGGGGGGCCCGCTGACGGCGCGGGACGGGGGTGGTCACTCCAGGTCCTCCAGGACGCGCCGGAGCGCGGCCGCTTCGTCGCCGCTCACCGAGCGGGCGAAATGGGCGAGAGCGGCGTCTCGGTCGCCGCTCATGGCCAGCGCGCCCAGCATGAGTTCCGCGACGTAACCCTCGCGGGACTCGGCGGGGCGGTACGCCCAGGCGCGGCCTGAGCGTTCACGGACGAGGAAGTCCTTCTTGGCGAGCCGGTCGAGAACCGTCATCACCGTGGTGTGGGCGAGGTCGCGGTCGGCGAGCGCGCGGCTGACGTCGCGTGCCGTGGCCGGTTCCTCCCGTGCCCAGAGGATCTCCATCACAGCGCGTTCAAGCTCTCCCAAACCCTTCACAAGTCCGATTCTACCTCCCGGTCACTACGGCCCGTAGTACCCCTCGGTTCTCCACACATTAGATCCCATGTTTCATAACAAATCGCCCTATTCGCGACAAGTAAGAGGTTATTTACTTCGTCCGACGTTACTCACGAGTAAAGAGGAGGTGCCGCGTGCGCGGAACGACAACCGTCGCCGCCCTCGTCGCGGCGGCGCTGCTCGCGACGCTGACGGCCGCGCCCCCGGCCGTCGCCGCCCCCGGATACACCACCGCCTACCGGACAATCCCCGGCCACGGGGGCACGCCGCTCAAGGCCCTGGTCTACCAGCCGAAGGGCAAGGGGCCCTTCCCGTTGATCGTCATGCCGGCGAGCTGGTCGCTCTTCCACGCCGAGTACGCGGGCGCGGCCGCGAAGTTCGCCGCGACCGGCTACGTGGTCGTCGCCTACACCTCGCGCGGCTTCTGGGATTCCGAGGGCCGCATCGAGATCGCGGGACGGCCCGACGTCGGCGACGTCAGCAAGGTCATCGACTGGTCGCTCAGGAACACGAGGGCCGACCGAAGACGGATCGGCGCGGCCGGGATCTCCTACGGCGCGGGCATCTCCCTGCTCGGCGCGGCCCACGACCCGCGCATCCGCGCGGTCTCGGCGATGAGCGGCTGGGCGAGCCTGCCCGACTCGCTCTACCAGAACCAGACGGTGAGCGAGCAGACTGCGGCGCTCCTGCTGACCGCGGGGCACCTCACGGGCGACCCGGGCGAGGACTTCCTGACAGTCCAGGACGGCTACCTCAAGGACAAGTTCGGCACCGCCGTGAAACTCGCCTCGATCCGAGGCGCTGCGCACTACGTCAAGAAGATCAACGCCAACAAGCCGGCGATCATGCTCGCGAACGGCTGGCAGGACGGCATCTTCCCGCCGGCCCAGTACGTCGACTTCTACAACCGGCTGAAGGTGCCCAAGCGCCTGACGTTCCAGGCGGGCGACCACGGCACCCCGGAGGCGCTCGGCGCGCTCGGCCTGCCGAACGAGACATGGACGCAGACGCTCAAATGGTTCGACCGGCACCTGCGCGGCCGCCAGAACGGGATCGGGGCGGCCGGACCCGTCGCGCTGAAGCCCAATAACGGCGGCAAGTGGGTGTATTTCCCCTCATGGCGGGCGCAGACCACACAGACCCGCAAGTACACCCTGCCGAAGCGGAAGCGGATCGCCGCAGGGGTGAACACCGTGGCCGACAGCGGCATCGTCGAGGCGACGGGGATCGCCGCGCAAGCCGGAATCCACTGGACAATCCGGCCATCCCAGGTGAACCGGGCGAACGCCCTTGTCCACCGCACTCCCGTGCTGAAGAAGCGCGCGATTGTCAGCGGCGCGCCAATGCTCCGGACGACGCTCACCCCGTCCGCCCGCAACACGACGATCTTCGCCTACCTCTACGACGAGGCCCCTGACGGCACCGCCCGCCTCATCACCCACGCCCCCTACACCCTCCGCAACGTCCCACCCGGCCGCCCCCACCCCCTGACCCTCCCCCTCCAACCCATCCGCTGGACCGTCCCCAAGACCCACCGCCTCACCCTCGTCATCGACACCGTCGACCCCCGCTACCGCACCACAGCCACCGAATCCACCACCCTCACCCTAACCACCACCACCCTAACCATCCCCTACTCCTAACCCACCCCCACCACCCCCACTCCCAGCCCCCCACAACTGACGCCGAGCACCCAGAGCACCCACACCCCACCCAGCGCTCCAGCGGAGCGCGGACCGCCCCTGCGACTGCCCCCGACCCCTACCGCCAACCCCACGCACGGCAGCCCCCACAGCTGACGCTGTGCGCACAGAGCGGCCCACCCGCCGCCCGGCGTCCGAGTGGAGCGCGCGCAGCCCCTGCGGCTGACCCCGGGCACGGCAGCCTTCGGCTGACCTCGAGCGCACAAGCGGCCCGCCCCGCGCCCGGCTTCAGGTGGGGCTCCCCGCCCCGCACCCGAGTTCGGGCGAGGCGCGAACGGCCCCTGCGGCTGACCCCGGCGCACAGAGAGGCCCGCGCCGCGCTTGGGCTCAGGGGGGCCGCCCGCACCGCGCGGGGTTCGGCTGGGGCGCGGGCAGCCCCGCAAGGGGCGGTCCGTGCTGCGCCCGAGTTCGGGTGGGGCGCGGACGATTCCTGGGGCTATCCCCGGTGCGGCGGCCCCTGCAGCTGCCCCCGAGCGCGCAGGCGTTCCGCGCGGCGGTCGGGGTCAGGTGGGGCTTCCCGCGCCGCGCGGGTTCGGGCGGGGCGCGGGCAACTCCTGCGGCTGACCCGGGCCCTAGGGCCTAGGGCTAGCCCCCCCGGACATGGCAGCTCTGCGACTGAACCCGGGCGCGCAGAGAGGCCCGTGCCGCGCTTGGGCTCAGGGGGGCCGCCCGCGCCGCGCGGGGTTCGGGCGGCCCCTGCGGCTGACGGGTGCAAAGGGCGGTCCGACGCGGCCCGGGTTCAGGCGAGGCGCGGGCGACTCCTGGGGCTGTCCCCGGTGCGGCGGCCCCTGCGGCTGGCCCCGGCCCCTAGCGCTGAGCACGGGCACGGGCGGCCCTGCCGCTGGCCCCGGGCGCGCAGGCGGGGTCCGTGCTGCGCCCGGGTTCTGGCGGGGCGCGGGCGATTCCTGGGGCTGTCCCCGGGTGCGGAGGCCCCTGCGGCTGGCGCTGGGCGCGCAGGGCGGTTCGCGGGCTGTCCGGGGGGCGAGTGGGGCGCGGGCGGCTTCTGCGGCTGGGCCCGGGTCCTGGCGCTGAGCACGGGCGTGGAGGAGGCGGGCAGGCCGCGCGGGGGCGGGTGGGCGGGGCGCGCGCGGGGGGCGACTGGGGCGTGGGCAGGTTCTGCGGCTGGGCCCGGGTCCTGGCGCTGAGCGCGGGCGCGGGGGGCCTGTGGGTAGGCCGGGCGTGGAGGGCGACGGACGGGCCGCACGGGGGGCGGGTGGGCTGTGCGGTTGGCTACGGGGGAGGTGCTGTGGGTGGGGGTTAGGGGAGGGTGGGGGTGGGGTGGAGGGTGCCTACGGGGGTGGGGCCGCCGGTGATGGGGGTGGTGGCGAGGGTGGTGAGGAGGGGGGTTGTGGTGCCTAGGAGGGTGAGGAGGGCGATGGTGACGGGGGTGCGGGCCCGGGCGGAGCCGTCGTCGATTTTGACGAGGCCGGAAGCACCGGTGGGGAGGCAGAAGGCTTCGACGCCCTCGGCGCCGGACTTGACGATAAGGCCGGGGACGTCGGACATGAGGGTGTTCTCGTCGCGTCGGGTGCCCGAGGTCCAGGCGGGGTGGGCGCGCATCGCGGCGGCGACGCGGCCCTCGGGCGTGCCGGGCGCGGATATCCCCAGGCTGTGGAAAGCGCGGGCGAGGGCGAGCGGGCTCAGGCCGAAGAGGGGCGCGCCGCACCCGTCGACGCCGACCATGGCGACGCGTTCGCGCGCGAACTCCTCAAGGGTCGCGCGGATCGAGATCTGGAGGGGATGCGCGGGGTCGAGATAGGAGTCGAGCGGCCAGCCGTTGACCCGACAGGTGACGAGCATCGCCGCGTGCTTGCCCGAGCAGTTCATGTAGCGGGGGTCGCGCGACCCGCCCGCGCGGACGAGCGCGCGCTCCGCCTCGGCGTCGAGCGGCCAGTCGGGCGGGCAGCCGAGCGCGTCGAAACCGAGGTCGGCCGACGCGAGGATCCGCGCGACGCCCTCGACGTGGAACTCCTCCCCCGAGTGGCTCGCCGCCGCCAACGCGAGCAGCTCACCGTCGAGCGCGAGCCCGTTCCGCAGCATCGCGACAGCCTGGAACGGCTTCACCGTCGAGCGCGGGAAGATCGGCTCCGCGACGGGCCCCAACGCGCGCACGACCCGCCCGTCCGCGTCGAGCGCCACCGCAACCCCCCGGTGCCGCGACTCCACGAACCCGGACCGCTCCACCTCGACCAAAACCGGATGAGCCTCACCCATCCCCCAACCCTAAGCGACCCCAAGATCCCCCCACCCCGCGCTACCACCTGACGGGGCTGCCACCCCGGCCCCGTCCCCGGCGCCGTGAAAGTAGAAGGAGGCCCCCGGTCCCCGGCCCTGCCCCCGGCCCTTGGGTCCCGGGTCCCCGGCCCTGCGGCCGTAAAGAAGGAATCCTCTGGCCCCAGCCCCTGGGCCCGGCCTCTGGCCCCAGCCCCGCGTTACCACCTGACGGGCTGCCACCTCAGCCCCGTCCCCGGCGCCGTGAAAGTAGAAGGAGGCCCCCGGTCCCGGCCCCGGCCCCGGCCCCGACCATGCGGCATGCGGTCGTGCGGCATGCGGCATGCGGCATGCGGCATGCGGTCGTGAGGGTAGAAGGGCCCCGGGGGTGGGAGACTTGGGGGATGCGTGCGGTGGTGCAGCGGGTGAGCGAGGCGGCGGTCCGGGTGGACGGAGAGGTCGTCGGGGAGATCGACGGGCCCGGCCTGATGGTGCTGGTCGGGGTCACCCATGATGACGATCGGGGGAAGGCCGCCAAGCTGGCGGCGAAGCTGTGGGGGCTGCGCGTGCTGGACGGGGAGAAGTCCTGTTCGGACGTGGGTGCTCCGCTGTTGGTGATCAGTCAGTTCACGCTTTATGGGGACACGCGCAAGGGGCGTCGGCCGTCCTGGCTCGACGCCGCCAAGGGCGACGTGGCCGAACCGCTGGTCGACGCGGTCGTCGCCGAGCTCCGCGCCCTCGGCGCGCACGTCGAGACCGGCAGGTTCGGCGCGGACATGAAGGTCTCCCTGGTCAACGACGGCCCGATCACCCTCATCATCGACCTCTGACCCCGCCCCCGGCCATCCCCCGGGTTAGAAGAGGCCCCACAGCATCCCCACAAGGGAGATCACGAGGCCGGTGAAGGCGGCGTAGAGGATGTAGCGGTCTTGTTGGTCCAGGCGGTGGCGGACTCGGGGGGCGACGAGGACGACGCCCGTCGCCCGGTTGGGGTCGGAGAGTTTGGGCTTGTAGAAGGGGTTGGGGCGGCCGATGAGCTGCCAGAGGCCGTCGTTCTTGATGTCCTGGTGTGCGGCGTTGTGCGCGAAGGCACGGCCGCGGACGCGTTCGATGCACTCGTTGCCCTGACGGGTCTTGACCCGGCAGCGGGTGCGGACGAGGCAGATCTCGTAGAAGCTCCACAGCAGCAGGGTGAACAGCAGGACCCGCCAGTTCCAGGTGAAGACGCCGAAGCCGACGAGCGCGGCGAACACAAGCCACCACGCGATCTGCTCCACGTCCTGGCCGAATCCTCGCCTGGCCGCCTTACGGGACACCATGACCGCGTACCGCCTTCGTTGGGAAGGGCTACCTCGATCTTCTCTTTATCCCATATTGACGGTCGGCAATCACCTGCGACGGCCTCGCAACGCCGGGTCGATCGTCACGTTCGCCCCGGTATCGGGCGAGACGATCACCTCCTGCGCCGCGGCGATCCCGTCGACGACGAGGGCCGCCTCGACGGGCACTGTCCGCTTGACCAGCGCCAGCGCGATCGGCCCGAGCTCGTGGTGCCGCGCGGCGGACCCGACGAATCCGACCTGTCGCCCATCGGCCAGAACCGGCTCACCCCTGCCGGGAAGCCTGTCCTCACTGCCGTCGAGGTGCAGGAACACAAGCCGACGCGGCGGCCTGCCGAGGTTGTGGACCCGCGCGACGGTCTCCTGCCCCCGGTAGCAGCCCTTGTTGAGGTGCACGGCCGAGCCGATGAACCCGATCTCGTGCGGGATCGTCCGATGGTCGGTGTCGACCCCGAGCCGCGCCTTGTGCGACGCGATCCGCAGCGCCTCATACGCCCAGATCCCCGCATCCGAACACCCGTCGACAGCGGCCCCAGCCGGGACGATCAAACTCGTCATCCCCGCGACGTCCGGAAGGCTCAACTCACCGGAAAGCCCCGCCCCGGTGACCACGTCGTACTCACCCGAGACGTCCGCGACCTCGACCCGCAGCATGAACCGCATCCGGTCAAGGAACGCCGCGAGATCAGCGGCGGTCCCCGGCTCCACATGCGCCCACACCGCCGACCCGTCGTCGACGAGCTGGAGATGATGTTCGATATGCCCGTTAGGCGACAGCAGCAGCGCCTCGGTCGCCGACCCCGGCGTGAGCTCGCTGAGATGCTGGCTGAGCAGGCTGTGCAGCCACGAGAGCCGGTCCGGCCCGCTGACCCGCACGACGCCCCGGTTCGACCGCCTGACGGCCGCCTCACCGCCCTCCAGGGCCTTCTGCTCGGCGTAGGGGTCGCCGAAATGCGCGGCGAGCTCCTGGTCCGGGGGGTCTGCGTAGAACGTCATGAGCGGCACTCCCTGCATCGGCCGAACACCGTCAGATGGGGCACGTCGGTCTCGAAGCCGTGGTCGGCGTCCAGCGCGGCGACGAGCCCCGACGCGACGGACGGGGGCACGTCCTCGACCTTCCCGCACCCGCGACAGCACAGATGGACGTGATCGGCCTCGGTGGCCAGATGGTAGTTCGGCGGTCCATGCCCGACATGGGCGTGTTTCACGAGACCGAGTTCTTCGAGCAGCTCGAGCGTCCGGTAGACCGTCGAGATGTTCACCCCGGTGGCGGTCCGCTGGACCTGGGCGCAGATCTCCTCGGGGGTGCCGTGCTCAAGCGCGGCGACGGCCTCGAGGACGAGCTGGCGCTGGGGCGTCACCCGGTACCCGCGCGCCCGCAGCTCCTCCTGCCACGTCGTCTCACCCATGTCCCGATCCTATGTCCGGAAAAACCGTTTGCCTGCACCCCGGGACGTCGCATAGCTTCGGTCTCACGCAGGAAAGGAGGTGGTCCACGAAATGATTTCTTCGAGGACTTGCGAGGTGGCTGCTCGCTAGGAGCGCCCCAGCGGGACAAGCAGTCTCCTGGCGAATCTCCAGCAGACACCGGGTCCCCGGACCGCCGTCCAGTCCTGACGGCACCCGCCCCAAGCGCGGAAGGTCCGGGGATTTTCCCTTTTCTCCCCCGGACCCGGCACGCCCCGGCCTACTCCGGCTTCGCCTTCTTGAGCTGCGCTGACATGTGGACCTGGAGCGGGTGCCCCATCGCGGCCATCTCGTACACCCAGCCGAGGTCGCGGTCCTCGGTGCCCTCCTGGGCCGGGAAGAGGCCGTACAGGCGCTTGCCCGCGGTGATCTCCTTGGCCGTCTCGGTCCGCGCGACGACGTCGGTGGCGAGCTCGACCTTGTTGAACGCGACCTCGCCGGTGTAGATCTCCTGGACCCCGGTCGGGTGCGACAGCAGCACCTCCACGCTCCGGCCGCCGCCGGGCACCCGCCAGAACCCCGTCTCCATGGCGAGGGCCTCGCGCTGCTTGAAGTCCTCATCCAGCCGCCAGGTGCGGCTCGTGTAGATCAGGTAGGGCTTGCCGATGTGCGTGAAGGAGATCTGCTGGGTGAAACGGAACTGCTCGATGGACGGGTAGTCCCCGACGCCATCGCCCTCCCACGTCCCCACCAGCCACTCGAGGGCCTTGAGGTCGGGGTGCAACTCATGCTCGAACACGATCTCCATGTGACCAAGCGTAGCGTTCCCCGACGCCCGATCACCCAAGTCTGCCGAGCACCCTGACCAGCCCGAGGCAGCCGAGCGCGACGAGCGCGCACACCCCCGCGACGACGATGACGTTCACCAGTCCCATGGCCCCGACCCTAGCCGCCGCCCGGGGAATCCGTCTGACGAACCCGCCCGACCACGCACCGTGATCGCGTTGTTATCCTGCGAGGAGAGGTGGACCCGAGGAGGTGCGGCAGGTGGGCGAGCCCACGTCGGAGCCCGGCCAGCGGCTGCTGTCCGCCGCCCTCGGCCTGTTCGCCGAGCTGGGCTACGACCAGACCACGAGCCAGCTGATCGCCGACGTCGCGGGCCTGCCCGTGGTCACGATCCGCACCGAGTTCGGCGGCAAGCGCGAGCTGTACCTCGCGGTGATCAAGCATGTGCACGAGGAGGAACAGGCCCTCCTTGACCGGATGACCGAGACCTACACGCACGACGCGGCGGGCATCCACCGCCTCCTCGACCAGTACCTCGACCACTTCGTTGACCATCCGCGCGAGGCGGCCCTGTGGATGCAGCGCCGCATGTACGACGCCTCGGACCTGCGCGACATCGAACGCCTGTACTCGTTCCCGCAGATCCACGCGGTCTCGGAGCTGACGGCCGAGCTGGTCCGCCCCGACGTCGACATGGAACTCGTCATCTGGGGCATCGTCTGGTCGGTCCAGACCTTCGTCTACGGCGGCATCCCCGACGCCCAGGGCGGCCGCTCGAGCGCCGTGGACCGCCGCGCCGTGGCCCGCTTCCGCCGCCACCTCCACTCCTCCATCGACCCCCTCCTCCGCCGGGACCCCGACGAGGCCGCCTCCTAGAAGGCCGAGAACGGGGAAGGGCCCCGTCCAAGCGGACGGGGCCCTTCCGGGGCTGAGCGGGGTCAGCGGTTGTACTGGCCGAAGTCGTACTCCTCCAGCGGGACGGCCTCGCCGGAGCCCGTGCCGAAGGTGTACTCGCCGGCGTCGTCGTAGGAGCCGACGCTGTAGACGGCGGCCTTGGCCTCCTCGGTGGGCTCGACCCGGACGTTGCGGTACTGGGGCATGCCAGTGCCGGCCGGGATGAGCTTGCCGATGATGACGTTCTCCTTGAGGCCAAGCAGGGAGTCGCTCTTGGAGTGCATGGCGGCCTCGGTGAGGACGCGGGTCGTCTCCTGGAAGGAGGCGGCCGACAGCCAGGACTCGGTGGCGAGCGACGCCTTGGTGATGCCCATCAGGACCGGACGGCCGGCGGCGGGGGTGCCGCCCTCGGCGACCACCGAGCGGTTGGTCCGCTCGAAGATCGGCCGCTCGACCAGGTCGCCCGGCAGCAGGTTGGTGTCCCCCGCCTCGAGGATGTTCACCCGCTTGAGCATCTGGCGGACGATGATCTCGATGTGCTTGTCGTGGATCGACACACCCTGCGAGCGGTAGACCTCCTGGACCTCGTGGACCAGGTGGAGCTGGACCGCGCGCGGGCCGAGGATGCGCAGCACCTCGTGCGGGTTGACCGCGCCCTTGATGAGCTGCTGGCCGACCTCGACGTGGGCGCCCTCGTGGATGCCCTCCTCGAAGCGCGACCGCATCGACACCGGGTAGGCGATCTCGTCGGAGCCGTCGTCCGGCACGATGATGATCTTCCGGGTGCGCTCGGTCTCGTCGATCTTGACCCGGCCGGCGACCTCGGTGATCGGGGCGACGCCCTTGGGGATGCGCGCCTCGAACAGTTCCTGGACACGCGGCAGACCGTGCGTGATGTCGCCGCCCGCCACACCACCGGTGTGGAAGGTGCGCATCGTCAGCTGGGTGCCGGGCTCACCGATCGACTGGGCCGCGATGATGCCGACGGCCTCGCCGACGTCGACCCGCTTGCCGGTGGCCAGGGAGCGGCCGTAGCAGGCGGCGCAGACGCCGATCTTGGCCTCGCACACCAGCGCGCTGCGGGTGCGGACCTCTTCGACGCCCGCCTCGATCAGCCGGCTGACGACCACGTCCGAAAGGTCGGTGTCGGCCGGGTAGATGACCGTCCCGTCGACCTCGACGTCGATCGCGATGGTCCGGCCGATCAGGCTGGACTCCGAGGTGCCGAGCTTGACCAGCGAGCCGTCGGCCGCGCGGTCGTTCTCGGCGATCCGGAACGGGATCGTCCGGTCGGTGCCGCAGTCGATCTCGCGCACGATGACGTCCTGCGCGACGTCCACCAGACGACGGGTCAGGTAACCCGAGTCGGCGGTACGGAGCGCGGTGTCGGCCAGACCCTTGCGGGCGCCGTGCGTGGAGATGAAGTACTCCAGAACCGTCAGGCCCTCGCGGAAGGAGGACTTGATCGGCCGCGGGATGGTCTCACCCTTGGGGTTCGACACCAGACCACGCATACCGGAGATCTGCCTGACCTGCATCGGGTTACCGCGGGCGCCCGAGTTGACCATCATCCAGATGGGGTTGTTCGGGTTGCTCTTGAACTCGTCCATCATGTCGTTCGCGACCTCGGTGGTCGCGTGCGTCCAGATCTCGATCAGTTCCTGGCGGCGCTCGTCGTCGGTGATCAGACCGCGCTCGTACTCGCGCTGCACCTTCTCGGCGCGGCGCTCGTAGCCCTCGAGGATGCCTGCCTTGTTCGGCGGCGCGATGACGTCGTCGATGGAGATCGTGACGCCCGAGCGGGTCGCCCAGTGGAAGCCCGCGCTCTTGAGGGCGTCCAGCGAGGCGGCGACCTCGACCTTGGGGTAGGACTCGGCGAGCTCGTTCACGATGACGGAAAGCTGCTTCTTGCCCACCTCGTAGTTCACGAAGGGGTAGTCCGCGGGCAGCGTCTCGTTGAACAGGGCGCGGCCGAGCGTGGTCTCCAGGCGGTAGGGCTGGCCCTGCTCGTAGCCCTCGGGCGCGACCCAGCCGCGCGGCGGGACGACGCCGGAGAAGCGGATCTGGATCTTGGCCTGGAGCGACAGCTCGTTGCGGTCGAAGGCCATGATCGCCTCGGACACGTTGGCGAAGGTGCGGCTCTCGCCCACCGCGCCGTCGCGCTCGCCGGTCAGCCAGTACAGGCCGATCACCATGTCCTGGGTGGGCATGGTGACGGGCTTGCCGTCCGACGGCTTCAGGATGTTGTTCGTGGACAGCATCAGAATCCGCGCCTCGGCCTGCGCCTCGGCCGACAGCGGCAGGTGGACCGCCATCTGGTCGCCGTCGAAGTCGGCGTTGAAGGCGGTGCAGACCAGCGGGTGGATCTGGATGGCCTTGCCCTCGACCAGCTGCGGCTCGAACGCCTGGATGCCGAGGCGGTGCAGGGTCGGCGCGCGGTTCAGCAGCACCGGGTGCTCGGTGATGACCTCTTCGAGCACGTCCCACACGACCGGGCGGGCCCGCTCGACCATCCGCTTGGCGGACTTGATGTTCTGCGCGTGGTTGAGGTCGACCAGCCGCTTCATGACGAACGGCTTGAACAGCTCAAGGGCCATCTGCTTGGGCAGACCGCACTGGTGCAGCTTGAGCTGCGGGCCGACGACGATGACGGAGCGGCCCGAGTAGTCGACGCGCTTGCCGAGCAGGTTCTGCCGGAACCGGCCCTGCTTGCCCTTCAGCATGTCCGACAGCGACTTGAGCGGGCGGTTGCCAGGACCGGTCACCGGACGGCCGCGGCGGCCGTTGTCGAACAGCGCGTCGACGGCCTCCTGGAGCATCCGCTTCTCGTTGTTCACGATGATCTCGGGCGCGCCGAGGTCAAGGAGACGCTTGAGGCGGTTGTTCCGGTTGATCACCCGGCGGTACAGGTCGTTCAGGTCGGAGGTGGCGAAGCGGCCACCGTCGAGCTGGACCATCGGCCGCAGGTCCGGCGGGATCACCGGGATGCAGTCGAGCACCATGCCGAGCGGGCTGTTGCTGGTGTTGAGGAACGCCGAGACGACCTTGAGCCGCTTGAGGGCGCGTGCCTTCTTCTGGCCCTTGCCCGAGCGGATGATCTCGCGCAGCTTCTCGGCCTCGGCGTCGAGGTCGAAGTTCTGCAGGCGCGCCTGGATGGCCGCCGCGCCCATGCCGCCCGCGAAGTACTTGCCGAAGCGGTCGCGCATCTCGCGGTACAGCATCTCGTCGCCCTCGAGGTCCTGGACCTTGAGGTTCTTGAACCTCGTCCACACCTCGTCGAGCCGGTCGATCTCGCGCTGGGCGCGGTCGCGCAGCTGCTTCATCTCGCGCTCGGCGCCCTCGCGGACCTTGCGGCGCTGGTCGGCCTTGGCGCCGGCCGCCTCGAGCTCGGCCAGGTCGGCCTCGAGCTTCTGCTGCCGGGCCTCGACGTCGCTGTCACGCCGCTGCTCGAGCTGCTGACGCTCGACGGACACGTGCGCCTCGAGCGTCGGCAGGTCACGGTCACGGCGCTCGGTGTCGACGCTCGTGATCATGTAGGCCGCGAAGTAGATGATCTTCTCGAGGTCCTTCGGGGCGAGGTCGAGCAGGTAGCCCAGCCGCGACGGAACGCCCTTGAAGTACCAGATGTGGGTGACCGGGGCGGCGAGCTCGATGTGGCCCATCCGCTCACGGCGCACCTTGGCCCGGGTCACCTCGACGCCGCAGCGCTCACAGATGATGCCCTTGAACCGGACGCGCTTGTACTTGCCGCAGTAGCACTCCCAGTCCCGGGTCGGGCCGAAGATCTTCTCGCAGAAGAGTCCGTCCTTCTCGGGCTTGAGGGTCCGGTAGTTGATGGTCTCGGGCTTCTTCACCTCGCCGTGCGACCACTGACGGATGTCGTCGGCGGTCGCCAGGCCGATGCGCAGCTCGTCGAAGAAGTTGACGTCTAGCACTGGCTACTCCTCTCAGACTTCCTCGACGCTGGACGGCTCACGCCGCGACAGGTCGATGCCCAGCTCTTCTGCGGCCCGGAACACGTCCTCGTCGCTGTCCCTGAGTTCGATGTTCATGCCGTCGCTCGACAGCACCTCGACGTTCAGGCAGAGCGACTGCATCTCCTTGATGAGCACCTTGAAGGACTCGGGGATGCCGGGCTCGGGGATGTTCTCGCCCTTGACGATGGCCTCGTAGACCTTCACGCGGCCGAGCACGTCGTCGGACTTGATGGTCAGCAGCTCCTGCAGGGCGTAGGCGGCGCCGTACGCCTCGAGCGCCCACACCTCCATCTCGCCGAACCGCTGGCCGCCGAACTGCGCCTTACCGCCCAGCGGCTGCTGGGTGATCATCGAGTACGGGCCGGTGGACCGGGCGTGGATCTTGTCGTCCACGAGGTGCAGCAGCTTCAGGATGTAGATGTAGCCGACCGAGATCGGGTCCTTGAACGGCTCGCCGGAGCGGCCGTCGAACAGCCTCGCCTTGCCGCCGGGGCCGACCATGCGGTTGCCGTCGCGGTTGGGGATGGTGCTGTCCAGCAGACCCTGCACGTCCTCCTGGTGCGCGCCGTCGAAGACCGGCGTGGCCGTGTTGGTCCACGGGTCGGCCTCCTCGAGGCCGATGGCCTTGAGCTGGCGCTTCCAGTCGGCGTCGTCGCCCTCGATCTTCCAGCCGCGCGAGGCGACCCAGCCGAGGTGCGTCTCCAGGACCTGGCCGACGTTCATACGTCCAGGAACACCGAGCGGGTTCAGAACGATGTCGACGGGGGTGCCGTCCTCGAGGAACGGCATGTCCTCCACGGGCAGGACCTTGGAGATGACGCCCTTGTTGCCGTGCCGGCCGGCGAGCTTGTCGCCGTCGGTGATCTTGCGCTTCTGGGCCACGTACACGCGGACCAGCTCGTTCACGCCGGGGGGGAGCTCGTCGCCCTCGTCGCGGGAGAACACGCGCACGCCGATGACCTTGCCGGACTCGCCGTGCGGGACCTTCAGGGAGGTGTCGCGGACCTCGCGGGCCTTCTCACCGAAGATCGCGCGCAGCAGCCGCTCCTCGGGGGTCAGCTCGGTCTCGCCCTTGGGCGTGACCTTGCCGACGAGGATGTCGCCGGTGACGACGTCGGCGCCGATGCGGATGATGCCGCGCTCGTCGAGGTCGGCCAGGACCTCCTCGGAGACGTTCGGGATGTCCCGGGTGATCTCTTCGGGGCCGAGCTTGGTGTCGCGGGCGTCGACCTCGTGCTCCTCGATGTGGATCGAGGACAGCACGTCGTCCTGCACGAGGCGCTGCGACAGGATGATCGCGTCCTCGTAGTTGTGGCCTTCCCACGGCATGAACGCCACGAGGAGGTTCTTGCCCAGCGCCATCTCGCCCTGGTCGGTGCAGGGGCCGTCGGCCAGGACCTGGCCCTGCTCGACCCGCTGGCCCTCGTCCACGATCGGCTTCTGGTTGAAGCAGGTGCCCTGGTTGGACCGCTTGAACTTCGCGACGCGGTAGGTCTGGCGCGTGCCGTCGTCGTTCATGACGGTGATGTAGTCGGCGGAGACCTCCTCGACCACACCGGCCTTGTCGGAGGTGATGACGTCGCCCGCGTCGGTGGCGGCGCGGTACTCCATGCCGGTGCCGACCAGCGGGGCCTCGCTGCGCAGCAGCGGGACGGACTGGCGCTGCATGTTCGAGCCCATGAGCGCGCGGTTGGCGTCGTCGTGCTCGAGGAACGGGATCATCGCGGTGGCGACCGAGGTCATCTGCCGCGCCGAGACGTCCATGTAGTCGACCTCGCTGGCGCGTGCCAGTTCGGTCTCACCGCCCTTGGTGCGGACCAGGACGCGGGCCTCGGCGAAGGAGCCGTCGGAGTTCAGGCCCGAGTTGGCCTGCGCCTTGACGAAGCGGTCCTCCTCGTCGGCGGTCAGGTAGTCGATCTGGTCGGTGACCTTGCCGTCGACGACCTTGCGGTACGGCGTCTCGATGAACCCGAACGGGTTCACCCTGCCGAACGCCGCGAGCGAGCCGATCAGACCGATGTTCGGGCCTTCCGGCGTCTCGATCGGGCACATGCGGCCGTAGTGCGACGGGTGGACGTCACGGACCTCCATGCCGGCGCGCTCACGCGACAGACCGCCCGGACCCAGCGCGGAAAGCCGGCGCTTGTGGGTCAGGCCCGCGAGCGGGTTGGTCTGGTCCATGAACTGCGACAGCTGCGAGGTGCCGAAGAACTCCTTGATCGACGCCACGACCGGGCGGATGTTGATCAGGGTCTGCGGGGTGATCGCCTCGACGTCCTGGGTGGTCATCCGCTCGCGGACGACGCGCTCCATGCGGGCCAGGCCAAGGCGGACCTGGTTCTGGATGAGCTCGCCGACCGAGCGCAGGCGCCGGTTGCCGAAGTGGTCGATGTCGTCGACCTCGACGGGCAGCGTGCGGCCGTCGGTCGCGGTGAACTCCTCCTCGCCGGCGTGCAGCCGGACCAGGTACTCGATCGTCGCGACGATGTCGTCCTCGGTCAGGGTGCCCTGGCTCATCTCCAGGTCGAGGCCGAGCTTCTTGTTCACCTTGTAGCGGCCGACCTTCGCCAGGTCGTAACGCTTGGGGTTGAAGTACAGGTTGTTCAGCAGCGTCTGCGCCGACTCCTTGGTCGGCGGCTCACCCGGCCGCAGCTTGCGGTAGATGTCGAGCAGCGCCTCGTCCTGGTTGGCCGTGTGGTCCTTCTCCAGGGTGATGTTCATCGACTCGTACTGGCCGAAGCGCTCGCGGATGCGCTCGTCGTCCCAGCCGAGGGCCTTGAGCAGGACGGTGACGCCCTGCTTGCGCTTGCGGTCGATGCGCACGCCGACGTTGTCGCGCTTGTCGATCTCGAATTCCAGCCATGCGCCCCGGGACGGGATGACCTTGCAGCCGTAGATGTCCTTGTCGGACGTCTTGTCCAGCTGACGGTCGAAGTAGACACCGGGGGAGCGCACGAGCTGCGACACGACGACGCGCTCGGTCCCGTTGATGATGAAGGTGCCCTTGGGGGTCATGAGCGGGAAGTCGCCCATGAACACCGTCTGGCTCTTGATCTCACCGGTGGTGTTGTTGATGAACTCCGCCGTGACGAACATGGGGGCGGAGTAGGTCATGTCCTTGTCCTTGCACTCGTCTACCGAGTACTTGGGCGGCTCGAACCGGTGGTCACGGAACGAGAGGGACATGGTCCCGGAGAAGTCCTCGATGGGACTGATCTCCTCGAAGATCTCTTCGAGACCCGACTGGGTCGGTACATCCTTTCGACCAGCATCCTGGGCCGACTTCACCCGGTTCTTCCAGCGCTCGTTCCCGAGCAGAGTGTCGAACGACTCTGTCTGGAGAGCAAGGAGATCCGGGACTTCCAGCGGCTCATTGATGCGCGCGAAGGAGACGCGGTTCGGACCGGTCAGGGTCTTCGAGGCGTTGCGCGAGGCTGCCAAGAGTGGTCCTTCCGAGGGCTCGCGGCGGTACGGGCGTGCACGCCAATGCATCCCCGAAAAACCCGTGTCGCATGGAAGGGGTCCGATCTGTGACGACCGGCGCCCGGACCAAGATCACGGCATGGTTGCACGGAGGATAGCTAAAGGGCAGCGCAAAGGGGCAGTGTAGCCGACTGCCACACCGCTTGCAAGCCTACATTCGCTATGCACATCACAGTTGCCTCGCAGCATCGTCCTTCGAGGCGGCCAAGTCAAGGCCGCACAGGGACTTTTCGGGCCCTGAGCAGCAGTGACAAGCCTCATAGTTTAGAGACGCGGGTCACATGGAATAACCACAAATCCGCAGGTTCCGAAACGGCGAAGGACCCCTCCGGTTGAGGGGTCCCTCACAGTACGGGAAAAGATCTTTGACCAGGCCGTCTTCGGCGTCCGTCAGCCGAGGACCTCGAGCTTGGAGACCAGCCAGCGGCCGTCGCGGTCGACCATGGTCAACCTGAGCCTGTGCTGCTCGATGTGCGCCTCGGCGTCCTTGCTCGTCGTCTGCTGGTTGAGGAAGACCAGGACCGTCACCGACCCGTCGTCCTTCACCGCCTCGACGCCCGCCTTGCTCGTCATGCCGACGGTCACGGCCTCCTGCTCCGGAGCCGTCTGGAGCAGCTTGGCGGCGCTCGCCTCGTACGCCTTGTGGAAGTCGCCGGTCGTCTCGCCGAGGACCTGGTCGATGTCCTGCTCGATCGTCCGGTAGTCCCACGAGGAGATGTGCTGCGCGGACGCCGCCGCCGTGCGGACCGCCTTGTCGATCTCGTCCTGGGTGAGCGCGGTGCGGCCCGAGGACCACAGCCAGGCCGTCGACACCCCCAGGGCGACCACCAGAGCGCCCAGGACGCCGAGGACCCACAGCGGGACTCCCGGGCCGGGGGAGGCCCGTACGGGCTTCTGCGTGGGCCTGACGGCCTTCTTCCGCTTCTTCTCGACGGCCTTCGCCGCGACGGCGTCGTCGGCATCGGCGTCGCCGTCGGCTTCCGCGTCGGCCTCGCCGGACTCTTCTGAGTCCTCAGCGTCCTCAGCGTCCTCGGTCTCGGGCTTCGCCTTGGTCTTCGTCTTCGCGGAGGGCTCGGCCTTCGCGTCGTCGTCCTCGGCGGGCTCGTCGGCGTCGATCTCGTCGGCGTCCTCGGCCTTCGCTTCGGCGGGCTCGGCGGGCTCCGGCTCGGCGTCGGCGAGGGACAGCTGGCCGTCGATCTCCTCGATGGTCTCCGCCGGGGCGTCCGCGACGGCGTCGTCGACGGGCCGCGCGGTGTCGGTCGCTTCGCTCACAGGGCCACTCCGAACTTCGAGACGAGCCACTTGCCGTCGACCTTGGTGACGTCGAGGACGAACCGCATGTAGCGGGGGTTGCCCTCGGGCACCGCCGGGCTGGTCACCAGCGCCGACACCGCGACGATCACCTCGGCGGAGTCGGCGTCGCCGCCGGTGAGCCCCGCGGAGAGGATCTCGGCCTGCGAGGTCGCCTGGGTCTTGGTGACCTCCTCGATGAAGGTCGCCGAGTTCGAGGCGTACTGGTCCTTGAAGACGCCGGTGGTGCCCGCGAGGACGCGCTGCATGTCCTCGTTGATCGTCTTGTAGTCCAGCGTCATCATGTTCAGCGCCGTCTGGCGCGCGGCGTTGATCGCGCCGTCGCGGTCGCGGGCGGCGTCCGCGGCCTCCATCGTGCGGAGGCCGAGGACGATCGTCGCGGCGAGGAGGGCGGCGGCGAGCAGTGCGAGCACCGTCGCCGCGACCATCCGCGATCTGCCGCCTAGGAGAGCGGTCCGAGCAGCAGCCACTTCCATGACTCCTCCCCCAAGAGGTTCTGGGCTCCCCCGGAGGAACCGATCGTGTAGGTGACGCCGTCCGGGCCGGTGTACTTGCCGGATGTCGGATCGTAGCCGGTCACGAAGACGGACTTTGACGAGTTCGTCTGGTAGACGGTGGTCTCGCCGTCCTTGTCCTTGTTCGCGTCGGACACGTTGAGCCGGGTGCTCGCGGCGGGCGGCTCGCCCGCGCCGTCCAGCGCGCCGGGGGGAAGCGCGACGTACGGGCGGGGCTTGGGCGCGTTCTGCGCGCCGCGGACGCCGACCGACTTGTCCTTCGACTTGCAGCCGATGTCGAGGCGGGCCGGGAGGTCCTTGGTCTGCTGCGGCCAGCGCGGCTTGGTGTTCTCGTAGCCGTCGGTGCAGGGCGCCGGGTCGTCGATGTTGAGGGCGAGGCCGAAGTGCTGGTAGCCGTCGCCCGGCATGACGGTCTGCGCGCCCGCGACGGTGAACGGGAACATGATCAGCATCGAGCGCAGGCCGTCCTGGCGCGCGGTGATCACCTGGCCGGTGCTTGTGAGGTTGGCCAGCAGGACGGGAAGGTCGTCCGACAGGCCGTCGATCAGCGCGTCGACCTGGCCGACGGCCGGCTTGACGGCGTCGATGTCGGCCCTGATCGACGGGTCGTCGTTGCGGATCGAGTCGGTCAGCAGGGCGAGGTTGCGGGCGAACGTCTGGATCGCGCCGCCGTTGTCGCGCTGGGAGTCCAGGAACGTGCCGCCGCTGTCGAGCAGCCGGGAGGTGGTCTCGAAGTTCTCGTCCGCCTCCTTGATGATGTTCCCGCTGTCGTCGAGGATCGACTGGAGGTCGCCGCCCGCGCCGTTGAACGCCTTGTCGAGTTCGTCCACGATCGTGCCGAGGTCATCGACGTTGACCGACGTGACGGTCTTGTCGAGGTTGCGCAGCAGGTCGGCGGTCTTCACCGGAATCCGCGCGTCGGTGATCGTGAAGGGCTTGCCCTCGTCAAGGTACGGCGGCTTGTCGCTGCGCGGCTGGAGGTCGACGTACTGCTCGCCGACCGCCGAGCGGTTGGCGACGACGGCGATCGTGTCGCGCGGGATGCGGTAGCCCTTGTCCAGGACGAGCTCGATCTTGACGCCGCCGTCCACGAGGTCGATCGGCCCGACCTTGCCGACGGGCACGCCCTGGTAGGTGACCTCGGAGTTGGTGAACGCGCCCCCGGAGTCGGGCAGCTGCACGTACGCCTTGTAGGTCTGGTTGAACAGCCCGCCGCCGATGCCCACGTACCGGACCAGCGTGTAGCTGACGCCGAGCACGGTGACGATGAGGAAGACCAGGAGCTGGATCTTGACGCCGCGCTTCAGGATCACGACAGACCTCCCATGAGCAGGGATGTGAGGGCCGGGTCCGTGCCGCCCATGCCGATGCTCGGCAGGATCGACGTGCCGCCGCCCGCCTCGTCGCCGGCGCCCAGGACGCCGGGCGGGGTCTGGGTGACGCTGATCCCGGGCGGGCTGACGAGGTCGCGCAGCGCCTCGGCCTGCTTCTTGATCGACTTGTCGAGCGCCGGGTCGAGCTCGGTGCCGGTCAGGAGGTTGTGCGCGAGTTCCTCGATGTCGAGCGAGACCGTCATGTTCATGTTGGCGAAGTCACCGCGGACGGTGTTGGAGAACGCCTGGGAGAACGGGAAGGTCATGATCGTGCCGAGGTGCTCGGGCAGCAGGTCGCCGGTCTTGTTGAGGTTCTTCAGGATCGGCTGGAGGCTCTTGAGGTTGGTCAGCAGGTCGCCCTTGGAGTCCTTGATGACCTTCGTGGTGATGTCGCCGAACTTGTCGAGGCTGACCAGCATCTTGGTCAGGTCCTTCTGGTTCTGCTCGAGGATCGCGATCGCGGGCTCGGTCCGCTCGATCGTGTCGGCGATCGTCTCCTTCTCCGCCTCGAGCTTCACCAGCAGGTCGTCGATCTTGTCGAGCGCGTCGGTGATGGTGTCGCGCTGCCGGTCGAGCGTCTTGACGAACGTGTTGACGCGGCGCAGCACCGACTTGATCGACTCCTCACGGCCGGACATCGCCGCGTTGAGCTCGCGGGTGATGGTCGAGATCTCCTCGATGCCGCCGCCGTTCAGCAGCATCGACAGCGCCGACAGCACCTCTTCGACCTCGGTGCTGCTCGACGTCGCGATCATCTCGATCTTGTCGCCGTCGCCGAGTTCACCGACCGCGCCCTGCGCGGGCGGGGCGATCGCGACGAACTTCTCGCCGAGCAGGCTCGTCTGGCTGATCGTGGCGACGGCGTTGTCGGGCAGCTTCACGTCGCCGTTCAGCCGCACCTTCACCTTGGCCCGCCAGCCGTCGAGGGTGATCTCCTCGACCCTGCCGACGTTGACGTCGTTGACCTTGACCGTCGACTGCGGGACCAGGTCGAGCACGTTCTCGAAGTCGATCGACACCTCGTACGGGTCGTCGCCGAGGTCGGGGCCGCCAGGAAGCGGGATCGACTGCACGCCCTGGAAGCCACAGCCCGCGAGGGCGAGCGACGTCCCGGCGAGCGCGAGCGCGAACCGTCTCATGGGTTACCTCCGGTGAACAGGCCGCCGAGGGTCAGGTCGGTGGAGGTCGGCACGCCGCCGTCGGCGTCCTTGTCCTTCTTGGTCCCGCCCTTGCCCTTGCCGTCGCCCTTGCCGTCGCCCTTGCCGTCGCTCTTGCCGGGCTTGCCGTTCGGCCCGTAGGCGTCGGGCGGGAGCGGCTTGGGGTTGTAGGTGGTGGTCATCGCGGTGATCCACGAGATGTCCAGGTGCAGGTCGATCGGCAGGCCGCCGCTGATCGGCGCGAGCGTCTTCAGGCACTCGTCGGCGGGGGTGCCGAGCGAGTAGGCCAGCGAGCAGATCCAGTCGGCGGGGTTCTTCAGCATCCGGAAGTTCGTCCGGGTGTGCAGGGTGCCGGAGATCGGGTCGTAGGCGCGCGTCATGTTGCTGATGCCGATCGGCGCGGTCTGCAGGAAGTCGCCCAGCGCCTCCTGGCGCTTGACGAGGATCGCGGTGACCTCGGCGAGGTCGTGCACGTCGTCCGACAGCGCCTCGCGGTTGTCCTTGACGAACCGTGTGACGTTGCGCAGCGTCGGGCCGAGGATCTTCAGCGCCTGGCTGAGCTCCTCCTTCTCGCCGTTCAGCTGCACCGACACGTCCGAGAGGTTCTGGGTGAACCTGCGGACGGCGTCGTCGTTGGCGGCGAGGGCGGAGGTGACGCCCTCGAGGTTCTGGATGGTCGCGGTGATGTCCTCGCGGTTCTCGCTGAGCGTGGACAGCACCTTGGCCGAGTCGTCGATCGTCGCGCGGATGTCGTCGCCGTTGCCGTCGAGGTTGGCGGCGGCGACCTCGAGGAGGCGCGACAGGGAGCCGTCGGAGTTCGCGCCGTCCGGGCCGAGCGCGAGCGACAGCTCGTTCAGGCTCTGCGCGACCTGGTCGACCTCGACGGGCACGTCGGTCTGGTTGCGCGGGAAGACGCCGCCGTCCTGCATCGCCGGACCCGACTTGTAGACCGGGGCGAGCTGGACGAACCGGTCGGAGACCAGCGACTGCGAGACGATGACCGCCTTGCCGTTCTGCGGGACCTTGTACTTGGACGCGTAGTTCAGCACGACCTTGACGGAGGTGCCGGACGGCGTCACCGACTCGACCTCGCCGACCGGGATGCCGAGGATGCGCACGTCGGCCCCCGCGTACAGGCCGACCGCGTTGGAGAAGTAGGCGGTGACGCGGTTGCGCGGCTCGCCCGGCCAGAACAGCACCACCGCCGTCACGGCCAGGGCCGCGACCACGAGCGGCACCAAGGCTTTGAAGAAGGAACGCACGGGGGACCTCACGGGAGCAGCGGAAGCGGGCCGTCGGACGACTCAGGCTTGGTTTCCTTGCCTGACTTGCCCTTCTTCTCGGTCTTCTTGTCGGTCTTCTTGTCGGTGGAGGGGTCCCCGATGGAGACCGGCAGGGGGAGCAGGTTCTGGATGTAGCTGTCGAACCAGCGGCCCTGACCCGTGGCGTCGGTGAACTGCCTGCCGTAGACCGCCATGAGCTGGATCGTCCGGTCGAGGTTCTCCCGGTTGTCCAGGAGGATGCCGGTGACCTTCTTCAGATTCGCCAGCAGCGGCTTGATCTCGTCCTCGTTCTCGTCGATCAGCGCGTTGAGCTGCTGGGCGAGCGCGTAGGTGTTGACCAGCAGCTCGTGGATCGTCTGCCGCCGCGCCTTGACCGCCTGGAGCACCTTGTCGCCGTCCTTGACGAGCTGGACCAGGTCGTCCTGCCGCTCGTTCAGCACGCCGGTGACGTCCTTGGCCCGGTCGATCAGCTCGCTGAGCTCGTCGTCGCGGCTTGAGATGGTCTCGGAGATGCGGCGCAGACCGCGCAGCGACGCCTTGATCTCCTCCGGCGAGTTCTCGAAGGTCTCCGACAGGGTGTCGAAGGACTTCGCGAGCTGGTCGGTGTCGATCTCCTCGACGTTGCGGGTGAGGTCCGACAGCGCCGGGACGACCTCGTAGGGGACCGTCGTCCGCGAGATCGGGATCGCCTTGGCCGGCCGCTGCTTGGCGCGGCCGCGCGGGTCGAGCGCCAGATAGTGCGCGCCGAGCAGGGTCTTGATCTTGATCTCGAGTTCCGAGGCGTCCCCGACGTGCAGGTCCTTGTCGACCTTGAAGTCGACCCGCACGTGGTCGCCCTCGAGGTCGAGGCCCGTCACCTTGCCGACCTTGACGCCCGCGACCCTGACCTCCTCGCCCTCCTTGAGGCCCGCGGCCTCGGCGAAGTGCGCGTGGTAGGTCGTGCCGCCGCCGATCACCGGAAGGCTGTCGAGGTTCAGCGCGAGCGCGATCCCCGTCGCGATCCCGGCGAGCGCGACCGCGCCGAGCGCGGCCGGGTTCCTCTCTCTGAACGGCCTCACTGCTTGCACCTCGCGTTGTCGTTGACGAGCTTCGGCGTGTAGTACGCCGGGGCCCCGGGCAGCACGATCCGCGCGTCCATCGAGCAGAGGTAGTAGTTGAACCAGGAGCCGTAGGCCGAGGTGCGGCCGAGCTTCTCCAGCCGGTCCCGGGTGTCGCCGAGGTTCTTGTCGATCACCTTGCCGTTGTCGGCGAGGGTGCGGGTCAGCTCGTTGAGCCCGTCGATGTCGGTCTTCAGCGACGGCCTGGCGTCCACGAGCAGGTCGGCGGTCACGTCGGACAGGGTGTTCAGCGAGTCGAGCGCGTCGAAGATCGCCACCCGGTCGCCGGCGACGCCGCTGACGAACCCGTTCAGCTCCTTGATGAGCCGGCTCGTCTGGTCGGTGCGGTCGGCGACGGTCGTCAGGACCTCGCTGAGGTTGGTGATGACGCGGCCGATGACCTCGTCGCGGTCGGCGAGGGTGTTGGTCAGCGACGCCACGTGCGACAGGAGGCTGTTGATCGTGCCGCCCTCGCCCTGCAGGACCTTGATGATCTCCATGGACAGCTGGTTGACGTCGCCCGGCTGGAGCGCGTTGAACAGCGGCCGGAAGCCGTTGAACAGCACGGTCAGGTCGAGCGCGGGGGTCGTCTGCTCGACCGGCAGCGAACCGCCGGCCTTCAGCATCTGTCCCGGCGTGCCCGCGCCCTCGGAAAGGGCGAGGTAGCGGGTGCCGATGAGGTTGCGGTACCTGATCTGCGCCTTGGTGCTCGCGGGCAGGCCGTCGACGAACGGGCCGGTCTCCTCCACGGAGAACGACACCTCGGCGAACTGCTCGTCCTCGCGCGACAGCAGCTTCACGCCGGTCACCTGGCCGACGCGCACGCCGGACACCCTGACCTCGTCGCCCTCGAGCAGGCTCGTCGCGTCCTTGAAGACCGCGCGGTACTCGGTGGTCGGGCCGAACGAGCGGTTGGCGATCGCGACGCCGAGCATGCCGGTCAGCACCGACGCGACGGCGACGAACACCAGCAGCTTCACACCCGCCGTGGCGGTGCGCCTGTTCTCACTCACTTGAGGGTCACCACCTTGCCGCCGACCAGGGGGCCGAGCAGCAGCGTCGCGAAGTCGGGCACCTCGGAGGCGTCCTGCTTGAGCGTCGGCGCGGCGACGGCCTTCACCAGGTCCTCCTGGCTCATCTCAGCGCCGGGCTGCACGAACATCTCCGACATGCCGCGCTGCTTCCACCAGACGTTGTCCTCGGTGCCGTCCAGCGCGACGTAGTCGGGGAACGGGACCTCGGGGTTCGGCAGGCCGTAGCACCGCGGCTTGCGGTAGTCCTTGGCCTCCGGCAGGTCGATCGGGTACTTGTACGCCGGACGCGGCTTCACGATCTCGATGTAGAGGTTCGAGGAGGGCCGCTTGTTGTTGCCGAACGCCTCGTCGGCGCGCGGGGCCATGACCTCGATGCCGTCGAAGATGCACGGGAACGACGGGGCGTAGGTCGCCAGCAGCTGGAGCACCTGCTTTGACGCGATGTTCACGCCGACGATCTTGTTGCCGTTGTCGAACATGAACCGGGTGCCCTTGTCGGCGACCGCGGTGACCGCGGGGATCAGCGACTCGATGGCCGCCTCCTTCTCCACGATCGTCCCGGACGTCACGTTGATGTTGCGCAGCGCCCGCATGAGGTCGGGCGTCGCGTTCGCGTACACCTGGGACACGTCGCCGAACGCCTCGAAGTCGTACAGCAGCTGCTTCAGCTCCGGGTTCACCTTGCCGAGCAGCCCGTCGAGCTGTTCGAGGGTGTCGCCGAGCTGGTCGCCGCGGCCTTCCAGCGCCATCGCCATCGCGTTGAGCGTGGCGTTCAGCTTCGCCGGCTCGACCGCCTTCAGCAGCGGAAGGACGTCGTCGAGGACCTTGTTGATCTCGATGGTCTCCTGCGAGGTGTCCTGCCTGAGGACGACGCCGTCGCGGACGGGCTGGGCGGGCTGGTCCGGCACGGACAGGTCGATGTACTTCTCGCCGAACAGCGTCTTGGGCAGCAGCCTGCCCGTCGCGTTCGACGGGACGTGCTTGGCCTTGTCCTCCTGGATCGCCAGCTCCATCACCGCGCCCTGGCCGTCGGCGGAGATGGAGCGCACCTCGCCGACGATGAGCCCGCGGATCTTCACGTCCGAGTGTTCGAGGAGCTGGAGCCCCGCCCGGTCGGTGGTGAAGCGCACCTTCACGACCGGGGTGAACGCCTTCTGGTAGAAGGCGACGCACAGCGCGAGCAGCAGCAGGCACACGACAATGAAGGCGACTCCGAGGGACCGGAGCCTGATCGTCTCGCTCATCTATCCCGCCACTCTCACGCTCGTCGTGGTGCCCCAGATCGCGAGGCCGAGCAGCAGGTCGAGCACGTTGATCGTGACAAGGCTGGTGCGCACCGAGCGCCCCACCGCGACGCCGACGCCCGCGGGGCCGCCGGAGGCGTGGTAGCCGTAGTAGCAGTGGATCAGCATGACGAGCGTCGCGAAGATGAGCACCTTGCCGAACGACCACAAGATGTCGTAGGGCAACAGGAACAAATTGAAGTAGTGGTCGTAGGTCCCGCCGGACTGCCCGAAGAAGACCGTCACGATCACCCTTGTCGCCACATAGGACGACAGCAGGCCGATCACGTACAGCGGGATCACCGCGATCAGACCCGCGACCAGGCGCGTGGAGACCAGGAACGGCAGTGACGGGACCGCCATGACCTCGAGCGCGTCGATCTCGTCGGAGATCCGCATCGCGCCGAGCTGCGCGGTGAAGCCGCACCCGACCGTCGCCGACAGCGCCAACGCGCTCACCAGCGGGGCGAGCTCGCGGGTGTTGAAGTACGAGGCGATGAAGCCGGTGAACGCCGACGAGCCGATCTGGTCGAGCGACTTGAAGCCCTGCAAGCCCAGTTCAGCGCCGGTGAAGAAGGTCATGAAGCCGACGATCACCGCCGAGCCGCCGATCACCGCGAGGCCGCCCGTGCCGAGCGACACCTCAGCGAGCAGCCGCAGCACCTCGGTGCGGTAGCGCGTCAGCGCCTTGAAGAACCAGGCGAACGCGCGCCCGTAGAACGACAGTTGTCTGCCGAGGTCGTCCAGCCGCTCAAGCGGCTTGCCGAGGGTGCCCATCACATGCCCTTCGCCGGGACGAGCTGGAGGTACAGGGCGGAGATGATCGTGTTCTCCAGGAACAGCAGCATGAACGTGATGACGACCGTCTGGTTAACCGCGTCGCCGACGCCCTTGGGGCCGCCCTTCGCGTTCAGGCCCTTGTAGGCGGCCACGAGGCCCGCCGTCAGACCGAACACGAACGCCTTGAACTCCGCCTGGTACAGGTCGGGAAGCTGCGCGATGCCGCTGAACGAGGCCAGGTACGCACCGGGCGTGCCGCCCTGGAGCATCACGTTGAACACGTAACCGCCGACGATGCCGACGACGCTGACCAGGCCGTTCAGGAACAGCGCGATGAACGCGCACGCCAGGGTGCGCGGGACGACGAGGCGGTGCAGCGGGTTGATGCCCAGCACCTCCATCGCGTCGATCTCCTCGCGGATCTTGCGCGCGCCGAGGTCCGCGCACATGGCCGAGCCCGCCGCGCCCGCGATGAGCAGCGCGGTGACGATCGGACTGACCTCGCGGACGATCGCGATGACGCTCGTCGCGCCGATGTAGGACTGCGCGCCGAGCTGACGGACCAGGCCGCCCATCTGGAGCGAGAGGATGCCGCCGAACGGAATCGCCACGAGGACCGTCGGAATCACCGTGACCCCGACGATGAACCACGCCTGCTGGATGAACTCGCGCCACTGGAACGGCCGCTGGAACAGCGCCCTGAACACGTCGAGCGACAGGGCGAAGAACCGCCCCGGTTCCTTCACCAGCAGGTTGAACGCGCCATCGGCGACCGGGCGCAGCCCCGACGGGGCTGCGCCATGTCGTGCCGTCTTCATCTACAGACCTTTCCCGGCGGGTCCCGGCGCCGCGGCCGACGCGCCCATGCTCGCCACGTAACGGGGCCACTCCTGGACCCAGTCGCGGCCGAGGTCGTCGATGAACGAACCGGGCGGGGGCGTGACGCCGTTGGCGCGCAGCCACGAGCCCGGCGCGTGCTGGGTGGGCCGCACCCTGCCGTCGGACGGCATGAGCTGCGGCGCGATCGGGGGGAGCTTGCCGGGGTCGCTGCCGAGCTTGGCCTCGGCCTCGAGCTCGCTGACGTCCTTCTCCTCGGACATGCCGATCGGGCCGACGCGCCGCGCGTTGAGGAACTGCCTGACGACGGGCTCCTCCGACGACAGCAGCATCTCGCGCTGCCCGAACATGATCAGCTCGCGGCGGAACAGCAGGCCGATGTTGTCCGGGACGGTGCGCGCGGTGTTGATGTCGTGCGTGACGATCAGGAACGTCGCGCCGATCTGCGCGTTCAGGTCGACGATCAGCTGGTTGAGGTAGGCGGTGCGGACGGGGTCGAGACCCGAGTCCGGCTCGTCGAACAGGATGATCTCGGGGTTCAGCACGAGCGCGCGGGCCAGGCCGGCCCGCTTGCGCATACCGCCGGAGATCTCACCCGGGAGCTTGCCCTCGGCCCCGATGAGGCCGACCATCTCCATCTTCTCAAGGACGATCCGCCGCACCTCGGACTCGGACTTCTTCGTGTGCTCGCGCAGGGGGAACGCGATGTTGTCGAAGAGGTTCATCGAGCCGAACAGCGCGCCGTCCTGGAACAGGACGCCGAAGAGCTTCCTCGTCTCGTACAGGAGGTCCTCGGGCAGCTGCGGCAGGTTGCGGTCGCCGATCCAGACGTTGCCGCGCTCGGGCTTGAGCAGCCCGACCAGGGTCTTCAGGAACACCGACTTGCCGGTTCCCGAGGGGCCGAGCAGAACCGAGATCTCTCCTGCGGGCAGCGTCAGGGAGACGTCTTCCCAAATGGTCTGACGGCCGAAGCGCTTGGTCAGCCCTTCAACGCGGATTTCGACGCCCACTCGTCACCTCTCGTCCAGCCGGGGGGATTCCGAACCCATGCGCGAGTAGCAGCTGCAACGTCACGGGGTGCGACCCCTTCGTGACTACCGGCCAGTAGCCTGTGTCCGGTTTCACTAATCTAGTGCGGAATCACCAAAAGGGAAGGGCCGGGACCCCGTTTTCGAGACGGAACACGACGACGTAAGACAATCGTTACTTACGGCACTCCCGTGATTATTGCGCAGTGACAAAACCAGGCTGAAGTATGTGCGCCCACCGCAAAACACCAGCTACTGCCACACACGGCCGCCTCCGTTGGGGTCGGCCCGACAAACAGAACGGCCGGCCACCCCCAACGGGGTGACCGGCCGTGGTGCGCCTGAGCGCGGGGCCTTACTTGACCGTGACGGTGGCGCCGGCGCCCTCGAGGGCGGCCTTGGCCTTGTCGGCGGTCTCCTTGTTGACCTTCTCCAGCAGCGCCTTGGGAGCACCGTCGACCAGGTCCTTGGCCTCCTTGAGGCCGAGGGAGGTCAGGCCGCGGACTTCCTTGATGACCTGGATCTTCTTGTCGCCGGCGGCCTCGAGGATGACGTCGAACTCGTCCTTCTCCTCCTCGGCGGCGGCGGGGGCGCCGGGGCCAGCGGCACCGGGCGCGGCGACCGCGACGGGCGCGGCGGCCTTGACGTCGAAGGTCTCCTCGAACAGCTTCACGAACTCGGAGAGCTCGAGAAGGGTCATCTCCTTGAACGCGTCGAGCAGCTCTTCGGTGCTGAGCTTCGCCATGATTGTTCCTCCGGGTATGGCTTCTTGCTTATGGTCTGTGGACCACGGGGGTCAGAAAACTCCGGCCTTATTCGGCCGGAGCCTCCTCGGTGACAGCGTCCGAACCCTCGGCGCGCTTGACGCGCAGGGCCTCGGAAAGCTGGGCGAGCTGCGTCGGCAGCGCGTTGAACAGCGCCGCGGCGTTGCTCTGCGAAGCCTTCAGCGCACCCGCGAGCTTCGCGAGCAGGACCTCACGCGACTCGAGGTCGGCCAGCTTCGTGACCTGGTCGGCGTCGAGCGGCTTACCGTCGAGGTAGCCGCCCTTGATCACCAGGAACGGGTTCGCCTTGGAGAACTCGCGCAGGCCCTTGGCGGCCTCGACCACATCGCCCTTGACGAACGCGATCGCCGAGGGGCCCTGGAGCAGGTCTTCCAGGCCCTCGACGCCGGCGTCCTTCGCGGCGATCTTGGTCAGCGTGTTCTTCACGACGGCGAACTTCGTCGTGTCACCGAGGCTGCGGCGCAACTCCTTGAGCTGAGCCACAGTGAGCCCGCGGTACTCGGTCAGCACGGCGGCGCTGGAGCTGGAGAAGTCTTCCTTCAGCTCCGCGACGACCGTGGCCTTGTCCGCCCTCGCCATGGGACTCCTTCAATTTCACAGGGACCACTCCCGTTGCCGGGAGCCGACCACCGGAGCCCTGAAACACACAAAGCGCCCCGGCGCAGATGCACACGGGGCGTCACAGGAGAAAAAAGCCATGTGAAGCTCGGGTTCACCTACGCGGGCCGCCCTGAGATGCCTCAGGACTCTTCGGCTGCCATGCGGCAGCGACCGGCGGTCTTCGGTTGCAGCACACACTACGTCAAAGCGCGGCGCCCGCCAAATCGGATGCCGCGCCGCGACGTGTTCGAGGGCCCGGCGGCGCGCCCGCCGGGCCCTCGAGTCAACAGGGGCCCGCAGGCCCGAGGGTGGGTCAGGGGACCTTGATGTCGCCGACCTGGTCGGCCGGGGGCGCGGCCACCGACACCTTCGAGCCGTAGTCGCGGAAGACGACAGTCACGTCGAAGGTCTTGGCCTCGCTCGTCGTCACATGCGTGACGACCTTGCGCGGCAGGTTCTCGGCGTCGGTCCAGATGTCGAACGCGAGCTTCTCCGAGCCGTTGCTGAGCTGCTCGGCCGCCTGCTTCAGATCGCCGTCGTACTCGGTGATCGCCTTCTTGATGTCGACGGTGCCCTTGTAGTGGACTGTCGCGACGCCGTCGATCTTCTCCTCGCCGACGCGCGTGACGTCGGTCGAGTCGGAGAAGATCTTGGCGAGATGGCCCGGGTCGGCCTGCTGGAACTGGTGGACCAGCGCGTTGGCGTCGAACCCGGCAGCGCCCGCGGCCTCCCCGACGCTGATCTTCAGCCAGGGCTTGCCGCCGCCGACGAACTGCGACAGCTGCTGGTTGCGCACGTAGATCGTCTCGTCGAGCAGCACCACCTGCGTGCCCGCCGCCGGGACGTCGATCCCGGCGACCGAGAATGAGTCCATCGCGACCGAGAACGCGGGGGTGGGCTTCAGGCGGAACGACCCTGTGGCGTGCGCCTTCCCGGCGCCGTCCATGGTGAGCTCGGCGGTGAAGGTCTCCACCTTCTCCGCCTCGATCGCGACCTGGTCCAGAGCCTGGACCGCGCTGACGTTCTGCGCGGGGAGCGCGGAGTCCGACGTCGCGCCGGAACACGCGCTGAGCGCCAGAACGAGGGAGGTGCCTACCGCGGCACCGGCAACGAGCTTCTTCATGCCTCGCAGTCTGCCTTCCCCCGGCCGACGGCACATCCCCCGTCGGAACCAACCATGGTCCCTTCGGCGTCAGCCTCCCGAAGTAGCCCGTTTCCCCCTTTCTGCAGCGACGGCCTGGTCAGGGCTGGCCGAAGTCGGCGACCTCGCTCGCGGGCGGGGGCGAGACCGTCACCGGTTTGCCGTAGTCGCGGAAGACGACGGTCGTCGTCATCGGGGCCGAGCCCGTCACCGTGCTCACCGCCTTGCGCGGGAGGCCCTCGGCGTCCGTCCACAGGTCGAAGGCGATCTTCGGCGCGCCGCCCGCGAGCTGCTGCGCCATCGGCTTCAGGGCCGGGTCGGTCACGGCGGCCGCGTCGACGGTGCCCCGGTAGTGCGTGGTCGCGACCCCGCCGACGTCCTCCGCGCCGACCACCACCGCGTCGGTCGACAGCGCGTACAGCGCGGCGAGCTTGGCCGGATCGGTCTGGTCGAACTGCGACTTCAGGTCCTCGGGGTCCGCGCCGCTGCCGGACGCGGCGTCCTGCGGCGTCACCTTCAGCCACTTCTTCCCGCCGTACGACGCCTCCGCGCCCGGGGAGCTCATGTAGACGGTGTCGCCGATCACGATCAGCTTCGCCGTCCCGGCCCCGACCGTCGTCATCTCGACCGAGCTCGCCGGGGTCGGCCGCACCTGGAAACTCCCGGTGCCGGTGACCTTCTCCTGCCCGTCCACCCGCACTTCCATCGCGTATGCGGTGATCTGACCGGCCCGCTCGGCGGCCGCCCGCAACGCGGCGGCCGGGGTGCCCTGCGCGGGAGCCGACGTCGTCACCGGCGGCGGCGTCGCCCCGGGCGTCCCGGGAAGCGTCGGCACCGGCGCCCCCGCGGTCGCCGCCACGGTCCCCGGCGGCTCCACCTTCACCGCCCCGTCATCCGCGCACCCCACCGCGCCCAACAGAAGACCCATCCCGGCGACCACGCCCACGACCCGCTGCCTCATACCCCGGATTCTCCCCCGCCGCCCGCCCCCGGCCCAACAGTGACCGGGCTCCGCCGAGCCCGGTCACCGTGCGGACTCAGTTCGCCGAAGCCACCTGGTCGGCCGGCGGGGCCTCGATGGTCACCGGCTTGTTGTAGTCGCGGAAGACGACCGTGACGGTCGTCGTCCCGACGTCCTTGATGTCCACCGAGGTGACGGTCTTGCGGGGCAGGTTGTCGGCGTCGATCCAGACGTCGAACTTCACCTCGCCGACGCCCTCGCCGAACCCGTCGAGCGTGCCCTGCAGCGACGGGTCGGACGCGGCCGCGGCCTTCGCGTCGATCGTGCCCTTGTAGCGCACGGTCTTGACGCCCTCGAAGTCCTCCTCGCCGACCACGACGACGTCCTTCGACGCGGCGAACAGCTTGGCCAGGGCCGCCGGGTCGTTCTGCCGGAACTGGGCGGTGAGCGCCTCGGGGTCAAGACCCCCCTGCGCGGCGATGTCACCGGTCTTGATCTTCATCCACGGCTTGCCGCCGACCATCGGCGAACCGTCGCCGCTCCCGACGTAGACCGCGTCGCCGAGCACGATGACCTTGCTGGCCCCCGAGCCCGCGACCGTCATCTCCATCGAGATCGCGACGTCGGGCTTGAACCGGAGCACGCCCTTGCCCGTGACCTGCTCCGTCCCCTCGATCTTCATCTCCACGGCCAGGGACTCAATGCCCTTGGACCGCTCGGCGACCGCCCTGATCGCGTTCCCCGCGTCCTGCCCCGCCGGCGCGGCCGAAGCCGACGCGCCTCCCCCACCCCCCGTGGACGACTCCCCCGAACACCCGACAAGCCCCAGCACAAGGCTCACACCGACGACCCCGCCGGCAACCCATTTCTTCATCCCCGGATTCTCGCCCCACCCCCACCCCCCCGCACCACCCCGAAACACCCAATTACATAACGAAACAACCAGAAACTCACCCCACCGCCACCTGCTCCCCGGGCTGGGGGCCGTCGTGGGGAAATGCGGAAGGCCCGCGGGAGCGGGGCTCGCGCGGGCCTTGCGGTGGTGCGGGGGCCGTCCGGGGACGGGGTGGTCTTACTCGTCGATTTCGGCGGTGAAGCCGCGGGTGACCGACGGGTCGACCGGGATGCCGGGGGCCATCGTCGAGGTGACGGTGACCTTCTTCAGGTAGCGGCCCTTGGCGGCCGACGGCTTGAGGCGGAGGATCTCCTCGATCGCGGCGGCGTAGTTCTCCACGAGCTGGCGGTCGTCGAAGGACGCCTTGCCGATGATGAAGTGGAGGTTGGAGTGCCGGTCGACGCGGAACTCGATCTTGCCGCCCTTGATGTCGGTGACGGCCTTGGCCACGTCCATCGTCACGGTGCCGGTCTTCGGGTTCGGCATGAGGCCGCGCGGACCGAGGACCCGGCCGAGACGACCGACCTTGCCCATCATGTCCGGGGTCGCGACGACGGCGTCGAAGTCGAGGAAGCCGCCGGAGATCTGCTCGATCATGTCGTCGGCGCCCACGAAGTCGGCGCCCGCGGCGCGGGCCTCGTCGGCCTTCGCGCCACCGGCGATGACCAGCACGCGGGCGGTCTTGCCGGTGCCGTGCGGCAGGTTGACGGTGCCGCGCACCATCTGGTCGGCCTTACGCGGGTCGACGCCCAGGCGGGTGTTGACCTCGATCGTCGGGTCGAACTTGGTGACCTTGGTCTCCTTGGCCAGCCGCACCGCGTCGAGCGGCGTGTACAGCTCGTCCTGGTTGATCTTCTCAGCCGCGGCCCGGTAAGCCTTGCTGCGCTTCATACTGCTCCCCTTCCTCGGGAGTTCGTGGTGTTAACGAGCCGCGCAGGCTCTACCACTGTGTTGGATTGCCGCGGCGGAAGCCGCGGCACCTTGCTACTTGACCTCGATGCCCATGGAGCGGGCGGTGCCGGCGATGATCTTCGCGGCGGCCTCGATGTCGTTGGCGTTGAGGTCCTTCATCTTGAACTCGGCGATCTCGCGGAGCTGGTCCTGCGTGATCGAGCCGACCTTGGTCTTGTGCGGGACCGCGGAGCCCTTGTCGATGCCGGCGGCCTTCAGGATCATCTGCGGCGCCGGCGGCGTCTTGGTGATGAAGGTGAAGGAGCGGTCCTCGTAGATCGTGATCTCAACGGGGATCACGTTGCCGCGCTGGGCTTCGGTGGCAGCGTTGTACTGCTTGCAGAAGTCCATGATGTTGACGCCGTGCGGACCGAGCGCGGTACCGACGGGCGGCGCGGGCGTCGCGGCACCGGCGTTCAGCTGGACCTTGACGATGGCGCTGATCTTCTTCTTCTTCGGAGGCATGGTTCGCCTTCTTCCGTTCCAGGGTGGTTTCGGCTCCGACTCCTGCTTCACAGGCAACATCCCCGGCTGGAACGTGAGCCGGGGATGTTGGAGCCCTTGGTCCCCGCGCGTGAGCGCCGGGAAGCATATGCAAAGGGTACCCGCCCTGACAGGGCGGGTGGGCCTTCGTCAGATCTTGGAGACCTGGTTGAAGGAGAGTTCGACGGGGGTCTCGCGGCCGAAGATCGAGACGAGGACCTTGAGCTTCTGGGTGTCGAGGTTGATCTCGTTGACCGTGGCGGGCAGCGTCGCGAAGGGGCCGTCCATGACGGTGACGGACTCGCCGACCTCGAAGTCGACGGTCGCGGCGGCCTTGGTGGCGGCGGACTTGGCGGTCTGCGCCTGCTCGGGGGCCTCGGGCGCGAGCAGCTTGGCGACCTCTTCGAGGCTGAGCGGCGACGGCTTGTTCGACAGGCCGACGAAGCCGGTGACGCCCGGGGTGTTGCGGACCGCGCCCCAGGACTCGTCGGTCAGGTCCATGCGCACCAGGATGTAGCCCGGCAGGACCTTCTCGTTCACCTTCTGGCGCTTGCCGCCCTTGATCTCGGTGACCTCGTGCTGAGGGACCTCGATCTGGAAGATGTAGTCCTCCATGTTCAGGGTCGTGGTGCGGGTCTCGATGTTGCTCTTGACCCGGTTCTCGTACCCCGCGTAGGAGTGGATGACGTACCAGTCGCCCGGGAGCATCCGCAGCTCGCGCATGTAGTCGGCGATCGGGTCGACGACGGGGGCGGGCTCTTCGGCCTCCGCCTCGTCGGCGTCGGACTCCTCGGCCTCTTCGCCGTCGGCCTCGTCAGACTCCAGCTCGGCCTCGACGGGCTCGGCGGCCTCGACGTCCGCGTCGGTGTCCTGCGCCTCAGCGTCCTCTCCCTGCGGGAGAACCTCATCCGACAGCGGCTCCTGCGGGAGCTCGTCGTGGAACTGCGAGGACTCGGACACGGCGGTGACTCTCTTCCTACGGGGACGGGTGGTGGAACGCTTCGCTCGGCTCTTCTAGGTGAAGAGGGCGAAGATGGCCTCCTGAAGCCCCCAGTCGAGCAGCGAGACGATGCCGATCATGACGAGGACGAACACCAACGACACGATCGTGTAGGTGATGAGCTCCTTGCGAGTCGGCCAGATGACCTTGCGCAGCTCGCCGACGACCTGGCGGATAAAGAGAACAGGACCGGTGCGCTTGCGCTTCGCGGGCTTGCCCTTGTCCTCGGTCGCGGCGTCGCGAATGTCAGTCGCCATCTCACCCTCGTTCGGATTGATCGTCCGACACGGCGTGGTATCCGCCGCGCGTGCATCCACACTATGCGCGCTCACGTGCGGCTGGGAACGTGAAGCTGCTCCGCAGGGCAAGAGGGACTCGAACCCCCAACCGCCGGTTTTGGAGACCGGAGCGCTACCAATTGCGCCATTGCCCTACAGCGGGCGTGCTCGCGCAGCGCGCCGCTAGGCCAGCAGCATACGTCCCCGAGCGCCCCACGTCGAACCGGAAACCGCGCGGCGCGTCTAGTACTTCCGGGTGGTTCCGGCGCAGCCGTCCCATGAACCCCTGTCTGATCAGGCAGGATTGGCAGATGGAGCGCCGTGATCTCGCCCTGTTGCCCAAGGCACATCTGCACCTGCACTTCACCGGCTCGATGCGGCACAGCACCCTCGTGGAGCTGGCGATCAGGCACGGTGTGCGGCTGCCCGAGGCGCTGGTGTCGGAGTGGCCGCCCGCGCTGCGCGCCACCGACGAGCGCGGCTGGTTCAGGTTCCAGCGGCTCTACGACCTGGCCCGCTCGGTCCTGCAGGAGCCCGCCGACCTGGTCAGGCTGGTCCTGGAGACCGCCCAGGACGAGGCGGCGGAGGGTTCCGGCTGGCTGGAGATCCAGGTCGACCCGTCGGGCTACCAGAGCCGTTTCGGCGGCCTGACGCCGACGCTCGAACTCGTCCTGGACGCCGCCCGCGCGGCCGAGGACGCGACGGGGGTGGGGATCGGCGTGATCGTCGCGGCGAACCGGACACGTCACCCGCTCGACGCCAAGATCCTCGCGCGGCTCGCGGCGCAGTACGCCGGGCGCGGCGTCGTCGGGTTCGGGCTGTCGAACGACGAGCGCAGGGGCAAGCCTTACGAGTTCGAGGGCGCGTTCCGGATAGCGCGCAGGGCCGGGCTGCTGCTGTCCCCGCACGGCGGCGAGCTCCAGGGGCCGGAGTCGGTGCGGCCGTGCCTCGACCTGCTGCACGCCGACCGGCTCGGCCACGGGGTCCGCTCGGTGGAGGACCCCGCGCTCGTCGAGCAGATCGCGCGGCTCGGGGTGACCCTCGAGGTCTGCCCGGCCTCGAACGTGTCGCTCGGCGTCGCCAACAGCGCGGCCGAGGTGCCGGTGCGCACACTGTTCGAGGCGGGGGTGTCGATGGCGCTGGGCGCGGACGACCCGCTGCTGTTCGGGTCCCGGCTCGTCACCCAGTACGAGCTGGCGCGCAGCGAGCACGGCTTCACCGACGAGGAGCTCGCCGAGCTGGCCCGCTCCTCGATCCGGGGGTCGGCCGCGCCCGACGCGGTGCGCAAGCGGCTGCTCGCGGGCGTTGACGAGTGGCTCGCGACGCCGCCGGGCCCGGCCGCCTAGTTCCGGGCCGCCGGGGCGTCCTCGTCAAGGCTGAGCCCGATGAAGACAGGCTCGTTGACGAGCGTCACCCCGAAGGCCGCGCGGACGCCCTCGCGGACCTCGCGGGCGAGCGCGAGGAGGTCGGCGGCGGTCCCGTCGGGGCCGGGGTTGGTGAGCGCGAGGGTGTGCTTGGTGGACAGCCTGACGGGTCCGCGCGCATGTCCCCTGGCGAATCCGGCGCGGTCGATCAGCCATGCCGCCGACGTCTTGGTGCGCCCGTCCGGCTCGGGGAACGCGGGGAAGCCCTCGGCGCGCTCGGCGAGGACCGCGAGTTCGGCGGGGGTGAGGATCGGGTTGGTGAAGAAGCTCCCGGCGCTGCGCGTGTCGGGGTCGGCGGGGTCGAGGACCATGCCCTTGCCCCTGCGCAGTTCGAGGACGGCGGCGCGTACGTCGGCCAGAGGCGCGCACTCGCCTACCGCGACGCCCAGGCGGCGTGCGAGCTCGGCGTACTTGACGGGCCGGGACTCGCCGGTCTCGGCGAGCTCGAAGGCGACCGACAGCACGACGTACCTGTCGTGGCCCTTGAAGACGCTGTGCCGGTAGGTGAAGCCGCACTCGTCGGCTTTGAGGGTGCGTACGGCGTCGTCCACGCGGTCGTAGACGCGGACCTCGGTGACCGTCTCGCTGACGTCCTGGCCGTAGGCGCCGACGTTCTGGATCGGGGTCGCGCCGACCCGCCCGGGGATGCCGGACAGGCACTCGAGCCCGGCGAGGCCCGCCGTGACGGTCCTGGCGACGAGCGCGTCCCAGTCCTCGCCCGCCTCGGCCCTGACCGTCCCGCCCTTGATCGACACACCGCGGGTCGCGACCCGCACGACGGTCCCGGGGAAGCCCGCGTCGCTGACGACGAGGTTGCTGCCGCCGCCCAGCACGAGCACCGGCTCCCCGTCCCGGTCGGCCGCGCGGACCGCCGCGACGAGGTCGTCCTCGGTGGTGACCTCGACGAAGGTGCGGGCCGGGCCGCCGAGCCGCAGGGTGGTGTATCCGGACAGCCGGACGTCCTGGCAGTGGACGTTCATGTCTCCCCCTGGGTCTGGGCGGCGGGTCTGGGCGGCGTGACGGGACGGGTGGGCGCGCACGCGTCGGTTCCGCGCGTGCGCGCGACCCGGCCTCAGGCTAGCCGGACGACGGCCTTGGCCTGGCTGAGCACCTTCTGGTCGCCGGTCTTGGCGGTGAGCCCGACGACGACCTTGTTGTCCTCGAGCTTCTCCTCTACGACGCCGCTGATCACGATGGTGTTCCCGGCCTGGTGCGGCACCGGGACCATGCCGGCGAAGCGGACGCCGTAGTCGAGGACGGCTCCGGGGTCGCCGACCCAGTCGGTGACGAACCTGCCGCCCTGGGCCATGGTGAACATGCCGTGCGCGATGACGTCGGGCAGGCCGACGGACTTGGCGAAGTGCTCGTCCCAGTGGATGGGGTTGAAGTCGCCGGACGCGCCCGCGTACATCACGAGGTTGAGCCGCTTGACGTCGTAGCTCGTCGCGGGGATCTCGGTGCCGACCTCGACCTCGTCGTACTTGACTGTCGCCGCCATGGTCAGGCCCCCCGCTCGACGATGGTGTTGTACGTGGTGACGACGAGTTCGCCGGCGGTGTCCCGGATCTCGGTGACGATCTTCAGCAGCTCGTTGCGCCCCGCCTTGCGGATGTCGGCGATGGTCGCCTGCGCGGTGAGCGCGTCACCGGCCACGACGGGCCGCTTGTACTCGAAGCGCTGTTCTCCGTGCACGACCATGGCGTAGTTGAGGCCCAGGTCGGGGTCGGCGAAGTAGTCGCCGCCGAGGGAGAAGACGATGGGGAACGTGGGCGGGGCGACGACGTCCGGGTGACCCGCGGCCCGCGCCGCCTCCGGGTCGCGGTAGATCGGGTTGCCGTCGCCGATCGCGTCGGCGAACTCGCGGATCTTCACCCGGGAGACCTCATAAGGAGGACTGGGCGGGAACGTCCGCCCGATGAAATCGGTGTTGAGTGCCATGCCGCTTTCCTTCCGAGTCTCTTCGGATCTCGGTCCCCGGGGGTGACGGGGAAACCGTTCGCGCCTAGTGGGGAAGGTTACAGAACGACGTTCGGCCCGTCCCCGGCGGGTGCGCCTGGGAACGGGCCGAATTAGGCAAGCGCTCGGTCTATCTGTCGCCAGTGCCGAGCCGGCTTTCGCGGATCGCGGAGCGTCAGCGGGTCTCGCGGTGCGGCTGGTGGCACCGGCAGTTCGGGCAGTACTTCTTCAGCTCAAGGCGGTCCGGGTCGTTACGCCGGTTCTTGCGCGTGATGTAGTTGCGGTGCTTGCACTCCTGGCAGGCCAGCGTGATCTTCGGCCGAACGTCGGTGGCAGCCACGATGGAGTGCCTTTCTGTTCAAGGGATTCGGACATACTGATCCGACCACGTCCCGGGGGGACTTGATGTGATCGGATTTTGTAGCGAGGGCCGGACTTGAACCGGCGACACAGCGATTATGAGCCGCTTGCTCTGCCTGACTGAGCTACCCCGCCATGACGAGGCCACTGAGAGCGGTCGGCACTGCCAAGAGTACCTGACCCAGTGGTCGCCCGAAACACGGTGAACGCCCGGCCCGATGCGGGCCGGGCGTCACTTCAGTGTTTCATCGAGCCCCTTTACGGAATCGAACCGTAGACCTTCTCCTTACCATGGAGACGCTCTGCCGACTGAGCTAAAGGGGCTTGCGTCGTGCTCGCAGGGAAAACAATACACGGTCCCGACCCCTTGCGCGAACCGGATAAGGGCCGGTCAGGCCCGGGGTCGGCCGATGAGGTGTCGCGCCCGTTCCGACCTGCGCTTTCCGGGCTTTTGACGGCCTCGTGGGCACGGTCGCCGCAGGCCGTTCCGCCGGCCGGAAGAGCCCCCTTCAGGAGGAAGGAATCGACCACCGCGCGGGTGCACTCGCCCATCGGATAGAAGCCGTGGCCGCCCGACTCGTTGACCACGAGCGCGCTGCCGTCGAGCCGTCCGTGCAGGGCCCGCGCCCAGTGGACGGGCGTCGCCGCGTCGTGGCTGTTGTGGACGAGCAGGATCGGCGGCGCGCCGGAGCCGGAAAGGGCCTTGCCCGCCTCGGGCAGTGAGGGCACCGGCCAGTCCACGCAGGCGAGCCATTGGGACTCGACCTGCCTGCCGAACAGCGGCGCGACGGCCACCGCCTCGGCCCCGGCGCGCGCGGCGGCGTCGGCGGTGCGCTCCTCGGGACGCAGGTGCGGGCACAGGACCGCGTGGTATCCGGCCGGGACGGTCCCCGCGCCGTCCTCGGCGTCGGCCTGCTCGGCGGTGAGGGCGCGCAGGCCGGAGCCGTCGCCGCGCAGCGCCTTGGCTAGCGCCTTGGCGACCTTCGGCCAGGACGCCTCGCGGTAGGTGGCGAGTTCGATCACGCGCAGGAGCTCCCGGCTGGTGACGGGCGGGCCCCCGACGGCGGTGCGCAGCGGTTTGGCGTCGAGGCGGGCGACCATGCGGCCGACCCGGGACATGATGTCGGTGCGGTCCTTGCCGAGCGGGCACCCGCCCTGCTTGACGCAGGTGGCGACCATCACGCCGAACGCCGTCTCGAAGCCGACGGCCTGGGCCGACGGGTCGCCGGGCCACCCCGTGGGGTCGGCGATGGAGTCGAGGGTCATCCTGCCGACGGACGCGGGGAACAGGTGGGCGTAGAACTGGCCGAGGACCGTGCCGTAAGAAGCGCCGTAGTAGTTGAGCGCGGGCTCGTCGAGGACGTGGCGGACCACTTCGAGGTCGCGGGCGACGTCGGGGGTGCGGACATGTCCGATGACCTTGCCTGCGGTCGCCGTGCAGCTCGCCGCAAGCGCGCGCGCGTAGTCGGCGGTGTTCTCGGCCTGGTCCATGGCCGTGGTGATCGCGCAGGAGACCGGGTCGCTCTCGCCCACTCCCCTGGGGTCCATGCCGACGATGTCGTAGCGCGCGCGGAGGTCGTCGGAGAAGAACGAGCGCGCGCGGTAGGCGAAGGCGAGCCCCGACGAGCCGGGCCCGCCCGGGTTGGTGACGAGCGCGCCCACACGATGCGAGGGGTCGGCCGCCGGAAGCCGGTTGAGCGCGAGTGACAGGGTGGGCCCGTCGGGCTCGGCGTAGTCGAGCGGCACCTTGACGCGCGCACACGAGAACGAGGGGTCGTGCGCACAAGGCGTCCACAGCGGACGCTGCGCATAGAAGTCGCGCAACGGATCGGCGGGCGGCGGCGCGAAGGCGGGAATCCACGCGATCGCCAGACCCGCGAGAGCCAGCCAGACCCGCACGCCCATCTGGCTTCCCCCGAAGCTGTCAGTCCGTGAAAATCCCCCTACCGAAAGTAGTACTTCCCGCCCTATGTCCCCTTAAGCCTGGGTGTCGGGGGCGGGGGTCGGGTGGGGGTCGGGGAAGGTGGCGAAGAGGGCGCATTCGCGGGTCGCGGCGTTGGCGTCGCCGGCGCGGATGGCGGCGATGAGGCGGGTGTGGTCGACGTGGCGGTCGGGGGTGAGCTCGCCGGCGAAGAAGTCGCGCAGTTCGGCGCGGAAGAAGTCGCCGAGGTCGGCGTAGATGCCGCTGAGGGCCGGGTTGTGGGCGGCCTCGACGATCGCGTGGTGCAGCGCGGCGTCGGCCTGGACGAAGTCCTCGAGCTCGCCGGTCAGCTCGGCGTGCCGCCAGGCGCGCTCGCGCCGGTCGAGGAGCGCGTCGAGGTGGACGAGGTCGGCCTCGGTGCGGCGCAGCGCGGCGAGCCCGGCGGCCGACGTCTCGAGCATCGTCCTGAGTTCCTTGACGTGCTCGCGGTCGAAGTCGGCGAAGCGCCGCCGCATGACCCCGGCGAGCTCGCTTGACGAGACCACGTACGTGCCGGAGCCCTGGCGGATGTCGAGGAGCCCGTTATGGGCGAGGGCCCGTACCGCCTCGCGGAGGGTGCCGCGCGCGACGCCGAGCTGTTCCGCGAGTTCGGGTTCGGTGGGGATGCGGCTGCCGACGGGCCAGCGGCCCGCGGTGATCTGTTCGCGCAACTGGGCGGCGACCTGCTCGAAGAGCGGTGTGCGGCGGGCGGACGACAGCGTCATGGGGCCATCGTTCCAGCAGGGCCGACCCGGGGGGCAAGCGCGGGACAATTCATCCAATGATTCTATGATTGCCCCTATGTCGCTCGCCACCCCCCTGCGCCGTGCCACCGCGGCGGGACCCGTCGTCGCGCTGATCCTGCTCGTCTCGCTCAACCTGCGGCCCGGCGCGACCACCGTCGGCCCGCTGCTGCCGGAGATCAGGGCGGCGGTCGGCCTCAACGGCTTCACCGCGGGCCTGCTGACCGCCCTGCCGCCGCTGTGCTTCGCCGCGTTCGGCCCGCTCGCGCCCCGGCTCGCCAGGCGGTTCGGCGCGGCGGGCGCGCTCGGCGTCGGGATGCTGCTGCTCGGCGTGGGCCTCGCGGTCCGCGCGCTGGCGGCCGAGCCGGTGGTGTTCCTGCTGTTCAGCATGCTGGCGCTCGGCGGGATCGCTATCGCCAACGTGCTCATGCCGTCGGTCGTCAAACGCGAGTTCCCGGAGAAGGCCGGGCTGGTGACGGGCGTCTACACCGCGTTCCTGACGATCGGGGCGGCCGTCGGGGCGGCGCTGGCCGTGCCCGTCGCGCAGTCGCTCGGGTCGTGGCGCAGCGGCCTCGCCGTCTGGGGGACGCTCGCGCTGCTCGCGCTGCTCGTCGCGGTGCGCTGCCGCGGCCTGACGGCCAAGACCGACGGCGGCGCGCGCACGCTGCCGCCGCTGCGCGGCAGCAGGACCGCGTGGGCGCTCGCGGTGTTCTTCATGGTCAACGCGACCGCCGCCTACTCCACGATGGGGTGGCTGCCGCAGATCTACCGGGACGCCGGCTTCTCCCCGAACACCGCGGGACTGCTGCTCGCGCTGTGCATCGCGATAGGCATCCCGCTCGCTTTCGTGATGCCCGTGCTGGCCGTACGACGGCCCAACCAGCGCGCGCTGGTGGCGGTGCTGCTCGGCACCGGGTTCGTCGCGTATGCGGGGCTCGCCTTCTGGCCCGCGGACCTGCCCTGGTTGTGGGCGCTGCTCGCGGGCGTCTCCCAGTCGGCGTTCCCGCTGAGCCTCGCGCTGATCGGCTTGCGGGCGCGTACCAACGAGGGCGTGACGCTGCTGTCGTCCTTCGCGCAGAGCACGGGTTACCTATGCGCGGTACCGGGGCCGATCATCATGGGCGTCTTCTACCAGTGGACGGGCGAGTGGGTCGTCCCGCTGCTGTTCCTGATGGTCCTGCTCGTCCCCGCGCTCATCGGCGGGCTGCGGGCGGCGTCGCCGCATGTGCTTGAGGACGAGCTCTAACCCTCGGGCGGCGGCTCCTGCGGCTCGGGCGGGTCGGCGATCGGGAGGCGCAGCTCGAACCGGCCGCCCTCGCCCTCGGCGACGGCGAGGGAACCGCCGTAGTTGCGCGCGATCTCCCTGGCGATGGGCAGGCCGAGGCCCGTGCCGCCCGAGTCACGCTCGCGCGACTCCTTCAGCCTGGCGAACCGCTCGAAGATCCGCTCCCGGTCGGCCTCCGGCACGCCGTCGCCGTCGTCGTAGACGCCCATGACGGCGTCGCCGTCCTCGACGCGCACCTGCACCCGGACGCCCGACCTGCCGTGCCTGACCGCGTTGGCGAGCAGGTTCTCCAACACACGGGCCAGCCGCAGGGGGCTGCCGCGCACCCAGACGCCGCCGACGAGGTCGGTGGTGATCGGGAGGGCGTCGGGCGGGCGCTGGGCGATCTCGCGGCGCACCAGCGCGCCGAGGTCGAGCGTCTCGGTCGGCGGCGCGGACCCCGCCTCGAGCCTGGCCAGCTCAAGCAGGTCCTCGACGATCGCGCTCAGCCGCTCGGCGTCGTGCACCGCCTCGTGGACGACCTCCTTCCACGGGTAGTCCTCGTCCTCGCCGTCCAGCACCTCGAGACGGGTGAGCATGCCCGCGATGGGGTTGCGCAGGTCGTGCGACGCCTCCGCGACGAACCTGCGCTGCCGGTCGGTCGCCTGCTCCAGCCGGTGCAGCGTCCCGTTGACGGTCTCGGCGAGCTTCTGCACCTCCCCGCCGCCGCTGTAGTGGACGGGGACGCGCCGGGAGAGGTCGGAGGCGGTGATGTCGGCGAGCTCGTCGGTGATCTCCTCCACGGGCCGTAGAGCCGCGCCGATGGCCACCCAGGTGCCGAAGCCGATCAGGGAGACGAGCAGGACCAGCAGGATGAGCACGCGGATGCCGATGGAGGAGCCGTCGCCGAGGATGCCGGGCAGCTCGACGGCCGCGTAGACGGTGACGGGCTGCTCATAGGCGGAGGACGCGACATGGAAGCCGACCACGTACAGGCAGCCCCTGATCCGCTTCGGGCACGCCGTGGTGTCGATCCTGACGTCGTCGGGGTCGGCGGGGCGCGCGGTCGTCAGCGGGTCGTGGCCGCGCAGCGCGGGGGTCGCGGCGAGGACCCTGCCGTCCACGCCGACGACCTGGATGAGCTCGGCCTGGTCGCCGGTCCGCTCGATGGGGTCGGCGAGCCGTTCGGTGATCGCCTTGACGGCCAGGGACCGCGAGGTGTGCGCCGCCGTCGCCGCGGCCTTCATGGCGGCGTCCTGGCGGATCAGCGCGAGCAGCAGCAGCGCGCACACCGACAGGACGATCAGCGAGACGGTGACGGCGAGGCCGGTGACCCTTCCGCGCACGGAGTGGAACGCCCGCGCCCACATCCGCGCGAAGCGTCCGTCTCCCCCACGCCGGAACACTCCACCCCCGAAGGCTCGAATTCCACCGAACCGTGATGTACCCCCAGGTCAGCGGCGGTGAACCCCGGACCCTAGCGGCGGCGAACGGCCCGCAGGACCGTGAACTTCCGGTCGGACGCGGCGACCGAGCAGTTGCCGAAGATCCGCCGCAGCGCCGCGTGGTGGCCCAGGTGCCGGTTCGCGACGACCCACAGCTCGCCGCCCGGGGCCAGGGCGCGGCGGGCACCGGCGAACATCCTGCGGGCGGCGGCCTCGGTGGTGGCCTGGTGGGAGTGGAAGGGCGGATTGGTGAGGACGAGGTCGCACGATCCCGGCGCGATGTCGCCGATCCCGTCGGCCGCCTGGAACACGCCGGTGGTGACGCCGTTGGCCGCGAAGGTCGCGCGGGCCGACGCGACCGCCGCGTAGGACTCGTCGGTGCAGACGATCTCGGCGGCGGGGTGGGTGAGCGCGGCGGCGAGGCCGAGGACCCCGTTGCCACAACCCAGGTCGACGATCCGGCGCGCTTCCGGCATGACGGGCATGTGCCGCAGCAGGAACCGGGTCCCGACGTCGAGCCGGTCGGCGCAGAAGACCCCCGCGTGGTTGACGACGACACGACCCGAGACGGGCCCGGCATCGTCGTCAAGGGTGTACGTGAGCGGCCACGGGTCCGACCCAGGGTCCAGGGACCGGCCGGGGTCGAGGGACCGGCCGGGGTCGAGGAACCGGCCGGGGTCGAGGAACCGGCCGGGGTCCAGGGAGGGCCCAGGGTCCAGGAGCGGGACGGGGTCCAGAGGCGGGGCGGGGTCGAGGGACCGGGCGGGGTCCAAGGGCGAAGCGGGGTCCAGGGACCGGGCGGGGTCCAAGGGCGAAGCGGGGTCCAGGGACCGGGCGGGGTCGAGCGACGGGCCGGGGCCGGGGGCCAGGGACGGGGCAGGGTCCAGGGACCGGGCGGGGTCGAGGGACCGGGTGGGGGTGGTGAGGATCAGGCGGGCCTTGCGTTCGGCGAGTGAGGTGCGGGTCGGGCCGATGATCTGCTCGAACAGGCGCAGCGTCGAGGTGTGGATCTCCTTGACCATGCCGGTGCCGACGACGACCGTCCCGGCGTGCAGGGCCGGGCGGAGCGCGTGCAGGCCGTGTTCGAGCGCGGCGAGGCTCTTGGGGACCCGGACGAGCAGGATGTCGGCCTTGTCGGGAAGCCGGTCGCCGGGGGTTCGGAAGGAGACGGCGTCGGGGGCGAGGCCGTTGCGCGCGAGGTTCGCCTGGGCGGCCCGGTGGGCGAGGAAGGAGTCGGTGACCGAGACCGGCGGCGGGCCCTCGGGCCCGGCCGCGAGGGCCGTCGCGAGCGCGCCCCAGCGGTCGCCGAGGACGACGACCTCACCTCGGGGTGAGATGTCCCTTTCGGCGAGATGCCTGAGGAGGTACTCGTCCGCGGCGTCCCAGGCGCGCAGATTGTCGCGTTCGTCTTCCGGGTACCGGCCGAGGTCCAGCGCGCCCCAGGCCGTCGTCAGCCGCTCCAACACCGGCCCAGGGTAGCCGTCGGACGGGGGTGGCCGGTCTCGGCGCGACCTCTGGCAAAGCTGGACAAACGGCTATTTCCGCCAATAATTACCCACTGTCCGGTAGGTAACGAACGAATCTCAGAGGTGGCCGCCTTGCATCCCTTCCGTGCGGCAGTCGACAAGGGCGACGCCGCGGCCTTCGCGGCTCTCCTCGCCGACGACGCGGTCTTCCACAGCCCCGTGGCCCACAAGCCCTACCGGGGCCGCGACACCGTCGCGGCGGTCCTGCGCGCCGCGTTCACCGTCTTCGAGGACGTCAAGTACACACAGGAGATCTCCGACCCCGCCACCGGCTCCCACGCCTTGGTCTTCAAGGCGCGCATCGGCCCGACCGAGGTGCACGGCTGCGACCTCCTCACCACCGACGCCGACGGCGTCATCACCGACGTCACCGTCATGCTCAGGCCCATGTCCGCCGTCCACGCCATGTCCGAAGCCCTACGCCCCCAGGTAGAGACCATCGCCCACGCGAAAGCGGGCTGCTGACGCAACGACCGCACCCCCGCGCGGCGCAAGCCGGGCGGGGGTACGAGGTCCCGTATGACGCCCCTTACGCGGCCGCGTACGGGCGGGCGAGGAAGCGGCCCGTGGGGCCCCTTACGCAGCCGCGTACGGGCGAGCGAGGAAGCGGCCCGTGGGGGCCCCTTACGCAGCCGGGTATGGGCGGGTGAGGAAGCGGCCCGTTGGCGGGCCCGTGACGGAGCCGTTGTGCAGGACGCGTGTGCCGCGTAGGAATGTGTCGGTGACCTTGGCGGTCAGTTCGAAGCCCTCGAACGGGGTGTACTCCTGGGTGGACTCGGAGTCCTCCGCGCGGACCGTCCACGTGACGTTCGGGTCGACGAGCGCGATGTCGGCGTCGCGGCCCGGCTCGAGGACGCCCTTGGCGCGCAGGCCGTAGCGCGCGGCGGGGTTGGCGGCGGTGAGGGCGGCCACGCGGCCCAGGGGGACGCCGCGCTTGCGCGCCTCGGTGACCATGCCGGGCAGCAGGTACTCCGCGCCGCCGAAGCCGGACTTGGCGAGGAAGACGTCGTCGCGGTCCGCGCCGAACTTTGCCTCGTCGCGGCAGCAGGCGTGGTCGGACACGACCCAGTCGATGGTCCCGTCGGCGACGTACGACCACAGCGCCTCGACGTCCTCGCGGTCGCGCAGCGGCGGGTTCACCTTGCCGCCGATGCCGGAGGCTGTGGTGATGTCGGCGAGCAGGTGCCCGACGGTGACCTCGCGGCGGAAGTCGATGTGCGGGAACGCCTTGGCCATGCGGACTGCGGCGTCGACCGCCTTGAAGCCGGAAAGGTGCAGCAGGTTGATCGTCGGCAGGCCCGTCTCGTGCGCGAGGTACGACGCGATCGACACCGCGAGGCCCTCGGAGTGCGCGGGACGCGAGGCGCTGTAGGCGGCGAGGCCGGACAGGTCGCCGGCCTCCTCCACGAGCCGCGTGTAGGCGGTCATGATCTCGGCGGTCTCGCAGTGCAGCGACAGCGAGATCTCGTCGGCGAGGTGCGGGAACTTCTCCCGCGCCGCCTGGACCCCGCGCATGACGAACTCGAAGTGCGCGTAGTCGTAGCGCTCGTCCTGCGGGATCATCAGGAAGCTGCTCTGGTCGGCCGAGCGCCCGTGCAGGCCGTGCGACCCGTAGAACATGAAGATCTTGAACGAGGTCACGCCGAACCGCTCGACCAGCTCGGGGATCTCCGCGATGTGCCCCTTGGACATCGGCGCGAGGTGGAAGGCGTAGTCGACGTGCGCGCGTCCCTCGGCGGCCGCAAGGACCTCGGGGAAGAAGTCGGCGTAAGGCCCGCCCTTGTTCAGGTAGTACTGGCCGGTGCGCATGTACGTCAGCGCGGTGGTGACGCCGCCCTGCGCGCTCGCGCGCGACTCGCTCACCGTGTCGTCGGACAGCGGGTTGTAGATGCCCCAGTGCTGGTGGGCGTCGACCGCGCCGGGGAAGGCGAGCCTGCCGCCGCCGTCCACGACCTCGGGCACGCCGGTGACGTCGAGGTTCGGGCCGATCGCGGCGATCTTTCCGTCCTTGACGCCGATGTCCCCCGCGACGGGTTCGTCGCGTTCGTGCGAGACGACGAGGACGTCCCTGACCACGAGGTCGAAGGCGGGTCCGTTCACGTTGGTCAAAGGTCTCCCTCTCTCACTTGGCGCGGGACAGCCCGCGGCTATCCCACGATCCGGCGGTCGCGCAGCGCGGCGACGTCCTCGGCGGCGACGCCGAGTTCGGCGAGCACCTCCGCGGTGTCCGCGCCGTGCGCGCGGCCGGTGAAGCGCACCCGGCCCGGCGTGCGCGACATCCGCCACATGACGTTGTGCTGGAGCAGCGGCCCGAGGTCGGGGTCGGGCACGGTCGTCAACATCCCGGTCTCGCGCACGTGCGGGTCGGTGACGAGGTCGCGCGCGTCGTAGACGGGCGCGACGGCCGCCCCCGCCTCGGTGAAGGCGGTGACGACCTCGTCGCGGGTGCGCGCGCCGATCCAGCCGCCGACCAGGGCGTCGAGCAGCTCGACGTGCTCGACGCGGCCGCGTCCGGTGGCGAACCACGGCTCGTCGATGACCTCGGGGTGCCCGACGAGCCGCATGACGCGCTCGGCGATGGCCTGCGCGCTGGTGGACACGGCGAGCCACGCGCCGTCCTTGGTCCGGTAGGTGTTGCGCGGCGCGTTGTTGGTCGAGCGGTTGCCGTGCCTTGTCTCCACGACGCCGAGCTGGTCGTAGACGGTCGGCGACGGGCCCACGGCGGCCATCAGCGGCTCGAGCAGGCTCATGTCGATCACCTGGCCCAGCCCGGTGCGCTCGCGCGCCAGCAGGGCCATGGTCGCGGCCGAGGACGCGGCGATCCCGCAGACGCTGTCGGCGAGGCCGAACGCGGGCAGCGTCGGCGGCCCGTCCGGATCGCCGGTGAGGTGGGCGAACCCGCTCATCGCCTCGGCGAGCGTCCCGAACCCGGCCCGCGACGCATACGGCCCGGTCTGCCCGAACCCGGTGACCCGCACGATGACGAGCCGCGGGTTCACCTCATGCAGCCGCTCAGGCCCGATCCCCCACTTCTCCAGGGTGCCCGGCCGAAAGTTCTCGATGAGCACATCAGCGGTCTCCGCGAGCCGAAGCAGCAGCGCGGCCCCTTCGGGATCGCTGAGCTTCAACCCCACGGTCCGCTTGTTCCGCCCGACCTCCTTCCACCACAGCGGATGCCCGTCCTTGGACTTCCCGTGCCCCCGCATCCCGTCCGGCTTGTCCGGATGCTCGACCTTGACGACGTCCGCCCCGAAATCCCCAAGGATCTGAGCACACAACGGCCCGGCAAGAATCGTCGACACGTCAAGCACCCGCACCCCCGCCAACGGCCCGTCCGTCACCCTGCCCACCTCCCCCTCTCGACCAGCCCGTTCCGCCAGCCGATACACCGTTCCATCACGCGCAACAATAAGCCGCCCCCACAACCCCGGTCAACGCACCCCCCAACCCCGCCCACCCTGACCGCCCACCCTGACCGCGCGCCGCGGACCGCGCGCCGCGGACCTCACCCGCGTTGCGGGTGAGGTCCGCGGCGCGCGCGAAACGAGTGCCCAGCACCGCGCGGGAAGCGAGCGTCCGGCACCGCGCGGGAGACGAGCGTCCGACGCCGCACGGAAGGCGGGTATGCGGCGCCGCGCGAGAAACGAGCGTCCGGTAGCGCGCGGGAGGCGGGAACCCGACGCTGCGCGGTCGGGGGCGGGTTCCGCAAAAGCGCAGGCCCTCTCGACGGAGTCGGGAGGGCCTGCGCGTGGGGTAAGGGGGTTAGTCGGCTGTGGCGAGGGTTAGGGTGCGGAGTTTGGTGATGGCGAGGGTGAGGGCGGCTGTGACGGTGATGGCCGTCAGGATGAGGCCCGTGGTGGCTGAGGAGCCGATGTTGACGGTGGTGGCGGAGGTGAGGGCGTCGACGCTGGACAGGGCCCAGCTCTGGATCGAGAGGTTGCGGGAACCGGCGACGAAGCCGCCGATCATCGACTCCCAGACCAGCGCGTAGATGAGGCCGATGGTGACGGCGTTGCGGCTCACCACGGCCAGCGCCAGGAACACCGCCGCGTAGACGACGCCGCCTTGCAGCGCGCCCACGGCGAACGCCCAGGACACGTCGGACTCCGGCCCGACCATGATCGCCGAGGCCGCCCAGACTGGCACGACGGCGAACACGACGACGAGCCCGACCGCGCACGCGAACTTCGTCAGCACCACCGACGCCCGCGAGATCGGCTTGGTGAGCACGTACATGATCTGGCCCTCGTCGATCTCGGGGCCGATCACCCCGGTCCCGACGATCAGCGCGAGCAGCGGCAGCAGCACCACGATCCCGAACGCGTGCAGCACGCCCGTGGAGGTGCTGAGCGTGTCGTAGCCGGTGGCGGCGAGCACCACGGAGAGCCCGAGCAGCACCGCGGGCAGCAGGAACAGCAGCACCGCGCGGCGCCGGCCGAGCATGCCCCGCAGGGTCAGGGAGGCGATGGTCGAGTTCACTTTTCCACCAGGTAGCTGAAGACGCTTTCGAGGGACTCGTCGGACGGGGAGACCTCGCGCAGCCGGACACCCGACTCCTTGGCCAGCCGCGGGAGCAGCCGCGTGAAGCGCGCGAAGTCCCCCGCCTCCACCTCGAGGCCCTGGTCGGTGACGCGCACGGCGGTCGCGGACCCGTCGGCGATCACCGCGGCGGCGAGCGCGCGGTCGTCGGAGGAGCGCAGCGAGAACACGTGCGCCCGGTCGGTCATCAGCCGCCGGATCTCCCGGAAGTCGCCGGACGCGGCGTGCCTGCCCGCGACGACGACCTCGATGTGCGTCGCGAGCCGCTCGACCTCCTCGAGGATGTGCGAGCTGAACAGGATCGTGCGGCCCTGCTCGGCCATGCCCCGGATGAGGTCCATGAGCTGGAGCCGCTGGCGCGGGTCCATCCCGTTGAAGGGCTCGTCCAGCAGCAGCACCGCCGGGTCGTGCACGAGCGCGGAGGCCATCTTGATCCGCTGCTTCATGCCCTTGGAGTAGGTGCCGATCTGCCGCTGTGCGGCGTAGTCCATCTCCACGAGGCCGATCGCGCGGCGCGCCGCGCCGCGCGGGTCGGGCAGCTTGTGCAGCCTGGCCATCGCGAGGATGAACTGCTCCCCGGTGAGGAAGTCGTAGGCGCTCTCCCGCTCGGGCACGAGCCCGATGTGCCGGTACACCTCGGGATGCCCCCAGATGTCCTGTCCGTCGATCTTGAGCGCGCCCGCCGACGGTTCGAGGAACCCGCCCATCATGTGGATGAGGGTCGACTTGCCCGCCCCGTTCGGCCCGAGCAGGCCGGTCACGCCGGGCCCGATCGTCATCGAGATCCCGTTGACCGCGACGACGTTGCCGTACCAGCGCGAGACGTTCTCCACGGTGATGACGCCCATCACGCGCCCGCCTTCCGGAACCTGGCGTGCAGCGCGGCGAGCGAACCGGCCACGATGATCACGCAGAACAGCAGGAAGAAGATCCCCGTACCCGACGGCGGCGGCGCGGCGATGACGCCGCCGTCGGCCTTGAACAACGCCACCTGGGTGCCGTAGACGAGGTTGAACGGGGTGAACAGGTTCAGCCACCCGGCGAGGTCGTAGGCGCTGCGCGTCAGCGCGATGCCCTGGGCGATGCCGACGACCGCGTTGGAGACCAGGTAGAGCGCGATGACCGCGGCGATGCCGAACCCACGGCGCGGCATGTACGCGGCGACCAGCAGCGCGAACGACGACAGCACGAGCGCGAGCAGCAGCGCCCCGATGAGGCCGAACGCCCACTCCCGGGTGGCCTCCATGACCGTCGGGATCTCGCTCACGTCGCGGAACGCGCCAGGCTGCGACGCCGCCTCGACGATGCCCTGCCTGGTCAGCAGGAAGCCGATGTGCATGACCGTCATCGGCAGCGCGGTGAGCAGCAGCAGCGCGGTGGTGAACGCGCCGAACTTCGCGGCGACGAAGTCGCGCGGCCCGACCGGCCGCGAGAAGTACAGCGGGACGGTCCGGTACCTGATCTCCCGCGACGCCGCCACCGGGGCCTGCGCGGCGAGGAAGATCGCGATGAGCGGGTTGAGGATGTACCCGTACCCCTGCATCGGGAACGAGTCGGGCTGCTTCACCACCGCCTTGATGGCGATGTCGCCGAGCGCGGGCAGCATCATCATCGCCAGCAGCGCGAACGGGATGACCTTGGCCTTGCCGCCGCGGCCCAGCCCGAACAGGGTCCGAAGGTTGTGGACGTACAGCGCGCGCACGGTCTGCCCGTGCTTCTGGCGCGGCCCGTCGTAGTGGCGGTAGCCGATGTCGTGGATGGCGGTGCTCACCGCTGGAACACCTCCTCGATGTGGTGACGCCCGTGCTCCATGCGGATGAGCGCGAGGTCGAGGTCGACGACCCCGTCGCGGATCGCGTCGTAGGTCTCCTCGCCGTCGAGCTGGACGACGAGGGTGCGGCCGTCCGCCTGGACGGTGAGGCCGCGCTCGGCCAGGTGCGCGCCGAGGGCGTCGCGGCCCTCCTCCACCTCGACCACGAGCATGCCGCTGGTCTCGGTGAACGACGCGACGGCCGACGAGCGCAGCAGCTTGCCGCCGTCGATGATCACCACGTTGTCGCAGACGCGCTCGAGCTCGCCGAGCAGGTGCGAGGTGACCAGGACGCTGATGCCGAACTCCGCGCCGACCTTGCGGATCAGCGCGAGCATCTCGTCGCGGCCGCGCGGGTCGAGGCCGTTGGTGGGCTCGTCGAGGAAGACGAGGCTCGGGTCGTGGACCAGCGCCTGGGCGAGCTTCACCTTCTGGCGCATGCCCGTGGAGTACCCGCCCATCGGGCGGTACCGCTCCTCGTACAGGCCGACGTGGCGCAGCACGTCGGCGGCGCGCTCACGGGCCGCCGACGACGGCAGCCCCGACATGCGGGCCAGGTGCACGACGAACTCGGTCGCGGTCACGTCGGGGAGGAGGCACTCGTACTCGGGCATGAAGCCGACCCGGCGGCGGATCTCCGCGCCGCCCGTGGCGATGTCGTGTCCGAGGACCTCGGCCGAACCCGAGGTCGGCCGCTGGAGGCCCAGGAGGATCTTGATGAGGGTCGACTTGCCCGCGCCGTTCGCGCCGACGAGCCCGGTGACGCCGGGTTCGACGCCGACGCTGAGCGATTCCAGCGCGGTCACGCCGGGGAACCTCATGGTGAGGTCCCGGGTGGTGATGATGGGCATGGTGTCAGGCTAGGGCGGTGCGGGCGACCCCGTCATCCCTCCGGGGAACGACCCATACCCCTCCATAGGACGAACTGCGCGGCGGGCCGGTACCTGAAGGGACGCGACGGCCTTCCCGGGCGTAACCTGACATTCCCCCCGATCAGGGCTGTCGCCCGCGGAAAACTCAAAAGAGGTACCCCCCATGCTCCGCCAGGCCCTCGCCGCGATCTGCGCCGCCCTGACGCTCACCTCGTGCTCGGTCGTCCTCACCTCCCCCGAGACCGAGGGCGGGGCCGAGACCACCGAGGAGCTGTCCTTCGCCGACAAGCGCGTCCTCGACATGGTCGGCGTCGCCAAGGAGGTCAACGACGGCAGCTACGACCGCAAGGCGTTCGGCACCTCGTGGAAGGACGTCGACCGCAACCGCTGCGACACCCGCAACGACATCCTCGCCCGCGACCTCGCCGACATAACGAAGCGCGACGACTGCGTCGTCCTGTCCGGCGTCCTCAAGGACGACCCCTACGGCGACGGCTCCATCGACTTCGACCGCGCGCGGCCCACCGAGGTCCAGATCGACCACATCTACCCGCTCGCCCTGGCCTGGCGGATGGGCGCGTCACAGTGGGACAAGGACAAGCGCGAGAAGTTCGCCAACGACCCCGACAACCTCCTCGCCGTCGGCGGCCGCGCCAACCAGCGCAAGGGCGACTCGGGCCCCGAGGAGTGGCAGCCGCCGCGCGACTACCAGTGCGAGTACGCCAAGCGCTTCATCGGCGTCGCGCTCGCCTACGAGCTCCCGGTGACCGCCGAGGCGCACCGGAAGCTCGGCGAGATGCAGAAGACCTGCTAGCCAAACTGCCAGCCAAACCCGCTAGCCGACGCTCACGGGACCGCCAGGCGGCGGCGCGCCACCCGGCACCATGGACCGTTCCCCTCCTCGGTGCGCCGCGCCTTGATCGCCACGCTCAGCAGGGTCAGCAGCAGCCGCACGTCGCTCTCGCCCTCGAGGCGCACCCGGATCGCCGGGCCCTCGGGGACGATCCGGCCCGCGCCCTCAAGGGCCGGGCGGATCCGGTCGACGCTCGCCGTGCCGACCAGCAGCTCGGCGTCGTCGTCGTGCAGGTGGGCCACCTGGCCGCCGTCCACGGCGAGGGCGACGCCCACCCCGCAGTCGGCGCGCTCGGCCCGCAGATGCGGCCAGGACCGGGTAAGTGCGAGCACTCGCTGGGAGAAGGGACTTTCCGCGCAGGCGTCGTCCATGGCCTCATGGTGACCCGGCCGCGCACCGCCCCGGAACCAGATGCGCCCAAATCGTTATCCGCGGATTCGAAAGCCGTTCACGCTACAGGTGGGTCCGCACGGCCTCGGCGAGCCGTTCGGCGACGGTGTGCGCCTGGTCCTCGGCGGCCGCCTCGACCATCACGCGGACCATCGGCTCGGTGCCCGACGGGCGGATCAGCACCCGGCCCGAGTCGCCCAGCTCGGCCTCCGCGGCGGCGACGGCCGCGGCCAGCTCCGCCGACGTCGCGGCCCGCTCCTTGGCCACGCCGCGCACGTTGATGAGGACCTGCGGCAGCCGGGTCATGCACTTGGCGAGCTCGTCGAGCGGACGGCGGCGGCGCGCGACCGCGGCCAGCAGGTGCAGCCCCGTCAGGACGCCGTCGCCGGTCGTGCCGTGCTCCAGCATGATGACGTGGCCCGACTGCTCGCCGCCGAACCCGAACGACCCCTCGCGCATCGCCTCGAGCACGTACCTGTCGCCGACGGCCGTCTCCACGACGGTCAGGCCCTGCTCGCGCAGCGCGAGCTTGAAGCCGAGGTTCGACATGACCGTCGCCACGACGGTCGCCGACGGGAGCCTGCCCGCGTCGTGCAGTTCGAGCGCGAGGATCGCCATGATCTGGTCGCCGTCCACGATCTCGCCGGACGCGGTCACCGCCAGGCACCGGTCGGCGTCGCCGTCGAAGGCGATGCCCGCGTCGGCGTCGTTGGCGACGACGGCGGCGCGCAGCGCGTCGAGATGGGTCGAGCCGACGCCGTCGTTGATGTTGAGGCCGTCGGGCTCCGCGCCGATCGCGATCACGTCCGCGCCCGCGCGGCGCAGCAGGTCGGGGGCGAGCCCGGCGGCCGCGCCGTTCGCGCAGTCCACCACGACGCGCAGGCCCGCGAGGGAGATCCCGACCGTCGCCAGGATGTGGTCGGCGTAGCGCGAGCCCTCGTCGGCGGCCTCACTGACCCGTCCGACGCCGCCGCCCGTCGGGCCCTGCCAGTCCTCGCCGAGGCGCGCCTCGATCTTGTCCTCGATCTCGTCGGCGAGCTTGAACCCGCTGCGGTCGAAGAACTTGATCCCGTTGTCGGGCGCGGGGTTGTGCGACGCCGACAGCATCACCCCGAGGTCCGCGCCGAGCTCACGCGTCAGATAGGCCACCGCCGGCGTCGGCAGCACGCCGAGGCGCAGGACGTCGACGCCCGCGCTCGCCAGGCCCGCGACGACCGCCGCCTCAAGGAACTCGCCCGAGGCGCGCGGGTCCCTGCCCACGACCGCCACCGGGCGGTGCCCCTCGAACGCCCCCGCGTCGCCGAGCACCCGAGCGGCCGCGATGGACAGGTCCATCGCGAGCCGCGCCGTCAGGTCCCGGTTCGCCAGACCCCGCACCCCGTCGGTGCCGAACAGCCGACCCACGTCAAGATCACCCGCAATCCCAAGTCAACGAAATCCCAGTCACGCATTCCGTTCGACGCTTCCCGGACGCAGAACGCCGGAGACGAGGCACCGGAAATACGCAGAGGCGGCGGACACCACGTGCTGCACCTTCGTGCATCGTGATGTCCGCCGCCCGAACAGACAAGCCGCCAAGATGACCAGCGACCCGTCAAACAGCGCGTCTGATCAACGCTTGCTGTACTGCGGAGCCTTACGGGCCTTCTTGAGACCGGCCTTCTTGCGTTCCTTGGCCCGCGCGTCACGGGTGAGGAAGCCGGCCTTCTTCAGCGCCGGACGGTTGTCGGGGTCGGAGAGCTGCAGCGCCCGGGAGATCCCCATGCGCAGGGCGCCGGCCTGACCGGTGACACCGCCGCCGTTGATGCGGGCGATGACGTCCCACTGGCCCTCGAGGCCGAGCGTGACGAAGGGCTCGTTGATGAGCTGCTGGTGCACCTTGTTGGGGAAGTAGCCCTCAAGGGTGCGGCCGTTGATGGTCCAGTTGCCCGAACCGGGGACGATGCGCACGCGCGCGATCGCCTCCTTGCGCCGGCCGGTGGCCGAAGCGGGGCCCGTCGCGGCGGGGACGCGCACGACGGCTTCCTCCACGACCGCGGACTCGGTGGTGTACTCCGAGGGGGCTTCCTCGAACTCGAACTCGGCGACCGTTTCGGTCTCGGTGGTCTCGGCCACGTTCTTCCGTTCTCCTGTCTGGTCTTCTAACCGGGGCGGCGGACCCTGACCCAAGCTCTCAGGGCGCCCCAGCGGCCTCTTTTTGATGCGGGGGCTGGCGTAAGCCAGACCTACTACTGGGCGATCTGCTCGATCTCGAACGGCACGGGCTGCTGGGCCGCGTGCGGGTGGTTCGGACCTGCGTAGACCTTCACCTTGCCGAACTGGGCGCGGCCCAGCTTGGTCTTCGGCAGCATGCCCTTGATCGCCTTCTCGACGGCGCGCTCCGGGAACTTCTCGAGCAGGTCCTTGTAGGCCACCGACCGCAGACCACCCGGGTAGCCCGAGTGACGGTAAGCCTTCTTCTGCTCGAGCTTCTTGCCCGAAAGCGAAACCTTGTCGGCGTTGACGATGATGACGAAGTCACCGGTGTCAACGTGCGGCGCGTAGATCGGCTTGTGCTTGCCCCGAAGCAGGATCGCGACCTGGCTGGCAAGGCGACCCAGCACGACATCGGTCGCGTCGATGACGTGCCACTGACGCTCCACGTCAGCGGGCTTAGGGGTGTACGTGCGCACGGCGTAAGCCTTCTTTTTGTCGACTGTCGGATGCGGCCCTGTCGGTCACTGCCGTAGCGGTCGCGCTGTCGTGCCGGACGTGCTCGGCGGGAGGCTCTCGGCACGGGGAGGTCCCCGTGGCGACAGGATCTGGCTTCGCGGTGTCCGGACTTCAACGTGGCCGTACTTCAGCCGGGCCGGTCAGTGCCGGATGTTGAGACGCCGGATGTCGCGGGAACTCCCGCGCTGCATCATCCCTGACGTTCAGGCAACCCGACACATACGAACGCCCAGCATATCCGAGCCTGGGAGCATGCGGCAAAGCGGCTGCGCACGGGCCTGGGCCCGTGCCATCGTGGAGTCCGCGCCGGGCCGTAAGGGCAACTGACGATATCGACCGATAGGCTCAGCATCATGGGTTATCCGGGTGACAGCAACCAGCAGCGGCCGTCCTGGGAAGGCGAACCGCCGGAAGCTGCCGACGACGACTGGTCCCGACACCCCCTGAGCGCTCCCATCCCCCCGCAGCAGCAGCCGCAGCCCCCCGAGGAGCAGCCGGGCGAGGCCACCGCGTCCTGGCACGGTCCCGAGGCGGGCTGGGGCGGCGAGCAGAGCGGCGGCGGCTCGTGGCTCGAGGGCGCGGCCGCGCGGCCGCAGAGCCCGCTGGACGGCAAGCCGTGGCCCGAGCCCGGCGCGCCCGTCGAGCAGCCCTACGCGCCGGAGTCCCCGCTGGCGGCCCCGTCGACCGGCTACGCCGAGGCCCCCGCCGCCTACGACGGCCCCAGCGGCCCGCAGCAGACCCCGTGGCATGACGGCGTGCCCGTCGGCGAGGCCCCCGCGGGCGGCTTCGACAACCCGACCGTCGCCACCCCTCCGCCCGGCGAGGGCGGCACCAGCGCCTACGCGCTCCCGCAGTACGGCGAGCCGCCCCGGTTCGAGCAGGACTCGGGCCCCTACGCCAGGCCCGGCGACCAGAACCCCTACGCCGACGCCAACAACCCGTACGCCCAGGAGTCTTACGCGCAGGAGCCCTACGCCCAGGATTCCTATGGGCAGGACTCCTATGGGCGCGAGCAGCCCTACGGCGACGAGGCGAGGCACGACGCCGAGCGCTTCGGCGGCGGCGCGACCGCCAGCGGCAGCTACGAGGTCCCGCGCTACGACGCCGCCGACCGGCCCTTCACCGGCGCGCAGGCCGTCCCGCCCCCCGCGGGCTGGGGCGAGCCGCCGTCCGGCGATCCCCAGACACCCCCGCAGCAGGCGTGGGACGCCCCCGCAGCGCCCGGCGGCCCCGGTGGTCCGGGCGGACCGGGAGGCCCCGGCGGCCCGTACGAGCGCGGCGAGCAGTGGCAGCCCGACGGCGCACGCGAGGAGATCGGCAGCGGCAAGCGCGGCGGCGGTGGCGGCAAGGGCCTGATGATCGCGGGCGCGCTGGCCGCCGTCGTGGTCGTCGCGGGCGCGGGCGCGTACGCCTTCACCCGGGGCGGCGACGACGACAAGCCGGGCGGCCAGGCCACCCAGAGCGCCGCGCAGAGCCCCGCCCCCGGCGAGTCCGCGGCCCCCGGCGGCGGCGCGCCCACCCTCGATCCCGCGGGCGGGCTGCTCAAGTCGCGCAAGACCGACCCCAAGCCGCTCAAGCTCGGCGAGGTCTTCGCCAAGAAGCGCTTCACGGTCAAGGGCACCACCTATGTGATGCACGTCCGCAAGACGACCAAGGACTGCGCGGGCGCGGTGCACGGCACCGCCCTGCAGGCCGCCCTGAAGAAGGGCAAGTGCACCCAGTTCCTGCGGGCGACCTTCGCCACGAAGGACGGCCGCATGATCGGCACCGTCGGCGTCGCGAACCTGGGCACCTCCCAGGCCGCCGCCAGGGCGGAGAAGGCCGCCAAGGACAAGGACGCCTACGTCGTCGCGCTGCCCGGCAAGGGCGTCACGGCCAAGATCGGCCAGGGCGACGCGCTCGGCGCGGCCTGGACCAGGGGCCACTACCTGATCATGACCTGGGTGCAGACGCCCGACGGCAAGCCCGTCCCGGCCAAGAACCGCAAGCGCGCGCAGGTCTTCGCGCAGAACACGGTGAACGGCAGCAATCTGGGACCCGCGCTGCACTACCGCGACTCGGCGGGCAAACCGTCCACCTGATCGGGGAAGCGCGAATTCCCGACGAACCCTCCGGATCTTCGCCGGGTTGACTACCCTGTACGACCATGTCCGGTCCTGACGACACCCGGTCCGGAGGCGCTCCCGACGAAGTCGGGGTCGCCCACGGCGCCCCCGGGCACCAACGCACACGTCCCGGGACCGAGGCCGCGGCGGCTCCCCCGTCTCCCGCTGCCTCCCCCGCCCTGCCCGCCGACGGCACGGGCGCCCCCGCCGACCCCGCCGAGGGTCCACCCGCCGCCCCCTGGTGGGCTCCGGTGATCCCCCCGGCCGACCCCGCCCCGGCCGTCGGCGTCCTGGCCGCACCGGTCCCTGACGCCCTCGACGCCGCGCCCTCCGACCCCGAGGCGTCCGGCGACTTCCTCACCGGCACGATCGTGCCCAAGGGCCCGGAGATCCCGCCCGCCGAGGCGACGATCACCGGGGAGATCCCCCGCTGGGCCGCGCCCGCCCCCGACTCCGCCGCCCGCCCCGCCGAGTCCTCAGGGGCCGGCCTGTCCGTCGTCGGCATGGCCTCACGGCCCGCGCCGCCGCCCGCCGAACCCGTCGCGGAAGCCGGGCCCGAGGATGTCCCGACGCCCCCGCGCTCGGCGCGGCACGGCCGCCGCAGGCGCGGCAGGGTCCCGCTGTACGTCGCGCTCGCCCTCGTGCCCACGCTCGCCGTCGCGGCGCTCGCCTACGCGGTCGTCACCGACGAGCCCGCGCCGCCCGCCGCGATCCCGACGGTCACCGCCACGGTGACCGCGCCCGCACCCGAGCCCGCCGACAGCCCGCCGGCGTCCGGGGTCCCGGCCGTCGACTCCGTCGACACCGACCCCGAGGCGCTGACGCTGGAGGAGGTCTTCCCCGACCGGCGCATCACCCTCGAGGGCCGCACCTACGCGGTGGACCGCAAGTCGCTCAACCTGCGCTGCGACTACGCGGCCGCGGGCGGCATGTCCCGCGCGCTCATCAAGAACGACTGCCAGATGGTGGTGCGTTCCACGTTCGTGAGCGGCAACGGCAGGACCGGCGTCACCGTCGGGGTCGTGGCGATGCCGAGCAAGCGGGTCGCCATCAACGTCCAGAAGGCCGGGAGCCCGGCCCGCAAGGGCAACTGGTTCATCGGCCTGCCGGGCAAGCGCACCAAGCAGATCGGCGACTCCGGCGGCTTCGCCGCGAGCACCACCTACGGCAGATACATCCTGTACGTCTACGTACGCCATCTGGAGGGCCGCAAGCCCGCCAAGGCGGACCAGACCTACCCCAAGCTCGCCTCGGCCTTCATCACCTACGTCAACGCCCCGCTGCGCCAACGCTGACGCCGCGGGCCGGCACCGCTAACGGATGACGTGTTCGGCGGGCTCGCTCTGCGCGGGCGGCTCCACCGCGCCGGGCTGCGGCGCGGGAGGCGTCGGCGCGGCGAGCGTGCGGACGCGCCGCGTCTCCTGCGCGCGCGCCGCGAGCTTGGCGTTCTCCGGGTAGACGATCTCGACCAGCGCGAGCCCGTGCGCGGGCGCGACCTTCACGGCCGAGTCGCGCACCCCCGCGACCAGCACCTCATACGGCCACTCGACGGGCTTGCGGCCGTCGCCGACCGACAGCAGCGCGCCGACCAGCGCGCGCACCATCGAGTGGCAGAACGCGTCGGCCTCGACGGTCGCGACCGCCAGCCGCTCCCCGCGCCGCTCCCACTCGTAGCGCAGCAGCCGCCGGATCGTCGTCGCGCCCTCGCGCCTGCGGCAGTACGCGGCGAAGTCGTGCTCGCCGACCAGCAGCGCCGCTGCGGCGTTCATCCTGTCGACGTTCAGCGGCCGCGGATGCCAGACGGTGTCGTGCCGGTCGAGCGGCGGCAGGCCGGTGGGCTCGTCGCTCACCCGGTACTCGTAGCGCCTGCGCAGCGCCGAGAACCGCGCGTCGAAGCCGTCGGGCGCGATCGTCACCCCCGTGACGCGCACGTCGGGCGGCAGCACCGCCGCGAGCCGCCGCGTCATCGCGCCGCTGATCGCCTGGTAGTTCGGGTACGGCACCACCACGTGCGCGACCTGGCCCGTGGCGTGCACGCCCGCGTCGGTGCGGCCCGCGACGGTCAGCACGGGCGGCGGGTCGAGCCGCATGATCCGCGCGAGGGCGTCCTCGACGACCCCCTGGACGGTCCGCTGCTCCGGCTGCCGCGCCCAGCCCGCGAAATCCGACCCGTCATAGGAGATGTCGAGCCGGAGCCTCACCAACGACGTCATTTCCCCGCTTCCCGTTCACGCCACGCGCCCCCGCCCGGGGACTCCAGTCTCTCAAACGAGACGGGTCCGCCGTCCCTGACTTGGGACGACGGACCCGAATCAAGCGCGGCCTTTACTCGGCCGGCCCTGTGCTCACTTGGCCTCTTCGGCCTCGGTCGCCTCGGCGGTCTCCGCCGGAGTCTCCTCGGCGGCCGCCTCGGGAGCGGTCTCCTCAGTCTTCGGCGCGACCTCTTCCGCCGGAGCGGAGGTCTTGCGAACGGTGACGCCGGAGACCTGCTCGGCGACGAGCTCGATCACGGCCATCGGCGCGTTGTCGCCCTTGCGGGGGCCGATCTTGGTGATCCGGGTGTAGCCGCCGGGACGGTCCGCGAAGTGCGGGCCGATCTCGGTGAACAGCTTGTGCACCACGCCCTTGTCGCGGACGGTCTGCAGCACCAGGCGGCGGTTGGCGATGTCGCCCTTCTTCGCCTTGGTGATCAGCTTCTCGGCCAGCGGACGCAGCCGGCGCGCCTTGGCCTCGGTGGTGGTGATGCGGCCGTGCTCGAAAAGCTGCGTCGCGAGGTTCGACAGGATCAGCTTCTCGTGCGCCGGGCTGCCGCCGAGGCGGGCTCCCTTGGTGGGCCTGGGCATGGTGTTTCCTTCCTGCTCCAGCCGTGTCAGGTACTGGAGTCAGCTTGTTCCTGCGGAAAAAGTCCCGGCGTCGGGGGCGAGTGCCCCCGACGCCGTGGGGCTCAGTACTGCTCGGTCTCGGCGAACGACTCGTCGTCGCCGTCGCCGTCACCGAAGGCGGCGGCGGTCGGGTCGAACCCGGGCGGGGAGTCCTTGAGGGACAGCCCCATGTCGTGCAGCTTCTGCTTGACTTCCTCGATCGACTTGGCGCCGAAGTTGCGGATGTCCAGCAGGTCCTGCTCGGAGCGGGCGACGAGCTCGCCGACCGAGTGGATGCCCTCGCGCTTGAGGCAGTTGTAGGAGCGGACCGTGAGGTTCAGCTCCTCGATCGGCAGCGCCAGATCGGCCGCCAGCGCGGCGTCGGCGATGGACGGGCCCATGTCGATGCCCTCGGCCTCGACGTTGAGCTCGCGGGCCAGGCCGAACAGCTCCATGAGGGTCTTGCCCGCCGACGCGACGGCGTCGCGCGGCAGCATGCAGTGCTTGGTCTCCACGTCGAGGATGAGCCGGTCGAAGTCGGTGCGCTGCTCGACTCGGGTGGCCTCGACCTTGTAGGTGACCTTGAGGACCGGGGAGTAGATGGAGTCGATCGGAATCCGGCCGATCTCCTGCCCCGGCTGCTTGTTCTGGGTCGCCGAGACGTAACCGCGGCCGCGCTCGACCGTCAGCTCCATCTCCAGCTTCGCCTTGCCGTTCAGCGTGGCGATCTTCAGGTCGGGGTTGTGCACCTCGACCCCGGCCGGCGGCGCGATGTCCGCGGCGGTGACGTCACCCGGGCCCTGCTTGCGCAGGTACATGACCACGGGCTCGTCGTGCTCGGAGGAGACGACGAGCTGCTTGAGGTTCAGGATGATGTCGGTCAGGTCCTCCTTGACGCCCGGCACGGTGGAGAACTCGTGCAGGACGCCCTCGACGCGGATGCTGGTGACCGCCGCGCCGGGGATGGAGGAGAGCAGGGTGCGCCGCAGCGAGTTGCCGATGGTGTAGCCGAAGCCCGGCTCCAGCGGCTCGATGACGAAGCGGCTGCGGTAGTCGTCGACCTGCTCTTCGGTGAGAGCCGGACGCTGTGCGATGAGCATGATGCCCACTTTCTGTCGGGCCGCCCGCTATTTGACGGCTCTGACAACCAACAGGGTGCCCCCGACCGGCGTCCATGACGCCTGCCGGGGGCCGGTGAGATCCGCCAGAAGCGGTCCCCGAAGGGACTTACTTCGAGTAGAGCTCGACGATCAGCTGTTCCTGGACCTGCGTGTCGATCTGCTGACGGACCGGCAGCGCGTGCACCAGGATGCGCATCTTGTCCGCGACGACCTCGATCCAGCCCGGGACCTGGTGGGCCTCGGACTCGGCGCGGGCCACCACGAACGGGGTCAGGTCGGCCGACTTCGCGCGCACCTCGATGATGTCCTTCTCGGACACCAGGAACGACGGGATGTTGACCTTCTTGCCGTTCACCAGGATGTGGTTGTGGCGGATCGCCTGACGGGCGGCGTCGCGCGACTTGGCGAACCCGGCCCGGTAGACGACGTTGTCGAGGCGGCGCTCGAGCAGCGAGAGCAGGTTCTCACCCGTCTTGCCGGCCTTGCGGTTGGCCTCTTCGTAGTAGTTGCGGAACTGCTTCTCCAGCACGCCGTAGATGCGGCGGGTCTTCTGCTTCTCGCGCAGCTGGAGCTGGTACTCCGACTCCTTGGTGCGGCCGCGCCCGTGCTCACCCGGAGGGTAGGGGCGGTTCTCGATCGGGCACTTGGCGCTGAGGCACTTGCTGCCCTTCAGGAACAGCTTGGTCTTCTCCCGACGGCACAGCTTGCAGTCGGCACCGGTGTAACGAGCCATGTCTCTATCTCTCCGATCAGACCCGACGACGCTTCGGCGGGCGGCAGCCGTTGTGCGGCACGGGCGTGACGTCCTGGATCGAGCCGACCTCGAGGCCGGTGGCCTGGAGCGAACGGATCGCGGTCTCACGGCCGGAGCCGGGACCCTTCACGAAGACGTCGACCTTGCGCATGCCGTGCTCCATGGCGCGGCGGGCGGCGTTCTCGGCGGCCTGCTGGGCGGCGTACGGGGTGGACTTGCGGGAGCCCTTGAAGCCCACGTGCCCGGACGAGGCCCAGGAGATCACGTTCCCGTTGGGGTCGGTGATGGAGACGATCGTGTTGTTGAACGTGCTCTTGATGTGGGCGTGCCCGTGAGCGACGTTCTTCTTTTCCTTGCGGCGCAGCTTCTTGGCGGCGCCCTGGCGGCTCTTAGGAGGCATTGCTCTTCTTCACTCCAGAGGTCATCGGACCGGTCGTCGGCGGGGCCCTTATGCGCGGGCCCCTACGGCCTACTTCTTGCCGGCCTTCTTCTTGCCGGCGACGGTCTTCTTCTTGCCCTTGCGGGTGCGCGCGTTGGTCTGCGTCCGCTGACCGTGGACCGGAAGGCCCTTGCGGTGACGGATGCCCTGGTAGCACCCGATCTCGATCTTGCGGCGGATGTCGGCCTGCACCTCGCGGCGCAGGTCGCCCTCGATCTTGTAGTTGGCGTCGATGTACTCGCGCAGCGGGATCAGCTCGGCGTCGCTGAGCTGGTGCACCCGCAGGTCACCGGAGACACCGGTGGCGGCGAGGGTCTCGAGCGCACGGGTGCGACCGATGCCGTAGATGTAGGTCAGCGCGACCTCCAGGCGCTTTTCGCGCGGAAGGTCGACACCGGCGATGCGTGCCATCGGGCAGTGTCCTTTCGTTTCAGGCGGAGGTCCTACCGACCGCGTTCCCGTCCCTGCCCAGGGCGGGCCCCGGCCTCCGACCGGGGGTCACTCGCCCGTATCCCCCGGCGTGCGGGGGACGTGGCGAACTGCGGCCTGTTGTTTTGTTGTGGTGGAGCGTTGGAGAGAGCCTCAGCCCTGACGCTGCTTGTGGCGCGGGTCCTGGCAGATCACCATGACGCGGCCGTGCCGGCGGATGACGCGGCACTTCGAGCAGATCTTCTTGACGCTCGGCTTGACCTTCATCGGGTCTCCTGACGTGATCGCAGGGTCATTCCCGTCTGCCACGACGGGAAAGGCAACCCTTGTCGGTTACTTGTAGCGGTAGACGATCCGGCCGCGAGTCAGGTCGTAGGGAGACAGCTCCACCACAACCCGGTCATCGGGGAGGATTCGGATGTAGTGCATCCGCATCTTGCCGCTGATATGCGCGAGGACCTTGTGCCCGTTGTCCAGTTCCACCCGGAACATGGCGTTCGGGAGGGACTCGACGACAACGCCCTCGATCTCGATGGCGCCTTCCTTCTTGGCCATGACCTCCGCGCTTCGCTGCTCGGTTTCGTCTGTTTCCCGCGACGACACGAACCCACCTTCGGCCAACGGCCGACGGGGCTGCGTGTTCCTCGCGGAAAAGTCCAGGACAGGCCCTCGATCGAGGGACGTCCACGACCCGGACCGCTCATTCGAAGCCGTGTAAGATGCAAACACACGTTCGATAAACGAGCACATGACGGGTCTGATACTGGACCGAATAGCGAGTCTACGCGACGCGCCCGAGAATGCGAAATCGGCGACCCGCCGCCCCCGAAGCCCTTACCGGCTTTCGCCTGGGTGCGAGGGCGGGTACGTTGCTGCCATGGTGGCTTATGACTTCGAACTGGTCCTCAGCAGACCAGTCTTCGAGCATGAGCTTGACCCGCTGTTCGAACGGACGCAAGGGTACGTCACCGTCTCCTTCGTCAGGTCCGCCTCCGACGTCACCGGACCCGCCAACGCCAGGTGCAGCTGGGAGGCTCCGTCCCTGGCCCAGGCCATGGTCGAGGTCGTCACCGAGGTCGAGGCCGCCGCGCCCGGCATCGTCGTGCGGCGCGTCGAGGCCGATCCGCTGCTCGCGCTGCGCGAGATCGCCGAGCGGGTGGGCCGCACCGTCGAGTCGGTGCGGCTGGCCTCCACCGGCCAGCGCGGGCCCGGCGGATTCCCGCCGCCCGAGCAGCACAGGCTGTGGCGTTGGTCACTCATCTCCGCCTGGTACGGCATCGACGACCCCGCTTTGGACGAGGCGGCGCCCACGACCCGCGCGGTCAACGGCTGGCTCGCGCTGCGCGAGGTCGTCCCCGAGCTCGCGCCCGACGCGCGCACCCTCGTCAAGGCACTCACCCACGCGATCCGCGCGACGGCCTGACGCACCCGCCAGACCGAACCGCCAGACCCGCAGCCCTGCGCGTCAGCCCGTCAGGTCAGTCCTTGCCCGGGTAGCCGAACAGCGTCTGCGCGAGCAGGACCGCGCCCCACGGCCCGGCGACCCACAGGAACCAGGGGAAGGTCAGCCCGCCCGAGGCGACCGACGCGATCAGCCAGATCGACGCCATCACGAGGTTCACCGACGCGTACGTCGCCCACGCCCCGCGCATGCCCTTCTCACTGCCGACGATCCCGCCGCCCTCCTTGCGGGCGAGCGCGGTCTGGTCGGAGGCCGGGATGGGGAGGTCGTACATGTCCTTGGCCGGGAGGTCGGCCGTCAGCGCCTCGAGGTCGCCGAGCGTACGTGCGGCGTAGGCCGACTCGAGCCGCTCGTTCAGCTCCTCGAGGTTCAGCCTGCCCTGCGCATAGTTGTCGCGCAGGATCTCCGCGAACCGGTCACGGTCCCTGTCCGAGGCCCGCATCTCCGGACTCGACGGCATCGCCTGTCACTTCCCTCACCTCGCCGGCACGGCCATGATCGGCCGGGCTCAGGCCAATTCTGCGATGCGCTCGGCCCACCCATCAAGTGCGGTGAGCACCTGGGGGCCCTGCGCGGTGATCGCGACGGTGTGCTCGAAGTGCGCCGAGGGGCTGCGGTCGGAGGTGACGACGGTCCAGCCGTCCTCCATCTCCTCGGTGTGCGGCTTGCCGAGGTTCACCATCGGCTCGACCGCGAACACCATGCCGGGGCCGAGCAGCATCCCGCCGCCCTTGCGTCCGACATTGGGGATGAACGGCTCCATGTGCATCTCGGTGCCGATCCCGTGCCCGCCGTAACCCTCGACGATGCCGTAGCGGCCCTGGGAGCGCACGTAGGACTCCACCGCGTATCCGATGTCGCCGAGGTGCCCGCCGACCTTGCAGGCGGCCATACCGCGCCACAGCGACTCCTCGGTGACGTCGAGGAGCTTGCTGACGTCCGCGGCGATCTCCCCGACGGGGACGGTCACGGCGGCGTCGCCGTGCCAGCCGCCGACGATCGCGCCGCAGTCGATCGACACCACGTCCCCCTCGCGCAGCACCTTGTCGGCGCGGGGGATGCAGTGCACGATCTCCTCGTTCACCGAGGTGCACAGGGTGGCCGGGAAGGGGGTGATCGGCCCGGGTACGCCGATGAAGGATGGGACGCCGCCGCCCGCGCGGATGTTGTCCTCGGCGATGCGGTCCAGGTCGAGCGTGCTGACGCCGGGCTTCACCGCCGCGGCGACCAGCGCGAGCGTCTCGCCCACCAGCCGTCCGGCGACCCGCATGAGCTCGATCTGCTCAGGCGACTTCACCTGGATACGCGTCCGCCTTCTGAACACCCGTCCCCCCTGCTGCCCTGTTGCTCGGCCTAGGCGCGCAACGCGTCGAGCGCGCGCTCGGTGACCGCTTCGACGGTCCCGGTGGCGTTGATGCCGACCAGGATGCCTTCCTTCTCGTAGAACTCCACGAGAGGTTCGGTCTGTTCCTTGTAGACCTCGAGCCGGTGCCGGACGACGTCTTCCTTGTCGTCGTCCCGCTGGAAGAGGTGTCCGCCGCAGTCGTCGCAGATGTCGTCGCGGCCCTCGTCGAACTCGACGTGCCAGATGCGGCCGCACTGGCCGCAGGTACGCCGGCCCGACAGCCGCCGGACGACCTCTTCCTCGTCCACGACGAGTTCGAGGACCTTGTCGAGGGCGAGGCCGCCGTCGGCGAGGATCGACCGCAGCGTCTCGGCCTGCGGGACGTTGCGGGGGAAGCCGTCCAGGAGGAACCCGCCGAGGGCGTCGGGCTGGGAGATCCTGTCCCGGACCATGGCGACGGTCACCTCGTCGGGGACAAGGTCGCCTTTGTCCATGTACTGCTTGGCGAGGACGCCGAGCTCGGTTCCGCCGCTCACATTGGCGCGGAAGATGTCACCTGTCGAGATCTTCGGGACCGACAGATGGGATGCGATGAACTGGGCCTGAGTTCCCTTGCCCGCTCCCGGGGGGCCCACGAGCACGATACGCACTAGCGGAGGAAACCTTCGTAACTACGCTGCTGGAGCTGAGATTCGATCTGCTTCACGGTGTCCAACCCAACGCCGACGATGATCAGGATGCTGGTGCCGCCGAAGGGGAAGTCGTTCGCCGCCTGGATCAGCGAGAACGCCACCAACGGAATGAGGGCGACCAGACCCAGGTAGAGCGCGCCGGGAGCGGTGATCCGCGTGAGCACGTAGTCGAGGTACTCGGCGGTGGGCCGCCCCGGACGGATACCCGGGATGAAACCACCGTACTTCTTCATGTTGTCGGCGACTTCAGTGGGGTTGAAGGTGATGGCCACGTAGAAGTACGTGAAGAACACGATCAGTGCGAACGTGACCGCCATGTTCACCGGGTTGTCCTGCTGGAGGTACGGCAGGACGTACTTGCCGAGGAACTCGCTGTTGGGCCAGAGCTGCCCGGCGAGCTGCGGGAGGTACAGCAGCGAGGAGGCGAAGATGACGGGGATGATGCCCGCCTGGTTCACCTTCAGTGGGATGTAGGTCGAGGTGCCGCCGTACATGCGGCGGCCGACCATCCGCTTGGCGTACTGGACGGGGATGCGGCGCTGCGCCTGCTCGACGAAGACGACGGCGGCGACGATCGCCAGGCCGACCAGAAGGACGATCGTGAAGACGAAGCCGCCCTTGGTCTGGAAGATGTTGATGAACTGCTGCGGGAACGACGCGACGACCGTGGTGAAGATGAGGATCGACATGCCGTTGCCGATGCCGCGGTCGGTGATGAGCTCGCCGAGCCACATGATGACGGCGGTGCCCGCGGTCATCACGATCACCATGGTGATGACCGTGAACAGCGAGGTGTCGTAGAGCACGTCGACGGACTGCCCGGTGAACAGGTTGCCGGTCGAGGCCATGGCCACGATGCCGGTGGACTGCAGGATCGCCAGCGCGATCGTCAGGTACCGGGTGTACTGGGTGATCTTCGAGGTCCCGGCCTGGCCCTCCTTCTTGAGGGCCTCGAGCCGTGGGATCACCACCGTCAGCAGCTGGAGGATGATGCTCGCGGTGATGTACGGCATGATGCCGAGCGCGAACACCGAGAGCTTCAGCAGCGCGCCGCCGCTGAAGAGGTTGATCAGCGAGTACAGGCTGGCGTTGGCCCCGGACTCGGCGGCCTCGATCGCCGTCTGCACCGCTCCCACGTTCACACCCGGGGTCGGCATCAGCGAGCCGACGCGGAACACCAGGATGATGAACAATGTGAACAGTATCTTTTTGCGCAGGTCGGGCGTCTTGAATGCCCTAACAACAGCGGTGAGCACCATTCCTCCTGCGCGTTTACGACCCTGTTCATACGGCCCGGCTGGCCGCTCTACACCTTGCACGGATCCCGGAGGGGACCCGTCGAATGCTAACAGCAGACGAAGCCGGGGCCGACCCTCCAACGACGGACGGTCAGCCCCGGTTCCACTTCCCTTAGACCTGCTCGGCGCTTCCGCCGGCGGCCACGATCTTCTCCTTGGCGGAGCCGGAGAAGGCGGTCACCTTCACCTGCACCGCGACGGAGATGTCGCCGGTGCCGAGGATCTTGACCGGACGGCCGGCGCGCACCGCGCCCTTGGCCGCCAGGTCCTCGGCGGTGACCTCTCCACCGGAGGGGTACAGCTCGGCGAGCTTGTCCAGGTTGACGACCTGGAACTCGACCCGGTTGGGGTTCTTGAAGCCCTTGAGCTTCGGAACCCGCCGGATCAGCGGCATCTGGCCGCCCTCAAAACCGACCGGGACCGTGTTGCGGGCCTTGGTGCCCTTGGTGCCGCGGCCCGCGGTCTTGCCCTTGGACGCCTCGCCCCGACCCTTGCGGGTCTTCTTCTTGTGGGCGCCCGGAGCCGGCTTGAGGTCGTGGACCTTCAGAGCCTCGCTCATGATTCGACCTCCTCCACCTTCACCAGGTGGGCAACGGTGCGGATCAGGCCGATGACCTCGGGCTTGTCCTCCCGAACGACACTCTGGCCGATCTTCTTGAGGCCCAGGGTCCGCAGCGAGTCCCGCTGGTTCTGCTTCTCGCTGATCACGGACTTGATCTGCGTGATCTTGAGCTGGCTCACGAGTTCACCTCGACCTTCGCGGCCTCGAGGCCGGCGGCACGCGCGCGCAGCATGGCGGCGGGGGCGACGTCCTCGATCGGCAGACCGCGCTTGGCCGCGATCTCCTCGGGGCGCTTGAGCTGCTTGAGCGCCGCCACCGTCGCGTGGACGATGTTGATGGCGTTCGAGCTGCCGAGCGACTTCGACAGGACGTCGTGGACGCCCGCGCACTCCAGGACCGCGCGCACCGGGCCACCGGCGATGACACCGGTACCGGGGCTGGCCGGCTTCAGCAGCACGACGCCCGCGGCGGCCTCACCCTGGGTGAGGTGGGGGATGGTGCCCTGAATCCTGGGGACCTTGAAGAAGTTCTTCTTGGCCTCTTCGACGCCCTTGGCGATGGCCGCGGGAACTTCCTTGGCCTTGCCGTAGCCGACGCCGACCGTGCCGTTGCCGTCGCCGACGATCACCAGGGCGGTGAAGCTGAAGCGACGACCACCCTTCACGACCTTGGCGACGCGGTTGATCGCGACGACGCGCTCGATGTAAGACGTGCCCTTGTCGGCGCCACCGCGGCGGTCGTCACGGCGTCCGTCACGACGGCCGTCACGACGCTCGCCGCCCTGGCCGCCTCCGCGACTGGGAGCAGCTGCCATTAGTGGTTCCTCTTCTCAGACTGGGTCTTGGAGGTCACAGTGCGAGACCCCCCTCACGGGCGCCGTCCGCGACGGCGGCGACACGGCCGTGGTACTTGTTGCCCGCCCGGTCGAAGACGACGGCGTCGACGCCGGCGGCCTTGGCGCGCTCGGCGACGAGCTTGCCGACTTCCTTCGACTTGGCGGTCTTGTCGCCCTCGGCCGTGCGCAGCGCGGCCTCCATGGTGGACGCCGACGCGAGGGTCTTGCCCAGCGTGTCGTCCACGACCTGGACGAAGACGTGCTTGGTGGAGCGGGTCACGATGAGGCGCGGACGCGCAGCCGTGCCGACCACCCGCTTGCGGACCCGAAGGTGGCGCCGCTTGCGGGAGACCGCGCGCGCGCTCGTGCCCTTGCGGAACAGGCCCTTGGTGCCAGCCATGACTACTTACCAGCCTTTCCGACCTTGCGGCGGATCTGCTCACCCTGGTACCGCACGCCCTTGCCCTTGTACGGGTCGGGCTTGCGCAGCTTGCGGATGTTGGCAGAGATCTCGCCGACCTGCTGCTTGTCGATGCCCTCGACCTTGAACAGGGTCGGCTTCTCGACCGTGAAGGTGATGCCTTCCGGCGCCTTGATCAGGATCGGGTGGCTGTAGCCGAGGGAGAACTCGAGGTCCTTGCCCTTGGCCACGACGCGGTAGCCGACGCCCTGGATCTCCAGGGTCTTGGCGTACCCCTGGGTCACCCCGACGATCATGTTGAAGATCAGGGTGCGGCTCAGGCCGTGCAGGCTCCGAACCGTGTTGATGTCGTTGGGACGGGTGACCGTGATCACTCCGTCGTTGAGCTCGGCCTTGATCGGCTCGGCGATCACGTGCTCGAGCTTGCCCTTCGGGCCCTTGACCGAGACCAGCTGGCCCTCGATCTTGACCTCGACTCCGCTGGGAACGGAGATCGGCAGACGTCCAATGCGAGACATTGTCTGTTGCTCCTTTCCGCTACCAGACGTAGGCGAGGACTTCGCCGCCCACGCCACGCTTGCCGGCCTGCTTGTCGGTCATGAGGCCGGAGGACGTCGAGATGATCGCGACGCCCAGGCCACCCAGGACCTTCGGCAGGTTGTCCTTCTTCGCGTACACCCGGAGACCGGGCTTGGAGACGCGCTTGATGCCGGCGATGGAGCGCTCGCGGGTGGGACCGAACTTCAGGTCCACCACGAGCTTCTTGCCGACTTCGGCGTCCTCCACGTGCCATCCGGTGATGTAGCCCTCCTGCTGGAGGATCTCCGAGATGTGCGCCTTGATCTTCGAGTACGGCATCGACACGCTGTCGTGGTATGCCGAGTTCGCGTTGCGCAGACGCGTGAGCATGTCTGCGATCGGGTCGGTCATCGTCATGGCCGCTTGGCCCTCCTCGCTGCGGTTTCCAGCTGCCCCGGCTCCGCCCGCCTCACGAGCGGGGAGCGCAGGACCCTACGGACCTACAGCGCGGTCGTGGGCGCCTCTAGAGAAAGGGCGCCCGGTTTGTTGTACGTACGGTACGCGATCCGCGCCGTGACCGCGCAATCGGCGGTCACGGCACGCGATCGACGCGATGTTCCGTGTGGTCCGGAACCCGTCAGGCGGCTGGCGCTTTCGGGTTCCGGGCCGTCGTCGCTGTTACCAGGACGACTTGGTGATGCCGGGCAGCTCGCCCCGGTGCGCCATCTCGCGGAAGCACACGCGGCACAGGCCGAACTTCCGGTAGACGGAGTGGGGGCGGCCGCAGCGCGAGCACCGGGTGTAACCCCGGACGCCGAACTTCGGCTTGCGCGCGGCCTTGGCGATCAGAGCCTTCTTCGCCATGTCCTAAGCCTCCTTGTTGCGATCCTCTGAAGCCATCAAGCTTCCTTGAACGGGAAGCCGAGGAGCTTCAGCAGCGCCCGGCCCTCTTCGTCGTTGGTCGCGGTCGTCACGATCGTGATGTCCATGCCCCGCTGCCGGTCGACCTTGTCGACGTCGACCTCGTGGAACATGACCTGCTCGGTGAGACCGAAGGTGTAGTTGCCGCGGCCGTCGAACTGCTTGGGGTTGAGACCCCGGAAGTCGCGGATGCGCGGCAGCGCGAGCGACAGCAGCCGGTCGAGGAACTCCCACATGCGGTCGCCGCGCAGCGTGACGTGCGCGCCGATCGGCATGCCCTCACGCAGCTTGAACTGCGCGATGGACTTCTTGGCCCGCGCGACGGCGGGCTTCTGGCCGGTGATCGCGGTCAGGTCCTTGACGGCGCCTTCGATGAGCTTGGCGTCGCGCGCGGCCTCGCCCACGCCCATGTTCACCACGATCTTGGTAAGACCGGGGATCTGCATGACGTTGGCGTAGCCGAACTGCTCCTGGAGCTGGCCCTTGATCTCTTCCCGGTAGCGCAGCTTCAGCCGCGGCTGCGGGATCTCGACGGAAGTCTCGGTCATGTTCAGATCTCCTTGCCGGTACGACGCGAGATCCGGACCTTCTTGCCGTCTTCGTTGACCGTGAAGCCCACGCGAGTCGGCTTGCCATCCTCGACCAGCGCGACATTGCTGACGTGCAGCGGCGCCTCGACGGTGACGATCCCGCCGCCCTTGCCCTGGGCGTCCACCTTGGTGTTCTTCTTGATGAGGTTCGCACCCTCGACCGTGACGCGCTCGCGCTTCAGGTCGACGGCGATGACCTTGCCGGTCGCGCCCTTGGACTTGCCGGCGATGATGACGACCTCGTCGCCCTTACGGATCTTCATTACAGCACCTCCGGCGCGAGCGAGACGATGCGCATGAACTTCTTCTCGCGCAGCTCGCGGCCGACCGGGCCGAAGATACGGGTGCCCCGGGGGTCGTTGCTGTCCTTGATGAGCACGGCAGCGTTCTCGTCGAAACGAATGTAGGAACCGTCGGGACGACGGACTTCCTTACGCGTACGGACGACGACCGCCTTGACGACGTCGCCCTTCTTCACGCCGGCCGCGGGGATGGCGTCCTTCACCGTGGCGACGATGACGTCGCCGATGCCCGCATAGCGCCGACCCGAGCCACCGAGCACACGGATGCAAAGGATCTCCTTCGCACCAGTGTTGTCGGCGACCTTCAGTCGCGACTCCTGCTGGATCACTTCTAACTCCTGTTGGTTCTCACCGGTTCTCCGGCCCTGGCCGGAGCCTGGTGGATCTGCCCTCGCGGAATCGGCCCGCGAGGGGGAGTGCGGGGAGCTGCCGCGGCACGGGACGAGCCCGGCGGCCGGGGCAGCTCGGCCCCCCGCAGGTCCAGTTACTTGGCCTTCTCCAGGATCTCGACGACGCGCCAGCGCTTGGACGCCGACAGCGGACGGGTCTCCATCAGGCGGACCCGGTCGCCGACGCCGCAGGCGTTGGCCTCGTCGTGAGCCTTGTACTTGGTCGTACGGCGGATGATCTTGCCGTACAGGCGGTGCTTGACGCGGTCCTCGACGGCGACGACGACGGTCTTGTCCATCTTGTCGCTCACCACGAGGCCCTCGCGGACCTTGCGGTTGCTGCGCGCAGCTGTCTCGGTGGTCTCGCTCACTTCTCGCCCTCCTCGGCAACGGTGACGATGCCGAGCTCGCGCTCCCGCATCACGGTGTAGATGCGGGCGATCTCACGCTTGACCGTCCGCAGCCGCCCGTGGTTCTCCAGCTGACCGGTCGCCGCCTGGAACCGGAGGTTGAAAAGCTCCTCCTTGAATTCCTTCAGCTTGGTCACCAGCTCGTCCTCGGGCTGGGTGCGCAGGTCTTCGGCCGTGTTCGCCATTACTCGCCCACCTCCCTCTTCACGATCCGGCACTTCATCGGCAGCTTGTGGATGGCGCGGGTGAGCGCCTCACGAGCGATCTCTTCGTTCGGGTAGGACAGCTCGAACATCACCCGACCGGGCTTGACGTTCGCGATCCACCACTCGGGGGAACCCTTACCGGAACCCATGCGGGTCTCGGCGGGCTTCTTGGTCAGCGGGCGGTCCGGGAAGATGTTGATCCAGACCTTGCCGCCACGCTTGATGTGACGGGTCATGGCGATACGCGCGGACTCGATCTGCCGGTTGGTCACGTAGTGACCCTCGACAGCCTGGATGCCGTACTCGCCGAACGTCACCTTCGTACCGCCCTTGGCCATGCCACGGCGCTTCGGGTGGTGCTGCTTGCGGTGCTTGACCCTGCGAGGGATCAGCATGGAACTCAGCTCCCCTCAGGCGCCGGAGCAGCCTCGGGGGCGGCCGGCGCGGTGTTCTCGTTCTGACGCGGGGCGCGCTCGCCACCACCGCGACGGGCGCCGCCACGCGCGGGGCGCTCGCCACGGCCGCCGCGGCGGTCGCCACGACGGTCGCCGCCGCCGCCGGCGCCGGCGCGCTGGGCGGCCGCGCGCTGCTCGCGCTCGGCGCGGGTCGCAGCCGCGTCACCCTTGTAGATCCAGACCTTCACGCCGATGCGGCCGAAGGTGGTGCGGGCCTCGTAGAAGCCGTAGTCGATGTCCGCGCGCAGGGTGTGCAGCGGCACCTGGCCCTCGCGGTAGAACTCCGACCGGGACATCTCAGCGCCGCCGAGACGGCCGGAGCACTGGACCTTGATGCCCTTGGCGCCGGACTTCATCGAGGACTGGATCGCCTTGCGCATGGCGCGACGGAACGCGACACGGCTGGACAGCTGCTCGGCCACGCCCTGCGCGACGAGCTGGGCGTCCATCTCGGGGTTCTTGACCTCGAGGATGTTCAGCTGCACCTGCTTGCCGGTCAGCTTCTCCAGGTCGCCCCGGATGCGGTCGGCCTCCGCGCCGCGGCGGCCGATGACGATGCCAGGCCGGGCGGTGTGGATGTCGACCCGGACACGGTCACGGGTGCGCTCGATCTCCACCTTGGAGATGCCGGCCCGGTCCATGCCCTTGGTGAGCATGCGACGGATCGCGACGTCTTCCTTGATGTAGTCCTTGTAGAGCTTGTCGGCGTACCAACGGCTCTTGAAGTCGGTCGTGATGCCCAGGCGGAACCCGTGCGGGTTGATCTTCTGCCCCACTACCGGGCCCTCCTTGTCTTCTTGACCGGCGCGCCCTCATCGACGGACTCGACGACCACGGTGATGTGGCTGGTGCGCTTGTTGATGCGGTACGCACGACCCTGCGCGCGCGGCCGGAACCGCTTCAGGGTCGGGCCCTCGTCAACCCACGTGCGGGAGACGACGAGCGTGTCCTGCGCGAGGTTGAAGTTGTGGGTGGCGTTGGCGATGGCGCTGTTCAGCACCTTGCCGACCGGCTCGCTGGCTGCCTGGGGGGCGAAGCGCAGCACAGCCTGAGCCTCCGCGGCCGGCAGGCCACGGATGAGGTCCACCACACGGCGGGCCTTCCTGGGCGTGACGCGGATGAACCGCGCCTGGGCCCTGGCTTCCATGACTGTTCCTCTCGTGTGATTGCTGTGCTTCAGCCTCGACGGCTGCGGCGGTCTTCCTTGACGTGGCTGCGGAACGTGCGGGTGAGCGCGAACTCGCCCAGCTTGTGGCCGACCATCGACTCGGAGATGAACACCGGGACGTGCTTGCGGCCGTCGTGCACGGCGATCGTGTGACCGATCATCTCCGGCACGATCATGGAGCGCCGCGACCACGTCTTGATGACGGTGTGGGTCCCCTTCTCATTCTGTGCGTCCACCTTCTTCATAAGGTGGTCGTCCACGAAGGGGCCCTTCTTCAGGCTACGTGGCATGACGACTCCTACCGCTTCTTGTTGCTGCGACGACGGACGATCAGCTTGTCGCTGGGCTTGCCGGGCTTACGGGTCCGGCCTTCCTTCTGGCCCCACGGGCTGACCGGGTGGCGTCCACCGGAGGTCTTGCCCTCACCACCACCGTGCGGGTGGTCGATCGGGTTCATGGCCACACCGCGGACGGTCGGGCGCTTGCCCTTCCAGCGCATACGGCCGGCCTTGCCCCAGTTGATGTTGGACTGCTCGGCGTTGCCGACCTCGCCCACCGTCGCGCGGCAGCGCACGTCGACCTTGCGCATTTCGCCGGACGGCATGCGCAGGGTGGCGTAGGCGCCCTCCTTGGCCAGCAGCTGCGCGCCGGAACCCGCCGAGCGGGCCAGCTTCGCGCCGCCGCCGGGACGCAGCTCGATGGCGTGCACCACGGTACCGGCCGGGATGTTGCGCAGCGGGAGGCAGTTGCCGGGCTTGATGTCGGCGCCGGCGCCGTTCTCCACCGCGTCGCCCTGACGCAGACCCTGCGGGGCGAGGATGTAGCGCTTCTCACCGTCCGCGTAGTGCAGCAGCGCGATGCGCGCGGTCCGGTTGGGGTCGTACTCGATGTGCGCGACCTTGGCGGGGATTCCGTCCTTGTCGTGGCGACGGAAGTCGATCAGCCGGTAGGCGCGCTTGTGCCCGCCGCCCTGGTGGCGCGTGGTGATGCGGCCGTGGTTGTTACGGCCGCCCTTCTTGGGGAGCGGTCGCAGCAGCGACTTCTCCGGCTCGGAGCGCGTGATCTCGACGAAGTCGGCCACGCTGGAGCCGCGACGACCCGGAGTCGTCGGCTTGTACTTACGGATGCCCATCTTTTTCGTTCATCCCATCCAGTTCGGTGCCTGCGGCCTTACGCCTGAGGCCCGAAAATGTCGATCCGCTCGCCCTCCGCCAGGCTGACGATGGCGCGCTTGGTGTCCTTGCGCTTGCCGTAGCCGTAGCGGGTGCGCTTGCGCTTGCCCTGCCGGTTGATCGTGTTGACGCCGATGACCTTGACGCCGAAGACCTCTTCCACCGCCTGGCGGATCTGGACCTTGTTGGCGTCGGTGGCGACGAGGAAGGTGTACTTGCCCTCGTCGAGCAGGCCGTAGGACTTCTCGGACACGACCGGCGCGAGAAGGATGTCCCGGGGGTCGTAGATCTTGCTCACTTGTCGCTCCCCTTGGCGTGGGCGACGAAAGCCTCGTAGCCCTTCTCGGTGAACACGACGTCGTCATTGACCATGACGTCGTAGGTGTTCAGCTGGTCGGCGACGAGGACGTGCACGGACGGCTCGTTGCGCAGCGACTTCCAGGTCAGGTCGTCCTCACGGTCGAGGACCACGAGAACGCGCTTGGCCGAGGTCACCTCGCGCAGCGCCTTCACGGCGAGCTTCGTCTTGGGGGTGTCCCCCTCGACCAGGCCGTCGACGATGTGCACCTGGCCCGCGCGGGCCCGGTCGCTCAGCGCGCCGCGCAGCGCGGCGGCCTTCATCTTCTTCGGCGTCTTCTGGCTGTAGTCGCGCGGCTGCGGGCCGTGGACGACGCCACCGCCGGCGAACTGCGGCGCACGGGTCGAACCCTGGCGGGCGCGGCCGGTGCCCTTCTGGCGGTACGGCTTCTTGCCACCGCCCCGGACCTCACCGCGGGTCTTGGTCTTGTGCGTGCCCTGCCGCGCCGCGGCGAGCTGCGCCACCACGACCTGGTGGATCAGCGGGACGTTGACCTTGGCCTCGAAGATCTCCGGGGCCAGCTCGACGTTGACCTTCGTCACGACTGGTTCTCCATCTTCTTCACGGCGTTGCGGACCAGCACCACGCCGCCGTTCGGGCCGGGAACAGCACCCTTGATGAGGATGAGGTTCTTCTCGGCGTCCACGGAGTGCACGGTGAGGTTCTGGATGGTCTTGCGGACCGAGCCCATGCGGCCGGCCATGCGCAGACCCTTGAAGACGCGACCGGGGGTCGCGCAGCCGCCGATGGAGCCCGGCGAGCGGTGCTTGCGCTGGACGCCGTGACCCGCGCCCAGACCGGCGAAGCCGTGGCGCTTCATGACGCCCGCGAAGCCCTTGCCCTTGCTGGTGCCGGTGACGTCGATCTTCTGGCCCGGCTCGAAGGTCGAGGCGGTGATCTCCTGACCGAGGGTGTACTCGCCGGCGTCGTCGGTGCGGAGCTCGACGAGGTAGCGGCGGGGCGTGACGCCCGCCTTCTCGAAGTGGCCCGCGAGCGGCTTGTTGACCTTGCGCGGATCGATCTGGCCGAAACCGAGCTGCACGGCGTTGTAGCCGTCGCTTTCGGTGGAGCGGACCTGGGTCACGACATTGGGCCCGGCGAGGACGACGGTCACCGGAACGATCCGGCCCTCATCGTCGTAAACCTGGGTCATGCCGAGCTTCTCGCCCAGGACGCCCTTCCTGTTGACGCTCATCGTTTTCCTTAGAGCTTGATCTCGATGTCCACGCCCGCGGGGAGGTCGAGCCGCATGAGCGAGTCGACCGTCTTCGGGGTGGGGTCGATGATGTCGATCAGCCGCTTGTGCGTGCGCATCTCGAAGTGCTCGCGGCTGTCCTTGTACTTGTGCGGCGAGCGGATGACGCAGTACACGTTCTTCTCGGTCGGCAGCGGCACCGGTCCGGCGACCTTGGCGCCAGTCCGCGTGACAGTCTCGACGATCTTCTTCGCCGAGCTGTCGATGACCTCGTGGTCGTAGGCCTTGAGCCGAATGCGGATCTTCTGTCCCGCCATGGTGCCCTCGGTGTCCTTTACTGCTCAAGCGGCGAGTGTGGACACTCTCCGCTATAACCTCCCGCTCTCGCGAGAGGCGGGCTGACGTGTCAAAGTGCGAGTGCTCGCGCACTCGCGGCGTGCCCTGACTGAAAAAGGGCCAGGGACAATGATATGTGACCGCGGGGGTACCTTCCGCACAGGCGGGGCACTCCCCCGCGGTCACATACGGTGGAGCCTTACTTGATGATCTTGACGACGCGACCCGCGCCGACGGTCCGGCCACCCTCACGGATGGCGAACTTCAGACCCTCCTCCATGGCGACCGGCTGGATCAGCTGGACCGTCATGTCGGTGTTGTCGCCCGGCATGACCATCTCGGTGCCCTCGGGGAGGTTCACCACGCCGGTCACGTCGGTCGTCCGGAAGTAGAACTGCGGACGGTAGTTGTTGAAGAACGGGGTGTGGCGGCCGCCCTCGTCCTTGCCCAGGATGTAGACCTGCGCGGTGAACTCGGTGTGCGGGGTGTTGGTGCCCGGCTTGATGACACACTGGCCGCGCTCGACGTCCTCGCGCTTGATGCCGCGCAGGAGCAGACCGACGTTGTCGCCCGCCTGGCCCTGGTCGAGCAGCTTGCGGAACATCTCGACACCGGTGACGGTGGTCGAGGTGCTCTTCTCCTTGATGCCGATGATGTCGACGACCTCGTTGACGTTCACGACGCCGCGCTCGATACGGCCGGTGACGACCGTGCCGCGACCGGTGATCGAGAAGACGTCCTCGATCGGCATCAGGAACGGCTTCTCGGTGTCACGCTCGGGCTGCGGGACGTTCTCGTCCACGGCCTTCATGAGCTCCAGGATGCTGGCGGCCCACTTCTCGTCGCCCTGCAGCGCCTGGTAGGCCGACACCCGCACGACCGGCAGGTCGTCGCCGGGGAACTCCTGGTCCGACAGCAGCTCGCGGACCTCGAGCTCGACGAGCTCGAGGATCTCCTCGTCGTCGACCATGTCGCACTTGTTCAGGGCGACGACGATGTAGGGAACGCCGACCTGACGGGCCAGGAGGACGTGCTCACGCGTCTGCGGCATCGGGCCGTCGGTGGCGGCCACGACCAGGATCGCGCCGTCCATCTGGGCGGCGCCGGTGATCATGTTCTTGACGTAGTCCGCGTGACCCGGGCAGTCCACGTGCGCGTAGTGGCGCGCCTCGGTCTGGTACTCGACGTGCGCGATGGAGATGGTGATACCGCGCTCGCGCTCCTCGGGCGCCTTGTCGATGTCCTCGAACGGCGTGAACGGGTTGACGTCCGGGTAGGCGTCGTGCAGCACCTTGGTGATCGCCGCGGTAAGGGTGGTCTTACCGTGGTCGATGTGACCGATGGTGCCGATGTTTACGTGCGGCTTCGTCCGCTCGAACTTGGCCTTCGCCACGAGGTTCTCCTCAGTGATTCTGACGTGCGTGTTGACAGTTGGCTTGTGGTCGCCGGAGGCCGGAGGCTATTCGCCCTTGGCCTTGGCGATGATCTCCTGCGCGACGTTCCCCGGAACCTCGGCGTAGGAGTCGAACTGCATGGTGAAAACAGCCCGGCCCTGGGTCTTGCTGCGCAGGTCGCCCACGTAGCCGAACATCTCCGACAGGGGCACGAGCGCCTTGACGATCCGGGCGCCGTGGGACTCGTCCATGGCCTGGATCTGTCCACGGCGGCTGTTGAGGTCGCCGATGACGTCGCCCATGTTGTCCTCGGGCGTGGTGACCTCGACCGCCATCATCGGCTCGAGCAGCGCGGGGGACGCGCGACGCGCCGCCTCCTTGAACGCCATCGAGCCGGCGACCTTGAACGCCATTTCCGAGGAGTCCACCTCGTGGTAGGCGCCGTCGAGAAGGGTGACCTTCACGCCCACCATCGGGTAGCCGGCGAGCACGCCGAACTCGGCCGCCTCCTGGCAGCCCGCGTCCACCGACGGGATGTACTCCCGGGGGATGCGGCCACCGGTGACCTTGTTCTCGAACTCGTAGCCGTCGCTGCCGCCGCCGATGGGCGACAGCGTGATGATCACGCGACCGAACTGGCCGGAGCCACCCGTCTGCTTCTTGTGGGTGTACTCGACCTTCTCGACGGTCTTGGTGATCGTCTCGCGGTAGGCCACCTGCGGGCGACCGACGTTGGCGTCGACCTTGAACTCGCGCTTCATCCGGTCGACGAGGATCTCCAGGTGGAGCTCGCCCATGCCGGAGATGACGGTCTGGCCGGTCTCCTCGTCGGTGTGCACGCGGAAGGACGGGTCCTCCTCGGCGAGCCGCTGGATCGCGGTGCCCAGCTTCTGCTGGTCGGCCTTGGTCTTGGGCTCGATCGCGACGTCGATGACCGGCGCCGGGAAGCTCATGGACTCGAGCACGACCGGGTTCTTGTCGTCGGCCAGCGTCTCACCGGTGGTGGTCTGCTTGAGGCCCATGACGGCGACGATGTCGCCCGCGCCGACCTGCGAGATCTCCTCGCGCTTGTTGGCGTGCATCCGGTAGATCTTGCCGATGCGCTCCTTCTTGTCCCGAACTGTGTTCAGAACCGAGGAGCCCGCCTCCAGCACGCCGGAGTAGACCCGGACGAACGTCAGCTTGCCCAGGTGCGGGTCGGACATGATCTTGAAGGCCAGGCCGGAGAACGGCTCGTCCTCGCTCGGCTTGCGCGCGATGACGGTGTCCTCGTCACCCATCTTGTGGCCCTCGATCGCCTCGACGTCCAGCGGGGACGGCAGGTAGCGGACGATGGCGTCAAGAAGGGGCTGCACACCCTTGTTCTTGAAGGCGGTGCCACAGAACACGGGGGTGAGCTTGGCGGCGAGGGTCGCGCGGCGGACGCCGGCGTAGATCTGCTCGATCGAGGGCTCCTCGCCCTCGAGGAACTGCTCCATGACCTCGTCGTCGTTCTCGGCGAGCGTCTCGATGAGGGCGGCGCGCGCCTCGGCGGCGGCGTCGGCGAGATCCGCGGGGATCTCCACCTCGTTGTACATCTCGCCCAGCTTGGCCTCGGCGTTCCAGACCAGCGCCTTGCCGCGGACCAGGTCGACGACGCCGAGGAAGTCGGCCTCGGCGCCGATCGGCAGCTGCATGACCAGCGGAACCGCGCCGAGGCGGTTCACGATCATGTCGACGCAGCGCTGGAAGTCAGCGCCGGTGCGGTCCAGCTTGTTGACGAAGCAGATCCGCGGAACGCTGTAACGGTCGGCCTGACGCCACACGGTCTCGGACTGCGGCTCGACCCCCGCCACACCGTCGAACACCGCGACGGCGCCGTCGAGGACGCGCAGCGAGCGCTCGACCTCGACGGTGAAGTCGACGTGGCCGGGAGTGTCGATGATGTTGATGGTGTGCTCGACGCTCTCCACCGGCCACTTGCAGGTGACAGCGGCGGAGGTGATGGTGATCCCCCGCTCCTGCTCCTGCTCCATCCAGTCGGTGGTCGCCGCGCCGTCGTGGACCTCGCCGATCTTGTAGCTCATCCCCGTGTAGTACAGGATGCGCTCGGTCGTCGTGGTCTTGCCAGCGTCGATGTGCGCCATGATCCCGATGTTGCGGACCTTGGAGAGGTCTACACCGGTCTTAGCAGCCATTGTGCTCGCGTCCTTGCTCTCGTGGGTTCAGCCGACCGCTGTTACCAGCGGTAGTGGGCGAAGGCCTTGTTGGACTCGGCCATCTTGTGGGTGTCCTCGCGCTTCTTGACCGACGCGCCCAGGCCGTTGCTGGCGTCCAGGAGCTCGTTCATCAGGCGCTCGGTCATCGTCTTCTCGCGGCGGCCGCGGGAGTAGGTGACGAGCCAGCGCAGCGCCAGGGTGGTGCTGCGGGCCGGCCGGACCTCGACGGGGACCTGGTAGGTCGCGCCGCCGACGCGGCGGGACTTGACCTCGATGGTCGGCTTCACGTTGTCGAGCGCGCGCTTGAGGGTGACGACCGGGTCGTTGCCGGTCTTCTCGCGGCAGCCTTCGAGCGCGTTGTACACGATGCGCTCGGCGATGGAACGCTTGCCGTCCAGCAGGATCTTGTTGATCAGGCTGGTGACCAGCGGCGAGTTGTACACCGGGTCGGCGACCAGTACGCGCTTGCCCGCGGGGCCCTTACGCGGCATTAGCTCTTCTCCTTCTTCGCGCCGTAGCGGCTGCGCGCCTGCTTGCGGTTGCGGACACCCTGGGTGTCGAGCGAACCGCGGATGATCTTGTAGCGAACACCCGGCAGGTCCTTCACACGACCGCCGCGCACCAGCACGATGGAGTGCTCCTGCAGGTTGTGTCCGACACCCGGGATGTAGGCGGTGACCTCGATGCCACTGCTCAGGCGGACACGGGCGACCTTCCGCAGCGCCGAGTTCGGCTTCTTCGGCGTCGTCGTGTACACGCGGGTGCAGACGCCGCGGCGCTGGGGGCTTCCCTTCAGCGCGGGCGTCTTGGTCTTGGTCACCTTGTCCTGCCGGCCCTTTCGGACCAACTGCTGGATTGTGGGCACCGCTCTCCGTCTTCCTTCGTCGTACCGGGCCCGGTCTCCGCGACCGGGTGAGCACGGCTTGTCCATGCTCGGTTTTGTATGCGCGAGTCACACCCGGAATTTCTCGTCCGCGCATAACCCTGATCAAGGACCCTTGAGGGGCCTCTGACCTGCCGGTTTGCCTGATCCGCCGACCCCCGCGGTCGGGCGTGTCGCGCCGTCCGTGACCCGCCGCGTCCCAAAAGAAGGACCCGATCGTGCCGTGGGGGAAGAGATCCGCGCCGCTCCTATCACGGGGTACCCGCCGGAGCGCACGCACGCGTAACCCGCGATGCCGCGGGCACGAAGATAGAGCGTACCCAACCCCCCGGGCGAGGTCAAAGCGAATACGCCATTACCGGGAAAGGGCCGCCCCGCGCAACCTTCGCGCGGCCGAGGCGCGGGTGCTCACCATGACGAACGGGGTGGTCTACGAGGAAGTTCCGGGGAAGGCGGGATGAACCCGCGTGAACGAAAGAGACCCGTATGACCGGAGATCATACGGGTCTTCACGCGATCCGTCACCGGGCGTCCGCCGGGACGGTCACCAGAACGGGGAGAAGAACGCCACGAGGATGACGATGACCGCGACGAGCGCGACGAGGCCGAGCCAGATCCAGACCTTGTTGTCCGAACGCTCGCCCTGCTCTTCGTCGGCGGCGTGGGCGGGCTGCTGCTCGCCGTACTGCTGCGCGTACGCCTGCCCCTGCTGGCCCTGCTGCCCCTGCTGCCCGTAGGGCTGCTCGCCGTACTGCTGCTGCTGTTCGCCGCCGTACTGCTGCGGCGGCTGCCCGTAGCCCTGCTGCTGGCCGTAACCCTGCTGTCCGTACTGGCCCTGCTGACCCGGCTGGCCCTGGGCGGGCTGGCCCTGCTGCCCGTACGGCTGCTGCGCCTGGTCGGCGGGCTGGCCGTAGGGCTGCTGGGCGTACTGGCCGGGCTGGCCGGGCTGGGGCTGGCCCTGCTGGGGCTGGCCGTAGCCCTGGCCCGGCTGCTGGCCGTAGCCGCCCTGCTCGGGGGCCTGGCCGTACTGGCCCTGCTGCCCGTAAGGCTGCTGGCCGTACTGCCCGGGCTGGCCCTGACCCTGCTGGCCGTAGGGCTGCGGGGGCTGGGGGCGGTCGCCGACGCCGAACGCCTGGGTGGCGTCCGGGTCCTCGGCCTGCGGCTGCGGGGCCTGGGGAGCCTGGGGCTGCGGTGCGGGCGGCTGCGGGGCCTGCTGCTGGTAGGCGCGGGCGTCGAAGTCGAGGACCGTCTCGCCGCCGGGCGCGGCCGACGGGTTCGGCGCGCCCCACGGCCGCTCGGGCTCGCGGGCCGTCTCCTCGACCGGCTGGCCCTGCGGCTTGTTCGTGACGAGCGGGATGTCGCCGGGGTACGGCTGCCCGGACGCCGCGGGGGCCTCGGGCGCGGCGGGCCCGCCGAGGCCGGGGATGACGGTGGTGGCCGGGGCCTCGCCGACCGGGGGACGCAGGTCCTCGCGGCGCGGCAGCGCCGTCGGCGCGGTGCCCCACGGGTCCTCGACCTCGGGGGCCGGAGCCGACTCCCCGACGGCGGGGTTCCGGTCGCCGGACGCGCCGGGGCTGCCGTAGGCCGGAGCCGACGGGTACGCCGACCCGCCCGCGCCGAAGCCGCCCTGCTCGCCGCCGTAGGACGGCGACTCGGCCTGCGGCTGATAGGGCTGCTCGGCCGGAGACCCGTAGGCCGGGGGCTGCGGCGGCTGGTAGGGCTGCTGCTCCGGAGCGCCGTAAGAAGGGGCCTCGGCCAGCGGCTGGTACACCGTCTCGGCGGGCGGCTGCGCGGCCTGCTGGTACTCGGGCGGCGGCGGGTACTGCGGCTCCGCCGGAGGCTGATACTGCGGCTGCTCCGCCGGAGCCCCGTAGGCCGGAGGCTGCGGCTGCTCGGCCGGAGGCTGGTAGTCGGCCGGAGGCTCGTAGTTCGCCGGGGCCGGGTAGGAGGACGCGCCTCCGGGCGGGGCCCACGCCGACGGCGGGGCCTGCGGGGCGGGCTGCTGCGGCTGCGGCGCGGGCGGCTGCCACGCGGGCGGCTGCTGCCCGTACGGCTCGGCGGGCGCGCCGTACTGCGGCTGCCCGGGCTGCCCCTGCGGCGGCTGCGCGGGCTGGCCGTAAGGCTGCTGCGGCGGCTGCGGCGCGGGCGGTTGGGGCTGCTGCGGCTGCGCCTGCTGCGGGCGCAGCTGCGGCGCGCCGAAGACCACGGTCCGCTCGCCCGCGGGGCGGGTGGGCGGATCGACCTGGTCGGGGGCCGCGCCGGTCTGGTCGGCCGATGCCGGCTCCTCTGGCGACGGCCGCTGGGGGCCGCTCTGCTCGGTCATCGGTGGACTCCTTATCGGCTCTCGAATACCACGCGACCAGTCACAGAGTGCCCGGTGCGTCTGCATACGGCAAATCCCCCGGGACCCGGTCAAGAATATTTGCGTCGCGATTGCACAAAGATCTCCGCTTTGGGGCGGGCCGCATCCCGGAAAGTAGGCTGCCGCCATGACTCGCTCACTGGTGATCAAAGTGACCGCGGGGGCCGACGCCCCCGAACGCGCCAACCAGGCGCTGACCGTGGCCGCCGCCGCGGTGGCCAGCGGCGTGCAGGTCTCGCTGTGGCTGACGGGCGAGGCGGCGTGGTTCGCGGTGCCCGGCGGGTCTGAGCGCTTCCCCGCGCTCGAGCACGCGACCCCCGTGGCCGATCTGCTCGACGTCGTCAGGGCGTCCGGGCGGGTCACCCTGTGCACGCAGTGCGCGGCGCGCAGGAACCTCACCCAGGACGACCTGCTGGAAGGCGTCCGCATCGCGGGCGCTCCGGCGTTCGTCGAGGAGGCCACCGCCGAGGGGGCTCAGGCGCTCGTCTACTGAGCCGCCCGCTACCGGGACGGGGCCTTGCCGGCCTCGTCCTCATCGTCGTCCCTTGGCGCGTGGTGCTCGCGGGACTCGACGTGGATCGCGGCCTCCTCGGCCGGACGGTCGTCCGGGGGCCGCTCGCCCGTCCTGCTCTCCCGCCGCACCCACGCGGTGATGCCGATCTCGCCCCGGTCCTCGTCGGTGATGACGAGGTCGCGGGGCGGGTTCTCCTCGTACTCGCGCAGGAGGTCGGTCTGGTACTGCTGGTCGTCGTCGCCGAGGTCGGGCCGCGCTGTCCGGTCCCGGCCGTCGTCCCCGCGTTCGTGTCGGTGTTCGTGCTCCCGGGCCATGAGACCCCTCCCCGATCGCCGTGCCTTCCACGTCCGTCCCCGTTCCTCCCCAGGGGAGGGACGTTCTATAGGACACGTGTATCGGACAACGTCCGGAAAGGGGTTTTGGTGCCCGTCGTCAGGAGGGCGAGGGGAGGACGGCGCGCAGCCGCTCCTCGCGCAGCCTTCCGGCCCAGCTGTCGTCGATCGGGTCGAGCCGCCGCTTGACCGCCCAGCTGAGCAGCAGGTCGGCAAGGCCCGGGTTGCGGACCAGCGCGGGGCCGTGCATGTAGGTGCCGACGATCCTGCCGCTGTAGGCGCCCTCGTAGCCGTCGCCGTTGCCGACGCCGACCGCGACCCTGGCCAGCGGCTTCGCGCCGGGGCCGAGGTGGGTGACGCCCTGGTGGTTCTCGAAGCCGGTGATCATCGGCACGCCGAGCGCCGGGTCGACCTCGCCCGCCAGCTCGCCGACCGCGCGGACCTCGCCGCGGCCGCTGCGGATGTCGAGCAGCCCGACGCCCTGGACGGGCTGGCCCTCCTCGCCGCCGAACTCGTGGCCGAGCAGCTGGTAGCCCGCGCAGACCGCGAACACCGCCGCGCCGAACTCGACCGCCTTGTGCAGGCCGCCGTCGACGCGCAGCCGCTGCGCCGCGAGGATCTGCGGCCTGTCCTCGCCGCCGCCGAGCAGGTAGATGTCGCCGTCGACCGGGACCGGCTCGTCGGAGCGGACCCGGACCGTGCGGGGGATGATGCCGCGCAGCCGCGCCCGGCGTTCCAGGACGATGACGTTGCCGCCGTCGCCGTAGGTGCTCAGCAGGTCCGGGTAGATCCAGACGATCTTGATGGTCTCAGAGGGCACGGCCGTACCTCGTTCGGATGTCCTGGAAGGCTGTGTAGTTGGCGATCACGTCGAGCTTGCCGGGCGGCACCGCCAGGACCGCCTGCTCGATGTCGTCCACGAGGCGGAAGTCGACCTCGGCGGCCTCCAGGCGGGTCGCGAGGTCGAGCCTGCGCTCGCCCGTCGCCCACACCGGACGGCCCTTCAGCACCCGGTAGTCCACGTCCCACAGCCACGAGGTGTCCCTGCCGTCGGGACCCTGGGCGTTGATCGACAGCGCGACGGGGCCGGGCGCGGGCTCGAGCACGTCGAACGCCTCTAGCCAGCCCGCCGGGTTCTTGGCGAGCAGCAGCCGGATGTCACGGCCCTGGTACTGCACGGTGGTGTAGCGGCCCGCGACCGAGGCGACCTTGCCCAGCAGCGGCAGCGCCTGTTCGGGCGCGATCCCGAACAGCGCCACGACGGCGAGTGCCATCGCGCCGTTCGAGCGGTTGGCGCGCCCGGGGAGCTGGAGGTCGAGCGAGTAGGTGTGACCGCCGGGGGCCGTCACCCGGTCGCCGTGCAGAATCCAGTCGGGCTTCGGCCTGGCGAAGGAGCACTGGCGGCACGCCCAGTGGCTGCCGTCGCGGTCGAGCGGCCCGCCGCACTCGGGGCAGCACCAGGAGTCCTCCTTCCAGTGCTGGCCGACGGCCACCCAGGTGACCTTCTTGGCGGTGGACGCGCCCCACGTGACGAGGGGGTCGTCGCAGTTGGCGACGACATGCGTGTCCGCGCCGTCGAGGGCCTTGCGCCACTTGCCCGCCAGCTGCCAGATCTCGCCCGCGCGGTCCATCTGGTCGCGGCTGAGGTTCATCAGCAGGACGATGTTGGCCCTGGTCTCGCTGAGGACCAGCGGCACGTACTTCTCGTCGCACTCCAGCACGCCGTACTGGGCGTGCGGCGCGGCGGCGAGCGCGCTGACGTGGCCGGTCGGCATGTTCGCGCCGAACGCGTTGGTGGCGACCTCGCCGAGCCCGCTCATCGCGCTCGCGATCAGACGGGTCGTGGTCGTCTTGCCGTTGGTGGCGCTGACCAGGACGAGCTTGCGGTCGGCGGACAGACGGGTGAGCAGGTCGGGGTCGAGCTTCAGCCCGATCTTCCCGCCGATCACCGAACCGTCGCCCCGCCCCGCAAGTCGCGACATCCGGGAGGCGGTACGCCCGAGGGCGACCGCCAACTGCGACCGCAGCGGAAGATCACTCATCGAATCTCTTTCCCCTATAAGCCCGACTCCCGCCGAGCCTAGTGGTTGGCGCGGCCATTCCCGTCTTCCCGAGGGTAAACGGGCTACTCTCGCACGCTGAGCTACGGTACGACTACCGGTTGCAGTACTGTGACCAACGCCGCACCGTGCCGCGAGCCGCAGCTAGACATGCACGCCAAATGCCACATGTGCCGAGGAATCTTCCTTGCGCCCCTACTCACGTGAGGGACAGGGCAGAATCACCGGGTAACGACGTGAAGAAGGGTTGAGCGCCATGCGGTGTCCGTCCTGCGCCGTGCAGGCGCCCGAGGGGCAACCGTCGTGTGCCCACTGTGGTAGTGCCCTTCCCGCCGCCCCGGGTGCGTCCTCCGCTCTCGCCGGCGCCTACGCCGCACCGACGAGCAGCACGGAGAAGACGATCTTGTTCGACAAGTGGCCTCCGGAACCCGAGCCCGAGCAGCCCGCCCCGCCCGTCCCGCCCGCCCCGCAGTTCGGCGCGGCGGCCCCGGGAGCCGAGGGCGCGGCCTTCGGCACGCCGTACACGCCGCCGTTCGGCGCGCCCGAGACGCCCCCGCCCGGCGCGGGCCCGTCCTTCCCCGGCGCGCCCTTCCCGCAGCAGCAGCCCTACGCGGCCGAGCCGCCCTTCACCCCCGGCACGCCCCCCAACGGCGCATTCACCCCCGGCCAGGGCTTCCCCCCCATAGGCGGCAACCCCTACGCCGACCAGCCTTACACCGACACCCCCTTCACCCCTGACTCCCCACCCCCCTCCGACCGCTACCCCTCCCCCACCTTCCCCCCGGACTCCTCCTTCCCGAGCAACCCGGGCTTCCCCACCCCTCCCCCTTTCCCTTCCGACCCTTACGCGAGCGACCCCGCCCTGTCGGCCTACCCCGCCGACCCGTCCCCAGCCTTCCCCGGCGGCCCCGGCAACGCGAGCACCCCGGGCCTCGCCTACCCAGGCGACCCGACGAGCAACCAGGTCCCCGGCTACCCGAGCGACCCGACCTCCGCAAGCAACCCGGGCCTCGCCTACGACAACGCCTTCGGCAACGACCCCGCCTTCCCCAACACAACGCCCCCACCCGGCACAGGCAGCGGCCCGTTCCCCAGCGACCCGCCCTTCCCCGCACCCCCGATGTCCACAAATGGCCCGGGCTTCCCCGACACCGCCTTCCCCAACGGCGCACTCCCCGCGAACGGCCCCGGCTTCCCCGGCGACAACGCCTTCACGAGCGACCCGGCCTTCTCAGGCGGCGCGATCTCCGCGACCGGCCCGGCCTTCCCCGGCGACAACGCCTTCCCTGACACCGCGTTCGCCAGCGACCCGGGCTTCCCCGGCGGCGTACCGGCAGGCGGCCCGGCTTTCCCCGGCGACAGCGCGTTCGGAAACGACACGGGATTCCCCTCTTCGTCGGCGACCGGAACGGGACCCGGCAGCGGCCCGACCTTCCCAGGAGGATCGGGACCTGGCGGTGGCCCGGGCTTCCCCGGTGACAACGGCTTCCGCGACACCGAGTTCAGCGGCGACACAGCCTTCCCCGGAGGATCGGGGCCCGGCAGTGGGCCGGGCTTCGGCGGTGACAACGGGTTCCGCGACACCGAGTTCGGCGGCGACGTGTCCTTCCCCGGAGGGACGGGGCCCGGTGGGCCGGGCTTCGGCGGAGACAACGGGTTCTCTGACGCCGGGTTCGGTGACGATCCGGCGTTCCCGGGTGGGGCCGCGTCCGCGAGCAGGGCCGGGGGCGACGCGTTCTCGGACACCGCGTTCCCGAGCGATCCCGGGTTCCCCGGAGGAGCGACAGCGGCCGGTGGGCCGGGGTTCGGCGGCGACAACGGCTTCAGCGACAACGGGTTCGCGAGCGATCCGGGGTTCTCGGGTGGCGCGATAGCGGCTGGCGGGCCGGGGTTCGGCGGCGACAGCGGCTTCAGCGACAACGGGTTCGCGAGCGATCCGGGGTTCCCCGGCGGAGCGATAGCGGCTGGCGGGCCGGGGTTCGGCGGCGACAGCGGCTTCAACGACAACGGGTTCGCGAGTGATCCGGGGTTCTCGGGTGGGGCGATATCGGCTGGTAGGTCCGGGTTCTCCGGTGACGGGGGGGTCGGTGGTGGGGCGGGGTTCGCTTCGGATGGGGGCTTTGCGGGGGATGCTGGGTTTGGGGGTCAGGTGAGCGGGGTCGGAGGGTCGACAGACGGGGAGCGGCAGGGGGAGCGGGTGTTCCCCGGGGGGTCGGATTCGTTCCCAAGGGGTGCGGACAGCACGTTCGCGATCGACCGGGGTGAGGTGCCCGGGTTCGGGGACGGGGGGTTGCCGCCCGGGTCCACGTTCGCGGCTTCTGTTTACGATCCCGCGCCCGCTACGCCGTTCGCGACGCCGTCGGACGATCCGTTCGGCGCGCCCGGGCCGTTCGGCGGGTATCCGCCGGCGGGTGAGGGCGGGTCGCCGTTCGACTCGACGTTCGCCGGGTCGCCGGGCGCGCTCGCGGCCGGTCCGCCGCCGCCCGCCGAGGACCCGGGCGAGGCCACCCAGTGGTGGACGCCCGCGCTCGACGGGCCGTCCGGCGCGAGCCCGCTGCCGCCGACCCCGTCGGCTCCCCCGGCCGTGCCCGCGCCCGCGCCGGAACCGCCAGTCGCGCCCGTCGTGCCCGACTCGTGGTTCGCCGAGCCCGTCGACCCGGGCAGGGCCGCCGCGCAGGCCACCGCCGCGCTGCCGCCGCTCGGGCAGCCGTCCGCGCAGGGGCCCGCGGGGCACGCGCCCGCCGGGCCGCCCCCGGTCGCGCAGCTTCCGGCCGGGCCTCCGGTCCCGTACGCGCCGCCGCCCATGCCCGGCCCGTACACCGCGGAGCGGCGTGAGGAGCGTCCGCTGTGGGACCCCGACGGCCCCCTGCCCATGACGCGTTCGCACCGCGCCCCCGCTCCGGAGTCCGGCCGCGCCGACCGGGCGCGCAAACCCATGCTGATCGGCGTCGCCGCGCTGGTGGCCGCCGCGATCGTCGCCGTCATGTTCGTGGTGTTCGGCGGGGACGACGCCGACCCCGTCCAGACGGTGAAGCCGCAGAAGTCGTCGGACAACGTCGCGGCGGGCTCGTCGGCCGATCCGGCCGCCGCGCGGCAGGCCAAGAAGGTCAACGCGCTGCTCAACGCGTCGTCCAAGAGCCGTACCCAGCTCGGGTCGGCCCTGGAGAGCGCCAAGAAGTGCAAGCGGCTGCCCGAGGCGATCACGTCGATGCAGCAGATCGCCCAGCAGCGGCAGGAGCAGTTGCAGCGGGCGCAGAACCTGCGGCTGGGCAAGCTGCCGAACCGGGGCAAGCTGCGCTCGACGCTGGTCCGCTCGATCCAGCTGTCCCTCGACGTCGACAACGCGTTCCTCGCGTGGGCCGACCGGCACAAGGGCTGCAAGGGCAAGACGCCGACCAAGGACCCCGACTACGAGCGCGGCAACTCCCTGTCCGCGCAGGCCAGCACCGCCAAGAGCCAGTTCCTTTCGGTGTGGAACAAGGTCGCGCCGACGCACGGGCTCGCCAAGCGGCAGCACTTCTGAGGGGCCGTGCGGGGAAATGCCGGGCATGCTGGCGCTAATGTGAGCTGCGACGAACGCCAGGTCTGAGCACTCCCCCCTGGAGCGACCGCGATGCAGTGTCCCGAATGCCGGAGCGAGACCCCCGGTTCCCTCGGCCGGTGCACCCGCTGCGATGCGCAGCTCCCGCAGGCGGACGAGGCACCGTGGACGCCGCGCTTCTCCGGCGAGCCGTGGCCGCCCGAGCCGTGGCAGCCCGATCCTGCGGTGCGTTCGTCGTGGCGGCCGCCCGAACCCGTCGAGGAGGAGCGCGCGCCCTGGCCCGACCCGGTGACGCCGTCGCCGAGCCCCGCCGAGCAGCGCGCCGAAGCGCCCGAGGAGCCGCCGCCGTGGCAGGCCGACGACACCCCGTGGGCCGAGCAGCCCGATCCCGGGTGGGGCGGCGCGGGCCGTCCTGAGGCGTGGGGCGGGTCCCCGCAGCCGCCAGGCCAGGCCGGCGACGACCCGCCGAGGGTGTGGGGCAGGGCCCCGCAGGCCCCGCCGCGCACCCCGCAGTCCTCCGACGACTCCGCGCGCCGCTACCAGGGCGGCGACTGGCTCCCGGACGAGGGCCCGCGCTGGCGCGGCCCGCTCGCGGCGGGGCTCGTCGCGGCGCTGCTGACCGCGGCGATCGTCGTCGGCTACGTCTTCTGGACGCGCGACTCCGGCGCCGACACCGACCTCCAGCTGAACGGCGGGCAGGGCACCGAGCAGGCCGCGCCGCCCTCCCCCGGCGACGGGGTCGACGCGGGCGACGAGGCGGGTGGCCCGTCCGGCGACGCCGCCGCGCAGGCCGAGGCCGTCGACGGGCTGCTCGGCGAGATGAAGGGCAGCCGGAGCAAGCTCGCGAACATCACCTACTCGTGCGCGAACACCGAGTCGGAGATCTCGACGTTCAGCACAGTCGTCGGGGAGCGTGAGGCGCAGCTCGCGTCGGTCGGCAAGCTCGACACCGCCGCGCTGCCCGAGGGCGCGGAGCTGAAGGAGGCGCTCCAGGCCGCGCTCCAGGCGTCGGTGGACGCCAACTCCGCGGCCCTTGAGTTCCTCGAGGACGACGGGCCCTGCGACGGCGTCGACCCGGCCGACCGGTTGAAGGCCGTCAACGACAAGGCGACCGAGGCCAAGGAGGCGTTCCTCGCCCTGTGGAACCCCGTCGCGGAGGACCAGGGGCTCCCCGAGCGGGAGACCGGGGAGATCTGACCGCGATGTCCGGGAGCGCCCCCGGGCCGTGGATGCGCGTCGAGGCGGTGCCCGCGGCGCAGCGCACGGCCTCGCCCGAGTGGGACTTCCTGACGATGCTGCCCGCGGCGCTGTCGGCGGCGCAGCAGCGGCGTCCGTTCGTCGCTGGGTGGCTGTCGCGCGGGGGCGGGACGCCGCTCGACCTCGTCACGAACGCGGTCTCCGGGGACGGGGGGCTGCTGTTCCCCAACGGGGCGCGCGGCACGCGGTATCCGGTGGACTTCCTTGCGGAGGCGTCGCGGCTCGTGTGGACGCGCTGCCCTGGGCGTCAGGCGCCGCCGTTGGCCTCGCCGCCCGCCGAGGGCGCGTCGCTGTTCGAGTCGATGCTGGTGACGCTGCTCGGGCGTCCGTTCGGGTGGCTCGTGGCGGCCGAGCCGCGCACCGAGGCCGAGCTCGAGGACGAGATCAGGGCGGTCAGGCACGAGCTGCGCATGGCCCGCAGGGACGAGCAGGGCGGCGCGGAGCGGCTCGAGCGCAGGCTCGCCGAGCTCGACGCCTACCGCGAGGGCGCGCTGTGGGACGTCCGGGTGCTCGCGGGCGCGGCGAGCGCCGCCGACCTGGAACGCGTCGCGCCGGTGCTCGTCGGCTCGGTGGAGCTCGGCCACCACCCGTACCGGCTGCGCACCGGACGCGGCGTACACGCGCTGCGTGACGCGCTCGCGGGCGGGCAGGAAGGGTTCCCGTTCGCAGCGACGGCAGGAGTTCTAGCGCCGCTAGCGGGGCTGCCGCGGCGTGAGGTTCCCGGCGTGCGGGTGCTGGACTCGGGGTCGTTCGACGTGACGTCGGAGACCCCCTCGGGCGGGCTCGTCCTCGGGGAGATCCTCGACGGGCGGGACAGGGCCGTCGGGGCGTTCACGGTGCCGCTCGAGACGTTGAACCGGCACGCGTTCGTCACGGGGGCGACGGGTTCCGGCAAGTCGCAGACCGTGCGGCACCTGCTCGAGCAGCTGACGTCGGCGGGGGTGCCGTGGCTGGCGATCGAGCCCGCGAAGTCGGAGTACGCGGCGATGGCCGGGCGGATCGGGACCCCGGTGACGGTGGTGAATCCGTCGGATCCGGCGGCGGTGCCGCTTTCGGTCAATCCGCTCGCGCCCGAGCCTGGGTATCCGGTGCAGGCGCACATCGACATGGTCCGCGCGCTGTTCCAGGCGGCGTTCGCGGCGGACGAGCCGTTCCCGCAGATCATCGCGCAGGCGTTGCAGCGGGTCTACGAGGAGTGCGGGTGGGACGTCGTGACGGGTGCGGGACGGCCCGGCGCGCACGTCCGTCCGGCCGTGCCGACGCTCGAGCAGTTGCAGCGCGCGGCCTTGGAGGTCATCGACGACGTCGGCTACGGCAAGGAGCTCATGGCCGATGTGAAGGGGTTCGTGGACGTCCGGCTGCGGTCGCTGCGGATCGGGTCGGCCGGGCGGTTCTTCGAGGGCGGGCACGACGCCGACATCAGCGGGCTGCTGCGCGAGAACGTCGTCCTGGCGATCGAGGACGTGGCCAACGACGAGGACAAGGCGTTCCTCATGGGCACGCTCATCATCCGCGTCGTGGAGCACCTGCGGATGCGGGCGCGCGAGGAGCGTCCGCCGGGCCTGCGGCATGTGATCGTCATCGAGGAGGCGCACCGGCTGCTGCGGCACCGGGAGAACGCGAGCGCGCACGCGGTCGAGCTGTTCGCGGGGCTGCTCGCGGAGATCCGCGCGTACGGCGAGGGGATCGTGGTGGCCGAGCAGATCCCGGTGAAGCTCATTCCCGACGTCGTCAAGAACACGGCTCTGAAGATCGTGCACCGGCTTCCGGCTTATGACGACAGGCACGTCGTGGGGTCGGCGATGAACCTCGATCCCGAGCAGTCGCGCGAGGTCGTCTCGCTGCGGCCGGGGGTCGCGGCGGTGTTCGCCGACGGGATGGACCGGCCGCTGCGCGTCCGCGTCCCGCACGGCGAGGGACGCGAGCGCAGGATGCCGGGCCCGCCGCCGCCGATCGCCGGACGCCGCTCCGCCGCCTGCGGCACCGAATGCCGGGCGGGCCGCGCCTGCTCACTGCGCGAGTTGCGCGAGGCCGAACTGCTCGCGGGCGCGACCGAACAGGCGTGGCTGCGGCTGTGGACCGAAGTCCTGGTCGTCGCCCACCTGGTGAACCGGCCCCTGCCCGAGGTCCCCGCCGACCTGCGCCGCGCCTGGCAGCGCCTCGGCCCACGCACCCGCGAATGCATGCTCGCCACCGTCGTCGACCGCACGGTGGACCGCCGCGCCCGAGCCCTCCGCGCCTCCTTCGACCCCCTCGACCTGACCCGCGCGGTGACGTCCGCCGCAGGCCCCCTCCTGAGCGGCACCCCGGCGGCCGCCCCTCCGGGCCCCGCCTTCGTCATCCCCCAACTCCGCTGGCTCCACGAGATAGACAAACTCCTCCCCCTCGACGTCCCCACCCCCGACGCCCACGCCCCCGCCCCACCCCTCGACTACGCCCTCTCCGGCCTCCGCTCCCGCGACCCCGCCGTCAAGATGGGCCACCGCCTCCACGCCCTCCGCCGCCACCCCCTGTCCATGGACCTCCCCGCCAACCGCCCCCCGGCCCTGACCGCCCTCATCGGCACCCCGCCCGACCCTTTCGAAACCGACCTGGAAACCGTCTCCGTCGGCCTCCCCCCCACCTCCCACCTGGACCACCTCACCACCTCCCTCAACACCCCCTGGCTCCCCCCGGTCCTCTCCTGGCCCGACCGCCTCATCGACCCCCCCAACCCCGACCAAAACGACCCCGACCTCTAGCCGTCATGCGGGTTGTCAGTCTTTGTTGGGGGTTAGGGGGTGGGCGGTGGGGAGGGTGAGGATGCCGGGGTTGGTGTCGAGGAGGTGGATTTTGGATTTGTGGGCGAAGACCATGGCGGTGGGGGGGAGGTCCTGGAGTTGGCGGCGTTCTGGGCGGAGTTCCCGGGTGGGTTGGGGGGTGGGGGCACCGGCGACCGTGTCGGGCCAGGGGCCGGTGCGGATGGCGTCCAGGAGGGTGGGGGCGGGGTGGGTGGGGGCGGTTACGGGGGCGGTGAGGATGTGTTCGTCTTGTTTGCGGCGGGCGTAGGCGATGGTGCTGGGGTAGGGGCCGGTGGGTTCTTCCGGGGAGGCGCGTTCGGTCGTTTCCGCCAGGAGGAGGCGGGGGTCTGCGCCCAGGTAGGCGGCGGCTGCGGCGGCGTCGTCGGCGTTGCCCAGGCGCATGAAGCCGACGGCGCTGCTGCCTCGGCCGAGGCGTTCGCGGACGTGTGGGGGGATGGTCCGGTAGAGGAGGACCAGGCCGGTGCCTGTGGTTTCGCAGGCGTCGGTCAGGCGGTCTATGACGTCGCCGCGTAGCTTCTCCGCGCCGCAGAGGAAGAGGGTGTGGTCCCAGGGGTTGCTGCTGGGGGACTGGCGTAGGAGGTGCGTGAGGACTGTCGCTACGTAGGTGCCCAGGACCTTGTTGGTGAGGACGCCTGCTTTGCGGTCGAGGGAGACCACGCGCAAGCGCGCTGGGGGGAGGTGGACGGTTTCCGCGCCCAGGTCGTCGAGTTTGCGGAGTTGGGATTCCAGGGTCCAGGCGCGTTCCAGGACGACGCGGTCGGCGGCGGTTCTGCCGAACAGGGTGGTGAGGGCGTCGAGCTGGGGCTCGGTGAGGAGGCCGGCGCGCAGGTCGTCGCGGGGGTCGCCGACCTGGCCGAGGGCGCGCAGCGCGGCGGTGATCTGGCTGATCCGGGGCGTTTCGCCGAGGACGGAGATGACGCGCTCGAGGATCGAGTTGTCTATCGAGGTGTCGCGTACGGTCGACTCGGCTTCCGTGGCGTTGACGACGACGGAGAGCACGTCGGCGAGGGCCGACGGGGACAGCCGCGCGCCGAGGTCGAAGCGGCGCAGGTCGGCGGGCAGCACCCACACCAGCGGGTCGTCTCCGGCGGCGCGCAGCAGGTCGCGCGCGACAGCGCCCTCGGAAAGGTCGAGGACGGTCACCTGCGATCCGGCCGCGAGCCGCGCCGAGCCCATCAGGGTGACGGCGGCGGCCCACCCCGCGAGGGTGCCGCCGGCGACGTCGATCCTGTCGACGCCGGGCGGGACGGGCACGGGATGCCACTCGGGCTGGTCCTCGTAGGCGGCGCGCTGCCTTTCCCACGCCAGGCGCGCCCGGACGTACCCGTCCTCGGCCTCCGCGCGCCGCCGCTCGACCCGCGCCCGCTCCCGGTCCTGCCTGACCTGCTCGGCCCGCCGACGAATCCGCATCGCCTGCTCGCCCTGCCAGATCGCCCACCCCGTGATGCCCGCGACGAGCGCGCACGCGAGCAGCCCGACGAGCGCGAACGGCCACGGCAGCCAGTCCAGCACGCCGAGCGTCAACAGCAGCACGGCCCCCGCGCCCGAGAACCCGGCGGTGTACTTCAGCGGACGGTTGAGCAGCGTCTCGCCCTCGTACCGTTCGGCCTCCTCCCGCCACGTGGGCGCGACGCGGACGTGCGGGGACGGAGGCCGGGGTGCCGGCCCCGGGTCGGGGTGCGTCTGTGCGTAGCGCCAGCCGACGAAGACCCGGTCCATAACCGTGCGGTCCACCTCACGTCGTCCACGTCCGGTGTCCCCTGTTCGTCCGAAGGTTCCTGCATGTGTCAGTCGCGGCGTGTCCGGTAGTTTCCCACTGGTGTCAGACTAAGAAGGTTGCCGGTTTTCCGCCCGGAGTTCAACGGAACAGGTCGGGAGCCTTCATGCCAAGTCGGGCACACGACACAACTCGCCGGACATCCGACCGATATCCCTGCCGCTGCGTGACACGTGGGTCACCGCTGGATGAGGACGTTGCTCAGTTCGGTGCCGAGCTCGGCCGACGCCTTGTTGGCGACGCCGTCCTTGTCCTTCTTGCCGAGGTCGCCGCGGTAGGCCATGGAGAACAGCACGAGGTTGCCCTGGGTGTGGATCTGGCACCAGGTGTGCACGAGGCCGTCGCCGAACGACTTCACGCCGCTGCCCTTCTTCGGCGCGATCAGGTACGGGTACTGGCTCGCGCGCTTCACCGCCGAGGCGGCCTCGGTGCTCTTCATCGGCATGATGACGACCGTGATGACGGCGTCCTTCTTGGGGCTGCTGTAGACCGCTCCCTTGAACCTGCCTATGCACGGGTTCTTCGTCAGCGCCTTGCGCAGGCTCTTGGGCGCGATAGACGGGCACTTGCCTGACGCCGTCCCGACCCTGCGGTAGGTCGTGCCGAACGACGTCTTCACCGACGCCTTCAGGATGTCGGGGACCTGCCTCGGGCCGGTGTCGGCCGGGAGCGTCGGCACGTCGATCGGCGGGATCGACACCGTCGGGATCGGCGGGGCGCTCACCGTCGGGAGCGCCACGACGGGCCGCTTGTCCTTGGCCTCGTCCTTGCCGAGCAGGCTGACGGCCGTCACCGCGCCCACCGCGACGACGAGGGCCACCACGACCGCGCCCACGATGAGCACGGGGTTCGTCTTGGCCTTCGGCGGGCCGGGCGGCGGCGCGGGGAACCCGCCCTGCCCGAACGGCGGCGGCGTGCCGGGCGGCGCGTAGCCCGCGCCGTACGGGGGCGCGAAGGGCTGCGGGGTGCCGGAGGGCGGCGCGAACGGCGGCGGGGTGCCCGGCTGCTGCGCGAACGCCTGCGGCGCGGCCTCCGGCTGCGCGAAGGGCTGCGGCGCGCCGGGCTGCGGGGCGAAGGGCGCGGCGGGGAACGGCGGCTGGGTGCCGGGCCCTGACTGCGGCGGCTGCTCGGGCTGCGCGCCGGGCGGCTGCGCGAACGACGGCGGCGCGCCCTGCGGCTGCCCTGGCTGCACCAGCGGCGTCCCGAGGTGGGTCTCCTCCCCCGGGCTCTGCCCCTGATAGGGCGACGGCTCATGGCTCCCGGGATTACCCATACCCCAGAACTTTACCTGTTTATTGGCCCGCAGGGCCGGGCGCCTTACAAGCCCGGCGCCGCCCCTCCGGCCCTGGGGGGCCTCCGGGGCGACACCGGGGGCGCCCGGCCCTGCGGGCGGGCGGACGACTCGGGGGCGTTGCCAGGCCCCCAAGCTCGCCTGGCCCCCGAGCTCGCCGGGCTCCGAGCGGCCGGGGACCCAAGCTTGCCGGCCGCCGAACTGCCGGGGACCGAAGCTCGCCTGGCCCCCGAGGTTGCCGGGTATGCGAAGAGCCCCGGAACGGGTTCCGGGGCTCTTGCGTACGGGGAGATTTCCGCTCTGCCTAGATGGCGACCTCGAGGCCGGCGATGGTGCCGGTCTCGGCGGTCACGGACGAGTCCACGCTGACCCCGCCGGGGGCCAGGACGCGGACGGTCCAGGAACCGTCGGCGGCGAAGAAGCGGAACACGCCCTCCTCGCTGGTGACGACCTCGGCGGTGAACTCACCGCTGGAGTCGAGCAGCCTGGCGTAGGCGCCCGAGACGGGGGACCCGTCACGGATGACGGTGCCCTGGATCACCGCCTCGTTGTTGAGGTCGACGGTCGCCGGAAGGTGAGCGGTCTGGGCCGGGGCGGCGCATCCCTGGGTCATGACTGTTCTCCCTTTGGAGCTTTGAACCGAACTTGGCTGTGGCCGGAATTACCGGGAGACCCGGACTACTTCGCGGGGCCGAGCTCGACCGGCACGCCGACCAGCGAGCCGTACTCGGTCCAGGAACCGTCGTAGTTCTTGACGTCGGGCAGGCCGAGCAGCTCCTTCAGGGCGAACCAGGTGTGCGAGGAGCGCTCGCCGATCCGGCAGTAGGCGATGATCGGGTTGTCGAGGTCGACGCCCGCCTCGGTGTACAGCGCGCGCAGGTCCTCGTCGGACTTGAAGGTGCCGTCGTCGTTCGCGGCCTTGGACCACGGGATGTTGCGGGCGGTCGGCACGTGGCCGGCGCGCTGCGCCTGCTCCTGCGGCAGGTGGGCCGGCGCGAGCAGCTTGCCGCTGAACTCGTCGGGGGAGCGGACGTCGATCAGGCCCTTGTTGCCGATGGCGTCGACGACCTCGTCGCGGAACGCGCGGATCGCGAGGTCCTGCGCCTTGGCCTTGTAGTCGGTGGCCGGACGGGTCGGGACGTCGGTGACCAGCTCGCGCGAGTCGAGCTCCCACTTCTTGCGGCCGCCGTCGAGCAGCTTGACGTTCTCGTGGCCGTACAGCTTGAAGTACCAGTACGCGTAGGCCGCGAACCAGTTGTTATTGCCGCCGTACAGGATCACGGTGTCGTCGTTGGCGATGCCCTTGGACGACAGCAGCTGCTCGAAGCCGACCTGGTCCACGAAGTCGCGGCGGACCGGGTCCTGCAGCTCGGTCTTCCAGTCCAGCTTGACGGCGCCACGGATGTGACCCTTGTCGTAGGCGGAGACGTCCTCGTCGACCTCGACCAGCACCAGGCCGGGGGCGTCAAGGTTGGCCTCGACCCAGGCGGCGTCCACCAGGACGTCGTTGCGGCTCATTACGGAACCTCCTCTAGGAGAACTTCTTCTTCGGCGTGACACGCTTGATGATCAGAAACATCTCGCACCCGAGACAGAACGAGAACGCGGCGTTCAGGAACGCCGCCCCGAGTGCGAAGGCGGTGGCTGTGATGCCCAGCCACGTGGCTCCCAGGCTGTATCCGGCCACGCCCACCAGCGCGAACGCAAGGCCGACGCCCTGCGCGAAACGCGGCGGGGCTTCGTCCTCGAGTTCTGCCGGGGGGCCCAAGCGCGGCCGTACGAGGCGGGCGAAGACCAGCCCGTACGGATGGTGACGCAGTCCGAAGAGAACTCCGATCGCGAACACCACGGCCTGAGCGGCGAGGAGCGCCCAGCTTCCGGTGAGGAGAACAGCCAACAGGACGATCGAGGTGAGGAAGGCAGCGAAACGCTGACCTCGCGGGTCGACTTTCATGTGGGTGCTCCCTCAGGAAGCAGGTAGTGCGGGCGCCTGGACGGTGCGGGGAGCTCCCCGCGACAGCGGCTACGGCTGTTCTCAGGCCATGCGACAGAGCGCTGTGGCGACGCGGCAGTAGTCAACCGCCCGTCGCTTCGTCAGCATCTGCTCTGTCCAGTAACGCACGGACACGATGTTACGAGCCTTCCGGCGCGATGTCACCCCCGTCTCGTATGACGAGACGATTACCACGCCGTTAGAAGATCGTTTCGGCTGGTCAGTGTGGGTTCAGACGCTGGTGGAACGTCCCAGGGCGGCGATGACGTCGGCCTTACGGGGCTGTCCGGAAGCCCGTTGGACGATCGCGCCGGACGCGTCGAGGACGAAGACCGTCGGGGTTTTGAGGACGTTCAGCTCGCGGACGAGGTCGAGGTGGGCCTCGGCGTCGACCTCGATGTGCCGGACGCCGTCGACCATGCCCGCGACGTCCTCGAGGACGCGCCGGGTGGCCCGGCACGGCGCGCAGAAGGCGCTGGAGAACTGCAGGAGGGTCGCCCGCTCCCCCAGCTCGAAGTCCCACGTGCGGGTCTGCTCGGCCATCCCCTGCGCCTTCAGCCTTCCGGTCCGTCGCTGCCAGACCAGGCCGAACACGGTGCACAGGGCGAGGGTCGCCACGGCGACGAGAGCTCCGGTCATACCGGAAATGTATGCGATCGGGGTGCTAGAGCGCCCGGTTGAGGGGGACGTTGGCGGCCTCGCCGGTGACCTTCAGCCCCGACGCGACGGGCTCGACGCCGGTGATCTTCGCGCCGAACGGCAGGCCGGAGATCGGGATCGTGTGGGTGAACATGCCCTTCACCGCGGCGAGCGGCACCTGGAAGCCGACGGCGGCGACCTTCTCCGGCACGATCGCGACGCCCTCGTCGGTGAGGCGCAGGGAGACGGTCAGGTCGATCGGGATCTCGCCGACGACCGGCGCGCTGTAGGTGCCCTTGGCGAGGACGTTCCCGTCGGCGCTGCGCGCGACCGCCGTCACGCCGCGGTCGGCGAGCTGCTTCTGCACGATCCCGTAGGGGATGACGGCCGAGGCGACCGCTTTGTCGGCCGTCAGGGATGACGCGTCGCCGTTCATGAGGTCCGACAGCGGCGCGTTCAGGCCCTCCAGCCTGACGTTGACGTCCTGGAGGGAGATGCCCTGGTCGGTGAACGCGCCGATGGACACGTCGACCGAGTCGTACTTGCCGGACAGCGCCTGGGTGAGGAACGGGAAGCCGCCGAAGGAGACGGACGGCTCGGACGTCAGCCGGTACTGGACCGCGACCTGGCGCGCGACCTCGGCCTCGGCGCGGGACTCCGCGTACCGGTCGGCTCCGAAGAGCCCGGCGAGGATCAGCACGAGCAGGACGATCAGCACCTTGCGCATCGGACCTCCGGGTTCCTGGGGCGTACACCAGTGGGACGAAGGTTAATGCCCGGAAAGTTCTTAATGTGACGTCAACCACCGGCGAACGGGGGGAGAACCTCGAGGACGCCGCCCTCGGGGAGCGTCACCGAGGCGTGCGGACGTGCCCCGACGGGGGCGCCGTCGAGCAGGAACGAGCTGCGCCGAAGAACCCGTCGAAACTCCGCATCCCGCCCAGTGCAGGCGTTTTCCAGCGCTTCGGCGACGGTCTCCGCCGCGTAGGGTTCCTCCGGGACGCCGGCGGCGGCCTTGGCCGCGGCCCAGTAGCGGATCACTCCGTTGGCCATCGTCCAAGGATCTCATTCATGTATCGCCCGTAATGAATCGGTCGGCCGACCATTGCCCCTTTCGAGGGCTCGTATAAGCTTCTAGCGAAGGATCCGGGCGATGAGGCCCCCGGGTCCTTGACGTCTTTAAGGGGATATTCCACCCCCGAAGGGCAAGAGAGGGAGGCGGCCGTTGAGCAGCTTGCTGTTGCTCACCAACGCTCTGGAACCGTCAGACGAGGTTCTTCCGGCGTTGGGTTTGCTCTTGCACTCGATCCGCGTCGCGCCGGCGGAGGCGTCCGCCCTGATCGACGCACCACCGGCCGACGTGATCCTCGTCGACGCGCGCCGCGACCTCGTCCAGGCCAAGAGCCTGTGCAGGCTGCTGCGCACGACCGGTCTTGACTGCCCGCTGCTGGCCGTCGTCACCGAGGGCGGCCTCGCCGCGCTCACCCCCGAGTGGGGTCTTGACGACGTGCTGCTGCAGGCGTCGGGTCCGGCCGAGGTCGAGGCCAGGCTCCGGCTCGCGATCGGCCGTTCGTCGGCCGGCGAGGCGGAGGACCAGCCCGGCGAGATCCGTTCCGGCGACCTGACCATCGACGAGGCGACCTACACCGCCCGGCTCCGCGGCCGGGTGCTCGATCTCACGTTCAAGGAGTTCGAGCTGCTGAAGTACCTCGCGCAGCACCCCGGCCGGGTCTTCACCCGCGCCCAGCTGCTCCAGGAGGTCTGGGGATACGACTACTTCGGCGGCACCCGCACCGTGGACGTCCACGTGCGCCGCCTGCGCGCCAAGCTCGGCGCGGAGTACGAGTCCCTGATCGGCACGGTCCGCAACGTCGGCTACCGCTTCGTCCCCGACCACCGCCCCGGCGACCCGGAAGAGGCCCTCGCCGGCAAGAACTGACCACCCCACCACCCACCGGCCCCTGGAACGTTCCTACCCGCCGGTAGGCCCACCCCGCACGCCAAGAAGCCCCCGCGCCCCCCGCCCGGGGGCTCTTCGCGTCCCTGGCACATCCCGGACCTACACCAATCAAATCGACATAGCGACCACCTGCGCTTACTACCTGATGTAGCTATGCGCACACAGATTTGACTTGACGTCTAGACCCCCTAGATTTAGCCTCGTGCCAACGGCGATGAAGCTAAGGGACCTGGTGAGGGCCTTGCTCAAACACGGGTGTTCCGTCCGCTCCGACACGGGCCGCCACACGAAGTGGATCTGCCCCTGTGGACGGCACACGGCGATCCTTCCGCGTCACCGCGAGGTGTCGCCGGGCGTTGTCGGGGACACCGTGGACCGCCTGAAGTGCCTACCGGAGGGGTGGTTGCGGTGAGGGACTACACGGTGCGCGCCTTGCGCTGGGAGCGCGGATGGGAACTTCACATCGACGGCGTCGGAGTCACCCAGGTCCACCGGCTCACCGAGGCCGAAGCCGCCGCCCGCGACTACATCGCCCTCGAACTCGACGTCCCGGCGGACGCCTTCTCGGTCTTGATCGTCCCGAGCGTCGGCGACGGCCTCGACGAGGAGATGCGCGCGGCCCGCGAGGCGACCGCCGCGGCCCAGTCCGCCGCGGCCGAGGCCGCGCGCTCGACGCGGACCGTCGCGTACAAGCTCAAACGCGAAGGGCTCACCGGCAAGGAGATCGCCACCATCCTTCATGTGTCCCCGCAACGCGTCTCCCAGCTTCTCGCAACCGACACCGAACGCGCCGGCGCTTGAGCACCCCCGGGGCGTCGCGCACGGCCCGGGGGCTCTTCGCGTGTCTTAGCCGGCACGGCGGGCCTTTTCCTCGCCTACGTACTCGTTGAGGAACGCCCGTAGTGCGGTGACGGGTATCCGGGTCTCACCCTGTCCCTCCTCGTCCTCGTCGCCCACCGACGCCTCCACGATCTCGCGCAGGTACGCCGTCGGCTTCAGCCCTCGCTCCTTCGCCTGCGCCCGCACGCGCTCGACGACCCGCCGCGGCAACCTGGGTTTCGGGGAGGACTCGATGTGGTGACTTTCGGGGGGTGGGGGTGGGTTTGCGGCATATGTCTGTGAGATTCTCTTTGGCGGCTTGGTGAGGGTCTTCGGTCGGGTGACGGCCGGGGGCCCTTCCTTTCGTTCGAGGAGGATGTATGCGGCTTGCCGTGGGCAGGTTTGCGGGGGCCGGGCTCGGCCTTGTGCTGTTGGGGGGCATCCTCGGTCCGGCGGGCGGCGCGAGCGCGGCCGGCGACCCGTTCGCGGGGGTCGGGGCGCAGAAGGTCGTCTGGGAGAACTGCTTCGGGCCGATCGTGCCGCTCCCCGCGCAGTACAAGCGCCTCGAGTGCGCGACGATCAAGGCGCCGCTCGACTGGCGCAAGCCGAAGGGCAAGAAGATCACGCTGGCGTTCACCCGGCTGAAGGCCAAGAGCGGCAAGCCCAAGGGCGTGCTGTTCACCAACCCGGGCGGCCCCGGAGGCTACGGGCTCGAGCTGCCGCTGGTGTTCGCCGCCGCCGGACGCGAGCGGATGCTGAAGAACCTCGACATCATCGGCATCGACGTGCGCGGCACCGGCCTCAGCACCCAGGCCAGATGCCCCGGCATGTCCTACGCCCGACGCGACCCGCGCGTCGCGGGGAACCTCGACAAGATCCTCGCCGACGCGAAGAAGACCGCGAAGGCGTGCCAGAAGGGCGCGAAGAAGCTTCCCGCGCGCTATGTGACGACCCACCAGACCGTCCACGACCTCGAGTGGATCAGGCGGAACCTGCGGGACTCGTCGGGCAAGCAGGTCAAGAAGATCGACTGGCTCGGCTTCTCGGGCGGCACCTGGCTCGGCGCGCACTACGCGCGCTACTTCCCGCAGCACTCCCGGCGCTTCGTGCTCGACTCGAACGTCGACTTCACCTCGACGTGGAAGAAGGCGGCCGACCGGCAGCCGAAGGGCTTCCAGGACAGGTTCGTCAAGCAGTTCGCGCCGTGGGCGGCCAAGAACGACAAGACCTTCGGCCTCGGGACGACGGCGTCGGCCGTCATCGCCAGGTACGAGGAGATCAGGACGGCCATCGCCGAGAAGGGCCCGATCGAGGTCGACACGGGCGGCGGCTGGATCGAGACGCTCGACGGCCCGACGCTCGACAACACGATCGCCTCGGCGATGTACGTGAAGTACATGTTCGCCTACGCGGCCGACACGCTCGCGTACTACGCCGCGCAGGCGTTCCCGTCCAGCGCGCGGACGCGTCCGGTGCGCAAGCCCGCGGCGACCGACCCGTACGCGGGTGAGACGCCGACGTACTACGACATCACCTGCAACGACACGCGGTTCTCCGGGACGCCGAAGGACCTGAAGGCGCAGGCGGTCGCGGCCGGGAAGAAGTACCCGCTCATCGGCTACTACCTCGCCGACAACCCCTGCCAGCACTGGAAGTTCCCGGCGAAGAACCCGAAGCTGAAGCGTCCGGCCGGGGTCAAGGGCCCGCGGCTGCTGATGATCCAGTCGGCGCTCGACCCGGCGACCCCGCTCGACGGGGCCGAGGCCGCGCACGCCAAGTACCGGAACAGCCGCCTGGTGGTCGTGAAGAACGAGGGCGACCACGGCGTCTACCTCGGTGACAACCCGTGCGTGAACCGGATCGTGGAGTCCTACCTCCTCGACGGCACGTACCCGAAGGCCGGGACGTCCTGCAAGGGCCAGCCGATCCCGGACATGGACGGCGGGGACATCATCGTGGCCGGTGGTCGCGCCCCGAACCCCCTCGCGGAGGCCGAGCGGATCTCCGGCAAGATCCGCCCTTACCTCCCCTTCTGACCCTCCCCCGAGAACTCCTCAGGCCGGACCCCGCCACGGGGTCCGGCCTGAGCCGTTTCGTGCGCCGCCACTACACGGCGAACATCAGGCCCGCGCTGACGAGGACGGCGACGGCGGTCGCGAAGTGGATCCCGAAGGCGACGGCCTTGGTCCCGCCGTTCCGCAGCACAACAAGGGTGTCGCCGAGGGGGTTGAGGGCCACGACGAGCATGTACAGCCCCACCGCCGACGGATCGGCGAACGCGATCAGGACGAGCCCGAGGACCCCGTAGCTGAAGTCGCGCAGCCCCTTGACGGTCAGGTACGCGCTCATCTCCGACGGGACGCCATAACCGGCGGCGGAGGCCACAGGACGAAGAAGGAACAACGCGCCGATATAGGCGCAGAAGACGGACAGGACGATGGCGAGCCCGTAGGCGGCGAACGTGAGCATGGGGGGACTCCCTCTCCAAGTTTTTCTAGCAGCGCTAGCAACAAGAATGACGCTAACATAGCTTCGACAGATTGGCTAGCACTGCTAGAATCAGTGTCATGTCGATACAAGCGAGACGTGAGCGGGAGCGCGCGGAGCGGGAACGGCTGATCGTCATGGCGGCGCGCGAGCTCGTCGAGGCCGAGGGGTGGGACGCGGTCACGACCCGGCGGCTCGCCGAGCGCGTCGAGTACAGCCAGCCCGTCCTGTACAGCCACTTCAAGGGCAAGGACGCGATCATGGCGGCCGTGGCCGTCGAGGGGTCGGCCGACCTCGCGGCTGAGCTGCGCGCGGCGGGCCGGGAGGCCGCACCCGGGCAGGAGACGCTAGCGGAGGTGTCCGCCGCCTATCTGGCGTTCGGCGAGCGCTGTCCCGAGCTGTACGACGTCATGTTCAACCGGGTGCTCCCGCTGCCCTGGGCCACCCCGGAGACCCCCAGCGCGCTCCAGGAGTGCTTCGCGGAGCTGTGCCGCGCCGTCCGTCCGATGGCCGGGCCCGGGGAGGAGGCGGTCCTCGCCGAGGTCTTGTGGAGCTGCCTGCACGGCCTGCTCACGCTCACCCGCAACGGCCGCCTCCCCCGACAGGACCACGACCGCCGCCTCGCCCTCCTGCTGTCCCGTCTGGCGGGCTGACGCACCCGCAGCCGCACACACCGGCCGCACACGCAGGCCGCACACGCAGGCCGTACACACCGGCCGCACACGCAGGCCGTACACGCAGGCCGCACAACGCAGAAGGCCCCCACGCCGCGAGACGTGGGGGCCTTGGGAAGGGACGGGGCCGCGCGCCGAAGGAAACGCGCGGCCCGTCCTAGCCGAGGGTGATGCGGTCGGTCGCCGGGGGCGCGACCGGGGAGTTGGCGGTCAGGTACGCGGTGAACGCGTCGAGGTCGAGCGGCCCGCTCCACAGGTTCGTGCCCTGGGTGAAGACGGAGAAGGCGTCGCCGCCGCCGACGAGGAAGTTGTTCGCCGCGACCCGGTAGGTCCCGGCCGGGTCGACGGCCACGCCGTCGATCCTGATCCCGCTGACGCGCTCGCCGAACGGGTTCGCGAGCGTCGCGGTGTACGTCAGGCTCGCCGACGGGAGCAGCACCGCCGTACGCGAGGCCGTCCACTGCTGCTCGAGGAGCGCGTCGAGCTGCGCCCCGGTGAGCGTCACGACCTGCATGAGGTTGTTGAACGGCTGCACCGCGAACGCCTCGCCGTACGTGACGACGCCGCCGTCCGGCTCGTAAGGCAGGTCCGCGCGGACGCCGCCGGGGTTCATCAGCGCGATCTGCGCGCCGCCCTCGCCCTTGGTGGCGGCGAGCTGCGCGTCGGCGATGAGGTTGCCGAGCGTCGTCTCCCCCGACGGGGTCGTCGCGCGGGTCAGGTCCGCGGTGATCGAGCCGACCGGCTTGTTCGCGACGTCGGCGACCCGATCCTTCCAGGTCTGGACGAACGCGGCGGTCTTGGCGTGCGCGGGGATGTCGCGGGTGACGATCTGGTTGTCGATCGTCACCGACGACCTGTCGATCTCGCCGGTCTTCTTGGAGATCTTGAGGTCGACCTGGGAGATGACCCGGCCGAACGAGCCGCCCTGGCTGTACAGGCGCGGGTTGCCCGACGGGTCCTTCACCGTGCAGATGTACGCCTGGTGGGAGTGGCCCGACAGGATGAGGTCGATCTCGGGGTCGGCCTTGGCCGCGATCTCGGTGCCCGCCCCGGCGCTGCCGTCGGGGTCGGTGGTGGTGGAGCAGGAGTCGGGTGAGCGGCCGGTGAGCACGTTGTCGCCCTCGTGCACGAGCAGCACCTGGGCGTCGACGCCGAGTTCCTTGAGCAGCTTGGAGCCGAACTCGGCGGACTTGACGACCCCGCCGAACTTCAGCCCCGCGATCCCGGACGCGGTGACGATCGTCGGCGTGGTCTCGGTGACCGCGCCGATGAACCCGATCTCCTGGCCGTTGACCTTGCGCACCGCGATGGGCGGCAGCGCGGGCACCCCGTACTGCCGGACGAGCGCGGACAGCCGCTTCTTGTCGATCTTCTTGAGGATCTCCATGCCGGGCAGGTTCGGCAGCGCCGTCCCGTCCTCAAGGAAGACGTTCGCGCCGATGTAGGAGTACTTCGCGCCCTTCCACTTCCCGGCGGGCGACGGCCCGTCGACGGGGTGCGACCCGCCCTTCATGATCCGCTTCAGCTCGCCGTAGCCCTCGTCGAACTCGTGGTTCCCGACCGACGACACGGTGATCCCGACGTTCCCGAGGAACTCGACGCTCGGCTCGTCGTGGTAGGCCGCGGAGATCAACGGGGTCGCCCCGATGAGGTCGCCCTGGGCCACCTTGAGGGTGTTCTTGTTCGACATCCGGTCCATCCACGCGGCGATGTAGGCCGCGCCCCCGGCGTCGACGGTGTTGCCTGCCTCGTCGACCATCCGGCCGGACGACCCGGTCGGGGGCTCGAGGTTGCCGTGGAAGTCGTTGAGCGCGAGCAGCCGCACGGGGACCGACTGGTCTTTGGGCGGCTTGGGCGGCTTGGGCTTGGCCTGGACGCCTGGGGCTGTCACGGCGAGGACCGCCGAGGCGGCCACCGCCCCGGCCAGCAGTGTGCTGCGGAGGCTGCGCGTCCTGCTTGAGGGCTTCATGCAGATCCTTTGGGGGTCTGAAGACGGGAGTCCACCGATGACACTAAAGATCTCCGTCATACGTGTCACTTGGAGATTGATGAGAACGTCTGCGAGTGGACGGTGTGCGTCCTGGTGGTGACGTACGAACTGACTGACGAATAAGCTGGCGATCTATGGTCGTCGTGCATGAGTTGTCAGCCGAGCAGTCAGCCGCCGTCCTCGATCTGGCCGACCGGGCCGCCGAGGCCGACGGCGTGGCTCCCCTGTCCGAACAGACCCTGCTCGCCGTGCGGCACGGCGGCGGCGAGCACCACCTCGTGCAGGAGGGGTCCGACCTCGCGGGCTACGCGTTCGCCGAGGCCGGATCGGCCGAGGCGGTGGTCGACCCGGCCTACCGCAGGCGCGGCATCGGCGGCAGGCTGCTCGCCGAGCTGCCGCCGGACGCGCGGATCTGGGCGCACGGCGACCTGCCGGGGGCGGCCGAGCTCGCCGCGTCCCAGGGGCTGAGCCCGGTCCGGACGCTGATCCAGATGCGGCGGCCGCTGGGCGAGCCGCTGCCGGTGACCCGCATCCACGCCGGGTACACCCTGCGCACCTTCCAGCCGGGCGACGCCGCCGCCTGGCTGCGCCTGAACGCCGCGTCCTTCGCCTCGCACCCCGAGCAGGGCAAGTGGACCGAAGAGGACCTGCGCCGCCGGATGGGCGAGCCGTGGTTCGACCCGAAGGGCTTCTTCGTCGTCACCAAGGACGACAAGCTCGTCGGGTTCCACTGGACGAAAGTTCATCCCGACGGCATGGGCGAGGTCTACGTCGTCGGCGTCGATCCCGCGCAGCAGGGCGTCGGCCTCGGCCGCACCCTCACCCTGGCCGGTCTGCACCACCTGAAGGGCCTCGGGCTGGACACCGTCCTGCTCTATGTCGACGGTGAGAACACCAGTGCCGTAAGGCTTTACGAGTCACTCGGGTTCCGCCGCTACCAGGTCGATGTGATGTTCGGACGCTCGTTCACCTGACGGCTACGCCAAATCGAGACATTCTTCCCGAAGCATCCCGGCGCTGTTCACTCTCCGTTCACCTGGACCGCTCCGAGCCGTTCACCTGGCCTTCCTACCTTCAGACCTGACGGTGACCCCACCTCCCTGACCTAGCTACGGGGATCACCGCAGCGATCTGGAGGAACAACCCGTGAAGAACGGCATTCGGCTTGCGGCCCTCGGCGGCGTCATCCTGACCGGCGCCCTGGCGCTGTCCGCGTGCGGCTCGGACGACAACACGACCCCCGGCGACGCCGCCAAGGCCCCCGCCGACGGCAACTGCGTCGCGGCCACCGTCAACGCCGCAGGGTCGAGCGCGCAGAAGAACGCGATCGACGAGTGGATCAAGAACTACACCGCGAACTGCGCCGGTGCCGTTCTGAACTACAACCCCAGCGGCTCCGGCGCGGGCATCGAGGCGTTCATCGGCAAGCAGGCGTCCTTCGCGGGCTCCGACTCCGCGCTCAAGCCCGAAGAGGCCACCTCGGCCAAGGAGCGCTGCGCCGGCAACAACGCGCTCAACCTGCCGATGGTCGTCGGCCCCGTCGCGGTCGCCTACAACCTGGAGGGCGTCGAGGGCCTCCAGCTGTCGCCCGAGACCCTCGCGAAGATCTTCGCGGGCGAGATCAAGAAGTGGAACGACCCGGCGATCGCCGCCGACAACCCCGACGCGAAGCTGCCGGACGAGAACATCACCACGATCCACCGCGCGGACGAGTCCGGCACCACGGACAACTTCACCAAGTACCTCGCCGCCGTCGCCCCCGACGTGTGGAAGTTCGAGCTCGGCAAGGTGTGGACCGCCCCCGGCGGCCAGGGCGGCACCAAGTCCGACGGCGTCACCACGCTGGTCAAGCAGTCCAAGGGCTCCATCGGCTACGTCGAGATGTCCTACGCCGAGAACGCCGACCTGTCGACCGTCAAGGTGAAGAACGGCGCGGGCGAGTACACCGAGCTGACCGCCGAGAGCGCGTCGAAGGTCGTCGCGGGCGCGGAGATCACCGGCACCGGCAACGACCTCTCGCTGAAGATCGACTACGCGACCAAGACCCCGGGCGCGTACCCGATCGTCCTGGTCACCTACGAGATCGCCTGCGAGGGCGGCCTCACCGGCACCGAGGGCGAGTTCGTGAAGTCGTTCCTCACCTACACCGCGTCCGACGCGGGCCAGGCCGCCCTCGAGGGACTCGGTTACGCGCCGCTCCCGCAGGAGATCATCACCAAGGTCCGGGCCTCCATCGACGCCATCTCCGTCTCCTAAGAGACAGCCTCTCAAGAACAGAGCAGGGCACTGAGCGCAGAGAACCACCCGAGCCCCTCCGCCGAGAACGGCGGAGGGGCCTCACCCGGTTACCCGGAAATGGCAGAGGGAGGAGCTGGTGTGACCAGCATCGACGAGGTCCAGGGCAGGGCCGTCGGCGCGGCGCGCAGGAGAAGGGCGATCAGCACGGGAAGGCGGGGCGACAAGGTCTTCCGGGGCGCGGCCCTGGGCTCCGGCATCTTCGTCCTGGTCATCATGGGCGCGATCGCGGCGTTCCTTGTGTGGAAGGCGATCCCCGCGCTCCAGGCGAACGAGGGCAACTTCCTCACCGACACCGAGTGGCGCGCCAACGCGGACCCGCCGCGCTTCGGCATCGCCCAGCTCGCCTTCGGCACGATCATGTCGGCGTTCCTCGCGCTGCTCATGGCCACCCCCGTCGCGATCGGGATCGCCCTGTTCATCTCCTTCTACGCGCCGCGCAGGCTCGCCGACGGGCTCGGGTTCGTCGTCGACCTCCTCGCCGCGGTGCCCAGCATCATCTACGGCCTGTGGGGCCTGCACTTCCTGGTGATGAACGCCGACCCGGTGATCGAGTTCCTCAACACCTACCTGGGCTGGATCCCGCTCTTCGCCGGTGACAACGTCGGCGGGCAGTCGATCTTCATCGGCTCGGTCGTGCTGGCGATCATGATCCTGCCGATCATCTCGTCGATCTCTCGCGAGGTGTTCCTCCAGGTGCCCACCCCGCACATCGAGGCCGCGCAGGCGCTCGGCGCGACCCGCTGGGAGACCATCCGCTTGTCCGTGCTGCCCTACGGCCGCTCCGGCGTCATCAGCGCGATGATGCTCGGCCTCGGCCGCGCGCTCGGCGAGACCGTCGCGATCGCGCTCGTGCTGTCCACGGTCGCGGGGATCAACTGGCACATCCTGGAGCCCGGCGGCAACACCTTCGCCGCCAACATCGTCCGGACCTTCGGTGAGTCCGGCGGGATCGGCCGCAGCGCGCTCATCGCCTCGGGCCTCGTCCTCTTCGTCATCACGATGATCGTGAACATGGCCGCCCGCGCGGTGGTCTCCCGCCGCAAGGAGTTCACCGAATGAGCGTCCTCACCGCCAAGACCGGGCAGGCGATTCCGGAGACGTCGACCGGCCGCAAGGTCAAGGACCGGATCGTGCTCGTCGCGGTCTACGCGGCGTTCGCGCTCGCGGTCATCCCGCTGGTGAGCGTGCTGTACAAGGTGATCGGCGAGGGCATCCGGGTCATCAGCCCCGACTTCCTGCTGAAGTCGATGAACGGCATCGGCGGACGCGACGCCGGCGGCGGCATCTACCACTCCCTCGTCGGAACGCTTGAGCAGGTCGCGCTGGCCAGCGCCATGTCGATCCCGATCGCCGTGCTCACCGCCGTCTACCTCGTCGAGTACGGGCAGGGCAAGCGGCTCGCGCGGACCATCAGCTTCTTCGTCGACGTCATGACCGGCATCCCGTCGATCGTCGCCGGCCTGTTCGTCCTCGCGTTCTGGATCCTCGTGCTCGGGTTCGAGGTGTCCGGCTTCGCGGGCTCGCTCGCGCTCGCGGTGCTGATGATCCCGACCGTCGTCAGGTCGGCCGAGGAGATGCTGAAGCTCGTCCCGAACGAGCTGCGCGAGGCGTCCTACGCGCTCGGCGTGCCGCGCTGGCGGACCATCACCCGGGTCGTCCTGCCGACCGCGTTCACCGGCATCATCACCGGGATCATGCTGGCGATCGCCCGCGTCATGGGCGAGACCGCGCCGCTGCTGCTGACCATCTGGGTCACCAAGGTGATCAACTTCAACCCGTTCAGCGGCGCGCAGTCCTCGCTGCCGACCTACATCTGGGAGCAGGCCGCCGACCCCAACCAGGTCGCGGTCTCCCGCGCGTGGGGCGCGGCCCTCGCCCTCATCTTCATCATCATGGTCCTCAACATCGGCGCCCGCCTGCTGGCCCGCCGGACCTCGATCCGATAGCTGACAAGGAGTACCGCACCATGGCCAAGCGGATCGAGGTCTCGGGCCTCAACGCCTACTACGGCGGCTTCCTCGCCGTCGAGGACGTCTCCATGACGATCGAGCCCCGCTCGGTGACCGCCTTCATCGGCCCGTCGGGCTGCGGCAAGTCGACGTTCCTGCGCACGCTCAACCGCATGCACGAGGTCATCCCCGGCGCACGCGTCGACGGCAAGGTGATGCTCGACGACCAGGACCTGTACGGCGACAAGGTCGACCCCGTCGCGGTCCGGCGGGTTGTCGGCATGGTCTTCCAGCGGCCCAACCCGTTCCCGACGATGTCGATCTACGACAACGTCGCGGCCGGGCTCAAGCTGAACGGCGTCAAGGGCAAGAGCGAGCTCGACGGGATCGTCGAGACGTCGCTCAAGGGCGCGAACCTGTGGAACGAGGTCAAGGACAGGCTCGCCAAGCCCGGCGCGGGTCTTTCCGGCGGACAGCAGCAGCGGCTGTGCATCGCCCGCGCGATCGCCGTCCAGCCGCAGGTCCTGCTGATGGACGAGCCGTGCTCGGCGCTCGACCCGATCTCCACCCTCGCCATCGAGGACCTGATCGCGCAGCTGAAGTCGCAGTACACGATCGTCATCGTCACGCACAACATGCAGCAGGCCGCGCGCGTCTCGGACCGCACCGCGTTCTTCAACATCGCCGGGACGGGCAAGCCGGGCAAGCTCATCGAGCTCGACGACACCTCGCGGATCTTCACGAACCCGTCGGAGAAGGCCACCGAGGACTACATCACCGGCCGCTTCGGCTGACCGCGAAAGGCGTCCCGGGGGGCGGGACGCCGCACCCTTCCGGTGATAAGGCCCACACCGCCGCGCGGTGTGGGCCTTCGTCTTCCCGAAGCGGCGCGAGGCCGGGCGCAGTGCGCAAAACGCGAGTGTCGCGGCGTGTGCTCGCGGCGATCATTGGTAACCATCACAGGAGAAGGGCGGTGGACACGAACGAAATCTCGGGTGAAAGTTCGTCATACCTCCGGACTGCGCCTACGATCACACGCGGACAGTTCCCGCACTAGGAGAAGAACGTGCGCTTGCGTCTCACACCTCGTGAAGACGGCTTCTACGACCTGTTCGCCGACTCGGCGAACAACATCGTGACCGGGGCCCGCCTTCTCGTGGAACTCATCAGCGACGGCGCTGACCGGGAGGCCATCGCGGAGAAGATGCGCGCCTGCGAGCACGCGGGCGACGAATGCACTCACGCGATCTTGCACAGACTCAACGAAAGCTTCATCACGCCGTTCGACCGCGAGGACATCTACGACCTCGCCTCGCAGCTCGACGACGTCATGGACTACATGGAGGAGGCGGCGGACCTCGTCGTCCTCTACAAGATCGACAAGCTGCCGACGGACGTGCTCCGCCAGGTCGAGGTCCTGGAGCGCGCCGCCGAACTCACCGCCGAGGCGATGCCGCGGCTCAAGTCGATGCGGGAGCTGAACGAGTACTGGATCGAGATCAACCGCCTGGAGAACGAGGGCGACCGCATCCACCGCAGGCTGCTCGCCCGCCTGTTCAGCGGCGAGTACGAGACGCTTGAGGTGATGAAGCTCCAGCAGGTCATCGACCGCCTCGAGGACGCCGCCGACGCCTTCGAGCACGTCGCCAACACCATCGAGACGATCGCGGTCAAGGAATCATGACCACGAAGGGTCCGGAGCTGGCCGAAAAGCCGGTGCCGGAACACGTCGTCGCCTCCAGCACCAAACAGGCGCGCACCACATGGGTGTCGGTCATCGGCGCGGTGCTCACCGTCGCCATCGGCGTCTACTTCGTCTTCCACCTCGGCCCGTCCACCGAGACCGTCGCGCTCGTCGCGGTCGTCGCGGTGGCGCTCGGCTTCAACTACACCAACGGCTTCCATGACGCGGCCAACGCCATCGCCACCTCGGTGTCCACCCGGGCGCTGACACCGCGGGCGGCGCTCCTGATGGCCGCGATCATGAACCTGCTCGGCTCGTTCGTCGGCATCGGCGTCGCCAAGACGATCGCCGAGATCCTCCCCGACCTGACCGGGCTCAGCGGCCTCGGCGTCGTCTTCGCGGCGCTCGCCGGCGCCATCATCTGGAACCTCATCACCTGGTGGTTCGGCCTCCCCTCGTCGTCCTCCCACGCCCTCATCGGCGGTCTCGTCGGCGCGGGCATCGCCGCGTCGACCACCGTCGGCTGGGACAAGGTCGTCGAGAAGGTCGTCCTGCCGATGATCATCTCCCCGTTCGCCGGGTTCCTGCTCGGCTACCTGTTCATGGTCGCCATCATGTGGGCGTTCCGCAGGGCCAAACCGGCCAAGGTGTCGCGCGGCTTCCGCATCGCGCAGTCGCTGTCGGCCGCGGCCATGGCGTTCGGCCACGGCCTGCAGGACGCGCAGAAGACCATGGGCGTCATCGTCCTGGCGCTGGTCTCGACCGGCTACCAGGACGACCTCGGGCACGTCCCGACCTGGGTGGTCCTGGTCAGCGCCGCGGTGCTGTCCATCGGCACCTACGCGGGCGGCTGGCGCATCATGCGCACGCTCGGCCGCAAGGTCATCGAACTCGACCCGCCCAAGGGCTTCGCCGCCGAGGCGACCGCCTCGTCGATCCTCTACATCGCGGCGATGGGCTTCCACGCGCCCATCTCCACGACCCACGTCATCTCCTCGGCCATCATGGGCGTCGGCGCCACCAAGCGGCTGTCGGCCGTGCGGTGGGGGGTCGCCGGGAACATCCTGCTCGCGTGGATCTTCACCCTGCCGGCGGCGGGCCTGATGGCCGCGCTGGTGTTCCTCGGGCTGAAACTCTTCGGGGTCTAGCGGGCCTCGGTGGGCTCACGGGGCTCACTGGGCTCACTGCCGTGGTCCGAGCCCGCACCTTCCCCGGGTGCGGGCTCGGACGCGCGGTTCAACGGCGCTCCACCGCCGGCTCCTCGCTCACGCCGAGCACGATGTCGATCTCGGCGTCGGTGAGCCTGCGGTCGGCGACCGCGACAGCGCTGAGCAGCTCCGAGACAAGCTCGATCTCGCCCAGCGCGACGTCGTCGTGCAGCCGCCGGTCGAGTTCAGACAGACGCACCGTCCACCTCCTCCTTGGCCAGACCCCAAGGCTACGCCGCCGCCCCGCCCCCTTCCCATGACCCAACCGAACTACCCCCGGACTATTCCCACCTAGCCCCACCCCCTCCCGCAGCCCCTTCGCGCCTGCCGGGCAGGTGCCCCACGCCGCGCAGTCCCTCCGGACTGCACGAACAGCTGCTCCACGCCCCCACGCACACACCACAACCCACCCGGCAAGTTCCGCACAGCGTCCACACCCCCCACTCGACACAGCAACCCACCGAGCCACCCCCGAAGTCTCTTCGAGCCTGCGGGAACAGGTGCTCCAGGCCCCACACCCCGGGCCCGCACATAACAACCCGCAGGGCGCGCACCCCTCCCCCAGTCCCTCCGTGCTTGCCGGGATACCTGCTCCGCTCCCCCACACCCAAAAAGCACGCGCACACCACAGCCCCACCCGGCAGCTCCGCATACCGCCCACCCCTCCGAAACCCGGACAGAACCCGCCGAAACACCCCCGCGGAGCGCACTCCTCCCTGCAGTCCCTCCGGGACTGCAGGGGCAGCTACTGCAGTTCCCCACATTCGAACCCACCGCACACGCACCCCGCCCGGCCAGTCCCGCAGGTCGCCCACACCCCCACAAGTAGAACAACCCGCGCCAACCCCGCAGGCCATCAACACCATGCACTTCTCCGTGGCCAGCCCCCACCGGAACCTCCCCACAGGGCACTCCCCCAAGCCCACCCCCGCCCAGAAGACTTCCCCGACCCCTCCCCAGAGCCTTTCCCGCACGGCCCCGGGACCGCCCCACTCAGGGACCTCCCGCAGACGGACCCGACGCGGATGCGAGGAGCCCTGGGGCGTTCCCCCAGCAGGGCCCCTACCGGGGCTTTTCCCTCACGGGGCACCTACCCAGACCTTTCACACGCAGAAGCTCCTCCAAGACCTTTCGCCCGCAGGACCTCCTGTGAAGCCTTCCCCCAGGGTCCTACCGGGACCTTTCACCCGCAGGGCCTCCCACGGAAGCTTTCGCCTGTGGGACCTTCTGCGGAGCCTTCCCCCTCAGGTGCCCTAACGGGACTTTTCGCCCGCGCGAGGCTCTCCCGACGCCTTTTGACCGCAGGGGGCGTCTTCCAAGGGCGAGGGCTGTGAGGCTCTTCCGGCGCACGGCCCGGAGGACTCCCTGGAGCTCGGCCCGAAGGACTCCCCAGGGGCGAGTTCCACTCCCCTGGCGTGAGGTGTCGTCTCCCGTGGGCACGGGCCCGGAGGGGTCCCGGCCTCCCGGGAGCGCGGCCCGGCGTCCCGGGTGGGGACCGGGGGGCTGGGTGGGTCTCTTTTCCCGCAGTCCCGAAGGACTCGCCGGGGGCAAGGCTCGCTCCCCGGGGAGCGAGCCGTCGGCTCCCCGGGGCTTGGCCCGAAGGGCTCCCGGGGGTAAGGGCCGGAGGAGGTCTTCCGAGGGCGAGGGCTGTGGGGGATTTCCGGGGCACGGCCCGGAGGACTCCCGGGAGCGCGGCCCGAAGGACCCCCTGTGGGCGAGGCCCGCTGCTCGGTGCGCAAACTGTCGGCTCCCGGGGGCACTGCCCGGAGGACTCCCGGGTGTGAGGCCCGCTCCCAGGGGCGCGGCTGTCGGCTTCCCGGGGGCCTGCCCGGAAGGTACCCGGGGGCGCGGCCCGAAGGGCTCCCGGGGCGCGGCCCGAAGAACTCCCCCGGGGGGCGAGGGCCGCTGCTCGGTGCGCGAGCTGTCGGCCCCCCGGGGGGACCGCCCGGAGGCGAGGTCCGCTCCCCTGGCGTGAGGTGTCGGCTCCCCGAGGGTGCGGCCCGAAGGGCGGCCCGGGGACACGGTCCGGAGGGGTTTCGGCTCCCGGGGCGGGGCCCGGGGGTCTCGGGTGGGGCCGGAGGGGGACCGGGGGGCGGAGGGGGCTTACAGCCGCGGTCCCGGAGGGACTGCGGGGTTATTGGGGGGTGGGGGGGTGGGTTTGGTGGAGGTTGCCTAGGAGGCGTTCTAGGCCGGATTCGGGGAGGTCTCGGGTGGTTAGGCGGGCGACGGTTAGGGCGTCTGCGCCGGTTAGGGAGGAGATGCGGCGGGCCTGGCGGGCTACGGTTTCGTCGAACCAGGTGTGGACGGTGCGGCCGAAGACGAACTCGTCGTTGTCGCGGAAGCGGGCGAAGCGGGTCATGAGTTCGAGGCGGAGTTCCTCGTCGACCATGTAGAGCTTCTTCTCGGCGAGCTTCACGAACAGCTGGACGAGTTCGCGGTCGGTCGGCGCCTCGAAGTCGACGCGTTCGAAGGTCGCGGCGATGTCGGGGTTGGCGGTGAGGAACGGGTCGATGTCGGTCGCGGCGAGCACCAGCATGTACGGGTGTTCGCGCAGGCCGCGGAACAGCTCGGCGACGGCCTCGGGGGTGAGCCCGTCGGCCTTCTGGACGAGCAGGACACCGCCCTCGGCCTGCCGGACGATCCCCGCCGTGCGAAGCTCGGTCTCCAGGGAGTCGCGGCCGATGATGTGCTCGGGGCGGCACTGGATCAGGTGCCCGGACGGCAGCACGCCGAGCGCGCCGAAGATGCCCGCGAGCAGTCCCGCGACGGTCGCCTTGCCGGTGCCGGGCGGGCCCTCGAAGATGAGGTTCAGCGGGCCGTCGGCTTCGCGGGCGAGCCTTTCGACCTCGGCCTTGGCCGACGTCAGGCCGACCATGTCGGCGAGGATGTCGAGGTAGCCGTCGACGTCGCCGCCGGGGTGCAGCGCGGGTTCGATGGACTCCGCGACGCCGGAGAAGTCGGCGGCCTGGAGCACGAGCCTTTCCTGAGCGCCCCCGCCGCGCCCCAGAGCGCGGTTGTAAGCCCGTTCCAGGTATGTCTCGACAAGGCGGGCCGCCGTGAGGTCTCCGGGGCCCCTGAGGCGCACCAGATCCTCGCGGACCGCCGACCACGCGACGGTGTCGAGCGACGCGCGGCGCTCGTCGGCGAGGACGCGCAGCAGCGTCGTGCGCTCCTCGATGTCGCGCAGCTCCGGCAACTTGTAGACGCGGAAGACGCGCTCGAGCTCCGGGTGCTCCTCGGCGATCCTGCGGTACGAGCGCGGGTCGCACGTGGCGATCAGCGGGGTGCGCGCGCGGGCCCTGACGGTGCGCAGGGTCCGCAGGAACACCGCGGGGTCGTTGGCGTCGAGCAGCGCGACGTCGAGGCGCTCCAGCAGCACCGCGGAGCCGCCCGGGTCGAACAGCGTCGCGAGCCGCTCAAGCGCGAGCCCCCGCAGCTCCTCCGCGTCCCGGACCTCGAGGGCGCCGTCGGACACGATCTGCGAGATCATCCGCGCGAACCTGCGCTGCCCGGTATGCGGCGTCCCGACGAGCAACACCGAAACGGCCACCGGCCCGGTATATGCCGTTTCCATCCGCGTCGCGGGCGCACCCCCGTCAAGCATCGTCGCCTGCGGCCCCCCGCCCCGGGCCCCTCCCATATCAAGCATCGTCGCCTGCGCATCAAACCCCTGCCCACCCTGCCCAGGCTGGCCGCCAGGCCCGCCCTGCCCGACTTGGCCGCCCTGCGCGGGCTGGCCACCGTGGCCGCCCTGGACGAGCTGGCCGCCAGGCCCGCTCGGCCCGGCCTGCCCGGACTGGCCGCCAGAACCGCCCTTAGCGGGCTGGTTGCCGGAACCGCCCTGCGCGGGCTGGTTTCCGTGGCCGCCGTGGGCGGGCTGGCCGCCAGGACCGCTCGGCCCACCTTGCCCGGACTGGCCGCCGTGAGCGCCGTGGGCGGGCTGGTTGCCCTGACCGGGCTGGGCCGGGTGGTTGCCGTGGCTGCCCTGGGCGGGCTGGTTGCCGTGGGCGGGCTGGTTGGTGCGGGCGTTCTGGTCGAGCATTGTCGACTGGGGGTCGTTGGAGGACGGTTCGGGACGGCCGCCTCGGTCGAGCATCGTCGACTGGGGGTCGACGGGGCGGCGAGCGCGGGAGTCCACCATCGTGGCGTGCGGGTCGAACGGCTCGGGGGTGCGGGTGCGGCCGCCCTGGTCGAGCATGGTCGCCTGCGGGTCGAAGCCCTGCCCGCCCTGGCCCTGCTGACCCTGACCGCCCTGGCCTTGGCCCTGCCCGCCCTGACCCTGCTGGCCCTGGCCCTGCCCCTGGCCTCCCTGGCCCTGGACGCCCTGCTGGCCCTGGGCGGGAGTGCCGTGCGGCTGGCCGCCGGGGTTCCTGACGCTTTCGCCGGATGTGCCCTGGTATGCGCCACCCTGACCGGGCGCGCCGGAGGACGCGCCGCCGTGGCCAGGCGCGCCCGAAGCCGAGCCGCCGTGGCCAGGTGTACCCGAAGCCGAGCCTCCCTGACCGGGTGCGCCGGAGGACGCGCCGCTGTGGCCGGGGGTGCCCGGGGCTGAGCCGCCGTGGCCGGGTGTGCCCGAGGCTGAGCCTCCCTGACCGGGGGTGCCCGGGGCTGGGCCGCTGTGGCCGGGGGTGTTCGGGTTTGGGGTGTCTTGGGTGGGGGTGTCTGGGGGGGTGACGTCCAGGCCGAAGGCGCCAGGGGGCGCGACCATGGTGCGTGGGGGGTTGTTTTGGGCGTTCTGGGCCGGGTCGTTCGGGGCGAACGCGCCCGGAGGGGCGACCATGGTGCGCGGGGGGTCGTTCTGGGTGGGGTCGGTCGGGGCGAAGGCGCCTGGAGGGGCGACCATGGTGCGTGGGGGGTCCGATGGGGGGGTGGGGGGGTGGGCTTCGGGGCGGGGCTCGTTGAGGAGGGTTGCCAGGTTCTGGTCGAGCATCGTCAGGGGGGCGTCGGGGGTGGGGGCGCGGTAGACCTGGGTGGAGTCTGCGGCGAAGGTGGGGGCGGGGAGGGCGTCGAGGAACGCCTCGGCGTCGTCGCGGGGGTCGTAGACGAAGGTGACGCCGCGGCGGGTGACGGTCGCGGCCTCGGGCGGGCCCTCCGGGGGCGGGGCGATGTCGCGGACGGGCCTGGACGGCACCGGCGCGAAGTCGAGGAAGTCGCCGACCATCGTCTCGGACATGATCCGGGTGCCGTGCTCGGGCGCGGCGGGGGTCGGACGGGACGCGGCCTGCGGCGTCGGGACGGGCGGCTGGCTCGGGCCGTCGGGGCTGTCGAAGCCGACCGGGCCGGTGGTGTAGGCGTCGGGCTGTGCTGCGGGGGTTCCGCCGCCGAGCAGCTTGCCGCCGAGTCTGCGCGCCTTGCCCCACGCCTTCTCGAACGCCTTCCCTGCGTTCTGCGCGAACTCTTCCGCGGTCGGCCCGCGCTGCGCCGCCGCGCGCCTGCGCACCGCGGCCTGCTCGGCCGCCCACTGCGCCTGCTGCTCCGGCGACCCCTGCTGCGCACCCTGCGCACCCTCGCCTTGCGGACCCCAAGGCCCACCCTGCTGCGCGGCCTCACCCTGCGGACCCCACTGCGCACCTTGCTGGCCGCCCTGCGCGCCGTCGCCCTGCGGACCCCATTGCCCGCCCTGCTGACCGGCTTGGGCGGCGTCGCCCTGCGGGCCCCACGCGCCTTGCTGGCCGCCCTGTGCGGCGTCGCCTTGCGGACCCCGTGGCCCGCCCTGCTGACCGGCCTGCGCGGCGTCGCCCTGGGGGCCCCACTGCGCGCCCTGCTGACCGGGCTGCGCGGGGTCGGCTTGCGGGCCCCACGGCCCGCCTTGGGCGGCGTCTCCCTGGGGGCCCCACGGGGTTCCCTGGTGCTGTGCGGCCTGCTGGCCCGGTTGGGCGGGGTCGCCCTGCGCGGGTTGTTGACCGGCGTGTGCGGCACCGCCTTGTGGGCCCCAGGGGGTGCCCTGCTGACCGGGCTGCGCGGGGTCGCCTTGCGGGCTCCACGGCGTGCTCTGCTGTGCGGCTTGCTGGCCCGCTTGGGCGGGGTCGCCCTGCGGGCCCCAGGGTGTGGCCTGTTGCGCGGCTTGGGCGGGGTCGCCCTGCGCAGCTTGACCGGCGTGGGCGGCGGCGGCTTGTGGGCCCCATTGCGCGGCCTGCTGTGAGGGTTGGGCGGACTGGCCGGTGCCAGACGGCTGCGATGGCCAGGAGGGGGAGGCCGGGGGCGGGGTTGTGGCGGTGGCGCGGTCTGGGCCGATGTGTTCGGCGAGGACGGCGATGGCGGCGGGGAAGCCGCGGGGGCGGGCCGGGATGCCGCCGCCCAGACGGCACCAGGCGAGGTCGAGGCTGTAGAGGGCCGCGAGGACCTCTTCGCGGTTGGCGGCGGTGCCGGCGCGCAGCTGCTCGGGCAGCCGGTTGGCCTCGGGCCAGAAGCGCCGGCGCAGCGGGTGCCCCGGCTGCCCGACCATCGCCTGGACGGTGAAGCGCAGCTCGGGGTCGAGCCAGCGCGACACCTCCTGGACGACGTCCTGCCGGATCACCGAAAGCTCGGCCGCCAGCAGCGACGCCGCGATCAGCCGGGGCTCGACGAACGCCGCGTCCCCGGGGTCTCCGGCGGCCGCGACGAGCGTCTGGGAGAAGTCGTAGAAGGCGTGCCGGAACCCGTCGCCCGGCGAGCTCTCCATCCGCAGCGCCGCGGTGAGGTGCGGCGGGCAGCGGGTGATCCACAGCTGCGCGACGGCGGCGTCGCCATGCGGCAGCGCGCCGTAGTCGACCTGCGGGTCGGCCAGGGTGCTGCCGAGGATCGCCAGCAGCGCCTCGGCGCGCGCCGCGAAGCGCGGCTCCTCCCGCAGCACCGACGCGGTCGCCCACATCGTCCGCAGCACGACGACGGCGGCCTCGACCCGGTGCGCCCGAAGCCGTTCGACGTACAGGGCGGCGAGTTCCTCGAGCGTCGGCGGCGTCAGCCAGCGCGGCCCCTCGATGCGCGGAAGCGGGTTGGCCCGGTACGGGTCCCACAGCCCGAGCAGCTTGGCGTCCTCGCGCGCGTCGAACACGGGCGAGGCCGCGCACCACAGCGCGGTCCCCCAGCACGCGGCGACGGTGCTGGGGACGGTCGGCGCGAAGTCGGCGAGCCAGCGCGGCGGGTTCTCCGGCAGCGGGTGGTCCTGCGCGTTCAGCGACGCCGCGGACTCCAGCGTCGCGCGGACGGGCGCGGTGAGCGCGCCGAGGTCGGACCCGAACAGCGGCAGCGCGACGGGCCCGGCCGCGGTGAAGTCGGGCCCGAGCGGCACCACGTGCGGGGGCGGCGGCGAGGCGGGCGGCGCCTGCTTGCCCGCCCTGCGCACCTGCTTGGCGTAAGGCGGCGGGCACAGGTACCACTGGGTGTCGCCGGGGTGCTTGCGGTACCAGCGGGCCCACGCGCCGAACAGCCACTGGGTGCCGTCCGGCAGCTCCACCACCTGCCCGGCGAGTGCGTGTTCGCGCTGGCCTGGGCGGGCGCTCGGCCACCAGCCCGCCGCGACGGCGTCGCGCACCGCCCGCTCGGCCTTGCCGAACGGATCGTCACGTCGCGGTTCTCCCGGTCCCCATGCCACGCGGGCCATGCTAATTGATTACCTCCATTCGACCTCTCGGTGCTGCCGCGCCTTCGCCATGTAGTGGGTCGAGGTGTGCTCCAGCACAAGACGGTCGTCGTCTCTCAGTTCCCTTACGACGCGCGCGGGCGCTCCCGCGACGAGTACTCCGGAGGGGAATTTCTTGCCGGGCGTCACCAGGGCCCCGGCGGCGACGAGGGTGTGCGCGCCGATGCGCGCCCCGTTGAGGACGATCGCGCCGATCCCGATGAGCGCGCCGGTCTCGACGTACGCGCCGTGGACCATCGCCTTGTGCCCGAGGGACACGCGGTCCTCCAGGACGGCGGGCGTGCCGGGGTCGGAGTGCATGCAGCTCAGGTCCTGGATGTTGACGCCCTCGCCGACGATGACCTCCTCCTCGTCGGCCCGCAGGACGGTCCCGTACCAGACGCTGGAGTCCGCGCCGAGGGTGACTTTCCCGACGACCACCGCGCCCGGCGCGATCCAGGCCGTCGGGTGGATTTCCGGCTTGTATGCGCCCAGTGCGCCCAGATACGTCATGAGCCGTATTGTGTCTGGTTCGGGGTGCGGACCCTGACGGCGACCCGCAATTCACGCGAGTACCGGCGTTTCGGTTGCGCGAAGAGGTCAGACCGGACCAGAGTCAGCCTGAAGCCTGTACTGAAGCCAGTATCAGGGGTCACCCCAGCGCCCCTAACCGAACCGACACCAGCAGATCCCCGGTCACGGGGCCGACCGCCTGAGGCGCCATGAGCAACGAAGCAGAGATCCTCCCCAATCTTCTCCGGGACGAGCAGTTCGAGATCGTGATGCGGGGCTACAACCGCCGTCAGGTCGACGAGATGATCACCCGGTACCAGAACCAGATCCGCGACCTCGAGGCGCGGCTGCAGCGGTCGCTCGACGACGTCGAGCGCACCCGTCGCGAGATGGTCGAGGTCCGTGAGGCGCGCAAGCCCACCGGCGACGACCTCAGCGACCGGCTCCGCCAGATCATCAACCTTGCCGAGGACGAGGCCAAGGAGAAGGTCGCGCAGGCCGAGGACACCGGCAAGCAGATCCGCGAGGGGGCCGAGAAGGAGTCGAAGCGGATCATCGACGACGCGCGCGGCCAGGCCGAGCGTGACGTCGCGGCCGCGCAGGACAAGGCCGCGCAGGTGCTGAACGCCGCGAAGAACGAGTCGGAGAAGGTGCTGACGGCCGCCAAGCACGAGGCCGAGCAGACCGTCACCAGCGCGCGTCTTGAGGCCGAGCGCACGCTGACGCAGGCCGAGCGGCGCGCGACCGTCATCAACGAGGACGCGACCGAGCGGCTGAACCACGTCACGAAGAACCACTCGCAGGCGCTGCAGCGGCTGACCGAGATCAGCCACACGCTGAGCGCGCTGCTGCGCGCGGAGAACGAGGCGGGTCCGCTGGAGAAGATGGTGGACGACGCCGTCGCCAAGCCGGTCCGCAAGCCCGCCGCCGCACGTCCGGCGGGTGCGACCGCCGAGCCGCGGCCGACGCAGACCGCGCCGCTGCCCGCGGTGCAGGCCGAGCCGGTCGAGCAGGCCAAGCCGCTCGGGGTGTCGCCCGCGGTGTCGACGCCGGTCGCCGGGGCGGTCGGCCCGGTCGGCGGTTCGGTGGGCGGGTCCGTGTCGTCGGTGTCGGCTTCGTCGGGGTCGACGGCGTCGGTGTCGGGTCCGTCGCCGTCGCTCTACAAGGACGAGGAGCGTCCCGCGCCGCTGTCCGGCCCGCTGTCGGGAGACCTTGGCATCTAGCCTCCGCGTCACCAGTCGCGCCGCCGGCCCTCCTTGAGGGTCGAGCGGCGCTTCTTGTTCTCCAGCCGCCGCTCGACCGCCCCGCGTGACGGCCGGGTGGCCTTGCGGCGCTTGGGCGGCGGGGCGAGCGCGGTGCGCAGGAGGTCGGCGAGGCGTTCGCGGGCTGCCTCGCGGTTGCGCAGCTGGGAGCGGTACTCCTCGGCGCGGATCGTGACGGTCCCGTCGACGAGCCGGCCGGCGAGGCGGCGCAGGGCACGGTCGCGCAGCGGCGGCGGGAGCGCGGCCGACCCGGCGACGTCGAAGATCAGTTCGGCGGCGGTCGCCGAGGTGTTGACGTGCTGGCCGCCCGGCCCGGACGAGCGCGAGAAGCGCCAGCCGAGTTCCGCCTCGGGGATCTCCACCGAGACGCCTGGCGTGACGGCGACGTGCAAGGGTCCGGACATGACTCCATTATCGGAAACTCCGCGACCCGGCGCGAGGCGATAAACCCGGGGCCCTGGAAGTACTGCAAGTGCTTACTTACACTCGTGCCATGAGCGAACCCGGAATGTTCCAGGACGGCGACGTCATCCGGCGCATCACCAGGGAGGGCGTCCTCCTGCTCGGCGGCGGCGCGGCCTCGATCCTCCAGACGTCGCACCCCGGCGTGGGCCAGGGCGTCCACGACCACAGTTACACCTTCGACGACCCGTTGGTAAGGCTGCGGGGCACGATGGAGTGGCTGACGGCCGTCCACTTCGGGACGCGCGAGGAGGCCGAGCGGGTCAGCGCGTTCGTCGGGAAGATGCACGACAGGGTGAACGGGCCTGGCTACGACGCCCAGGACCCCGAGCTGAAGGTCTGGGTCGGCGCGACGCTCTTCGACGTCGCCGCGCGGCTCTACCAGGCGCTGTTCGGACGGCTGTCGGAAGCCGAACTCGAGGAGTTCTACCAGCAGAGCCGCGTATACGCGCAGATCCTTGGCGCTCCCGCCGACCTCCAGCCTTCCGGGCTCAAGGAGTTCCGGGTGTACTACCGGGAGAAGGTCGAGGAGTTCCGGATCACCGAGGCGTCAAGGGAGGTCGCGCGGCTTCTGCTGTATCCGAGGGCCCCGTGGCACCGGCGTCCGGTACTGGCCGCCGCGCGCCTGGCGACGGCGGGCCTGATGCCCGAGCCGCTGCGGACCCAGTACGGCTGGGACTGGTCGCCCGCGCGGCAGCGCCGCTTCCTGGTCCTCATCAACGCCCTGCGGATCGTCTACCCGAGGCTTCCTCTGGCGCTGCGTACGGCTCCCCGGGACATGTACCTGGCTTCCCTGCGCCGCAGGCTCGCCAAGGCCGAACGCACAAGGCCGCGCCGCAAACTGCGCTCGGCCTGAGGAGAAAAGCGGCGGGACCGAGGACTCCACCCCCCAGTGGCCCCCGGTCCCGCCGGTCTGTGCGGCGTCAGTCGGAGACCGACGCCCTGGTCATGATCTGGTCGGTGACCGTCTTCACGGTCTCGGCCGGGATCGCGAACCCGACGCCGACGCTCCCCGACCCGCCGCCCGACGTGGCGATCGCGGTGTTGACGCCGACGATCCGGCCCGACCCGTCGGCGAGCGCCCCGCCCGAGTTGCCCGGGTTGATCGCGGCGTCGGTCTGGATCGCGTCCTGGATGACCGCTCCCCCGCTCTCCTGGACCGCCCGGTGCAGCGCGCTGACGATACCCGCGGTGACCGACCCGTCGAGCCCGAGCGGGCTGCCGATCGCCACGACCGTGTCGCCGACGGCAAGGGAGCGGCTGTCGCCGAGCGTCGCCGGTGACGCCTTGGCCTTCCGCGACGTCTTCACGACGGCGAGGTCGTGATCCGGGCTCGTGCCGACGATCTTCGCCTGCGCGGTCGTCCCGTCGCTGAACTTGACGGTGATCTTCCGCGCGCCCGACACGACGTGCTCGTTGGTGACGATCATCCCGTCCGAGCGCAGCACGACCCCCGAGCCCGTCGCCTGGACGCCGTCGGAGGACGCGGTGAGGGAGACCACGGACGGCTGCACCGAGGCGGCGATCTTGCTGATCGTGGTGTGCGCGGCGATCCCGTCGGCGACGGTCACCGCGGTCGCGCCGCGCGTGAACGTGAGCGCCCCGACGGCCCCGGCCGCGCCCCCGGCCAGCGCCACGGACGCCGCCACGCCGAGCCCGACGAAGGCCCTGCCGGTCGCGCCGCGCTCCGGCTGACTTCCGGGACGCAACCTGTAAGCGGGTCGCTGAGGCGTCTCCTCGATCACGTGTTCCCCCGGCTCGGTGTCTGTGGCCGGGCCGATTCGTGCCCGACACATCACACAATGCAGGGGAAACCTGAGGAATTCCTTAACCGCCCGTGGTCAAAGGTAAAGAAATCCGCGCCGCCCGCCACGACCCGCCGACGTTCCCGTGACCGAAGCCGGGGACCCGCCGGGGAAACGGCGCAGGCCGCGCCCAAAGGCACGGCCTGCTCGCGGAACTCGGGGCGGGAGGCTACTCGCCACTCCAGTTCGGCTTGCGCTTCTCGGCGAAGGCCCTGGGGCCCTCCTGCGCGTCCTTGGAGCCGAAGATCGGGTTCGAGATCTCGCCCTGCTTGTCCCACATCTCCTCGGTGGACCACTCGGCGGACTCGACGATGATCTTCTTGGTGGCGGCAAGGGCGAGCGGGGCGTTCTCCGCGATCTTGGCGGCCAGCTCCTTGGCGGCCTCCAGCGCCTTGCCCGGCTCGGCGATCCGGTTCACCAGGCCGTACGCCGCGAGCTGCTCGGCGGTGTAGAAGTCGCCGGTCAGGGCGATCTCCATGGCGATGTGGAACGGAATCCGCTTGGGCAGCCGCATGAGGCCGCCGGCCGCCGCGACGAGGCCGCGCTTGGGCTCGGGGAGCCCGAACTTGGCGGCCGACGACGCCACGATCATGTCCGTCGACAGCGCGATCTCGCAGCCGCCCGCCAGGGCGTAGCCCTCGACGGCCGCGATCAGCGGGGTCGCCGGGGGCTTCTGCACGATGCCCGCGAAGCCGCGCTCGGGCGTGAAGGGCAGCTCGCCCGTCAGGAAGCCCTTGAGGTCCATGCCCGAGCAGAACGTGCCGCCCGCGCCGGTGATGATGCCGACCGCGAGGTCCTTGCGGCCGTCAAGCTCGGTCAGGGCGGCTTCGATGCCCTTGGCCACGTCGGCGTTGATGGCGTTCTTGGCCTCGGGGCGGTTGATCGTGATGACGAGAACGCCACCGTCTTCTTCAGTGAGAACTGCGTCGCTCATGTGTGACCCTGCCTCGCTACTTCGGCTGGAAGCGGATGCCGCCGTCGAACCTGACGGTCTCGCCGTTCATGTAGTCGTTCTCGATGAGCGCGGTCGCCAGGTGCGCGAACTCCGACGCCTTGCCCATGCGCTTGGGGAAGGGGACCGGCGCGTACAGCTTGGCCTTGAACGCCTCGGCGGCCTCGCCCTCACCGTAGATGGGGGTGTCGATGATGCCGGGGCAGATCGTGTTGACGCGCACGCCGATGGCCGCGAGGTCGCGGGCGGCGGGCAGGGTCATCGCGACGATCGCGCCCTTGGAGGCGGAGTAGGCGAGCTGGCCCGTCTGGCCCTCGAGGGCGGCGACGGACGCGGTGTTGATGACGACGCCGCGCAGGCCGTCGGCGTCGGCGGGCTCGGTCGCGCCGATGGCGGCCGCGCCGAGGCGCATCAGGTTGAAGGTGCCGATCAGGTTGATCTGGACGACCTTCTCGAACGAGTCGAGCGGGTGCGGCACGTTGCCCTTGCCGACGGTCCGCGTCGCCCAGCCGATGCCTGCGCTGTTGATGATGACGCGCAGCGGCGCGCCGGTGTCCACGGCGGCCTGGACGGCGGCCTGGACCTGGGCCTCGTCGGTCACGTCGGTCTTCACGAAGACACCGCCGACCTCGTCGGCCAGCGCCTTGCCCTTGACCTCGTTGAGGTCGGCGATGACGACCGTCGCGCCCTTGGCGGCGAGGTCACGGACGCACGCCTCGCCGAGCCCGCTCGCGCCACCGGAGACGACGGCGGATACTCCGTTCAGTTCCATGAAGAGCACCTTACCTGAGGAAACCGAATATGGTTCGGCCGATGTTACCCACTGGTCAGGCTCGAAGAATAGCCACCCCCCACTTACTGCCCAGGAGGCAGGTCCGCCCAACCGTCCTATCTTCTTTTGCGGGGGCGGGGGCGGGGACGGGGACGGGGGCGGGGGCGGGGACGGGGGCGGGGGCGGCGAAGCGGGCCCCGGCGGACGCGACGCCGGGGCCCGGATGCCGGTCAGCTTCCGGCGGGTCCGGGACGCTGGCCCATCTTCGGGCCCATGCGCTCCGGCGTGAACTCCATGTAGTTCACCTTCGTCGGCTTCACCCGGATCTGCACGACGGTGATGCCCTCCGGCAGGCTGCCCGCGCGCTCGGGCAGCCCGTACTTGACGGCCTGCGCCTTGAACAGCGGCGCGGCCTCGGCGGCGGACGGCTCGCGCAGCGTCGCCTCGCCGCGCACCTCGACGTAGCGCTTGGGGTCGGCGGGGTCGACGACGAGGACCGTGATGCGCGGGTCGGCCCGCAGGTTGCGCACGCGCTGCATACGCGGCGCGGTGTGCGCGACGAGCTCGTCGCCGTCCAGTACGAAGCCGGCGACGACGGCCTGCGGGCTGCCGTCCGGCATCAGCGTGCAGAAGACCGCGTTCGCGGGCCCTTCGAGCAGGTCACGCGCTTGCGGACTGAACACTGACGTCTTTCCCTCGGACATGTTTCTGGGCTCCCTCTCGCGTTGGACGGGTGCGCCGGCGCACGTCGCAGTCAAGCAGAGGTTGTCCCGCTAAACAAGACACATACCCTGATATTCAGAACAGGCTAGGCTGGCGGCGTCGGAAGGGTCTGGAGGCAGCTCGGCAGCGCGCCCTCCCACGAACACCAGGCCGGAGGGATGACGGGACGGTAACCGGACGGGACGCCGCGCTCGGCGATGACGCGTCGGTAGGAGGCGACGGCGTCGGTCGGGACGCGCTTCAGCGAGGGGTCGGAAGCCACGTCGACGGTGTAGAGGCCGAAGCGGGGACGGTAGGAGCCCCACTCGTAGTTGTCGGTGAGGGACCAGTAGTTGAAGCCCATCATCTTGACGCCGTCGCCGATCGCGCGTTGCACCCAGTAGAGGTGGTCGCGCAGGTGGTCGGTGCGGGTGTAGCCGTCGGCGCGCGGTTTGCCGTCGTCGGTGGGCATCCCGGCCTCCACGACGAAGACCGGGAGGTGCGGGAGCCTGCGCTGGTACTCGCGCAGGACGTAGTACAGCCCTTCGGGCTCCGCCTTGATCTTCCAGTACGCGCCGGTGAGCGCGTTGACGGCCGACAGGTTGAAGACGCTCGCGCCGTAGTAGTAGTCGACGCCGATGAAGTCGAGCTTGTCGGTGACCTTGGTGAAGATCGCCTGGTCGAACAGGGGGTTCAGGACGTTGCCGTAGGCGATGTTGGTGGAGACCATCGCGCCGGGGTCCGCAGCGTGGATCAGGTCGTAGGCCGCGCGGTGGGCGCGCACGAGGTTGTCGCGCATCTTCGGCACGTCGAAGACCGACATGCCGCCGTCGGTCAGCTCGTGGAAGATGTACTGGCTCGCCTCGTTGAAGGTGATCCAGACGACGTCCATGTTCTTGTAGCGGTCGACCACGAAGGCGACGAAGCGCAGCCAGTCGTCGGCGGTCGCGGCGTTGCGCCAGCCGCCCCTGTCCTGCACCCAGCCGGGGTGGACCCAGTGGTTGAGGGTGAGCATCGGGCGCATGCCGCGCGCGCGGATCTGGGCGACGAGGTCGTCGTAGTAGGCGACCTCCTTCCAGTCCCAGGTCCCCTTCTTCGGCTCGACCCGCGCCCACTCGATCGACGTGCGGAACACGCCGACGCCCAGGCCCGCCGCGCGCTCGACGTCCTCGGGGTAGCGGTTGCGGAAGTCGACCGAGTCCCGGTAGGGCTCCTTCTTTGCCGCGTAACGTGTCCAGTTGCTGTCGGGGAAGCTTCCCTCCGACTGGAACCCCGACGACGACACGCCCCACAGGAAGTCGGCGGGGAAGCGCGGGACCGCGCTCTCCGCGTGGGCGGGGACCCCGAGGAAGAGAGATCCCAGCATTCCCGTCACCGCACACCAGAGCGCCCACACGAACCGCTTCCGACCCACAGCACACCCCTTTCGTGCCCGGAACGTACGCCGCATCCGCCTCGCCGAGAACCCGCCCGGCCACTTCCGGACCGGGTCCGGGAGCGTCACGCGAAAGGCACTTCCCCTGACGTTCCGTGGGGAGTACAACCGGGTTGTGGAGCTGGAACCCGGCGGGAACCTGGATCTGCGCGGCGAGACCGTCGACCCCGCGACGTGGGCGGCGGTGCGCGCCGCCGCGACGGGGCGCGACGGCGTCGTCAGGCTCGGCCGGTGCCGCTTCGACGACGCGCGCCTTGAGTGCGCCGACTTCCACGCCGTGGTCTTCGAGGGCGACGTGTCCTTCGACAGGGCCGAGTTCCGCAGGGGGACCGCGTTCCGCGAGGCGGTGTTCGCCGGGAACGTCGGCTTCCACGAGACGGTGTTCCACCGCGGCGTCACGTTCCACCGCGCGGCGTTCCGGCGGCACGCGGGCTTCACCTCGGCCCGCTTCAACGGCGACGCCCTGTTCACCGAAGCGCGCTGGGACGCCGACGCCGCGTTCACCGGGGCGACGTTCCTCGGCGCGGCCGACTTCGACGGCTCGGCCTGCGCCCGCGACGTCCAGGCCCAGGAGACGCGGTTCAGCTCGCCGGTGTCGTGGCGGGACGGGTCGGTGGGCCGTCATCTGCTGCTCGACCGTGCGGTCTTCCGCGACTGCGCCTGGCTCGGGCCGCTCGTCGTCGGGGGACGGATCAGCCTGAACTCGGCGCGGGCGTCGCGGACGCTGCGGCTCACCGCGGCCGCGCCCAGGGTCAGCATCCGCAACGCGGTCCTGCGCACGACGAAGCTGCGCGCGGTGAAGCCCGGCGGGCACGCCGACCTGTCCCACACCTCCGCGACCGACCTGCACCTGCAGGGCGGCGGCGCGCACACCCTCACCGGAACCGTCGCGGACGCGGCACGCCTCACCGACGTCGACCTCGGCGCGTGCCTGTTCGAGTCGGCCGAACTGGCGGACCTGCGGCTGTGCGGCTGCTCGGGACGGCTCGCCGAAGAACCCGCCCCCTGGACGGCCGCCCTGTACCGCCGCCTCGCGGACGCCACCGACGACCCCGACCAGGCCCGCGACTTCCGATTCCGCTCGGTCGAGATCTACCGAAGATCCCACCCGTCCGCCTGGTGGCGCTTCCTCCTTACCCTCTGCCGCGTAACCTCCGGCTACGGCAACGACCCCGTCCGCACCCACATAACGATCGCCCTCCTGATCGCAGCGGCTTTGCTGCTCACGGGCCTCGGCGTAGAGGACGGCACAGCCCTAACCCACCTCGCCCACCCCTGACCCAAGCCGCCGCCTCCCAAGCAAAACCCCCCACAGCCCGGCGCGCTACGCGCGCCGGGCTGTGCGGAGCGGCGCTAACGCGCCGGGTTGTGTGCTGACGCGCCGGGCTGTGTGCTGACGCGGGCCGCGCTGCGGGGTCAGCGCCCTGGCGGGCCGGGCCGTGGGGCGTGGGCGTCAGGCCCGAGCGGGCCAGGCCGTGGCGCGCCCGGCTGTGCGCTGACGCGGGCCGCGCTGCGGGGTCAGCGCCCCGGCGGGCCGGGCCGTGGGGCGTGGGCGTCAGGCCCGAGCGGGCCGGGCCGTGGCGCGCCGGGCTGTGTGCTGACGCGGGCCGGGCTGCGGGGTCAGAGCCCTGGCGGGCTGGGCCGTGGGGCGGGCGGTTGTGGGCGGTAGGGACCCGGCGCGCGTAGGCGCGCCGGGTCGTGGGGTCAGGGGCGGTCTTCTAGGGTTGTTTGGATTGCGGCGAGGCGGTCGGCCAGGAGGCCGAGGGCGCCGACGGCGCGGGACATGGGGTCGTCTTCGGAGGCGCCCAGGGCGCGGGCGCGGAGGAAGGCGGCCTTGACGTCGGTCCAGCGGCGGTCTTGTTCGGGGGTGAGGGTGCCGCGTAGTTCTGCCAGTTTCAGGAGGTTGGCTTCGGCGCCCGTGGTGAGAGTTTGGGCCTCGCCTATGTAGTGGTCGTTGATGAGGGCGTCGAGTTCGGCGTCGTTGAGGACGGGGACGATGCGTTCGGCGAGCTTGTTCATGTTGCGGTAGGAGCCCTGGAGCTGGAAGCGCGGCTCCACGCGGGAGGAGTCGGCCTGCGCCGCCGAGGCGATGTAGGCGCGGTTGTTGGCCAGGACGACCTCCTGCACCTTCAGCATCTTGCGCAGCACCGCGAGGATCTGTTCCAGCTCGACCCTGCCGTAAGGGTGGGCGAGCCGGTCGGCGCGGATCTCGGCGTCGCCCGCCGCCATCCGCACGAGCAGTTCCACGTCTCCCCTGTCCCGGGTGGACAGCGGCGCGAGCACGGCGTTGGAGGTGAGCGCGTTCTCGATGTAGGAGAGCGCGAAGACCTCGTCGCGGCCGGCGAGCACGTCGCCGAGGTTCCACACGTCGGCGCGGTTGGCGAGCATGTCGGGGATCTTGAAGCGCTGTCCCGACTCGGTGTACGGGTTGCCCGCCATGCAGACCGCGAAGCGCTTGCCGCGCATGTCGTAGGTCTTGGTCCTGCCGTTCCAGACGCCCTCGATGCGGCGCTGTGCGTCGCACAGGGAGATGAACTTCTGCAGCAGCTCCGGCGACGTGTGCTGGATGTCGTCGAGGTAGAGCAGGACGTTGTTGCCCATCTCGAGGCCGAAGTTGATCTTGTCGACCTCCTGCCGCGCGGTGGCGTTGGGCGCGTCGGCCGGATCGAGCGAGGTGACCTCGTGGCCGAGCGCGGGCCCGTTGACCTTGACGAACACCATCCCGAGCCGGGACGCGACGTACTCCATCAGCGTCGTCTTGCCGTAGCCGGGCGGCGAGATGAGCAGCAGCATGCCCATCTGGTCGGTGCGCCGGGCCGCGCCCGCCGCGCCGAGCTGCTTGGCGAGGTTCGCCCCGATCAGCGGCAAATACACCTCGTCCAACAGCCGGTTGCGGACGAACGCCGACATCACCTTCGGCTGGAACTCCGAAAGCCGCAGCCGCTCCCGCTCGTGCTCGACGAGCTCGTTACGGCGGCGCTGGTAGGCGCGGAAGCCGGGCACCCGCTCCTCGGTGAAGCGGCGGGTGCGCGTGAGGAACTCGTCAAGGCGCAGCTCAAGACTGCCCCGGGAGATCCGGGGATGCGTCCCGAGCAGCCCTTCGACGGCCCCCGCGACGCCCGTCGCCGCGTCACGCCTCGGCAGATCGGGGCACAGTTCCAGCGCGACGGCCTCGGGAAGGTCGTCGGCCGCAATCCCCTTGCCCGCGACGTACGCCTCAAGCCATGCCGTCACGAGCTGTTCCCGCTCGCGCAGCCCGGGCAGGGCCGCGAGGTCGCGGGTGTAGGCGTCGCGGCGTGAGCCGAGCGTCCGGTGGAAGCCGTCGAGCAGTTCGCGCGCCGCCTTGCCGGTGACGAACGAGCCCTCGGCCAGCTCCTCGACCAGGTACTCCCCGGCCTCGCGGGCGTGCGGGCCGCCGATCCGTCCGGCGAGCTCGGCGGCGAGGTCGGCGAGCGCGGGGGCCGTGCCGAACAGCGCGCGGGCCGAGACCAGCGACGCGGCCCGGACGCGCAGGCCGTCGCGCTCGTCGTCGGCCACGCGGTGCGCCCAGAACAGCTGGGCGGCCGCGCGGGCGGGCGCGCCGAACCTGAGCAGACCCGCGCCGTCGCGCAGCTCCACGAGGCGTTCGAGGATGAGGGCGGCGTCGTGGTCGTGGACGCCGCGCTCGTAGCCCTCGTCGTAGCGTTCGACGGCCGCCTCACGGACCTTGTCCGCGAGCGCGTCACCGGCCTTGACCTGGTCGAGCAGCGACGCGGCGAGGAACTCCGCCCGGTAGACCTCGTCGGTCTCCGAGACGAGGGACTGCGTCCAGTACTGACGGGTGTCGGCGAAGGCAGGGTCGGTCACCGGGGAGCGGTAGTCGGTCCCGGTGACGGTGAAGGCGAGCCCGCCGTCGTGCGGGACGAGGGTCAGCTCGGTCGGCTGGTCGTCCACGGTGAAGCGGTGCTCGCCGAGCTTGATCGTGTCGCCCTCGAACAGGTCGAGCCTGTCGCGCAGCGCGCGTCCCGCCTCCTGGCGGGCGGCCTTGACGCGTCCGTCGAGCTCGTCGGCCCGGACGGGATCGCCCAGCTCGCGCAGTTCCGCGGCCGTCGCGGTGAGTTTCGCGACCATGGCGTCGGTCGCGAAGAAGGTGTTGACCTCCTCCAGCGAGCCGAGCCCCGCGACGCGCCGCGCGACCCCGCCGAGCACCCGGTCGGCCGAGGCGACGAGCCGGTCGGCGCGGCGTGTCCGCTCATCGAGCAGTGCCTGTTTGCGCGACGAGAACGCCTCGTAGACGTCCTCGCGTTTCGCCGCGAGCTCGCCGAGGAAGTCGTCGAACTCCGCGAAACGCGATTCCAGGGTCTCGATCTGGAGGAGCAGCTTGCCGAGTTGCTCGTCGCACGCCTCGGGGCTCGACGCCGACGCCAGCGCGGCGGTCACCGACTGGCCGAGCAGCGTGAACTCCGCGGCGAACGCGGCCCTTCCCTCGACCTCGAGGAGGTCCCTGCGGCGGCCTTCGAGGATCGCGCGCGCCCGGTTGACGCCGCCGAGCACCTCGCCGATCCCGGCGAGCACGCCGGTGCGGACCGTCGCGTCGGCGAACTCCAGCGACCCGACGATCTCGGTGACGCTCTCCAGCGCCGCGGCCTGCCCGGACAGCCTTTCGGCGACCGGAGCCGCCTCGGCCACCGACTCGAGGACCGCGGCCCGCTCGGCGAGCTCGCGCACCTCGGTCCGGTACCCGTCGAACGCCTCGGGCCGTCCCAGGAACTCCACCGCGCGCTGGGCGGCGGAGGCGAGGTCGGCGGCGAGGCCCTCGGCGAGCGAGTCGAGGCGCGCGGCGTCCACGTAACGCAGCTCGCGCAGGGTGACCAGGTGGCCCTGGTGGGCGCGCAGCGCGGCGAGCCGCGCCACCCAGTCGTCGGCCGACGCCGGGGCCTCGCCCCTGATCCTGCGGACCAGCGCGGCGATCTCGGTCGCCGACGACTCGACGGCCTCGGCCGCCCGGGCCGTCATCTCCCGGACCGACTCGAACTCTTCGAGCACCTGCGCGGCGGTCGTCCTGACCGCCTCAAGCGGCTCGGCCAGCCCGTGCTCGCCCAGCCAGTGGTGGTTGTCCGCCGCGGTCACGCACGCCGCGATCAGCGCCTCGAACACCTGGCTCGTCGGCGTCATCTCCGCGGCCATCCGCGCGACGGACATGCAGTCGGAGATGCCGCGCACGAGGTCGGCGTTGCCGATCCGCTCCAGCGGACCTGAGCCGACGGGCGCTGCCTCGTCCGGCTTGAACGGGGTCTCCCAGATCTGCATCGGGTGCGACCTGGTCGGCTCGTCGGTGTCGGCGCGGAAGACGATCAGGGTCCCGTCGTCGAACAGCGAGTAGCCGTGGCAGACGATCGGGGTCGCGACCTCCTTGCGGATCACGTTGTAGGGCAGCAGCAGCGTCCTGCCCTCGGCGCGCGCGTGGAAGACGTACATGACGTCCTCGCCGTTGCCCGCCTTGATGAGCCGTTCGAACTCCAGGCCCTCGGTGGCGGTGTCGAACGTCTTGACGACGTCGGTCTCCAGGTAGTACCCGCCGGGGAAGATGATCCCGTGGTCCTCCGGGAGCCGCCGGCACGCCTGGCCGATCCCGTCGAGGCGGACGACCGACTTCGTGCGGGTGTTGAACACGAGGTGGCGCACGGCCTCCTCGTTGTAGGGGCGGATGCGCAGCAGGATCAGCGCGCCCACCCGTGCGTAGGAGATGTCGGCGTCGGCGAGCGACTGCAGCGGCTCGTCCACCGGCTCGCTGTAGACGCCCGCGCCGGTCTCGGTGTTGTTCTCGATCTTGATGGTGAGGTCGCCGCCGACGGTCTCGACGAACACCTCGCCCTGGATCGAGATGTGCGGGTGCCGTCCCTCGACGTGGTCGGCCCGGGTCGTGGCGACCCAGTCGAAGTCGAACGCGGGCGGGTAGACGTTGTCGCGCTCACCCCGGTTGTCGAGGTAGGCCCCCTCGGACGTCCAGCGCAGCACCCGCTGGTCGGTGCCGGTCTGGAACACCGCGAGGAGCTTGCCGTCCAGCAGCCGCAGATGCGTCAGCCGGGTGTCACGGTAGTACCGGTACAGGTCGCCGAAGTCCTTGACGAACCCCGGCTCGGCGAGCAGCGGCGCGTTGGTCGGGGTGAAGGCGAACCTGTCGCCGTCGCGGGCGAACGCGTGCGCGGAGAACACGTCGGAGACCGCGGTCTCCGGGCGCATGCCGACGAACACGTTGTAGCCGAACAGCATCACCCCGCCGACCGCGACGATGTCGCGCGGCACGCAGTGGTTCTCGGTGCGGATCCGCTCGGTGCCGACGAGGCGCAGCTCGGAGCCGCCGAAGACCTCGGTCCGCCGCCCGTTGAGCGCCGCCGCCCCTTCCCGCAGGGCGGCGGCCTGGGCCGTCAGCCGGGACCTCAGGACCTCGTAGGTCCCGGCGTCGAGCCGCGCTCCCTCGTCGGCTGCCGAGGCGCTCCCCGTCACTTGCCCTTCCCGTTGACCCGCTCAAGCACCTCGCCCACGAGGCCAGTGACGAGCTCGCCGGTGAGCGGCGCGTTGCTGACCAGCGCGTCGGCGCCCTTGCCGAGCGAGATCGAGTTGACGATCTTGTCGAGGAAGACGCTGTCGCCGCCGACGATGTCGATGTCGGCGCTCTCCAGGCCCTTGGCCAGCACCTCGGCCTGCGCCTTGGCGACCTCGCGCTGCATCTCGATCCCGGCGAGCCGGACGTCGCGCTCGGTCTCCAGGGTGAGGCGGAACTCCTCGTGGCCCCGGCTGGCCTCGGTCAGCGCGGCCATCGCCGCGGCCTTCTCGGTGAGGCCCTCGGCCTCGCCCTTCAGCTTCTCGCGCAGCGCGTCCGCGCCGGCCATCGCCTTCTCGCGCTCGGCGATCGCCTCGGCCCTGCCGACCTGCTCGGTCGCCTCGGCCTCGGCGAGGCCCTTCTCGCGCAGCACGGCGGCCTCCGCGCGGCCCTCGCTCTCGATCGCCTGGGCGCTGCGCTCGCGCACCGCGGCCTCGGCGAGACCCGCGGCGGCGGCGTCGGCCTGCTTGCCCTCGGCGAGGCGGATCATCGCCTGCGCCTCGAGCTCGGACGCCTGCTGCTTGGACTCCGCCAGGATGATCGCCTCGCGCGCCTTGAACGCGGCGGCTGCCTCGGCGGCCTCGGCGGCCTTGATGTCCTTGACCAGGTTCTCCTGCGCCTCGGCCTCGGCGGCGATGATGGCCGCCTGACGCAGCCGCTCCGCCTCCTCCACGACCTTGACGCGCTTGATGCTCTCCTCCTGCTCGACCACGGTCTTCTCGACCGCGACGCGCTCGCGCACGACCTCGGCGATGTCCCGCTTCTCGGCCTCGAGCTCGCGGTCCTTGGCGATGGTCGCGAGCTCCGTCGCCCGGTCGCGCGCGACGACCTCGAGCACCCTGTCCTTCTCGATCCGCTCGGACTCCACGGCCACGACGCGCTTCTTGTTCAGCTCGGCCACCGCGACCTCGCGGAGCTTGTTCTCGTACTGGACGCCGAGCGCCTCGTCGGTCTTGATCGCGGCGGTCTCCGCGCGGAGCCGCTCCTCGGCCTGCACCCGCTGGGTCTCGGCCTCCTCGCGCGCCTTGACGGTCTCGATCTCGCGCTTCTGCCGGATCTCCGCGTCCGCCTTGCGGCGCTCCAGTTCGAGGATCGCCTCGCGGGCGTCGACGTCCTGGCGGGTGATCTCCTTCTCCTCGTTGCGCTGGAACTCGTTGGTCCGCACGTGCTCGATCGCCGTCAGCTCGGTGATCTTGCGGATGCCCTGCGCGTCGAGGATGTTGTTGCGGTCGAGCTGGCCGACCGGGGTCTGCTCCAGGTAGTCGATGGCCGCGTCCTCAAGGCTGTAGCCGTTGAGGTCGGTGCCAATGACCGCCATGATCTGGTCGCGCAGCTCCTTGCGCTTGGTGTACAGGTCGACGAAGTCGAGCTGCTTGCCGACGGTCTTCAGCGCCTCGGAGAACTTGGCGTTGAACAGCTCCTGCAGCGTCTCCTTGGACGAGGCGCGCTGCGTGCCGATCGCCTGCGCGACCTTCACGACGTCCTCGACCGTCTTGTTCACCCGGACGAAGAAGGTGATCCTGATGTCCGCGCGGATGTTGTCGCGGCAGATCAGGCCCTCCCTCCCCGTCCTGACGATCTCGATGGTCTTGACCGAGATGTCCATGAACTCGGCCTTGTGCAGCACCGGGAGCACCACGGCCCCGGTGAAGGTCACGTCGACCCGTTTCACCTTGGAGATGATCAGGGCGCGGCCCTGCTCCACCTTCCGGAAGAGCCGGCTGACGATGAAGACGATGCCGACGACGATAAGGAGAGCGACGCCCGCCAGCACGGCGAGGCCGGTCGTCACAGTGTCCATATGACTGCCCTTCACTCAGGGGGTCCGACACGGGACGGCCGGGAGCTCCGGCCCGTGCGGTGGTCTTGCGCGCCATGCGGCGCTGGCGGCGGCGGAAGTGCCGCCTACACGTCTTTTCGGTGCGGGTCGAGTTCCGCGTCATAGGGCATGACCCAGAAGAACTCGCCCGCGGCGTCGTAGTCGAAGATCAGCGCGGTGTCGCCCGCGCCCAGCGGTTCACTGCCCACCTTGCGCACCTCGACCAGGGCGGACGACCCGTCGGACGCGTGCGCCTCGGCCTGGCCGAACGCCTCGCTGACGGTGCCGGTCCTGATCACGCAGACCCGGCCGACGAAGTCGTTGCGGGAGGAGACGTCGGGCTCGGGCAGCACATAGCGCAGGGGGTTGATGAGCAGCCGCGCGGCGAGCCAGCCGCCCGCGACCGCGCCGACCACCACGAGGGGGTTCTTCCCGAAGCGGTCGGTCCCGGCGAGGCTGAGGAACCACGCGACGGCGACGAACAGCGACAGGATCACCGACGTCGGCACCCCGCGCAGGCCGAGCACACCGAGCAGGTCGGTGTCGTCGGCGAGGGCGTCGAATCCGATGATGGCCAGCACCCAGTACAGGACGACGAGGCCGAGCAGCACGGTGAACACCACGGTGGGCATTCCCAGGGCGATCTCGACGAAGTCCATCACACCAGGTCAGATGCAGCGGAGATCACTCCGGTTCCCGGCAAAGGCAACTTTCTTATCTTTCTTCTGGAACCTGTGGCATATGACGCGGTTTTCTGCTTGTGGGGGCTTCCGGCCCGGCGCGTCAGGGTACTGCCGGCTTGGTGATGGTGACGCCGTCACAGTGCGTGGCGGTTCCGGTGAGCGTCAGGGAGCCGTCGGCGGCCCTCGCCGGGACGCCGCTCAGGTCGACCATCACGTAGCCGCTCGGCTGGTCTATCCACGCCTCGCCCTTCAGGTCGAGGACGCCGCCGCCGAACGTGCCGGACATGACGTAGCTGCCGTGCGGCTCGCCGGACAGCTCGGCCGAGGGGTAGAAGACGAACTCGGCCTCGAGGTCGTCGCCGGACGGCATGACCGTCAGCTCGAGGGCGCGGACCCGGCCCGAGCACGTGTAGGTGCCGGTCCACGTGCCGCTGAGCTCGTCGGCGCGGATTCCGCCCGGCCTCGGGGTGCGCGGAGCCTGCCCGGTCGCGACGGGCGCGGAGGGGCGCGGGTTGTCCTTCTTCTGTGCGACGACGTACACGATGACGACTGCCGTGAGGACGGCCACGATCGTCAGGACGACGACGACAAGGAGGGCCGCCGAGTTCTGCTTGCGCGGCGGGGGCATAGGGGCGACGGCGTACGGACACCCGGGAGCGTGTCCGTAGGGTGCGCCGCAGTAGGTGCAGGGCATGGCGGGGGATGCCTTTCGTGGGACGTGGTGGGGGCGTCAGTGGCCCTTGAACGCCTCGGCGAGCCACCACGACGGCTCGGAGTCGGCGACCTTCGCGTCGATCAGCAGGGGGCGGTCGCGCGGTCCGGCGAGCCAGTCGGCGACGCCGGAGAGGTCCTCGGGGCCGCGCACGGTCACCGCGACGAACCCGTGGCCGCGCGCGATCGCGGCGATGTCGGCGTCGGGGAAGGTGACGAAGCCGGCGTCGGCGTCGGTGCGGCCGAAGTGGTGGATCTCCGCGCCGTAGGCGGCGTCGTTGTAGACGATGACGACCATCGGCAGCCCGAGCCGGACGACGGTCTCCAGCTCGGACGCGGCCATGAACAGGCCGCCGTCGCCCGTCCCGCACACCGGGAGCCGGCCGGGCTGGGCGAGCGCCGCGCCGATCGCCGACGGCAGCCCCAGGCCGACCGACTGGAACGCCTGGCTGAAGCACAGGCCGAACTCGTCGGGGACGTCGAGGAACATCGTGGGATAGCCCAGGAAATTGCCGGAGTCGACGGCGATGACGCGCTCGCGGTCGAGCATGCGGTCCAGCGCGATGGTGAGCGTGCGGGGGTCGATGCGCTCGCCCTTGCCGAGGTCCTCGTACGGGATCTGCCGCCAGCGGCCCTCGCCCGCTATCCGTTCGCGTACTTCTTCGGTGCGGTAGCCGGTCGGTCGCGTGTCCGTCGAGGCGCGCAGGGTCTCGGTGACGGCCCGGGCGGTGAGGGCGGCGTCGCCGACCACGCCGAGGTCGACCGGGCGGTGCCTGCCGGGGGCCAGCGGGTCGAGGTCGACCTGGACGAGCGTGGTGTCCGCGCCGACGAGTTCGCCGTGCCGCGTCGTCCACATGTTGAGTGCGCAGCCGAACGCGACGACCAGATCGGCGTCCGCGATCAGCTCGGCCGCGAGCGGGGTGGCGAAGCCGCCGGACACGTCGAGGTCGAAGGGGTCGCCGTGGAACAGGCCGCGCGCCACCGCCGACGTCGCCAGCAGCGCGCCGGACGCCTCGGCGAGCTCACGCAGCTCAGGGCCCGCGTGACGGCCGCCGCGTCCGGCGATGAGCACCGGCCGCCGCGCCCGCTCCAGCAGGTTCGCCAGCCGCGCCACGTCGGCCGCCGCCGCCTCGGGCAGCGTCTGCGGCGCGGGCGGGGGCGTGTCGGGCTCGTCGCTCTCGGCGGCCTGCACGTCGAGCGGCAGGTTGACCAGCACCGGGACGCCCCTGACCAGCGCCGTCCGGTGCGCGAGCACGATGTCGCGGACCGCGCTGCCCGCGGTGATCCGCGTCGAGACCGCGCCCACCGACTCCACGAGCCGGTCCTGGGCGATCCTGAAGTTCGAGTGCACGGCGGACGCCGCGGGCTCGGCCGCGAGGATCAGCATCGGCGTGCCGCTCTTGGCCGCCTCGCCGATCCCGGTGACCGCGTTCGTCAGACCGCAGCCCTGGTGCACGGTCAGCACCGGGACCGTGCCGGACAGCCTGGCGAACGCGTCGGCCATCGCCGCCGCGCCGCCCTCGTGCCGCGCCGCGGTGTAGCGCACGCCCCGCGCGACCAGCGCGCGGGTCACCGCGTAGTTCCCGCTGCCGATCACCCCGAACGCGTGGGTCACCCCGAGTTCGACGAGTTTGTCGGCGATCCGCTCGTGCACCCGCATGGCTCAGGCGTCCACGAGCGCCAGGACCCGCGCGGGCGAGCCGGAACCGCCGACGATCGGCAGCGGCGCGGCGATCAGCAGCGCGCCGCGCGGCGGCAGCTCGGCGAGGTTGCGCAGCTGGGTCAGGCCGTACTTGTTCGCGCCCAGCAGGTACTGGTGGCACGGGAAGGCCGGGTCGAACGAGTGCGCCGCGCCCGCGTCCGTGCCGACGGTCTCGACGCCGAGGCCGATGATGCGGGGGTCGTCGGCGAGCCACTGGGCGCACTCGACGGTCACGCCGGGGGTGATCGGGCCGTTGTCGGTCGGGTTGAGGAACTTCGCGGCGTCGTCGCCGTAGACCGACCAGCCCGTGCGCAGCAGCAGCCACGTGTTGTCGGGCAGCGCGCCGTGCTCGGCCTCCCACTCGTGGATGTCGGAGACCGTCAGGAGGTAGCCGGGGTACTCCTCGACCTTGGCGGTCACGTCGATGACGCACGCCTGGCCGAACAGCCGCCGCGCCGGCACCTGCGAGACGTCCTCGCCGTCCTTGCCGGTGATCCAGTGGACGGGGGCGTCGAAGTGGGTTCCGGTGTGCTCGCCGCACGCGAAGTCGTTCCAGTACCAGGCCGGGCCCCGGGCGTCATAGCGGCTGATCTCGGTCCTGCTGAACGGGATCGTGTTCGCGAACGGTTCGGGGAGCTGGAGGATCGGCGTCCCCTCATGCAGCGGCGACGTCAGGTCGACCACCCTCACCGAACCGTCGAGCGCACCAAGCAGACCAGCGACGACACCCATGTCCCACTCCTTGCCGAAACCCTTGCGAGCGGACATATCGAATCACCTGGGAGGCCGCGCCACCAGTGCGGACTCCCGGCGCGTCGCCGCGTCAGGGCAGCCGGCCGACCGCCGCCCACACCGGCGCCTGCTCGACGGGACGCGGCTCCGTGCCCGGAACCGGCCGCCAGTGGACGGCGTAGACGACGCCCGGATCGACCGGTTCGAACCCGTCGAGGAAACGGGCGACCTGGGCCTTGTCGCGCAGGTGGAGGCCGCTGCTCGAGCGCTGGGAGTAGGCGTCGGTGAACTCCTTGGAGTCCTCATCGGCCTTGTCCGGGGCGACCGTGCCGTGCGTCAGGGCCAGGTAGCTGCCGGGCGGGAGGGCGTCGCGGATCGTCGCGACGATCCGGTAGGGGTCGGCCGCGTCGTCGAAGAAGTGCAGGATCGCGCTGAGCAGGACGCCGACGGGCCGTTCGAAGTCGAGGAACGTGCGGGCCTCGGCGAGGATCTCCTCGACCCGCGCCAGATCGCCCTCGAAGACCCTGACGTTGTCGGTGCCGGTGAGCAGCGCGCGGCCGTGCGACAGCACGATCGGGTCGTTGTCCACATAAACCACCCGGCATCCCGGGTCGACGGCCTGGGCGACCTGGTGCACGTTCTCCTGCGTCGGCAGGCCCGCGCCGATGTCCAGGAACTGCCGGATGCCGTGATCTGCCAGATAACTGACGGCACGGCCCAGCCACGCCCGGTTCGCCACGGCGGTGGCCTGGGCGAACGGATACAATTCGGTCAGCAGTCTGACCACTTCGCGGTCGGACTCATAATTGTCCTTGCCCCCGAGCAGCGCGTCATAGATGCGCGCCGAAGAGGGGACCGTGGGGTCGACCCCACGCGGCGCAGTCTCTCCCGTCACAGGGTGATCATAAACACATTCCCCGCGAGAATCCCTATCTCTGGGCTTTCTAATTTTTCCGACATTTCGGGCAGGACTGTGCGGAGACTCGGCGGCGCGAACGTTCCGTATTCACCTCGGCACGGCGAGATAAGTGGCAGGCTTTTACCCGTGCAGACGGGCTACACCGACGACGGCCAACTCCTGCTCCTGCTCACCGGGGCATGGCAGGTGCTGACGGGCCGCGCCCGCCCGGCCCACCCCGACGCCCCACCCGACGAACTGATCGCCTTCTGGTCCGACCCCGCCATGGAGTCCGCACCCCCCAGGCCACGCCCTCCGGCCGACACCGTCACAGAGCCCGCGCAATCCGCTCAAGCGGAGCGGTCATAAGCGCGGTGTCGAACGGCACAACCGCCGCTTCATAACCCTCCCAACGCAACATCCGCATCCAATCCCAACTCGCCGCCAGCTCCCCATCGATCACCGCGAGATGCCCACCGATCACCGAGCCCGCCCGATGCCGCAGCACAAGGTTGCGCCACTGGCCGAGCCAGCGCCGGAAGTCCTCCATCATCCCCTCGGCCTGCCCGGCGAGCTCCGCGACCCCGTGCAGCCCCTCGTTGACGCGCCGCACCCGCCGGGCCATCTCCAACGCGCCAGCCGCGGCCGCGTCGCACAGCAACGGCACCGACGCCAGCGTCGCGCCCTCGCCGAGCCCGTCATGAGCCTCGGCCGCGAATGCCGCCGACATCTCCGCCTGCACCCTGGCGAGCGCGATCCAGAACCGCAGCCGCGCGACGTCGCCGCGCAGCAGCGTGAGTTCCGGACCCAGCTTCTCCAGCGCCGCCACCGCCTCCCCGATCGGCCGCGCCATCACCCGCGCCACGTTCGCCAGGACCGGCGCGTCCACGGCGACCTCGGACGCCTCCTGCGCCGCCAGCACGGCCCCCTCAAGCCGTCGCGCGACCTCGAGCACCTCCTCCGACGCCCCCGTCAGCTCCGAACAGACCCGCTGATAGACCTCGAGCCTCCCCACGAGCTCCCCGAGCACCCCCTGCAGTTCCTCGGTCCCGGCGAGCACCTCCCCAATGGCCCCCCGCGCCCCGGGCCGCGCGTGCTCCCGCACCGCCCCCGCCCCCCGCGCCCCCACCTCGGCCGCCGCCGCCTCCACCATGAACGCCTCATAGGACGCATACCCGCACCCCAGCAGCTCCTCCTCGATGACCTTCGCCCCCACCTCGGCCGCGTCCCTCCGGCTCCCCCCACCCCGCCGCACCGCCTCCTCGGCCCGCACCGCCTCCCCATAAACCCGCTCCGCCACCCCGAGCAACCCCGTCCGGGGCACCACCCGCACCGACAAATACCCCTCCCCCACCGAACAAATAGTGGCGAAAACCCAATACTCCCCACCCTGTTTCGTAGCATTCTTCACATAAACCCCGACCGCCTTCCCTTCCCCCAACATCCCCCAAACCACCCGAAAAATCCCCCCGGGCATCTCCGCATGCCGCACCAAACTATGCGGCCTCCCCACCATCTCCCCCAGCCCGTACCCCGACACCCGCGCGAACACCGAGTTCCCCTCCCGAACAACCCCCCTCCCATCCGTAACCGAAAAGAACAACTCCCCAACCCCCATCCGCCCTTCCCCACCCATCCCCAACTCCTCCCTCTCCCCACCCAACCCCCCAAACCTACCATTCCCCACCCCCCACCCCCCCCATTTACAAATCCCCCCGAATTCCCCCACCCAAAAAGGCCAAAAGCCCCTATCCCCCGACCTCGCAGTCCGCGCCGAGCGCGAGCGGGCCGTCCGTCGGACAGGCGGGTGCCCCGGCCGTGGGGCCGGGGCGCGCTGGGTGGGGGGTCAGGGGCGGTGGCCGGGGGTGGGGACTATGGCGGTGGTGAGGTAGGCGTTGGTGTAGAGGAGGTCGCCGTCCTTGGCGGTGGGGGGAGGTCGGCGGGGGTGGTGGGCTTGTCGCCGGTGGGGCGCCATGTGGCGTCGAGGTCGCGGAGGGTGCGTTCACCGAGGAGGGCGAAGGTCTCGGCGTCGAAGACCAGTTCCCAGCGGATGGTGTTGTAGGTCTGGCCCACGGCGATGCCGGGGCGTCCCTCGAGGTCCGTCACGCCCTCGGTGAGGTCGACGCCCGGGATCTCGGCGGCGGCGCGGAACAGCGCGGCAAGGGACGCCCCCGGGATGACGTGCTCGCGGATCGTGTCGCCGAGGGTGTGGAACGCCTGGACATCCACCGGGTTGCCGCCGCGCGACCGGTCGTACACCCACTTCTTCGCGGCGGACGGGTCGGTCGGCACCGTCGTCAGGTAGGCGGGGCCGTCCTCCACGCAGCCCATGGGCGGCCGCGAGAGGTCCGCTGGTCGAGGTAGCCGGGCTTGTCCCCGCCGGCCGAAAGCCAGACCTCCCGGACTGTGTCGAAAGCGCGCTGGGCAGGCAAATCCCCTATGACGGTCTCCGCCTGATGGCTCTTCGAGGAGAAGTACAAGTACTACCCGGGCTCCGGCTTGAGTTCGGGCCCCGCCGCCGCGGCCAGCGCGCTGACCAGCCCGCCAAAGACAAGCCCACGCCTGGGCGCACGGCGTTCGTCGGTGATCTCGTTCATCAGGCGCCGCCCCCGGTTCGGGCACCCAGGCAGGTCCCGCCTTTCCGGGATCGTCATAACAGTTCCTCCCTGAGTGAGTGCTCACCCTCCCTGTATCCGGGTGCCGGCACCGCTTCCCGCACCCTCTCCCGCGCCCGATTCAACCGCGACCGCACAGTCCCGACGTGAATCCCCAGCGCCGCCACGCCGTCCGCGTAAGAGAGCTCCTCCCACACGCACAGCGCCAAAACGTCCTGGTAACGCCGGGCCAGCCCCGCGATCCGCGCCAGCACCTCACGCATCCGCCGCTCGTCCTCGCCCCTCCCCGCGACGGCCTCCGCGTCATCCTCGCCCACCACCACATGCGGCATCCGCTCAAGCACGTCCCGGTACCTACGCGACGACCTCCGGTGATTCCGCACCACGTTCATCGCTACCCCCGTACAGCCAGGCCAACAACAACCCGTGCTCCAACCGCACGTCCCACCTTCTCCGCCACGTCTCAAGGAACCCCACCGACGCCAGATCCTCACCCACCCCAGTCCCCCGTCCGCCTGAAGCAGCAGTTGTAAACCGCCCGCTAATGCCGATCGAACAGCACCCCGAACCCCTCCCCCCGCCCACCCAGAACCTCATCCCCCTCCCCACGTCCACCCCCACCCCTCAAGTTCCCCAAACACAAACAACCCCGGACAAATGTCCGGGGTTGCAGGGTTTGGGTGGTACCCCCAACCGGATACCAGCCAGATGGCTGCAACCAGCCGATGGTTTCCCAGCCACCGCCAGCTAACGCTACGTGGACACTTCAATATCACCAGTGCGAGCTCGGGATCATGACGTACGTGCGGCCATGAAGCCCATACAACTCGACTATTCCGTATCGGCCGAGCTGGTTGCCTCAGAGTCTTCTCTGATAGCACTCATCTCGTAATCCTCGGCAATCTCGCGCAACAAACGCGAAGTCCGGGGCCAGCCATACGAAATATCATGAGCCCAAAGACGGTACTGCTTCGCGAGCTCACGCTCTTGACTACCTCCCTCAAAAACGTCACGCCTTGTTATGCCTCGACGACTGAGCGTCCCGAAGATAAATCCCTCATCGATCTGCTGGCTGCCCACCAAATCGATAATCTCTCGAACCGCTTCTACAGGCCATACTTCGCCGGAACTTGCAGGGTGTGACGAGAGTATTTGACCAATAATCTTGTCGCCGGTCTTCGCTCGGCCAATCTCGGAGAGTCTAGATCGCGCAGTCTCCACCCAAATTTTCAGATGGCCATTATCAATTGAACCATCCGACTGCACCCCAGGAACGGCCGGCCAGCCTCGAAGGATATCCCATGCCCTCAGAGCAATACCCCGAGCCTGCTCATCCATTGAGCGTGGACGCGCATGGTCTTCCTTATAGGCAAGATTAACCATATCGACAAATTTCGACGGGTCCTCATTAAGGACCGAGAATAGGGCCTTAGTGTCACGATTCCTATCAAGGAGATCATAAAATATGAACTCATAGAACGCGATCTTGCTTCGACTCAAACCCTTTGATGAAAGGTAATCTATGAGCCTTCCAACACCGAAACCAGGATATGCACTTTTTGCAGTTCGATGATCTGCGGCACAAGCCCTGTCCAGGGCTTCTTGGACAAGATTGAGATCTAGGGATGCAGGCTCAGTTCCCTCTTCTTGACGAGTCCACGCTTGGAGAAGATCAACGGCTAGCCAAGGCCGATCGTGATCAATGTACTCTCGTGCTGCCCGGCTCAGGTCTTCCACTTCCACGTAAACCTCAGATACCTGAGACCAATACTTCGCGTGGAGATCTGGATCAGCTTCAAGAATTACATCCCAAAAAGATCCGATAGCGGGAGCATTCAGAACCAGAAGTATTCGCCTCTCCGGGAGCTGAAAGCTGGGATGTCGAAGTGTGGACCTCAACCACTCCTCACCCCCATCATGCAGCCTCTTTCGCGCCCACCCCACCGCTACTGAGCGCTGAGACTGATCAGTCGAATCTAGCCAAGCAGCAAGATCCCCGGTCATTTCCTCGGGAGCTACCTCACCCAACGAATAGCCAAGTTGTTCGGGAACTGCACTATGGATACTCAGCTCGTTGATTGCTGCTATCCCGCCCTCGCCGAGCACAACTCGGGCTGCCTCGGAGCGAAGCTTTTGTAGCTCCTCTCGATAAGATCTATGGTTGTCAAGGATCGACCATCCAGAAATCACTGGTTGCGAGCCAAATAGATATGCATACTTTACGGCGCCTGCACGAGGCTCTAGAAGTTCAACGAGCCCGCGAATATCTGAAACATGACCTTCACCTATCTGCTCATCAAGATCCATGGACTCAAATTGGATCAACTTCTCACGCAACTTCTCCCATAGATGAGCTTGATGGCCAGACTCGAGAATCGAGCTCACATCCAGTCTGAGCGCAATCAAGATCCGGTGACGCTCAGATGCCGGCAAGCCATGCAAGCCGCCAACAAGGCTAGTCCAGATTTCGACATCTTCTTGTGCCGCATCGATCGCAAGATTTACCAAGCTGCTTACATAGTCCACCGGGTCAGAAACATCTGTATTTAGATCCTCGGATCTCCAATCTCGAAAACGTGGCTCCTGCGGAGCCGTAATTATCCTCGATGATATAGAGAGAAGAGCCGAAAGAAGATCTTTCCTTGCCTCAGGCAGCCGACGGCAGATCGTTTCCAAGATCTTTATCTTGACTGCCTGAGAAGCTTGCGTGTTCTGAAAGCTCCCGAAGAGAACGCTGATAAGGCTCTCTAGAGGCCGGTTCGCCCAACGACCACCCGGGTCGATCAAGTGAAGGCGTGCTAGCGCGAACGCTGCATCGGTGCGGTGGTCGGGCGACCAGCAGAGAATCTCCAGAGCCCAGAGGAGACTCGTATGAGCTGGCCGCCCAGATGATCCTTCTCCATCCTGGAACAGGGTCCTAAGGACGGGATCAGCACGATCTAGATCTCCGTGAACGGCTGTCAAGAATGTCTCGGGAGACCCTTCCGCGATAAACATCAGCGCATCGTCGAGAAGATCCCAGGTAGCTCCAGTGAGATCGCTGTTGGCCTGTCGCAGGATCATAGCGGCGTTACGGCGAGCATACGAAGCGCATGAGGTGACATCTCCTAGAATTCGGCCTCCCTCAGTTCCAAGAAGCGCCAAACCTTGTGCCAATCCACGCCTTGCAAGAGGTGAAGCAATAGAAGGAGCACCCTCCCTCCGATTAATCTGGCTGGCATCTTCTATTTGATTGAAGACCGTGACCAAGATTTCTTGCCATCGTCGCATCACCGAAGAAGAGAGTAGGGGATGCAATGCATGGAATGCCTCGACAAGAGCAGTTACATACCAACCGCTTCCGGTACGAATGAACGGAGGGTCGTCAGTATTCTGCCAGTGCAGGAGCACTCTCTCTATCTCCGGCCAGGACGTTCCAGACAGGGTGCTTGCGACAGAAAGATCAAAATCTCTTTCGCTCCATGATCCGAGGAGGATCAGTGGCGCAAGCACTGCGGCGTCACTGGGTGACCGTGCCCAGGGAGGACAGGTGAACGCAGGATCTTTTGACAGAGCTCGGGTCATTGACTGCATACTTCGACGAGCTAGAGCCGCGAGATCATAGGCACGTTGATCAGTAATACCAACAGATTCGAGGATAGCCTCAGTTTCGCGCCGGGAGACTCGTGGTAGTTCAATCACCGATCCATAAACCGCAATATACCCATGGCCGAGTGGCATAATTACATGGTGGCCAGCTTCGAGTGTCGGACCGATGCCGATATTCTCGAATATCGGAATAAGGATAGCTCGACTGCTCATTGCGATGACGCGATCCCAGATAACTTGCTGAGAAATGACTAGAACTGGGGGAAAGTCGTCTTTCTGTTCCCCAGAAGTCAACACGCCGACGATAAAAGCCAGGGATTCCTCGCGCCACCCGGACCTGACGGAGACGGCATCAGGCCTTCCGTTCAAAACTCGCAGAAGTCGGGCCCGCTCCTCATCCCGTCCTGACTGATAAAACTGAGCAGGAAGGCAGGGCATAGTACGTGACTGAAATCGCTCCCACCAACTGTCGAGGCTTTCCGCCCCTTTCGGCCGATAACCCAGATGCTCAGATATCCAAAAATGCACAGCAGGTGTCTGCTGAAGCCATCCTTCGAGGTCATCAGCATCCAGTACGCGAACATCGGCGAAGTCGCCCTTCGCCCGGTGATCACTGGCCCATTTTTCTGCTCCGAACCATCGTCGGGGAGTCACGAAAATGAAGACTACTTTCTTTCGCTCAACGCCTCCAGCATCGCCGACTAGACGGTTCTTGTAATCTGAATCCGCTTTACTTTTAGGATTAGAGTTGACGCCGAACTCAAAGCAGAGATCTCCGGATGGAAGAAAAGGGGTACCTTCAGACTTAGCACGTCCATCCCAGCCTGGAGCAGCGACGCCGTCACCAGAACGGACAGAAATGCCAGTGATTCCTCGCGTAGAAGCGAGAAGCCGTCGTATCAACTCAGGAAATCGATCTTGCGAAGCTCGGGTGCTTGCCCATTGACTCAGCTGCGTCGCATTGACCAACTCTGGACTGATCATTTCCCCTCCGGACTATGGCCGAGCGGCACCGGATGCTGTTGCCGAAGCCTACGGTTGATAAAAGAAGCTCATCGGCATGTAATGTGGGTTGGCCACCAGGCTAGGAGTGGTCGTACGGTCCCAGAAACCTCTCCCCATTGAAGTGAATCAGGTGAGTGGGGTTGTCGGCGCACCAGACGTCCGTCTCCCAGGCAATGTCCTTCAGGTACTGCCTCAGATCTGCCCTTGAGGGGAAGCAGGAGATGAAGACGAGGCCAGCGGTTGCCGCCTGGAACAGGTTCTTGAGCTCGCCGTGTCTCTTGGAGTCGACTGGCCCGTGGGACGATGCGGCTTCGATGAGGACGAGCCAGTTCCGGTCAGGCAAGTGGACGATGACGTCCGGCATCTTTCCGTGCGAGTCGATGGTTACACCCAGGTCGGCCAAAGCACGCTCCTGAAAGATGCTCCATTTCTCGTCGGCGTCGCCGATGTAGAGGATCTTTCCTCCAGGGGTGAAACGCTCACAGAAGTCCTTGATGATGGGGACTATGAGCTCATTCTGTCCACCAGGGCTGAGCCGCACCTCGGTTCCGTCCGGGAGCGTGACCGGGATGCGGAGGAGATCCCGTTCCATGGCGTACTTCGCTCGCAGTCCGGGAACCCTGGCAAGGTAAGCGGCGACCTGGTCCTCGAAGTCCGCGTCACCAGTTCGCTGGATCAGATCGAAGGCTTCTTTTTCGATCTGGTAGCAGTTCTTTGGAGAGTTGACGGGGCGCTTGGGGTCATCTGGGTTGAGCACGACCAGTCCGCCATCGATGAACTGGTGGAGAGTGAAACGACGGATAGTTTCACGAGAGTTCGGCTTGTAGTCCTTGTCGTAGCGGGTACGAAGCCAGTCCATGATCTCGACCGTCCGGAGAAGCGGTCGCTCGGCGTCCACCCAGGCCACGTCAGGTGTCATACCCATCAAGGCAAGGAAGGTCAAGGCGGATCGCTCGTTGCAGCGCTCGTCATCGAAGTTCAGGAGGCGCAGTATGCGTTGGGCTTCGAAGACCTGCTCAGCGATCGACTTCTGCGCGGAGCCCTCAGGCTGTGGTGTCGTCACCCTCTTGAGTCTGGCAGGCGGAGACGTGCTGAAGGACGAGATTGTCAATCTTCTCTTGGTCCGGCCAGGAGCCACCCCCGAGGGAGGACCCGAGGGCCGTCAGCTCAGCAACGGACGGGTACCTGAGGTTGCGTAGATCGGTGGCGTTGATCTGCGTATGTCCGTTGAACCTTCGAATGAATCCGTCGAGAACCGTGGAGTTGAGCCATAGACACAACCCACGTGCCAGATCAACAGGCATTCCTACGCCGTTCGCATGGAAGACGTTGACGTGATTCTCAAAGCCGATCTCCATGCCAGGATAGTCCTCGGACTCGAAGACGGATGCGACCACACGACGAGGTTCCTCTTTCGAGGACATTCGCTTGACGACGGCATAGTTCCCTGATGGAAACATCAGTTTCGATGTTGCCTCGGTGGAGACGATCGCATTCGGCTTCCGGGCTCCTGGAACAGGCCAGATGATCCGCCCACCACGCATGTGCAATGGGTAGATCAATGGCACCGTGCCTGGCTCAGGGTCCATGCGGAGGTGTTCCTTCGCACGGAAATCGACCACACGGCCGGTGGAGACCTTTAGTCCGAGGTCGACCAGCTGAGCGGGGAGCCTGGCGAGCATCGCCGCCGTCTCGCGGTCGCCGTCGTCACCGCTAATGTGAATGAACTGCTCGGGGTCGCTCGGATGTACGACCTCGGTATAGGGAGCGGTCCGCACTCGTGGAACGTCGTCGTATCCAGCGCTGGTCGAGATCGTCAGCGGACCGCGCTCAATGCTGGCGGTTCGAGTAGCGCTGAAGATCACGTTCTCTTGGAGGACATCTGCGTCCCCGAAAACCGTCGACCGTGATTCGAACACGTGAAGCCGATCGAGATGCATTCGGTCGAGAAGAAACTGGCGAAAGCTTCGGAAGTACGGGCCGTTGGCGAAGCTTCGCGGTGTGATCGCCACCAGCTGCCCGCCTGGCTTCAGAAGGTTCACGCTCATGGCGAGGAACGCCGTGTAGAGGTTCGAGACGTCACTCGCGTGGGACGCGACAACGCTGCGTTCGGAGGCATTCTTTCGGAGCTTCTTGTAAGGCGGGTTGGTCACCACCAGGTCGAAGGGCTCTGGAGCGGTGTCCAGTAGAGATCCACCAGCGGCCCAATCGATGAAGCTGCCCGGCTGAAGGACCGTCTCGACCTTGACGCCCGCCTTGGCTGCGGACTCCCGGCAGTCGCGGAGCGTGTCAGCGAGGACTGGATGCAGGGACTCGTCAAGTTCGCAGGCGACCAAGGTCACCGAGGCGTGAGGACGTTCTTTGATGAGGCGGGCGACGATCGAGGCGGACAGCGACCCCGCACCTGCACCGGGATCAAGGACCCGAATGCATCCGAGCTCCGGCAGATTCGCCAGTGCAGCAATGAAGTCCGCGACCTGCGATGGGGTGAAGTACTGACCAAGGCTCGCTCGCCGGTCGGGATCCAACCCAGCCGAACTCTGTTGTCGGCGGGCTTCGGTGCGATCGACCAGACGCCCCGCGACTTCGCAGGTTGTCGCAGGTTCCTCGGCTGTCATCCCCCTAGCTTACGGCGCGGACCTGCCCCTTCGTTCTGTTCGCGGCCAGCCTCAGCGGTGAGTTGCGCCCGGAAGAAGACCACGAACCACATGTCCCCACAGCTCGGACGAATGCTTCCTCGGTGAGCTCCACGGCTCCCGATCCTTCCCAGTATTGGGGGCTCCTACCAAATTGAGGCGTCTCAACCCGAGGCTTGCTGTGAGATGGCAAGCTCGGACGGGTTGATTCCGTTGAGGTGAGGATGGTCATGGCCTGGCGTTCAGCAAGGCTCAACGCAATTCTCGGAGCAAGCCCCGAGGCAGTGACATTCGAGCAGCTGGAGGCCCTCACGAGCAATGATGCTGCCGGCGAGGCCGAGGAGCTGGACTTCAAACGGCTATACGAGCCAGGCGACAAGGGTATGGAGGACATCGCGGTGGATATCGCGACGTTCGCCAACCACCGTGGAGGAGTGATCGTCGTCGGTATGGCCGAGGCCAACGCTCGCCCGTCTGCCGTCACCGGTGTGGAGTTGACCGATGCGCTTGAGCGCCGGATCCACGAAGTGGCTGCCTCGCGAACCCACCCGCTACCCTCCTTCACCTTGCGGGCGGTCCCCCGACCCGGTTACGAAGGAAAGCTGCCATCGGGCCTGCTACTCATCACTGTGCCGCCGAGCGCCATGGCACCGCACGCGGTCTTTACTCCGTCCTCACGCCACAACTTGCGGTGGCCGCGACGGCATGGCACCGCGAAGATCTGGATGAGTGAGAGTGACCTGGCCTCCGCCTACCGACGTCGGTTCGCCGCAGCCGCCGACCAGGCTGAGCGGCTCACTCAAATCTCCGGCGAGGTCGTTGAGGGATTCCCGCTGCCCCGCCGACCTGGCACCGGGATGGCCAGCGGGCGTCTCACGATCTCGCTGGTCCCGGAGGTCCCTGGCGACCTGATCGTCGATCGGAGCAGCTTCGACCGTTTTCGCGCGGATCTGCAGCGAGAGCCGCTGCTGATCGGCTACGAACCGCCTCAGACCGGATGGCAGCCCGGGGTCGGACGTCGCCGCTTCACCGCTTCCAGCCAGGATGGCAGGATCGAGTTTCACGCTGATGGATCTGCGTCGGCGGTCATGTCTCTGTATCTGGAGGAGTTGGAGAAGACCCACGTCGCAGTGTGGGACAGCGCGATCCTCGTGTGGACCGTGTCCTTGCTTCGGTACTTGGGGCGTCATGCCCGCGACCGTGCGGGTGCCTCCGGCGTGGCCGCAGTGACCGCCACGCTCAACGGGCGGTATGGCGAAAACTCTTCCTGGTTCGAGGTTCCGGTGGCTCTACTCACCGTCAGCCACTTCGGCTCCGGTATCGACCGGCTCGGCACCGAGCAGCGAAGGGAGACCTCCGGCCGTACTGACGTGCTCTTGGACGATCTCGCCGACGGAGCTCAAGGCTTGGCCGCAGCCGTGGCAGCACTGGCCAACGACATGTTTCAGTCTGCCTGCACCAGGCCGGGGCCCGGTGCGCCTGCTCCCCTTCGGCGGCCAGGGTCTTCGGTCGGCGAAGGAACGCGGCCGCGTGCGCGGCGAACCTGTCGAGGCTGATCCCGTCGCGACGGCCGAGCGCGAGCGCGGAGCCGAGGGCGACGACCGGAACGAGCACCGCGACCAGGATCGGCGTCGGAAACACCCGCCCGGCCAGCACGTAGACCCAGGTTCCGACGAGGCCGGTCACGGCGAGGATCGCTGCCTGGCGGGCGGTGAAGCCGAACAGGACCTTGTCCGGCATCTCAACGTCGGTCGGGATGCGGGCGGTCAGCGGTTCCTTGTCTGCGCTCATCGGTTTCTCCTCGGGCGGGTGTTCGGAGCCGGTCTCCGGGCAGTCGTGCGCGGCGCGGGACGCTCTCCAGGTCGTCTGGGTGCGGGGCGGCGCGGTGCGGTCGGCGGTACTCCGGACGGCCATCTCGTCGGCTGGGGCCTGCGCGGTGCGGGCGGTCGCCGTGAATTAGCGGTCTCGGTTCGGTCGGTCCGCAGCACTCGGCCTGGCGCGGGGCTCGGAGGCGCGGCGGCAGGAGGCGGCGTCGGCCTGGGCGGTGGCGTTCCTCCAAGGGGACGCGGCTCGCCCGGCAGCGGACGCGGCCCCGGGGGCGATGCGGGAGGCGGCTTCGGGCCGCCCCTCGGTGGCGCCTTCGTTCCTGGCGAACTCGGCGGCAAGGCCGTCCGGGCGGCAGCACCGCCGCGGCCCAGGAGCTTTCCCATCCCTCGGTAGAGCACGAAGGTCTTGATCATGCTCGTGAGGAGGCGGGGCGGTTGCGCGGCCTGCCACACCGGACGCGCCACCCAGCCCGGGATGCGAACCAGGATGAACAGAAGACAGATGATCAGGAGGAGTTCGAGCAGCGCCGAGTCATCGTCGGGGAAGAGCGGCGTGTGGACGTCGTCGCCGTCCGAGCCGACCAGGACGCGGAAGGCCATCGCGAGAACGAACGCCTGGCAGACCTGCACGGCCAGGAGTCCGACGAGCGCCCTCCACCACAGACGGGCTATCCCGCTCGTCATGGGCAGCGCGTGGAACATCAGCGCGACGGGCGCGATGGCGATCACGCACATGGTCAGGGCCAGACGCATCACGTAGCTGAACCCGACGCAGACCGCCAGCACGACCGCGACCAGCGCGACGAGGGCGATGAACACGCCCTGGGAAGCGACGGAACTCAAGATCCCGTCCACGACCGTCCTCGCCACGCGCGGCGGGTCGATGTCCTCGCGCGCTCCGCTCAGGAACGCCTGGCTCAGGCCATTGGCGAAGGTGACGAGGTAGCCGATCAGGGCGAGGCTGGTGTTCGCGCTGATGAACGCCCACACGACGCCGGTGGCCAGCTCGCGCGGCGAGACGCCGCCGGGCATGGTCTGACCCGTCATCAGGGTCACGCCCGCGAGGGTGACCAGCAGAACGAACCAGGTGGCCGCGATCGCCTGCGAGGTCGACCACAGCTCCCGGACCGTCGCCATCTGGCTGGACTCGATCTCGGGCGTGGCGAACAGCGTCGACCCCAGCACCTCGACCACCGGTTCAGACGCCGACTCGATGAGGTCGGTGAACCAGCCGTTGATCGCGTTCGCGGCGTGGCAGTCGAACTCGGTGAACCCGCAGTCCTCCTGCTCCGGTTCCTCTCCTCCACCCTCGGGTGGCGTCACCGCGGGTGCCGGCGAGGCCGGTGCCTCCGTCGGGACCGACGGCGTCGGGGTGGGAGCAGGTGAGGCGGGCAGAGCTCCCACCGCGGATACCGGACGGCTCCGGCCCAGCCTCCTCACCCATGGCCCCGGCGAAGGCTCCAGCGAGCAGCGCCGCGGCCAGCAAACCCCACAGCGTCAGGCGCGCCCGTTTGGCCGCCCTCACTTCAGGAACCCACGATCTTCTGGAGGAGCGTCACGAACAGTGGGGCGAGAACCGCGACGCCGTAGCCCAGCGCCGCGTACCGCAAGGCGCGCTTCGCCGACTCGACCTCGCCGGCATCCCCGCCCGCGATCAGAAGACGGAACCCGCCGATCGTGAGGAACAAGGTCGCCAGCCCCACCAGGAGACCGACGATCACGTTCCTCATGTTCGTGATGACCTGGTCCAGCGAGGCCGACGCAGCCAGGGCGGGCACCTCCCCCGCGATCACCGGAACGGTCAGCGCGGCGCCGAGGCAACCGACCGTCCACCAGGCGGAGGCCGCGACCCGCCGCCCACGCGGAACCGGCGACGGCCCGCCCTCGCGCTGTTCATTGCGTGCGAAAGACATCTGTCGATCCCTGGTCTCCTCGTCGGGAACCTCACGGACCGAGCACGACCACGACCCGATGCGGGCCGGAAAGGGTGTCCTCCTTCGGAACCCTCGAAGTGACGATCGGGTGCAACGGGAACGGGTGACCGCCCCGGCACCGCATCAAGCCGTGATCGTGCTCGTCATAGGTAAAGCACCCGACTCACGACCCCGAATCGGAAAGCAGCCCGACCTTGCTGACCAGGACTTGACCTTCCTCGATCGCCCGAGCCAGCCGCGCCTCCGCCGTCTTCCGCTGCTTGTACAGCCGATCCGCAGGAACGCCCGCCGACTTCGCGAAGTCCTGAAGTGACTGCCGCTCCAGCCGCGTCGCATTGATCAGCTCCGCCGCCCGAGCCGAGATCACCCCGACCCGAACCGCCTCGACGAGCACCCGCACCGGCTCCTGACCGATCGCCCCTTCACCGTTCGCGGCGACCTCGTCCAGGACTTCGAGCCCCTCACGCCGCATCACGTGCCGCGTCTCCCGCCCCCGCGCCCGCAGCGCGCCCTTCCGCACCCACAGCAGCAGCCGCGCCACCACGTGCGGACGCCCGAGATCGATCCGCTGAAGCTGCGCCCGAACTCCGCGACCGCCTCAGACACGATGTCCTCCGCCAGCCCCGGCGCACACTTGTGCGCCGCCCTGGCCACAACGTTCTTCAGCCCCGGCATCGCCAGCCCCACACACCCGATCACCCACTCCGGCCGCCCCGTCCTGGCACGAGAGACCATTTCGCGCCACACCGCGTCCTTCACCTCATCCGGGCACCCGCCCTTGAGGAGTAGAACGCTCAGCTCGGCGAGATCCACCTTTCGGGCCGGGAGCCACCCCCCGCCGATCTCCCCGCAGTGCAGGCTGAGCGGTTCCGGCCCCGTCACCAGGACATGAAAGACCTTCTCCGCGCAGTCGAGAGCGTTGTCCACCGCACCCTGACCACCAGACATCGCGACCCCTTCCGAAGAGTTGAGGCCGCTAGATCTCCACCACCATCCAGTGCCTTCCCAGGGGCGTTCACGTGGTCGGTCCTTCTACTGCCCTCCGCTTTGAGGCGCGAGGGGAGCTATCTCGACGTACGTCCTCGAGTTCGAGGGGCAGCTACTCAAAGTCCCTACCAAGTCCCTGAACGGGCGCTGAGCTGCAACGATCCTTCATCGACAAGTCCGTAGTCAGCTTTCGGCAAAGTGGCCAAACGTGGAGCAATACTCAAGACCTGGTGCTGCCGCTGCTTACCTGCACGGACTGTCCTTCGACTTCGCGCCCGCGCTGGAGCAGTTCTTGGCTCGGCAGCGGGCCTGTCGCTGGCGACCGTGACCCGGCTGACGAAGCAGTGGAACGCGACTCGTCTACGTGCGGGCCGAAGGTGTGGGCCCCAAGATCCGGCTAGTGCAGGACCACTCCTGTGTGCTGGTCCTTGGGGGTGCGCCCGAACGGCACGAAGGAGCTGATCACGCTCGCGAAGGGCTGCGCGAGTGCACCGGGTCATGGGCCGACCTGCTGCGCGACTGCCGCCGAGCGCGGTCTGCGGGAATGTCGAAGGTCTCAACCACAGCTACCGGTGCACGCTGCTCGGAGAACACAGTCTCGAAGGCACAGAAGCGCCTAATCACAGCCTGAAAACGCCCGCCTAGTCGTCGTTCGGCAGGTACCACCCGTGCTCGCGATGCCTGGGCCCGGGTGGGTTTGGGTTCTCACGGGCATAGGACTCGTTTGAACGGCGTATCATCTCTGCGTCGTAGCGATGTAGCTCGTCGTAGAGCCTTGACGACTCGTTGTCATCCCCGGTGGATACGTAACGCTGTCGCAGCGCCTCGCGCTCTTCTTCGAGTTCCGCGTCGGACAGCGGGCGGAGGCTACCGAGGCCACGCATGATGGAGTCGAAGATGCCCATGCACTGATGTTGCCACACCGGAGGCTACAGCCGCGCCGCCATCCGCCAATACTGCCTCGAAGGTGCGCGAAAAGGCCCGGATCGCGGCCAGCCGCCGGGGTCACCGCGCCAGAAGGCTAAGTCCACGACTCTTGACAATTACTCCCGAACACGTGGTGGATCTCACCTAATAGATACTGAGGTGCCCCGCTACGTGATCTGCGGCAGACTCTCTGCATGGTCGAGATGAGCCCTGGGCAGGCACGCGATTACTGGAAAGCCTTGATGGACAATGCCACCTCTCTGATCAAGGACTCCTACCTTCTGCTGTCCGCCGAATCCTTTGGGAGGGCTCGGTCTCTCATGGTCCTGGCGCAGGAGGAACTAGGCAAAGCTCTGTGGATCTACAACGCCTTGAGGACGCTTGGAGCGAGGGAAACGAGAACCCCCGGACTGTAGGCAAGCTGTCCCAGCATGGGCGAAGCCATAGGGAAAAATACTTCGAAGCTGCGGTCTATGGCACCGAGCTCGACAGCTTCTGGGGAGATCACAGTAGTGCCGCTGGTCCTGGCCCTGATCCCGAGTCATGGGACGAGTACTTCGCCCAGCAGCGGGCCCAAGCTGAGGCAGCCGCGAGGGCGGCCAATGCCGCCAAGCAGCAAGGCTTCTACGTTGATCGCGACAACGACGGGGTTCTCTCATCTCCTTCGACAATCGCCGCTGGGACGACAGCGGAGGACCTGAGAGTCGCCGCCCAGGTGATCGAAATGATGCTCATCAAGGACCACATCCGAATGAAGCACAGCGCCATCACGCCCTACGACAGCACCCATGATCAACAGTTCCGGTTGCTGCCCATCTCGCACCCTGAGGACTGGCAAGCCTTCGTTCGTTCACGTGATGAGGGTTCAAACAACGAGGAAGCCCAGAAAATCGCTGCAGGTGGCTGATGACAGCCCTGAAGTACCCGCGCCTCTCCAATCTGCCGTAGTCCGGTGGTGTTTCAGGAATGCGGGGGAACGGGTGAGCCGCTGTCGGGTCACTTGCGCATGGGAGACGAGAAGACGGGGCAGGAGTTGCTGCCCCTCACGGTTTGGTTGTGCCCGGACAGGCCGGAGGAGGAGACGGCCGGGGGCACGTCGTGTGTGCGTCATCGGGGGACGGTCGGGGTCGAGCTGGCTCGCCATCTCCTGAACGTATGCACCGGTACGGGCGGGGTGGTCGTCGACGCGTTCGCCGGGGGCGAGGCGGTGACGGCGGCCTCGGTCCGCGCCGGGCGACGTGCGGTCGCGTGCGTGCCGCACTTTCCGCTCGCGCAGCGAATTCAGGAGAGGCTCGCCCGGACGCTCACCGACGAGGAGCGGGACCGGGTTCTGCTGCGGCCGTGCCTGCCTGATCACCTTCATCAGGGGCTCGCGGATCTGGCCGGCGAGGTCGATCTCGTGATCGGGGCTCCGCCCGTCGTCGGGCTCGGTGGCGGCCCTTCGGGTGGGCGGCGTGATCCCGGATGTGCGGCGTGCCGGTGGGACGTGCGGACGCTGGACACCGCGCGGCTGCACGGGTTCCTCGACTCGGCGGCCCGGGTGCTGAAGCCCGGCGGGCATGTCGCGGTCGTCACCACGGCCCGCTACGCGCAAGGCAGACTGTTCGACCCCGCGCCGCGCATCGTCCGCAACGCGCGTCGGGCCGGGCTGCGGTATGTGCAGCACGCCATCGCGATCCGAGTACCGGTCGACGGCGATGTCCTCGTCGTGCAGGCCGGGCCCGACGACCTCGCGCAACTCCGCGATCCGCGGGAGACGGTGCTGCCGCCCGTGGTGTCGCTTCACGCCGACGTGTGCCTGTTCACCAAGCCGCGCGGGGGTGTCGATGAGTGAGTTCGTGCCCTCGGTCCTGGCTACCGGGCAGGTGGTCTCGCGGGTGCAGCACAGGGGCCGGTATCTGCCGGAGTCGATGCGGCATCCCGGCAAGATGCTGCCCTCGATCGCCAGAGCCGTCATCGGCGCCTACACCGAGCCGGGCGGGCTGGTGGTCGATCCGATGTGCGGGATCGGCACGACGCTCGTGGAAGCCGTCCACCTCGGCCGCGATGCGGTCGGGATGGAGTACGAGGCCGACTTCGCGAACCTGAGCGTCCGCAACCTCCTGCACGCCGCCGCCCAGGGAGCCTCTGGGAAGCCGAGGGTCGTGTGCGGGGATGCGCGGAACATCGCCGCCGTGTGCTCGGACCTGCACGGCAAGGCCGCTCTCGTGCTCACTTCGCCGCCGTACGGGGCAAGCACGCACGGGCAGGTCCGTTCGGAGATCCGGGATGGTGACGGCGGTCCGGTGAGCAAGTGGGACCACCGCTACTCCGAGGACCGCTCCAACCTCGCTTACCGGCAGTTCCCCGCGTTGATCGAGGGGTTCGGGCAGATCCTCGCCGGGTCGTCCCTGCTGCTTCGGCCCGGTGGTGTCCTGGCGGTGACGACGCGTCCGTTCCGGGTGAAGGGCGAGCTGGTCGACCTGCCCGGAGAGGTCATCACCGCGGCCGAGAGGGCCGGCCTCGTCCTGCAAGCGCGGCTGGCCGCGCTGCTGTGCGGGATCAAGGACGGGCAGCTGGTCACGCGGGCGAGCTTCTTCCAGATCCTCGAAACCCGACGCAACCGCGCCGCCGGACGGCCCGTGTGCGCGAGCGCCCACGAAGACCTCCTGGTCTTCCAGCGGGCCGACTCGATGCGAGGAGGCGACGACTTGACATGCGGAAACGAGGTCGGCGTCGATACCCGTCCCGGCCGCACGGCGGCCACCGGCAGGGCGGAGGACAGGCCGTGATGCGCATCGCCTTCTACGGGCGCACCGATACCTGGCATGGCGCAGAGGACCGGGTCATGAAGCAGCGCGAGCTGTGCCAGCGGGTCCTCAACCCTGGTGAGCAGATCACCACGGTTTTCTTCGACGTCGGGGAATCGGATCTTCTGCCCGAAGGGTTCGGCCTGGAGCGCGACGGCTCCATGACCGACCTGCTGCGCGAGGCCCGCGACCCTTTCAGGCGCTTCGACCTCGTCATCGCCCGCTCCAGCGACCGCCTGGAACATCGCGGCGTCCACTACAACACGGTCCTGCTCCGGCTCACGGCCGCAGGCGTCCCCGTCCGGGTCGCCCGGCGGCTCTCCTTTGCCTGAATCCGCGAGGACGGGCACACCTTCGGGTGTGCCCGTCCTGTCCTTCCGCTTCCACATCGCCGCACCCCACCTGGCCGAAGCAGTGAAGAACGGCCAGGTCCGGGCCATCACGAAGGTTCTCGAATGTCTCTCTACTCAGGACAGCAGCACTCACCGATCCCACTCGATGCCATCAGCGCCGGGACGGGAGGCCGACGCGCCCAGCTGATCGGCTACGACGCGTTCGCCGACGACCGGCTGCTGCGGGTCGCGTTCGCCGGGCGGACCTCGACCGACGACCTGCAAGACCCGGTGACGTCGTTGCTCCGGCAGCTCAGCAACTCCCAAGCCGCGCTGCCTCCCGGTGGGGCGATGGTCGCCTACTTCTACGACGTCGAATCCGGACGCAAAGCACTCGACGCCCGCGGCCACGGTCGAGGACACGAGCGCTTCAACATCCCGATCCCGCGCGACGGAGGCATCCAGGACCTCCTGGCCGAAGCCCGCCAGCCCGACCGGCGGTTCGACGCCGTCATCTGCGAGGACATCGCCCGCATCGGACGCCGCAGCTACGTCTCCCAGGAGATCGAAACCCTCCTGGAACGCGCCGGAGTCCTGCTCATCGCCGCCGATGAGCCGCTCATCACCAGTGGGAAGCGCGCGACCCAGACCCTCACCCGCCGCGTCAAGCAAGGCGTCTCCGAGTGGTACGTCCTGGAGTTGCTGGAGAAGTCCTGGGACGGGCTCAGCACCCACTCCCACCTGGGCTACAACATCGGCAAGCCTCCCTACGGGTACGTCAAGCACGACGTCCCGCACCCCATCGCCGCACGCCGCGAGCAAGGAGCCACCAAGCACACCCTCAAGACCGACCCGCTGAAAGCGCCCGTCGTCGCCCGGATCTTCAACCTGCGGGTGGCCGAGAAGCTCGGCTATAAGGCCATCGCCGCCGAACTGAACCGAGACCTCGTCCTCAACCCTCCACCCGCACCCGTCGACCCCTCCCGCGCGGTCGGCCAATGGACCGAGTCCTCGGTGCGCGAGGTCATCATCAACCCGAAGTACACCGGCTACATGGTCTTCAACCGCAAGGCCACCAAGACCGACAGCGGCAAGCTCAACCCGCCGGAGAAATGGGTGTGGTCGGCCGAGCCCTCGCACGAGGCGATCGTCTCGCTGGACATCTGGACGTCCGCTCAGAGCGTCAACAAGAACCGGCAGCGGTCCCGCATCGAAGACGGGAACTCCCACCCCGACACCCAGCGCACCTACCTGCTGCGCTCCTACATCCGCTGCCAGCTCTGCGGGCGGCTGATGGGTGGAAAGGACTCGCGCGGCAACACCTACTACGTCTGCCGACCCGGCCGCGGCCACGTCCCCGAGGGGCACCCGAAAAGCATCTGGGTCCGCGAGGAACCCTTCGTCCAGGGCATCAGCGACTTCTTCGCCGCGCACATCTTCGGACCGAACCGAGCACTCCTGCTCAAGGACGTCCTCGACCAAGCCGCAGTCGCCGCCGCCCGAGAACACGCCGAACAGCTCGCCCGGCTCCAAGCCCACATCGACGACCTCGACGCACGCCGCGCCCGCCTCATGCGCCGCCTCGAAGACCCCGACTGCTCCGACGAGTTCGCCCGCGAAATCGACGCCCGCACCACCCAGCTCGCCCAAGACCGACGGGCCAAAGCCGCCGAACTCCGAGACCTCCACAACCAGCAACCGCCCACCCAGAACCCCGAACTCCTCGACCTCGTCCCACAAGCCCGAGTCGACCTGACCGCGTTGCCCGAGGCTGTCCTACGCCAGCTCTACGACGCCTTCAATCTGGAGATCATTTACGATCACACCACCGACCGGGCCGAGATCACCCTCACCATGACCGCCGAAACCGCGCCCACCATCCAGCGCGCCGCCCACACCGCGACCCGAACGGCGGAAAGCGGCCTAAACGCCGAAAACCCGGACGAATGTCCGGGTTTGCAGCCATCTGGCTGGTACCCCCAACGGGATTCGAACCCGTGCTACCGCCTTGAAAGGGCGGCGTCCTAGGCCACTAGACGATGAGGGCTGGTCTGGGGTCAGTGTACGGGACGGGGGGTGGATCGGTGTAATCGGATTAGCGGCTGGGGGTTGTGGTGGGGGTGGGGGGCTGGGGTGGGGTGGCCAGGTGGCGTTCGACCTGGACGGACTGTTCGCCCAGGCCGCCCAGGGTGAAGTCGTCCCATGCCTGGAGGGTTTGGGTGGTGCGGTTGAGGTAGAGGATACTGAGGTTGATCTTGGTGGGGGATTCGTGTTCGAGGCCGCGGAGGCCGGCGCCGCCTGTGCTGCCCTGGATGAAGAGGCGGGTGCCGTTAGGGAGGAGTTCGGTTTTGCGTTGGTGGGTGTGGCCTGCCAGGACGAGGGGGGTGAGGCCGTCGAGGGGGCGGGCCTGGGTGGGGTCGTGGACGACCGAGATGGCGGGCGGGTTGGGGAGGGCGCGGAGGGTTTCTGCGTTGAGGACGCCCTGGGCCTCGAGGGCGGTGGCGGGGAAGGCGTCGTGGTCGTTGGTCTTGTCGGGGGTGAAGCGTGGGTCGCCCGCGCCGTAGATCAGGATGCCGGCGACCTCCTGGGCGCGGTCGTCGAGCACCACCGCGTTCTTGATCTTGGAGACGGCGGTCTCGGTGCCCTTGGAGTCGTGATTGCCCCGGACAAAGACATACGGGACCTTCAGGGTGTTGATGTTGGCGACGAAGCGGTCCTCGGGGCGTGAGCCGTGGTCGGTGAGGTCGCCCGAGTCGATGATCACGTCGACCTTGAACTGCTCGCTGATGTTGCGGATGACGTCCCAGGCGAGCGGGTTGAGGTGGATGTCCGAGACGTGCAGGACCCGGACGGTGTCGGGGTCGGGCGTGTAGACGGGCAGCGTGCTCGTCGTCGCGTACAGCTCCGAGACGTTTCCGACGAGTTTGGCCAGCATGCCCCGGTATTCGTCGAACCTGTCGATGACGGCCTGCGCGTCACCGACGAGTTGGGGCGCGTTCGCCAGAAGGCCGGTGTACCGGGGTTCGGCGACGGACGACGGACGGAAGGTGCCCCACGCGACGCCGGACATGGCGGCCATCAGTAGGACCGACCCCAAAGTCGCCGCAAGGGCGCGTCGCCAACTCCGGTACAAGGCAAGTGCCAGAAGGGCCGTGACGACGAGGGAGGCTACGACGGCCCGTACGGCCATCCAGATAACGCCGCGTTGGATCTCGTCCGTGACGGTCTTCTCAAGGGCGTTGATCCCGGCGGGGTCGTTGATGAACGCCTGGGTGGCGGCGGGCCTCAACCGGGTTATCTGCGCCTTCAGAAGGAGCGGTCCCGCATGCGAGTCGAGGCGGAGCGCGCCGAGCGGCGGCACCTCCACCTCGGTGCCCCCCTCGGCGGAGAACGCAAGGCTGAGGGAGGCGTCAGCGGGCCCGACGGGGGTTTCGACGCGGCCGCCGACGAGCAGGCCGATGACGGTGCCCGCGACGGCCACGGCCACGAGGGAACTCCAGCGTGCGGTGCGGCGGTTGAAGACGCTGGAGACGACCGCGGAAAGGAGCCGGCGGATGGTCGAGGCGACGGAGGCGGAGTTCGAGGAGTTGGTGTCGGAGGCTTTGGACACGATTCCTCCGGGTTTGACGTCGATGATGAAGAACGTGGTCGTGGTGGTGGTCGACGAGCCGCCGGAGCCGGGCATTCTCGGCCTGTACACCGGCGTCCCGCTGACCGAACGGGGCGATTGGTACGCAGGAGTCCTGCCCGACCGGATCGAGATCTACCGTCAGGAGCACCTCGCGATCTGTGACGATCACGACCAACTCCGCGAGGAGATAGCCGTCACAGTCGTACACGAGATCGCGCACCACTTCGGCATCGACGACGAGCGGTTGCACGCGCTCGGCTGGTAGCCCGCGAAAGCCCTGGGAATTTCAGCACATTCGGTCACATGACGACGACGCTACGTGATTTGATGTCGGGAAATCGACACGTGGCGGGCAGAGCATGGGCAGGCACAGACGGCCACCGGAGCGGCGGATCACCTACCGCGAGGTGTTCTCCGAACGGGAGTTCCGTCGCCTCTGGGCGGCGCAGACACTCAGTTCGTTGGGCGACCAGTTGGCTCAGGTGGCGTTGGCGGTACTCGTCTACGACCGCACGCAGAGCCCTCTGCTTACGGCCCTCACCTACGCGCTGACGTACCTGCCGCCGATCATGGGCGGCCCCGTGCTGTCGGGCCTTGCCGACCACTTCCCCCGGCGCAGGGTGATGGTCGTCAGCGACCTCGTCCGTATGGCGCTCATGGGGTTGATGGCCGTCGACGGGATGCCTTTCGCGGGGCTGTGCGCGCTCGTCTTCCTGACCATCCTTATGGCCTCGCCCTTCTCCGCCGCCCGCGCGGCCCTGCTACCGGACATCCTGGAGGGCGACAGGTACGTCCTGGGGGCGGCGATCACCAACATCACCCATCAGGCGTGCCAGATGATCGGGTTCATAGCGGGCGGCGCGCTCGTCGCGTTCGTGGGGACGCGTGAGGCGCTGGTCGTGAACGCGTTGACGTTCCTTGTGTCGGCGGCGGTGCTGATCGGGCTGCGGCACCGTCCCGCGCCCGCGCGCACACGCAAGGACCTGAAGCTGTGGGGCGGTACCCGCGAGGGCGCTCGGATGGTCTTCGGCGACCGCACCCTGCGCAGCCTCGTCAGCTTCGCCTGGTTGTGCTCGTTCTACACGGTCCCCGAGGGGTTGGCCGCGCCTTACGGGGCGACGTTCGGGGACGACCCCATCTACGTGGGGGTGCTGATGGCGGCGATGCCCACGGGGATGGTCGCGGGCGCGTTCTTCTTCTCGCGGTTCGTGCGGCCTACGGGGCGCATCAAGGCGATGGGGTGGATGTCGATACTCGCCTGCGCCCCGCTCGTCGTGTGCGCGCTTGATCCGAGCTTCCCCGTGACTGTCCTGCTGTGGTCCCTGTCGGGGGTCGGCAGCGCCTACCAGGTGGCGGCGAACGCCGCGTTCGTCTCGGCGGTGCCCCCGGAGGGCCGGGGGCGGGCGTTCGGGCTCGCCCAGTCGGGGATCCTTGCCGGGCAGGGGCTCGGCATCCTCGTCGGCGGGGCGCTGGCGCAGGTGGTCGGGCCGCAGACCGTGGTCGCGCTCGCCGGTATGGCGGGATTGTCCACGGCCGCGATCCTGTCCCTCGTGTGGACGAGGGTGCGCGGGGACGTCATCGGCGCGGTTGCGCGCCCTTCGGTCCCCGCGGCGAAGGTCACTGCTCCTTCTTGTTGAGCGGCTTCTTCAGCGCCTCGGCGGTCGCGTTCATCGCGTCCTGCACCTGCGGCTTGTCGAACCACCGCTGGGCGATGGAGGCGTCCTGGTCCTGCGCCGGGATGAGGATCCAGCCGAGGACGTACAGGACGGGGATGGCGAAACCGATGCCGACGGTCGCGCCGACGACGGAGACGCCGGCGACGGCCAGGCGGGTGACGTTCAGGTCTAGGTTGGTCCGCTCGGCGATCGTGGCGCAGATCCCGGCGAGCATCTTGTTGTCGGTCTTGCGGTGCAGCGTCGTGTTCATGTCTTAAGAATGCCCTTCGTCCGACCCCTGCCACATCGGGGACGGTCCCTGGGCGAACCCTGAGACGACCCCCTGAGTAAGCTCGCGAACGCCACACTCCGGGAGGAAGCGCCATGGACGTACTGCGGATCGACGACCAGCTCAGCCAGGACGAACGCCTCGTACGCGACACGGTCCGCGCCTTCCGGAACGAGTCGATCGACCCCCACATCGCCGAGTGGTTCGAGACCGGGACGCTGCCCGTACGCGACCTGGCCAGGGCGATGGGCGGCCTCGGCCTCTTCGGAATGCACCTTCAGGGTTACGGCTGCGCGGGCTCCAACGCCGTCTCGTACGGGATCGCGTGCAGGGAGCTTGAGGCGGCCGACAGTGGGCTGCGCTCGTTCGTCTCGGTGCAGGGTTCCCTGGCGATGGCGGCCATCCACAAGTACGGCTCGGAGGAGCAGAAGCAAAGGTGGCTGCCCGGTATGGCCGCCGGAGAGCTCATCGGATGCTTCGGCCTCACCGAGCCCGACCACGGCTCCGACCCCGGGTCGATGCGCACCCACGCCCGACGCGACGGCTCCGACTGGATCCTGAACGGCGCGAAGATGTGGATCACCAACGGGTCGGTCGCGGACGTCGCCGTCGTCTGGGCGCGCACCGAGCAGGGCGTCAACGGGTTCCTCGTCCCGGCGGGCACGCCCGGGTTCACCCGGTCGGACATCAAGCGGAAGCTGTCGCTGCGCGCGTCGGTCACCTCCGAGCTGGCGTTCGACGACGTGCGGCTGCCCGCCGACGCGCTGCTCCCGGAGGCCAAGGGGCTGAAGGCCCCGCTCGGCTGCCTGTCCGAGGCGCGGTTCGGGATCGTGTTCGGCGCGGTCGGCGCGGGACGGGCCTGCTACGAGTCCGCGGTCGCCTACGCCAAGTCGCGCGAGCAGTTCGGCAGGCCCATCGCGGGCTTCCAGCTGACCCAGGAGAAGCTCGCGTGGATGGAGGTGGCCCTGGGGCAGGCCGGGCTCACCGCGCTCCACATCGGCCGTCTGAAGGACGCAGGGACCGTCACGTCGCAGCAGATCTCGTTCGGCAAGCTCGCGAACGTCCGCGCCGCGCTCGACGTCGCCCGGCAGGCGCGGACGATCCTCGGCGCGAACGGCGTCACGCTGGAGTACCCCGTCATCCGGCACGCCAACAACCTCGAGTCCGTGCTGACGTACGAGGGCACGCAGGAGATCCACACCCTTGTGCTCGGCGAGGCCATCACAGGCATCCCCGCGTACCGGGGCTGAGCCTTACCGGTTGGCCGCGCACCGGCTCCTTGCGCGTCGCCGGAGTTCACTACCCTGTGGCCGTGAGCTCTGTAACTTCCTCCGGCGCCGAAGCCGTCGGTCTTGCCACCATCGCCGATGACGGAACCGTGCTCGACACCTGGTTCCCCGCCCCCGCTCTCGCCGAGCTGCCCTCGGGGCCGGCCGGGACCGTCGTCCTTGAGGGCGCGGAGGCGGGCGACCTCGCCGCCGCCGTCCGGGCCGACGTACGGCGCGGCGTCAAGGTCGTCGCGGTGCGGACCGTCATCGCCTCGCTGGCCGACGCGCCCCTCGACGCCCATGACGTCTACCTGCGCCTGCACCTGCTGAGCGCCCGTCTCGTCCGCCCGCACGGCCTCAACCTCGACGGGGTCTTCGGGCTGCTGGCGAACGTCGCGTGGACGTCGGCGGGACCCGTCCTGCCGGAGAAGGTCGAGGCGGCCCGCGTAGGGGTGCGCGCCGAGGGCGGCCACCTGTCGGTCTACGGGATCGACAAGTTCCCCCGCATGACGGACTACGTGGCCCCGTCCGGCGTCCGGATCGCCGACGCCGACCGGGTGCGCCTGGGCGCGCACCTCGCCGCCGGCACGACGGTGATGCACGAGGGCTTCGTCAACTTCAACGCCGGGACGCTCGGCGCGTCGATGGTCGAGGGCCGGATCAGCGCCGGTGTCGTCGTCGGCGACGGCAGCGACGTCGGCGGCGGGGCGTCGATCATGGGCACCCTGTCGGGCGGCGGCAAGCAGGTCATCTCCCTCGGGGAGCGCTGCCTGCTCGGCGCGAACTCCGGCATCGGGATCTCGCTCGGCGACGACTCCGTCGTGGAGGCCGGCCTGTACGTCACGGCCGGTACGCGGGTGACGCTTCCGGACGGCAAGGTCGTCAAGGCCCTTGAGCTGTCCGGGGCGAGCGGCCTTCTGTTCCGCCGCAACTCGCAGTCCGGAGCCGTCGAGGTGGTGTCGCGCAAGGGGACGTGGGGCGGCCTCAACGAGGCCCTGCACGCCAACTGAGGCGTAAGGCCGTCCGCCGGGGCGCTCTTCAGGAGTAGCCGCGTAGGAAGAGCGCTTCGGCGACGGCGAGATTCTCGATCTCCGACGGGTCCACGCTCTCGTCGGGGGCGTGGATGCGGGCCGCGGGCTCCGCGACGCCTATCAGCATGATCTCTGCCTTCGGGAACGCCTTGTGCAAGGCGGGACACAGAGGGATCGAGGCTCCGTCGCCCATCGTGGACACCTTCTTGCCATACGCCTCGCACAGCGCCGCCGTCATCGTCGTGTAAGCGCGGCCGCCGGTACGGGCGAGGAAAGGGCTGCCGACGCCTTCGAGTTCGATCTCGACCCGCGCGTGCCAGGGCGCGGCGGCGTGCAGGTGCGCGACGAGCGCGTCACAGGCGGAGCCCGGGTCGATACCGGGCGGCACCCGCAGGTTGAGCCTTGCCCGCGCGCTCGCCTGCACCGACGCGGTGGACCCCACGACGGGCGGGCAGTCGATCCCGAGCACCGTCAGCGCGGGTCGCGCCCACAGCATGTCCGAGACGGTCCCGGTGCCCGCGACGCCCACGCCGTCGAGGATCCCGGCGTCCTTGCGGAACCTCTCCAACGGGTACGGCGCGCCCTGCCAGCGCTGGTCGGACTTCAGGCCGCGGATCGTGGTGTTGCCCGCGCCGTCGCGCAGCGTCCCCAGCATGTGGATGAGCGCGGCGAGTGCGTCGGGCGCGGCCCCGCCGACGGTGCCCGAGTGCAGCGGGCTGTCCATCGTCGTCACCGTGACGACCAGGCCCGCACGGCCCCGCAGGCTCGTCGTGAAGGTGGGGATTCCTACCGCGGCGTTGCCTGTGTCGGCGATGACGATGGCGTCCGCCTCGAACAGCTCGGGGTCGTAAGCCAACAGCCGTTCCAGGCCGCCCGTACCCTGCTCCTCGCTGCCCTCGATAACAACCTTGACCCCTACGGCGGGTTCTACGGCGCGCAAGGCCGTCAGGTGCATGACGAGGTTGCCCTTGCAGTCGGCCGCGCCCCGGCCGTACCAGCGTCCCTCGCGCTCGGTGAGCCGCCACGGATCCGACGTCCACCCTTCGCCGGGCGGCTGGACGTCGTAGTGCGCGTACAGAAGCACAGTCGGAGCCCCCTCCGGCCCCGGACGGTGCCCTACGACGGCGTGGCTACCGTCGGGTGTCTCACGGAGCTTGCACGGCACCCCGGCTTCGGTGAACGCGTCGGCGGTCCACCTGGCCGCCTCCAGGCACTCCTCCTCGGGGAACTGCCGGGCGTCGGCCACGGACCGGAACGCGACCAACTCCTCCAGATCGCGTCTGGCCCTGCCCATAAGCTCCGCGACCCGTGCTCGGACCATTGCCGTACTCCCCCCGCGAGTCCGTCAGTCCGGCCCTACCCCAGGCATCTCCGGCGCAATCCCCCCATGATCACCCCCACACCCACCCCTGACACTCCCCATACACGCGCCTGCGTCAGCGACTCAGGGGGATCTGGATGTTCCAGGTGCCGGCGACGGAGTGGTCGAGGTCCGCTCGGTAGTCGAAGTCGGCCAGCACAGCGTCTCGATCGACGGGATCTTCACCGTCGCCGATGCCCTCGGCTTCCCCGGGCCCACCTGTTCATCGAAGACCCGGTCGACCTCGGCACGAAGCAGCGTCACGGGCGAAGATCTCTCCGTGGAACACGTCATCGACCTCGACCGGGCCGCCGCTGAGATCACTTCACGGCTCCCTGTCTGGGCTGCGTCCGGGCTCGACCCCGGACCGATCACCTGGCGGGACGCGGCTGCGACCTGGCCTCAGCCGCTGGAGACCGACCGGGCTCTCGTCACCGACCCGGACTCGGTCGGCGTACGCGTCGTGGGGTCCGATGAATGGACCGAAGTGCAGATTGTCTTGTATCGCGGCGGCTGGGCAGACCTCGATGCGCTAACCGACGACGAGGTCACCACCGAATGCCCACAGGTCCCCACCCCAAAGAAGTTCGGCGTCAACCTTGGGTTGACGGAATGGGGTCGTCAACCTATGGTTGACGTATGAGTGAACACGAGAAGGTGCAGATCGACTATCCCGTCCGGCTTGATGAGCTGATCTCCGCGATCAAGAAGGTTGACGAGAACGCGCTCGAGCAGCTCAGGAGCGCCGTCATCGCGGGCGAGCACCTGGGCGAGGTCGCCGACCACCTCATCGGCCACTTCGTCGACCAGGCGCGCCGCTCCGGCGCGTCGTGGACCGAGATCGGGCGGAGCATGGGCGTCAGCAAGCAGGCGGCGCAGAAGCGGTTCGTCACGCGGCCCGACGACGAGCCCCTCGACCTCAGCCAGGGCTTCGAGCGGTTCACCCCGCGCGCGAAGAACTCCCTCATGGCCGCCATGAACGAGGCGCACAAGGCGGGCAACGCCGAGATGATCCCGGCGCACCTCGCCCTCGGCCTCCTGGCGCAGCCCGAAGCGCTCGCCGCCAAGGCGATCGGCGAGCAGGGCGTGACGGCCGAGGCCCTGCGCGACGTCCTGACCGCGGCCCTTCCCCCGGCCGTCACGGACGTGCCCGAGCTCATCCCCTACGACGCCCTGTCCAAGAAGGTCCTTGAACTCACCTTCCGCGAGGCGCTACGGCTCGGGCACAACTACATCGGCACCGAACACATCCTCCTCGCGCTCCTCGAGGTCGAGGACGGCGCCGGCCCCCTGACCTCGGCGGGCGTCACCAAGGACGCCACCGAAAGCCACGTCGTCGCCTTCATCGACGCGCTCAAAGCCTGACCCCCCACCGGCGCGGTGCGGCCCGCCACACCGCCGCACCGCCCCACGGGCATATTCGGCTGCCAACGACCGAGGCGAGATCGGTATGATGCTCGACGGGTCGTTAGCTCAATGGCAGAGCTCCGGACTTTTAATCCGTAGGTTGTGGGTTCGAGTCCCACACGACCCACTATCAGGTGGCTCGCTGAGCTGCGCGGGGGTGCCCGAGGGGAGCCCGCGTACTCGGGAGTCGCTGTTCGGGGCAGGGTTGTTGGGCGTCGTAGTGCGGGTGGAACTTTGGCGGGGGAAGTTGTCCACAGGGTGGTCGGCGGGGTTTTTGTGGGGCGGGTAGCGTTCCGGGCATGAGCGCGACGATCGTGGTGAAGGGGTTGGCGGCCGGGCATGGGGACCGGGCGCTGTTCTCTGGGCTTGACCTTGTGGTGGCTCCGGGCGAGGTGGTCGGGCTCGTCGGCGTCAACGGGGCGGGCAAGAGCACGCTGCTGCGCACCCTCGCGGGCGAACTGCCGGCCGAGGAGGGGTCGGTGCGGGTCAACCCGGCGCATGCCACGGTCGGGTATCTGCCGCAGGAGCCGGAGCGCAGGCCGGGCGAGAGCGTCCGGGGGTTCCTGGCACGGCGCACCGGGGTCGCCGAGGCGCAGGCCGCGTTCGACGCCGCCACCGAGCGGTTCGGCGCGGGTGCGCCGGGAGCCGACGAGGAGTACGCGCAGGCCCTGGAACGCTGGCTCGCGCTCGGCGGCGCCGACCTTGACGAGCGCGCCGAGGAGGTCGCCGCCGACCTCGGCCTGTCGGTCGGGCTCGACCAGGAGATGACGTCGCTGTCGGGCGGGCAGGCCGCGCGCGCGGGCCTGGCGAGCCTGCTGCTCAGCCGCTACGACGTCTTCCTGCTCGACGAGCCCACCAACGACCTCGACCTCGAGGGCCTGGAACGGCTCGAGAAGTTCGTCACCGGGCTGCGCGCGGCGACCGTGCTGGTCAGCCACGACCGCGAGTTCCTGGCCAGGACCGTCGACCGCGTTGTGGAACTCGACCTGCACCAGCAGCAGATCAACGTGTACGGCGGCGGGTACGAGGCGTATCTCGCCGAGCGGGAGATCGCGCGGCGGCACGCCCGGGCCGAGTACGAGGAGTACGCCGACAAGCTCGGCTCGCTCAAGGAACGCGCGCAGCAGCAGCGCAACTGGATGGACAAGGGCGTGCGCAACGCCCGGCGCAAGGCCCCCGACAACGACAAGATCGGCAAGCGGCACCGCGCGGAGACCAGCGAGAAGCAGGCCGCCAAGGCACGGCAGACCGAGCGCGCGATGGAACGGCTTGAGGAGGTCGCCGAGCCGCGCAAGGAGTGGGAGCTGCGCATGGAGATCGCGGCCGCGCCGCGCTCGGGCGCGGTCACCGCGACCGCGCGCGAGGTCGTCGTGCGGCGCGGCGGCTTCACGCTCGGGCCGATCAGTGTGGAGATCGGCTGGGCCGAGCGGGTGGCGATCACCGGTCCGAACGGCGCGGGCAAGTCGACGCTCCTCGCCGTTCTGCTCGGCCGTCTTACGCCCGACGAGGGCTCGGCGTCACTCGGCCCTGGCGTCGTCGTCGGCGAGGTGGACCAGGCCCGCCGCCTGTTCGAGAGCGGCGTCCCCCTCCTCGACGCCTTCCGCGTCCACGCCCCCGACCTGTCCCCCGCCGACGCCCGCACCCTCCTGGCGAAGTTCGCCTTGAAGGCCGACCACGTCACCCGCCCCTCCTCGACCCTGTCCCCCGGCGAACGCACCCGCGCCGCCCTTGCCCTCCTCCAGGCCCGCGGCGTCAACCTCCTGGTCCTCGACGAACCCACCAACCACCTCGACCTCGCCGCGATCGAACAACTCGAAGCCGCCCTCGCCACCTACCCCGGCACCCTCCTCCTCGTCACCCACGACCGCCGCATGCTCACCGCGGTCCAAACCACCCGAACCCTCCACCTCACCCAAGGCCGCCTCGCCCCTCCTTGACGCCTTGACGCCTTGACGCCCTGACGCCCTGACGCCCTGACGCCCTGACGCCCTGACGCCCTGACGCCCTGAC